>JAJTEW010000001.1 GCA_021299875.1 Comamonadaceae bacterium | reverse complement strand
AAGTGTGGAAGAGATAACCGCTGAAAGCATCTAAGCGGGAAACTCGTTTCAAGATGAGATCTGCCGGGGCCTTGAGCCCCCTAAAGAGTCGTTCAAGACCAGGACGTTGATAGGCAGGGTGTGGAAGCGCAGTAATGCGTTAAGCTAACCTGTACTAATTGCTCGTGCGGCTTGACCCTATAACTTTGATCACGCATCGAAAGGTGTGCATTGGTCAAGGAAGTTATGCCAAGTTGACGCATTCAAAAAAGGCTGAGAGGCCGGGCTGGGAAGCCCAAATCTGATTCCAAACTCTATGAATTCGTTGTCTTGATTGAAAAGTCAAGGCGACAACAAGTTATGCCTGATGACCATAGCAAGTTGGTCCCACTCCTTCCCATCTCGAACAGGACCGTGAAACGACTTAGCGCCGATGATAGTGCGGGTTCCCGTGTGAAAGTAGGACATCGTCAGGCTTCTAGCAGCCCAAAACGCCTCACCTAACGGTGGGGCGTTTTGCTTTGTGCGAAGCATTTTCACCCACACACGCCTCCATCTTTTTGTTTTTTTAAGGGTTAGCCCCCGATTGACCGTCAGCTCTTTTGTTTCAATACTTGAGGCTTCAAATATATAGGCCTTAATTAACGGCTTGTGTGGTCGCTAGCAAAGAGAAGCAATATGAAAATCGTGTGCATTGGCGGTGGTCCCTCGGGCCTGTACTTCGCGTTGCTGATGAAAAAACTCGGTCCTCACCACGACATCACTGTGGTCGAGCGCAACAAGCCTTACGACACCTTTGGCTGGGGCGTGGTTTTCTCAGACCAAACGCTGGACAACATGCGGCAATGGGACAACGAGACCGCCGCTGAGGTCGAACAGGCTTTTAACCATTGGGACGACATAGAACTGCACTTCAAAGACCGGGTAATCCGCTCAGGCGGTCATGGTTTTGTAGGCATTGGACGCAAGAAGTTGCTCAACATCTTGCAGGATCGGTGCGAGCAAGTGGGCGTCACGCTCCTGTTTGAGCAAGATGTGAACTCTGATCTGGACTTCCCCGATGCAGACCTGGTCATCGCCAGTGATGGTGTCAATTCGCGCGTTCGAAGTCGGACACCTGAAATCTTCAGACCCGACATCGTCACCCGCCCAAACCGCTTCATCTGGCTGGGCACCAACCGCCAGTACGACGCCTTCACTTTTCTGTTCGAGAAGACCGAGCACGGCTGGTTTCAGGCCCACGTCTACAAGTTCGACAACCAGACCTCGACCTTCATCGTCGAATGCCCTGAGCACGTCTGGCTGGCACACGGTCTGGACCAAGCCGATCAAGACGCATCGATCGCCTTCTGCGAAAAACTCTTTGCCAAGAACCTGCAAGGGGAAAAGTTGATGACCAACGCCCGTCATCTTCGCGGATCAGCGTGGCTGAACTTTCAGCGTGTCAAGTGCGCCAACTGGTCGCACTTCAACGGCAACAGCCATGTGGTGCTGATGGGCGACGCGGTGCACACCGCGCACTTTGCGATCGGCTCGGGTACCAAACTGGCGCTTGAAGATGCCATCGAGCTGGTGCGCCAGTTCAAAGAACTTGGTGATACGGCCCAGCACATCCCCGAAGTGTTGAAGCACTACCAGGCCGTGCGCGAGATCGATGTGATCCGCCTGCAAAACGCCGCCTGGAACGCGATGGAATGGTTTGAGGTGTGCGGCGAGCGATATTGCGACCAGCTCGAACCCGAGCAATTCATGTACTCCATGCTCACACGCAGCCAACGGATCAGCCATGAGAATTTGCGTCTGCGTGATAAGGCTTGGCTGGAGGGCTATGAGGCCTGGTTTGCAGGCCGCACAGCCCAGCCTGGTATCCGCCCGCCCATGTTCACGCCCTACACACAACGATCGGTCACGCTCAAGAACCGCGTCGTCGTCTCGCCCATGGCGCAATACATGGCGCAAGACGGCCGTGTGGGCGACGACCATCGGGTTCACTTGGGCGCACGCGCCATGGGCGGTGCCGGTTTGGTGATGGTCGAGATGACCGCGCCCAGCGCCAACGGCCGCATCACGCATGGCTGCCCGGGCCTGTGGAACGACGCACAGACCGACGATTTCAAACGCATCAACCACTGGGTGCACACCAGAACAGACGCCAAAATCGGCTTGCAGATCGGCCACGCCGGGCCCAAGGGCTCGACCTGCCGCCCCTGGCAAGGCCCGGGCATGGACCAGCCTGTGCCCGCCGATGACGCCGAAGGCAACTGGCCCTTGATTGCAGCCTCCGCCCAGCCTTATTTGCCGCACGGCGATGTGCCCCGCGCCATGACAGGCGTTGACATGGACCGTGTCACGGCCGACTTTGTGGCGACCACGCAGCGGGCAGCCCAAGCCGGTTTTGACTGGCTCGAACTGCATTGCGCCCACGGCTACCTGTTGTCAAGCTTCATCAGCCCGCTGACAAACAAGCGCACAGACGAATACGGCGGCTCGCTGGAAAACCGCTTGCGTTATCCGCTCGAAGTGTTTGCCGCAGTACGCGCGGCCTGGCCTGAACATCTGCCCATGTCGGTGCGCATCTCGGCACACGACTGGGTCGAAGGCGGTATCACGCCCACCGACGCGGTCGAGATCGCTCGCGCCTTCAAGGCCGCAGGTGCCGACATGATCGACTGCTCATCTGGCCAAGTCAGCGCCCAGCAAAAGCCTACTTACGGCCGCATGTACCAAACCCCGTTTGCCGACCGTATCCGCCAAGAGGCCGGCATCGCCACCATCGCGGTGGGCGCCATCTCTGAGGCCGACCACGTCAACAGCATCCTGGCCGCAGGCCGCGCCGACCTGTGCGCCGTGGCTCGCCCGCACTTGGCCAACCCGGCTTGGACGCTCACCGAAGCCGCACGTATCGGCTTCAAAGACATCGCTTGGCCCCGCGCCTACGAGTCGGGTAAGCCGCAGCTTGAAGCCGGGTTTGCCCGTGAGCGTGCCCTGCAGAGCGCAAGCAAGGGGGATTGAGGTGGCCCAAGAACTGCAAGGGCGACACGCCCTCATCACCGGCGCGGGTGCCGGCATCGGTGCGGCCATTGCGCTGCAGATGGCTCAAGCGGGTTGCCGCCTCACGCTTTGCGGACGATCGCACGACACACTGCAAGCCCAAGCCGAAGCCTTGCGTGCGCAAGTGCCCGATGTGGCGGTGTTGATGGCATCCATGGATGTGGGTGAAGAACACGCCGTGCAAGCCGCGGTGCAGCAAGCACAGGCCCGTTTTGGTCCTGTCAACATCCTCGTCAACAACGCAGGCCAAGCCATCAGCCAGCCCTTTGCCAAGACCGATGCTGCGCTCTGGCAGCAGATGCTCAACGTCAACCTCACGGGCACCTACCACTGCATTCAGGCGGTGTTGCCCGGCATGCTCGAAGCGGCCCAAGCAGGCACGTCGGGGCGTATCGTCAACATCGCCAGCACCGCAGGGCTCAAGGGCTATGCCTATGTCGGTGCGTATGTGGCGGCCAAGCACGGTGTGGTCGGACTGACCAAATCGCTCGCGCTCGAATTGGCGCGCAAGGGCGTGACCGTGAACGCCATTTGTCCAGGCTACACCGAGACCGGCATCGTGCGCGAAGCGGTGCAAAACATCGTCGGCAAAACCGGCAAGAGCGAAGCCCAAGCGCGCCAGATCCTGGCCTCAGGCAACCCGCAGCAGCGCTTGGTACAGCCGCAAGAAGTCGCGCAAAGCGTACTGTGGCTGTGCGCGGCGGGCAGCGAAGCCATCAACGGCCAAGCCATTGCGATTGACGGCGGGGAGTTGGCAGGATGAACAGCATGTCAGACTTGGAAGTGCGCGCCCACGCCGACCACCACGCCTCGCTGCGCCTGTGGTTGCGCCTGCTGTCGTGCACCACCCGCATCGAAGACACCATCCGACAGCGCCTGCGCGAGCAGTTTGGCATCACGCTGCCGCGTTTTGACCTCATGGCTCAGCTGGAGCGTGAGCCGCAAGGCCTGTCAATGAGCGAGCTGTCGCGCCGCATGATGGTCACAGGCGGTAACGTCACCAGCATCGTGGACCAACTTGAAAAAGAACAACTGGTCCAGCGCCAGACGCAAGTCGGTGACCGCCGCTCTTTCACCGTCAGCCTGACCGAGGCCGGGCGCGAAGCGTTTGCCGCCATGGCCCTGGCCCACGAAGGCTGGGTGGTTGAATTGCTCTCGCCTCTGGTCGAGCCAGAACAAACACAGCTGCATCAACTGCTGGGCACCTTGAAGTCCGGCACACGCACCCATCAAAAGGAGAAGACATGAACCAACGCTACCTGCCCGGTCAGGCGCATCAGCTGCCACGCCACAACCAGCCTCTGGCGGGCTATCAGCCTGAGCATTTTTTGCTGGACGTCAAAGACGGCGTGGCCACGGTGAGCCTGAACCGCCCCGAGCGCAAGAACCCGCTGTCTTTCGACTCGTATGCCGAGCTGCGTGACTTCTTCCGCGCGCTGGTCTACGCAACCGACATTCACGCCGTGGTCATCACCGGGGCCGGGGGCAACTTCTGCTCGGGTGGTGATGTGCACGAAATCATCGGTCCCCTCACACAGCTCGACATGCCGGGCCTGCTGGCCTTCACACGCATGACGGGCGATTTGGTCAAGGCCATGCGTGCCTGCCCGCAGCCGATCATCGCGGCGATCGACGGCGTGTGTGCGGGCGCAGGCGCGATCCTGGCCATGGCGTCAGACCTGCGGTACGGCACCGAGCGCAGCAAAACCTATTTCCTCTTCAACAAGGTTGGCTTGGCCGGTTGTGACATGGGTGCCTGCGCATTGCTGCCACGCATCATTGGCCAGGGCCGTGCGAGCGAGCTGCTGTTCACCGGGCGCGGATTGGGCGCGCTCGAGGCCGAGCGCTGGGGTTTTTACAACCGCGTGTGCGGCGCAGAAGACGTGCTGAGCGAAGCGCAAGCCATGGCCGCCCAACTGGTGGCGGGCCCCACCTTTGCCAACGGCATGACCAAGAAGATGCTGCAGCAAGAATGGAACATGGGCGTGGACGAAGCCATCGAGGCAGAAGCCCAAGCCCAGGCCATCTGCATGGTCACCAACGACTTCCACCGGGCTTACCACGCCTTTGTGGCCAAGCAAACGCCCGTGTTTGAAGGGGACTGAGCCATGTCCAATAACCCAACACAACAGCCAACAAAGCACCCCGCAGAACTCGACTGGCCTTTCTTTGAAGACAGCCACCGCGACTTCAAAGTCCGGCTAGACGCTTGGTGCAACGAGCACCTCGCCCACGCGCACCACGATGAAAGCCGCGACGCGGTGGACGCCGAATGCATCCGCTTGGTGCACCTGCTGGGCAGCGGCGGTTGGCTCCAACATGCGGTGTCTGGCACGGCCTACGGCGCAGCGTCCGACGTGATCGACACGCGCCAGTTGTGCCTGCTGCGCGAGACGCTGGCTTTTCACAACGGCTTGTCCGACTTCGCCTTTGCCATGCAGGGCCTGGGCACAGGGGCCATCAGCCTCATGGGCAGCGCTGACCAAAAGCAGCGCTACCTGCCCCGTGTAGCGTCGGGCCAGGCCTTGTCGGCCTTTGCGCTCAGCGAGCCCGAGGCAGGCTCTGACGTGGCCGCCATGCAGTGCAGCGCCACCGCCACGGCGGACGGCTATGAGCTGAACGGCCGCAAGACCTGGATCAGCAATGGCGGTATTGCCGATTTTTATGTGGTGTTCGCCCGCACGGGCGAAGCGCCCGGCGCACGTGGCATCACCGCTTTCATTGTGGATGCCGACACGCCAGGTCTGTCGATTGAAGAGCGCATCGACGTGGTGGCCCCCCACCCGCTGGCCACGCTCAAGTTTGACCACTGCAAGGTGGCAGCCAAGCAGCGCATTGGCGAAGCGGGCCAGGGCTTCAAGGTCGCCATGGCCACGCTCGATGTGTTCCGCACCTCGGTGGCGGCGGCCGCTTTGGGTTTTGGGCGGCGAGCGCTGCACGAGTCCATCCATTGGGCACGTTCGCGCAAGATTTTTGGCCAAAGCTTGGGCGACTTTCAGATCACCCAGACCAAGATCGCGCAAATGGCCACCATGCTCGACGCCGCCACGCTCTTGACCTACCGCGCCGCTTGGTTGCGCGATCAGGGCGCACGCATCACCCGCGAAGCGGCCATGGCCAAGATGACCGCGACCGAAAACGCCCAGCAGATCATCGACATCGCGGTGCAGATGCACGGCGGTATGGGCGTCAAAAAAGGCGTGATGGTCGAGTCGCTGTACCGCGAGATTCGGGCGCTGCGCATTTACGAAGGGGCGACCGAAGTGCAGCAGCTGATCATCGGCAAGGATGTGTTGAAAGGTTGATATGAGCGACTGGAACCACCTGCTGCCCACCAGCCACACCGACACCTTTTCGCGTGACCACCTGCCCCCGCAGAAACAGTGGCCTGTGTTCATGGCCGACCTGCCCGAGTTGAACTACCCCGACCCACTGAACTGCGCCGTTGAACTGGTGGACCGGCATGTTCGCGAAGGACGAGGTAATCGCATCGCGCTGCATGGCGTGAGCGACAACAAGGGCGGTGGCGACTTCAGTTGGACCTATGCGCAGTTAAAAGACAAGAGCAACCGCATCGCCCAGGTGCTGACCCAAGACATGAGCCTCGTGCCCGGCAACCGGATTTTGCTTCGTGGCGGTAACAGCCCCATGATGGCGGCTTGTCTGCTGGGCGCACTCAAGGCGGGCCTGGTGGCAGTGCCGACCATGCCTCTGCTGCGGGCGGGCGAGTTGGCGCAGATCATCGACAAAGCGCAGGTCAGCGCCGCGCTGTGCGACAGCTTGTTGGTTGAGGATTTACAGCATTGCATGACGCCTGGCCATGCCAGCCACACGGCCAGCTTGCAGCAGCTGGTGCAGTTCCGCAGCGATACCCCTGATGGCCTGGAGCAGCGCATGGCGCAGCAAAGTGGCGCGTACACCGCCCACCCCACCAGCCGCGACGACGTGTGCCTGATCGCTTTCACCAGCGGCACCACAGGCAAGCCCAAAGGCACCCTGCACTTCCACCGCGATGTGCTGGCCATGTGTGATTTGTTTCCGCGTCACATCTTGCAGATGGACGAGAACGATGTGGTCTGCGGTACGCCGCCCATCGCCTTCACCTTCGGCTTGGGCGGTCTGCTGGCGTTCCCCTTGCGCTTTGGTGCCAGCACTGTGCTGCTGGAAAAGCACACGCCCGAGACCCTGATGCAGACCATTGCCAAGTACCGCGCCACGCAGTGCTACACCGCGCCCACCATGTACCGACAGATGGCGACGCTGGCCAAAGGCACTGACCTGTCGAGCCTCAAGCACCCTGTGTCGGCCGGAGAGGCCTTGCCCGACGCCACCCGCCAGCTGTGGAAGCAGGCCACGGGCATCGAGATGACCGACGGCATTGGCGGCACCGAAGTGATCCACATCTACATCTCGAGTGCGGGCGCGCAAGTGCGCCCCGGCAGCATTGGCCAGGTGGTGCCCGGCTATGTGGCGCAGATCGTGGGCGACGACATGCAGCCCGTGCCCCCTGGCACGGTGGGGCGCTTGGCCGTGCGTGGCCCCACAGGCTGCAAATACCTGGCCGACCCGCGCCAACAAGACTACGTGAAAGACGGCTGGAACCTGCCTGGCGACACCTTCGTCATGGACTTGGACGGGTACTTCAGCTACCAGGCGCGCAACGACGACATGATCATTTCAGCCGGCTACAACATCGCTGGCCCGGAGGTGGAAGGCGCTTTGCTGCAACACCCGGCCGTGGCCGAATGCGGCGTGGTCGGCATGCCCGACGAAGACCGGGGCCACATCGTGCAGGCCTATGTGGTGCTCAAACCCAGCCACACAGGCGACGCAGCCATGGAAAAAGCCTTGCAAGAGCACGTCAAACAGACCATCGCCCCGTTCAAGTACCCGCGCAAAGTGGTCTTTTTGGACACCTTGCCCCGCACCGAAACCGGCAAACTGCAGCGCTTCAAGCTGCGTCAAATTTCTTCCTGAGGAGCCACAAATGTTCAACGTCTTGCAACCCGAAGGCTGGGCACCCGCCAAAGGCTATGCCAACGGCATCGAAGCGCGTGGCCGCATGGTGTTCGTCGCGGGCATGATCGGCTGGAACGGCCAAGCCCAGTTCGAGACCGACGACTTTGTCGCCCAGTGCCGCCAGGCGCTGCAAAACATCGTTGACACCCTCGCTTGCGCAGGCGCAGGCCCACAGCACATGGCCCGAATGACTTGGTACGTCAAGGACAAGAAGGAATACTTGGCGCGGGGACGCGAGCTGGGCAAGGTCTATCAAGAAGTCATTGGCAAAAACTACCCGGCCATGACGCTGGTGCAAGTGGCTGATCTGGTCGAAGACCGGGCCTTGGTCGAGATCGAGGTCACGGCGGTGGTGCCGGATTAGTGGATTCAAGTCTTGATTGGCAGCGAAGGCGATGCTGATCGATTGACCACTCTGCTCAAACTCGATTCCGTCCGTCGAAGGTTTGTGACCTCAATGCCCAATTGATCGTCCTGAATACGCGGAATACGCTGGCAAGTTACTGCGCGCGGCTGTTTTAGGGTGGAGTCTGACGGCGACACGTGGTGACGGCTGGTACACAGAGCGGCTCTCCACATCGGCAAGACTTCGCTTACCTTTGCCGTTCTGATCTATTTTTGGCGGCAAGTGGTTGCCGCTCAGCGTTGAAATCCCCAGTGTTCCGGCGATTTATAGCTTGGCATCGATTTTGCTGAAAAAAATTTCTAGCAACTTTTTCGGCTTTTCCGGCGATGGCCATGACAAATTTGAGCGTTCAACGGCAGGAGTTCAATCTCTTGGGATTCACAGGCGGGCAGCCCCATGCAGCCAGGGTGAAAGACACCGTCACAGAGTTGAAGGTCCAGACCCCCTCCGGGTCCAGTGTAAAAATTTCTCCAGAGGCGCAAGCCTTGTACGAGAAGGCACGCGCAGCCGAAGTGACGCCTCAACGGACAGCGATTGCCCCCACAACTGCTGAGCCGGATAGCATCTCAGTTCAAGCTGAATTGAGTTTTGATCAATTCGTTGAACGGTTCATGAGTATGTCGCGTGACTACTGGGGCAATGAGCCGGGTGAGCCCATCTCTATATCGAAATTCGCGGAAAAAGCGAAGGATGAACTGCAAGATGCGTCAGCCCGGGTCCGATCGAAGTTGGCGAATGCCGGTATTGCCTTAACGCCACCGGTTGAACTGGCGCCAGATCGAGCGGGCACGGGTGTGAAGGTAGGCCCTCATCCGTTGCGAGAGAAGATCGAAGCCTTGATTAACGAAGATCCAAGTATGGCCAATGATTACCGTGAAGCCATGCTGAAGCACGCTCATGCGACCGAACTGCAGCGCACCGAAAAAGCGCACTTGGCATACGCCTCTGCTTATGACTCCGGCCGAGTTGATGAGGCGCTGCGAATCATGAAGACGCTGGCATCTGCCCCTCCAATTGAAGTCACTCAACGCTTTGCGGATTCCGGGATTGAGACGTTGAGCAGATCGATTTAGCTTTGTGCCTAACCCGCTGCGGTAGTCAGCGCAATGACCGGATCTACACCAGCAGAAGGTGACATGCCTTGATCGACTGACGCAACCCGCTGAAAACCAGTGAACGCGTCGCGATGACAACTGGCCACATTCGCACAAGCAACTCACATCAGCGGTCTGCAGTAAAAAGCGGCTTCCAAACAGCCAACTCAAAACCCCGAAAGCGACTCAGCGCTCCTCAGCACGGCCATGCGCCGCAATCAAGCTTTCCAGCATGAGCTTGAGTTGACGCGCCGGGTCCGCACCCAAAGCAGACACCACCTGTGCTTCGTGCGCTTTGGCTTGCTTCAGCAGGGGCTGCACTTTGCGCCAACCAGCGGCCGTGAGGCTGACCAGGCTTTGCCGTTTGTCGTGTGCGGCGTCGCAACGCTTGACCCACCCGGCACCCTGCATGCGACCCACCAGCTTGGTCACGGTGGGTTGTTTGGCCAGCACGATGCTGGCGAGTTCGTTGATGCTCAAACTGTCTTTGCCCGACAGGCTGGCCATCACGCGCCACTCCATCAGGGAGAGGCCACTGGCTTCGACCACGGCGTGGAATTCGCTCGAAATCAAATGGCTGGCCCGCGCCAGCAGGTAGGCCAGGTAGTCGTCAACAAAGCCGGGTGCAGAGGTCATGGCGTTGGGGCAAAGCGTCGGGGTGCGATTGAAGTCAACCCTCACATTACATGAAAATTCATATAAACTGTTTTCCAAGGCCGAAAACGGCTTACCTTGGGTGGCGTTTCAGGAGACAAGCATGTTGGTGGAAAAAATCGAACACAAGTGGCTGGCGGCATTTGCGCGCACCTTTACTTTGTGCAAAGTCCAACCCGGCGAAGTGGTGGCCATCTTGTCGGAGACGCAGTCGCGCCGCGTGAATGTCGAGTTGGCTCGCTTGGCATTGGAAGGCATGGGGGCCAAGGTGTTTGAAGTGACGCTGACCACGCCCGCGCTCACCGCGCCCGCGCCGGTGCGCTCCACGGGCGCGAGTGACGCCATTGGGCAACTCGGCCCGGTGGTGGCCGCCTTGGCCCGCGCCGACATGGTGGTGGACTGCACTGTCGAGGGCCTGCTGCACGCGCCCGAGTTGCCCACCATCATGAAGGGCGTGGACGGGCACATGCCGCGTCTCTTGATGGTGTCCAACGAGCACCCCGAAATTTTGGAGCGCACCGTCCCCGATCCGGCGCTCGAAGGCGTTGTTCGTGCCGCCATGAAGAAGCTGCGTGCTGCGCAGCAGATGCATGTCACGTCTTCCGCTGGCACCGACCTGCGCGTGAACCTGAAACATGGCGACAAACAAGCGGTGGTCGGCGGTGTGTGGGGCTTTTGCCCCAAGCCGGGCATGGTCTCGCACTGGCCTGGGGGCCTGGCGCTGGCCTTTCCGGCGGCGGGCAGCGTCAACGGCACGCTGGTCATGGCGCCCGGTGATGTGAACCTGACGTTCAAGCAGTACCTGCGCGACACGATCCGCCTGACCATCGAGAACGACAGCGTGGTCGCCATCGAGGGGCAGGGCGTGGACGCGGACATGATGCGCGGTTATTACAAGGCCTGGGAAGACGCGGAAGGCCACCGCGCCGCATATGCGGTCTCGCATGTGGGTTTTGGCCTGAACCCGGCCGCACGCTGGGACGCCATGGCGTTCTATGACAAGCGCGACTGCAACGGCACCGAGCTGCGTGCCTTTGCGGGCAACTTTTTGTATTCGACCGGGGCCAACGAAGTCGCGGGCCGCCACACGCTGGGCCACTTTGATCTGCCCATGCGCGGCTGCACCATCCGGCTCGACGACACGGTGGTGGTGGATGCCGGTCAGGTCGTGAGCGCGGCGCTGGCATGAGCGCGCTGATGTCTTGTGTGGCTGTGTCCGCCAGTGGGCACAACGCCCTCGTTGCGAACAGTTCGTCCGATCGTCGCGAGGGATTGGCTCCTGCAAAACCAACGCTGGTTTTCCTGCATGGCATCGGCGGGCGCGCCAGTGGATGGGCGACCATCCAGCAGGCCTGCGCCCAAGCGGGCTACGCCAGTCTGGCCTGGGACATGCCGGGATACGGCGACAGCCCGGTGATCGAGCCTTGCACATTTGACGGCCTGGCCGATGCGCTGGCCGCGCTGATGGACGCACAGGATTTGCAGCAGGCCGTGTTGGTGGGCCACAGTCTGGGCGGCATGGTGGCCTTGCAAATGTGGGCCAGGCACCCCGAACGTGTGGCCGGCTTGGTGCTGGCCGCCACCAGTCCTGGCTTTGGCCAAGCGAGCGGCGATTTTCAACAAGCTTTCATCGCCCAGCGCCTGGCCCCTTTGGAAGCAGGCAAAAGCATGGGCGATGTGGCCAATGCCTTGGTGCCAACCATGGTGGCCCCGGGCTTTGATGGCTCGGGTCTGGTGCAGGCCAAAGCCTGCATGGGCTCCATCACGCCAGCCGCCTACAAGGCGGCGCTCAGCGCGCTCGTGCAGTTTGAGCAGCGCAGCGCCTTGCCCACCATCACCGTGCCCACGCTGTGCATTGCGGCCGAACACGACCGCACTGCCGCGCCCATTGTGGTGCAGCGCATGGCCGAAAAAATCCCGCATGCGCAATACCTCTGCCTGCCGGGCGTGGGCCATTTGCTGACGTTTGAGCAACCCGACAGCTTTGCCCATGCACTGCTGCCTTTTTTGCGGAGTTTTAGATGACCGACAAGCAAGTCAAGACCATGCCCACCGTGATGCCGATTTGTGGCGACGATTACCCCCTGACCGACAAACAGCAAAAGCTGATGGCGCTGGCGCGCCAACTGGGCCGCGACAAATTCGCCCCCCGCGCCGCACAACTCGACCGCGACGCACAGTTTCCGTTTGCCAATTACGACGACATGCGCGATTCGGGCCTGCTGGCACTGTGCGTGCCCGAGGCGCATGGCGGCTTGGGGGCCGACTACGCAACCTATGCCATGGTGTCTGCCGAGATCGGCCGCTACTGCGGCGCCACGGCGCTCACGTTCAACATGCATGTCTGCACCATGCTCTGGAGTGGCTTGTTGGCTGAAGACCTGGAGATGACCCCCGCGCAACGCGCCAGCCACCGCGCGCACCAGGCCACCCACTTTGCCCGCGTGGTGAAAGAAGGGGCCATTTATGCGCAGCCTTTTTCAGAGGGCGGCGCTGCGGCTTCGGGGGCGCAACCTTTTGGCACCTTGGCGGTCAAGGTGGAGGGGGGCTGGAAGGTCAACGGCAAGAAAATTTTTGCTTCGCTCTCGGATGCAGCCGATTACTTTGGCGTGTTGTGCACCGAGAAAAAGCCGGACACCGATCTGTCGCGCCGCGACACCTTGTACCTTGCCATACCGCGCACCGCGCCGGGTTTGACCATCGAAGGCGACTGGGACCCGCTGGGCATGCGCGCCACGGTGTCACGCAATCTGGTGTTCAACGATGTCTTCGTGCCCGACGATGCCGCGCTCATGCCGCAAGGTCTTTACTTCCAAGCCGCCAGCCGCTGGCCGCACATGTTCATGACGCTCTCGCCCACGTACATGGGCATCGCGCAAGCGGCGTATGACTTCACCGTGGCCTACCTGCGCGGCGAGGTTGCGGGCACCGGCCCCGTCAAGCGCCGCCAGTTCGCCACCAAACAAATCGCGGTGGCCGAAATGTTCATCAAACTCGAGCAAACCCGCAACCTGTTTTTGCGCGCCATTGAAGACGCCAAGGTGGACCCGAGCAAGTCCACCCGCCTGCGGGCCTACGCCGCGCAGTACACCATCATGGAAAACGCGCAAGACATCGCGCGTTTGGCCATCCGAACCTGCGGCGGCCAGTCCATGCTCAAAAGCCTGCCGCTGGAGCGTCTGTATCGCGATGCACGCTGCGGCTCGCTCATGCTGCCCTGGACGGCCGAGTTGTGTTTAGACCGCATCGGTCGCGAAGCGCTGTACGAAGTCGGCGAAAAAGACGAGTGATGTTGGGGTCGGAATCAAGCCCGCTGGCCGAGCGCTTTGCGCAACTTGCCCAAGCATGCGGCGACCGGCCCGCCATCACCTTTCGGGGGGACGGGCGCCACATCGCCAGCACCTTCGCGTGTGACTTCGGCATGTTCTGGCGCCGGGTGGAGCGGGTGACGGCGCATCTGCAATCGAGCTGGGCTGTGCAAGGTGGCGACCGCGTGGCCTGGCTGGGCTTGAACCACGATTTGCAGCTCGTCACGCTGGTGGCCTGTGCCCGTTTGGGCGCGGTGTTTGTGCCGCTGAACTTTCGGCTCGCCGTGCCCGAGCTGCAACAGGTCGTGCACGATGCCCAGCCGCGCCTCTTGGTGCACGACAGCCTCCACGCCGATGCGGCCCAGGCCCTGCATGGCGAGGGGCTTGAGCACACGCACCTCGACGCGCTGATCGCCACCGCTTCGCCACGCGATCTGCCACTGCCCGTCGTGCACAGCGACCTGCCGCTTCTTCTGGTCTACACCTCGGGCACCACAGGTGTGCCCAAGGGCGCGGTGCACACCCAGGCGGCGCTGCTGACCAATGCTCGGGCCAGCGCTTGGGCGCATGACTTTGTGCCGGCCGATAAGGTGCTGTCCACGCTGCCCATGTTCCATGTGGGTGGCCTGTGCATCCAGACCTTGCCCGCGCTGCTGGAGGGCATCGAGGTGGTGCTGCATCCGCGCTTTGACCCGACGGCTTGGCTTGACGAGATGACTACCAGTTGCCCCAGCTTGTCGCTGCTGGTGCCCGCCACCATGCGCGCCGTGTTTGAACACCCACGCTGGGCGGACACCTCGCTCGCCTGCCTGCGCGGCATCATGACCGGCTCGTCCACAGTGCCTGTGGCTTACCTCGAAGCATTGCACGCACGCGGTGTGCCCGTGGGCCAGGTCTATGGCACCACCGAAACCGGACCTGTGTCCATCGTGCTGCGCTTGCCCGATGCCATGGCCCGCGTGGGCGCTTCGGGCTGGCCTCATCCAGAGGCGCAAGTCAAACTCATCGACGCCCAAGGCCAGGAAGTCGGCTCCGGCGAAACGGGCGAAGTCTGCATCCGCGCCGCCAACCTGATGCGGGGTTACTGGAGTCGGCAGGGCAACACAGGCATCGGTTTGCAAGGCGGCTGGTTTCATTCAGGCGATCTGGGCCAACGCGCCGAAGACGGCTGCATCACCATTGTGGGCCGCAGCAAGGACATGATCATCTCGGGCGGCGAAAACATTTACCCGGCCGAAATCGAAAACCTGCTGGTGACCTTGCCCGGCGTGGCCGAGTGCGCGGTGCTTGGCTTGCCCGACGAACGTTGGGGCGAAGTGCCTGTAGCCGTCTTGGTGCGCACAAGCAATGCGGTGGGCCAAGCCATCACGAGCGAGGCCGTGATGCAGCATCTGCAAAGCCGCATTGCCCGGTTCAAGTTGCCCCGTCGCGTGGTCTTCATGGTCAGCTTGCCCAAGAGCGCTTTGGGCAAAGTGCAAAAGCCCGCTTTGCTGGCGCTTTTGCAAGGGACAAGCCCTTAAAATTCCCCCTTTCTTCACCTGAGTGACAGCGTTGGCCAAACCGCGTGGCATCATCTTTTGGTTCATTCATTCAGAGGTTGAGAGGGCTCCAATGTCACGTCATTTTTCATGTCGTCCTGTCTTGGGTATGGCCGCAGCGGTGTTGTTGTCCACCGCCTCGGTGGCTTGGGCACAAGGCGCCTGGCCCCATAAGCCGGTCAAGACCGTGGTGCCTTTTGCACCCGGCGGCACCACCGACATCCTGGCCCGCGCAGGCACGCCCGCCGAAGTGGTCAAGGTCTCGGGCGCCAAGGTCGACTGATGGCCTGGTTTAACGACTTCGAGCGGCAAACGCGCACGGTAGCGGGCTTGCCGGTCTGCTTTCGGCAAACGACCGATTGGGCTGCGCAAGCGCACTTGCCTGTGCTGGTGCTGCTCCATGGCTTTCCGCAAACCCATGTCATGTGGCACCGCGTTGCGCAAAACTTGCGCGGCCGCTACCGCTTGGTCATGCCCGACCTGCGCGGCTACGGCGATTCATCGCATGCCGTGGGTGATGCGATGCATCAGCACTACAGCAAGCGCGCCATGGCGCAAGAAGTGGTGGGCCTGCTCGACGCGCTGGGTGTGGGTGACTTTTTCTTGTGCGGCCACGACCGTGGGGGGCGCGTGGCGCACCGCTTGGCACTCGACCATGCGCAGCGCGTCAAGAAGCTGTGCATCATCGACATCGCGCCCACCTTGGACATGTACAGCGGTAACTGGGGCAAAACACCCCAGGTCTCCGGCCCGGTGGCCGACCCGTACTTCGCCTTTGCACAGGCCTATTACCACTGGTTCCACCTGACGCAACCCGCACCCCTGCCCGAGTTCATGATCGGCGGCAACCCCAAGGCCTACTTGCACGCCAAGCTCGGCGGCTGGGGCAGTCAGGGCTTGGACTACATCGAGCCTGAAGCATTGGCCGAATACGAACGCGCCTTTTGTAACCCCATGCTCAACGACAAGGGCTGGCACGCCGCCATCCACAGCGCGGCCGAAGACTATCGCGCCAGTGCAGGAATTGACCTGCAACACGATGCAGACAGCCGTCAGCGTGGCGACAAAATCGCCTGCGACACCTTGGTGATTTGGGGCGACCGTGGCGTGGTCAACCGCATGTTCAAACCCGTAGAGTTATGGCAAGCGCAATGCGCAGGCCAGGTTGCTGGCCAACTCATGTCTGCTGGCCACTTCATCCCCGAAGAACGGCCTCAGGCCACCAGCGATGCGCTGGCGCAGTGGATGGTTTGAATGTGATGTCTTGGTAGGAGCGCACCCCGTGCGCGGTGGGCGGTGTTCTGCGGCGGCCTCAAGCCCCGCAGCACTTTTTGTACTTTTTCCCGCTGCCGCAGCTGCAAGCATCGTTGCGGCCCGGCGTGGCTGCCTTGATGACCTGGGCCACACGCGGGCCCATGTTGCGCCAAATTTCGCGCAGGTCGTACACCGCCCACAGCGCTTCGCCATAGGCGTTCAAGCGCGCTTCGCTCACGCTGGGTGGGCCGTCTTCTGACAAGGCCGACAGCGTCGGCACCGCGTCGTCGTCTTCGGTCAGAGCCACAACCGCTTCGAGCGACAGGTCGTACCATTTGGCCGCGTCTTTGTCCTTGGGCGTGGCCCATTCTTCGGGCCAGTTTTCTACCGCGAACATGAAGCCCAGCGCCCACACCTGCGCAAACGAGGGAATCTCACTGTCCTCGATTTCTTCGCGCTCTTCAGGTGGTAAGGAAGCGATCGCGCCGCGAACATCCATCACTTCGGGTGCATAGGCTTTGTCATCGTCCAGTGCTTCCACCGGGGTGTCCAAGGCGAGCCGGATCTCGTCAAATCGGCGCTGCCACAAGGCCATGAACTGCTGGCGCTGGGCGTCGTCAGCAAAGCTGCCACCATCCTCCCCCTCATCCACGCCCAGCAGCATGGGCAGCCACTCGCTGTCGGGAATGGTGCGGCGGCAGCACACCAGCGCGGCCATGAAACCCTCACAAAACTCCCACTGCGGCGTCTCTTCGAAGCGCTCGCGCAGGTCGTCCAGGATGTTGTCCAGTGTGTCAAAGTCTTCGGCTTCCAAGCCAGCGGTTGTGGTCATCGTGTGTTCCTGTGGTCAGTCGGAGATTGTAGGTTCGAGGCTTGAGCCCCGGCATGGTGTCTGCGCACAGCTGAGCAGCGTCGGGGCAAAAGTCGCCGACTTACAGGGCCATGGAATTGAGGGCCACGCCGCAGCGCTCCAAGCGCTTTTTCATGCAGAGCACTTGTGCGTCCTTGCTGTGCAGCGCGGCGCTGTGCTGGACGGCCAAGTCGATGAACTTTTGGTCGTCGGCGTCTTTGCAGGCGTAGGGGGCTTTGGGGGCGTTGGGCTGCAGTTGGGCCCAGCGGTCAAAGTGTTCGAGTACGGCGCTGGCGGGCAGTTGGCGTTGCGTCAGGCGTTTGGCGATTTGCGGGTAGGTCAGCACGCGGGCCAGTTCTTCGCGCATGGCCGCGGTGGCCAGCCACTGGGTGCTGCCGCTCTCGACGCTGGTGCGCAGTGCTCCGGCTTGGGGTTCGTCAAACACCCACAGGTCAAGCACGATGTTGGTGTCCAGCACGCGGCGAACTGGGGCGCTCACACTCGCACTCACACTCATGGCGCAGTCGTTCCGGCATCCCCTGTTTTGTCAGTCAAGGCGTCTGTTGGCATGCGCTTCAAGCTGCCCTTGACCATGTCAAAGCGAAACAAGCGGCACTCGATGGGGCCGTTCCACATGGGCACACGGCGCGATTCTTTCAGGCGCATTTTGCTGGGCAGCTTCAGGTCGGGCGTGAGCATCCAGGCGCTCCAGCCGCTGTAGTTTTTCTTCCAGTGGCTGGCCAGTTGGGCGAAGAAGTCAACGCTGTCGTCGCCGTCAATGGTTTGGGCGGTTTCGCGGTGGTGGCTTTGGTCGGCGGCGCGAACACCGGCACGTGCATCCGAAAGCGCACCCGGCCGGAAGTTGTCGCGCCCACGCCCAGCCACACCCGCTGCTGCAATGCGTTCCCCATAAGGGGGGTTGAGCAGCATGACTCCGGGTGTCTCGCAAGGCGGCATGCGTTGCAGTGCGTCGCCGCCCCGGAACTCGATCACGCCCGCCACGCCTGCGCGTTCGGTGTTGCGCTCGGCAAAGTCAACCATGCGGAAGGCCACATCGCTGCCAAAGACCGGAGCGGTGGGTTCGTGTTCCAAGTCGCGGGCTTCTTCGAGCAGGCCTTGCCAGACGTGGTTCTGGAAGGGCAGCAGCTTTTCAAAACCAAAGCGCCGTTGCAAACCGGGGGCAATGCCGCAAGCGATTTGCGCCGCTTCGATCGGGATGGTGCCGCTGCCGCAACAGGGGTCATACAGCGGCACCGTGGCATCCCAGCCGCTGGCCGCCAACATGGCCGCGGCCAATGTTTCTTTCAACGGCGCATCGCCTTTGTCGGTGCGCCAGCCGCGCTTGAACAAAGGCTCGCCCGAGGTATCGATGTACAGCGTGAGGGTTTCGGGTGTGACGTGGGCATAGATGCGCACGTCGGGCCAGGTGGTGTCCACGCTGGGACGCTCGCCGCGCTTGGCGCGAAAGCGATCGGCCACCGCGTCTTTGATTTTGAGGGCCGCAAAGTTCAGGCTGGTCAGTGGGCTGTGTTGCGCCGTGATGTCGATCTTGAAACTTTGTTTGGGCGTGAACCAGATTTCCCAGGCCACCTCGCTGGCCGCGTGATACAGGTCGTTTTCGTTGCGGTAGTCGGTGACCGAAAGCTGCACCAGTACGCGCTGGGTCAAGCGGCTGTGCAGGTTGATGCGCATGGCGTCTCGCCATGAGGCGCGTGCCATCACGCCGCCGCGGCCGGTCATCAGGTCGTGGCCCGTCAGGCCCGTGATGGCGTGCACCTCGTCGGCCAAAAAGCCCTCAACGCCCGCCGCGCAGGGCATGAACAGGTTCAATGAATTCACTCAAATGCTCTCAAAGGGTTTTGCGCAAGTTCGCCGGCGCGATCTTCAGGGCTTCGCGGTATTTGGCCACGGTGCGGCGGGCGCAGTCGATGCCTTGCTCTTTCAGCATCTCGGAAATCTGGTTATCCGACAGCGGTTTGGCGGGTTTTTCGGCAGCCACAAATTGCTTGATCAGGGCGCGCACCGCAGTGCTGGAGGCGGCGCTGCCGCTGTCGGTGCCCAGGCCCGAGCCGAAGAAATACTTCAACTCAAAAGTGCCTTGAGGCGTGGACATGTACTTGGCCGTGGTCACGCGGCTGATGGTGGACTCGTGCATGCCCAGCTCATCGGCGATCTCGCGCAGCACCAGCGGGCGCATGGCCAGTTCGCCGTGCGTGAGGAAGTTTTTTTGCCGCTCCACGATGGCCGTCGACACACGCAAGATGGTGTCAAAGCGCTGTTGGATGTTCTTGATGAACCAGCGTGCTTCTTGCAAGCGTTGCTGCAAGCCCGCATGGTTGTCTCCCTTGCCGCCGCGCAAGGCGTTGGCATAGATGTCGTGCACCCGCAGCTTGGGCATCACGTCGGGGTTGAGCTGAATGCGGAATTTGGGCGTGCCCGTCTTGCTGGTGTTGAGGACCAGCACATCGGGGATGATGATGTTTTGCTCGGCCTGCACAAAGGGGCGGCCGGGTTGGGGTTCGAGCCGGGCAATGAAGGGGATGGCGGCTTTCACCACGGCTTCGCTCAGGCCACAGGCCACCGCCAAACGCTTGTAGTCGCGCTTGGCCAACATGTCGAGCGGCTGGGCGCAGATGGCGAGCGCCGCCAGGGCCACTTCGTCCTCGGGGTCGTCTTTCAGCCAGGCCTTGATCTGGATGCGCAGACACTCGGCCAGGTCGCGTGCGCCTACGCCCACGGGCTCGAGCGATTGCAGCAGGCCCAGCGCCACCGTGAAGCGGTGCACCAGTTCGTCGATTTGTTCGAAGTCATCGGTCCCGGCCAGGCTGGCGGCTAACTCGGGCAAGGTGTCGGTCAGGTAACCGTTTTCGCTCAGTGATTCGATCAAAAAGCGCAAGGCTGCACGGTCCACCTCCGACAGGCGCAGCGACAAGGCTTGGCGGTGCAAGAAGTCGGTGAGAGAGCCCGTGCTGCGCGCCAAGTCGATGGCGTCAGCGGTTTCTTCGCCGTTCTTTTGGCGCGGTGTGGCGTCACCGCCCCATTCGCTGTCATCGGGCCGCATGTCCACGCTGCCGTCGCCATCCCAGCTTTCGGCCACGTCGGCGACCACTTCGTCGCGGGTTTCGCTGGCGCTGTCCTCGCTGCTGCTGGAGGTGCTGGCGCTTTCGCTGACGCGGTCACCCAAGCTCACGTAGCTGTCTGCTTGCGCCAGACCAAAGGCTTCGGCCGGGGCTTCTTCTTCAGCGCGCTCCAGGAAAGGGTTGTCGTCCAGCATCTGGTCGACCTCTTGCGACAGCTCCAGCGTGGACAGTTGCAGCAGGCGGATCGATTGTTGCAACTGGGGCGTGAGCGCCAGATGCTGGGACATGCGAAGCGACAGGCCGGGCTTCATGGCTGCACTTTCGTCACGAGAACAGGTCGGGTGCGCATCACATCCTGAAGTGTTCGCCCAGATACACCCGGCGCACATCGGCGTTGGCCACGATCTCGTCGGGCGTGCCTTTGGCCAGCACACGGCCTTCGCTGATGATGTAGGCGTGGTCGCAAATGCCCAGCGTTTCGCGCACGTTGTGGTCGGTGATCAACACGCCAATGCCACGCTGTTTGAGGAAGGCGATGATGCGCTGGATTTCAATCACGGCGATCGGATCGATGCCCGCAAAAGGTTCGTCCAGCAAGATGAAGCGTGGGTCAGTGGCCAAGGCACGGGCAATCTCCACGCGGCGGCGCTCACCGCCCGACAAGGCCAACGAGGGCGACTCGCGCAGGTGGTCCACCCGCAAATCGCCCAGCAGCTCACTCAGGCGTTTTTCCACCGCGGCGCTGCTCAGGGCGTGGCCTTGTGCATCGGTTTGCAGCTCCAAAATGGCGCGCACGTTGTCGGCCACCGAGAGCTTGCGGAAGATCGAGGCTTCTTGCGGCAAATACGACAAGCCCATGCGCGAGCGCTTGTGGATGGGCATGCGGGTGACGTCTTCGCCGTCGATCAATATCTGCCCGTCATCGGCCCGAACTAAGCCCACGATCATGTAAAAAGAAGTGGTTTTGCCCGCACCGTTGGGGCCCAGAAGGCCAACCACCTCGCCCTTGTCCACCTGCACCGACACGTCATGCACCACTTTGCGGCTGCCGTAGGCTTTTTGCAGGTGATGCGCCTCCAGGCGGCTCTTGTGGTCGCTGGGGCTCATGGCTTTTGGCTGGGCGCCGTGACCGGGTTGGCGCGCAATGTGGGGGCCAGCACAGGCGGGGCGGTGTCAGGCGTTTTGGCGCGCGGCATCAAGGTGGCACGCACACGGCGTTCAGCCGACTGGCTGGGCTGACCGTCCACGGTGATCACTTCGGTGATGTTGTTGAACACGATGCTGTGGCCTTGCAGTTGGTTGGCCACTTCGGTGCCGCGCAAGATGCGCATCTCGGACCGGTGTGTCAGGGTGACCACATCGGTTTGGTTGTCGTAGGTGACTTCCTCGGCTTCACCCTCGGTGTACTCATTCAAGCCTTCTCGTTTTTGCCTGAAAAACACGCGATCTGAGGGTGCGGCCCACAATTTGGCCACTTGGCGGCCTTGGCTGTCTTGTTGCACTTCCATGCGGGCTGCACGCAAGATCAAGGTGCCCTTGGTGGCCACCACTTTGCCAGTGAACTGGGTCAGTAACTTGGCTTCGTTGTGCCGCATGCTGTCGGCCTCGATTTGCATGGGTTTGTCACGGTCGGCTTTTTCTGCCTGACAGGGCCAAGCCATCAAACTGGCGCACAGCACCAAGAAGGCCAAGATGGGGCGGCTGGAAGGGATGGAGGTGGTGGAGGGCATGAATCTTGCTGTGCAATGCAGCCATTGTAGGTGCAAGTCTCGCCACTTCAAGTCGAAAAGGCCTTCCATGTGGCATCAAGAAGCCGAAAAAACCCCGCAGACACACGTGCTTGAGGGCGGGTGCTCGCCACGGGCTTTGACCGGCCCGTGGCAAAGCCGGTTTCAGCGGCCCTGTCGGGCCTGGGCAATCAGGGCCTCGGCCACTTTCAGGGCGCGCTCCATGTTGCCCGCCAAGGTACCGTCGATGTAGAAGCGGCCAGCCACGCCCAAAGAGGGCACGCCTTCGATTTTGAAATCATTTTGCAATTGCACGGCGCGCTTGGCTTTGGCTGCCACGCCGAATGACTTGTAGGTCTGTGCAAATTTGGCTTGGTCGATGCCTTGTTTTTCAGCCCAGGCCAGCACGGTGGCGTCGCTGTTGAGCATGAGCTTTTCGCCGTGGATGGCATTGAACACCCGGATGTGCATTTTCTCGACCAATTTCATCGCTTCCAGTGTGTAGTACAGGCGCTGCTGGGGCACAAAGTCTTCGCGAAAAGCCACGGGCACGCGGCGCACCACCACGTCTTTGGGGGCGTTTTTGGCCCATTGTTCGAAAGCGGGCTCAAACACATTGCAGTGAGGGCAGCTGTACCAAAAAAACTCCAGCACTTCGATCTTGCCCTTGCCCGACTCGGTGGCCAAAGGGCGCTCGAGGGTGATGTAGTCCTTGCCCGAGCGGAAGGCCTGTTGTGCCCAAGCAGAGGCGCTGCCCAACCAAGCGGTCACGGACAGCATGAGGGTGGAAAAAAGGCGACGTTTCATGAGGGTTCCCAAGGATGACAGAAGGCAGTCAGCGTTGAACGCGGACCAAAGTGTTTTCGATGCCGTTGGCTTCCAGCTGGACGCGAATGCGCTCGGCAGTATTTTTATCGTTGAACGGCCCCATGCGGACACGGTACACCACTCGGCCTGCTTGGTCGCGTTCGGACACTTTGGCGTCCAGCCCCAGCATGGCCAGTTTGGCCTTTTGGGCATCGGCATCGGCACTGGTGCGGTAAGCGCCGGCCTGGACCAAGTAATCAAAGGGGTCGGTGGTGTCTGCAGGCATTGCGGGCGTGCTCAAGCCCGATTTGGTTTTGGCCAAGTCGCCCAATGGGTCTGCGGTCACCGCAGGGCGGGGCACGGGTTTGGCTGCATCGGCCGCAGCGGCAGGGGTGTCGGCGGCGGGCTGGTTGGCGTTGGGTGCCACAGGCTGCTCAGCGGGGGCCTTCGGTTGCAACACGCTGTTGGGGTTCCAGTCCTTGTTCTTTTCGGTTTCCTGCACATCCTGCGCGTTGGTGCGGGGCTGGTTTTTGTTGGAAAACGGCGTGGGCACTTTGGTCACATAAATGGCCACACCCAAGGCCA
The DNA here is from genome assembly GCA_021299875.1 of Comamonadaceae bacterium. Classification (GTDB taxonomy): domain Bacteria; phylum Pseudomonadota; class Gammaproteobacteria; order Burkholderiales; family Burkholderiaceae_C; genus Limnohabitans_A. The sequence goes on along the minus strand of JAJTEW010000001.1, from coordinate 466,004 downwards.
CGCCCAGGCCCAATACCAGCCCCAGGATGAAGCCTAAAAAGGTACCACCACGTTGGGTTTTCAAATTCATGACGCCTCCATTCACATTTTTTGCGGGGCCGAAACGCCCAACACTTTGAGGCCATTGCGCAGCACCTGTGCGGTGGCAGCCACCAGGGCCAAGCGCGCTTTTTTGACCGCTTCGTCGTCCACCAAAATGCGTTCGGCATCGTAGTAGCTGTGGTACTGCGAAGCCAGGTCGCGCAAATAAAAGGTCACGTCGTGCGGTGCGAAGTCGGTCGCGGCCGAGGTCAGCATCTCGGGGTACTTGGCCAGGGCCAACATCAGCGCATGGGCTTGTGGGCTTTGCAGCGGCGACAGGTCGGCGTGGGTCAGGCTGGCGGTGTCGCCTCCCCAAGCATGGAGCACCGAGCAGATGCGGGCATGCGCGTATTGCACGTAGTACACCGGGTTGTCGTTGTTTTGCGCCAGCGCCAAATCAATGTCGAATATGTATTCGGTGTCGGGTTTGCGCGAGAGCAAGAAGAAGCGCACCGCGTCTTTGCTGGTCCACTCAATCAAATCGCGCAGCGTGACATAGCTGCCCGCACGTTTGGAGATTTTGACCTCTTCACCGCCCCGCATCACGCGCACCATGGTGTGCAGCACGTAGTCGGGGTAGCCCTCGGGGATGCCGACGTTGGCTGCCTGCAGGCCTGCACGCACCCGGGCAATTGTGCCGTGGTGGTCAGTGCCCTGGATGTTCACCACGCGGGTGAAGCCGCGCTCCCATTTGGCGATGTGGTAGGCCACATCGGGCACAAAGTAGGTGTAGCTGCCGTCGCCCTTGCGCATGACGCGGTCTTTGTCGTCGCCGTAGTCGGTGGATTTGAGCCACAGCGCGCCGTCTTGCTCGTATGTCTTGCCGGCGTCTTTGAGTTTTTGCGCGGCGGCATCGACCTTGCCGCTGGTGTACAGGCTGGACTCTAGGTAGTAGTTGTCAAATCGAACATCAAAGGCCTTGAGGTCCAAGTCTTGCTCACGGCGCAAATACGCCACGGCAAATTCGCGCATGCCGTCCAAGTCATTCACATCGCCGCTGGCCGTGCAGCTGCGGTCGTCGGACTGCACGGTTTTGCCCGCCAAAAAATCGACTGCGATGTCCTGGATGTAGTCGCCGTTGTAAAACGCTTTGCTCTCGGGGTTGTCGGGGTCGGTGGGCCAAGTGGCATCGCCCGGTTGGATGCCCTGCGCCCGCATCTGCGTGCTCTTGGCCAGCGTGCCAATTTGCACGCCCGCATCGTTGTAATAAAACTCGCGGTAGACCTGTTGGCCTTGTGTGGCCAGTAAATTGCAAATCGCGTCGCCCAGCGCCGCTTGGCGGCCGTGGCCGACATGCAGAGGGCCTGTAGGGTTGGCCGATACAAACTCCACCAGTACCTTGTCAGATTGGGCGGCTTGATCGCCAAAGCACTCGGCCGCTTGCAGCACCTCGTGAACCACGGCCTGCTTGGCCGCGTCCTTGAGGCGGATGTTGATGAAGCCCGGCCCTGCGATCTCGATCGCGTCGACCCAGCGCTCAAAAGCGGGGGTGGCCAACAAGGCGCTGCGCAGGTTTTCGGACAGCTGCCGGGGGTTTTGCTTGAGGGCTTTGGCCAGCTGCATGGCGGCGGTGCAGGCCAGGTCGCCATGGGCGGCGACTTTGGGTGATTCAAAGGCCGCGCGCGCACCCGCGCCGGTTTGGAGTTTTTCCAGCTCGGTGGCCACAGCCGTGAGCAAATGTTGTTTGGCAGAAAGCATAAGGGGCGATTTTACGGTCTGCACCCAAAGCGACCCGCCGCCGCTGCGCACGGCCGTGCGTGTGGGGGGTCAATGCCCGGGCGCTTGCCAAAAGTCGGGTTGGGCGTAATGGTGCTTGAGGTGGTCGATCCACAGCCGCACCCGAAGCGGCAGGTGCTTGCGCTGTGGGAACACTGCAAAAATGCCGTTCGGTGGTGCGGCAAAGTCTTCCAGCACTGCCACCAACTGGCCGGCTCGGATTTCGGCTTCGACTTCCCAGGTGCTGCGCCAGGCGATGCCATAGCCCGCCAGGCACCAGTCGTGCAGCACTTGCCCGTCTGAGCAATCCAGGGGCCCGCCTGGTCGCAAATGCACCACCTCATGGCCACCCTCTGTGGGGTTGCGAAAGGCCCATCCTCTGGTTTGCGAGGCGTCACTCGACAGCGTCAGGCAGTCGTGTTGCAACAAGTCCGAGGGCTGCAAGGGGGGGCCGCGCCTGGCCAGGTACTCGGGTGTGGCCACGCACAAGCGGCGGTTGTCGGCCAGTCGCACGCTCACCAAAGACGAATCGGGCAGGTCGCCCACCCGCACAGCGCAATCAAAACCCTCGGCCGCCAAGTCCACCACCCGGTCGCTGAGGTTCAGCGAGATGGTGACATCCGGGTGCAAGGCACGAAAGCGCGGCACCAGTGGGGCCACATGCCGACGCCCAAAGCCAGCAGGCGCGGTGATGCGCAAGTGCCCGCTGGCCTTGATGCCACCCGCTGACACGCTGGCTTCGGCATTGGCCACGTCAGACAGAAGACGCTGGCAATCTTCCAAAAAGGCGCTGCCTTCGTGCGTCAGGCTGATCCGCCGCGTGGTGCGCATCAGCAGTTTCACGCCCAGATTTTCTTCCAAGGCATCGAGCCGTCGGCCGATGATGGCGGGCGCCACCCCTTCGGCCCGTGCCGCTGCGGTCAGGCTGCCTTTGGTGGCCACCGAGACGAAGGTTTCGAAAACTTTGAGCTTGTCCATACAACCCGATTATGCGGGTGTTGGGTTGTAATCTGGCTGCAAAACAGGTCGATTGCCTCCATCCATGTGGGGACTCACCCGACTCACCGGCCTTGCCAGCCTTTGGGCAGCCCCGCCTCAGGGGTCATGCCATACAGCGGCTCGCCGGGCAGCCCGGCTCTCAAAGGCTCGCGAGCGGCCATGAGTTTGACCAAGTCAACGCCCGTGTTCACGCCCATGGCCTCGAACATGAAGACCAGGTCTTCGGTCACCACATTGCCCGAAGCCCCTGGCGCATAGGGGCAGCCACCCAAACCGCCGAGCGAGCTGTCAAACGTGCGCACGCCCGACTCGTAAGCGGCCAAGCAATTGGCCAGGCCCAAGCCCCGGGTGTTGTGCATGTGGGCCGCGCCCGTGAAGTGGCCAATCTCGCTGAACAGCGCTGTGAACAAGCGCGTGACCTGCGCCGGGTTGGCCATGCCGGTGGTGTCCGACAGGCCGATTTCATCCACCCCCGCCTGCGCCAGTTGCGCCGCCAGCCGCAGCACATCGCCCTCGGGTACAGGGCCCTGTAAGGTGCAGCCAAAGGCGGTGGACATGCCGACTTCCACCGGCACGCCGGGCGCAATCTCGTCGCGCAGGCGCAAAATCGCTTTGACTTCTTCGACCATGGCCTCTGGCGTTTTGCGCACATTGGCCAGCGAATGCGCAGGGCTGGCCGATACCGGCAGGGTGAGCTTTTGAGCACCCGCAGCCAGGGCGGCCTGCGCGCCGCGCAAGTTGGGCACCAAGGCCATGATGCGCACGCCGCTGTGGCGTAGCGCGTGCTGCACCACTTGCGCGGCGTCGGCCATTTGAGGCAGCAGCGTGGCGGGCACAAAGGAGGCCACTTCGATTTCGCGCAGCCCGGCTGCGGCCAGCGCATCGATCCAGCGCAGTTTGTCGGCGGTGGGCATGGTGGCCTTGACCGACTGCAGGCCATCGCGTGGTCCGACTTCGCTGATCAGGACTTCTGGGTGCAAAACGTGCAGGTCAGGGCGTGTCATGCCTGAATTAAACCGCAGTGCGCAGCGGGGGCCTGTGACGCCCTGCGACCGCTGGGCCTGTGCGGGCGTGGAGGCACTGTGGTTTGTTATGGATCCCCAGCGAGGGCCCATGGCCATGCCGAGCGCGCATGTATTTGTGCTTAAAAGTCATGGGTCTATGAAGATCTGGCGGGTTTATCAACGTCTAAATTTAGAATAGAGTGTTTGAACCCATGGTCCTCACAGCAGCTTGTTTGCTTTGAGCAGAGGCCACCCCCGTTTTTTTGACTTGACCCCAGAGGTTTTCATGACTGCACGCACCGCGATCCACAACCTGCAAGTGGCCAACCCCTTGCTGAATTTCATCAACGACCAAATGCTGCCCGCCACCGGGGTGAACCCAGACAAGTTTTGGCAAGGCTTCAACGACATCGTGGCCGATTTGGCGCCCAAAAATATCGCCTTGCTGGCCGAGCGCGACCGCATTCAGACCGCCATGGACCAATGGCACACCGCCAACCCGGGCCCTGTGGTGGGTGACAAGGCCATGAAGGCCTACTGCAAATACCTCGCCCAAATCGGCTATCTGGTGCCCGAGCCCAAGAACGCCCAAGCCACCACCGCCAACGTGGACGCCGAATTGGCCAAATTGGCCGGCCCTCAATTGGTGGTGCCCATTTTGAACGCACGCTATGCCTTGAACGCCGCCAACGCGCGTTGGGGCAGTTTGTACGACGCGCTGTATGGCACCGATGCCATCAGCGAGGCCGAGGGTTGCGAAAAAGGCTCGGGCTACAACCCCAAGCGCGGCGCCAAAGTCATAGCCTACTGCCGCAACGTGCTCGACCGCTGCGCACCGCTGAAGACCGGCTCGCACGTGGGCAGCAAAGGCTACGCCGTCAAGGCCGGCAAGTTGGTCGTGACCTTGGCCAATGGCAAAAATGCCACACTGGCCCATGCCAAACAGTTCGTAGGCTATACCGGTGACGCCAAGGCCCCGGCATCCGTTCTGTTCGTGCACAACGGTCTGCACCTGGATCTGCAGATCAACAAGACCACGCCGATTGGCAAGACCGACCCGGCTGGCGTGTCCGACCTGATCGCTGAAAGCGCCTTGTCCACGATTTTGGATTTGGAAGACTCGGTGGCCGCCGTCGACGCAGACGACAAAGTGTTGGCCTACGCCAACTGGCTGGGCATTTTGCAAGGCAGCCTGAGCGAAGAAGTGAACAAGGGCGGCCAGACCTTCACCCGCACCATGAACGGTGACCGCGATTACACCAAACCTGCGGGCAAAGGCACCGTCAAGTTGCACGGCCGCTCGCTCATGTTCGTGCGCAACGTCGGTCACCTGATGACCAACCCCGCCATTCTCTATAAAGCCGCTGACGGCAGCAGCCAAGAGATCCCAGAGGGCATTTTGGACGCGATGATCACTGTGACCTGCGCCCTGGTCGACTTGCAGAAAAAGTCTTCGCACCCCTTGCGCAACAGCCGCACGGGCAGCGTCTACATCGTCAAGCCCAAAATGCACGGCCCCGCCGAAGTGGCGTTCGCCGACGAGTTGTTTGGCCGCGTTGAAAAAGCCCTCGGTCTGAAGCCCGCCACAGTCAAGCTGGGCATCATGGACGAAGAGCGCCGCACCAGCGCCAACTTGAAAGCCTGTATCGCCGCCGCCAAGAGCCGTGTGGCCTTCATCAACACCGGCTTTTTGGACCGCACCGGCGACGAAATGCACACCTGCATGTTGGCCGGTCCCGTCATGTGCAAGGGCGACATCAAGAACAGCGTGTGGTTGGCGGCCTACGAAAAGAACAACGTGAATGTGGGCTTGGCCTGCGGTTTGCGCGGCCGCGCCCAGATCGGCAAAGGCATGTGGGCCATGCCCGACCTGATGGCCGACATGCTCAAAGCCAAGATTGGTCACCCCATGGCGGGTGCCAACACCGCCTGGGTGCCCAGCCCCACCGCGGCCACGTTGCACGCCATGCATTACCACCAAGTGGATGTGCCCGCATTGCAAAAACAGATGGAAAAGGCGGTGGCCAAACAAGACGCCAAAGCCCAGCGCGACGAAACGCTGAGCAAGCTCTTGCAGTTCCCTGTGGTGGCCAAAGACGCCGCGAATTGGTCGGCTGAAGACAAGCAAAAAGAACTCGACAACAACGCCCAAGGCATTTTGGGTTATGTGGTGCGTTGGGTCGACCAAGGCGTGGGTTGCTCCAAAGTGCCCGACATCAACGGCGTGGGCCTGATGGAAGACCGCGCCACTTTGCGCATCAGCAGCCAACACATGGCCAACTGGATGCACCATGGCGTGGTGACCGAAAAGCAAGTCAAGCAAACCATGGAGCGCATGGCCGCTGTGGTGGATGCGCAAAACGCGGGCGACGCAGCCTACCAACCCATGGCGGGCAACTTCGCCAAGTCGGCGGCCTACAAAGCGGCTTGCGATTTGGTGTTCAAAGGCAAGGCCCAACCCAGCGGCTACACCGAGCCGTTGCTTCACGCTTGGCGTTTGAAGGTCAAGGCGGCCTGATTTTGGGCAGTCCGGATGCTTGAAAAAACGGCTCCCTCGGGAGCCGTTTTTGTTGACGTGTGCCGTGCGCCGTTCACGCACATGCCGCTTTGTTGGAGTCCACTCCCGGGCGATGGCTTGAGGGCATGTGCTACGCCCATCGCCCACAGGGTGGACTCCGACTGGAGGTGCAGAGTTTGCATAGCCAAGGGGCGCCATCGTGCATGCCTGAAAATAGGTGTTTTAGGAGAGCGCCATGCGCTGGATAGACCGGATCCCGAAATGGTGGTTGGTGGCCGTGGCCGTTTACTTGGCGGGGGCCCCCTTTGTGCCCGAGCCGCACCTGATCGAAAAATGGCGCCTGCTTTTGAACGGCAGTTTGAGCCAACCCATCGACATCTTTGACTTTTTCTTGCACACCATGCCCCTGGTGGTGCTGGCCATTCGCCTGTGGCGCGATGTGCAGCGCCGTCGATGGGCCCAGCGTTGACCCCGAAAGACAACACCATGTGCCAACTCCTCGGCATGAACGCCAACACCCCGACCGACATCACCTTCAGCTTCAGTGGTTTTGCGCAGCGCGGCGGCCTCACCGACCACCATGGTGACGGTTGGGGCATCGCTTTTTTTGAAGGCCAAGGCCTGCGCCATTTTGTGGACCACCAAAGTGCCAGCAGCTCGCCTGTTGCCGAGCTGATTCGGCGCTACCCGATCAAAAGCCAAAACGTCATCGCCCACATCCGCAAGGCCACACAAGGTGAGGTGAGCCTGGAAAACTGTCACCCCTTTGTGCGCGAGCTGTGGGGACGTTACTGGGTGTTTGCGCACAACGGTGATTTGGTGGATTTTGCGCCGCGCCTGCATGGCAGCTTCAAGCCCGTGGGCCAAACCGACAGCGAGTGGGCGTTTTGCTGGCTCATGCAGGAGCTGGCCAAGTCACACGCCAGCGTGCCCAGCGTGCAAGAGCTCAGCTGCACCTTGCGCGAGCTGGTGCCCCAAATTGCCCGCCACGGCACCTTCAATTTTTTGCTGTCCAACGGCCAAGCGCTGTGGGCACACGCCAGCACCAACCTGCACTATGTGTTGCGCAAGCACCCATTCAGCCGGGCCACGCTCAGCGACGAAGACCTGAGCATGAATTTTGCCGACTGCACCCGCGAGACCGACCGGGTGGCGCTGGTGGTCACGGCCCCCTTGACGACCGACGAAACTTGGCAAGCCATGAAGCCAGGTCAATTGCACACCTTTGCAGAGGGTGACCTGTTAGGCGCCTGAGCCCTGGCACCGACTTGTCACAATGGCTCGGTAAGATGGCCACATGTTGATGCGTTTGACCGTCAAAGCACTGTGTTTGGTGTTGTGCTGGCCTGCCGCTGCCTGGGCGGCGCGGCCTTTCATCACTGACGATGCGCGCCTGACCACCGCTGGCAGTTGCCAGGTCGAAACTTGGTCGCGCCGGTATTCGGACCGCAGCGAGAACTGGGCGCTCCCTGCTTGTAACCCCACGGGCAATCTGGAGATCACGGCCGGTGGGGCTGCGCTGCGAGGGGCAGACCCAGCGCAAAGCACCGATGTTGTGGTGCAGATCAAAACACTGTTCAAAAGCCTGCCCGCCGATGGCTGGGGTGCGGGTGTGGCGCTTGGCCATCTTCGGCAGCGCCCGCATGCCCCTGCAGGGGTGGAGCAGGGGCAGACTTACCTGTATGTGCCCGTGTCGGTGTCTTTTGGGAATGGGCGCTGGGTGACACATACCAATTTGGGCTGGTCTCGGGATCGCGCCAGTGGACAAGACCAGTTGACCTGGGGCATGGGCTTGGAGATGCAGCTCCATCAGAGATGGATGTGGATTGGCGAAACCTTTGGCAACGACCGACAACAACCCTTTTGGCAAACCGGTCTGCGCTACCAGGTGGTGCCGGACAGGTTGCAAGTCGACACCACCTGGGGGGCGCCCCTAGGCTGGAGGTCATCACAAAACTGGTTGTCATTCGGGTTGAGATGGACCCCTGAAAAGTTCCCTTGACACGCTTGCGCGCTGGGTTTTTTTCAGAGATTTTGCGCTACCGCGTCCATGAAAAGCGCCGCCACATCGCAGCCCATCTGGTCGGTGATTTCCTGAAAGCAGGTCGGGCTGGTCACATTGATCTCGGTGAGGTTCTCGCCAATGATGTCCAGACCCACCAACATCAGCCCGCGAGCAAACAATACCGGGCCCAGGGCTTCGGCGATTTCGCGGTCGCGTGCCGAGATCGGTTGCGCCACACCCTTGCCGCCAGCTGCCAGGTTGCCGCGCACCTCGCCGCCTTGCGGAATGCGGGCCAGGCAAAACGGCACCGGCTTGCCGCCAATCAAGAGCACCCGCTTGTCGCCTTGCGCGATGCCGGGTAAAAACTTTTGCACCATCACGGTCTGCGCACCGCCCAGGTTGAGCGTTTCGATGATCGCGCCCAGGTTCAGGCCGTCGGCCCCCACTTTGAAGATGCCCATCCCGCCCATGCCGTCCAGGGGCTTCAAGATGATGGTGCCGTGCGTGGCATGGAAAGCGCGGATGTCGGCTTCGCTGCGCGTGACCAGCGTAGGGGCGATGAACTGCGGAAACTCCAGGATCGCGAGTTTTTCGGGGTGGTTGCGCAAGGCGGCTGGGCTGTTAAAAACTTTAGCGCCTTCTCGCTCGGCTTGGCTCAGCAGGTGCGTCGCGTAAAAGTATTCGCTGTCAAAGGGCGGGTCGGTGCGCATGATGACGGCGTCAAAGTCTTTCAGAGACGCTCGGCGTGGCGCGGTCTGGGTGAACCAAGTGTCGGCTTGTCCGGTGAGCGTGATGTCGCGCACCTGGGCCGACACGGCCTCGCCTTGCTGCCAGCGCACATCGGTCATCTGGCAGGCCACCACTTGGTGACCGCGCTTTTGCGCTTCACGCATCATCGAAAACGTGGTGTCCTTGTAAATCTTGAAGGACTCGAGGGGGTCGGCAATGAAAAGGATGTGCATGGCAGGACTGTGTCACAAAAAATGGGGAAACCATGACGCCGGAGCGTCTTATTGGAAGGCCACTTCGGCAAAGCTGCGCAGCTTGCGGCTGTGCAGTTGTTCAGGGCCGGCGCTGCGCAGCAAGCTGACGGTGCGGATACCGATTTGCAGGTGCTGGTTGACGCGTTCGCGGTAAAAGTGGTTGGCCATGCCCGGCAGTTTGATCTCGCCGTGCAGTGGTTTGTCGCTCACGCACAGCAAGGTGCCGTAGGGCACTCGAAAGCGAAAGCCGTTGGCAGCTATGGTGGCGCTCTCCATGTCCAGGGCCACGGCGCGACTTTGGCTGAAACGTCGTTGCGGCGTGCTGGCCACGTTGCTGGTGGGCAGCAGTTCCCAGTTGCGGTTGTCGGTGCTGGCCACGGTGCCGGTGCGCATGAAGCGTTTGAGCTCTGGGCCTTCACAGCCGGTGACTTCGGCCACGGCTTTTTCGAGAGCCACCTGGATTTCGGCCAGCGCCGGAATGGGCACCCACAGTGGCAGCTCTTCGTCCAGCACATGGTCTTCGCGCACATAGGCATGGGCCAGCACGTAGTCGCCCAGCTGTTGCGTGGTGCGCAGGCCCGCGCAGTGGCCCAGCATCAGCCAGGCGTGCGGGCGCAGCACGGCGATGTGGTCGGTGATGGTCTTGGCGTTGGCGGGCCCCACGCCGATGTTGACCATGGTGATGCCGCTGTGGCCCTTGCGCACCAAGTGGTAGCCCGGCATTTGCGGCAGGCGCGGCGGTGTTTGGCCCAGGGCGTCCACCTCTTCAGCAGGCAGACCCACGCGGCGCGTCACCAAGTTGCCGGGCTCGACAAAGGCGACGTACTCGCTGTGGGGGTTGAGCATTTCGGCGCGGCCCAAGGCGATGAATTCGTCGATGTAAAACTGGTAATTGGTGAACAACACATAGTTTTGAAACCAGCGTGGCGAGGTGCCGGTGTAGTGGCGCAGGCGCTGCAGCGAATAGTCGATGCGCGGCGCAGTGAACAGCGACAACGGCCTGGCCTCGGAGGCTGCTGGTTCGTGCGTGCCATTGGCAATCCCGTCGTCCATGGCGGCCAAGTCGGGCAGGTCAAACACCTCGCGCATCTGGGCCTGCCGCTCGCGGCTCAGGCTGCCTTCCATGTGCTCGTCGTCAGCGAAAGAAAAGTGGATCGGAATCGGCTGGTTGCTGGTGCCCACCTGCAGGCTCACGCCGTGGTTTTGCAGCAGCAGCGTCAACTGCTGGCGGATGTAATAGGCAAACAGGTCAGGCCGGGTCAGGGTGGTTTCAAAGCGGCCAGGCTCGGCCACAAAGCCATAGCTCAAGCGGCTGTCCAGCCCCGCGCTTTTGCGGTTGGCGCTGGTAACCTGCACTCGCACAAAAGGGTAAAACGCCCGAACCCGCGTGCCTGCCATGTCGGCGCCTGCGACAAACTCGCGCATGGCCAGGCGCAGGTGGTTCACGCTGTGCTGGTAAATGTGCTGGATTTGTGCCAAGGCGCTTTCGGCATCTTGGTGTTCAGAAGGGGCGATGAACGGTGGCAGGTGCTGCATAAGATTCCTGAACGGTGTGTCGGGCCATGTGGCGCTCCCCATGCTGGGTGCGTCTTGGCCATTTTGCTGCAATCGCGTGGCCCGGGTGTGACCGGACTGTGTCATGTTGCCTTGGTGACCTCGCCGTGCTCGCGGCTCAGGCATGCTGTGGCTCAAACCCAGCCTACAGGGGTTGGGCCACCATTTTTTGGAGACGGTTCATGAGTCAAGCGCGCAAAGTCATCATCACCTGCGCCCCCACCGGGGCCATTCACACGCCCAGCATGTCGCCGCATTTGCCGGTGACGGCCGACGAGATCGCCGATGCGGCCATTGCCGCGGCCGAGGCGGGCGCGGCCATCTTGCACCTGCACGCCCGTGATCCAGCAGACGGCCGCCCCTCGCAAGACCCGGCTTTTTTTGTACCGTTTTTGCAAAAGATCAAGGCCCACACCAACGCCGTCATCAACCTGACCACGGGGGGCAGTCCGCACATGACCGTGCACGAGCGCATGCAACCGGCGCTGACCTTCAAGCCCGAGGTGGCGTCGCTCAACATGGGATCGATGAACTTTGGTTTGTTCCCCATGCTCGACCGCTTTCAGAATTTTGAGCACGATTGGGAGCGGGCGCACCTGGAAAAAAGCCGCGACCTGGTGTTCAAGAACACCTACCAGGACATTGAAACGATTTTGCGCTTGGGCACAGAAAACGGCACCCGCTTCGAGTTCGAGTGCTACGACATCAGCCACCTGTACAACCTGGCGCACTTCCGCGATCGTGGACTGGTGACGGGCCCCTTGTTTGTGCAGTCGGTGTTCGGCATTTTGGGCGGCATCGGTCCGCACCCCGAAGACCTGATGCACATGCGCCGCACAGCCGACCGCTTGTTTGGCAAGGATTACCAGTGGTCCATTCTAGGGGCTGGCAAAGGCCAGATCGCGCTGGCCAGCATCGGTGCGGCCATGGGTTCGAACGTGCGGGTGGGGCTGGAGGATTCGCTGTGGATCGGCCCCGGAAAATTGGCCGAATCCAGCGCGCAGCAGGTGCAGCGCATCCGCACCGTGCTGGAAGCCCTGAACCTGGAGATCGCCACCCCCGATGAGGCGCGCAGCATGCTGGCGCTCAAGGGCGGGAATCAGGTGAACTTTTGATGTTCACATGTTGCGCCGGTACTGACCACCCACCTCAAACAGCGCGTTGGTGATCTGGCCCAGTGAGCAGACCCGCACCGCGTCCATCAACACTTCGAACACGTTACCGTTGTCGATCACGGCTTGTTGCAAGCGTTGGAGCATCGCGGGTGATTCGGCAGCGTGTTGGGCGTGGAAGTCGTTCAGGCGCTGGAGTTGCGACTGCTTTTCTTCTTCGGTCGAGCGGGCCAGTTCCAGTGTTTCCATGACTTCATCACCCTTGGGGTTACGGAAGGTGTTGACGCCGATGATGGGCAACTCGCCGGTGTGCTTGAGCATCTCATAGTGCATGGACTCGTCTTGGATCTTGCCGCGCTGGTAGCCGGTTTCCATGGCGCCCAACACGCCGCCGCGCTCGGCGATTTTCTCGAACTCGGCCAGCACCGCTTCCTCCAGCAACTCGGTCAGCTCTTCGATGATGAAGGCACCTTGGCTCGGGTTTTCGTTTTTGGCCAAACCCCACTCGCGGTTGATGATCATCTGGATCGCCATGGCGCGGCGCACCGAGTCTTCGGTGGGTGTGGTGATGGCTTCGTCAAACGCGTTGGTGTGCAGACTGTTGCAGTTGTCGTAGATCGCAATCAACGCTTGCAGTGTGGTGCGGATGTCGTTGAACTGGATCTCTTGTGCGTGCAGCGAGCGGCCCGATGTTTGGATGTGGTATTTGAGCTTTTGGCTGCGCTCGTTGGCGCCGTATTTTTCTTTCATGGCCACCGCCCAGATGCGGCGCGCCACACGGCCCATGACGGTGTACTCGGGGTCCATGCCGTTGCTGAAGAAGAAGGAGAGGTTGGGCGCGAAGTCGTCGATGTGCATGCCGCGCGCCAGGTACGCTTCCACAAAGGTGAAGCCGTTACTCAGCGTGAAGGCCAGCTGGCTGATCGGGTTGGCACCGGCTTCGGCGATGTGGTAACCGCTGATGGACACCGAGTAGAAATTGCGCACGTCGTGGTGCACAAAGTATTGCGCGATGTCGCCCATCACCTTCAATGAAAACTCGGTCGAGAAGATGCAGGTGTTTTGGCCTTGGTCTTCTTTCAGGATGTCGGCCTGCACCGTGCCGCGCACGTTCTGCAGCACCCATTCGCGTATCTTGGCGGCTTCGGTTTCGGTGGGCTCGCGACCGTTCTCAAGCTTGAACTTGTCGAGGTTCTGGTCAATCGCCGTGTTCATGAACATGGCCAGGATCGACGGCGCGGGACCGTTGATGGTCATCGACACGCTGGTGGTCGGGTTGCACAGGTCAAAGCCCGAGTACAGCACCTTCATGTCGTCGAGCGTGGCCACGTTCACGCCCGAGTTGCCGATCTTGCCGTAGATGTCGGGGCGCAGGTCGGGGTCGTTGCCGTACAGCGTGACCGAGTCAAACGCCGTGGACAAGCGCTTGGCGGGCAGGCCCTCTGACACCAGCTTGAAGCGGCGGTTGGTGCGGAAGGGGTCACCTTCACCGGCGAACATGCGGGTCGGGTCTTCGCCTTCGCGCTTGAAGGCAAAGGTGCCCGCGGTGTAGGGGTAGCTGCCGGGCACGTTGTCCAGCATCAGCCACTTGAGCACTTCGCCATCGTCTTCGTATTGGGGCAGGGCGACTTTGCGGATGGTCGTGCCGCTCAGCGATTTGGTTGTGAGCGCGGTGCGGATTTCCTTGTCGCGGATCTTCACCACGTACTCGTCGCCCGCATAGGCTTTTTGCATGTCGGGCCACTGGGCCAGCAGTTTTCGTGCTGTGGGGTCTTGCGTTTGCTCGCGGCTCACGGCCAGGTCTATCGCGGCTTCGGCGGCCTTGGCGCGACCGGATTTGCCCACTTCGAGCATGCGGGCGGCAGCGCGCAGTTGCTGGATTTCGCGCGCCAGGCGCGACTGGTCGATGGCGCGCTTTTTGTAACCGCGCACGGTGTCGCTGATCTCCGCCAGATAACGCGTGCGTGCGGAAGGCACCACGGGGTTCTGGTGGGTGCTGTAGCGCACCTTGACCACAGGCAAACGGCCCTCGGTGGTCTTCATGCCCAGCTCGGCCAGTCGGGCCTTGAGGGCTTGGTACAGGGCCGTCACACCGTCGTCGTTGAAGCGGGCGGCCATGGTGCCAAACACCGGCATGTGCTCGGTGGGCACGGTCCAGGCTTCTTTGTTGCGTTGTACCTGCTTGGCCACGTCGCGCAGAGCGTCAGACGCGCCCTTGCGGTCGAACTTGTTGATGGCCACGAATTCGGCAAAGTCCAGCATGTCGATTTTTTCGAGCTGGCTGGCCGCGCCGAACTCGGGTGTCATCACGTACATGGGCACATCCACATGCGGCACGATGGCGGCGTCACCCTGGCCGATGCCGGAGGTCTCGACCACGATCAAGTCAAAGCCCGCCACCTTGCAGGCCGCCACCACGTCGGGCAGAGCGGCTGAAATTTCACTGCCGAAGTCGCGTGTGGCCAGCGAGCGCATGAACACGCGTGGGCCTTGTGACCAAGGTGAAATCGCATTCATGCGGATGCGGTCGCCCAACAGGGCGCCACCGCTCTTGCGGCGCGAAGGGTCGATGGAAATGACGGCCACGCGCAGCGCGTCGTCCTGGTCCAGGCGCAGGCGACGGATCAATTCGTCGGTCAGAGAAGACTTGCCCGCACCGCCGGTGCCGGTGATGCCCAGCACGGGCACCTTTTGGGTTGCAGCCTGCTCACGCACAGCCGCCACCACTTTTGCGTCGGCCTTGTCGTTTTCCAGTGCCGTGATCAGTTGCGCCAGAGCGCGCCAGTGCATCTCGGCGTGACCCTGAATCGCTGCCACGTCTTTGGGGGCCAGGGGACTCACGTCTTTGTCGCAGCGCATGACCATTTCGCCGATCATCCCGGCCAGGCCCATTTTTTGGCCATCTTCGGGGCTGAAAATGCGCACGCCATGCTCGGCCAGCATGCGGATCTCGGACGGCACGATCACGCCACCGCCGCCGCCAAACACCTGGATGTGCTCACCTCCGCGGGCCTTGAGCAGTTCGGTCATGTAGGTGAAGTATTCGTTGTGCCCGCCTTGGTAGGAGCTGATGGCGATGCCTTGGGCGTCTTCTTGCAGGGCGGCGGTCACCACCTCGTCCACCGAACGGTTGTGGCCCAAGTGAATGACTTCGGCGCCCATGCTTTGTAGGATGCGGCGCATGATGTTGATGGCCGCGTCGTGGCCGTCAAACAGAGAAGCGGCGGTGACAAAACGCACCTTGTGGGTGGGGCGGTATTCGGCCAAGGCTTTGAATTCGGCGGACAGATCGGTCATGGGGCGACTCCGGTAGAGAGCGATTGCTTGATCGGGACGTTGACGTTGACGTAAACGTCAACCAAAACCCGCATCTTAGCCGCTGCAGCTTGTCCTGTCACGGACACGGTGGCGCGCAAGCAAAAAGCTATGATTTGTGCCCATGACCCCGTGCAAAGGGGTCACAACCCGCATTGACCTTCTTGAATGAGCCCACCATGACCTCAGCAACAACACCCACAACCTCCTCCATCCCAGCGGCCACCGGTTATGCAGGCGATGTTTCACCCGAGCAGGCCTGGGCCTGGCTGCAGTCGGGCGAGGCCGAATTGGTGGACGTGCGCACCGACGCCGAGCGCGCTTGGGTCGGCTTTGTGCCCGGTGCCCATGCTTTGGCCTGGAAGCAGTGGCCCGGCATGGCGGTGAACCCCGACTTTGACGCGGGCGTGCAAGCCCTTGGCGCGGGCGGCAAAAAACTGGTGCTGCTGTGCCGCAGCGGGGTGCGCTCCATTGCGGCTGCCCAGCGCGCCACCGAATTGGGCTTGCAGGCCTACAACATTCTGGAAGGCTTTGAGGGTGATCCGGACGATCAGGCGCACCGGGGTGTCAAAGGCGGCTGGCGCTTTCGCGGCCTGCCTTGGCAGCAAAACTGAATCGGTCCATTCACACGCCTGGCGGACGCCGGGCGATCATGTCTTGGTTGGCCATTTCGTAGGCGTGGGCCAACTTCAACAAGTCCCAATCGCCCTGCGGTTTCCCAATCAACGCCAGGCCCATGGGCAAACCGTTATTGCCAAAGCCCGCAGGCACGCTGATGGATGGTAAACCCGCCAAGGTGGCGTAAATGACCACCTCCATCCAGCGGTGGTAGGTGTCCATGGTGCGACCGGCAACGCTTTGCGGCCAGCGCAGGTTCACATCAAACGGCCAAACCTGGGCCACCGGAATGGCCAGCACGTCGAATTTTTCAAACAGCTGCAGCATGCTCAGATAAAAGCGGGTGCGGCTGGCGCTGGCGCCCATGAATTGCGCCCCGGACAGGGTGAGGGATTGGTCGTGCTCCCAGAGCGCCTCGGCTTTGATGAGCGCCCGGTTGCTTGGGTTGACCAGCAAAGGCGCGATGCGCGGCCTCACCAGGGCCTGCCGCCAGACCAGCCAGGTTTGCCAAATTTGTTCGGGCGGCATGCCCAGCCGGGCTTCGTCCACGTTGCAGCCCATGTCGGAAAAGCTTTTCAGTGCCGATTCGCACACCGCCAGAATGCCGCTCTCCATGGGCAGGTAGCCTTGCAGGTCGCCCAGCCAGCCCACGCGCTGGCCTTTCGGGTCGCTGTCCAGTGCGCCTGCAAAAACGGCGGGGTCATCGGACAGGCTCAGGGGGCTGGCCGGGTGGGGGCCGGCCTGCACCGACAGCAAAAGAGCCAGGTCGGCTACATGCCGGGCCATGGGGCCTTCGGTGACCAGTTGTGCCATGAAGACGTCTTGTGCCGGCTGCATGGGCACCCGCCCTTGTGAGGGCCGCATGCCAAACACATGGTTCCAGCCTGCCGGGTTGCGCAAACTGCCCATGAAGTCGGACCCATCGGCCACCGGCAACATGCGTTGGGCCAGTGCCACAGCCGCGCCGCCGCTGCTGCCGCCGGCGGATGTGGTGGGGTCCCAGGCATTGCGGGTGGGGCCAAACACCTCGTTGAAGGTGTGCGAGCCCAGGCCAAACTCGGGCGTGTTGGTTTTGCCAATGACGATGGCGCCTGCGGCTTTCATGCGCTGGGCCATCAGGCCGTCCTCGCTGGCCACAAAGTCTTTCATGAGTGGGCTGCCCAGGCTGGTGCGCAGGCCCTGCACGTTGGCCAAATCCTTGATGGCTTGGGGCATGCCGTGCATCCAGCCCATGGATTCACCCCGCGCCAGTTGGGCGTCGCGTTCTTGCGCTTGGCGCAGCAACGCCTCGCTATCGACACGACTGACGATGGCGTTGCTGCCGGGGTTGAATCGGTCCACCTGTGCCAGCGTCGCTTGCATGACCTCATGGCACGACACGTGACGTTGGTGTATCGCACGAGACAAGTCTTCAGCGCTGAAATCGGTAATGTGCGTTCTGGAGGGTTTCATCCTCTGATTTTTAGTGATACCGTTCGCTGGATCATGTCGCCCTATTGACTGGAGTGGTTTTATGAAACGTCGTTCTCTTTTTGCCCTCGCTACCTTGTCTGCTGCCTTGTTGAGCCCTTGGGCTGTTCAGGCCCAAACCAAGACCCTCAAGGTGGTGCCCCATGCCAACGTGACCATCCTGGACCCGGTTTGGAGCACGGCATTTGTCACCCGCAATCACGGGTACATGATTTACGACACCTTGTTTGGCACCGATTTGTCGGGCAAGGTCAAGCCCCAGATGGTGGACAAGTGGACGGTCAGCAAAGACAACCTGACCTGGACTTTCAAACTGCGCGATGGCTTGGAGTTTCATGACGGCAAAGCGGTGACCAGCGAAGACGTGGTGGCTTCCATCAAGCGCTGGTCCAGTCGCGACAGTTTTGGCGGTGTTATGGCCAAAAGCGTGGACAACTACAGTGCCCCCGACGCCAAGACCTTTGTCATCAAACTCAAGCAGCCTTTTGGCGTGATGTTGGAAGCCTTGGGCAAGCCTTCGTCGAACGTGCTGTTCATCATGCCCGCTCGCGTTGCCGCCACACCGGGCACCGAGCAGATCAAAGAACATGTGGGTTCTGGCCCCTACCGCTTTGTGGCCGAAGAATACAAACCGGGTGAGCGCTTGGTCTATGCGAAAAACGACAAGTACAAGCCGCGCACTGAGGCGCCAGACGGCACAACTGGCGGCAAAGCCGTGCATGTGGACCGCGTGGAGTGGGTCATCATCCGTGACCCACAAACCCAGTTCAATGCCTTGGTGGCGGGCGAGGTCGACATTGTTGAGCAGCCCACCTTCGAGCAGTATTCCTCTTTGAAGGCGCAAAAAGACATCCAGATCGTGGACGCCCAGCCGGCCGGTCTGCAGTTCATTTTCCGCTTCAACCACCTGCATGCGCCTTTCAACAACGTCAAGATCCGCCAGGCGGCCCTGGTCGCTTTGGGTCAAGAGGCGCACCTGAAAACCCAGGTGGGCGCACCGGGCATGTTTGCTTTTTGCAAGAGCATCTACCCCTGCGGCACGCCGCTGGCCAGCGACAAAATGGGCATCTACACCGGCATGGCCGACCCCAAAAAGGCCGCCCAAATGCTGAAAGAAGCCGGTTATGACGGCACCCCCGTGCTCTTGATGCGCCCGACCGATTTGGCCTCGATCGCCAAACTGCCCTTGGTGGCCAAACAGCAACTGGAGGCTGCGGGCTTCAAAGTGGACATGCAGCAAATGGATTGGGCCACGCTGGTGGCACGCCGCGCCAAAAAGGATGCGCCGGCCCAAGGCGGCTGGAACGCTTTCATGACGGCCTGGACGGCGGGCGACATCCTCAACCCCTTGACCATGGCCATGATGAACGCGGCCGGTGACCGGGGGTGGTTCGGTTGGCAGGATGACAAACAGATCGAGGACTTGAAGGTCAAGTTCGCCCAGGCCACCAGCGACGCGCAGAAAAAGCAGATTGCCGAGCAAATTCAGCTGCGCGCCATGGAAACCGCCTCGCACGTGCCATTGGGTCAGTACTTCAACCCGGCTGCGCTGCGCAAAAACATCTCGGGCTTGGTGCCTGCAGGTGCTCAGGTTTACTGGAACATCAAGAAAAATTGATTCGGGTCGGCACGCCCGCGTGCCGACTTTGAACGTTTTGCAGCGTCACGAAAGCCCCCATGTTGCGTTTTTTGATGCAGCGATTGCTGTCGCTGATCCCTGTCTTGTTGACGGTGGCAGTGGTGGTCTTCCTGATCTTGCGTCTCACGCCGGGTGATCCGGCAGCGGTGATTGCGGGCAACAACGCCACCAACGAAGACATTGACCGGATCCGTGATCAATTGGGTTTGAGTGAACCGCTTTGGACCCAATTTTGGATCTGGTTCAGTGGTGTGCTCCAAGGTGATTTGGGGTATTCCTTTTACCTGGGTAAATCGGTGTTGGAGTTGATTGGCCAGCGCATTGAGCCGACCCTGTCGCTGGCGGCGGGCACCATGTTCT
Organism: Comamonadaceae bacterium; assembly: GCA_021299875.1. Taxonomy (GTDB): domain Bacteria; phylum Pseudomonadota; class Gammaproteobacteria; order Burkholderiales; family Burkholderiaceae_C; genus Limnohabitans_A. Next base: position 446,630 of record JAJTEW010000001.1, on the reverse strand, counting down.
TGGCTGTGTTGGTGGCGGTGCCTTTGGGCACTTTGGCTGCTTGGCGCATGGGCGGTTGGCTCGACCGCATCTTGTCGGGGTTTGCCGTGGCCGGTTTTTCGGTGCCGGTGTTTGTCATCGGTTACGTGCTCATCTACATCTTTGCCATCGAGCTCAAATGGTTCCCGGTGCAGGGCTACAAGCGTTTGCTGGGGCCAGCTTCGCAAGGGGTGGAGGCCTGGGCATGGCAACTGGTCTTGCCTTGGCTCAGTTTGGCCACCATTTATGTGGCCTTGATTGCGCGGGTCACGCGGGCCAGTGTGTCGGAGGCCCTGACCGAAGACTACATCCGCACGGCGCGTGCCAAAGGGGTGACCGAGCAGGCCGTCTTGATGCGCCATGCGCTGAGCAATGCGGCGGTGCCCATCGTCACCGTCATTGGCATCGGCGTGGCCTTGTTGATTGGCGGTGTGGTGGTGACCGAGACGGTCTACGCCATCCCGGGTTTGGGGTCGTTGACCGTGGACGCGGTGCTCAACCGGGACTTTCCGGTCATTCAGGGCGTGGTCTTGTTTTTCAGTGCGCTGTATGTGCTGATCAATTTGCTGGTTGACTTGAGCTATCTGTGGCTCGACCCGCGCATCCGTTACTGATCACCATGAAACCCTTGGCTTCTCAATTGCTGGCCAACACCTCCATCCGATTTGGGGCGGGTGTGTTGGGTCTGCTGCTTCTGATCGCAGGTTTGGCCCCTTGGATGGGCACGGTCGACCCGGCGGCCATGGACTCGGGCCACATCAACACCTTGTCGGGCACGGTGGGGGACAACTTCGGGCGAGACATTTACAGCCGGGTTTTGTATGGCACGCGGGTGTCGTTGTTGGTCGGCTTGTTCACCGCCTTGGCCGCCCTGCTGGTGGGCGGCACTTTGGGCATGTTGGCGGGTTATTTTCGGTCGGTGGACGCGGTGTTGATGCGCTTCATGGACGGGTTGATGGCGATCCCCGCCATCTTGTTGGCGATTGCTTTGGTGGCCGCTTTGGGTGCGCAGTTGTGGACCGTGGTGGTGGCCATCGCCGTGCCCGAAATTCCGCGCGTCACCCGCTTGGTGCGTTCCTTGGTGTTGTCCTTGCGCGAAGAACCTTTTGTCGAGGCCGCGCGCGCCTTGGCCACGCCCACACCCGTCATTTTGTGGCGGCACATCTTGCCCAATGCCATGGCGCCCTTGATCGTCCAAGGCACCTTCATCGCGGCCAGTGCCGTCTTGACCGAAGCGATTTTGAGTTTCTTGGGGCTGGGTTTGCCCGCCGACATCCCGACCTGGGGCAACATCATGGCCGAGGGCCGGGTGCAGTTCAGCCAGTACCCGGGCAATGTGCTGTACCCGGCTTTGTTTTTGGTGCCCACGGTGCTGGCGGTGAATTTGTTGGGCGATGGTTTGCGCGATGTGCTCGACCCCAAATTTGCCAAAAGGGGTGCGTGATGAGTGCCGTGGCCTCAACTTCTGTTGCGCCTTCTTCAGAGTCGACGCCTGTGCCGGTGTTGTCGATTCGGGATTTGTCGGTGTCTTTGCCGCCCGGGGGGGACCGGGTGCACGCGGTGCACCGGGTGTCGCTCAGCATTCTTCCGGGCCAGACCCTGTGCGTGGTGGGCGAGTCGGGCTCGGGCAAATCGGTCATGGCCACCACCGTGATGGGTTTGCTGGCCAAAGAACTCCAAGCCAGTGGCGGCGAGATTGTGTTGCAAGGCGAGTCTTTGCTGAATGCGTCGCCAGCGCGTTTGCGGGCCTTGCGCGGGCGCAGCATGGGCATGGTGTTCCAAGAGCCCATGACCGCACTCAACCCGGTCATGACCTGTGGTGACCAAGTCGAAGAGTTGCTCTCGACCCACACCGATTGGCCCGCGGAACAGCGCCGCGCCGAAATCCTGCGCATCTTCGAGCGGGTGCGCCTGCCCGAACCGGAGCGCATGCTGCGCAGCTACCCGCACCAGCTCAGCGGTGGGCAGCGTCAGCGCATCGTGATCGCCATGGCCGTGGTGCTCAAGCCCGCACTCATCATTTGCGACGAACCCACCACCGCGCTGGATGTCACCACCCAAAAAGAGATTTTGCGTTTGATTGCCGACCTGCAGCGCGAGCAGGGCAGTGCGGTGCTGTTCATCACACACGACATGGGCGTGGTGGCCGAGATCGCCGACGAGGTGCTGGTCATGAACCAGGGCGAAGCCGTCGAAGGGGGGCCGTGTGATCAGGTCTTGCGCCGCCCGAAAGCCGCTTACACGCGCCAGTTGCTGGCGGCCGTGCCGGGTATGACGCCGCCTGCCGCCAAGCCCGCATTTTCAGGCGCGGTGTTGTTGTCGGGGCAGGGTGTGGGCAAAACCTACGCCAGCCGCGACTGGCTGGGGCGCAACCGCGCCACGGCCGCTTTGCAAAATGCCCATGTCGCGGTGCATGCGGGCGAGACCGTGGGCATTGTGGGTGAGTCCGGCTCGGGCAAGTCCACCTTGGCCCGTTGCCTGATCCGCTTGATCGATCCGACCGAAGGGCACATCCATTGGGCTGAACACGAGGTGGCCCAATGGCCCGAGAGCCGTTTGCGGCCCTTGCGCAGCTTGGTGCAGGTGGTGTTCCAAGACCCCAACCGCTCGCTCAACCCGCGCCGCACGGTGGGCCAGTCCATGGTCGAAGGGGCCATGAACTTTGGTCAAAATCGGGCCCAGGCCGAAGCCTTGGCGGCCGAGTTGATGGCGCAAGTGCGTTTGCCGGTCGAGGCCTTGCAACGCTACCCCAGCCAGTTCAGCGGTGGGCAGCGCCAACGCTTGGCCATTGCGCGGGCGCTGGCCTGTCGCCCCCAGGTGCTGGTGGCCGATGAGGCGGTGAGTGCCCTCGATGTCAGCGTTCAGGCCCAAATTTTGAATTTGCTGCGCGAGATCCAGGGGCGTTTGGGCTTGGGGCTTTTGTTCATCACCCACGACCTGCGTGTGGCCGCCCAGCTGTGCGACCGCGTGATCGTGATGCACCAGGGCCTCATCGTAGAAGAAGGCCCCACCGCCGAGCTGTATGCCAACCCCCAACAAGACTACACCCGGCGCTTGTTTGAAGCCGCACCGGCCTCCTTGCCGCCGCTTGAGGTTTGATAGTCCGTCCCACAGTCTCCACTTTCGATCCACCACCCTTCACTTCCAAACTTCACTCCTCGTCCGAGCGCCCCGAGACGATTTGACAACGTATGACCCGTATCCTGATCGCTGGCTACCAGCACGAAACCAACACCTTTGCCCCCAGCTTGGCCGATTGGGCCGCCTTCCAGACCGGTGAGGCCTTTCCGGCCTATGTGCGCGGGCAAGCCATGGTGGAAAAAATGACCGGGGTGAACATCCCGGTGGGCGGGTTCATCGATGCGGCCCGGCGCGAAGGCTGGCAGCTGGTGCCCTCGGCCTGGGCCGGGGCCACGCCATCGTCGTATGTCACGCGGGATGCGTTTGAGCGCATTTGCAGCGCCATCCTGGACGACGTGCGCGCCGCCCTGGTGCAGGGCCTGGACGGCGTGTACCTGGACTTGCACGGTGCGGCTGTGGCCGAAAACGCCGACGACAGCGAAGGCGAACTCATCGCTCGCGTCCGCGCCGTGGTCGGCCCCAAACTGCCCATCGTGGCCAGCTTGGACTTGCACGCCAATGTGACCGAGCGCATGCTGCGCGTGTCCGATGGTCTCGTGGCATACCGCACCTACCCGCACATCGACATGGCCGAGACCGGCGAACGCGCGGCCCTCTTGCTGCGCGAGCACCTGCGTGCCGGGGCCAAGCGCCCTGTGCAGGCGCGTCGCTTGCCCTTTTTGATTCCGCTCAACGCGCAAAGCACCTGGATGGCCCCGGCCAAAGACCTGTACGGCGAGATGATCGCGCTGGAAGCGCAGACCGGCTGCATGCTGAGTTTTTGCATGGGTTTTCCGGCGTCCGACTTTGACGAATGCGGCCCGGTGGTCTGGGGCCATGGCCCCCAAGCCGAAGCGGCCGTGCAGCGTTTGTTTGACCGTGTGGCCGAGCCCAGCCAATGGCGCCCCGATGTGCTGCCCGCCCGCGAAGCGGTGGCGCAAGCCCTGGCCACCGCCGAGGTGTCTGGCCCGCCCGTGGTCATTGCCGACACCCAGGACAACCCCGGCGCAGGTGGCGACAGCAATACCACCGGCATGCTGCACGCCTTGCTGCAACAAGGCGCTGGCCAGCGCTGGCCAGGCCAAGTGGCTTTGGGCTTGCTTTATGACCCCGCTGCTGCCCGCATGGCGCATGAAGCCGGTGTGGGGGCCAGTCTGCAGTTGGGTTTGGGCAAGGCCGTGCCCACGTTCACTGGCGAGTCCAGCGACCTGCCCTTGCAGGGGCGTTTTAAAGTGCGGGCTTTGGGGCCGGATGATTGCGAGCTCAAAGGCCCGATGATGACCGGCATGAAAGCCCATATCGGCCCTTGCGCCTGTTTGGAAATCGACGGTGTGCTGATCGCCGTGGCCAGCGGCAAGATGCAGATGCTGGACCGCGAACTGTTCCGTGCTGTGGGCATCCAACCTGAGCAGATGAAGCTCTTGGTGGTCAAAAGCTCCAACCACTTTCGCGCCGACTTCACTCCCATTGCCAGCCGTGTGCTGGTGGCCAAAGCGGCCGGCCCCATGGCCGCCGACCCGGGCGATTTGCCTTGGAAAAAACTCAGCCCCCAAACCCGCACCAGACCCTGAAGCTTGACCCTGTAGCTCGGCTTTGACGGGCTGGGCGTGAGCTCAACACCCACGATTGGAGACCCGCATGCGCACCACCGACCTGACCCAATGCACCGCCCATGAATTGCTGCAGCTGTACCGCAGCGGCCAGGCCAGCCCGGTGGAGGCCACGCAAGCGGTGCTCTCGCGCATCGACCGTGTCAACCCGCAGATCAATGCCTTTTGCCTGGTGGACGCCGCAAGTGCCTTGGCCAGCGCCCGCGAAAGCGAAGCCCGCTGGCAATCGCACCGCAGCACCGGTGCGCCTGTGGGCGAGCTCGACGGCGTGCCCACCAGCATCAAGGACCTGATCCTCACCCGCGGTTGGCCCACCTTGCGCGGCAGCCGCACGATCGACCCGAACCAGCATTGGGAGGTGGACGCACCGGCCACCGCACGTCTGCGCGAGGCGGGCGCGGTCTTGCTGGGCAAAACCACCACGCCCGAATTTGGCTGCAAGGGCGAGACCAATTCACCCGCCACGGGCATCACGCGCAACCCTTGGAACCTCGCCCACACCCCCGGCGGCTCCTCGGGCGGAACGGCCGCAGCGGTCGCCGCAGGTCTGGGGCCCTTGAGCGTGGGCACGGATGGCGCGGGCAGCGTGCGCATCCCGGCGGCGTTTTGTGGCAATGTGGGCCTCAAGCCCAGTTTTGGCCGTGTACCTGCTTACCCCTTGTCACCGTTTGGCTCGGTGGCGCACCTGGGTCCCCACACCCTGAGCGTGCGCGACGCGGCCATGATGATGAACGTGCTCAAAAAGCCCGATGCCCGCGATTGGACATCGCTGCCGCCCGATGCGACCGACTACAACGTGGGGCTCGAAGACGGTATCCGGGGCCTGCGCATCGCGTACTCGCCCACCTTGGGTTACGCCCAAAACGTGCACCCTGAGATCGCTGCGGCGGTCGATCAGGCGGTGAAAATGCTGCAAGCGCTGGGCGCCCATGTGGAGCAGGTGGACCCGGGCTTTGAAGACCCGCTCGACATCACCACCGGTCTGTGGTTTCTGGGGGCCCACACGGTGTGGTCGGGGCTGAGTGCGGCGCAGCAGGCGCTGGCCGACCCGGACTTCCGTGCCGAAGCCCAATTGGGCGCGCAACTGAATGCGCAGCAGATCCAGCAGCTCCACCAGCGCCGGGGCGTGCTGGGCTCCCACATGCGCCAGTTCATGCAGCGCTACGACCTTTTGGTGACACCTTCGGTGTCGATTCCGGCCTTTGAAGCGCGTCCTGCGGGCACGGTGCCGATGGATCCGGTCAGCATGCTGGGCTGGACACCCTTCAGCTACCCCTTCAACCTGACCCAGCAGCCCGCCATCACCGTGCCCTGTGGCTTGACCCGAGCTGGCTTGCCCATGGGCCTGCAGATCGTGGGCCCGATGTTTGGCGATGCCCTGGTGCTGCGCGCCGCGCGGGCCTATGAGTCGGTGCAGCCGGTCGTGCGTCCGGTGTTGTGAAGGCGGCGTGACCAGCCAAGTCAACTGTCAAAAATCATTATCATCCGCAGATGACATTTTTAGCCATCGATGTGGGCAACACGCGCCTGAAATGGGCGCTCTACGACCAACCCAGCCCACAAGGGCGCTTGCTGGCGCAAGGCGCGGAGTTTCTGGAGAACATCGACCGATTGTCCGAGGGCGCTTGGGCGGCATTGCCCAAACCCGATCAGATGCTGGGCTGCGTGGTGGCGGGTGATGCCATCAAGCGCCGTGTGCAAGAGCAAATGGACATCTGGGATTTCACCCCCCAATGGGTCGTGCCCAGCGCCCAAGAGGCGGGCCTGACCAACGGCTACGACCACCCCTCACGTTTGGGGGCCGACCGCTGGGTGGCCATGGTGGGGGCCAGGCAACGCATGCTGGCACAAGGTTCGGCCCGTCCTTTGGTGGTGGTCATGGTGGGCACAGCGGTCACCGTGGAGGCCATCGACGCCGAGGGGCGGTTTCTGGGGGGGCTGATCTTGCCCGGCCACGGCATCATGCTGCGCGCTTTGGAGTCGGGCACGGCCGGCTTGCACGTCCCGACAGGCGAAGTCAGACCTTTTCCCACCAACACCAGCGACGCCTTGACCAGCGGTGGCACCTATGCCATCGCGGGCGCATGCGAGCGCATGGTCCAGCACCTGGGCGAGCACACCGGGCAAGAGCCCCTGTGCATCATGACCGGTGGTGCGGGCTGGAAAATGGCGCCCAGCATGTCGGTGCAGTTTGAATTGGTGGACAACCTGATTTTTGATGGCCTGCTGGCGCTGGCCGCGCAGCGCTTTTACCCCAACAATCGGTCTGCAGTGGGCGTGTTGTAAGACGCAGTCAAGGCCTGTAAATGGCTTTGCAAGTCGGTATCGGCCATGTGGGGTGTCAGCAGCGCCAAGACATGCTGCGCACCGCGGGTCAGGGCCAAGCCCGCGCTGGCCGGCTCCATCGCTTGGCGCGGGTTGCGCACGTACTCGTAACTCAGCCAATACGTGACCATGACCGACATGCTGGCCGACAAGGTCTCGATGTTGTCAGGGTTCAAACGCATCAGGCCGGCTGCGGCCAATGACTCGAGCATTTGCCTAAAAGCCCGCGTCTTGCGCTCCAAGATGGCATGAAAATGCGTTTCAAGATGCCGGTTGCCCGACAGCAAATTGTTCAGGTCGCGGTATAAAAAACGGTGGCTCCAGACCTGCTCGAACAGCGAATGCAAAAAGAACCAGGTGTCTTCCACATCCTTCACATCTGGGGCTGCTTCCAGCAAACCCAGCATGGTGGTTTCGTACTGGTCAAACAAGTGGTTGACCAAGGCGTCTTTGGAGGCAAAGTGGTAGTAAAGGTTGCCCGGGCTGATGCCCAACTCTGCCGAAATCAAAGTGGTCGACACATTGGGTTCGCCAAAACGGTTGAACAGCTCCAGCGTCACCTCGGCAATGCGTTCGGCGGTTCGGCGGGGGGCTTTTTTGGCCATGTCAGGGCTGAGCAGTGATGGCCTCAGGCCGAGCGGCTGCGGGGCTTTTTGGCTGCGGCAGAGCTGGGGCTGCTTTGCAAACCAGCCAATTGCGCTTCCAGTTGCGCCACCCGTTCGTTCAACATCTGAATGTCCAACAGCGAGGGCATGCCCAAGCGGTGCAAGGCTTTGGCCACACGGTCTTCAAACAGGTGCTCCAGTTTGTCCACACGCCCGGTGGCCTGCTGGCCCAAATCGCTGGCCATGTGGCTCAGCCGCTCGGTGGCTTCTTGCAGGCGCTGCTGGGCCTCGGCCTGACTTTTGCGTTGAAACGCCAGCCCGTCGTTCAGCAGGGCTTCTATGGCTTTGCTGCCTTGTTCTTGGGCTTTGGCCATGGCCCCCAGACCCGCCAGCCACACCTGCTGGGCAGGTGGTGTGAAGGGGTCTCGGGCTGGTGTGGGCTGGGCTGTTTTGCGCTTAGAGGGGTCTGAGGTGGCCATGGTCATTTCCTGAACAAGCCACCACTTTAACCGCTGGTTGGAGTCCAGCAACAGCCCATTCAAGGTGTCAGCGGGTCGACGCGCAATGCTTCTAAAATCGAACGCAGTTGGTGCGGCCTCTTGTTGCACCCGAATCCATTGATGTCATGACCCTTTTGGTAACCGGCGGCGCGGGTTTTATCGGCGCCAATTTTGTGCTCGACTGGCTGGCCGCCAGTGATGAACCTGTCATTAACCTGGACAAGCTCACCTACGCGGGCAACCCCGAAACCCTGGCCAGCCTGCAAGGCGATGCACGCCACTTGTTGGTGCAAGGCGACATTGGCGATGCCGCCCTGGTCAGCCGCCTGCTGGCCGAGCACCAGCCCCGCGCGGTGGTCAACTTCGCCGCCGAAAGCCATGTGGACCGATCTATCCACGGGCCGGGTGACTTCATCGAAACCAACATCGTGGGCACTTTCCGTCTGCTGGAGTCGGTGCGCGGTTATTGGGCCGCTTTGCCTGAGGTCGACCAAACGGCATTTCGCTTTTTGCACGTTTCTACCGACGAGGTGTATGGCTCTTTGGCGAAAACCGAACCGGCTTTCACCGAGAGACACCGCTACGAGCCCAACAGCCCTTACAGCGCGAGCAAAGCGGCCAGCGACCACCTGGTGCGTGCCTGGCACCACACCTACGGCTTGCCGGTGCTGACCACCAACTGCTCCAACAACTACGGGCCTTACCACTTCCCCGAAAAACTCATCCCGCTGATGATCGTCAATGCCCTGGCGGGCAAGCCCTTGCCGGTGTATGGCGACGGCATGCAAATCCGCGACTGGCTGTATGTGAAGGACCACTGCAGTGCGATCCGCCGTGTGCTCCAAGCCGGGCGCTTGGGCGAGGTCTACAACGTGGGCGGCTGGAACGAAAAGCCCAACATCGAGATCGTTCAAACGGTGTGCGCGCTGCTCGACGAACTTCGCCCCCGCGCTGACGGCAAGCCTTATTCAGAGCAAATCACCTATGTGACCGACCGCCCAGGGCACGACCGGCGCTATGCGATTGATGCGCGCAAGCTCGAAGCGGAACTTGGCTGGAAGCCGGCCGAGACCTTTGAGACCGGCATCCGCAAAACCGTCGAATGGTATTTGGCCAACCCCGATTGGGTGAGCCACGTCCAAAGCGGCGCTTACCGCGATTGGTTGAACAAAAACTATGCAGAGCGCCAAGCATGAAGATCTTGCTGCTGGGCAAAAATGGCCAAGTGGGCTGGGAGCTGCAGCGCAGCTTGGCCCCTTTGGGTGAGGTGTTGGCGCTGGACCGGCACAGCACCGACATGTGTGGCGACTTGAGCCAGCCCGAGCGCCTGGCGCAAACGGTGCGCGACTGGCGTCCCGCTGTCATCGTCAACGCGGCCGCCCACACGGCCGTGGACAAGGCCGAGTCCGAGCCAGACTTGGCCCGTTGCCTCAACGCCACCGCCCCCGCCGCGTTGGCACAGGCCGCTGCCGACATCGGGGCCTGGCTGGTGCATTACTCGACCGACTATGTGTTCAACGGTCAGGGTGAACAGCCTTGGCAAGAAGATGACGCCACAGGCCCATTGAGTGTGTACGGTCAAACCAAGCTTGAAGGCGAACAGCACATTGTGGCCAGTGGCTGCAAGCACTTGGTATTTCGCACCAGCTGGGTGTATGCGGCGCGGGGCGGCAACTTTGCCAAAACCATGCTGCGTCTGGCCGCTGAGCGCGAACGCCTCACGGTGATCGATGACCAACACGGCGCACCCACAGGCGCGGACCTGATCGCCGATGTCACCGCACACGCCATTCGCCAGGCCACGGTCAAGCCTGCTCCAGATTTGTCCGGCATTTACCACCTGGTGGCTTCGGGCGTCACCAGCTGGCACGGCTACGCCAGCCATGTGATCGCCCAGGCCCGCGCACTGCAGCCTGCGAACGCCCTGAAAGTGAGCGAGATCGCACCTGTGCCCACCAGCGCCTTCCCCACTCCCGCCCGCAGACCCCTGAACTCGCGCCTGAGCACCCGCAAGCTGCAACAAGCCTTGGGTCTGGTGTTGCCGCCTTGGCAGTCAGGTGTGGACCGCATGCTGCGCGAGACCCTCTGAGCGGCCAGGCCATGCGGCACAATCCCAGCCATTCTGAATTCCTTTTTTGTTGAGCACCGCCACATGACCGACGCCCCTGCTGCTGCCCCCTTGTCGCCCCAAGACCAAGCCCAGATCCTGGCTCAGGCCATGCCCTACATCCGCAAGTTCCACGGTAAGACGCTGGTCATCAAATACGGCGGCAACGCCATGACCGACCCGGCCCTGCAACAAGCGTTTGCTGAAGACGTGGTGCTGCTCAAGCTGGTGGGCATGAACCCGGTGGTGGTGCATGGCGGCGGTCCGCAAATTGAAACGGCCTTGAAGCGCCTGGGTAAAACCGGCGAATTCATTCAAGGCATGCGCGTGACCGATGCCGAAACTATGGAAGTCGTGGAGTGGGTGTTGGGCGGCGAAGTGCAGCAAGACATCGTGGGCATGATCAACCGCGCAGGCGGCAAAGCCGTGGGCCTGACGGGCCGCGATGGTGGCTTGATTCGTGCTAAAAAATTGCGCTTGGTGGACGCCCAAGACCCCAGCAAAGCATACGACGTGGGCCAGGTCGGTGAGATCGAAAGCATCGACCCGTCCATTTTGCAATGCCTGCAAGACGATGCCTTCATCCCTGTGGTCAGCCCGATTGGTTTTGGTGCCAACAACGAAAGCTACAACATCAATGCCGACGTGGTGGCCGCCAAACTGGCCACCGTGCTGCAAGCCGAAAAATTGCTCATGCTCACCAACATCCGTGGTGTCCTCGACAAAGATGGCCAGCTGCTGACCGAGCTGACCCCCCACCGCATCGACGAGTTGTGCGCCGATGGCACCATCAGCGGCGGCATGATCCCCAAAATCGCGGGCGCACTTGATGCGGCCAAGAGCGGCGTCAACGCGGTGCACATCATCGATGGCCGTGTGCCCCACGCCATGCTGCTCGAGGTGCTCTCTGAGCAAGCCTTTGGCACCATGATCCGCAGCCGATAAAGCCGCTGCGCCCGACGCGCAGCGCCACCCTCAAGACACACAACATGCCAAAAAAAACCGAAGCCCCTGAACTCGACAACGACGAAGACGCCACCCCCGCCCGCAAGCGTCCGCGCCCGGGTGAGCGTCGTTTGCAGATTTTGCAAACCCTGGCCACCATGTTGGAGCAGCCGGGCGCTGAGCGCGTCACCACCGCAGGCCTGGCCGCCAAAATTGGGGTGAGTGAAGCGGCTTTGTACCGTCACTTTGCCAGCAAGGCCCAAATGTTTGAAGGGCTGATCGATTTTGTGGACCAGTCCGTCATGGGCTTGATCCGCCAAGTGACCGACCGTGATCCCGCTGGCCCGCAACAAGCCGGTCGCATCGTTGCGCTGCTGCTGCAATTTGCCGAAAAAAACCCCGGTATGAGCCGCGTCATGAACGGCGAAGCCCTGGCTTTTGAACATGACCGTTTGCAAGAGCGCATCAACTTGTTGTTTGACAAGATCGAAGCGCAGCTGCGCCAATCCCTCAAACACGCCGACACACCCACCCCCAGCGCTGAGGCCCAAGTGACGGCCTCGGTGTTGGTGGCTTTCATGCAAGGTCGTCTGCAGCGCTATGCCCGCTCGGGCTTCAAGCGTTTGCCTTCAGAGCATTTGCAGGCGGCTTTGGGGCGGATGTTGTAATCCTCACCAACTCCACAAGGTCCCATCATGCTGCAGCCGGTTCACCGGCAGATAAGCCCGCTGGTACGGGTATTGGGCGGCCAGCTTTTCGTCGATGTCCACCCCGTGGCCGGGTGACTCGCCGCAGTGCATCATGCCCCGCTCAAAGTGGTAGTCGTGCGGGAAGACCGACAACATTTCTTCGCTGTGCGGCATGAACTCTTGCACGCCAAAGTTGGGCACCCAGGTGTCAAAGTGCAGGGCCGCACCCATGCACACGGGAGACAGGTCGGTCGCGCCGTGGCAGCCGGTGCGCACCTGGTACAGGCTGGCCAGGTCGGCGATGCGCCGCAGGTGGGTGATGCCACCCGCGTGGACCACGGTGGTGCGGATGTAGTCGATCAGCTGTTTTTCGATCAGGGTCTTGCAGTCCCAGATGCTGTTGAACACCTCGCCCACCGCGATCGGCGTGGTGGTGTGGTGGCGTATCCACTCAAAGGCATTCTGGTTCTCGGCTGGGGTTGGGTCTTCCATCCAGAACATGCGCACCGGCTCCAGCGCCTTGCCCAGTTGGGCCGCTTCGATGGGGGTCAGGCGGTGGTGCACGTCGTGCAGCAAATGAATGTCGGGGCCGACGGCTTCGCGCACCGCTTCAAACAGGCCCGGGGTGTGGCGCAAATACTTTTCGGTGCTCCAGTCGTGTTCGCTGGGCAAGTTGCCGTCGGCCGGTTCGTACAAGCGATTGGAGCCGCTCACACCATACACCTTGTGCAGCCCCGGCACGCCGCTTTGGGCTCGGATGGCCAAGTAACCGGCTTCTTTGTGGCGCAAAACTTCGTCTACCGTTTCTGCGGTGTCGCGGCCGTTGGCGTGGCCATACACCATGATGCTGGTGCGGCTTCGTCCCCCCAGCAATTGGTACAGCGGCATGTTCGCCAGTTTGGCCTTGATGTCCCACAGGGCGGTGTCAACGGCCGCAATCGCGCTCATGGTGACCGGGCCGCGCCGCCAGTAGGCGCCTTTGTAGAGGTATTGCCAGATGTCTTCGATCTGTTGCGGGTCACGCCCGATCAGGCAGGGGATCAGATGGTCTTCGAGGTAACTGACCACGGCCAATTCGCGGCCATTCAGTGTGGCATCGCCAATGCCGGTCACCCCTTGGTCGGTCTCGATTTTGAGGGTGACGAAGTTGCGGCCGGGGCTGCAGACGATGACGCGGGCGGCAGTGATTTTCATGGCTCAGGCCTCGACCAGTTGTTGGACAGCGTGGTCCACTCCGTGCTGCAGGACGTGCTGGTGCCAATGCGTGACGCGTGCGATCCAAGCTGCGTTGTGGGGCAGAGCGCTGCCCCACAGGTCTTCACGGGCCAGCACGGCGCGCACGCAGGCCGCGGGTGCGGTGCGTTGCGCGGCACCCATCGTCATCAGGTTTGTGGCTTGCGGGTCGTTCAGGGCATAAGCCTGGCCTGGCTCGTCTACGCCCAGGGTGTAGCGCACGAACACCGCTGCGGCCAACGCGTGGTGTTCAAACGAAGCGCCTTGCGCGATCTGTCCCAGCACCGAAGGCGGCCAGCGTTGCGGAATTTTTTGCGAGCTGTCGGTGGCAATTTGGTGCACGCTGTGTTTCAAATAGGGATTGCCAAAGCGGGTGATCAGTGCATCGCGGTAATCGGCCCAATCACTGCGACTCAGGTGGGGCGCGACTTCTTGGCCCATCAAGCGGTGCACAAAGCTGCGGATGTGCGGCTCGCCAATGCAGCTGGCAATGAAGGGTCTGCCGGTGACCGCGCCCATCAGGGCCATGGCCGTGTGGCTGCCGTTGAGCATGCGCAGCTTGGCTTCTTCGTAGCTGTGCACATCGGGCGTGACACGCACACCAGCGCTTTGCAGCAGGGCGGCATCCAGCGGGTCGGCCAAGCGGTCTTCGATCACCCACTCCCAAAACCCTTCTGTGCTGAGCGCTGCGTCGTCGCGCAAACCCAGCGCCTGGCTGGCGGCGGCCAGCACTTCAGGTGTGGCGGCGGGCACGATGCGATCGACCATGCTGCAGGGAAAGGCGCAGTGTGCGTCCAGCCAGCGCAGCATTCCGGCGTCTTGCGCGGTGATGTCATGGGTTGAAATCTGGGCTTTGAGCAAAGCCTGCAGCTTGTGGCCGTTGCCTTGCAGGTTGTCGCACGAGGCGATGGTGATGCCGGGCAAGTCGGCTTGTTGGCGCAGGCGCAAGCCGTCCAGCAGCAGCTGGGCCAAGGCCGGTGTGTAGCCTTTTTCTGTGACGGTGAGCGTGACCCAGCGGGTGCTGGGTGCGGCGATGGCTTGCAGCACGTCGTGGCGTTCGGTGGTGGCCACGCTGGTGCGCCAGAGGGCCCCGGGTACTTGCCACTTGACACCTTGGCCGTCGGCCACGCGCACGGCGTACAGACCGTCTTGCGCACGCAGGTGATTCACCAAGTCAGGTCGCGTCATGCCCACACCGTGGATGCCCCAGCGCGTGTCGCCATCGGCCAGCAGTTGGTCAAAGACCATGGCCTGGTGCGCCCGGTGAAAAGCGCCCAAGCCCAAATGCACCACACCCGGGGCATGGCGTCGGCGGTCATAAACGGGGGTGTGGATGTCAGCGGGCAGAGATGCCAGTGTGAGTGCGCAAAGGTGCATGGGTGTCAAACGGGTGGGTGCCTGCGTGGGAGGTCTTGCTCAGGTAGCGCTCAACGCCCTGCCAGCTTTTTCTCGGACGCCTCGATCTCGGACCAGGTGGTTTCATCGATCCAGATGCCCGATTGTTCGCGGTCGGCACGTGCCGTGCGTTCGGGCTCGCCCGCCAGCTTCACGCCCTCGCTGCCGGGTGCATCGGGGCTTTGGCGCAGCCAATCGGCAAAGGCCAGTGCTTCTTGCTCAAACATGGCTTGTGTCCCCAGCCGCACCGGGTCGATCAGCATCGTCAACATGCCGTTGAGCACGGCGCGTTGGTGGTCCGCCTCGCGGTGCCAGGTCCCGCTGCCGGTCAGAGCGCCGCCCAGCAGTTCGCAGGCCATGGCCATGCCAAAGCCCTTGTGGTCACCAAAAGTCATGAGTGCACCAAACAAACCGTTGGACTGCGGCACCACCACCACGCCGGGGTCGGTGGTGGGGTGGCCGTTTTCGTCAATCAAGTAGCCGGGTGGCACCTGCTCGCCCTTGTTGTGGGCCACGCGCATCTTGCCTTGGGCCACGCGGCTGGTGGCGAAGTCCAGCACAAAGGGCGCGCGGTTGCCCATGGGCACGCCGATGCAGCAGGGGTTGGTGCCAAAGCGGCCGTCACCGCCGCCAAAGGGCGCGACCACGGGGCGTGAGAGCACGTTCACAAAGTGCACCGACACCAGACCTTGCGCCACGGCCATTTCGGCAAAGTGACCGATGCGGCCCAAGTGGTGTGATCGGCTCAGGGCCACGGTGCACACACCGTGTTGTTGGGCGCGTTCAATGCCCATCTGCATGGCTTGCACGCCGGTGATCTGGCCATAGCCGCGCTGCCCGTCTAGGTTCAGTAGAGGGCCGGTGTCCAGCAAGACCTTGACGCCCGTGTTGGGACTCAGACCCCCTTCGAGCACCGCGTCCACATAGCGCGGCACCATGCCCACGCCATGCGAGTCGTGTCCGCTCAGGTTGGCCATGACCAGGTTGTTGGCCACTTGCGCGGCTTCGGCCTGTGCGCTGCCGGTCATGGCGATGATGCGGGTGATGTGCTGGCGAAGTTCGGCAGCTGGGATGAGTTGGCTCATGGGGGGTCTTTCAAGACGAAGAGGTTGTAGGCGCGCACCCCTGTGCGCGATGTGGGGTGGGCCGCAAGGTGGGCCAATGGGTTCACATCACCGCGCCGACTTGCCATGGCACAAACTCGTTTTGGCCATAGCCATGGCGCTCACTCTTGGTGGGTTCGCCCGACGCCGCAGCCAAGATCATTTCAAAAATGCGCTGGCCCATTTCGGCAATGCTTACCCCGCCATCTACGATCTCGCCGCAGTTCAGGTCCATGTCCTCTTCCTGCTTTTTCCAGAGCGCCGTATTGGTCGAGAACTTCAGGCTGGGTGATGGTGCACAGCCATAGGCGCTGCCGCGCCCGGTGGTAAAGCAGATCAGGTTGGCCCCACCGGCCACCTGGCCTGTGGCGCTGACGGGGTCGTAGCCGGGGGTGTCCATGTAGACAAAGCCCTTGGCGGTGACCGGCTCGGCGTATTCGTACACCGCCTGCAGGTTGCTGGTGCCGCCTTTGGCCACGGCACCCAAAGATTTCTCCAAGATCGTGGTCAGGCCGCCCGCTTTGTTGCCGGGGGAGGGGTTGTTGTTCATCTCGCCGCCGTTGATGGCGGTGTAGTTTTCCCACCAGCGGATGCGCTCGATCAGTTTGTGTGCCACTTCAGGTTGGATGGCGCGGCGCGTGAGCAAGTGTTCCGCGCCGTAAATTTCGGGGGTTTCGCTCAGGATCGCGGTGCCGCCGTGTTGCACCAGCAGGTCCACCGCCGCGCCCAGCGCGGGGTTGGCGCTGATGCCCGAATAGCCGTCCGAGCCGCCACACTGCAAGCCCACAGTGATGTGTTCGGCGCTGCAAGGCTCGCGGGTGATGGCGTTGGCGCGCGGCAACATCTCTTGGATCAGTTGGATGCCTTTCTCGACCGTCAGGCGCGTGCCGCCGGTGTCCTGGATGTTGAAGACTTTCAGCGTGTCGCCCTCGCGCAAGCTGCTGTGCGCCAGCCAGGTGTTGAGCTGGTTGGCCTCGCAGCCCAGGCCCACCACGACCACGCCCCAGAAGTTGGCGTGCGTGGCATAGCCGGCCAGTGTGCGCTCGAGCAATTGGATGCCCAAGCCCTCGGTGTCCATGCCGCAGCCGGTGCCGTGGGTCAGCGCCACCACGCCGTCCACGTTCGGAAAGTTGGCCAGCGCTTGTGGGTTATTGCGTTTGGAAAAATGATCGGCAATGGCGCGTGCGGCGGTGGCCGAGCAGTTGACGCTGGACAGCACACCGATGTAGTTGCGTGTGGCCACGCGGCCATCCGAGCGCTTGTAGCCCATGAAGCTGGCCTGCTTGCGGACGGGATCGGGTTTCACGTCTTGTCCAATGGCGTAGTCGCGCTCAAAGTTGCCTTTTTCGGCGCCCATGTTCAGGTTGTGCGTGTGGACATGCTCGCCCGGTGCAATGGGCTGGTGGGCAAAGCCAATGATTTGGTTGTAGCGGCGCACCGGCTCGCCGACGGCAATGGCGCGGGTGGCGATTTTGTGGCCGGGCGGCACCAAGCCCCGCACGGCGACGCCGTCCACGGTGCTACCACTCATCAGTTGGGCGCGGGCAATGACGACATCGTCGGCGGGGTGCAGTCGAATGTATGAACGCATGACAAGGTCTCAATAAAATTGTTTGGGCAACCACAGCACCAGGCTGGGGACATAGGTGATCACGGCCAAGCTGCCCAACAAGGGGAACAGCCAAGGCAAGATGGCCATGGTGGTGCGCTCCACACTGAGCTTGGCCACCCGCGCCAGCACGAACAGCACCATGCCCATGGGCGGGTGCAGCAAACCGATCATCAGGTTGAGCACCATGACCAGACCGAAGTGCACCAAATCAATGCCCAGCTGTTGGCAAATTGGCACCAAGATCGGCACCAGGATGGTGATGGCGGCAGTCGGCTCCAAGAAGCAGCCCACAAACAGCATCAAGGCGTTGGCCAGCAACAAAAATACCCAAGGCTCTTGGGTGAAGCCCAGCACCCAAGCAGAGATGGCGCTGGTCACACCTGTGGCGGTCAGCATCCAACCAAAGATGCTGGCTGCCGCCACGATGAACAGCACCGTCGCGGTGGTTTCGACCGTGTCCAGACAAACTTTGACAAACATTTTGAGGTTCAGGGTGCGGTACCAGAAGAAGCCCAAAATCAAGGCCCAGACACAGGCGGCTATCGCGCCTTCGGTCGGGGTGAACACGCCGGTGGTCATGCCGCCAATCAGGATGATGGGGGTCATGATGGGCAAAACGGCTTGAAACTTGAACAGCTTGTCGGCAAAAAACAAGATGGCCAAAGCCACAAACACGGTCATCTGGGGCGGTGTGTCAAAGGTTTTGACGGTCCACCAAATGGCCAGAGGCCAGCCCACGACCACCGCGGTTTCGGTCAAGGCCTTGATGACCCGGGGCCACTCGAATTGGATGTCAGCGCCCCAACCATTCTTGTGCGCAAAGTAGGCCACCGTGAGCATCATCAACAGGGCCATCAAAATGCCGGGCAAGATGCCCGCCAAAAACAGCGCACCCACCGACACGTTGGCCATCATGCCGTAGATCACAAACGGCAAGCTGGGTGGAATGATGGGCCCCAATGTGGCCGATGCGGCCGTGACACCCACGGCAAATTCGGTGCTGTAGCCATGGTCTTTCATGGCCTTGACCTCGATGGTGCCCAGGCCCGCAGCATCGGCAATGGCCGTGCCGCTCATGCCCGCAAACACGACCGAGCCCACCACGTTGACGTGACCAAGGCCCCCTTTGAGCCAGCCCACCAAGGCCAGGGCGTAGTTGTAGATGCGGTTGGTGATGCCCGCGTTGTTCATCAGGTTGCCGGCCAGAATGAAAAAGGGCACGGCCAGCAGCGGAAAACTGTCGATGCCCGAGACCATGCGGTGAATCACCACAAACGGCGGCGAGCTTTGGGCGAAAAACAGGTAAATGAGCGAGGCCCCCGCCATGGCAACGGCCACCGGAATGCCGCCACTCATCAACAGCAAGAAAATGATTTTCAACATGGCAAGCGCTTTCTGTCTTTCGGGGGGGCTGTTCAGCGGTCCGTCATTTCGGATTCGGGGCGTTCCAGCACGGTGTAGCCGCGCTGCAAGTGGATGCGCATGACCCAGATGGATCGCAGACACATGGCGGCAAAACCGGCCATCACCACACCGTAAACCCAGTTCATGGGCAAGTCGATGATCGTCATCTTGTAGCTGCCCAACTTCTGCATCATCTGGCCTGTCAAAAAGGTGGCGGCGCCAAAAAAAGCGATGCGCATCACATCCACCAACAAGGCCACCGCGTAGGACAGCCGCGCAGGCATGAAGCGGAAGAAAAAATCAACTTGGATGTGGTTGTTCTTGGCCACGCCAATGGCCGCACCCGTGAACACCGTGGCAATCAACAAATACCTAGCGATCTCTTCGGTCCAAGAGGCCGAATCGTTGAGCACATAGCGGGTGAAAAATTGGTAAAAAACCGTCAGACCCAAGGCCCAAAAAAACAGCAAGGCCACCCAAGCCTCGATGGGCGTTGCGGACAAGTCCACTGCCTCATCGGTGGCGTGGAACTGACCGTCATCGCCCATGACTTTCGGCAGGGCATCCAGGTCTGGCAGCTTGCTCATTGAAAATCTTTCGCAATTGAAAAGTGGCTGCTCGGACCCGCGGGTCCGGTCATGCAAACGCACGCTGGGCCCTGGCCCAGCGTGGTGGTGGTGGGGCTGTGCTGAAGGCGCAGCCCCCCAAGATCACTTGGCGGCCTGGATCTTGTCGAAGTCAGACTGCGTGAAACCCATGCCTGTCAGAGGTTTGTTTTTCAGGACAGCATCCTGGAAGGATTTGCGATCGACTTGCACCATCTGCAAACCTTTCTTGCGGAACTCTTCCACCAACTCGGCTTCGCGGGCCTTGACTTTGGCCGATGCGCGCACCGCGGCTTCTTGCGTCACATCGGTGAAGATCTTCTTTTCGGCATCGCTCAGTCTGTTCCAGACATGGGGGGCAATCTGCGTGGTCAAGCCATCCACAATGTGGCCGGTGAGCATGATGGCTTTTTGCACTTCAAAAAACTTCTTGGCTTCGATGGTCGTCAAGGGGTTTTCTTGCGCTTCCACAGTGCCGTTTTGCAGGGCCAGGTACACCTCGGCAAAAGCAATGGGTGTGGGGTTCGCGCCGCAGGCCTCAGGTGTGGCGCGGTAGGCGGGCACGTCGGGCACGCGGATCTTGATGCCCTTCATGCCAGCGCAGTTGGTGAAGGCTTTTTGAGCGGTGGTGTGGCGTGCACCGTAGTAGGTGTAGGCCGTGACCTGAATGCCGGTGCGGGCACGGAATTCGCCAATCATTTCCTGAAACACCGGGCTCTTGGAGTAAGCCAGCAGGTGGTCGCCATCGCGGAAAATGAAGGGGTAGTAGGCAATGCCAAAACGGGGGTAGGTGCGCGCCGCAAAAGAAGGTCCGCTGATGATCATGTCGACCGTGCCCAAGGTCAGGCCCTGGTTGATGTCGGTCTCTTTGCCCAGTGTGGAGGCTGGAAAGACCTGGATGTCGAACTTGCCGTTGCTGCGCTTTTTGATCTCCTCGGCGGCCCACACCGATTCGGTGTGGAAGGGCTCTGACGTCTCATAGACGTGGGCCCACTTGAGTTTTTGCTGGGCCATGACGCCGGTGCTGGCCAGCAGGGTGCCCATGGCCACCGCACCGACGGCGGCCAGGGTTTTCAGGGTGAATCGCTTGCTCATGTTGGTCTCCTCGTTGGGTTTTGAAATTTGCTGACGCGGGAACAGAAAAACCACCCTAACGGGCAGGTGCGCGGCGCCAGCTCGCGCTGTATCTTTTGTGGGCTTGTTTCAGGTGCTTTTGCATGGCTTTGCGGGCGGCGCTGCTGTCGCGCGCCTCAATGGCATGCATCACCGCTTGGTGTTCTTCAATGGCGGCTTGCCAAGACTCGGGTCGTTCAAAGTGGTCACCCAGTCGCTCAAACAAGGGGCCATGGCGAGCTTGCCAATAGCGTTGCACGGTGTCGAGCAAGACGCTGTTGCCGCAAGCCAGTGCGATGGCCTGGTGGAAAGCCTCGTCGCCTTGGCGCGGTACTTCATCGCGCGCGGCTTCGCGTTGCATTTTTTTCAAGCCCGTCTGGATCGCCTTGATGTGGGATTTTTGGGCATGGGCAGCGGCGAGCGCAGCCACTTCGGCCTCCACCAAAATTCGCGCGCTCATCACTTCCAGTGGCCCCCAATTGGCCGGGGTGTCGGCGTCGAGTTCGGCGTCCAGCGCCATGCCGCTGCGTGCAGAGGTGTGCACGACTTGCTGCACATAAATGCCCGAGCCCGTGCGCACTTCGATCATGCCTTCCATTTCAAGTGCAATCAGGGCTTCGCGCACCGAAGGGCGACTCACCCCCAGTTGCAGCGCCAGATCGCGTTCGGCGGGCAAACGCGAGCCAGGCGCAAATTCACCAGACACCATCAGTTGCCGAAGTTGCTCGGCAATCTGGCGGTAAAGGCGATGCGGCGCGACGGTTTGCAGGGGCATAAGGTCATCAGGGATAACGTGAATTGGACAAGTGGTCAGACCAGTTGCAGAATCATCACATGGTCAAGCCCACACGCCACTCCGCACAAACCCGCATGCTTCGTGTCGCAAAAATGACGGCCCGCGCGCGCTGATGGCCGCATGCTTGACATTCCTCTGTCCATGCCCTGCCTGCAGGGTTTTGCGGGTTCCGCGCTTTAACCCCTTATGCCCCACGTCACCATCATTGACCGCGTGAGCCTGCGGCAAGTCAACTTGCCGCCCAAGGTCTTGCGCACCGACGCCATCCAGTCTTTTGTGACGCAAGAAACCCTTTTGCTCACCTTGCACTGCAGCGACGGCATCGCGGCCACGGGCTATGCATACACGATCGGCACGGGCGGTTCGTCGGTCATCGCCTTGCTCCAGGACCACTTGGCCCCGCGCCTGATCGGCCGCAATCCGGTCATGGTCGAGGCGATCTGGAAGGACTTGTTTTTTCACACCCATGCCACCGCCGTGGGGGCCATGACCAGTCTGGCGTTGGCCTGCGTGGATACCGCCTTGTGGGACTGGCGTGCGCAAAGCCAGGGCTTGCCGCTGTGGCAGTTGTTGGGCGGGGCACAAACGCGTGTGCCGCTGTACACCACCGAGGGCGGATGGTTGCATTTGTCGCCCGAGGCCCTGGTGGACCAAACGCTGGAGGCACAAGCGCAAGGCTTCAAAGGCGCCAAGATCAAGATCGGGCGTCCGCATGTGAGCGAAGACGTGGCGCGCTTGAGCGCGGTGCGCGACGCGGTGGGGCCCGGTTTTGAGCTGATGACCGACGCCAACCAGGGCTTCAACCGGGCCGAGGTGGTGCGCCGTGCACGGGCTTTTGATGGGTTGGGGCTGGCCTGGATCGAAGAGCCCTTGCCCGCCGAAGACGTGTCGGGCCACCGCCAATTGCGCGAGCACACCACCATCCCCGTGGCGGTGGGCGAGTCGATGTACCACCCGATGCAGTTTCGCGAGTACTTGGAGCAGGGCGCGTGCTCGATCGTGCAGCCCGATGTGGCGCGCATTGGCGGCATCACGCCCTGGATCAAAACCGCGCACCTGGCTGAAACTTTTGACGTGGCGGTGTGTCCGCACTTCTTGATGGAGTTGCATGTGAGCCTGTGCGCGGCCGTGCCCAACGCCACTTGGGTGGAATACATCCCGCAGCTCGACGACATCACCACCTCGCGCATGCAGGTGCAGCACGGGTATGCGCTGCCCCCCGAAACCCCAGGTCTTGGCATCGCCTGGGACTGGGCCGCTATTGAACAACGACAAACAACCCACATGGAGATCCGTGCATCATGAGACTCAAAGGAAAAATCGCGCTGGTGACTGCCGCCGGGCAAGGCATTGGACAGGCGGCTGCGCTGGCCATGGCGGCTGAGGGTGCCACCGTGTACGCCACCGATGTGAATGCCGAATTGCTCAAAAGCTACCAGGGAGTGGCCCATGTGCACACCGCTGTGCTGAATGTGCTCGACAAGCAAGCCATTGCAACCCAAGTGGCCAGCTTGCCAAGAATCGACATCGTCTTCAACTGTGCAGGTTTTGTGCACAACGGCAACATTGAATTGGCCACCGACGAGGATTGGGAATTTGCCTTCAACCTGAACGTGCGTTCGCAGTTCTGGATGATCCAGGCGGTCATCCCCAAAATGGTGGCGCAGTTTGCACAAACTGGCCATGGCGGCAGCATCATCAACATGGCCAGCGTGTGTTCGAGCGTGCGGGGTTTGCCCAACCGCTTCATTTACGGCACCAGCAAGGCGGCGGTGATTGGTCTGACCAAAAGCGTGGCGGCCGACTATGTGCGCCAAGGCGTGCGCTGCAACGCGATTTGTCCCGGCACGGTCGACACGCCTTCGTTGCAAGACCGCATCAACAGCTACGCCGACCCGGTGCAGGCGCGGCAGGACTTCATCAACCGCCAGCCCATGGGCCGCCTGGCCCAGGCCCATGAAATCGCCCCCATTGTCACCTTCCTCGCATCCGACGAATCCATTTTCGCCACGGGCAATGCTTACATGGTCGACGGTGGCATGACCATTTGATGACCCAGAAAGACACACATGAACTTGTTGGATATGAAAGGCCGCCACGCGGTCATTACCGGTGGAGCCACCGGCTTGGGCTTTGCCATTGCGCAGCGCATGCTGGCCTCCGGCGCACGGGTCACCATTTGGGACCGTGATGCGCAAGGCATGACGAAAGCCGCCGAACAAATGCGTCAAGCTCAGTTGGGTGCGGTGGTCAACACGGTGCAGGTGGATGTGACTGAGCATGCGTCGGTGGTGCAGGCCACCGCGCACACCACCGCCTTGGCAGGGGTGGACGTGCTGGTCAACAGCGCGGGCATCACAGGCCCCAATGTGAAGGTCTGGGACTACCCGGTCGACGCCTGGAAGCAGGTGTTCGATGTGAACGTGCACGGTCTGTTTCATTGTTGCCGCGAACTGAGCGCCCACATGAGGGCGCGCAACTACGGGCGCATCATCAACATCGCCTCGGTGGCGGGCAAGGACGGCAACCCCAACGCCAGCGCTTACAGCGCGAGCAAGGCGGCGGTCATTGGCCTGACCAAATCGTTGGGCAAAGAGCTGGCCGACACGGGCGTGCGCGTCAACTGTGTCACCCCGGCGGCTGTGAAGACGGCGATTTTTGATCAAATGACGCCCGAGCACATCCAGTTCATGCTTTCCAAAATTCCGATGGCTCGTTTTGGCGAGCCTGAAGAAGTCGCCGCCATGGTGACTTGGCTCAGCACCGAAGAATGTTCCTTCTCCACCGGCGCGGTCTTTGACCTGTCGGGTGGCCGTTCCACTTATTGATTCTGTTCAAGCATTGAAAGGTATTTATGAAACTCGTTCGCTATGGCCAACCCGGCAAAGAAAAACCCGGCTTGATCGACGCCGAAGGCCGCTTGCGTGACCTGAGTGCCGTGGTCAAAGACATTTCGCCCGACCAGTTGAACGACAAGGCCCTCGCCAAGCTGGCCAAGCTCAAGACCGACAAGTTGCCCCTGGTGCGCGGCAAAAAGCGTTTTGGCACGCCCATTTCTTACACCAGCAAGTTCATCGCCATTGGCTTGAATTACGCCGACCACGCGGCCGAAGCGGGCATGCCCATTCCGGCCGAGCCGATCGTGTTCACCAAAACCATCTCTTGCATTCAAGGTGCCGATGACGACGTGATGCTGCCCAGAGGCTCCAAGAAAACCGACTGGGAAGTGGAGCTGGGCATCGTGATCGGTTCCCGCACGCGTTATGTCACGCAAAAAGACGCCCTGAATCATGTGGCGGGTTATTGTGTGGTCAACGATGTGAGCGAGCGCGAATACCAGCTCGAACGCGGCGCCACCTGGGACAAGGGCAAGGGCTGCGACACCTTTGGCCCCGTAGGTCCTTGGCTGGTCACGCGCGATGAAGTACCCAACCCGCAAGCCCTGAGCATGTGGCTGGATGTGAACGGCGTGCGCTATCAAACCGGCAACACCAAGACCATGATCTTTGGTGTGGCCAAGTTGGTCAGCTACGTGAGCCAGTTCATGACCCTGGAGCCCGGCGACATCATCACCACCGGCACACCACCCGGCGTGGGGATGGGCGTCAAGGTGGACGGCAAGTCTGCGCCGGTGTACTTGAAACGCGGCGACGTGATGCGCTTGGGCATCCAAGGCCTGGGCGAGCAAACCCAAAAGGTTGTCGCTTTTAAGGCCTGAACCCCAGTCACGGAGCGACGCCCTGTTGGGGCGCAAGCCGCCAACCCGTCAAGACCTTGACGGCTGGTGGCTTCAGCCCCAGCGCTGAGTTCACTCCTGATTTACCCTTGTCTGTCAGGGTGCTTGTGGATCTGCTTGGTTTTTGGTGCAGAATAGAACGATCGTTCTTTTTTGTTTGCCATGACCGACCGCCAACCTCCCTCCAACGTCGAAAGCCTGCCGCCCCCCGAGCCGGGTCGGCGCGTCCTCATCAAGGGCCAACAAACCAAGTCCATCATCATCGACGCGGCCTTGGGACTGGCCTCGCAAATCGGTCTTGAAGGCCTGTCCATTGGCGCTGTGGCCGAAGTTACCGGCATGAGCAAGTCGGGCGTTTTTGCCCACTTCGGCTCACGCGAAGAACTGCAGATCTCGGTCATCCGCGAATACCACGACCGCTTCGAGTCCAGTGTTTTTTATGCCGCCATGCAAAAGGGACGCGGTTTGCCTCGCTTGCACGCCATGTTCGACAACTGGATGGTGCAGACCTCGGCCGAGATCGATTCCGGCTGCATCTACATCAGCGGCGCGGTCGAGTTTGATGACCGCAGTGGCCCGGTGCGCGATGCGCTGGCGTCATCGGTCGCCACTTGGCAAACGGCTTTGCGCCGCGCGGTGGAGTTGGCGCAGGCCGAAGGCCAGCTCAGCCAAGAGGCGGACGCCCACCAGATTGCCTTTGAGATTCACGGCTTGATTTTGGCGCTGCACTACGAAGCACGCTTTTTGCGCAATCCCAGCGCCACCGAGCTTGCACGCCGAGGCTTTTTGCACATCTTGGCGCGCTATGGTGGCCCAGCCATGCCACCGTTGGTCGCACCCGCTGCGGGCGCCAAGGCCGCCAAACTGGTGGCCGTGCCCAAGACCCGCCGCAAGCCGAGCGGCGACTGATTTTTCACCGATTCAAGGAGCCTTTCATGCCCGTCTACAACCCCCCACTGCGCGACATGCAGTTTGTCTTGCACGAGTTGCTCAATGTGAGTGCCGAACTCAAGGCCTTGCCCAAGCACGCCGACACCGACGCCGACACCATCAATGCGGTGCTCGAGGAAGGTGGCAAATTTGCAGCCGAGGTGGTGTTTCCGATCAACATCTCGGGCGATACGCAAGGCTGCCAACTCAACCGCGACACACACGAAGTCAAAGCGCCCGACGGCTTCAAAGAAGCCTATGCGCAATACGTGGCGGGTGGCTGGCCCTCGCTCAGCTGTGACCCTGCGTTTGGCGGTCAAGGTCTGCCCTTTGTGGTGAACCAGTGCTTTTACGAAATGCTCAACTCGTCCAACCAGGCCTGGACCATGTACCCAGGCCTCAGCCACGGCGCTTACGAGTGCTTGCACGCCCACGGTACGCCCGAGCAACAAGCCCTGTACCTGCCCAAGTTGACCAGCGGCGAGTGGACCGGCACCATGTGCCTGACTGAGCCCCATTGCGGCACGGATTTGGGGCTCTTGCGCACCAAGGCCGAACCGCAGGCCGACGGCACTTACAAGCTCAGCGGCCAAAAGATTTTCATCAGCGCAGGCGAACACGACCTGGCCCCCAACATCGTGCACCTGGTGCTGGCCCGTTTGCCCGATGCGCCACCCGGCAGCAAAGGCATCAGCCTCTTCATCGTGCCCAAGTTCAAGGTGGCCTCTGACGGCAGCATGGGTGAGCGCAACGGCATTTACTGCGGTGGCCTGGAGCACAAGATGGGCATCCACGGCAACGCCACCTGCCAGATGGTCCTTGACGAAGCCGTGGGCACCTTGGTGGGCCAACCCAACAAAGGTTTGGCCGCCATGTTCGTGATGATGAACGCCGCCCGTCTGGGTGTGGGTAACCAATCGCTGGGTTTGACCGAAGTGGCTTACCAAAATGCACTGGCCTACGCCAAAGACCGTGTGCAAATGCGCTCGCTCACCGGCGTCAAGGCGCCCGGCAAACCGGCCGACCCGATCATCGTGCACCCCGATGTGCGCCGCATGCTCATGACCGCCAAGGCCTACGCCGAAGGGGGCCGTGCACTGGCTTGCTACTGCGCTTTGTTGCTCGACAAAGAACTCAATCACCCCGACGAGGCCGTGCGGGCCGAGGCTGCCGAGGTCGTGGCCCTGCTCACGCCCATCGTGAAAGCTTTCACCACCGACAACGCCTGGGAGGCGACGTCGGCTTGTCAGCAGGTGTTTGGCGGTCACGGCTACATCAAAGAGTGGGGCATGGAGCAGTACGTGCGCGATGCCCGCATCAACATGATTTATGAGGGCACCAACACCATCCAGTCGCTCGACTTGCTGGGCCGTAAAGTGTTGGGTAATCAGGGCGCCACGCTCAAAAAATTCGGTAAATTGGTGGAACAACTGGTCAAGGCCGAAATGGCCAACGAAGCCATGGGTGAGTTCATCAAGCCCTTGGCCGACCTGGGCCAAAAGCTGACTCAACTGACGGGCGAAGTCGGCATGAAAGCCATGAGCAATGCCGACGAAGTGGGCGCTGCCGCCGTGGACTATTTGCGCGTGGTGGGGCATTTGGTGTTGGGTTACTTCTGGGCCCGCTCGGCCCAAATTGCACTGGCCAAATTGGCCGAAGCCGAAGAAGAGGCCCAGCGCCCCGACCCGTTCTACCAAGCCAAGCTGCAGACCGCGCGTTTTTACTTCACGCGCCTGATGCCCGAGACCTCCAGCCTGATGCGCCGCATCCGCGCCGGCAGCGACGTGCTGATGGACACCGACGCCGCCCTGGCCTGAACCCCCAGCTTCAAAAAAGGACGAACCCCATGATCAAAACCGCTTTGACCCTGAGCTTGGGTCTGCTGAGCCTGGTCGCCCATGCCCAAATGAGCCCAGTGGGTCTGTGGCGCAGCATCGACGACGCCACCCAACAGCCCAAAGCCGAAATCCGCATCATCCAAAAAGCCGGTGGCGGCTTGTCGGGCGTCGTCGAGCGCTCTTTGGCTGACACCCCCAGCACCGAACCTAACTGCAACCTGTGCACCGACGACCGCAAGGGCCAACCCAAGATCGGCATGGAAATCATCCGGGGCGGTCAACAAAGTGACGGCAAAGTGGTGTGGGAGGGTGGGAAAATACTCGATCCTGAGAACGGCAAAAACTACAGCCTGCGATTGACCCCGATCGACGGCGGCAAAAAACTCGAAGTCCGGGGTTTCGTGGGGGCACCCTTGTTGGGCCGCACCCAAACCTGGATCCGGGTGCAGTAAACCCTCTCACCTCGCAAGACCCCACCACAAGGACCCTCATGTCTGACATCCTGACCCACACCGACGCGGGGGTGATGACCATCACCTTCAACCGTTTGGACAAAAAGAATTCCATCACCGCGGCCATGTACGCCGCCATGGCCGATGCGGTGGCGCAGGCCGGGGCTGACCCCAGCGTGCGCGTGGTGGTGTTTCAGGGGCACGAGAGCATCTTCAGTGCGGGCAATGACATTGGCGACTTTTTGAACCAACCGCCCACCACGCAAGAGTCGCCCGTGTTCCGCTTCTTGCGCGGCATTGCCACCTTTGAAAAGCCACTGCTCGCCGCCGTGGCGGGGCCTGCTGTGGGCATCGGAACCACCCTGCTGTTCCATTGCGACCTGGTCTATGCCGGCGACAACGCCGCGTTCTCCATGCCTTTTGTCAACCTGGGCCTGTGCCCCGAAGCCGCGTCGAGCCTGCTGGCCCCACGCATGTTTGGCTACCACCGCGCCGCCGAAGCCCTGCTCATGGGTGAGCCGTTTTTTGCCGAAGCCGCGCAAGAAGTCGGCCTGGTCAACCGCGTGGTGCCGCCCACCGAAGTCAACGGCTACGCGCAGGCACAAGCCCGCAAGTTGGCCGCCAAGCCCTTGTCATCGCTCATCGCCACCAAGCGCCTCATGAAGGGCGACACCCAAGCTGTGCTGAAAAAGATGGACGAAGAAGGCCAAGACTTTGGCCGCATGCTGCGCGAACCCGCCGCCAAAGAGGCTTTTGGCGCTTTCATGGAAAAACGCAAACCCGACTTCAGCAAGGTCTGACGGGTCAAGGCCGTGGGGCAGGGGGGCCGTTCAGCCCGCTGCGCCCAGACGCCACAGCGAGGTGACTTCGGCCGATCTGGCCGCGTGCAGGGGGTCGGTGCTGTCTTGTGCTTTGGCATGCACCGGCTTGGCATCCAGCCGCCCCAGCACCACCAGCCCGGCTTCGGCCATCCAGCGCAGCAGCGCTTCGCGGTTGCGCAGGCCCAAGTGCTCGGCCAAGTCCGACAAAATCAACCAGCCCTCGCCGCCCTCACACAGGTGATCACGCAGGCCCGCCAAAAATCCCTTGAGCATTTGGCTGCCTTCGTCATACACCGCTTGGTCCAGCAAGCCCACGGGGCGCGCCGGCAACCACGGCGGGTTGCACACCACCAAAGCCGCCCGACCCGGCGGAAACAAATGGGTCTGCACCAAATCCACCTGGTTTTGCAGACCCAAGCGCTGCAGGTTGTCGCGTGCACAGGCCACGGCCCGTTCTGACAGGTCGCTGCCCACCACCTGCGCCACGCCCCGGCGGGCCAGCACCGCCGACAACACGCCCGTGCCCACCCCCACATCAAAAGCGACCGATTGGGCTTTGAGCGCCTCGGGCAAGGGGGCATGGGCCACCAAATCCACATACTCGCCCCGCACCGGAGAAAACACCCCGTAATGCGGGTAGATGCGCAGCGCTTCGCCCATGCCCGGCACTTCCACGCCGTTTTTGCGCCACTCAAAAGCGCCCACAGCGCCCTGCAAACTGCGCAGCGAGATCACCGAGGCCTCCCCCTGCGCCGAGCCAAATGCCTGCACACAGGCTTGGCGCACATCGGGCGCACGGCGCAAGGCCGTGCCGTAGTCACCATCGAGCTCGATCAAGATGGCACTCAACACCCGGTTGCGCTGCGACTGCGCCAGACGGTGTGCATGAAACGCTGCGCCTGGCACTGGGGCCTGGGCCGCATCGCCGCTGGCTTTTTTGGCGCAGGTCTTTTTGGGTTGGTCGATGCGCCGGGCCATGGCCTGCAAGAGTTGCCGCGCATTTTGAAAGTCGCTGCGCCACAGCAGGCCCGTGCCCGCACACGCCAGCCGATAAGCCGAATCGGCCGTTAGCCTGTCATCGGCCAGCACCACCGTCTTGGGCATCACCGCCCCCGCATCCATGCGCCACAACGCCGACCGGGCCTCGCCGTTTTCCGTCCAATGCAGCTGTGTGTGCGCCGTCATGCCATCCCGCCCAAAGGCGCCTGTTTTAAAAATAAGGCCTGCGGCCCGGAGACGGCATTGTCTCAGCTGAGTGGACCGTTCACGCGGAACAGCCATCAGAGCGGGACCGCGATCACCAAGCCTGCGCATAAGTTTTGGAATTTTTTGGGTGGGCTTGCCCCCATCTGACCCCTTAAGGCAGCAAAAAAACAAGCAAAAAACTGCGTCTAAAATTGTCCAAAAGAGAATCACCTGAGAGCCACTGTCCCTTCAGCCGTCTGACCCGAACGCCCAATCAAAATCGTTGAATGACCCTCAACCCGCCAACGCCAGACACCCCTTGTTTGCCCCTGCTGCCCTCTGACCGCTGGTACTTGGCCTACACCAAACCCCGTCAAGAGTCGATCGCCCAAGACAACTTGACGCGGCAAGCCTTTGACGCGTACCTGCCGCTGTACAAAAAATTCAAAAAAACCGAACAAGGCCCGGTGGCGCTGTTTGAGCCCATGTTCCCGCGCTACATCCTGTTCAGGCCCAGCAAGCCCGGGCAAAGCATTTCGGCCGTGCGCAGCACCAAAGGCATTGCCACCATCGTGCGCTTTGGCTTCGAACCTGCCCAACTGCAGGACAAGTTGGTGCAGCGCATACGCCAACTTGAACAAGACCGCAACCAAGCCACTTTGCAAGAGCTCAGCCAACTCAAAGTGGGTCAAACGGTGCGCCTCAAGCACACCGCTTTGGGCGGCGTCGAGGGTCTGATACAAAGCGTGTCCAGCAAAAGGGTGGCCGTGTTGCTTGAAATACTGGGGCGCCCTGCGCTGGTGCAGTTGGAGCACCACCAGGTTGACATTCCTGGCTGAAACACAGGCCTATTTCACCGCCTCGGTACCTCAGGCTTGTGCACCTTACCCCGCCGACCCCAGCGCCAGACCCGCATGCTCGCGCAGCGGGTGGAAGTGGATTTTGGGAAAGCGCTCTTGCGCCAGACGCACGTCATACGGGCTGGTGCACAGATAAGCCAGCGTGCCTGCCGCGTCGAGCGACATGCGCTGCGGGTAGGCGTTGGTGAACTCGCGCAGGTCGGCAGGGGAGTCTGCAGTGATCCAGCGCGCCCCGGTGTACTGGCAGCCTTCGAGGCGCACATCGCAGTCGTATTCGGCCTTCAAACGGTGTTGTACGACTTCAAACTGCAGCTGGCCCACGGCGCCCAGCAGCATGGGGCCACCGATCTCGGGCTTGAAGACCTGGATTGCGCCTTCCTCGCCCAGCTGGTCCAGACCCTGCTGCAGTTGTTTGGTGCGCAGGGGGTTTTTCAGGATCACGGTCATGAAGAGTTCGGGCGCAAAAAAGGGCAGGCCGGTGAACTGCAGGTTCGCGCCGTCGGTGATGGTGTCGCCCAGCTGCACACCGCCGTGCGTGGTGAAGCCAATGATGTCGCCCGCATAGGCTTCTTCGACCGCTTCACGCCGCTGTGACAAAAAGGTCACCACGCTGGTGGGGCGCAGTTCTTTGCCGGAGCGCTGCACCTTGAGCTTCATGCCTGGGGTGTATTTGCCCGAAGCCATGCGCACAAAGGCGATGCGGTCGCGGTGGTTGGCGTCCATATTGGCTTGCACCTTGAACACCACGCCCGAGAACGCGCTGTCTTCGGGCTGAATTTCTTTGACCACGGTCTGTTTGTTGACCAGCAGGTTGCTGGTGCGGGGGCGGGGCGCGGGGGCCAGGTCGACCAAGGCGTCGAGCACTTCCATCACACCGAAGTTGTTCACGCCGGAGCCGAAGAACACCGGGGTTTGCTTGCCCGCCAAAAAGGCCGCTTCGTCAAAGGCGGGCGATGCGCCGGTGGCCAGTTCCATGCTGTCCATGGCCGTTTGCCACTCTTGGCCAAAACGTTTGGCCAGTTGGCCTTGCTCGGTCAGCGGGATGGTTTCAAAGTCTTGCGGCAAGCGTTCGCTGCCCGACTCGAACACCGTCATCGCCTGCGTGCGCAGGTTGACGATGCCGCCAAACGATTTGCCCTGGCCCACCGGCCAGGTCATGGGCACGCAGGGCATGCCCAGTTCGCGCTCGACTTCGTCGAGGATGTCGAGCGGGTCGCGCACTTCGCGGTCCATCTTGTTCACAAAGGTGATGATGGGCGTGTCGCGCTGACGGCAAACTTCGATCAGGCGGCGGGTTTGCGCTTCTACACCGTTGGCAGCGTCGATGACCATCAGGGCCGAATCCACGGCGGTGAGCACGCGGTAGGTGTCTTCCGAAAAGTCTTTGTGGCCGGGCGTGTCGAGCAGGTTGATGACGTGGTCTCGGTAGAGCATCTGCATGACCGAGCTGGCCACCGAGATGCCGCGCTGCTTCTCGATTTCCATCCAGTCGCTGGTGGCGTGACGCGAAGCCTTGCGCGCCTTGACCGAGCCGGCGATCTGGATTGCACCGGAGAACAGCAAGAGCTTTTCTGTCAGCGTGGTTTTGCCCGCGTCGGGGTGGGAAATGATGGCAAAAGTCCGGCGGCGCCGGGTTTCGTGGGCGTAGGTCACAAGGGGTCCTGAAGATCGTGCGGGTGGCCAAGCTGCCCCCGAGGTGGCTAAGCCCTGTGCAGGCTAGCAAAAGAAGCGATTTTACCGGGGCGGGGTGCGCCTGCTCTTGGCCTGTTGTCAGCCCGAGACTCAGGTGTAGCGCTTGCTGCTCAGGTTCTTCTTCATGTCACGCAGGGCCGGTTGCAGGGCTTCGCCGATGCGCAGGGCCACGGTGGTGGCCAGGATGTCGATGATCAGCAAGTGCAACAGTCGCGAGACCATGGGGCTGTATTTGTCGTAGCCCTCGGGGTGGTCGGCCGTGAGGTGAATGTGCCCGGAGCTGGCCAGCGGCGAGCCGCTGGCGGTGATGACGATGGTGGTCGCCCCTTGTTTTCTGGCGATGTCGCAGGCGTCCATCAGGTCGCGGGTGCGGCCCGAGTTGGAGATGATGACGGCGCAGTCTCCCGGTTGAAGCATGGAGGCGCCCATGACCTGCATGTGCCCGTCGCTGTAAGCGATGGCGTTGACGCCGAGGCGGAAGAACTTGTGCTGCGCGTCTTGCGCCACGATGCCGGAGTTGCCCACACCATAAAACTCGATGCGGTGCTTGGTTTTTTGGGTGGCGGCCAATGCCTTGGCGGCATTTTCGAGTGCGAACGAGCTGGCGTCGTTGCGGTATTTCAAAAATGCCGCCACGGTGTTGTCGATGACCTTGACCGCGATGTCGCTGGTCTTGTCGTCGGCGTCCACACTGCGGTGAATGAAAGGCACGCCCTCGCTCACACTGCCGGCCAGCTTGAGCTTGAAGTCGGACAGGCCGTCATAGCCGACGCTGCGGCAAAAGCGCACCACTGTGGGTTTGCTGACATGGGCGCGGTCAGCCAACTCGGTCACCGGCAGCTTGGCAAAGGCGCGGGGGTCGGCCAGCACGAGTTGGCCCACGCGTTGTTCGGCCGGGGCCAAGGAGGGCAGGCAGGCTTTGATGCGCTCAAGCATGGGGCGTTTCCTTGTCAGATTTCTTCAGACCAGCAAAAGCCGTCGCGCGCGATCATGGTGCTCGATGCGCTCGGCCCCCAGGTGCCTGCGGCGTAGGGGCGCGGGCTGAGGGTGTCGTTTGTCCAGTGTTGCAAGATGGGCTCGACCCAGCGCCAGGCTTCTTCTTGTTCGTCGCTGCGCACGAACAGGTTCAGTCGGCCATCCAGCACATCGAGCAGCAAGCGCTCATAGGCGCCCACGCGCTGGCTGCCAAAGCGTTTGTCAAAGTCCAGGTCCAGATGCACCGGGCTGAGCATCGCACCGCCGCTGCCCTGGCCGCGCTTGCTTTGGCCTTGGGCAAACAGGTGCAATTCCAGCCCGTCTTTGGGTTGCAAATGGATGACCAGTTTGTTGGCTTGGCCCATGGGGCTTTTGAAAATCTCGTGCGGGGTAGGACGGAAATTGATCTCGATGTGGGCCTCGCGCGAAGCCATGCGTTTGCCGGTGCGGATGTAAAAGGGCACACCCGCCCAACGCCAGTTGGCGATTTCGGTGCGCAGGGCCACAAACGTTTCGGTGCTGCTGTTGGGGCTCACGCCGGCCTCATTGCAGTAGGCAGGCACAGCCTTGCCTTCCACATTGCCAGCGTTGTATTGGCCGCGAATGACGTGCTGGCTCAGGGTCTCGGGCGTCCAGCGTTTGAGGGCCCGCAGCACTTTGAGTTTTTCGTCGCGGATGGCATCGGCGTGTGCGTTGATGGGCGGCTCCATGGCAATGGCGCACAGCAATTGCAGAGCGTGGTTTTGCACCATGTCGCGCAGCGCGCCGGTGGTCTCGTAAAAGCCGCCGCGTTTTTCCACGCCCAGTTCTTCGGCGATGGTGATCTGGATGTGGGCGATGTGCTCGCGCCGCCACAGGGGCTCGAACAAGGCATTGCCAAAGCGCAGGGCAAACAGGTTTTGTACCGCAGGTTTGCCCAGGTAGTGGTCAATGCGGAAGATCTGTTGCTCTTTGAAGGCGTGGCCCACGGCCGCGTTGATCGCGCGGTTGGACGCCAGGTCGTGGCCCAGTGGCTTTTCCAGCACGATGCGGGTTTTGGCGGTGTTCAGGCCGTTGGCCGCCAGTTGCTCGCACACGGCGGTGAACAGGCTGGGTGCGGTGGACAAATACATCACCACGTGGTCGGTCTCGCGTTCGGCCAAGCGGGCCGACAGGGCGGCGTAGGCTTCGGGTTTTGACAAGTCCATGCGCACATAGCAGAGCATGGCCGCAAAGGGGATGAACTCCTCGGGCTTGGGGCGTTTATCGCCTTCGATTTGCTCAAAGCGCGACTGGATTAGTTGCCGGTATTGCGCGTCGCTCAGCGCATCGCGCCCCACCCCGATGATGCGACCGCCTTCGGGCAAACTGCCGTGGCGAAAGGCCTGAAACAGCGCAGGCATGAGTTTGCGCCACACCAAGTCGCCGGTGCCGCCAAAGAAAACCAAATCAAAAGCCATGTTGTTTTTGAGTTACATGAAAACGATTTTGTAATGTAACTTTGTTTCATGGATAATTCAAGTTTGATTTTTGTCACGACCATGAACCAACTCGACGCCCTCAAGCAATTCACCACCGTGGTGGCAGATACCGGCGATTTCAAGCAGTTGGCCCAGTTTCGGCCGCAGGACGCGACCACCAACCCCTCGCTGATCTTGAAGGCGGTACAAAAGCCCGAATACGCCCCCTTGCTCGTCGAGGCTGTGGCCGTCCATCGGGGTCAGCCGCTGGACGTGGTGATGGACCATTTGCTGGTGCGTTTTGGCTGCGAGATTTTGCTGACCATTCCGGGCCGCGTGTCGACCGAGGTGGATGCCCGTTTGAGCTTTGACACCGTGGCCACTGTGGCGCGGGCGCGGCGCATCATGGCGCTTTATGAGGCGCAGGGCATTTCCCGCGAGCGCGTGCTGATCAAGATCGCCGCCACCTGGGAGGGCATCCAAGCCGCGGCCGAACTGGAGCGCGAAGGCATCCGCTGCAACCTGACACTGCTGTTTGCCTTTTGCCAAGCCGTGGCGTGTGGTCAGGCCCAAGTGCAACTCATCTCGCCCTTTGTGGGCCGCATTTACGACTGGACCAAAAAGACTGCCGGCGCTGCGTGGGACGAAACGGTCATGTCGGGCGCGAACGACCCCGGCGTGCGGTCGGTGCGGGCCATCTTCAACCACTACAAAAAGCACGGCATCGCCACCGAAGTCATGGGCGCGTCCTTCCGCAACATCGGGCAAATCACGGCGCTGGCGGGTTGCGATTTGCTGACCATCAGCCCCGAGTTGCTGGCCCAGTTGGCCACCAGCGATGCGCCGTTGGGTCCAGCCCTCGATGCCCGAGCGGCCCAAGGCATGGACCTGCCTGCCGTGGCCTATGACGAAGCCTCTTTCCGCTTGGCGCTCAATGAAGATGCGATGGCCACCGAAAAGCTGGCCGAGGGTATCCGTGCGTTTTGCACCGATGCCGTGAAACTCGAAGAATTGATGAAGAAAGCTTGAGGCATGCGCTGTGACCTAACCCCGGCCTGGAAGGCCTTGACGGCCCATGCGGCAGGGGCCACGGGTTTTGACTTGCGCACCGCTTTTGCACAGGACCCCAGCCGCGCCGTCACGCTGAGCCAAACGGCGCCCCATGTGTTTGCCGATTTGTCCAAAAACCATGTCGATGCCGCGACCGAAGCTTTGCTGCAAGAGCTCGCCCGCCAGACCGAGCTGAGTGCGCATCGCGATGCCATGTTCCAGGGCAAGCCCATCAACAACTCAGAAGGCCGCGCTGTCATGCATTGGCTGCTGCGCCAACCTGAGGGTTCTTTGGGTGGCAATTTGGCCGAACCGCTGGCTTGGGTGCATGCCAGCTTGAAGCCGATGTTGGTCTATGCTGAAACCATCCGGGCGGATGCGCAGATCACCGATGTGGTCAACATCGGAATTGGCGGCTCCGATCTGGGGCCGCAGATGGCGGTGCTGGCGCTGCAAGACTTCGTGATCCCGGGCAAGCGCTTTCATTTTGTGTCGAATGTGGACGGGCACGAGCTGGCAGCGGTGCTCAAGGGCCTGAAGGCCGACAACACCTTGTTTTTGATCGCCTCCAAAACCTTCACCACTCTCGAGACCATGACCAATGCCCGCTCGGCGCAGGCTTGGTTCAAGGCGCAAGGCGGTCAGGATGTGGCCCGCCACTTTGCGGCGCTGACCACCAACGTGGCGGCAGCGGCCGAGATGGGCATCACCACCACTTTCGGCTTTTGGGATTGGGTGGGTGGACGTTATTCGGTGTGGTCGGCCATTGGCCTGCCCGTGGCCATTGCCATTGGGGCGCAGGGTTTCAGGGATTTTCTGGCCGGGGCGCACGCCATGGACCAGCATTTTCAGACTGCGTCGTTAGAAGAAAACCTGCCCGTGCGCATCGGCCTGCTCGATGTTTGGTACCGCAACTTCTTGAACTACACCAGCCGCTCGATTGCGCCGTACCACAGCGCTTTGCGCCGCTGGCCTGCTTTTTTGCAGCAACTCGAGATGGAGAGCAACGGCAAAGGGGTCGACCGCCACGGGCAAGCCTTGCCGTATGACACCTCGCCCGTGCTGTGGGGCGAGCCGGGCACCAACGGTCAGCATGCGTATTTTCAGATGTTGCACCAGGGCACCGAGGTGGTGCCGGTGGAATTCATTGCCGTGAAAAACCCCACGCACAGCCTGAAATACCACCACGCACTGCTGCTGGCCAATGCGATTGCGCAGGCTCAGGCCCTGATGCTGGGCAAGTCGGACGCGGGCGGGCACAAGCACTTCAAAGGCAACCGGCCCAGCACTTTTTTCTTGCTCGATCAACTCACGCCCGCCAGCCTTGGCGCGCTGATTGCCTTGCAAGAGCACCGCGTGTTTGTCAGTGGCGCGGTTTGGGGCATCAACAGCTTTGACCAATGGGGCGTGGAGCTGGGCAAGGTGTTGGCCCAAGACATCCACGCGCGCATGGCATCGGGCCAAGTGGCGGGCCTGGATGCTTCTACCGCAGGCCTGCTGGAGCGTCTGCGCTGATCAGTGTTTGTGGGTGCTGTGGTCGTGCGCCGAACTCTGCGATTTGGCCGGTGATGGCAAGGCCCCACCGCTGGTCACACTCAGCTGGCCTTTCATGCCCGCCTCGTAGTGGCCTGGGATCAGGCAGGCCATTTGGAGCGTACCGGTTTTGCTGAACGTCACGACCAGTTCTCCCGTTTGACCTGGTGCCACGCTGATGGCGGCAGCACCCGCGTGGCTGTGGCTGTGGTCGGTGCCTTTTTTCATGGCTTCGGCGTGCGCCCGGATGTCTTCGTCGCTGCCCAGCACGAGTTCATGCGCGATCTTGCCGGCGTTGTGCACCACAAAACGGATGGTTTCTCCAGCCTGGACCTGCACGCTGTCGGGCGCAAAGCGCATCGTGTCATCCATGCGGATGTCGATGCTGCGGCTGACCACTTGCGCGGCGGGGGCGTCGCTGTCGGCGTGGCTGTCGACCTTGTCATGGCCATGGCTGTGCCCATGGCCGGTAGCGGCCCATTCAGGGTGGAGTTTCAGCCACTGCCAAGCGCCCCAGCTGCCAACGCTCGTGAGCATGCCCAGCACCACAACGTAAACGCTGGCCGCGCGTGTCCAGTCGCGTGGCGCACCCAGCCCCAAGGCCAGCACCGACACAAAAAAGCCCAGCGGCACCACCCAGGCACTGCGCTCGGGCGAATCCGGGAAGTGCTGCAAACCGCCGGTGAAAAAGCCCAGTCCGATCGACAGCAAACTGCCGATGGCCAAAGTCTTCAAGAGGCCGGACTGCGGCGTGTTGGCGTCCAGAGGCTGCCAGCGGTGTTCGAGCCAAGCGCCCAACACGAACAAAACCATGCCGACCAAGGCCGTCCACAAAGAGCGCTCGCCGCTGAAAAAGCCGTGGTTCACGGCCCCCGAGATGAAGCTGATGCCCGAGTACTTGAGCAGCATCGCGCCGTGGTGTTGTTGAAAAGAAGAAGTCATGTGTGCATCCCTGCGCGGGGCTGCGCCCGCGCACAAAAAACCATCTGCCGCGCTTGACCAAAGCCATCGCGGAACCTGTGAGCGGATGAGGACTCAGGCCTTGGGTGGGCGAAGTCCGGGCAGCCAGCTGGTGCTGTGCCAGCCGGGCACTTGGCGTGCGGGGCGCATGGCGGGTACGGCTTGTATGCCGATACCAGCCCAGCTGCCCCATGCCAGTGGACAGCAGTGGTGGCAGTCGGCGTGCGCGGTGCAGTGGGTCACGTTTGAGCCCTCTTGAGCGGCATCTTTTGCCAACTCGGCCTGTGTTGCCCAAGAGCCATGGCAGTCGGGTGCGAGGGCTGGTGAGGCCCCGGCATGTTCGGCATGGTGGTTGGCGTTGTTGGCCGTGGTGGCATGCAGCGGAACGTGAACCGAATCGGGCACTGGATCGTGTACTGGCATGGCCATGGCCATGCCGGCGCTCAAACTCCATTTGAGCACCCACAAACCGATCAATGGCCAGAGAAACAAGCGCATGGAGGCATCATAAATGCACAGCGCCTGCGCGCACGGAGGGCGAAAAAAAGCCCCGCAAGGTGCAAACCTTGCGGGGCTTTGTTTTTGGCTGGGTGAGGGCGAAAACCCTCGGTCCAGACAGCGGGGCAATTACATGCCCATGCCGCCCATGCCACCCATGCCGCCCATGTCAGGCATGCCGCCGCCGCCAGCGCCGGACTCGTCCTTCGGGGCTTCGGAGATCATGCACTCGGTGGTGAGCATCAAAGAGGCCACAGACGCTGCGTTTTGCAAAGCCGTGCGGGTCACTTTGGTGGGGTCCAGGATGCCCATTTCGATCATGTCGCCGTAGGTGTCGTTGGCCGCGTTGAAGCCAAAGTTGCCCTTGCCAGCCATGACCGCATTGACTACCACCGAGGGCTCGCCGCCGGCGTTGTAAACGATTTCGCGCAGAGGTGCTTCGATGGCTTTGAGCACCAGCTTGATGCCGGCGTCTTGGTCAGCGTTGTCGCCTTTGATGGCGCCAGCTGCCTGACGTGCGCGCAGCAAAGCCACGCCGCCGCCAGCCACGATGCCTTCTTCCACCGCAGCGCGGGTCGCGTGCAGGGCGTCTTCAACGTGCAGGGCGTCTTCAACGCGGGCTTTCTTTTCTTTCATCTCGACTTCGGTGGCAGCGCCGACCTTGATCACGGCCACACCGCCAGCCAACTTGGCCACGCGCTCTTGCAGCTTCTCGCGGTCGTAGTCAGATGTGGCTTCTTCGATCTGCACGCGCACTTGTTTGACGCGGGCTTCGATGTCGCCAGCCGCACCAGCGCCGTCGATGATGATGGTGTTTTCTTTGCCCACTTCGATGCGCTTGGCTTGGCCCAAATCGGCCAAGGTCACTTTTTCGAGGGTCAGGCCCACTTCTTCGGCGATCACTTTGCCGCCGGTCAAGATGGCGATGTCTTCCAACATGGCTTTGCGACGGTCACCGAAGCCAGGGGCTTTCACGGCGACCACTTTCAAGATGCCACGGATGGTGTTGACCACCAAAGTCGCCAAGGCTTCGCCTTCAACTTCTTCGGCAATGATCAACAAAGGACGGCCAGCTTTCGCCACGGCTTCCAGGGTGGGCAACAGGTCGCGGATGTTGCTGATCTTCTTGTCGAACAACAACACAAAGGGGTTGTCCAGCAAAGCAGCTTGCTTTTCGGGGTTGTTGATGAAGTAAGGCGACAGGTAGCCGCGGTCGAATTGCATGCCTTCCACCACGTCGAGTTCGTTGTTCAACGACTTGCCGTCTTCCACGGTGATGACGCCTTCTTTGCCCACTTTGTCCATCGCGTTGGCGATGATTTCGCCGATGCTGGTGTCGCTGTTGGCAGAGATCGAGCCAACTTGGGCGATTTCTTTGCTGGTGGTGGTGGCTTTGGTGGCCTTCTTCAGCTCTTCGATCAAAGCGGTCACCGCTTTGTCGATGCCGCGCTTCAGGTCCATCGGGTTCATGCCGGCGGCCACGTACTTCATGCCTTCGCGCACGATGGCTTGGGCCAACACGGTGGCAGTCGTTGTGCCGTCGCCAGCGTTGTCAGAAGTCTTGGAAGCGACTTCCTTGACCATCTGGGCGCCCATGTTTTGCAACTTGTCTTTGAGTTCGATTTCTTTGGCCACGGACACACCGTCCTTGGTCACAGTGGGGGCGCCGAACGAACGCTCCAACACCACATTGCGGCCCTTGGGGCCCAAAGTCACTTTGACCGCGTTGGCCAAAATGTTCACGCCTTCAACCATGCGTGCGCGGGCTTCGCCGCCGAAAATTACGTCTTTTGCTGCCATTTTTAAGCTCCTAAATTCAGATTAATTAGTTGAGGACAGAGCGAACGGGCGCATGGCGCGTCGTTCGATCTGTCCCGCAAGTTATTCCACGACCGCGAACAGGTCTTCTTCTTTCATCACCAACAGCTCGTCGCCACCGACCTTGACGGTTTGGCCGCTGTACTTGCCGAACAACACGCGGTCGCCGACTTTCACGTTCAATGCTTTGGTTTCGCCTTTGTCATTGGTTTTGCCTGGGCCAACAGCCAAAACTTCACCTTGATCAGGCTTCTCAGCAGCGGAATCGGGGATCACGATGCCCGAAGCAGTTTTGGTTTCGCTTTCAATACGCTTGACGATCACGCGATCGCCCAAAGGACGCAGTTTCATGGAATCTCCTGGAAATGAAACAAGGTTAAAAAAACAAATGCACCGCAACAGTGCAGCTGAAAACTGTGGAGGCGCTTGTTAGCACTCAACTCCATCGAGTGCTAATGATAAGGGTTTTTGTGGGCGTTTCAAGACCCGGGCTGCAAACAAGCTGCTGTTTTTAATGGCAACGGGTGGTTTGCGGTTGCAGTTGCTGCAGGCAAAGCAGGTAGCCGTCGACCAGGTCGGTGGTGATGTCGCCCGCAAACAGTTGCAAATTCTGGCTTTCGGTGAACAGGCTGTTGGCAGGCAGGTGTCCGCTGTTGTAAAGAATGATGTGGGCGTTTTGCATGCTGGCGTTTTGCAAGTGGGCGGGCGAAGTGTGCAGCCAAGTCAGGCGAGCGTCCACAAACAAAACCGCTTGTTCATGGCCGATGTCCATCAAATCCAGTGGGTGGGTCATGACCGTGGCACACGCCCATTCGTTGAGACGGCTCAGGGCCGGGGTCATGTGGGCGTTGTCGTGCAGCACGTAGATATGGGCCACCGGGTGAACAGGCGCCAGGGCGCTGGTGCTGACGCCTTGTTTTTGGCAGTAATCGTTCAAGGAGGTGGACAAAATCCGGCGGTGGCCCCCATGGGTGACAAAGGCCTTGAAGATCCCGTTTTGAACCATGCGCTGGACGGTGCCGACCGACAGGCCAAGCACTTTGGCGGCTTGGCTGGTGCTGAAATACTGGGGCGAGGCTTGTGTCATGTTCACCGTCTGGTCCTGTGGATGGTTGGGTTGCTGAATGGGCCCTAGGGGTGTCCAGTGGATGTTAAAAGGGGTTGGCTGATCTGGGTTGGCCTTGAACCGGTAGAGGGATGTGAAAAACGGGTACCGCCAAAGTGTCTTTTGCACGATTCACCCGCCATGGTCATGCTGGACTGGGCAGTCAGGGTCTGTCCAGCGCAGGCACCTCAGGCAAAATCCACCTCCATGTTGCGTTGGTTCCGTTTTTTTTCCGTTTGGCCTTTGTGGTCCATGCACGCTTTGGGCTGGCTGGGTGGCTGGCTGGCTTGGTGTTTTTCTAGAACTTACCGCAGCCGATTTATCGACAATGCGCGTCAGGCGGGTTTGGTTGGGCGGCATTGGTTCGGCGCTGTTGGCCAAGCAGGCTGCATGTCGGCGGAGTTGCCACGTTTGTGGCTGGGCCGCACGCCGCCTTTTGTGTGGGCCGATGACCGGGCAGCTGTGCAGGCTTATTCGGCTGGGAAAGGCGTCTTGTTTTTGACGCCGCACATGGGTTGTTTTGAAATCACGGCGCAGGCCTTGGCCATCCGGTTTGCGCCTGAACACGGCGCTTTGACGGTGCTGTACCGACCAGCCAGGGATGCGGGCTTGAACGAGGTGATGCGGGTGGCGCGCAACCGATTGGGGCTGGAGGCCGTGCCGACCAACCTGGCCGGTGTGCGCCAGATGATCAAGGCCTTGCGAGCGGGGCGTGCAGTCGGTTTATTACCCGATCAGGTGCCGCCTGAGGGCATGGGACAGTGGGCGCCTTTTTTTGGCAAGCCGGCCTACACCATGACTTTGGCAGCACGTTTGGCACTGCAAACCGGTGCGCAAGTCGTTTTGATCTGGGGAGAGCGACTGCCTTGGGGGCGAGGTTATCGATTGCACACACAGGCTTTGGGGTATGGCTTGTCGGCTGATCTGGAGACGGCGGTGGTGCAAGTGAATCAAGCCATTGAGGCCATGATTTTGCAGTGCCCAAGCCAATACATTTGGGGCTATGCGCGCTACAAGCAGCCTCGCGCAGGATGATGACAGGCACAACAACATGGTGAAACTGCTGATCGCTTGTCTGCGGGTGTGCGCGAAATTGCCGCTGCCTTGGGTGAGGCTGTTGGGCGCCGCTTTGGGTGGTGTGTTGTGGGTTTTTGCGCGCAGCCGCCGTCACATTGTTCGGGTGAACCTCCAAAAAACCATGCCGGAGTTGTCGGCAGTGCAACGCGATGCGTTGGCTTATCGGCATTTTGTGGCTTTTGGGCAATCGGTCATGGACCGTTCTTGGCTCTGGCATGCGCCCGAGCCATTGGTGCGGCAGCGTTTACGGTGGGTGGGTGACCTGTCGTTTTTGACGGCACCCGGCCCCTTGCTGATGTTCGCCCCCCATTTTGTGGGTCTGGATGCGGGGGGGTTGGCGGTTTCGCTCGATGTTCCGGGGCCTGTGGCGTTCATTTTTGTGGGGCAGTCACGTCCTGAGGTCGAAGCTTGGGTCAGGCAAGGTCGCGAAAGGTCAGGCAACGTTCGGCCCTATTTCCGTCGTCAAGGCATGCGCCAAATTTTGTCTGGCATCAAAAAAGGTGAACCTTTGCACCTGTCGCCAGACATGGATTTCGGGCCATCAGAATCG
Organism: Comamonadaceae bacterium; assembly: GCA_021299875.1. GTDB lineage: Bacteria > Pseudomonadota > Gammaproteobacteria > Burkholderiales > Burkholderiaceae_C > Limnohabitans_A. The sequence goes on along the minus strand of JAJTEW010000001.1, from coordinate 402,931 downwards.
ATTTTTGTCCCATTCATGGGGGTGGAAAAAGCGGCCACCCTGAGCTCTTTGTCGAGGCTGTCCAAGGCGAGCGGGGCGCGGGTGGTGCCTGTGGTGACGCGGATGACGGCGCAAGGTTATGACATCGAGGTGCATGCCCCTTTGCTTGACTTTCCAAGCGACGATCCAGAGCAAGACACGTTGCGAACGAACCAGTTGCTGGCCGATTGGGTGAGTACCATGCCCGAACAGTATTACTGGGTGCACAAGCGATTCAAAACCCGGCCCGAGGGTGAGCCGGGGTTTTATTGAATCGCTCAGGGCGTGGCCGCCCTTTTCGGTGACGAGGTTCAGCGCTGTGGCGCTGTAGACGATCCCAAAAAAACCGCGATTTCATCGATCACCCGCTGGGGCTGTTCGTGCACCACCCAGTGGGTGGCGTTGGCAATGTTCACGAGTTTCAAATCGGCGATGAGCCGGTCCAAGCCCTCGGTCAGGCAGGGCAGCAGCGCCACATCGTCTTGCGCCCAAAGCACGAGTGTGGGCACTTCGATGCGCAGCGCCTCGGGTGGGATCTGCACGGCGCTGGCCCCCGGGTCGGTGGCGGTGGCCGGGCGCAGGGGGGAAGCGCGGTAGTAGTTGAGACCGCCTTGCAGGCCGTGTTGCCAGACATTGCGGTAGCGCGCCTTGATTGCGGGCGTGAGCCAATCTGGGCTGACGGCGGTCTGGGTGCTGAGAGATTGCAGTGACGCGTCGTGGCCCGTTAAAAATCCAAACAGGCGTTCAAAGTCATTGGCTGACAGCTGGGTGGCTGCATCGGCTCGCACCAAAAAGTTCATGTAAGCGCTGGCCGTTATTTGCGCGGGGTTGTTTTGTAAGGCCTGCAAAAAGGGGCCGGGGTGAGGCGAGTTGACGATGACCAGTTTTTGCAACAGAGCCGGGTGCTGGTTGGCCAAGCTCCAGGCCACCGCACCGCCCCAATCGTGTGCAATCAGAGCGGCCAGTGGCGCACGGCCATCCGGAGTTTGGCATTCGGTGTCGATCAGCGCTGCGATGTCTTGCACCAGGTGTTTGGCCCGGTAGGCTTTGACGTCTTCGGGGGCGCTGGAGCGTTCGTAGCCGCGCAGGTTGGGAGCCACGCAGCGGTAACCGCCATTCTCGGTTTTTGAAAAATGCACCAGCAAAGGGTCCCAAACCCAGGCGCCCTCAGGAAAACCATGCAAAAAAAGCAGCACGGGGCGGCCGGGGTCGCCACAAGCGCGGCAACTCAAAGAGACGCCATGCGGCAGGGCTTGTTGCCAGGTCTGGATGTCAGGGTGAGCAGTTGTTAAGAAAGGCACAGCGGATCACTTGGGGTTGGCGCCGTCGCAGGCGTGGGGCCGTGGCGCTCGCCAGTGCGGGCTCACTCGCTCACTCGTCCAGGGCTTCGGGTTCTTCTTCGGGTGGCTCGGCGGCTTGGGTTTCAGCCACAGCGCCCTCGGCCGGATGGGTCCAGTCCCACAGCAGTTGGGCCACTTCGTCCACCCCCTGCTTTTTCAAGGCCGAAAAGAGTTTGACTTCGCCGCCACCGGCCTGCAGTCGCGCAATCGACAAGGCCTTGGCTTGCTCAGCGCGGGTGAGCTTGTCGGCTTTGGTCAAAATGATCAGGAACTTCAGGCCCTCTTCAACGCGCGGACGAATCACTTCCAGCAGGATGTCGTCGAGTTCGGTCAGGCCGTGGCGCGGATCGCACATCATGACGATGCCCTTGAGGTTCTCGCGGCTGACCAGGTAGTTGGCCATGACCTGCTGCCAGCGCAGCTTGTCCATTTTGGCCACAGCGGCGTAGCCGTAACCGGGCAAATCGGCCAGCACGGCATCGGTGATGCCTTGTTTGCCTAAAGCGAACAGGTTGATGTGTTGGGTACGGCCGGGCTTTTTGGAGGCAAAGGCCAGTTGTTTCTTTTGTGTCAGGGTGTTGATGCAGGTGGATTTGCCGGCGTTCGAACGGCCCACAAAGGCGATTTCGGGTGTGTCCATGGCGGGCAAGTGGTGCAGTTGCGCGGCGGTGGTCAAAAACCGGGCGGTGTGCATCCAGCCCATGGGCGTGACAGCTGCGGGGGTATTCCGAATCACAGAAGTCACGGCCACAGTGGCTTTGGGGACTTTTGTAGGACTTGCTGGAACGCGAACATGCGGGCGGGAGCTCATAAATCAGGGATACCTTGGGTCGTCAGGAAACTGACGCGGACCTCATTGTAGAATCCTTGGGTTTTGCGCCAACTCTTGGACCCTGCCATGAAGCCGATTTTCTCTCACTTGATCACCGCTCTGTCGGCCGCCTTGGTGGCCGGTTCTGCCCTGGCCGCTGGCCCGGTTAGCAAGGCTGCCAAGCCCGACTTGGCCAAAGGTGAAGCCATTTTCAGCCAAGCCTGTGTGGCTTGCCACGCTGCAGACGGCAACTCCAGCACGCCTTCCAACCCCAAGTTGGCCCAACAACACCCCGAATACCTGCTCAAGCAATTGCAAGAGTACAAATCAGGCAAGCGTGCCAACGCCGTGATGAGCGGCATGGTCGCTGCGCTGAGCGACGACGACATGCGCAACATTGCTTTTTGGTTGGCCTCCAAGCAGGCTAAGCCCGGCTTTGCCAATGCCAAAGAGACCGTGGCTTGGGGGGAGCGCATTTACCGCGGTGGCATTCCAGACCGTCAGATCGCCGCTTGCGTGAGCTGCCATTCCCCCAACGGTGCGGGCATGCCTTCACAGTACCCTCGCTTGGCGGGTCAGCACGCCGAGTACACCGCTGCTCAGCTGGTTCAATTCCGTGAAGGTGTGCGCAAGAACAACCTGCAAATGACCCAAGTGGCGGCCAAGATGAATGACCGTGAAATCAAGGCCGTGTCGGATTACATCGCGGGCCTTCGCTGAGCCTGGCTCAGCCGTGTGCTTGGAGCAGGGTGGTTTTGCCCTGTACCCCTTTGGGGGTTTTGCGCCAAAGGCCCAGAGCCTGCGGCACAATTAAGCACCGGCTGATATGACGCATACCCAGGCCGGTTTTCCGGCCTTTGTTGTTTCTCACGCGCACCACTTTCCCTCTTTGGGCTGGTCTATTCACTCAAACACCCCATGACCACTGTTGCTTCCAGCCCCGAATCCGAGCGCGGCTCGCCCCGAGGGCAGGCCGTGATCGAGTTGCTGTCGTCCATGCGGTTTGCGATTTCGCTGCTGACGGTCATTTGCATCGCTTCGGTGATCGGCACGGTGCTCAAGCAAAACGAGCCCACCAACAACTACATCAACCAATTTGGACCGTTTTGGGCTGAATTGTTTGCCACTCTCAAACTCAACTCGGTCTACAGCGCTTGGTGGTTCTTGTTGATTCTGGCTTTTCTGGTCGTCAGCACCAGTTTGTGCATTGCCCGCAATGCCCCCAAAATTTGGGTTGACCTCCAAAACTACAAAGAAAACATCCGCGAGCAAAGCCTGAAAGCCTTCCACCACAAGGCCGAAGGCCATTTGAACGAGGTGCCTGAGCTTGCCGCCAAACGGTTGGGGGCTTTGCTGGCCACAGGGGGGTGGAAAGTCAAGCTGCAAGAGCGCGATACACCAGCGGGCAAGGGCTGGATGCTGGCGGCCAAAGCCGGTGCGGCCAACAAGATCGGTTACATCGCGGCGCACTCGGCCATCGTATTGGTGTGTGTGGGTGGTTTGCTGGACGGTGACCTGGCGGTGCGCGCCCAGATGTGGTTGGGCGGCAAGGAGATTTACAACGGGGGCGGCTTGATTGCCGATGTGCCTGCGCAGCACCGATTGTCCGAGCGCAACTTGGCTTTTCGAGGCAATTTGCTGGTGGCCGAGGACACCGCGTCGGGCACGGCGATTTTGAGCCAGTCCAATGGCATCTTGCTGCAAGAGTTGCCCTTTGTGATCGAGCTGAAAAAGTTCATCGTCGAGTACTACTCGACCGGCATGCCCAAGCTCTTTGCCAGCGACATCATCATCCACGACAAGGCCACGGGCGAGAAGCGGGAAGCGCGTGTCGAGGTCAACCACCCGGCCAGCTTCAAGGGCATCAACATCTACCAGTCCAGCTTCGACGACGGTGGCTCGCAGGTCACTTTGCAAGCCGTGCCCATGGCGGCAGCCACCAAATCTTTCGAAGTGGAAGGCACCATTGGCGGCAGCACCGACCTGACCAATGGCAACGAGAAAATGAGCCTGGAGTTCACCGGACTGCGCGTGATCAACGTCGAGAACATGTCGGGTGGCGAAGGCCCCCAAGGCACGGCGGTGGATGTGCGCAAAGTCGATTTGCGCAGCGCCATCGATGAGCGTTTGGGGGCGGGCAATAAAACGACGCAAACCAAAGAGCTGCGCAATGTGGGACCCAGTGTGAGTTACAAGCTGCGCGATGGCGCAGGCCAAGCGCGCGAGTACAACAATTACATGTTGCCTGTGGACACGGGTGACGGTGTGCCCGTGTTTTTGCTGGGCATGCGCGAGACACCCAGTGAGCCTTTCCGTTATCTGCGCCCACCGGCCGATGAAAACAGCGAGTTGACCGGTTTCATCCGTTTGCGCGCCGCGCTTGAAACGCCCGAGCTGCGCAACCGTGCGGTCCAGCGTTACGCCCGCAAGGCGGTGGACCCACAACGCCCCGAGTTGACCCCGCAACTGGCCGATTCGGCAGCCCGCTCTTTGGGCCTGTTTGCGGGTTTGGAGCAGGTGCAGGGCAAGCAGGTTTCGGGTTTGCAGGCCTTGGCGGATTTCTTGGAGTCGAATGTGCCCGAGGCCGAGCGTGCCCGTGCAGGCGAAATGTTTGTGCGCATTTTGAACGGTGCCTTGTTTGAGCTGGACGCGGTGGCCCGGGAGCAAGCCGGTGCCAAACCGATGCCTTCAGAGCAGGTGCAAGGCTTCATGACTCAGGCGGTGCTGGCGCTGTCGGATGCGCCGTTCTACCCTGCGCCCATGACGTTTTTGCTGAAAGACTTCAAGCAGGTGCAAGCCAGCGTGTTCCAGGTGGCCCGAGCGCCCGGTCAGTCCATCGTGTACTTGGGGTGTGCCCTTTTGATCTTGGGTATTTTTGCAATGCTGTATGTTCGAGACCGTCGCTTGTGGGTCTGGCTGTCGCCGCACGGCGGGGGGGCCCAAGCGAGCATGGCGTTGTCGTCCAACCGCAAGACCATGGACGTTGACCGTGAATTTGACCAATTGACCGCCCGATTGTTGGGCCGCTCCGAGAAAGCACCATGACCACTGTCACTTTGAATCCAGGCTACTTTTCCAGCCGCTCGGCGCTGGATTGGGGCTTTGCCCTGTTGGCGCTGTTGGGTACGGTGTTTGCATTCACCCGCTACCAGCATGCGATGGACGTTTACGAGCAGGCCATCCTGATCGGCAGCTTGCCTGCTGTGATTTGGTTGGCTTGGTTTTGGCGCCCCTTGCGCACCTTGATTTTGGTGGTGACGGGTTTGTCTTTGTGGGCCATTTACCTGTATCAGGGTGACCTGGCCCGGTCCGAGCAGGTGTTCTTGCTCAAGTACTTTTTGTCGAGCCAGTCGGCCATCCTGTGGATGAGCATGCTGTTTTTCATCAGCACCGTTTTTTATTGGGCGGGCATATTCATCCGAGGTCAGGCTGATGCGATGGAGTCTTTGGGCTCGCGCATGGCTTGGGTGGCGGTGGGCTTGGCCCTGATCGGTACCCTGGTGCGCTGGTACGAAAGCCACCAGTTAGGCCCAGACATCGGGCACATCCCGGTGAGCAACCTGTACGAAGTCTTCATCATGTTTTGCTGGATGACGACGGCTTTTTATCTGTACTACGAAGCGCAATACAAGACCCGTGCTCTGGGCGCATTCGTCATGTTGGTGGTGAGTGCGGCCGTAGGCTTTTTGCTCTGGTACACGCTGGTGCGTGAAGCCCACGAGATTCAGCCCTTGGTGCCCGCCCTCAAGAGCTGGTGGATGAAGTTGCACGTTCCGGCCAACTTCATTGGTTACGGCACCTTTGCTTTGGCGGCCATGGTGGCCTTTGCCTACCTGATCAAGCAACAAGCCACTGAAACCCGTTGGTACAAGTTAGCGCCACTTTGGCTGCTGGGCATTGTGTTGTGCTTTGAGCCTGTGGTGTTTCGCCAATCGGCCAACGACCAGACCAGCAGCTATTGGATGGTTTACTTCGGCATATCCGCCTTCATCGTGGCGGGCATTTTGCTCGGTCGTCGACGCATCGCCGAGCGACTGCCCTCCTTTGAAATCCTGGACGATGTGATGTACAAATCCATCGCTGTGGGCTTTGCCTTCTTCACCATCGCCACGGTGCTGGGCGCTTTGTGGGCGGCAGAGGCATGGGGTGGTTATTGGAGCTGGGACCCGAAGGAGACCTGGGCCCTGATCGTTTGGTTGAACTACGCGGCCTGGTTGCACATGCGTCTCATGAAAGGCCTGCGCGGTACGGTGGCTGCTTGGTGGGCCTTGGTGGGCTTGGGCATCACGACCTTTGCCTTCTTGGGTGTGAACATGTTCCTCAGTGGTCTGCACAGTTACGGCACGCTCTGATTCGAGGCCACTGCCGGTTGAGCGGGGCAGGTTTTCTCCATGCATGAAAATCACGGGGAAGTCATGACTTTGGCGCAAGACCAATCATCTTTGAAATGACTGGTTTCTGCAGCCAGCGGCCGAAAAGTTCACAATCACCGTGTGACTTTTAAAGGTTCAACCATGATCTTCTTATCTTCCCGCTCTGGTTTTCAGCATCCCGTGTCCAGTGAGATCACCCCAGAGTCGGTCTATTTGCAGCGAAGGGCGCTGATTCGCCAAGCGGCCATGGGTTCAGCGGGCTTGGCCTTGGCCGCTTGGGGCGTGCGCGATGCGCAGGCGCAAATGGTTCGTCCGGGGCAGTTGCCGCCCATGGCTTCTGTGCCCACCAAACTGGCAGGTGGGGTGGTCATGGACAAATTGACGCCCTACAAAGACGCGACGACCTACAACAATTTTTACGAGTTTGGCACCGACAAAGCCGATCCGGCCAAACGAGCGCACACACTCAAAACTGAGCCTTGGAGCGTGGAGATCGAAGGCTTGGTCAAAAACCCGGGTCGCGTGAATTTGGAGGACATGATGAAGTGGGGCGCCATGGAAGAGCGCATTTACCGCCTGCGTTGTGTCGAAGGATGGTCCATGGTGATCCCTTGGATAGGGTACTCATTGGCCGATCTGATTCGCCGTGTCGAGCCCCTGCCAGGCGCCAAGTACGTGGAATTTGTGACTTTGGCCGACCCCAAAACCATGCCCGGAGTGCGGGGCGGTGTTGTCGATTGGCCTTATTTGGAAGGTTTGCGCATGGACGAGGCCATGCACCCGTTGACCATGTTGGCGTTTGGCATGTACGGCGAAGTCATGCCCAAGCAAAACGGCGCGCCCCTGCGTTTGGTGGTGCCATGGAAGTACGGTTTCAAGAGTGGCAAGAGTTTGGTCAAGATCCGCTTCACCGACAAACAGCCTGTGATCTCTTGGGAAAAATCGGCTCCCCAAGAATATGGCTTTTATTCCAACGTCAACCCCTTGGTAGACCACCCACGCTGGAGCCAGGCCACCGAGCGGCGCATTGGCGAGGACGGTTTGTTGGCCAAAAAGCGCAAGACCCTGATGTTCAATGGCTACGAAACACAAGTAGGTCAGTTGTACGCCGGAATGGACTTGAAAAAGTTCTTCTGATGCGCCAAGCCGCCATTTTTTTGAGGACATGAGAGCGGCACTGCGTCACCCGGCCGCTTGGTGGGCGTTGTTGCTGGTGGGTTTGATGCCCATGGCCTGGTTGGTGCTGCAGACGGTGCAAGACCAACTGGGCGCCAACCCGGCAGAGGCCTTGATTCGGGCCACCGGCGATTGGACCTTGCGTGGCTTGTGTGTCGTCTTGGCCGTGACCCCATTGCGCAGCTGGGTGGGATGGCCCGAGTTGGCCAGGTTTCGGCGCATGTTGGGCCTGTTGGTGTTTGCCTATGCCAGCCTGCACATGCTGAGTTATGCCTGGTTTGACATGGGCTTTGATGTGGCGGAGACGCTGCAAGACATCATCAAACGCCCCTTCATCGGGTTGGGTTTCGGTGCCTTTGTGATCTTGCTGGCGCTGGCCGCCACTTCATTCAACCGCGCCATGCGCTGGCTGGGTGGCCGACGTTGGCAGTGGCTGCACAGGGGCGTTTACCTGGTTGCCGTGCTGGCCGTGCTGCACTTTTGGTGGATGCGTGCGGGCAAACAGGACTTTGACGAAGTGCTGGTCTATGCCGCCATTTTGGCGGGCTTGTTGGGGTGGCGTTTGCTGAAAATCCGCAGGTCCATCTGAACAGGGTGCTTAGACCAACTGCTCCAGCGCGAAGGTGTCAAATGCCGACTCGCGTTGGCGAATGAGATGGGCTTGGGTGCCATCGACCAGGATCTCGGCAGCGCGTCCACGGGTGTTGTAATTGCTGGCCATGCTCATGCAATAAGCGCCAGCCGAGAGCACCGCCAGCGTGTCGCCAGCTTGCACCACCAAGGATCGGTCACGTCCGATCCAGTCACCGCTTTCACACACAGGGCCCACCACGTCGTACACCACGCTGACGTCACCATCGGTCGTGTTGCGCGGCGAGACTGGCACGATTTGGTGAAAGGCTTGGTACATGGCGGGGCGGGGCAGGTCGTTCATGGCGGCATCGACGATGCAGAAGTTCTTTTGTTCGCCGGGTTTGAGGTACATGACTTCGGTCAAGCACACACCGGCATTGCCCACCAAGGAGCGCCCTGGCTCGATCATGAGTTGCCGCTGGCCGTAGCCGCGGGCATCGAGCTTGGCCAACAGTTGTGCCCACAGCGCATCCGCCTCAGGGGGGGTATCGCCGTTGTAATTGATGCCCAAGCCACCCCCAAAATCGATGTGGTGGATGGGAATGCCTGCGGCTTCAATTTCAGACACCAAGTCCAGCACCCGGTCCATCGCGTCCAGATAAGGCGTGGTTTCGGTGATTTGGGAGCCGATGTGGCAATCGATGCCCACGACGTGCAGGCCCGGCAAACTGGCGGCGTGGCGGTAGGCGCGCAGCGTGTCTTCGTGCGCGATGCCAAATTTATTGCCTTTGAGGCCTGTCGAAATGTAGGGGTGCGTCTTGGGGTCGACGTTGGGGTTCACGCGCAGGCTGACCGGGGCCCGTTTGCCCGCTTTGACGGCCACTTGGCTGAGCACATCCAACTCGGCTTCGCTTTCCACATTGAAGCAGCCAATGCCGATTTGCAGCGCTTGTTGCATTTCTGCGCGGGTCTTGCCCACACCCGAAAAAATCACTTTGGCAGGGTCGCCGCCAGCGGCCAGCACGCGGGCCAGTTCACCGCCAGAGACGATGTCAAAGCCGCATCCAGCGTCGGCAAAAACCTGCAACACGGCCAGACTGGAGTTGGCCTTCATGGCATAGCAAATTTGCGCTTTCCGTCCGGCAAAACCGCGCTGGTAGGCGGCCAGCGCCGACAACATGGCGGCTTTGGAATACACAAACAAAGGCGTGCCGTACGCATCGGCCAGGTCAGACAAGCGCACGCCTTCCACCATCAGCCCATGGTTTTGGTAGGCGATGTGCGGTTGTCCGGGCAAGGTGTGGGAAGCGGCAGGGGCGTTCATCGTGTGACGGCATCAGAGGCCGAAGGTGAGATCAAAAAGAGGGTGTCGGGCGCCACCGACGGCGCAGGGCGTGGCGTTGTCGCCAGGGTGGATGTTGCAGGCGCTTGCCGCTGAATGGCTCCCTTGGCCGGGTCGTGCCAAGGGTTCAGGGTCTGGGGCAGCGTTGCCCGGTTGACAGAGGCGGGTGAATCAGGCGTGCGCAAAGGACCCTTTTGGCCACAGCCGCTCAATACGGCCGCACTGCCAACAAGGACAAACGTGGTGACTAGAATCTTCGGTACCTTCAACATGCAGCGATTGTAATGACCGACCTCGAATTTTTGGACCAGGCTGAACGCCTGCTGGCTGGGATAGAAAACAGCTGCGACCTGCTGAACGACGCGGCCGATGTGGACATTGACAACCAGCGTGTGGGGGGCATGGTCACGCTCACCTTCCCCAACCGCAGTCAAATCATCGTCAATTTGCAAAAGCCCCTGCACGAGGTGTGGCTGGCCGCACGCTGCGGGGGGTTCCACTACCAGTTCGACGGCACGGTTTGGCAAGACACCAAGGGCCAGGGTGAGTTTTGGCAGAGCTTGTCGCGCTACGCTTCTGAGCAGTCAGGGCGCACGCTGTGGTTCAAGCCCTGACGCGCCTGGCGCACTTGTGCTGGCTCACTGGCGGAACAAGTCCAGGATGCGCCTTTTTTCTTCGACAGGGGGCATGCTGCTGGCCTTGGATCCGGCGCCACCCGGCTCCATGCCCAAAGCGCTGACCCCGGCATCGCCTGTGAATTCGGCGTAAGCCCAGTCCCCGCCCGACTGGACCACACCCTCTGGCACACGCAGATGGGTCGATGGCTGGGTTTGCAAAGCGGTCTCCATGAATTTGATCCACACCGGCAAACTCAGACCGCCACCGGTTTCGCGATCCCCCAGTTTGCGCGGGGTGTCGTAACCGATCCAGACCACTGCGGTCATGTTGGGGTGGTAGCCTGCAAACCAGGCATCCATGGCATCGTTGGTGGTGCCTGTTTTGCCGTAGACATCTTGCCTTTTCAGCATCGATTGCGCCCGCGCTGCAGTGCCCGATCGCGTGACTTCTTGCAGCAAGCTGCTCATCACAAAAGCGTTGCGTTCGGGAATGGCGCGTGGCACGTCCTCGCCGGGGGCTTGGGGCGGGCTCTCCACCAGTACCCGGTTTTTGTAGTCGGTGATCCGGGTGATCAGGTGGGGCCGCACCAGATAGCCGCCATTGGCAAACACCGAATAACCTGTGGCCATTTGCATCACCGTCACAGAGCCTGCGCCCAGCGCCATGGTGAGGTAGGGTGGGTGCTTGTCTTCGTCAAAACCAAAACGCGTGACCCATTCCTGGGCGGCGCGTGGCCCAACGGATTGCAAAATGCGAATGGACACCATGTTTTTCGATTTGGCCAAACCGGTGCGCATGCTCATCGGGCCATCGAATTTGCCGTCGTAGTTTTTCGGCTCCCAGGGTTGGCCTCCGGTCACGCCGCCGTCAAAAAACAGGGGCGAGTCGTTGATCATGGTGGTCGGATGCAGACCCGTCTCGAGTGAGGCCGAATAGATGAATGGTTTGAAACTCGAACCCGGTTGACGCCAAGCTTGGGTGACGTGGTTGAACTTGTTTTTGGCAAAGTCGAACCCCCCCACCAAAGCCCGAATGGCGCCTGTTTGCGGCGTCATGGCGACCAAGCCGCCCTCGACTTCGGGCAGTTGGGTGATTTCCCAGTTGCCATTGGCCGCTTGCACGATTCGAATCACGGCGCCCTTGCGGATTTGCTTGGCAGACGGGGCTTTGTCAGACAAGCCAGACTGCGCCGGTGTCAGTCCAGCGCCAGTGATGGTGATTTGTTCGCTGTTTTGACGAACCACCACCACCTTGGTGGGAGATGCTTGCAGCACCACGGCAGACATCACGTCGCCATTGTCAGGGTGGTCTTCCAAGGCGTCATCGATGGCCTCATCGGCCAGTTTGGGGTCGTTGGGCAGTTGGATGAATTTTTCAGGACCTCGGTAAACTTGACGGCGTTCAAAGTCCATCAGGCCTTGGCGCAATGCACGGTAGGCGGCCATTTGCTCGGCAGATTGCACAGTGGTGTAGACGTTGATCCCGCGTGTGTAGGTCTCTTCGCCATACTGCGAAAAGACCATTTGGCGCACGGTCTCGGCCACAAATTCAGCGTGCAAATTCTTTTTGTCGGCAGCAGACCGAAGGCGCAAGGGCTCGGCTTTAGCCAACACGGCTTGTTTGGCGGTGATGTAGCCGTTTTCTTCCATGCGCTCGATGATGTAGAGCTGGCGTGATCGAGCGCGTTTGGGGTTGACGATGGGGTTGAAGGCCGAGGGCGCTTTGGGCAGGCCCGCCAGCATGGCGGCTTCGGCGATGGTGATGTCCTGAAGCCGTTTGCCAAAGTAAGCCTCTGAAGCCGAGGCAAAGCCATAGGCTCTGTTGCCCAAGAAGATCTGGTTCATGTAGATCTCCAGAATCTGGTCTTTGGTCAGCAGGTGCTCCAGCTTGTAGGTCAACAAAATTTCATAAATTTTGCGTGTGTAGGTTTTTTCAGACGAGAGGTAAACATTGCGGGCCACCTGCATGGTGATGGTGGATGCCCCTTGGCTTTTGAGGCGGCCCATGTTGGCAACGCCAGCCCGCAAAATGCCCAGGTAGTCGACGCCGCCGTGTTGGTAAAACCGGTTGTCTTCGATTGACAAAACCGCGTCTTTCATGACTTTGGGGATGTCTTTGATGGGGGTGAGGTTGCGTCGTTCTTCGCCGAACTCGCCCATCAACTGGCCGTCGGCCGTGAACACCCGAAGCGGCAATTTGGGTTTGTAGTCGGCCAGGTCAGAGATGTCGGGCAGATTGGGGTAAGCCATGACCATGGCCACACCCACCACCAACAAGATGCTGGCCAGGCCTGCCGCCAGCAAACCTGCAGCCCAAACGCCCACCTTGAAAATCAACTCGACCCAACCCGAGGATGCGTCAGTGCTTGCGCGGTTTTGGGGCGGTGTAGCTGGCTTGTCTTTGGTGGGCATAGGGTGTGTGCTGGGGGCAGACTGCAAAGTACAGGCGGCTTCACATTATAAAAAAGTACGCGCCTCGCATCGTCTTTCAATTCAAATAAATGAGCTATTTGGTTTAAAAAAAACAAGGACAAAAACCGTATTCATGTTACAAAACATGTCCGGACAGATTTTTAAAGACTTCTCAAAGGAGCAAGGCATGCAGTTTCCGTCTTGGCTAACGCAACGGCTGCGAACGCGAGCCGTCAAGCAAGCTTGGGGCTTGGCACCTGCACAGAAGGGATGGTTTTTGCTCGGTCTGGGCAAAGAGGCCTCGCCATTGATGGGCGTGCACACAGTTCAGTACGTCACAGGCGATTTGGAAGATCCAAGTGCCTTGGGCGTGTCCCATGGATTGCGTCAAAGTGGCGCCTCTCGTGGTGTATTTCAGGGCCGCCACCGTGTCAACATGGGTTTGCCCATGGCACAAGTGGTCAGTGGTGTGTTGGCCGTTCCAGTGGGTTGGGGACCCTCAGACTGTGAAGCCGAAGTTCAGCTTGAGGCTGCGCGTGCTTTGGGTCTTGAGCCTCAAGAGGTCAGCTTTGATTGGCAAGCTGGCCCACTGTCTGATGGCGTCGTGGCGCAATTGCAGTGGGTGGCTTGCGCTCAAAGTGCCGTCGAACAATTCAACCAGTGCGTGCGCCGTGCGGGTTGGCAGTTGGCCAGTGTGGAGCCTGAGCTGCAAGCCGCTCAAAGAGCGGCTTCTTGTTTGTCTGGCGGCCTGTATGTTTTGTTGACACGTCCGGTGCAGGATTGGCAATTTGACCTTGCGCTGCTCCCGGACGCCCAAGCCAACGGTGCAGCCATGCTGAGTCCCTTGAACTTTGATGCAGCGTTGCAAGAGGCTCTGCAAACCTCGGCTGGGCCCCGTCTGGTGGCAGCGGGTTTGGCATTGAAAGCCTGCACATGAGCTTGTCCTGGAATCTGCTCAACTACCCGGCGCTTCACCAACAACGAAGAAGGCGGCACCGCATCACCACTTCGCTGGCGGGCCTTGTGGTGGGGGCGTTGATGGCTGGAGCGAGCTTGTTTTGGATGGAGAGATCCTTGCAAGGTCTGCGCTTGCAACAAGCCCATCTGCAGGCCCAGTGGGGCGAGGCCAGCCAACAATTGAAGCTCGAGCAGCAACAAGTTGCGGCACGTGAGAGCAGCCGACAGCAAACGCAGCACCTTCGCCAAGTACTAGAGCAACACCAGGCATGGACGGCGCTCCATCAAGCCTTGCACAGCGAGGCCCAAGAAGATTCTTGGCGACTGGTGCGTTTGCAACTGGCGTCTGGGAAATTGGAGCTCAGCGGTTGGAGTCGAGACTTTGAGGCCTTGAACGCCTCTCGGCACCGGTTAACGGACCTGTTACACAAGGCCTGGCCTGAGACGCTGTTCTTGGCGAATGCCGCCAATGTGGCAACCCATGAGGCCCAGCATGTGGCCCCAAGTTCTGTCAAGGGTCCAGCCCCAAGCTCTGTTTCAGCCGAACGGGTTCGCCAAACCAGCGTCTCCGTAAGAGTTGGACCCCATTTTGAAAGATCCCAAGATGCTGCAGGGCTTGAATTCGTCTGGGTCAGTCCATGGCCCACCTTCAAGCCCATGGCCGCATCTGCACAGAGCATGGCCCAAGGGGCCGCACCATGAACACGCGGTTGTGGCTGCAGGCCCCATGGGCTTCTTGGCTTGCGGGTGGGTCAGACTGGGACATTCGTTTTCAGGCGCACTGGCGGTGGTGGACTCGCCGTTGGGGGTTCGCAGTGATGGCTTGTTTGCTGGCCTGGGGCTTGGGCGTGTGGCTGCATGCGTCAACGCGGCAAGCGCATGCGCAACTCAAAAGTGACGTGCAGATCTTGCATGCGAAATTGGTGGCCTTGCCCACCCCGCGCCCCAAGGCCAGTGGCCCGTTGATGTCCGATGACGTCAACCGCTTGCCAAGTTTGGACCAGCAAGAGCAAGTGTGGGCCTACTTGCGAAAAACTTTGGCACAACACCAGGTCAAGCTCATGCTCATGCAGCCCGCGAGCGAGGTGGGTCATGCGCCTTTGCCAAGTCAAGCGATGTTGTTGAACTTGCAGGCCCGCTATGAAAATTGGGCTGACGCCTGGGCATCGCTTGTCCACATGGGGCCAGTCTGGTCGATGGACCGTTTGCGTGTGGTGACCAGCGCCGACAAGCAAAGCGTGGACATCGAAGTGGTGTGGCGCGCCTGGTTCAGCCCTGGCAGGGCAGGCAGCCTCCCGCACAACGCGGTGTTTGCAGGTGGATTGCCCGCCTTGCCTCAGGCGCCGCTGGCGAAGCACATGGCGTCGGTTTTTGACATGCCTTTTTCCATGACGGCCCCACTGGAACGAGAGACGCGAACGGTGGTGATGCAGCCCAAAGGGGTGGCCTTGGGTGTGTTGCCCGATTCGGCAGGTCTCGTCGACGCCCCGCCCAAAGAGCCGCTGTTTTTGAGCGAACCGGAGCGCTGGCCCATGTTGCCCTTGCGCCTGATCGGCACCTGGCGCCAAGGCGATCAGGCAGAAGCTGTCTTGGCCAACGCCGCACATTGGTTTCGCACGCAAGAGGGTCGACAAATCAGCCTAGAGGGCCACAAAGTCTGGCGCATCGGGCGGGATGTCATCCACGTGCGAGACACCGCAGGTCGCTTGCAAACCATTCAGATGGAGGCAAGGGGACCATGAAAACCACCCAACGGGTGTGTGGTCATCGCGGGCGGTGGTGGGCTTGTCTATTCTGGCTGCCGTGCCTCAACCCTGGTGGGTCGCTGGCACAAACGGCCGCGCCCTCGGCATCCCCTGTGCCCTCATTGGCCCTTGTCTCCGCAGTTGCAGCCACTCCCGAGTCCGACTTGCCCAAGGCCGATCAGGTCATCAGCCTGAACTTTCAGGATGTCCCCCTGAAAACCTTGTTGCAGGTGTTCGCTGATTTTTCGGGCCTGAACCTGATCGCTGCAGAGGGCGTGGGCGGGCAAGTGACTGTTCGTTTGTCCGATGTGCCTTGGCCCCAAGCCTTGAACATCGTGCTTCAGGCCAAGGGCTTGGCTTACCGTCTGGATGGCCGCGTCCTGTGGGTGGCGCCCCAGGATGAATGGGCCATCCGGGAAAGAAAGCAACTCGAATCCCGCTCGGCTTTGGAGTCCGTCAGTCCTTTGCAGATACTGCCTGTGCGACTCAAGCATGCGCGGGCCGGTGATTTGGCGCAGCGCTTGCAAGGCGGCGCAGCTGGCGCAATGACGGGCAGTGGCGGGCGCATGCTGAGCTCGCGGGGCAGTGTGTTGTTTGACCCCCGCACCAACCAATTGTTCGTCTCCGATGTACCTTCGCGCTTGGTGCATGTGGAGGCCTTGATTCAGCGCTTGGATGTGCCGATTCGGCAGGTCATGATCGAGGCCCGCATCGTCGAAGCAGAGCGGCAATTTGGTGAATCTCTGGGTGTACGTTTGGGTGCCGGATTGGCCATGCCTTTGCAGATCAATGGGCGCAGCAATAGCTTGGCGCTGGGTGCAACCAATGCGGTGGTGGGGCCCGGGGTGGTCACTGGCAATCAGGTCAGGTTGCCTGCAGGCCATGCGGGTCAGACCCTTCAAACACCGTCCACTTTTGCTGTGTCCTTGTTCAATGCGGCGGCAGACCGTTTCATCAACGTCGAAATCTCGGCTCTGGAAGCCGATGGGCGGGGCAAGGTGGTCTCGCGCCCCCGTGTGGTGACGGCCGATCAGACCAAAGCCTTGATTGAACAAGGCACCGAGTTGCCTTACCAGACGGCTTCGGCCAGTGGCGCCACATCGATCACGTTCCGCAAAGCCAATTTGAAGCTGGAGGTCACGCCGCAAATCACCCCAGACGGTTCGGTGGTGTTGGATGTGGATGTCAACCGCGACAGCGTGGGCCAGATCACCCCGGCGGGTTTTGCCATCAACACCAAGCACGTCAAAACGCAGGTCAGGGTGGAAGATGGGGGCACGGTGGTATTGGGTGGCATTTACGAAGAGTCCGATCGGGACAACGAGGCCAGGGTGCCGGGCTTGGGCCGAGTGCCGGGCCTGGGCTGGTTGTTCAAAAATCGGGACCGTACGCAGCGCAACAGCGAGTTGCTGATTTTTTTGACGCCCCGTGTGATGGCCGATGCCCCGGCGGCTACAGCACCTTGACAGGGACCTGAGTGGCTGGGGCAGCCCTGTCTCCCGGTGGCCTGACGCTGGGCAAAGGGTCGAATACACTTGATCGACTTGTGGTCAGAGTTGGCCCCATTGGGCGTTTTTTAATTCAGAGATTTCACGTGCGCATCATCTTTGTGGGCCTTCCAGGCTCGGGGAAAACCACCATCGGCAGGCAACTGGCCCGCCGCTTGGGCTTGCCCTTTGTGGATTCTGACCATGTGATCGAGTACCGCTTGGGATGCGCTATCCGTGAATTTTTTGCGCGAGAGGGAGAAGATCGTTTTCGCGATGTCGAGCAACAGGTGTTGGACGACCTGAGTCGCACGCACCAAGGCGTGATCGCCACCGGTGGTGGCGCTGTTTTGCGCTAGGTCAACCGCCAGCACCTGCATGAACGGGGTCAGGTGATTTACCTCCGATCCACACCGGAGGACGTGTTTCGCCGTGTGCGCCATGACCATGCGCGGCCTTTGTTGCAGGTCGATGACCCCCTCAAACGTTTGCAGGACTTGTACGACATCAGAGACCCGCTGTACCGCGAGGTCGCGCACTTTGTCATCGAGACCGGAAGACCTTCGGTGGCCACCTTGGTCAACATGATCGTGATGCAGCTGGAGTTGGCTGGCCATTGGACAGCGAACGCGCCCGCCATGGACGCAGACCCCGCCCCCCCCTTTACCCCCGCCGCCGGCCCATAAGACGCCTGCCCTCAAGACCCAAAGCCCCTACACTTGGGGCCTATGTTTGAGCCCACATCCTCCCTCCAAACGGTTGCCATTTCTCTGGACGACCGCAGTTACGACATCCAGATTGGCCAAGGCTTGCTGAGCAGCCCTGCTGCCTGGACCGGTTTGCCCAAGGCCAAGACCGCCATGATCGTCACCAACGACACGATTGCGCCGCTGTACGAAGCCGCTTTGCACAGTGCCATCGCCCCGCACTACCAGCAGGTGCACACCGTGGTGTTGCCCGATGGCGAGGCGCACAAAGACTGGGAGACCCTGAACCAGATTTTTGACGCGCTGCTGGGCCACGGCTGCGACCGCAAGACAGTGCTGTTCGCTTTAGGCGGCGGTGTGGTGGGCGACATGACCGGCTTTGCCGCCGCCAGTTACATGCGCGGTGTCCCCTTTGTGCAGGTGCCGACCACGCTCTTGTCGCAGGTTGACTCGTCGGTGGGCGGCAAAACCGCCATCAACCACCCGCTGGGCAAAAACATGATCGGCGCGTTCTACCAGCCCGTGCGCGTGGTCTGTGACCTGAACACCCTGGCCACCTTGCCGCCGCGCGAGCTCAGCGCGGGCCTGGCCGAAGTCATCAAATACGGCCCGATTGCCGACATGGTTTTTCTGGACTGGATGGAGGCGAACATCGAGGCCCTGATGGCGCAAGACCCGGCCGCGATGGCGCAGGCCGTCAAGCGCAGCTGCGAGATCAAGGCCTGGGTGGTGGGGCAGGATGAGCGGGAAGCGGGTCTGCGTGCCATCCTCAATTTCGGCCACACCTTTGGCCATGCCATCGAGGCGGGTCTGGGGTTTGGCGTCTGGTTGCACGGCGAAGCCGTGGCCTGCGGCATGGTCATGGCGGCCGAGCTGTCGCAGCGCTTGGGGCGTGTCGATGCAGCCTTTGTGGCACGTCTGCGCGCGCTCATTGAGCGCGCTGGCTTGCCGGTGCGCGGCCCTTTGCTCGATGCAGCTGACAACGCGGGCCATTACATCGAACACATGCGCCTCGATAAAAAAGCCATCGGCGGCGATATCCAGTTTGTGGTGATCGACGGCCCTGGGAAAGCCACCGTGTGCGGCGCGCCCGATGCCATGGTGCGCGAGGTGATCAACGCTTGCTGCGCCTGATGCCAATGCACGCCGAGTCACTGGACATGCCCATGGACTCCTCACCCGTTCAGGACAGCCTGTCGGCGCTGGCCTGCGACCCGGCGCAAACCCGGGGACGGCGCTTTGCTGAAGCCCCAGCGCCCACGCGCAATGCCTACCAAAGAGACCGCGACCGCATCGTGCATTCGACGGCATTCAGGCGCTTGGTCTACAAAACGCAGGTGTTCATGAACCACGAGGGCGATTTGTTCCGCACGCGGCTGACGCATTCGCTCGAAGTCGCGCAGCTGGGCCGATCGATTGCCCGTGCCCTTGGCCTGAATGAAGACTTGGTGGAGGCCATAGCGCTGGCGCACGACCTGGGCCACACGCCTTTTGGGCATGCGGGGCAGGACACGCTGAACGAGTGCATGGCCGAGCACGGCGGCTTTGAGCACAACCTGCAAAGCCTGCGCGTGGTCGACCAACTCGAAGAGCGCTATCCAGCGTTTGACGGCCTGAACCTGAGCTTTGAAACCCGCGAGGGTGTGCTCAAACACTGCTCGCGGGCCAATGCCGAACATCTGGAACAGACCGAACCGGGCGGTGTGGGACGGCGCTTCATTGACCGCACCCAGCCCAGCCTGGAGGCCCAGTTGTGCAACTTGGCCGATGCGATCGCCTACAACGCGCACGACATCGACGACGGCGTGCGCTCGGGGCTGATCGGCATGGAGCAGCTGCTGCAAGTCGAGCTGTTTGCGCATTACCACCAGCAGGCCTTGGATGAGCATCCTGGCTTGTCGGCCAAGCCGCGTCGTCTGCTCTACGAAGCCATCCGCCGCATGCTGAGCGATCAGGTGTACGACGTCATCGACACCACCCGCCAGGCTGTGGCCGACTCGGGTGTCGGTTCTTTGGAAGAGGCCCGCTTGGCCCGGCCTCTGGTGGCTTTCAGTCCCCGCATGAAGTTGCGCAGCATGGCGCTCAAAAAGTTTTTGTTTGCGCAGCTCTACCGCCACCCACAGGTCATGCACACCACTGGACAGGCCCAACAGGTGGTGCACGATTTGTTCACGGCCTATGTGAGCAAGCCTGCTGAAATGCCCGCCGACTTTGCCGTCAGCGCGGACCTGCACCGCAGCGTGGCCGACTACATCGCCGGCATGACCGACCGCTTTGCCCTGCGTGAGCATGAACGCCTGACGGGGCGAAAGCTGCTTTGAGCGGAGTTGGGGCACTTTTTGCAGGTCAGTGGCTTCAGCCCCGTCAGTGGCCTGAGCCGGAGCCGGAGCCCGCAATGACGTGGCTGAAGCCACCGATCTGCAGGGGGACAGGTTGATGAATTCCTCTGGACGTGCCGCTTGGCTCGTCGTCCTGGCTGGTGGCGTGGCGGCTTTGCAGGTGGGCAAGCTGCCCCCGGCCTTGCCCGTGCTGCAGGCCGAGCTGGGCCTGACCCTGGTGCAGTCCGGTTTCCTCTTGTCCATGGTGCAACTCGCAGGCATGAGCCTGGCGGTGTTCATGGGCTTGCTGGCCGACGGCATGGGCCTGCGGCGCAGCATGGTGCGCGGTTTGTGCTTGCTGGCGCTGGCCAGCGGTTTGGGGGCATTCGCCACATCCGTCACCGTTTTGCTGGCGCTGCGGGCCATCGAAGGTGTGGGTTTTTTGTGGGTGGCCTTGCCTGCACCCGCACTGATTCGGCGCTTGGTGCCTGTGGTCCAGCTGCCCGGCATGCTGGGCGTGTGGGGTGCGTACATGCCCACGGGCACGGCACTGGCCTTGCTGGCAGGGCCGGTCTTCATACCGGTCTGGGGTTGGAGTGCGTGGTGGGGTTTGTTTGCGGGGGTGTCGCTGGCCATGGCGACGGCCTTGATGCGCATGGTGCCCGCCGATCCGGTGGCCACCCACCCATTGCCAGCGCATGGCCTGGGCCAAGAGGCCTGGCAGCGCTTGAGCAGCACCTTGGGCGCGCGCGGCCCTTGGCTGGTGGCGCTGACCTTTGGCATGTATTCAGGGCAATGGTTGGCGGTGGTCGGGTTTTTGCCGTCCATCTATGCCGCCGCTGGTGTCAGCGGTACGCTGCTGGGCGTGCTCACGGCGCTGGCGGCAGCGGTGAACATTGGGGGCAACATGGCCTCTGGCCGATTGCTGCAGCGTGGCTGGGCCCCACGCACCACGCTTTGGCTGGGTTTTGGTGCCATGGCGTTGGGCAGCACGCTGGCGTTTGCAGCCTTCACCGATGGCCTGCCTTGGTTGCGTTTTGTTGGGGTGCTTTTGTTTTCGGGCTTGGGCGGTTTGGTGCCGGGCACGTTGTTCAGCTTGGCGGTGCGCTTGGCCCCGGGCGAGCAGCAGGTAGCGACCACCGTGGGTTGGGTGCAGCAACTGTCGGCCCTGGGCCAGTTTGTGGGGCCGCCCGTGGTGGCGGCCTTGGCGGCGCGTGCGGGCGGCTGGCAGCTCACGCCACTGTTCAGTGTGGGCTGTTGTGCGGTGGGTGCGGTACTGGCTTGGGCGGCGGGGCGTGAGATTCAAGGCGCTAGTACGCAGGCACAATCTCGCCCATGACCGACATGAATACCCCCGAAATTGCCGACACCGTACGCTGGCTCGAACGCGCCGTGATCGGCTTGAACCTGTGCCCCTTTGCCAAAGCGCCGCACGTCAAGGGCCAGATTCATTTTGTGGTGAGTCAAGCCAAGGGCCTCGAAGGCTTGCGCGACGAGCTGATCGAGCAACTGCAGGCCATGGCCAACATGCCCGCCGAGGAGCGCGAGACCGTGCTCTTGATCGTGCCGCAGATGCTGCAGGATTTTCTGGAGTTCAACGACTTCCTGGACGAAGCCGATGCGGTGCTGCAAGAGCTGGACATGGAAGGCGTGTTCCAGGTCGCGAGTTTTCACCCGCAGTTTCAGTTTGCCGACACCGAGCCGGACGACATTGGCAACTTCACCAACCGCTCGCCTTACCCCACGCTGCACTTGCTGCGCGAGGAAAGCATTGACCGGGCGGTAGAGGCTTTCCCGGAGGCCGAGATGATTTACGAGACCAACATCGAGACCCTGGAAAAGCTGGGGGCCGAAGGCTGGAAAAAGCTGGATGTGGGCCCTAGCCCATGAAAAAGCGGTCTGCCATTGATAACGCGGCAGCGCAGCTGCCGCCCGAAGTGCGCCCCGGCCAGTCGGTGGAGTTGCTCAAACAACTGCACATCCTGACCCGTGACGGCAAGCTCAACCAGGACTCACGCCGCAAACTCAAGCAGGTTTACCACCTGTTTCAGTTCATTGAAAAATTGCTTTTGGAAATCCCATCCAGCAGCACGGGTCCAAGCCTTGCTGACCATGGTGCGGGCAAGTCGTATTTGGGCTTCATCATTTATGACCTGTTTTTCAAAGCGCTGGGCCAAGGCACGATTTACGGGATCGAGACCCGCAGCGAACTGGTGGAATCTTCACGCCAATTGGCTGAACGTTTGGGTTTTGAGCGCATGCGTTTTTTGAATGTGAGCGTGGCCGAGTCTGTGCGAAGTGACGCGCTGCCTGCCCAGATCGATGTGGTCACTGCGCTGCACGCCTGCGACACCGCCACCGACGACGCCATCGCCTTTGGCGTGCAAAAAAAAGCCAAGTTCATGGTGCTGGTGCCCTGCTGCCAGGCCGAACTGGCCCGGGCGCTCAACCAGAACAAGGCGCTGAATTTGCAGCGCACCCCGTTGGCCGAACTCTGGCGTCACCCCTTGCATACCCGCGAAGTGGGCAGCCAACTCACCAACGTGCTGCGCTGCCTGTACTTGGAGTCACAAGGTTACCAAGTGACCGTGACCGAGTTGGTGGGCTGGGCGCATTCGATGAAGAACGAACTCATTCTGGCCAAGTACACCGGTCAGAAAAAGCGTGCAGCGGGGGAGCGCCTGCTGGCGCTGCTGAAGGAGTTTGGTGTGGATGATCTGATGGGCGGTCGTTACCCCTTGATCGCCAAATCAGAGGCGGTGTGAGCGGATGACCCGCTGATGATGGTGGGCGGTTCAATACAACACAGCCACAGGCACCCGCCCCACAGTGGGTAAACCCGCCTGAACCCATGCGTTGATGCCGCCCCGATACCAAATGACCTGGGTGTAACCCAGTTGACGGGCACGCATGGCCGCGTTCACAGAGAGCCAACTCTCGGAGTTATTGCAGTAAAAAACCACGGGTTGATCCGGGTCAGGTGCTGCCGCTCGCAGCATCTGGGCAAAACGCTCGGCATAGGGTTGCTCCAACTTCTCATTCTCGAAAGCCAAACCGCTGTTGATGAAACTGAGTGCCCCGGGAATCACAGGGCCAAGGCTGGCCGCATCGATGACCACTGTACGGTTGGTTTGCCGCAGGGCCTGAGCCAGTGCGGCGGTATCCCAGCGTGGTATGCCATCCAGTGCTTTGGGGGTCATCCCTGTGAGTTGGTGGGTCCAACGCAATCGGGTGGGGGTGCTCGCCCCGGGTTCATCACGTTCGGCCTGGAAGCTTTCGGGCGCAGGCACTTGCAACTGGCTCAATAAAGCGGTGGCTTGAGCAGCTGCTTCGTCGTAGAGTGGCAGCACCTCATGCTCGTTGACGGACGCCAGACGGCAGAGTTTGGGGTTGTTTTTGGCGTGGTTGCATTGGTACAGCGCCCCCAGCATGGCCCGACCGGGGTCATCCATCTCCCAGCGCATGCCGAAACCCGTTTTGCTCCAACCGATGGCCATGGCTTTGTTGTGGTGGGCGCTGAGATAGTTGCTGAAGGTGCGATGCGCAACGGTCTGACAAAGCAATTGGCCTTTGCAAAGTCCCTCTATCATTGTGTCGGCACGTTCATGCAAATTCACCTTGGGCACCCCCAGGGGTTGACCAAAAAACGCCAGTTGCACCTTCATGCTGTCGGGCAACTGCAGCGTCACCGTCTCGGCCTTGGTGACCACGCCCAGACTGAAGGCGTCCTTGCCGGTGTGTTGTTGGCATTGATCGAAAGGCGTTTGGCCGGTAGGGCAAAACAAGGGCGTGCGATCTTTTTCATGGGTCCGTTGGAGCTCGCGAATCCTTAAAAATCCAAAAGCCTCCTTGATGCCGTAAAGCGCTTGGTTGATGACTTCTGGATCAAATTTGTCGCCCATTTGCCTTTTGTACCAGGCGAACATCTGTGGCATCAAAGTGGGATTGACTTGTTTGGTATTCCGGTCGTGTGCGCCGTGAATACCGATCATGGTCACCCTGGGCAAGCTTCCCGTACCAAAGGATCGCTCTTGCCCGGCCATGAAAATCAGCGAGCATGCCGACATGCAATGACCCGAGACCACGGTGTGCACTTTGGCTTCTTGCACCATCCGGGCCACCTGCATGCCTGTCCAGAGGTCACCGCCCGAACCATTCACCAAGATCAGCCGCTCAATGCCACCTTGGGCGAAGGCGTCTTTGAAATGCAAAAAGTCCTGATCGACGGTGGGGCCCGTGGCGAACAGGTCGTTACCCACACGTTCAAGGGACATGGCGTGCAAGCTTGCAGGCAGCCAAAGCGTCAGCGAAAAAGCCAATGCATGGACAATTCGGATCATGAGTACCTCGAGCAAAAGTCAAGATGGGGCAACCCTATTTTCAACTGAATCGTGCTGCCTATGAATTTCTGATCACCAAGCTGCTGATGTTGAACCCATGGATAAGATGCAGATCCTTTAATTGGGGTCAGATCCCAATTAAACTGGCCGACTCATCCAAGGAGCCCCGCCATGGCCCGCCAACCCCGACTCACCGTTGCCGCCTACCCGCACCACGTCATCCAGCGCGGCAATGACCGCCAGGCCATCGTGCGTGACGATGTGGACCGTGAGCGTTTGCTGGCGCTGTGGCAAGAGCACGCGCAAATTTTCAAGGTGGCCATCCATGCCTATGTGATCATGGACAACCATTTCCATTTGTTGGTCACGCCTGAAACAGACCATGGCCTGCCGCAGATGATGCAGGCGGTGGGCCGGGCCTATGTGCGTTATTTCAATTTACGGCACCAACGCAGCGGCACTTTGTGGGAGGGGCGCTACCGCAGCAACCTGATTGAGAGTGAGCGGTATCTTTTGGCGTGCATGGTCTACATCGACCTGAACCCCGTGCGGGCGGGCATGGTGGAGCAAGCGGCCGACTTCAAATGGTCCAGCCACAGGCACTGTATTGGGCAAGTGAGCGCCAAATGGGTGACGCCGCACGCCCTGTTTTGGGGCCTGGGCAACACGCCATTTGCCCGCGAGGCGACTTATGCTGAATTGGTTCAGACGGGGTTGGTGCAGGCTGAGAAACTGCAACTGACCCAAAGTGCCTTGTCGGGCTGGGCGCTGGGATCGGCGCATTTTGTGGGTGAGTTGCAACAGAGCACGACGCGCCGCTTGGTCCCAGGCAAGGCGGGGCGACCTGCAAAAAAGACAGCCGATTGAATCTGTCCCCGATTAATTCAAAGTCAAGCGAAAAGTAAAATTAATTGGGATCTGACCCCAATTAAAAAGTTTGGCATGGATGCTGCTGTGCACTACACTCGCCACTCTGCGTGAAAACCCTTAGGAGCGCCCATGACTTCGGCCAGTGCAAAAGAACATTTCCAATCGACCGGTTTGTACGATCCCGCCAACGAGCACGACGCTTGTGGTGTGGGCTTTGTGGCGCACATCAAAGGCCACAAGACCCATGCGATCGTGACTCAAGCACTCAAGATTCTGGAAAACCTGGACCACCGGGGTGCGGTGGGCGCAGACGCTTTGATGGGCGACGGCGCCGGTATCCTGATCCAGTTGCCAGATGCCTTGTACCGCGACGAGATGGCCAAGCAAGGCGTGGCCTTGCCCCCGTTTGGTGAATACGGCGTAGGCATGGTGTTCTTGCCCAAAGAGCACGCTTCGCGCATGGCTTGCGAGCAAGAGCTGGAACGCGCCGTCAAGGCCGAAGGCCAGGTGGTGCTGGGCTGGCGCGATGTGCCTGTGAACCGTGACATGCCCATGTCGCCCACCGTGCGCGAAAAAGAGCCGGTGATGCGCCAGATTTTCATTGGCCGCGGTGCCGATGTGATTGTGCAAGATGCCCTTGAGCGCAAGCTGTATGTGATCCGCAAGACCGCCAGCGCCGCCATTCAAGCCTTGCAACTCAAGCACAGCAACGAGTACTACATCCCCAGCATGTCCAGCCGCACCGCGGTTTACAAAGGCTTGTTGTTGGCGGACCAAGTGGGTACCTACTACAAGGACCTGCAGGACGAGCGGTGCGTGTCGGCGTTGGGCTTGGTGCACCAACGCTTCTCGACCAACACCTTCCCCGAGTGGCCATTGGCCCACCCTTACCGCTATGTGGCGCACAACGGCGAGATCAACACCGTCAAGGGCAACTACAACTGGATGAAGGCCCGTGAAGGCGTGATGTCTTCTCCCGTGTTGGCTGCCGATTTGCAAAAGCTCTACCCCATCAGCTTTGCCGGTCAGTCCGACACCGCCACCTTTGACAACTGCCTGGAACTGCTGACGATGGCGGGCTACCCCATCAGCCAGGCCGTGATGATGATGATCCCCGAGCCGTGGGAACAGCACACCACCATGGACGAGCGCCGCAAGGCCTTCTATGAATACCACGCCGCCATGTTGGAGCCATGGGATGGCCCGGCTTCGATTGTGTTCACCGACGGCCGCCAAATTGGCGCCACGCTGGACCGCAACGGTCTGCGCCCTTCGCGTTACATCATCACCGACGACGACATGGTCATCATGGGCTCAGAGACCGGTGTGTTGCCGATTCCCGAAAGCAAGATCGTACGCAAGTGGCGTCTGCAGCCGGGCAAGATGTTCCTGATCGACTTGGAACAAGGCCGCATGATCAATGACGAAGAGTTGAAGGCTGGTTTGGCCAGCGCCAAGCCCTACAAGCAGTGGATCGAAAACCTGCGCATCAAGCTCGACGATGTGGCCGAAGCTGCATTGGCTCCGGCCTCTGATGTGCCTTTGCTCGATTTGCAACAAGCCTTTGGTACCACGCAAGAAGACATCAAGTTTCTGCTGGCGCCCATGGCCTCGGCGGGTGAAGAAGCCATCGGCTCCATGGGCAACGACAGCCCACTGGCCGTGTTGTCCGACAAAAACAAGCCGCTGTACAACTACTTCAAGCAGTTGTTCGCTCAGGTGACCAACCCGCCCATTGACCCGATCCGCGAAGCGATCGTGATGTCGCTGGTGTCCTTCATTGGGCCCAAGCCCAATCTGCTGGACATCAACCAGGTCAACCCGCCGATGCGACTGGAAGTCAGCCAGCCCATCCTTGATTTCGCAGACATGGCCAAGTTGCGCAACATTGACCAAGCCACCCAGGGCAAGTTCAAGAGCGCCACACTGGACATCACTTACCCCTTGTTGTGGGGTCGCGAAGGTGTGGAAGCCAAGTTGGCCTCGTTGTGCGCCGAAGCCGTGGACGCCATCAAGGGTGGGCACAACATCCTGATCATCAGCGACCGCGGTGTGAGCGCCACCCAGGTCGCCGTACCCGCCCTGCTGGCCCTGTCGGCCATCCACCAGCACCTGGTCACCGCAGGCCTGCGCACCACCGCCGGCTTGGTGGTTGAAACCGGAACCACCCGCGAAGTGCACCACTTTGCCGTGCTGGCCGGTTACGGCGCTGAAGCTGTCCACCCCTACTTAGCGATGGAAACCTTGGCGGCTTTGCACAAAGAGCTGCCCGGCGATTTGTCGGCCGAGAAAGCCATCTACAACTACATCAAGGCGATCGGCAAGGGCCTGTCCAAGATCATGTCCAAGATGGGCGTGTCAACCTACATGTCGTACTGCGGCGCGCAATTGTTTGAGGCCATCGGCATCAACACCGAAACCATCAACAAATACTTCACCGGCACCTCCAGCCGCGTCGGCGGCATTGGTGTGTTCGAAATCGCCGAAGAAGCCTTCCGCATGCACACCGCCGCCTTCAGCGACGACCCTTTGCTGGCCACCATGTTGGACGCTGGCGGCGAATACGCCTGGCGCGCCCGTGGCGAAGAGCACATGTGGACACCCGACGCGATCGCCAAGTTGCAGCACTCCACCCGAGCCAACAATTTCAGCACCTACAAAGAATACGCGCAGATCATCAACGACCAAAGCAAGCGCCACATGACGCTGCGTGGCCTGTTCGAGTTCAAGATCGATCCGTCCAAAGCCATCCCGTTGGAACAGGTCGAGTCTGCGGCCGAGATCGTCAAGCGTTTCGCCACCGGCGCGATGTCGCTGGGCTCGATTTCGACCGAGGCCCATGCCACCTTGGCGGTTGCCATGAACCGCATCGGCGGCAAGAGCAACACCGGCGAAGGCGGTGAAGACGCCAACCGTTACCGCAACGAACTCAAGGGCATCCCGATCAAGTTGGGCGATTCCTTGAAGAGCGTGATCGGCGAAGAAAACGTCGAAGTCGACATGCCTTTGGCCGCCGGTGACTCGCTGCGCTCGCGCATCAAGCAAGTGGCTTCTGGCCGCTTCGGTGTCACAGCCGAATACCTGTCGAGTGCCGACCAAATCCAGATCAAGATGGCCCAAGGCGCCAAGCCCGGTGAAGGCGGTCAGCTGCCCGGCGGCAAAGTGTCCGACTACATCGGCAAGCTGCGCCACTCGGTGCCTGGCGTGGGTCTGATCTCGCCACCGCCACACCACGACATCTACTCCATCGAGGACTTGGCCCAGCTGATCCACGACCTGAAGAACGTGGCGCCGCACAGCGACATCAGCGTCAAGCTGGTGTCCGAAATCGGTGTCGGCACCATCGCTGCCGGTGTGGCCAAGTGCAAGGCCGACCACGTGGTGATCGCAGGTCACGACGGCGGCACGGGCGCTTCGCCCTGGTCGTCGGTCAAGCACGCAGGCTCGCCATGGGAAATCGGTCTGGCCGAAACCCAGCAAACCCTGGTGCTCAACGGTTTGCGTGGTCGCATCCGTGTGCAAGCCGACGGTCAAATGAAGACCGGCCGTGACGTGGCGATTGGCGCCTTGCTGGGTGCGGACGAATTCGGCTTTGCCACCGCACCGCTGGTGGTCGAGGGCTGCATCATGATGCGCAAGTGCCACCTGAACACCTGCCCTGTGGGCGTGGCCACACAAGACCCTACTTTGCGGGCCAAGTTCACTGGCAAGCCCGAGCATGTCGTCAACTACTTCTTCTTCATCGCCGAAGAAGTGCGCCAGATCATGGCCCAGTTGGGCATTGCCAAGTTCGACGACCTGGTGGGCCGCGCCGACCTGCTCGACATGAAGAGCGGTGTGGAACACTGGAAAGCCAAGGGCCTGGACTTTGGCCGCCTGTTGGCTGTGCCGCAAGTGGCCTCTACCGTGGCTGTGCGCCATGTGGACACACAAGACCACGGCCTGGAAAAAGCCTTGGACAATGTGCTGATCGCCAAGAGCCGCGCCGCCATTGACAAGGGCGAAAAAGTGCAGTTCATGGAAGTCGCCCGCAACGTGAACCGCTCGGTCGGTGCCATGTTGTCCGGCGCGGTGACCCAGGTGCACCCCGAAGGTTTGCCCGACGACACCCTGCGCATCCAACTCGAAGGCACGGGTGGCCAATCCTTTGGTGCCTTCTTGGCCAAGGGCATCACGCTGTACCTGATCGGCGAAGCCAATGACTACACAGGCAAAGGTTTGTCGGGTGGCCGCATCGTGGTGCGCCCGAGCCTCGAGTTCCGTGGGGTGGCCTCACAAAACATCATTGTGGGCAACACCGTCATGTACGGCGCCACCACCGGTGAGGCCTTCTTTGCCGGCGTGGCCGGTGAACGCTTTGCGGTGCGCCTGTCGGGTGCCACTGCGGTGGTCGAAGGCACAGGCGACCACGGCTGCGAATACATGACCGGCGGTACGGTGGCTGTGTTGGGCATGACCGGCCGCAACTTCGGTGCGGGCATGAGCGGCGGTATCGCTTATGTCTACGACGAAGACGGCGAATTCGCCTCACGCTGCAACACCGCCATGGTCAGCATGGAAAAAGTGCTGACGGTGGCCGAACAAGAAGCGCAAGTGGACCGCAAAGTCTGGCACCGCGATCAGGCCGATGAAGCGCAGCTCAAGAAACTGCTGGAAGACCACCACAAGTGGACCGGCAGCCAGCGTGCCCGCGAGTTGCTGGACAACTGGGCCACGGCACGCAGTAAGTTCGTGAAGGTCTTCCCGAACGAATACAAGCGCGCCTTGGGCGAGATCAACGCACGCAAAGCGGCGAATGCAGCCAAGGCCGCCCAGCCTGTTGTCGCCTGAGCCCCACGTCAAGAATCGAAGGAAACATCATGGGAAAAATCACTGGTTTCATGGAGTTTGAGCGCATCGAAGAAGGCTACAAACCCGTCACCGAGCGTTTGAAGAACTACGGCGAGTTCGTGATCGGCTTGACCGAAGAGCAGTCCAAAATACAAGCAGCGCGTTGCATGGACTGCGGCACACCGTTTTGCAACAACGGCTGCCCGGTCAACAACATCATTCCCGACTTCAACAACCTGGTGTTTGAAGGCGACTGGAAGAACGCAATCGAGGTGCTGCACAGCACCAACAACTTTCCCGAGTTCACCGGCCGCATCTGCCCTGCACCTTGCGAAGCCGCGTGTGTGGTCAACTTCAACGACGACGCCGTGGGCATCAAATCCATCGAGCACGCCATCATCGACCGCGCCTGGGCCGAAGGTTGGGTCACGCCCCGCCCTGCCAAAGTCAAGACGGGCAAAACCGTGGCCATCATTGGCGCAGGCCCCGCAGGCTTGGCCGCAGCCCAGCAATTGGCGCGTGCCGGTCATGACGTGACCTTGTTCGAGAAGAACGACCGCGTCGGTGGTTTGCTGCGCTACGGCATTCCTGACTTCAAGATGGAAAAGACGCACATCGACCGCCGCGTGCAGCAGCTCGAAGCCGAAGGCGTGAAGATCCGCACCAGCGTGCTGGTGGGCGAGTGGCCCAAGGATTCGAAAATCACCAACTGGGCCAAAGAAAGCATCAGCGCCGAGCAACTCAAAAAAGACTTTGACGCGGTGCTGCTCACGGGCGGTTCCGAGCAGTCGCGAGATTTGCCCGTGCCAGGCCGCGATTTGGAAGGCATCCACTTCGCAATGGAGTTCTTGCCTCAGCAAAACAAGGTCAACGCGGGTGACAAGCTCAAAGGCCAACTTCGCGCGGATGGCAAAAACGTCATCGTGATCGGCGGCGGCGACACCGGCAGCGACTGCGTGGGCACCAGCACACGCCACGGCGCTGTGAGCGTGACCCAGTTCGAGGTGATGCCAGAGCCACCCGAAAAAGAAAACAAGGCGCTGGTTTGGCCCTACTGGCCCATGAAGCTGCGCACCAGCTCCAGCCACGACGAAAGCGCCGAAAAAGGCTTGCTGCAGCGCGAATTCGCCATCTCGACCAAAGCCTTCATTGGCGAAAAAGGCAAAGTCACCGGGCTGACCACGGTGCATGTCGAAATCAAAGACGGCAAGATGGTCGAAGTGCCGGGCACCGAAAAACAGCACAAAGCCGACTTGGTCCTGCTCGCCATGGGTTTTACCAACCCTGTGGCTACCGTGCTCGACGCCTTTGGCATTGACAAGGACGCCCGTGGCAACGCCAAGGCCAGCACCGATTTCACAGGCGGTTATGCCACCAACGTGCCCAAGGTGTTTGCCGCTGGCGACATGCGCCGGGGCCAGTCCTTGGTGGTGTGGGCCATCCGCGAAGGCCGCCAGGCGGCACGTTCGGTGGACGAATTCCTGATGGGGGCCAGTGATCTGCCTCGTTGAGGGTTATTTGTTCTAAGTAAAATAACTTATTTTTCCGGTATGCACACCGCTTACTGGGAGTTTTACCATCTCAAGAGCCGGACAGTCCGGCTCTTGTTCTTTAATGCAGACTTTGTCCACGACACATCCTCTTGTTGAACTGCGCGACCTGAGCTTCGGGTACGGCGACCGTGTCATCTTGAAGAACTTGAGCTTCAAGGTGCAGCGTGGACAAGTCACGGCCCTGATGGGTGTGTCGGGGGGCGGCAAAACCACGGTGCTGCGCCTCATTGGCGGACAAATTCGCGCCAGTGCGGGTCAGTTGCTGTTTGACGGTGACGACATCACCCCGATGCACCAGGCCGAGCTCTATGCTGCCCGCCGCCGCATGGGCATGTTGTTCCAGTTCGGTGCGCTCTTCACCGACATGAGCGTGTTTGACAACGTGGCCTTCCCCTTGCGTGAGCACACGGCTTTGTCGGAAGACCTGATCCGCGACATTGTGTTGATGAAACTCGACGCGGTGGGTTTGCGCGGAGCGCGTGACTTGAAGCCCTCAGAAATCTCCGGCGGCATGAGCCGCCGCGTGGCCCTGGCCCGCGCCATTGCGCTGGACCCAGACTTGATCATGTACGACGAGCCTTTTGCGGGTCTCGATCCGATTTCTTTGGGCACCGCGGCCCGCTTGATTCGCCGTTTGAACGACAGCCTGGGCATCACCAGTGTGGTGGTGTCACACGATGTGACGGAAACCTTTGAGATTGCCGACCATGTGGTGATTTTGGCCAACGGCGGAGTGGCCGCCCAAGGCACACCGGCCGAGTTGCGGGCCAGCACCGACCCGCTGATCCACCAGTTTGTGCACGCGCTCAGCGATGGTCCGGTGCCTTTCCATTACCCTGCTCCCCATGCGGCACAAGATTATGGGAGGTCGTCATGATCGTCTCGTTGCTCGGCACTTTGGGCGCCCACACCCGACAGATGCTGGCCAACTGGGGCTTTGCAGCCCGCTTGTTCATCAAGTTGCTGGGCATGTCGGGTGTGGCCCTCAAGCGTTTTGGTCTGGTGCGCGATCAGGTGCACTTTTTGGGCAACTATTCGCTGGCGATCATCACGGTCTCCGGCTTGTTTGTTGGCTTTGTGTTAGGCCTGCAGGGCTACTACACGCTGCAGCGCTACGGCTCGGCCGAGGCGCTGGGCCTGTTGGTGGCCCTCAGCCTGGTGCGCGAGTTGGGCCCGGTGGTCGCGGCTTTGTTGTTTGCAGGCCGCGCGGGTGCATCGCTCACAGCAGAGATCGGTTTGATGCGTGCGGGTGAACAACTCACGGCGCTGGAGATGATGGCCGTGGACCCGGTGCAGCGCATTTTGGCGCCGCGTTTTTGGGGCGGCATCATTGCTTTGCCCTTGCTCGCTGCGGTGTTCAGCGCGGTGGGCATTTTGGGCGGTTACGTGGTGGGCGTGTTGCTGATCGGCGTAGATGCCGGTTCGTTCTGGAGCCAGATGCAAGGCGGCGTCGATGTGTTCAAGGACGTGGGCAATGGCATCATCAAGAGCGTGGTGTTCGGGGTGGCCGTGACTTTCATTGCCTTGCTGCAGGGTTATGTGGCCAAGCCCACCCCTGAGGGCGTGGCCAGCGCCACCACACGCAGCGTGGTGGTTTCTTCTTTGTCGGTGTTGGGTCTGGATTTCATCCTGACTGCGATGATGTTCAGTATTTGAGGAGGACGGCATGCAACGTTCAAAAAATGATGTGTGGGTGGGTTTGTTTGTGTTGCTCGGTGCTGTCGCCGTGCTTTTTTTGGCACTCAAGGCTGCCAACTTGCTGACTTGGAGCTTCAACAAGGGCTATGAGGTCACGGCCAAGTTTGACAACATTGGCGGGCTCAAGCCCGGCGCCGCCGTCAAGAGTGCGGGTGTGGTGGTGGGGCGCGTCAAAATCATCGAATTCGATGGTGAATCTTTTCAAGCCAAAGTGACCTTGACCTTGCAAACCGAACACGCTTTTCCGCAAGACAGCTCGTTGAAAATTCTGACCAGCGGTTTGCTGGGTGAGCAATACCTGGATGTTTCACCCGGCGCCGATGAAAAAAACCTCTCTGCGGGTGACCGCATTGGCTCCACGCAATCGGCCGTGATCCTCGAGAACCTGATCAGCCAATTCTTGTTCAACCAAGCCGAAAAATCCTCTGAAGGACAAAAGCCATGAGAGCCGTTGCCAGACGCTTGAGCCTGTTGTTGGGTGTTGTCATGCTGTTGCTATTGCAGGCCTGCGCCACCGTGAAAAGCACCGATGCCCGCGACCCATGGGAGCCCATGAACCGCAGCATTTACCAATTCAACGATGTGATAGACACCGTTGCGCTCAAGCCAGTTGCGCAGATCTATGTGAAGGTCTTGCCCAGCATGGTGCGCACCGGGGTGAGCAACTTCATGGGCAACTTGGGCGATGTTTGGTCCATGGCCAACAGCGCCCTGCAACTCAAAGGTCAAGCCACCTTGGAGACCTTCATGCGGATCAATGTCAACACCTTCATGGGTTTGGGCGGCATTTTGGATGTCGCCACCGAAATGGGTATCCAAAGGCGGCGCGAAGATTTTGGTCAGACTCTGGGCTATTGGGGTGCCAAGCCTGGCCCTTATGTGATGCTGCCTTTTTTTGGTCCCTCAACTTTGCGCGATGCATTGGCGTTTCCGGTAGACATGCAAGGCAATGTGATCAACAGTTTCACCGACTCAACCACCCGAAATGCTTTGTTTGTCACGCGTTTGGTGGACACGAGGGCTGGGTTGCTCAACACGGTGGATGCCATCAAAGCCTCCTCGCTCGATCCCTATTCGTTCGTGCGCGATGCTTATTTGCAAAAAAGGCTGAATGACATCCATGACGGCAATCCGCCCTCCAGCTTTGATTACAACGAGGCGCCAGCTAAGCCCTGACGGGTTGGTTACAGTTATTCACATTGCTTTTCGCATCTGGTTTTATAGTCACGCCATGCTCACAACTTCGTCATTTTCCTTTTTAAGCCGCCGCGCTTGGTTGGCCATGGCCTGTTCCTTGGTTTTGGCGTGTTTTGCCACGGCGGCGTCTGCCGCTGAGGAAGCCCCTGATGCTTTTGTACAGCGCATCACCCAAGACACGCTGAACACCATCAAGGCCGACAAGGCGCTGCGCAGTGGTGACATTCAAAAAGTCATGCAGTTGGTGGACAGCCAGTTGATGCAGCATGTGAATTTTCGGCGCATGACCGCTTTGGCCACAGGCCCCGCTTGGCGCAGTGCCACGCCCGAGCAGCAAAAGCGCTTGCAAGACGAGTTCAAAACTCTTTTGGTGCGAACCTATTCAGGCGCACTCAGTCAAATCACCGACCAAGTGGTGGTGGTCAAGCCTTTGCGCCGAGGTCAAGATGACAAAAACTTGGTGGTCAACACCGAGGTCCGTGGCAAGGGTGATCCCATTCAGCTCGATTACCGCCTCGAAAAAACGCCAGGCCAAGGCGCGGGGTGGATGATTTTCGACCTGAACGTGTTGGGCGTTTGGCTGGTTGAAAACTACCGCAACCAATTCACCAAAGAGATCAACGCTGGGGGTATCGATGCTTTGATCGCCAGCTTGGCTGCACGCAACAAGACCAACGCCAAACCGGCTTGAGCCTCTTTGCCATGACGCCACTGAAGTTGCCCGCTGCCTTGCTGCACGATCAGGCCAACGCCTGTCTCTCGCAGTGGGTGGCGCAATTGCCCACAGCCTTGCCGCCCCAAGTGGTGCTGGACGCCGCCGACCTGACGGATTTTGATTCTTCGGCTTTGGCTGTGCTGTTGGGTTTGCGCCGAGTGCTGACCCACAAGGGCAGTGTTTTGCGGGTCGAGGGCATGTCGCCTCGTTTGCTGGAGTTGGCCCGTTTGTATGGGGTCTTGGACCTGCTGCAACCGGCCTGATTGCTTGCTTTCCAGGCCGTTTGGCCCGGATCCCCTTGATCCTCCCCGGGGTGTGCATGCCAGCACTTAAAATAGACCCCTTCCATGCCAGCGCTCTCTTTCCAATCCGTCTCCAAGATCTACCCGGCCAAACAGGCTGGCGCAGCCGCGTTCAAAGCACTCGACCAGGTCAGCTTTGACGTGGAGGAGGGTGAATTCTTCGGTTTGCTGGGTCCCAACGGTGCGGGCAAAACCACCCTGATCAGCACCCTGGCGGGTCTGAGCCGCCCCACCACCGGGCGCGTCATGGTGCATGGCCACGATGTGCAAACCGATTACGCCGCGGCCCGCCGCTTGCTGGGTGTAGTGCCGCAAGAGCTGGTGTTTGATCCGTTTTTTACGGTGCGCGAGTCCTTGAGGATTCAATCGGGCTATTTCGGCGTCAAGCACAACGAGGCTTGGATCGACGAACTGTTGGACAGCTTGGGCCTGACCGACAAGGCGGGCTCCAACATGCGCCAACTCTCGGGCGGCATGAAACGCCGTGTGCTGGTGGCTCAGGCCTTGGTGCACAAGCCGCGTGTGATCGTGCTCGACGAGCCCACCGCCGGTGTTGATGTCGAGCTGCGCCAGACGCTGTGGGCCTTCATCGCCAAACTCAACAAGCAAGGCCACACCGTCTTGCTCACCACCCATTACTTGGAAGAGGCCGAAGCGCTTTGCGGCCGCATCGCCATGCTCAAGCGCGGGCAGTTGCTGGCCCTGGAGCGCACGTCCGATTTGCTCCGCTCAGCCACCAGCCAAGTGCTGCGCTTCAAGCTGGATGGCGAGTTGCCACCTGCTGTGGCAGCCATCGCCCGTGTCACGGGCCGCATCGTGCAATTGCCGGTGCACAACGCGGTTGAAATAGAAAACCATTTGACCACCCTGCGCACAGCAGGCTTGGTGGTGGAAGACGTGGAGATCCGCCAAGCCGATCTGGAAGATGTGTTCCTTGAAGTCATGAACCGCAAACAATTGGCGTCGGGAGCGTTGGCATGACAGGTTGGCAAACCCTGTTGTACAAAGAAGTCCTGCGCTTTTGGAAAGTGGCTTTCCAAACCGTTGGGGCGCCCGTGCTCACTTCGGTGTTGTACATGCTGATCTTTGGCCATGTGCTCGAAGACCATGTCAAGGTCTACGACAACGTGGCCTACACCTCGTTTTTGCTGCCAGGCCTGATCATGATGGGTGTGCTGCAAAACGCGTTTGCCAACAGCTCGTCGAGCCTGGTGCAAAGCAAGATCATGGGCAACATCGTGTTTTTGTTGCTCACGCCCCTCTCGCACCGCAGCTGGTTTGTGGCCTATGTGGGCTCGTCGGTGGTGCGTGGCCTGGCCGTGGGCCTGGGCGTATTTGTCATCACCGGCTGGATGGTGGACATCCGTTTTGTCTACCCCTTGTGGATTTTGGCCTTTGCCATCATGGGCGCCGCCATGATGGGGGCTTTGGGTGTGATTGCCGGGCTGTGGGCTGAAAAGTTTGACCAAATGGCTGCTTTCCAGAACTTCATCATCATGCCCATGACGTTTTTGTCGGGGGTGTTTTATTCCATCCATTCGCTGCCGCCTTTTTGGCAAAGCTTGAGCCACCTGAACCCATTTTTCTACATGATCGACGGATTCCGTTACGGCTTTTTTGGCCAAAGCGATGTCTCCCCCTGGATCAGTCTGGCGGTGGTGGGCACCGCCTTGGCGCTCATCAGCGGTTTGACCCTTCACCTTTTGCGCATCGGCTACAAAATCCGGAGCTGAAATCCCCATGAACGCACAGCAACTTCAAGACATCATCGCCGCAGGGCTCGACTGCACCCACCTGACTGTGGAGGGCGATGGGCGCCACTGGAGCGCCGTGGTGGTGTCTGAGGCATTTGCTGGCATGCGTCCCATTGCGCGCCACCAGCGGGTCTACGCCACACTGGGACAAAAAATGCACACCGACGAGGTGCACGCCTTGTCGATGAAAACGTACACGCCCGCCGAATGGGCGGCACAAGCCCGCTGACCTCCCTGGCTTCAACGCAGACCGAACCCATCCATGGACAAACTGAAAATTCGCGGCGGCAATCGCCTGCAAGGCACGCTCGATGTGGCGGGTGCCAAAAACGCGGCGCTGCCCGAACTGTGCGCCGCCTTGTTGACCGCCGAGCCGGTCACGCTCTCCAACGTGCCGCGCCTGCAAGACGTGTCGACGATGCTCAAGCTGATCCGCAACATGGGCGTGACGGCCGAGCACCAAGAGGACGGCCGCGTCACACTGGATGCGCGTGGCCTGAACAACCCCGAAGCCCCTTACGAGCTGGTCAAAACCATGCGCGCCTCGGTGCTGGCGCTGGGCCCCTTGTTGGCCCGTTTTGGCCACGCCAAAGTGTCGCTGCCTGGCGGCTGCGCCATCGGTTCGCGTCCGGTGGACCAGCACATCAAAGGCCTTCAGGCCATGGGGGCGATCATCACGGTAGACCACGGCTACATGCTGGCCAGCTTGCCCGTGGGCCGCACGCGCCTCAAAGGCGCGCACATCACCACCGACATGGTCACTGTCACGGGCACCGAAAACTTCATGATGGCTGCGGCTTTGGCCGAAGGCGAGACGGTGCTCGAAAACGCCGCGCAAGAGCCTGAAATCGGCGACCTGGCCGACATGCTGATCAAGATGGGCGCGCACATCGAAGGCCAGGGCACACGGCGCATCCGCATCCAAGGCGTGGAGCGCCTGCACGGTGCCCAGCACCAGGTGGTGGCCGATCGCATCGAGGCGGGCACCTTCTTGTGTGCAGTCGCGGCCACGGGCGGTGACGTGGTGTTGCGCCACGGCCGCGCCGACCACCTCGACGCCGTCATCGACAAGCTGCGAGAAGCCGGTGCCACCATCGAAGCCGGAGATGGCTTCATCCGTGTCAAAGCCGAAGGTCGCTTGAAGGCCCAAAGTTTTCGCACCACCGAATACCCGGGCTTTCCGACCGACATGCAAGCGCAGTTCATGGCGCTCAACTGCATCTCGCAAGGCGCGAGCAAAGTGACCGAAACGATTTTTGAAAACCGCTTCATGCACGTCAACGAGCTGGTGCGCCTGGGCGCGCACATCCAGATCGATGGCAAGGTCTCGGTGGTCGAAGGTGTACCCCAACTCTCAGGCGCCACCGTCATGGCCACCGACTTGCGCGCTTCGGCCAGCTTGGTGATCGCCGGTTTGGTGGCCGATGGTGAAACCACCGTCGAGCGCATCTACCACTTGGACCGGGGCTACGACCGCATGGAAGCCAAATTGCGCGCACTTGGCGCCGACATCGAAAGGGTGAAATGATCACGCTGGCCCTGTCCAAAGGACGCATCTTTGACGAAACCCTGCCGCTGCTCCAAGCCGCCGGCATCGAGGTGCTGGAAGACCCCGAAAAATCCCGCAAGCTGATCTTGCCCACCAACCAGCCCAATGTGCGGGTGGTGCTGGTGCGCGCCAGCGACGTGCCCACCTATGTCGAATATGGCGGCGCAGATTTGGGCGTGACAGGTTTGGATACCTTGATTGAACACGGCGGTCAGGGTCTGTACCAACCGCTGGACCTGAACATCGCCAAATGCCGCATGAGTGTGGCGGTGCGCGCCGACTACGACTACGCCAGCGCGGTGCGCACCGGCTCGCGCCTGAAGGTGGCGACCAAGTACACCGCGATTGCGCGCGATTTTTTTGCCACCAAAGGCGTGCACGTCGACATGATCAAGCTCTACGGCAGCATGGAACTGGCCCCGCTCACGGGGCTGGCCGACGCCATCGTCGATCTGGTGTCCACCGGCAACACGCTCAAGGCCAACCATTTGGTTGAGGTCGAACGCATCATGGACATCAGCTCGCGCCTGGTGGTGAACCAAGCCGCGCTCAAACTCAAGCAGGCGCCGATCCGCGCCATCATCGACGCCTTTGCGGGTGCGGTGAAGAAAGACTGAACATGGGACTTCAGGCCAAACCCTTGCAACTGAGCACCTTGGATGCCGGTTTTGAAGCGGCCTTCGCGGCGCGCCTGCATTGGTCGGCCGACACCGACGCCGCCATCGAGCAGCGCGTGGCCGACATCCTGCAGGACGTGCAACAGCGTGGCGATGCGGCGGTGCTCGATTACACCCAGCGTTTTGACGGCCTCAGCGCCGCCAGCGTGGCGCAGCTCGAAATCACCCAGACCGATTTGCAAGCCGCGCTGGACAGCTTGCCCGCCGCGCAACGCCAAGCCCTGCAAGCCGCCGCCGTTCGTGTGCGCAAGTACCACGAAGCGCAAAAGAAAGCCTCGGGCGAAAGCTGGAGTTACCGCGACGAAGACGGCACACTGCTGGGCCAAAAAGTCACGCCGCTCGACCGTGTGGGCATTTACGTGCCCGGTGGCAAAGCCGCTTACCCCTCGTCGGTGCTGATGAACGCCATTCCCGCCCATGTGGCCGGGGTGCAAGAGATCATCATGGTGGTGCCCACGCCGCAAGGCGTACGCAACCCGCTGGTGCTGGCCGCCGCTTGTGTGGCGGGCGTGAGCCGCGCCTTCACCGTGGGCGGCGCGCAGGCGGTGGCGGCGCTGGCCTACGGCACAGCCACTGTTCCCCGCGTGGACAAAATCACCGGCCCCGGCAACGCCTATGTGGCCAGCGCCAAAAAGCGCGTGTTCGGCACCGTGGGCATCGACATGATCGCGGGTCCGAGCGAAATTTTGGTGCTGGCCGACGGCAGCACGCCCGCCGAATGGGTGGCGATGGATTTGTTCAGCCAGGCAGAGCACGACGAGTTGGCGCAAAGCATTTTGTTGTGCCCCGATGCCGATTACATCGCCCAAGTGCAGGCCGCCATCGACCGCCTGCTGCCTGAGATGCCGCGCCGCGAGATCATCGCCAAATCTTTGAACGACCGAGGCGCTTTGATCCTGACGCGTAACATGGAAGAGTCCTGCGCCATCAGCAACCGCATCGCGCCCGAACACCTCGAAGTCTCCAGCCGCGACCCGCACCGCTGGGAGCCGCTCTTGCGCCATGCCGGTGCCATCTTCATGGGCGCATTCACCAGCGAGTCGCTGGGCGACTACTGCGCGGGCCCCAACCATGTGCTGCCCACCAGCGGCACAGCGCGTTTCTCCTCGCCGCTGGGCGTGTACGACTTTCAAAAACGCAGC
Source organism: Comamonadaceae bacterium (assembly GCA_021299875.1). Taxonomy (GTDB): domain Bacteria; phylum Pseudomonadota; class Gammaproteobacteria; order Burkholderiales; family Burkholderiaceae_C; genus Limnohabitans_A. Next base: position 362,428 of record JAJTEW010000001.1, on the reverse strand, counting down.
AGCCTGATCGAGGTGAGCGAGGCCGGTGCCCAGACATTGGGGCGCATCGCTGCCGAGCTGGCTTATGGCGAAGGCTTGCAGGCCCATGCCCGCGCCGCCGAATTGCGTTTGAACCCTGTGCCGCCGATGAGAGATCCCCAATGAGCACCCCTACCACCGTGAGCCCCCAACTGATGCAGCGCATCCGCCAGGACGTGCAGTCCATGCACGCCTATGCCATCCAGGATTCGGCGGGCATGGTCAAGCTCGACGCGATGGAAAACCCGCACCGCCTGCCTGCGGATTTGCAAAAGGCTTTGGGCGAGCGTTTGGGCGCGTTGGCGCTCAATCGCTACCCCGGCGAGCGTGTGAACGAGCTTCGCCAAGCGCTGGCAAGTTACGCAGGCATGCCCGAAGGCTTTGACATCATGCTGGGCAACGGCTCGGACGAGTTGATCTCGCTTTTGGCCATGGCCTGTGATGTGCCCGGCGCTTCCATCCTGTCCCCTTTGCCCGGCTTTGTGATGTACGCCATGAGCGCCCAGTTGCAAGGCTTGGATTTCCATGGCGTACCCCTTACCCCAGACTTTGAACTTGACGAAGCCGCCATGCTGGCCGCGATTGATCAGCACAAGCCGTCCATCGTGTATCTGGCTTACCCCAACAACCCCACGGGTAACCTGTGGAACGACGACACGATCGAGAAGATCGTGCTGGCCCAAGGCGCACAAGGCGGCCTGGTGGTCATGGACGAGGCCTACCAGCCTTTTGCCAGCCGCAGCTACATCGACCGCATCACGCGCCACTCGCATGTGCTCTTGATGCGCACGCTGTCCAAGTTTGGCTTGGCCGGGGTGCGTCTGGGCTACATGATCGGCCCCAAGGCTTTGTTGGCCGAGGTCGACAAGGTGCGCCCACCCTACAACATCAGTGTGCTCAACACCGAGTGCGCCCTGTTTGCGCTGGAGCACACCGAGGTGTTTGCAGCCCAAGCCAAAGACCTGCGCGAGCAGCGCACCCGTTTGCTGAAAGAACTGACGGCCTTGCCTGGCGTGCAGCCTTTCCCCAGCGAAGCCAACATGATTCTGGCCCGCGTGCCCGATGCCGCCAAAACCTTTGACGGCCTGAAGGTCCACGGTGTGCTGATCAAGAACATTTCTAAAATGCACCCACTGCTGGCCAACTGCTTGCGCCTGACGGTGGGCACCGCCGCAGAAAACGACCAACTCATTGCCGCTTTGAAAGCCTCTTTATGAACCGCACCGCTGCCGTCACCCGCAAGACCGCCGAGACGAACATCCGCGTCGCCATCAACCTGGACGGCACAGGCCAGGCCAAATTGGCCTCGGGCATCGGTTTTCTGGACCACATGCTCGACCAGATCGCGCGCCACGGCTTGATCGATCTGGACATTGCTTGCGACGGCGACTTGCACATCGACGGCCACCACACGGTGGAAGACATCGGCATCACCTTGGGCCAAGCGTTTGCGCAGGCCATGGGCGACAAAAAAGGCATTCGCCGTTATGGCCATGCCTATGTGCCGCTCGACGAAGCCTTGAGCCGCGTGGTGGTGGATTTTTCGGGCCGCCCCGGTCTGCACATGGACGTGAACTTCACTTCTGGCTCTTTGGGGTCGCTCGACACGCAACTGGTGTACGAGTTCTTCCAGGGCTTCGTGAACCACGCGCTGTGCACGTTGCACATCGACAACCTCAAGGGCGTCAATGCGCACCACCAGTGCGAAACCATCTTCAAGGCCTTTGCCCGCGCCGTTCGTGCGGCACTTGAGCTCGATCCTCGCTCAGCAGGTGTGATCCCTTCCACCAAAGGCAGCCTCTGACATGAGCGTCAACCGCGTTGCAGTGGTCGACTACGGCATGGGCAACTTGCGCTCTGTGGCGCAGGCGGTGATGCATGCGGCCTCCAGCGTGGACCATGCCGAAGTGGCCGTGACGTCTGACCCACAAGTGGTGCGCGATGCGCACCGCGTGGTCTTGCCAGGGCAGGGCGCCATGCCCGACTGCATGCGCGAGCTGCGCGAGTCGGGTTTGCTGGACGCCGTGCTTGAAGCCGCCGCCACCAAACCCTTGTTTGGTGTGTGCGTGGGCATGCAGATGCTGCTGGACCACAGCGACGAGGGCGACACGCCGGGTCTCGGCTTGATCCCCGGCCGCGTGGTCAAGTTCGATTTGGCTGGGCGCATCCAGCCCGACGGCACCAGGTACAAAGTGCCGCAAATGGGTTGGAATCAGGTTTGGCAAGACCAGCCGGCCCATGCCCTGTGGCAAGGCGTTGAGGACGGCAGCTGGTATTATTTTGTGCACAGCTTCTACACCCAAGTGGCCAATCCGGCGCACAGCGCGGCCCAGACCGATTACGGCGGCCGCTTTGCTTGCGCCATTGCCCGTGACAATATTTTTGCTACCCAGTTTCACCCCGAAAAAAGCGCGGCCCAAGGTTTGGCCTTGTTCCGCAATTTCCTTCACTGGCAGCCTTGAGAAGTTTTCACTGCCGTTTTGCTTCCTTCACCTGCATTTAACTCGCCATGATTCTGATCCCCGCCATTGACCTCAAAGACGGCCACTGCGTTCGCCTCAAACAGGGCGATATGGACCAAGCCACGACCTTTGGCGAAGACCCCGCCGCCATGGCCCGCACTTGGCTCGAAAAAGGCGCACGCCGCCTGCATCTGGTGGATCTGAATGGCGCGTTCGCGGGCAAGCCGCAAAACTTCAGTGCCATCAAGTCCATCCTCAAGGCCGTGGGTGACGACATCCCGGTGCAGCTTGGGGGCGGCATCCGCGATCTGGACACGATTGAAAAATACATCGACAGCGGCCTGCGCTACGTCATCATCGGCACCGCCGCCGTCAAGAACCCCGGCTTTTTGAAAGACGCCTGCACCGCCTTTGGTGGCCACATCATCGTCGGCCTGGACGCCAAGGACGGCAAAGTGGCCACCGACGGCTGGAGCAAGCTCACCGGGCACGAAGTGGTGGATCTGGCCAAGAAGTTCGAAGACTGGGGCGTCGAGTCCATCATCTACACCGACATCGGCCGCGACGGCATGCTGAGCGGCATCAACATCGACGCCACCGTCAAGCTGGCGCAGGCCCTGACCATCCCCGTGATCGCCTCGGGTGGCCTGTCCAACATGGCCGACATCGAGCAGCTGTGCGCCGTGGAAGACGAAGGCGTGGAAGGCGTGATCTGTGGCCGCGCCGTGTATTCGGGCGACCTGGACTTCGCGCTGGCGCAGCAACGCGCTGACGAGTTGAACGGCTGAACATGAACTCTGAGGCCACCTGCCGCGACCTTGTTTTTGCAGGTTGGCCCGCCACCGAATTGCTGCTGCCCTGTGGTGATCGTGTGGTGGTGGCGCACCATGGTGCCCATGTGTTGTCTTGGATTGCTGCAGGTCACGAGCGTCTTTACCTCAGTCCTCAAAGCACCACAGATGCCCACGCCGCCATTCGGGGTGGCATACCGGTGTGCTTTCCCCAGTTCAACCAGCGCGGCGATCTGCCCAAGCACGGCTTTGCGCGCAATGCCTCGTGGACCGCTCAAAAGGCACACCTGGCGGGCGACAAGGCCCATTTGGTGCTGGTGCTGAGCGACAGCGCCGCCACGCGCCAGTGGTGGGACCAGTCTTTTGAAGCCCTGTTGCGGATTGAACTGTCGCCTGGTGCACTGCAGGTTGAACTCTCGGTGCACAACACCGACAGCAAACCGCTGGGTTTCACCGGGGCATTGCACACTTATTTAGCGGTCAACGATGTGGCGCAGGCCCGATTGTTCGGCATGGGGGGGCAGGCTGAATGGGATGCGGTCAATGACCGCCATGCCATGGCTGCACGCGAGTTGCGCTTTGACGGCGAGTTTGACCGCGTCTACTCAGCCGCCCCCAAGGGCTACGAACTGCAAGCGGGTCTGCACACCCTGTCGATTCAGCAAAGCAGAGAGTGGGCCCAGACCGTGGTCTGGAACCCGGGTGCCGCCAAGTGTGCAACTCTGAGCGACATGCCCGAAGGCGCTTGGCAACACATGCTGTGTGTCGAAGCCGCGCAGGTTGACCAAGCCATCACCTTGCCTGCAGGTGGGCGTTGGGCGGGATGGCAGCGCTTACAAGTGCATAACAGCTGACAAAACCAAAGAGAAGTATCCATGCTCGCCAAACGCATCATTCCCTGTCTTGACGTGACCGGTGGCCGTGTGGTCAAGGGCGTCAACTTTGTCGAACTGCGCGACGCGGGCGACCCGGTGGAAATCGCCGCCCGTTACAACGAGCAGGGCGCTGACGAACTCACGTTCTTGGACATCACCGCCACCAGCGACGGGCGCGATGTGATCCTGCACATCATCGAGGCGGTGGCCAGTCAGGTGTTCATCCCGCTCACCGTGGGCGGTGGTGTGCGCACGGTGGAAGACGTGCGCCGCCTGCTCAACGCCGGGGCCGACAAAACCAGCTTCAACTCGGCCGCGATTGCCAACCCGCAGGTCATCCGAGACGCCTCGGCCAAATACGGCGCGCAGTGCATCGTGGTCGCCATCGACGCCAAGCGCCGCAGCGCGGAAGATGAGCAGCGCATCGGTGCCAACGGTTTGGCCCTAGGCCCCGGCTGGGACGTTTACAGCCACGGCGGCCGCAAAAACGTGGGCCTGGACGCGGTGGCCTGGGCCACCCAAATGGCCGAGTACGGCGCGGGCGAAATCCTGCTCACCAGCATGGACCGCGACGGCACCAAAAGCGGCTTTGACCTGCAACTGACCCGCGCCGTCAGCGACGCGGTGAGCGTGCCTGTGATTGCGTCTGGCGGCGTGGGCAACCTCGACCATCTGGCCGATGGCGTGAGCATCGGCGGCGCGGATGCGGTGTTGGCGGCGAGCATCTTTCACTACGGTGAGTACACGGTGCAGCAGGCGAAAGAGCGGATGCGGGAGCGGGGGATTCAGGTCAGGTTGTGAGCGCTGTTCATGGGGTGGCGCATGACGCCGCCCTCACGGATCGAAAAATAAAATATATACCTTTAGTAGTATTTTTCGGATCTTGATGCTATGCTGCGATAACCCACAAGCCCTCTGCAGCGGATCGAGCAGCTGAGAGGTCTGCCATGCAAGGTTGGCAGATTTCTTGATCTTGTCGTCAGCAAACTTCAAGCGGTAGACATCACATGCGTCAGATTCTTGCCAGTCATTGAACAGTCAAAATACCAAGCCATGCCAACGACTCGTCGTCAAGTCCTCGCAGTTCTCCTTAGAGCAGGCGCAGTGTCTTCTGTGGCCGGCGCATCTGCTTGCGCTGTACAGGAAGGTCTGAGATTTTCATCGCTCACAACGGCACAAGAGTGGCTCTTAAAGCGGCCAACCCATGGCATTTTGCAGTCGGCCACCGCTTTCTCTTGGGCGCAAACGCTGAATCACCTGGCCCAAAGTATTGAATACTCGATGACCGGATTTCCAGAATCGAAGTCTCAATTCTTTCAGATGACAGCCGGTACGCTGGCCTTCAAAGCGTTCGCTTGGCGTGGGCAAATGACACACAATCTGTCAGAACCAATTCCAGGGGCCCCTGCAGTGGACCCGGGGGCGGATCCGAAACACAGCATGGAACGCCTGCTGGGTGCCATAGCCGCTTTCCATTCTTGGTCAGGTCCTCTGAAGCCGCATTTTGCATACGGTGAACTCGACAAGGCAAGCTATGACCTCTCGCATGCCTTGCACATCGCGAATCACGTTGCTGAGTTTCAAGCTCAGACTTAGGGCATCGTCGCTGCAGTGACCCCGGTGCTGTGGGTGCACGCGCCGTCCGAAATACCAAGCAATGCCAACGACTCGCCGTCAGGTCCTCGCTGTCCTTCGTGGGGCTTCGTCTGCAGCAGCGCCAACCTGAGGAGTCACATGACCATCCGCGGCGTGAGCCATCTCACTTTCATCGTGCGTGACCTTGAGCGCACCGCGGCGCTGTTTTGTCAGGCCTTGGGTGCTGTGGAGGTCTATGACAGCAAAGATCGTCAGTTTTCCTTGGCTCGTGAAAAGTTTTTCCTGCTCGGTGGTGTTTGGTTGGCGTTGATGCAGGGTGAACCAATCGAGCGTTCGTACCGCCATGTGGCGTTTGCCGTCGATAAGGATGAACTTGCGCTTTACGAAAGCCGCTTGATCGCCGCTGGCGTGGAGGTGAAGCCCCCACGTCCACGTGTGGAGGGAGAAGGGCGCTCTTTGTACTTTTACGATTTCGACAACAATCTGTTCGAGTTGCACACGGGTACCCTTCACGAGCGACTTGATAGGTATGCGCGGAGATGGCCAACAAACTGAACAGAGGATGACAACATGCTTCAATTGCGCCCGAGCTGCGAATGCTGCGATAAAGACCTTCCCCCCGATTCCACACAAGCACGCATTTGCTCTTTCGAATGCACCTTCTGTGCGTCATGCGCAGAGAAAGTGCTGGCGGGCAAGTGCCCCAACTGCGGGGGGGAGCTGGTGGTTCGTCCTCGTCGCCCTGCGTCCAAGTTGACCAAGTTCCCTGCATCCACCGAACGGGTCGTCAAGCAGCATGGCTGCCAATAGGCGGTGTGAACCAACACGTCATGCAGATCGCCCCAGTGCCCGCCAACCAGCCGGAAGTCCTGGTGATCATTGAGCAGCAGGATGCTTACCAGAAGCCGCTCTGTTCATGCACAAGTCAGCTTTTGGCCCGTTTCGCTGATTATTCCCGCGGCGTGGTAGCCGAAGCTCAGCTACAGCACATCACCGCTTCAACCCCGCATAAAAATTTTCATGCGGCCCGACTGCCAGCAGCATGGCTTCAACGGGGGCTGATTTGTGCGGTTGCAGTTCATAAGCCAGCAGAGTTTCTTGGCCGTTCAATTTGAACTTGTAGACGAACACACCCGCGAGGTCGCCTTTCTTTTCTTCGTCCAGCTGCGGATTCTGAAGAATGGCTTTGATGGCTTCATCCAGTATTTTTTTGTCGCGGGCGTGAAGTTTTTTGGCCACCCGGTTGAAAGATGGCGAGGCGCTGACTTGCAGCATCAGCCAAACTCATAAGGCGCAGCCAGTCCGGCTTTGACTTCTTCACGCGAGAGCATGGTGTCTTGGATCAGGCGCAAAGGCATGTCCGGGTTGTCGATCACGGCTTTGCCGATGCGTGCCCAGTATTCGATTTGCCGAGGCACAGAGCGGTGCTCGGCGGCGGCGTAGGGTTTGGCGTCTTCGACCAACTCATCAGACAGTTTCAGTGCAACAGCCATGTGGCTTCTCCTTGCGATTGGTTGTATTTTGCAACCAATGGATATTTTGTGCAACCTGACAAGACGCTGGCGTAGTTGGCTTCGTGGTGCTATCGGGTGCGCCTGCTGTCCTGACACCCCAATGTCTTAAGATCACTCCTCTATGAACTGGCTCGATCAAATCAAATGGGACGACAAAGGCTTGGTGCCGGTCATTGCCCAAGAAAAAGACACTGGCGACGTGCTGATGTTCGCCTGGATGAACCGCGAGGCTTTGCAAAAGACGGCTGAGCTCAAGCGGGCGGTGTATTTCAGCCGTTCGCGCAACAAGCTGTGGTTCAAGGGCGAGGAGTCGGGCCATGTGCAGACGGTGCACGACATTCGCATCGATTGCGACAACGATGTGGTGCTGCTCAAAATCACCCAGCTGGGGCACGAGCCCGGCATTGCCTGCCATACGGGCCGCCACAGTTGCTTTTTTCAGAGCCTGCAAGCCGATGAGTGGCAGGCTGTGGACCCGGTCCTGAAGGACCCTGAAACCATTTACAAGTGAACGCGATGAGTTCTACCGACACCTTGGCCCCGTCCTCTGAAGACACGCTCGCGCGTCTGGCCGCCATCATCGAAAGCCGCAAAGCGGCCAACGGCGGCGACCCCGAGAAAAGCTATGTGGCCCGCTTGCTGCACAAGGGGCCAGACGCCTTTTTGAAGAAAATTGGCGAAGAAGCCACCGAAACCGTGATGGCCGCCAAAGACGTGGACCACGGCGGCGATGCATCCAAGCTGGTCTATGAAGTGGCCGATCTGTGGTTCCACAGCATGATCGCGCTGGCGCACTATGGCCTGACGCCCGCCGACGTGGTCAACGAGCTCGCCCGCCGAGAGGGCCTGAGCGGCCTGGAGGAAAAAGCCCTGCGCAAAGTGCAAGAGCGCGAGCGTTTGGGCGAGTAAGCCATGAACCACCCGCCCGAAAACGACCCGCTGCAGGACGACAGCACCCACACCATCAGCTGGGTCAGCTACATCTTGCACCTGATCGTGGCGGTGAGCGCCGTGATCCCCGGAGCGCAGATGGGCCCGGCTTTGTTGGTGGTGGCGTTGATCATCGATGGGGTCAAAAAGGGCGACACCGCAGGCTGGGAGGCCACGCATTTCAGTTACCGCATCCGCACCGTGATCTGGGCGGCTTTGCTTTATTTGCTGACTTCGCCTCTCTGGTTGTTGATGTTTTTTCCCGGCTGGCTGGCCTGGGTGGCCATTTCCATCTGGTTTTTGTACCGCATAGTTCATGGCATGGTGCGCTTGAACGCGCAACGGCCAGTGACCGACTGAACCCCTTTTTTCATTTCAAGCAAGCCATGACCGACGCCAACTGTATTTTTTGCAAAATCATCGCGGGCCAAATTCCTTCGCGCAAGGTGTACGAAGACGAGCACGTGTTCTCTTTCCATGACATCAACCCCTGGGCCCCGGTTCACTTTTTGATCATCCCCAAGCTGCACATCCCCTCGATGGCGCACTTGGCCCCTGAACATGCGGGCCTGATGGGCCACATGATGACCCTGGCCCCCAAGTTGGCCTTGCAAGAGGGTTGCAAGCCCTACCCCGATGGCGGTTTCCGCATCGTGGTGAACAACGGCGCTGAGGGTGGCCAAGAGGTGCACCACCTGCACATGCACGTCATGGGCGGTCCGCGTCCTTGGTTGCGGGGCTGATGCGGGCTTGAATTCAGGGCTTTGCCCCTCAAATCCTTCATTCATCAGGGCAGATCAGATGCAGGGTGTCGATCCCCTTAGAATCCGAGCATTAACAGGAGATTTTCATGGGTACTTTTTCCATTTGGCACTGGTTGATCGTGCTGTTGATCGTGATCATGGTGTTTGGCACCAAAAAGCTCAAAAACATGGGTTCTGACCTAGGTGGCGCGGTCAAAGGTTTCAAGGACGGCATGAAAGAGGGCGGCACCAAAGCCGATGAAGCAGCGCCTGTTGCAGGTCAGGTCACGGCATCCACACCCGCCCAAGCTGAAAAAACCACCATCGACGTCGAAGCCAAGACCAAGTCTTGATCTTTTGAACGAATGAACGTTTCACTGTGCTGGATTTAAGTTTTTCGAAAATGGCCCTCATTGGGGTGGTGGCGTTGATCGTCATTGGCCCCGAGAAACTCCCCAAAGTCGCCCGCACGCTGGGGGCACTTTTGGGCAAGGCGCAGCGTTACGTCTCGGATGTCAAGGCCGAAGTCAACCGGTCGATGGATCTGGAGGAACTCAAAAAAATGAAAGAGACCATGGAGACGGCGGCCCGAGATGTGGAGCAGTCGGTTCAAACCACGGCCTCTGATTTTGAAAAGGACTGGGCAGACACCACATCGGGCTTGAGCAGCGATTTGCCTGCCATCGAGCCGCCACCCCCCTACTACAAACGTCCCGAGAAGAACTGGCGTCTCAAGCGGGGTGCAATGCCCCAGTGGTACAAAGCCCGTTCTGGGGTGCGCACCAAAGCCCTGTCGGGTGCCGCCCGTGTGGCCCGTTACCGGCCCAAGCCTCTCAATTCCTTTTGAAACTGGCGCGCTTGTTGTGCGCCCGTTTGACTGACCCACCCCATGTCTGAAACCCCTTCCCAGCCCGACGACGAACTCAAAGGTTCTGAGCAACCTTTTGTGGCGCATTTGATCGAGTTGCGAGACCGGTTGATGTGGGCTGTGGCGGCCGTGGCGCTTGCTGCTGCCGCCTTGGCGATTTACCCGGGCCCCGGTAACCTCTACGACATTTTGGCCGCCCCTTTGGTGGTGCATTTGCCCAAAGGCGCGACTTTGATTGCGACCTCGGTGATTTCACCTTTTATGGTGCCGCTCAAAATTTTGTTGATGAGCGCTTTTCTCATTGCTTTGCCGGTGGTTTTGTACCAACTCTGGGCTTTCATTGCACCCGGTCTTTACAGCCATGAAAAGAAGTTGGTCATGCCTTTGGTGGTGTCCAGCACCTTGCTGTTTTTTATTGGGGTGGCTTTTTGTTATTTCTTTGTGTTTGGCCAGGTGTTCAGCTTCATCCAGAGCTTTGCGCCCAAGAGCATCACCGCTGCCCCTGACATTGAGGCTTATTTGAGTTTCGTTTTGTCCATGTTTCTGGCCTTTGGCTTGGCTTTTGAAGTGCCTGTGGCTGTGGTCGTCTTGGCCCGCATGAACGTGGTGAGCGTTGAGAAGCTCAAAGAATTCCGGGGTTACTTCGTGGTCTTGGCGTTTGTCATTGCGGCCGTCGTCACACCGCCGGACGTGGTTTCACAGTTGGCCCTGGCCATTCCCATGTGCTTGCTTTACGAGTTGGGCATTTGGGCAGCGCAGATTTTCATCAAAAACACCCAAGCGCCTGACGCAGGTGCCGACGACGCCGCTTGAAGGCCAAGCGCGGCCTTCAACGGGCTTGGCGTTTGGGCGAAGGTCTTTCAGCCGGGGTGAGGCGCAAAGACAACTGGGCTTGTTGACGCCAGATCACCAGTTCAGCGGGCACACCGGGTGTGAGGTTGGCGACCTGGTTGAGCAGGTCGGACACATTGCCCACCGGCTGCGTGCCGACACGCATGATGACATCGCCCGGGCGAATGCCTGCTTTGGCCGCTGGGCCGTTTTGCAAAACACCCGAGATCACCACGCCCGATCGCAAAGCGTTGGGGCCCACCAAAGGCAGTTTGAAGCTTTCTGCCAGTTCGGCGGACAGGTCTTGAGGTTCGACCCCGATCCAGCCGCGAATCACCTTGCCGTTTTTCAGCAGGTCTTGCATCACTTGTTTGGCCGTCGAAATCGGGATGGCAAAGCCAATGCCCATGCTGCCACCCGAGCGGGAATAAATCGCGGTGTTGATGCCCATCAGGTGACCATTCACATCGACCAAGGCACCACCTGAGTTGCCGGGGTTGATGGCCGCGTCGGTTTGGATGAAGTTTTCAAAGGTGTTGATGCCCAATTGGCTGCGGCCCAAAGCACTGACGATGCCGGAGGTCACGGTTTGGCCCACACCAAAGGGGTTGCCAATGGCCAACACCACATCGCCCACTTGCATGTCCTGTGTTTGTCCAAGGACGATGACGGGCAAGTTGGTCAGCGGAATTTGAAGCAGCGCCAAGTCGGTGTCGGGGTCGGTGCCAATCACTTTGGCCATGGTTTTGCGACCGTCACTGAGCACCACCTCGATGTCGTCTGCGTCTTCAATGACGTGGTTGTTGGTCAGGATGTGACCCTCGGGGCTGACGATGACGCCACTGCCCAAACCGGCGGGGTTTTGTTCGTCTTGATCGCCATAGAAAAACCGGAACCAAGGGTCTTGGCCATGCGGGTTGTTGTTTTTGCCCTTGATGGTGTTGATGCTCACCACGGCTGGAGAGGCTTTTTGAGCGGGGGCACTCAAACTGCCGATCGGCCTGCTGCCACCGGCCGCAGGCGGGGCTTGCAACAAGGTCATGCCAGCCATGGAGGCCTGGGTGCCTCGCAGCCATTCGGGCTGCAAAGTGGCCACGACAAACCAAAGGGCCAACAAAACGGTGACCCATTGCGAAAATAAAGACCAAATGCGTTTCATGGTTGCAGATTGTCCTTGATTCGATCGTTTGGCCGTGCTGTGCTGCTGAATCACCGATTCCTGCCTTGGTGTTTGCGACCTGAGCCACAATCTCAAGCCATGACCGATGCCAAAACTCTGGGCCAAGCTTTGGATGCTTTGCTTCAACCCGAAAAATTTCGCGACTACGGCCCCAACGGCTTACAGGTCGAGGGGGACCGTGAGGTCAAACGCTTGGTGAGCGGCGTGACCGCCAGCCGGGCTTTGATCGAGGCAGCCATCGCAGCCAATGCCGATGCGATCTTGGTGCACCATGGCCTGTTCTGGCGTGGCCAAGACGGGCGCGTCACGGGTTGGATGCGTGAGAGGCTGCGCTTGTTGCTGACCCATGGCATCCATCTTTTTGCCTACCACCTGCCGTTGGATGCGCATGCCGAACTGGGCAACAACGCCCAGCTGGGCCGTTTGCTGGGCTTTCAAACCCATGGCCGTTTCGGCGACCAAGACCTCGGCTTTGTGGGTGAACCAGCGGCGCCTTGGCCTGGTGCGCAACACTTGGCCGACCACGTGGCCAGTGTTTTGGGGCGACCAGTCACGTGCGTTGGGGGTACTGGCCAAGCTGTGCGCCGTGTCGCTTGGTGCACAGGGGGCGCCCAAGGCTATTTTGAAGCCGCGATTGCACAGGGTGTGGATGCCTTTTTGACCGGTGAAATCTCCGAGCCGCAAGCCCATTTGGCGCGTGAAACGGGGGTCGCCTTTTTGGCCTGTGGCCACCATGCGTCAGAACGCTACGGTGCGCCTGCGCTGGGGGCCCATGTGGCCCAATTGCTGACCATCGAGCACCAATTCATCGAGATCGACAACCCGGCTTGATCGGTAGACAGCTGTATGAATTGGCCTGAATTGAACCTCCCCATCGCCATCACACCCGGTGACCCTTGTGGCATCGGCCCTGAAATCATTGCCCAGGCGTGGCGCACCGTGCCTGAACTGACACGAGGATGCTTTGTGGCCGGTGATGTGGGTCTGATGCGGCGCGCCATGGCCTTGGTGCAATTGGGACCTTGTTTTCCGGTCTGTGAAATCGAGTCCCCGGCACAAGCCTTGGGTGTACCGCCTCGTTGTTTGCCAGTGTTGCAGGTGGTGCCTGTGGCGCCCAACTTACCATGGGGACAGATCGATGCCCGAGCGGGTCGCTTGGCGGGAGAGGCGGTATTGTGGGCCACGCGTGCGGCTTTGCGAGGCGAGGTGTCGGCCTTGGTCACCGCGCCGTTGCACAAGGAGGCTTTGCATGCAGCGGGACCACCCTATGACCAGTACCCGGGGCACACCGAATTGCTGCAGGCCGAGTCGGCTCGGCATGCCGGGGTGACGGTGGCGCAAATGCCGGTTCGCATGATGCTGGCCAATGACGAATTGCGTGTTGTGTTGGTCAGCATCCACTTGTCTTTGCGTGAAGCATTGGATGCCATCACCGTTGACCGGGTGTTGGAAACCTTGCGGATCACCCACCTTGCGCTCATGCCTTTGCTGGGTCGAAAGCCTCGCATCGCCATTGCAGGCGTGAACCCGCATGCGGGTGAGGGGGGCCTGTTTGGCCGAGAAGAAATCGAGATCTTGCAACCCTGCGTTTCAGCGGCCCGCGCGGAGGGTATCGATGCGCAGGGCCCATTGGCGCCCGATACGGTTTTCATGCGGGCACGCCAAAGGGCGGATGGTCAACGCGAGTTTGATGTGGTGATCGCCATGCACCACGACCAAGGCCTGATCCCGGTGAAGTACCTGGGTGTGGAGCAGGGTGTGAATGTCACCTTGGGCTTGCCTTTGATCCGCACCAGTCCGGACCATGGCACCGCCATGGATTTGGCGGGCCAAGGAAAGGCCGATGCGAGCAGCCTGATCCAAGCCATTCGCATGGCTCGGCAAAGGGCCACAGGCGTGCAGTGAGCAGTTGGCGATTTTTCAGCACACAACTGAGTGGGCTCGATGGTCAGGATTTTCGGTTCAAGCTGTCGCGGATTTCACGCAGCAAGGCCACATCTTCGGGGGTCTCTGGGGCTTTGTCGGGTGCGGTATCGACAGGCTGACGTGCCTTGAGGCGATTGATTTGGCGAACCATCACAAAAATAATGAAGGCCAAGATGAAGAAGTTCAAGGCCACAGTGACAAAGTTGCCATAGGCAAAGACCGCGCCGAGTTTTTTCGCCTCAGCCAAAGGCAAGTTGGCGGCTTGCCCCGACAGTGCCATGTAGTAATTGCCAAAGTCGAGGCCGCCAAAGACCAGGCTGACCAAGGGCATGATGACGTCGGCCACCAAGGAGTCCACGATCTTGGCGAACGCAGCGCCGATGATGACGCCTACGGCCAAATCGACCACATTGCCTTTGAGCGCAAATGTCTTGAATTCTTGAAAAAATGACATAAAAAAACCCCGTATTCAGTTGAGTTCGTGATTGTGTCCCATTGATGATCAGGCCTATCCATTTGTAAGTGGCTTGTCTGTTTCACTCCGCTACAATCTCGGGTTGACCCTGATAACGACTCGCTAGAGGATTCCCATGAGTGACACCCCAGTCGACAACAGCAAGCGGACTTGGCTGATTGCCTCCACTTGCGCTGGTGCCGTAGGCGCTGGCTTTGTGGCCACCCCCTTCGTCAGCAGTTTCCAACCCTCCGAACGTGCCAAAGCGGCCGGCGCGGCTGTCGAGGTGGATATCTCCGCCTTGAACCCGGGTGAAAAACTCACGGTTGAATGGCGTGGTAAACCTGTGTGGATCATGAAGCGCTCGACCGAGCAGCTCGAATCCCTGAAAAAAACCGAAACGCAGTTGGCCGACCCAAGCTCTGCGCGGACCGCTTACCCCACCCCCGAATACGCGAAAAACCAGCACCGTTCGATCAAGCCCGAGATCATGGTGGCAGTGGGCATTTGCACCCACTTGGGTTGCTCCCCAGCCGACAAGTTCGCGACCGGTGCACAGCCATCGTTGCCCGATGACTGGAATGGCGGATTCCTGTGCGCTTGCCATGGCTCGACCTTTGACTTGGCAGGACGCGTGTTCAAAAACAAGCCCGCACCCGATAACCTCGAAGTGCCGCCACACATGTACCTGTCAGACACCAAGCTGCTCATTGGTGAAGACAAGAAGGCCTGATGGAGAACGACATGGCTGAATTCAAAGAAATCTCTCCGAACGCCCCTGCTGGCGAAAAGCTGCTCAACTGGGTAGACAACCGCTTTCCGGCTTCCAAGCTGTACAAAGACCACCTGTCCGAGTATTACGCCTCTAAAAACCTGAACATTTGGTATGTGTTCGGTGCTTTGTCGTTGTTGGTGTTGGTGATTCAAATCGTGACCGGTATTTTCTTGGTCATGCACTACAAGCCGGACGCTGCTTTGGCCTTCGCTTCAGTCGAATACATCATGCGCGATGTGCCTTGGGGTTGGCTGATCCGATACATGCACTCCACCGGTGCTTCGGCCTTCTTTGTGGTGGTCTACCTGCACATGTTCCGTGGCTTGATGTATGGCTCGTACCGCAAACCACGCGAATTGGTCTGGATTTTCGGATGTGCCATTTTCTTGGTGCTCATGGCCGAGGCCTTCATGGGCTATTTGCTGCCTTGGGGTCAAATGTCCTATTGGGGCGCTCAGGTGATCGTGAACCTGTTCTCGGCGGTGCCTGTGATCGGTCCTGACCTGGCATTGCTGATTCGCGGCGACTTTGTGGTGGGCGACGCCACCTTGAACCGTTTCTTCAGCTTCCACGTGATTGCTGTCCCATTGGTTCTGCTGGGTTTGGTCGTGGCACACATCATTGCTTTGCACGAAGTGGGTTCCAACAACCCTGATGGTGTGGAGATCAAGGCGGCGAATGCGCCCAAAGATGCCAAGGGCAACCCACTGGACGGTATTCCTTTCCACCCTTACTACACGGTGCACGACATCCTTTCGGTGAGCGTGTTCCTGATGGCCTTCAGCGCGGTGGTGTTCTTTGCCCCCGAATTCGGTGGTTACTTCCTCGAATACAACAATTTCATTCCAGCTGATCCGCTGACCACACCTTTGCACATTGCACCGGTTTGGTACTTCACCCCGTTTTATTCCATGTTGCGTGCCATCACCACTGAAATGATGTACGTGCTGGTCTTGTGCGTGGTGGTGGCTGCGTTCTTGGCTGTGGCCAAGGGCAAGCTGCCCACTTTGCTCAAAGGCGGCTTGCTAGGGGCAACCCTTGTGATTTGTGTGCTGCTTTTGTCCATTGACGCCAAGTTCTGGGGCGTGGTGGTTATGGGCGCCGCGGTGATCATTTTGTTTTTCTTGCCTTGGCTGGATTACAGCCCTGTCAAGTCAATTCGCTATCGCCCTGACTGGCACAAATATGTGTATGCCGTGTTTGTCATCAACTTCCTGATCTTGGGCTATTTGGGTGTCAAGCCACCTTCGCCCATCGGTGAGCGCGTATCCCAAGTGGGGACCCTGTTCTATTTCGGCTTCTTCCTGTTGATGCCTTGGTGGAGCAAGCTGGGCACGTTCAAACAAGTGCCTGACCGCGTGACCTTCACGCCTCACTGAGATCCCGGAGATTCAAGAACATGAAAAACCTCAAGAAACTCGCACTCGGCTTTGTGATGGCCCTGGGTATGGTGGCTGGTGCGCACGCTGCCGGCGGCGGTATTGCCTGGGACAAAGCGCCCAAGAAAACCAACGATTTGGCAGCACTGCAAAATGGTGCCAAGCTGTTCGCCAATTACTGTCTCAATTGTCACTCGGCTGCTTTCATGCGCTACAACCGCTTGAAAGACATTGGCTTGACCGATCAGCAAATCAAAGACAACCTGATGTTTGCCACCGACCGCGTCGGTGACACCATGAAGGTGACCATGGATCCTGCTCAAGCCAAAGATTGGTTTGGTAAAAATCCACCAGATCTGACTTTGATGGCGCGCTCGCGTTCCGGTCCAGGCGGTTCTGGCGCTGATTACCTCTACACGTATCTGCGCACCTACCACCGTGATGAATCCAAACCTACAGGTTGGAACAACTTGGCTTACCCCAATGTGGGCATGCCCAACCCCCTGTGGGAACTTCAAGGTGAGCGCGAGCCCATCTTTGAAGAAAAAGAAGATCATGGCCAAAAAGTCCAAATTTTCAAGGGCTGGCAACAAACCAAGCCTGGCACGATGACGCCCCTGGAATACGATCAAGCCATTGGTGACTTGGTCGGCTACATGCAGTGGATGGCCGAGCCAGCGCAGAACACCCGTGTGCGCATCGGTGTCTGGGTTCTGATCTTTTTGTCCTTGTTCACTTTTATTGCATGGCGCTTGAATGCGGCATACTGGAAAGACATCAAGTAATTGATCTTTCACCCGGCGATCCAGCCGGGTTCTTTGGAGTGGCAGGCTTTTGGGCCTCCCACTCTTTTTGATTTTTTGAGGAGCCTCCACCATGATGGTGCTTTATTCCGGAACCACTTGCCCTTTTTCTCACCGCTGCCGCTTTGTGCTCTTTGAAAAAGGCATGGATTTCGAAATCCGTGATGTGGACTTGTACAACAAGCCCGAAGACATCAATGTGATGAATCCTTACGGACAAGTGCCCATCTTGGTTGAGCGCGATCTGATTCTGTACGAGTCCAACATCATCAACGAATACATCGATGAGCGCTTTCCCCACCCACAGTTGATGCCTGGTGACCCGGTTGACCGCGCACGGGTACGACTTTTTTTGCTCAATTTTGAAAAAGAGCTGTTCGCACACGTGTTGACCTTGGAAAACCGCTCACTCAAGGGCAATGACAAGGCACTCGAAAAGGCGCGTTCACACATCCGAGATCGCTTGACGCAATTGGCACCTGTTTTCCTGAAAAACAAGTACATGTTGGGCGACAACTTCTCGATGCTCGACGTGGCCATTGCCCCCTTGTTGTGGCGTTTGGATTACTACGGCATCGAGTTGAGCAAAAATGCTGCGCCTTTGTTGAAGTACGCCGAGCGCATTTTTTCTCGTCCAGCCTATATCGAAGCACTGACGCCTTCGGAAAAAGTCATGCGCAAGTGATGTGAACTTGGACAGGTCAACAATGCAGGCGAGGGAACCAGCATGATCAGCACTACGGAACTGCCATCGACGAGGCCGTACCTCATTCGTGCTTTGTACGATTGGTGCACTGAAAATGGTTTCACGCCTTACGTGGCCGTCAAAGTCGATGCTTCTGTGCAGGTGCCGCGCGAATACGTCCAAGGTGGGGAAATTGTGTTGAATGTCAGCATGGATGCCACCAGTTCACTCAAGTTGGGCAACGACTTCATTGAGTTCAAAGCGCGCTTTGGTGGCAAACCGCGCGAGATCATGGTTCCCATTCAACGGGTCATGGCCATCTACGCCCGAGAAAATGGCCAAGGTATGGCTTTCCCTGTCAGCGATGAGCCGATGGAGTCCACTGTTTTGTCAGCTGTTGATACCGCAGATTCGGTGCAACCAAACGCAGAGGACGTACCACCACCGCCATCGACATCGGGCTCATCCCGTCCGGCACTCAAGCGAATCAAGTAAAAAATTGCACTTCAACCCCAAGATGGATCAAGAGCACGTTAGAATTCAGCCCGTGCCGCTTTAGCTCAGTTGGTAGAGCACCCGCCTTGTAAGCGGTAGGTCGTCAGTTCGAATCCGACAAGCGGCACCATCTTCAAGCCCTGTTCTTCCAAGCTCAGGGCTTTTTTCATGCCCCTTTGCTGCAGCTTCATCGGTTTTGCACTTTGATGCGGATCGAGAGGACGCCCAAATTTTGTTGCATCAAATGGGCCTGCAAAGCAGGCAGCAGTTGCCTCAACTTGGCTGCAGCCGCATTGGACGCCACCAACAGACACCAGCAACCTTCTTCCAAGGGGCCGGCTTGGATGCTGGATCGCAAAGGCGCTGGCAACAGGCTCTTGACCGCCTGAAGGCGAAGCGATGAGTCGCGCACGCGGTCCATCAGTGAGGCCAAAGTGGGAGATTCTTGGGCCGCTTGCTGCAAGGGGATGGCTTGATGGCGTCTTTGCATAAAAAAACCGGTTTGCACCATTATCCAGCAGGGCAAAGGCGGTAGGGACAAGAGGCCAGGTGATGCGCATCCAAGCGCTAAAATGTTCGGGTTGTCCGGGCAGCCATTTGGGCGGGCTTGGCAGGGTGAAATGGCCGCGCGTCAGTGCCACCCGTTTTTCAAGTAACTCTTTAGCAGACAGGACAGACGGTCTTTCTTTCGGCACTTGTGCTGATGGTGGATCAAATTGATATGGCCATCCCATTTCTCACCAAAATTTTCGGCAGCCGCAATGACCGGTTGCTCAAGCAGTACCGCAAAACCGTCGAGCGCATCAACGCCCTTGAGGCTGGCCTGGAAAGCCTGAGCGACGAAGAGTTGCGGGCCAAAACCCAAAGCTTTCGAGACCGTGCTGCGGCCGGCGAAAGTTTGGACGCTTTGTTGCCAGAGGCGTTTGCCGTGGTGCGTGAGGGCTCCAAGCGTGTGATGAAGATGCGCCACTTTGATGTGCAGTTGGCCGGTGGTATCGCTTTGCACAATGGCAAGATCGCCGAGATGCGGACGGGCGAGGGCAAAACCCTGACCTCTACCCTGCCTGCCTACCTGAATGCGATCGCTTGCAAAGGTGTGCACGTGGTCACCGTGAACGATTACTTGGCCAGCCGAGATGCCCAGTGGATGGGCAAGCTGTACCACTTTTTGGGGCTGACGGTGGGCATCAACTTGCCTCAGATGCCTCGCGAAGAAAAGCAAGCGGCCTACAACGCCGACATCACCTACGGCACCAACAACGAGTACGGGTTCGATTACCTGCGCGACAACATGGTCTATGAAGCCCATGACCGGGTTCAGCGCCCCTTGAACTTTGCCATCATCGACGAAGTGGACTCCATTTTGATCGATGAGGCCCGCACGCCCTTGATCATCAGTGGACAAGCCGAGGACCACACGGTCACTTACATGGCCATGAACCAGGTGGTGCCCTTGCTCACCAGGCAAGAGGGCGAAGCCGACCCTCGGACAGGCGAAGGCATCATCACGCCCGGTGACTTCACGGTCGATGAGAAGTCTCATCAGGTGTTCTTGACCGAAGATGGCCACGAAAAAGCCGAGGCTGTGCTTTCTCAAATGGGCTTGATCCCCGAAGGCGCCAGCCTGTACGACCCGGCCAACATCACCCTGATGCACCATTTGAATGCCGCTTTGCGTGCGCGTCATTTGTACCACCGAGACCAGCACTATGTGGTTCAGGAGGGTGAGATTGTGATCGTGGACGAGTTCACGGGTCGGTTGATGACCGGTCGCCGCTGGAGCGATGGCCTGCATCAGGCCGTTGAAGCCAAAGAAGGTGTGCAGATCCAGGCCGAAAACCAGACGATGGCGTCCATCACGTTCCAGAACTATTTCCGCCTTTACAACAAGATTGGCGGCATGACGGGCACGGCCGACACAGAGGCGTATGAGTTCCAGGAAATTTACGGCTTGGAGACGGTGGTGATTCCGCCGCACCGCAAGAGCCAGCGTGAAGACCAACTGGACCGTGTCTACAAGACCTCTCAGGAGCGCTACAACGCGGCCATTGCCGACATTCGCGAATGCCATGAACGGGGCCAGCCTGTGTTGGTGGGGACCACTTCGATTGAAAACTCCGAGCTGATTGCCCAACTGTTGACCCAGCAAAAGTTGCCGCATCAGGTCCTCAACGCCAAGCAGCACGCCCGCGAGGCGGAGATCGTGGCCCAGGCCGGTCGTCCCGGCATGATCACGATTGCCACCAACATGGCGGGTCGAGGCACCGACATTGTGTTGGGCGGCAACATCGAAAAAGATGTGCAGGCCATCGAAAACGATGAGGGCTTGCCTGAAGTCGCCCGTCAAACGCGCATCCACGAACTGCGTGAGCAATGGAAAGGGGTGCACGAGCAAGTCAAGGCTTTGGGCGGATTGCGCATCATCGCCACCGAGCGCCATGAGTCTCGCCGCATCGACAACCAACTTCGGGGTCGCTCTGGCCGTCAGGGTGATCCGGGTTCATCGCGTTTTTATTTGAGCTTGGACGATCCTTTGATGCGGATCTTCGCGGGTGACCGGGTGCGCTCCATCATGGACCGCCTGAAAATGCCTGAGGGCGAAGCCATTGAAGCGGGCATCGTGACACGCAGCATCGAAAGTGCTCAGCGCAAAGTGGAAGCCCGTAACTTCGACATCCGCAAACAGCTGCTGGAATACGACGACGTTTCGAATGACCAGCGCAAGGTCATTTACCAGCAGCGCAACGACATTTTGGATGCCCAAGACATGCACGGCCAGATTTCTGCCTTGCGCGAGGGTTGCTTTACCGATTTGGTGCGCCAGTATGTGCCTGTGGAGTCGGTGGAAGAACAGTGGGACTTGCCAGGACTTGAAAAAGTGCTGGCCGATGAATGGGGTATCCAGCTAGAACTCCAGGCCAAAGTGCAAGACTCCAGCGCCATTGCAGAGGAAGACCTCTTGGAGATGGTGGTGACGGCAGCCCATGCGCATTTCCAAGCCAAATTGGATCAGGCAGGAGGTGACAGTTTCGTCTCGTTTGAGCGCATGATTTTGTTGCAAAGCATCGACACCCACTGGCGAGAGCACCTGAGTTCGCTGGATTACTTGCGCCAAGGCATTCACCTTCGCGGTTATGCGCAAAAGCAACCCAAGCAAGAATACAAGCGCGAAGCCTTCGAGCTGTTTGGTCAGTTGCTGGATGGGGTCAAGAACGAAGTGACCCGTACCTTGATGACCGTGCGCATCGAATCGGGTGACCAGATTCAGCAGGCAGCACAAGCGATCGAGGAGCGGGCCGAGAAAATCAGCAACGTGACCTACAGCGCCCCTGATGAAACGGGACAGCCACAAACTGTGGCGGCCGATCAGGTGGGCGCGCAGCAAACTTTTGGCCCAGTAGGTCGCAACGATCCCTGCCCCTGCGGCAGCGGTAAAAAGTACAAGCACTGCCACGGTAAGCTCGCTTGAAGACAGCGAACCCACAAAACGGGCTTCGGCCCGTTTTGTCCGTGAGCAGACTGAAATGCCCTGTGTTTTCCTGAAAGATATTGATGCCCGTGAATCTTCCCCCACTGGACCCCTCTCAACTCTTGCCCATCGCGGGCGTGAGCATCGGCATTGCCGAAGCAGGCGTGCGCAAGGCCAACCGCAAAGACCTCACCGTATTTTTGCTGGACGAAGGCACCAGCGTGGCGGGCGTTTTCACCCGCAACCGTTTTTGCGCCGCCCCTGTGCAGGTGTGCCGTGAGCACCTGGCCGCAGGCAGCGCGGTGCGCGCTCTGGTCATCAACACCGGCAATGCGAACGCGGGCACGGGTGCACCAGGCCTGGCCCATGCGCGCCAGACTTGCGAGGCCTTGGCCGGCTTGCTGCAATGCACGCCAGCGCACGTGCTGCCTTTCTCTACAGGCGTGATCATGGAGCCGCTGCCCGTGGGCCGCATTGTGGCGGGCCTGCCTGCTGCGCTGGCCGATGCACAAGCCGCCCATTGGGCACAAGCCGCAGAAGGCATCATGACCACCGACACCGTGCCCAAAGCGGCCAGTGTGCAAGTCAAGGTCGGTGGGCAAACCATCAGCATCACGGGCATCAGCAAAGGTGCGGGCATGATTCGCCCCAACATGGCCACCATGCTGGGCTTTGTGGCCACCGATGCTTGCATCGTTCCGGCCTTGTTGCCCGAGCTGGCCAAGCGCTTGGCCGATGGTTCGTTCAACCGCATCACCATCGATGGCGACACCTCGACCAACGACTCCTTCATGCTGATCGCCTCGCACAAGGCGGCGCATGCCCCCATCACGTCGCTAGACAGCGCCGACGGCCAAGCCTTGTTGCAGGGCCTGATGCACGTGGCCCGCCAGCTGGCGCACGCCATCGTGCGCGATGGAGAGGGTGCGACCAAGTTCATCACGGTGCAGGTTGATGGTGGACGCACGGGCGAAGAGTGCCGCCAAGTCGCCTATGCCATTGCGCATTCGCCCTTGGTCAAAACCGCTTTCTTTGCCAGCGACCCGAACCTGGGCCGCATTCTGGCGGCCGTGGGTTACGCCGGGATTGAAGACCTGGACCAAGGCCTGATCGAGCTGCACTTGGATGATGTGCATGTGGTCTCGCAAGGCGGCCGCCGCGCCGATTACCGCGAAGAAGACGGCCAGCGCGTCATGAAGGGCAGCGAGATCACCGTGCGCGTGGGGCTGGGCCGGGGCACCGCCAGCGACACCGTGTGGACCTGTGACCTGAGCCACGATTACGTCACCATCAACGCGGACTACCGTTCATGAACACGCCAGCTTCTTCAGCTTTGGACCAACTGCTGGCCAAAGTCAGCCAGCTGGTGGACCGCATCGAATCGGTCTTGCCCCAACCCCTGTCGGCCCCTGACTGGACGCAGGCCATTGCCTGGCGTTACCGCAAGCGCTCATCCGGCCACGGCGTGCTCGAGCCGGTGCGCCACGTGGCGGCCATGACACTGGCTGACCTCAAGGAAATCGACGACCAAAAAGAAAAGCTGCAGCGCAACACCGAGCAGTTTGTGCACGGTCACCCTGCCAACAACGTGCTGCTGACCGGCGCTCGTGGCACCGGCAAGTCTTCGCTCATCAAGGCGTGCCTGAACACCTACGCGCCGCAAGGTCTGCGTTTGATTGAAGTGGACAAGGAGGACCTGACCGACTTGCCCGACATCATCGAAGTGGTGGCCGGTCGCCCTGAAAAGTTCGTGGTCTATTGCGACGACCTGAGTTTTGAAGACGGCGAGCCGGGCTACAAGGCCCTCAAGTCGATTCTGGACGGCACCGTGGCGGCCTCGACCCCCAATGTGCTGGTGTACGCCACCAGCAACCGCCGCCACCTGCTGCCCGAATACATGAGCGAGAACCTCACCTACAAACACACCGAGGACGGCGAAGTCCATCCCGGTGAGGGCGTTGAAGAGAAGATTTCCTTGTCCGAGCGCTTTGGCTTGTGGATCAGTTTCTACCCTTTCTCGCAAGACGAGTACCTGACCATCGCAGGACAGTGGCTCAGCGCTTTGGGTGCCACGCCCGCACAGATTGAGGCTGCTCGCCCCGATGCGCTGCTCTGGGCTTTGGAGCGTGGCTCGCGCAGTGGCCGTGTGGCCTACCAATTTGCCCGCGACATGATGGGCCGCCAATCGGATCGCGCATGAGCCAAGGCTTGCTGGTCGCCGATGGCGAGCGCGAGCGGCAAGACCTGAGTGCAGGCCAGGCCGAGCGCGCCGTGGTGGATGTGGCGGTGGGTGTGTTGATGCAAGCCGATGGCCATTTTTTGCTGACTTCGCGCCCCGAGGGAAAGGTGTACGCAGGCTACTGGGAGTTCCCGGGTGGCAAGCTGGAGGCTGGCGAGTCGGTCGAGCAAGCGCTGCGCCGCGAGTTACAAGAAGAGCTGGGCATCACCATCGGTGCCGCGCAGCTGTGGAAAACCCAGATGGTTGATTACCCGCACGCGCTGGTGCGTCTGCACTTTTGCAAGGTGTGGGACTGGCAGGGCGAGTTGCAAATGCGCGAAGCGCAATCACACGCTTGGCAGACGCTGCCTGTGGCCGTGGTGCCTGTGCTGCCGGGCACCATCCCCGTGTTGTCTTGGTTGGCTGAGGAGCGGCAATGGACAGGCCACACGCACGCTTGAGCTTCACGTCACTGCAGGCGCGGATCGCCAAATGTCTCGTCGGGTGGGGTGTCGTCGGGGAGTTTGAATTCTTCGCTGGCCCAGGCCCCCAAGTCCACACCCTTGCAGCGGGCGCTGCAAAATGGGCGGTAGGGGTTGGCAGGGCTGTAAAGGCTGTTGCCTGTGCAGGCAGGGCAGCGCACTGGACGGGGTTTAAATGGAGGGCTTGCGGTCAGATCGCTCATGCGCACAAAGTCATCTCAAAGGGCACATCCTCGGAGGTGGCCACCCATTTGCCGTCGCTGTGCTGACGCAGCATGCGGATCACCACCAACAAGCGGTTGCAACTGATCTCGGGGGTGATGCCCAAGCTGTCGTCGATTTTCAGGCGCAGCAGCTGAAACGTTCGACCTTGGGGCAGGTTTTGTTGCAACTGCCCGGCGGTCGCCATGACCTTTTGGCTGCTGCCCGATTCGCGCAGCATTTGCAGCAGTAACTTCACGGCTTGGGCCAGGGGTCCAAAAGGTTCGACCCATTGCGACAGATCTTGCGCTCGACTGGCAGCGCTGTGGTGCTGCCAGGCGTGGTAGGCGGGCAGGTCAAATTCGCAGGTGCCGCCAGGAATCACGGCGCGGCTGCGCAAAGCCATCAAAAAATCGTTGTCATTCAGGCTCTGGCCAATCTTGCCGCTGACATGGTTGAGCGCTTCAAAGTGCTCGTCCAGCTGTGCGATCAGGCCATCCAAGGCTTGCTCGGAGATAGCAGGGTTGCCTCGGTAGCCGTTGTAGAGCTGGCGTTGGCGCTCGAGGTCTTTCAAGACGTCAGATTTGAGTTCGGAGCGTGAGGCCACTTCGATGATCTCGAACAAAGTGGTCAATGCAAAGTGGTGGTCCAACGCGTCTGTGCGGCCCATCAATTGGCCCAAGCGGTTGAACAATTGTTGCAAGCGCAGGTAAGTGCGGATGCGTTCGTTAAAAGGGTATTCGTACAGTATCACGCGGGGTCTTCCAGTGCCGCCATCATAGCCCGAAGTCAGCGGCCAATTGGGCCACTTGGGCTTCCAATTCGGTCAGACTCAAGCCTTGGTTAAAGATCACCGTGTCGGCACAGGCCAGCCGCTGAGAACGGGAGGCTTGCAGGGCCATGATCCGGTCAATTTCTTCGACAGCCAGACCACTGCGTGCCATGACCCGCTCGCGCTGGGTTTCGGCATCGCAGTCCACGACAATGATTCGGTCCATCTGTTTGCGCCAGCGCTCCCCCGACTCGACCAACAAGGGCACGTCAAACACCAGCACGCGCCGACCCGTTTGCAGTGCCGCTTGCGCTTGTTCGGCCGTGATCTGGCTCACCAAGGGGTGGATGATGGCTTCGAGTTGTTTTTTGGCTTCGGGATTTTGGAACACGTTTGCGCGCATGGCTTGACGGTCCATTGCGCCATGGACATCGACCATTTGGTGCCCAAAAGTTTGTGCAATGGAGGCCATGGCCCGTCCACCAGGCGCGGTCAGGCTGCGGGAAATCGCATCGGCATCGATGACGGCCGCGCCTCGGGTGGCGAACATGTCGGCCACAGTGCTTTTGCCGCAACCAATACCGCCAGTCAGGCCAATTCGCCAAGTGCGTGGGGTCATGCTTTGAGTCATGTGATCAGATCAAAAACCAGGGCAGGGGGCCAAACGCCATGACCCAAAGGCCTGCCAAGACCATGTAGGGCCCAAAAGCCATTTCGCCATTCTCTGACAAAAGTCCTCGCCATTTCAAAGCCAATCCGCCCAAGATCCCTGTGAGAGACGCGATCAGCACCAAAGACAGCAATGCAGGCCAGCCCAACCACGCCCCTAAAGCGGCCAGCAATTTGAAATCGCCTTGACCCATGCCTTCTTTGCCTGTCAGACCCTTGAACAGCCAATAGACAGCCCATAAAAACAGGTAACCGGCCGCAGCGCCCCAGAGCGCTTCGTTCAAGCCAATTCCTGAAATTCCCAGACTGGCAGCCAGCAAGCCAGCCCAGACCAAGGGTTGGGTGATGGCATCGGGCAACAAACGCGTGTCGGTATCGATGGCGGCCAGCGTGACCAAAGCCGCAGAAAACCCGGCCCAGGCCATGGCCTCAAACCCCCAACCGTGCAGCGCCACCAACCCGGTGAACAATCCCGCGGTGATCAGTTCTATGGCTGGGTAACGCCAGCCGATCGGTGCATGGCAATGGGCACATCGGCCCCGCAAGGCGATGAAGCTGAGCAAAGGGATGTTGTCTTGCCATCTCAAGGGGTGATGGCACTGTGGGCAATGGGAGCGTGGCACCGCCAAATTAAAGGGTGCAGCATTCGGAGGCGTGGCCGTGGTTTCGGCGTCCCACTGGGCCTGCAGCATCAGCGGCAGGCGGTGGATCACCACATTCAAAAAACTGCCGACCATCAGGCCCAGCAAGCCAGCCAAACCGAGTGCCAAGATGCCGTCGATCATGTCAAAAAACTTGTCCTAAATTGAAAATAGGCAAATACATGGCCACCAAAATAACGCCAATCAATCCCCCCAGCACCACGATGATCAGGGGCTCCAGCAAGCTGGTCAGGCCATTGACCTGGTCGTCCAGCTCGGTGACCATCAGGCTCCCCGCTCTGCCCAACAATGTGTCCAAAGCGCCGGTTTCTTCGCCTGTTGCGCACAACTGCACGATCATCGCCGGAAAGAGTTCTGTTTGCCCCATGGCCTCGCTCAAACTGCTCCCCTGCGCCACCCTGCGTTGCAACTGAACAGTGGCACGTTCGAAAACCGGATGATCGCATGCTTGGGCGGTTGGCCCCAGCGCCTCTGTCAAGGGCACACCCGCAGACAACAAGGCGGACAGGGTTTGTGACCATCGCGCCACGATCGAAGTGGTCAAAAGCGGCCCCAGAACTGGCCATCTTAAAAACCATTGTGCGGCCCACAGGCGAAAGCGGGAGGCCACGGGACCCTTGTGCTGTGCCGCCCAGATGGGCAGGGTCAGCATGGCCAGGACCACGGGCCAAGTTTGTACCAGCGAATCACTCACGCCCATCACCACCTGGGTGGACCACGGCAATGGCGCCCCCAAGGACTGAAACACGTCCTCAAAAACGGGCACCACCCACATCAAAATCAGCACCAAAATGCCCAAGGCCACCAGCAAAACGGCGATGGGGTACATCAACGCAGAGCGGATTTTGGAGCGCAGGGCTTCGTTCTTCTCAAGGGTCTGTGACAAGCGCTCCATGATCTCGTCCAAGATGCCCGCTGATTCGCCCGCTTGCACCATGTGCACAAACAGGTTGCTGAAAATCCGGGGGTGCCGAGCCAAGGCGTCGTGCAGAGCGATGCCGGATGTCACGTCACTCAAAACCGTTTGCATGACCCGCACCAAGGTTTTGTGGGACATGCTTTTGCACAGCATGGCCAGGGCTTGCACCACAGGCACCCCGGCCTTGAGCATGGCCGCCCACTGCCGAGTCATCGTGGCCAGGTCCTTGCTCTTGATGCCGTCAGCTTGGGACCACCACACTCGCTGCACGTGTATTTTTTGTATCCCCAGTCGGCGCAAATGGGCCTTGGCCAAGTCGGCATGCAAGGCTTGGAGCGTGCCGCTTTGGGGGCGACCCTGAGGGTCGCGACCCGACCAGCGAAAAGTCGGACCAGTGCCTTGAGATCCTTGGGCTTTCATGTGTCGTCCCCTGTGGCCACCAAGACCTCGTCCAGCGAGGTGATGCCCTGCAGTACTTTGCGCAAGCCAGCGGTGCGCAAGCTGCTCACACCCTCTCGCCGGGCTTGTTGTGCCATGTCTTGGATACTCGCCTCTAGCAAGACCAAGTCTTGCATGACGGGACTCACCGGCATGACCTGGAAAATACCGGTCCGCCCTGAAAAGCCTTTGTGGCAGAGCGTGCAACCGACCGCCTCGAAAACCTGCACGCTGTCGGTGGTGCACAAGGCTTCGGGCCAACCGGCCTTGCGCAAAATGGCCATGGGCAAGAGCGTGGCCTGTTTGCAATGGCGACACAGGCAGCGCACCAAGCGCTGCGCCGTGACCAGACTGACGCTGGCGGCGATGTTGTAGGGCGCGGTGCCCATGTTGCGCAAACGCACCAAGGTGGCGGGCGCATCGTTGGTGTGTAAGGTGGACAGCACCAAATGCCCTGTTTGCGCCGCTTGGATGGCGATGTTCGCAGTCTCCAGATCACGCACTTCGCCCACCATCAAAATGTCGGGATCTTGTCGCAAAAAAGCCCGCAAAGCCACAGCAAAAGTCAAGCCCGGTTTGTCTTGGACGTTGACTTGGTTGATGCCGGCGAGTTGGATCTCGCACGGGTCTTCCACGGTGGCAATGTTGACTTCAGGGGTGTTGAGCAGATTCAGGCAAGCGTACAGAGATTGTGTTTTGCCTGAGCCTGTGGGGCCGGTCACCAGCACCAAGCCGTGTGGGGCCCGGATCGCTGTCAGCAGACGCGCAAGGTCTTCGGGCTCGTAGCCCAAGCGCTGCAGGTCCAGTTGGGCTTGGGCCGAGTCCAGGACCCTGACGACCAGTTTTTCTCCAAAGAGTGTGGGCAAAGTGCTGACCCGCAAGTCCAACTCCCGACCATCTGCCAAATTCAGCTTCATGCGTCCGTCTTGAGGCACGCGTTTTTCAGCGATGTCCAAGCGCGACATCACTTTGATGCGCGAGGCCAGCCGGTCTTTCAAGGCCATGTGGGGTGAGGCGATTTCGCGCAGTTCTCCGTCGACACGCATGCGCACCCGGTATCGGTGCTCATAGGGCTCGAAATGCAGGTCCGATGCCTTGAGCGACACGGCTTGTTCCAGCAGTTGTTGCACCAGAGTCACCACCGGAGCATCTTCTGT
The DNA here is from genome assembly GCA_021299875.1 of Comamonadaceae bacterium. GTDB lineage: Bacteria > Pseudomonadota > Gammaproteobacteria > Burkholderiales > Burkholderiaceae_C > Limnohabitans_A. The sequence goes on along the minus strand of JAJTEW010000001.1, from coordinate 333,116 downwards.
CGTTGGAGCCGTCTTTTGGCGTGTGGGTGCTGAGTCCATGCTGACCTCTTCATTGAGAACCAAAGGTTTCAAATGATGAACAAGACCGGGGTGTTTGTAAATGGCAAGGAAGCTTGAGTGGCACGGGTGCCAAAATTTTTAGCGCAATCACGTGGCCAGGGTCAAGGACGTTTCATTCACACAGCAGTGGCAAACGACATCAAAATTGATTTTTTTACCCACCGATGGAGACAAATATGAAAGTAGGCATTGCAGGGATTGGAAAAATGGGTGCGGCCGTGGGCTTGCGGTTGCTCTCTTTGGGCCATGACTTGACGGTCTGGAACCGCACGGCAGAACGGGCGCAGCCTTTGTTGGACGCTGGCGCCAAGTGGGCCGACTCGCCCAAGGCTTTGGCCGAGTCGGTGGATGTGGTGATCACCCTGTTGACCAACGAGGCGGCTTTGGACGAGGTGTATGTCTCTGAGACAGGCCTCTTGTCTGGCCGTGTGCTGGACAAAACCTTCATTGACATGAGCACCGTGCGACCTGCCAAACCCCAAGAAATGGCAAAGCGGATTCAAGCTCTGGGCGCTCGCTTTTTGGAGTGTCCGGTGGGCGGCAGTGTGGGGCCAGCCAAAGAAGGCAAGCTGCTTGGATTTGTGGGCGGTGCCGAGCAGGACTTGCAAGCCGTGCGTGCTTTGCTGGACGTCATTTGCCGCCGGGTGGAGCATGTCGGGCCACACGGATCAGGCGCGACCATGAAGTTGGCCGTCAATCTGCCCTTGATGGTGTATTGGCAAACACTGGGTGAGGCGCTGTCTTTGGTGGAACCCTTGGGCTTGGACCCTCAACGAGTGATCGACATCTTGTCGGACTCTTCGGGTGGACCCAACATGCTCAAGGTCCGAGGCGCGATGATCGCCAAAACCTTGACGGAAAAAAAGAGCGATCAAATCACCGTGAACGTGGCAACGATGCGCAAAGACATGCAAGCGATGTTGGACCAAGGCCAAACGGTACAACGCAACATGCCCCTGACTGCACTCGCTTTGCAGCAATTTGAATCCGCTGCACAAAGCGGATGGGATGGCAAGGACTGCTCAGAGTTGTTGGTGTGGTGGTTGACGCAAGGCAACCGCGCCTGAGTTTTGGGCGAGGTTGCCTGGCTGCAGATTCACTCGAGGCGCATTTCGCGGATGATGGCGCGGAATTGGTCCATTTGACGCCGCAGCATCGCATCTTGCTCGGCGGGTGTTGAGCCAACGCCCTCTGCGCCCAAATCGTTCAGTCGCTTGACCACATCGGGGTGACGAACGGCTGCGATGACTTCTTTGTTCAGGCGGTCGATGATGTCCTTGGGTGTTTTGGCGGGTGCAAACACGCCGTTCCATCCTTCCAGTTCGAGGTTGGGAAAGCCCAGCTCTCTCACCGTGGGCACTTCAGGCAGGCCTGGAATGCGTTTGGAGGCCGTGGTGGCCAAAGCCTTGAGTGTTCCTGCCTTGATCTCGGCCAAAGAAGAGGACAACTGATCGCCACCGACTTGGAGGCGGCCTGCCAGCAGTTCTTGTTTCAGTGGGGCAGCCCCCTTGAATGGGATGTGGGTGATGTTGACCTTGCTTTCCTTTTTGAAGGCTTCGCCCAAAACGTGCATGGTGGAGCCAGGACCTGTCGAGCCATAGTTGTATTGCAACGCAGGGTTGCTGCGCAACAATGCGGCCAACTCCCTGAGGTCTTTGGCTGGGACGCTGGGACTTGAAGTCCACACAAATGGCACATAGACGGCAATCGACACTCCGGCAAAGTCGGTGTCCACATTAAAGGGCGAGCGGTTGGCCAAAGTTTGCGCGACCGATGCCAGCGGAAAAGACAGGTTGTGCATCATGATGGTGTACCCGTCAGGCGCAGCTTTGGCCATCAAGTCAGCCCCAATGGCTCCACCAGCGCCCCCCCGGTTGTCGATGGTCACGGGTTGCCCCATGGATTCGCTCATGCGTTGGGCCACGATGCGGGCCACGATGTCTGTGGTGCCGCCGGCCGGGAACGGCACGATCATTTTGATGGGTTTGTTGGGATAGGCTTGCGCCAACACCGAGGTCTGGGCGCCCAAGGCCAGCAGACCTACCAAGCCCAGAGTGCACCAGTGATGCCATTTTTGACGAAGTGATCGCATGTTGTCTCCTGTTGATGGGATCCCTTGGGAATGGCCAAGGAACAGGATTCAATATCACACAGCTTGGGCCACTCGGGGGATCACCAACGCGACAAGCTCAACACACGCGGCGAGCGATTTTTTGTATGGCAGAGCTCGGATCAATCTCAAGCCACTCGTGGAGCATGCCTTGGCGGCCCACTTGCTTGCCGGTGAGCATGGGACCGCTGAAGTAGGTCATGTGCATCACGCGAGCCATTTTGGCCTTGCAATTGATTTGAAGCTGGGTTTGAACCGATAAGTACGCGACGCCATCGGCCGTGCTTTGCGGCTTTTTGTAATCCACCGCACTCCACAAAATCTTGCGGCCACCTTCATCCTTGATGGAGTGTGCATCGATGAAAAACATGCCCTGATCGTTCAAGGTGATGGCGTCCCATTTGGGCGCGGCGGCGAAAGCGTTCAGGGTGCCAAGGCTGAGCAGCACCCCCAATGCGCAGGAGAGGCTTCGCATGGCGATCACGTGCGTCGATTCAGCAATTGCGAGGCCAGATGGACCATGGCGGTGCGGTGTGGGTTGTCAGGCAGCAGCATGGCCGCATTGATGGCTCGTTGAGCCTCGGCGGCGGCGGCATTGCGCGTCGCTTCCAAGGCGCCAGTGGCTCTGACAATGGCGGCAATTTCTGTGATTTTGTCGACGCTGCCTGTCTCGATCGCTTCGCGAACCGTCTGCCTTTGTGCCTCGTTGCCGCGCTGCATGGCCAAAATTAAGGGCAGGGTGGTTTTCCCCTCTCGCAGGTCATCGCCCAGGTTTTTGCCCATTTCTGCGGCATTGCCGTCGTAATCGAGTACATCGTCAATCACTTGGAAGGCCGTGCCCAGGGCTTGCCCATAGTCGGCGCAAGCGGTTTCGATCGCGGCATCACTGCCCGCCAAAATGGCGCCCAATCGGGCACTGGCCTCAAATAATTTGGCGGTTTTGGAACGGATCACAAGCAGATAGCCATCTTCGTTCAGCGTGGCGTCGTGCATGTTCATCAGTTGCAGCACCTCGCCTTCAGCGATCACATTGGTGGCGTCGGCCAGGGTTTGCATGACCCGCATGCTTTGGGCATCCACCATCATTTGGAAGGCGCGCGAATACAAAAAGTCGCCTACCAGAACGCTGGCGGGGTTGCCAAAATTTTCGTTGGCCGTAGGGCGACCACGCCGCAAGGTGGATTCGTCCACCACATCGTCGTGCAGCAAAGTGGCGGTGTGGATAAATTCAACAACAGCGGCCAAGTTGTGGCGCTGGTGGCCGGTGTAGCCCAAAGCCCCGCAAGTCAACAGCAGCAAAACCGGGCGCAACCGTTTGCCCCCCGCAGAGATGATGTATTGCGCCACTTCGCCAACCAAAGGAACGCCTGAGTCAAGCCGTTGGGCAATGACCAGGTCGACAGCGTCCATGTCGGGGGCTACCAGTTCGAGGGCAGCAGCTGAGCTGTGTTCTGAGGCTGACAAATGGACAATCCGGATGGTTTACCCGGCGATGCCGGGGCGACAAGTGCGCTTTTTCAAGCGTTGTCTTGGGTGTTGTCCATTATAGGTAAAGCCAATGTCTGCATTGCCTTGGGTGCATGGGTGGGCTTGCAGATTTGCTTGGACAAGGCGTTGCGTGCTAAAATCTCGGGTTCCTTGGGGATGAGCCCTTGGAAACTTCCATTCAAAGAGGTCATTTATGTACGCGGTCATAAAAACCGGTGGCAAACAGTATCGTGTTGTCGCTGGCGAAAAAATTAAAGTAGAACAGATTGCTGCGGACGTTGGCCAGGAAATCGTGATTGATCAAGTTTTGGCCGTCGGTACCGGCGCTGAACTCAAGATCGGCACGCCCCTGGTGTCCGGCGCCACAGTCAAAGCCACTGTTTTGGCACATGGCAAGCACGACAAAGTGCACATCTTCAAGATGCGCCGTCGCAAGCACTATCAGAAACGTCAGGGTCACCGTCAGCAGTTCACCGAACTGCAAATCGGCGCGATCGCTGCCTGAGGAGAACAGGTCATGGCACAGAAAAAAGGCGGCGGCTCTACGCGCAACGGTCGTGATTCCAAGCCAAAAATGCTCGGTGTCAAGGCTTTCGGTGGTGAACTGATCAGCGCTGGCTCGATCATTGTTCGTCAACGTGGCACCAAGTTCCATGCGGGCAGCAATGTCGGCATTGGCAAAGACCACACTTTGTTTGCTTTGGTGGACGGCCACGTGTCGTTCTCGACCAAGGGTGAGCTCAGCAAGCACATGGTCAATGTGACACCGGCAGTTTAAGCCTGTCGCGCCCATGGCGAAGAGGAGCCCCGCAAGCCGGGGCTCTTCGCTTTTCAGGACCTGCGTGCATTGAGGCCCGGGGTCCAGCTACACTGGAAATCTCATGAAGTTCGTTGACGAAGCCTATATTGACATCGCCGCAGGTGACGGCGGGAACGGCTGCGTCTCGTTCCGTCATGAAAAATACAAAGAATTCGGTGGTCCCAACGGGGGCGACGGCGGCCGAGGTGGGCATGTGTTCGCCTTTGCCGATATCAACCTGAACACCTTGGTCGATTACCGCTATTCGCGCCGCCACGAGGCCAAGCGTGGCCAGCACGGCATGGGCTCCGACATGTTCGGCGCCGCTGGCGACGACGTCACCCTCAAAATGCCCGTAGGCACCATCATCACCGATGCCGAAACCGGCGAAGTGCTCTATGAATTGCTGGTGCCCGGCGAAACCATCATGATCGCCAAGGGCGGTGACGGTGGTTTCGGCAACATGCGCTTCAAAAGTGCGATCAACCGCGCGCCGCGCCAGAAAACGCCGGGTTGGCTCGGTGAAAAGAAAGAGCTCAAGCTCGAATTGAAGGTGCTGGCCGATGTCGGTCTGCTGGGCATGCCCAATGCGGGAAAATCCACCTTTATCGCGGCGGTGTCCAACGCTCGCCCCAAAATCGCCGATTACCCGTTCACGACCTTGCACCCCAACTTGGGCGTGGTCCGTGTGGGGCCTGAGCAAAGCTTTGTGGTGGCCGACGTGCCTGGCTTGATCGAAGGCGCCTCCGAAGGCGCAGGTCTGGGCCATTTGTTTTTGCGCCACTTGCAGCGCACCCGTTTGTTGCTGCATGTGGTGGACTTTGCGCCCTTTGATGAAAACGTCGATCCGGTGCAGCAAGCCAAAGCCATCGTGGCCGAGCTCAAAAAATACGATCCCGGCCTGTACAACAAGCCGCGCTGGTTGGTGCTCAACAAGCTGGACATGATGCCATCCGAAGAGCGCGAAGCCCGCGTCAAGGACTTCATCAAGCGCATGCGCTACAAAGGCCCGGTTTTCCAGATTTCGGCCCTGACCCGCGAAGGCTGTGACCCGCTGATCAAAGAGATTTACAAGCACATCCGTGCCCAGCAAATCATCGAGCAAGGCTTTGTCGACATTGACCCCCGCTTCAAGGAGCAGGACAAGCCGCAAGAGCCCGATGCCGATGATCCACGTTTCAAGCCGATGCCTTCGGATGCCGAATAAAACGCATCAAAATGGCCGGAAGCGGGTTTGATTCTTCGTCCTGCTGCCGCTGTTTCAACGCCAACTACACCTTCGATGACCTTTTCAGCCGTATCCACTCTGTTGCGTGATGCCCGCCGCATCGTCGTCAAAGTCGGCTCCAGCCTGGTGACCAACGAGGGGCGCGGCCTGGACGAAGACGCGATTGGCGAGTGGTGTCGCCAAATGGCTTTGCTCAGTGCCCAAGGCAAAGAGGTGGTCATGGTGTCCAGTGGTGCGATCGCCGAAGGCATGAAGCGTCTGGGCTGGACGACCCGCCCGATTGAAGTGCCCGCCCTGCAAGCTGCCGCTGCTGTGGGCCAGATGGGCCTGGCGCAGATGTACGAGACCAAGCTGCGCGAAAATGGCATGGGCAGTGCCCAAGTTTTGCTCACCCATGCCGATTTGGCCGATCGTGAGCGCTACCTGAATGCACGTTCGACTTTGCTGACCCTTTTGCAGCACCGCGTGCTGCCCGTGATCAACGAAAACGACACGGTCGTCAACGATGAGATCAAGTTCGGCGACAACGACACTTTGGGTGCCTTGGTGGCCAACTTGATCGAGGCCGACTTGCTGATCATCTTGACGGACCAAAAAGGCTTGTTCACCGCCGATCCCCGCAAAGACCCATCCGCCAGTTTTGTCCACGAAGCCCGTGCGGGGGATGCCGCGCTCGAAGCCATGGCCGGCGGTGCGGGCTCAAGTTTGGGCAGAGGCGGGATGATCACAAAAATTTTGGCGGCCAAGCGCGCTGCCGGGTCAGGCGCCTCGACCGTGATCGCTTGGGGCCGCGAACCCGATGCGCTGCTTCGTTTGTGTGAAGGCGACAACATGGGCACCTTGCTGGTGGCCCAAACGGCCAAACAGCAGGCCCGTAAGCAGTGGATGGCTGATCATTTGCAAATGCGAGGTTCCGTCACGGTGGATGCAGGGGCGGCGCACAAGGTACTGACCGAAGGCAAAAGTTTGCTGCCCATTGGCATGACGGGCGTGGCAGGCGATTTTTCTCGTGGTGATGTGATTGCCATCAAAGACGAACAAGGTATGGAAATTGCCAGGGGTCTGGCCAACTATGCCAGTGCCGAAGCCCGTTTGCTTTGTCGCAAACCGTCTCACGACTACGAGGCATTGCTGGGCTACTCTGCAGAGCCCGAGATGGTGCATCGGGACAACCTGATTTTGTCCCGGTGATCCAGATGTTGCCTTAGCCTTGGGGGTTGGGGTCAAAACTGGCGCCAGGCGGCAGTTCCATGTGCATCGGTGCTTGGATAGGCGTCGTGCCGCTTTGACCGTTGTCTGAGTCCATGCCATCGCGTGGACCCCGGTTGCCACCACGTAAATAGCGGTTTTGTCTGTCTTGCCGGGGCAGATAGCGGGCCAGTTCGGTCAAGGCCATTTCGTACACGCCACGTTTGAACTCCACCACCACATCCAGCGGCACCCAATAGTCGTTCCAACGCCAGGCGTCGAACTCGGGGTGGTCGGTGGCGCGCAGGTTCAAGTGGTGGTCGTGCGTGACCATCTGAAGCAGGTACCAGATTTGCTTCTGGCCCTTGTAAAAACCGCGTGCATCCCTTCGGATGAAGCGGTCTGGCACCTCATAGCGCAACCAGTCACGGGTTCGGGCCACGATGCGCACATGCTCCGGTTGGAGCCCCACTTCTTCGTGCAGTTCACGGAACATGGCTTGTTCAGGGCTTTCCCCCCGGTCAATGCCACCCTGCGGAAACTGCCAGCTGTGGGTGCGGATGCGCTTGCCCCAGAAAACCTGGTTTTTCTGGTTGAGCAGAATGATGCCGACGTTCGGCCTAAAGCCTTCACGGTCAAGCATAATCAACCTCAAATTTTTAAATTGTGTCCATTATGCACGCCGCACCGGCGCTGGCTCTTGGATGTTTCCCTGATCCCCCTGCAGAGTTAGCCCGCCGCGATGAAAGCCTCCCAGTTCCTCATTTCCACCCTCAAAGAAGCCCCAGCCGACGCTGAAGTGGTCAGCCACAAGCTGATGACCCGTGCCGGCATGATCAAGAAGCTGGGCGCAGGCATCTACAACTACATGCCCATGGGTTTGCGCGTGATCCGTAAAGTCGAAGCCATCGTGCGCGAAGAGATGAACCGCGCAGGTGCCATTGAGATGACCATGCCCGTGGTGCAACCGGCTGAGCTGTGGCAAGAGACCGGCCGCTTTCACAAGATGGGGCCTGAGTTGTTGCGCATCAAGGACCGGCATGGTCGCGATTTCGTGATCCAGCCCACCAGCGAAGAGGTTGTGACCGACGTGGTGCGTCAGGAAGTGCGCAGCTACAAACAGCTGCCCAAAAACTTCTACCAAATCCAGACCAAGTTCCGCGACGAGCGCCGCCCGCGTTTTGGCTTGATGCGTGGCCGCGAGTTCACCATGAAAGACGCCTACAGCTTTGACCGCGACATGGTCAGTGCCAAGGCCAGCTACCAGGTGATGGCCGGGGCCTACCGCAAGATCTTTGATCGCTTTGGTCTGACCTACCGCGCCGTGGCGGCCGACAGCGGTGCCATCGGCGGCGATTTGAGCGAAGAGTTCCAGGTGATTGCCGCCACCGGCGAAGACGCCATCGTGTACTGCCCCAGCAGCAGCTACGCCGCCAACATTGAAAAAGCCGAAGCCCTGGCCCCCAGCCAGCCGCGCGGCGCAGCCACCCAAGCGCTGAGCAAGACCCCCACACCCGGCAAGAGCACCTGCGAAGACGTGGCCGCTTTGCTGAATGTGCCGCTGTCCACCACCGTCAAGTCACTGGTGCTGGCGACTGACACGCTCAATGAACAGGGTGAAATCGTCAAATCCCAAGTTTGGCTCCTGCTGCTGCGCGGCGACCACGACATGAACGAAGTCAAAGTCGGCAAACTGCCCGGCATGGAGGGCGGCTTTCGCTTTGCGACGCTGAGCGAAATCGAAGAGCATTTCGGCTGCAAGCCCGGTTACCTGGGCCCCTTAAATCTGAAAAAACCTGTGCACTTGGTGGCCGACCGCGATGTGGCCGTGATGGTCGACTGGATTTGCGGTGCCAACCAAGAAGACTTCCACATCACCGGCGTCAACTGGGCCCGTGACCTGCCCGAGCCCACCTTGGTGGCCGACATCCGCAATGTGGTCGCGGGCGACAAGTCGCCCGACGGCCAAGGTGAGTTGGCCATCGAGCGCGGCATCGAAGTGGGTCATGTGTTCTATCTGGGCACCAAATACTCGAAGGCCATGAACGCCACCTTTTTGGACGAGAACGGCAAGCCCCAGTTTTTGGAGATGGGCTGCTATGGCATTGGCGTCACGCGCCTGCCCGCTGCCGCCATCGAGCAAAACCACGACGATCGCGGCATCATTTGGCCCGACGCGATTGCGCCTTTCACGGTGGTGGTCTGCCCCATCGGCATGGACCGCAGCGAGGCCGTCAAGCTTGAAGCCGAGCGCATTTATGGCGCCTTGCTGGCAGACGGGGTGGACGTGATCCTGGACGACCGAGGCGAACGCCCCGGGGCCATGTTTGCCGACTGGGAGTTGATCGGTGTGCCGCACCGCATCACCATCGGCGACAAGGGCCTCAAAGACGGTGCGGTCGAGTACCAGCATCGCCGCGATGCCGAGTCCAGCAAAGTGGCTGTGGTCGACATTTTGAGCCACCTCAAAGGGCGTTTGGCCCTCTGAGCCGCGCACCCTCTAGCCCATGACGCCCCCGGTCTTGCCCAGCCGTCGGGCTTGTTTGATCAGTCTGTGGGGGACGGTGTTGCCCGCCGGGCTGGCCTACGCCGGAAGGCAAATTGAGGAACCCTTGTCGCACGCCGTGCGTTCGGCCCTGAGCGCAGCGGTGGCGGCTGCGGCGCCCCCTGAGCCCCTGCTGCCCACCGCCGTTGATCAGCAGGCTTATGCGCAGTGGCAAGTGGCCATCAGTCAGCGACTGACGCGCTACAAAAAACACCCCATTGAGCGGCAAGAGTTCTTGCAAACCCTTTGGTACGAAGCCCGCAGGGCAGGCCTGCCGCTGTCATGGGTGCTGGGGGTGGTGCAGGTCGAAAGCGCGTTTCGCAAATACGCCATTTCCAGCGCCGGAGCCCGCGGTTACATGCAGGTCATGCCCTTTTGGGCGCGCTTGATTGGCGACGGCGACGACAGCCGCTTGTTCCACATGCAGACCAACCTGCGATTTGGTTGCGTCATCTTGCGCCACTACCTGGACCGGGAACGGGGCGATATCTTTATGGCGCTGGGCCGTTACAACGGTTCACGCGGGCAGAGCGCTTATCCGCAGGCCGTTCAAGCGGCGCAGCGAGGGTGGTTGCATGCGGTGGATTGAGGCGGGACCGAGATCAAAAAGCCACCCCAGTGGGTGGCTTTTGGGTGTGGCAGGGCCGCAACTTTGGGTCGATCAGGCTTGGCCGTTGATGACTTGTTGTAGCTCGCCCGACTCGTACATTTCCATCATGATGTCCGAGCCACCGATGAACTCGCCCTTGACGTAGAGCTGGGGAATGGTAGGCCAGTTGCTGTATTCCTTGATGCCTTGACGGATTTCGGCGTCATCCAGCACGTTCACGGTTTTGACCGTCTTGGGGTCCACACCACAAGCCTTCAACAATTGGATGGCACGGCCCGAAAAACCGCACATGGGAAAGTTGGCGTTGCCTTTCATGAACAGGGTGATCTCGTTGCCTTTGACGAGTTCGTCGATGCGTTGTTGGGTGTCGCTCATGTTGTTGCTCCAAATGGGGTCGGTTTCGGTTGAGATGGATTATGTCTCTGATTGAAAGTCTGCCATTTTTGCAGGGATGTTGCTGTCACTTAGGCATGACCGCACCTGTGCAGCGCTCGATGCCGCCCAGATCGCGGCGCGACTGCACCTGTGTAAAACCGGCTTCGCGCAGCAAGGCTTGCACCGGGGCAGCTTGGTCCCAGCCGTGTTCCAGCAGCAGCCAGCCGCCTGCGGTGAGTCGGCTGGGAGCTTGGACAATGATCTGGCGGATGTCATCCAGGCCATCGGCACCACTTGTGAGGGCGCTCAGGGGCTCATGGGTCAGGGCGGTCAGGTGCGGATCACCTTCGGCCACATAGGGCGGGTTGGAGACGATCAAATCAAACGGGCCCGGCACGGCGTCCATCCAGTGGCTCAGCACGCACAGCACCGGCAAGTTCAGGCGCTGGGCGTTGGCGCTGGCCACGGCCAGGGCGTCGGCGCTGGCGTCCACCGCCGTCACCAGTGTGGCAGGGCGCTGGTGCTGCAGGGCCAGCGCCACAGCCCCGCTGCCGGTGCCCAGGTCCAGCACGCGTGCCGTCTGATGCGCAGTCAGCAATTCAAGCGCCCATTCAACCAGGATTTCCGTGTCGGGGCGCGGGTCCAGCACACGGGCGTCCACCTGCAGGGTCAGGCCAAAAAAATCTTTGCTTCCCGTGATGTAGGCCACAGGTTCACCCTGCAGGCGCCGCTGCAGGGCTTGGGCCCAGTTGTTTTGTTGGGCCTCGGTCAACGGTTCGGTGTCGTTGGCCAGCAGCCAGGCGCGGTCATGCAGTGGGCGCGCCATGGCGAACAGCAGGAGAGTTTGTGCGTCCACCCGGGCCATGCCCAGAGCATGGGCATGGCGCAGGCATTCGGCCACACGGGGGCTTGCGTGCGAGGCCATTACGCCGTGGCCCCGATTTCCAGCGCAGCCAATTGCGCGGCCGCTTCATAGGCTTGCAGGGCATTGACCACGTCTGTCAAATCGCCCTCCATGATGCTGAGCAATTTGTAAAGGGTCAGGTTGATGCGGTGGTCGCTCAGACGCCCTTGTGGAAAGTTGTAGGTGCGGATGCGGTCCGAGCGGTCGCCGCTGCCGATCAGGCTCTTGCGCTCGGCGGCGTCCTTGGCGGCGCGTTCAGAGCGGTCTTTTTCTTGAATGCGAGCGGTGAGCACTTTCAAGGCCTGGGCCTTGTTGCTGTGCTGGCTGCGGCCGTCCTGGCATTCGGCCACGATGCCGGTGGGCAAGTGGGTGATGCGCACGGCAGAATCGGTCTTGTTGATGTGCTGCCCGCCCGCTCCGCTGGCGCGGTAGGTGTCGATGCGCAAGTCGGCGGGGTTGATCTTGATGGCCTCGGCTTCGTCGGGCTCGGCCAGCACCGCCACCGTGCAGGCGCTGGTGTGGATGCGGCCTTGGGTTTCGGTGGCGGGCACGCGCTGCACTCGGTGGCCGCCCGATTCGAATTTGAGCGCGCCATACACGTTGTCGCCTTCGATGCGCAACACCACTTCCTTGTAGCCGCCCAACTCGCTCATCGATTCCGAGACCATCTCGCACTGCCAGCCTTGGCTTTCGGCAAAGCGGGTGTACATGCGCAGCAAGTCGCTTGCGAACAGGGCCGACTCGTCGCCTCCGGTGCCCGCGCGGATTTCGACAAACGCGGGGCGGGCATCGTCGGGGTCTTTGGGCAGCAGCATGCGCTGCAGTTCGGCTTCTAGGCTTTGCAGTTCGGCGCTGGCGCTGGATGCTTCTTCTTCGGCCATCTCGCGCATGTCTTCGTCATCCAGCATGGCTTTTGCAGCGGTCAGGTCGGCGCTGCGCTGCTGAAATCGTGCAAAGCGCGATGCCACGGCGCTGACCTCGGCATGTTCACGCGACAGCTTCAGGAACTGCGTCATGTCGGCCATGATGTCTTCGCGGGACAGCAGAAAGTCCAGCTCGGTCAAGCGCAAAGCATAGCGTTCGAGTTGTTGGATCAAAAAGGGTTTCATGCCGGCTGAATCTTGTATGTCGGCGCTGCTGCACCAACTTGAGGTCTGCTTTGGCGCCACTGCGCCGAGATGAGAGGCGATGTCGGATTGGAAGTGCCGACCCGGGAGTCAATCGCTAACGCTCTTTGCGCAGGAAAACGCGTTGCACCGTTTGCATGCTCTGTTCCCGCAGTTCAGGCGGTGCGCCGCGCAGCTCTGCCAAAGCCCCATGCAGCATTTTTTGGGTCAGGCCCTTGGACAAGGCCTCCATCACGGCGATCGGGTCGTCGCCCCGGGCCAAGAGTTTACGGGCGCGGGCCAGTTCGGCTTCGCGCCAAGCATCGGCTTGGTTTTGCAGTTGTTGTATCAAGGGCACGGCGCCCCGCTGGCCCATCCAGTCCATGAAGCTTTGCACGCCCGCATCGATGATGACCTCGGCTTCGGCCACAGCCGCTTGGCGGTGGGCTTGGCCAGTTTGGACCACGCTGGCCAGGTCGTCCACGGTGTAGAGGTAAACGTCCTCGAGCGACTTGACTTCGGGTTCGATGTCCCGTGGCACGGCCAGATCGACCATGAACATGGGGCGGTACTTGCGTTTTTTCAGGGCCCGCTCGACCGCGCCAAGACCGATCAGGGGCAAGGTGCTGGCGGTGCAGCTGATGACAGCGTCAAATTCATGCAGGCGTCCGGGCAAGTCGGCCAAGGGCATGACTTCGGCCCCAAAGCGATGGGCGAGCAACTCGGCCCGGTCCAAACTGCGGTTGGCAATGGTGATGCCTTTCGGCTGTTTGGCCGCAAAGTGTGTGGCCACCAACTCGTTCATTTCGCCAGCGCCAACGAACAGGATGCGGATGTCCTTGAGGTCTTCAAAGAGCTGGCTGGCCAGTCGAACCGAAGCGGCCGCCATGCTGATAGAGTGGGCACCGATCTCTGTAGAGCTGCGCACCTCTTTGGCTACGGCAAAGCTGCGCTGGAAAAGTTGGTTCAGCGTGCTGCCCAGAGCGCCGGCTTGTTCAGCCGCCCGCACAGCGTCTTTGAGCTGGCCCAAAATTTGGGCCTCGCCCAGCACCATGGAGTCGAGGCCACTGGCCACGCGAAAGGCATGGCGAGCGGCTTCGTTGCCCTCCAGCAGATAAGTGTGAGCGTGCAGTTCGGACGCGCTGACGCCACCGGTTTGAGCCAGCCATCGGAGGGTGTCGTTGGTGGCGGCCTGGTCGGCAGCGCAATAAATTTCAGTGCGGTTGCAGGTCGAAAGAATCGCCGCTTCAGGCTCTTGTGCAATGCGGTTGGCCAAGTCACGGCGCAAGCCGTGCAAGGTGGGAACCAGTTTGTCCACGGCAAAAGCGAACCTGCCACGCAGATCCAGCGGCGCGGTCGTGTGGTTCAAACCGAGGGTCCATACAGCCATGAAGGAAATTATAGGCTTGTTGTGTCAACTTTGCTTGACACAATCATGACATTGCCCCTTGACGTGGCTTTGGAGGCACAATTTAGCCCTTGGATGCACTGATCGGGTGCCCGCATCCTGAAAAAGATGAGGTTTTATGACGCTGGGTTTGTTGGGGCTTCACCTGCTGGGCTTTGTTTTACCCGCTTTGGCCATGGCGGTGCTCATGCCTTGGGCGGGCCGTTGGGTCATGGGCAGCCGTGCCAGGCCGATCCGCCACCGGATGTGGGTGCATGCGCTGAGCGGCATGTGCGTGCTGCTGCTGGGTTTGTGGCTGCACGGTCAAGACGGCAAGATGAGCACTTACATGGCCTTGGTGTTGGTGGCTGCGACGGTCGAATGGCTCATGCAGCGGGCGTGGATTGTCCGTTGAGACCCATCCCATTTTTTATTCAAAAGTCATCAAAGAACAGGACAAATCATGTGGTGCTTCAAAAAACGCACGGGTCTCACCATCGTCGGTTTGGGCTTGGTGCTGGCTTTCAGCAGCGCTTGGGCATTTCCAACCAAACCCATTCGGGTGGTGATGGGTTTCCCAGCGGGTGGGCCCTTGGATCAACATGCCCGTTTGTTGACCGACCGGCTGCAGACCCATCTGGGGCAGCCCGTTTTGGTGGATTACAAAGCGGGCGCAGGCGGTACGGTGGGTGCGCAAGAGGTGATGCGATCTGCCCCCGACGGCCATACCCTCATGCTGGCCAACACCGGCGTGATGGTCATCAACCCGGCGCTGTACAACAAGTTGCCTTACAGCACATTGCGCGATTTTGTGCCTGTGGCCCGCACCGCCATGCAGCCCCTGGCCTTGATGGTCAACCCCAAAGTGCCTGTGAACTCATTGCAGGAATTCGTGGCTTACGCCAAGGCTCGTCCTGGCCAGATCAATTACGGTTCGGCTGGCAATGGCGGCAGCAGCCACTTGGTGCCTGAGATGTTCAAGTCGGCCACAGGACTGTTCATGGTCCACATTCCCTACCGGGGCAGTGCACCCGCTTTCACCGATCTGATGGCGGGGCAAGTCCAGTTCATGGCCGAGAGCATTCCGCAAGCAGCCCAGTACCACAAGCAGGGCAAAGTGCGGGCCTTGGCGGTGACCAGCCGAGAGCGCAACCCAGCGCTGCCCGATATCCCGACCGTGATCGAAACAGGTATCGCCAATTTCGAGGTGGTGGGCTTTTATGGCTTTTTAGCCCCTGCAGGCACGCCTAAAGAGGTGGTCAACAAGCTCAGCGATGCCTTCAAGGCGGTGATGAACCAGCCTGATATCCGCTCACGCATGGTGTCGCAAGGCGCCGATCCGGCTTTTTTGGGGGCAGATGACTTTGCCAAATTCTTGACGACAGAAATGCCGCGGTGGGCGTCCGTTGTTCAAAATTCGGGCGCTAAGCTCGACTGACGCCATTGGGGCTGAACAGGTCCACCCGGTCGGTGATGATGCCGTCGGTGCCCAAGGCCAGCAGGTGCTGGGCGGCCCAGTCGTCGTTGACCGTGTAGCTCAGACATTTCAGGCCCGCGCTGTGCACCCGGGCCACGGTGGCTGCGTCCCACAGGGCGTAATTGGCCACCACGGCCACGCACCCGAGTTCTTGGGCTTTTTCAAACCAGCCGGTCCACGGCGTGTCGACCAGCAGACCGCGAGGCAGCTCGGGTGCCGCTGTTTGCGCGGCCGCCAATGCATCAGGCTTGAAGGAAGTCAACAGTGGCGGCACTTGCGCGCCATGCCACAGTTGCGCAGCCAGACGCGCCACGGCCTCGCCCGTGGCGGACTCGGTGCCCGGGATGGGCTTGATCTCGATGTTCAGCAGGTGGCCGTTGGCTAAGCAAAACCGTGCCAGGGCGTGCAGCGTGGGCAGGGTCTCGCCCGCGTAGGTGCGTGAATGCCAGCTGCCCGCGTCCAGCAGCGACAGGGCATGCCAGGGCAGGTCGCCACCGTTGCCTTGGCCGTTGGTGGTGCGTTCCAGAGAGGCGTCGTGCATCAAAAACACCTCACCGTCGGCGCTGAGCTTGGCGTCGCATTCGAACATGCGGTAGCCGTGCGCCGCGCCCAGCCGGAAAGCGGCGAGGGTGTTTTCCGGCGCGAGCTTGCCTGCACCTCGGTGCGCAATCCAGAGCGGGTAGGGCCAGTCGGGGGGGGTGGTCTTGGAGGTGGCGTTGGCGGAGTTCATTCGGTGGTGATGCGTTGGCCCGTTTTGGCGTCAAACCAGTGCAGTTTGTTCGCGCGGGGGGTGATGCAGAAGGACTCACCCGCCCCGGGGGCGGGCAGGGATGCGTCCAACCGAAGCGTCAGGCTTTCTGCGCCCAAACGGGCGTGCACCAAGCGCTCAGCCCCAAGCAGTTCCACGGTTTCCACCTGCAAAGGCCAGCCCCTGTGCGTGATGTCCATGTGTTCGGGTCGAATGCCCAGGATGCGGCCTGTGGGGATGTCTGGGGCATTTTGGAGCAAGTTCATCGGGGGTGAGCCCATGAAGCTGGCTACAAAGGTGCTGGCTGGGCGGTTGTAGACCTCTTCAGGCGTACCGAACTGTTCCATATGGCCGCCGTTCATCACGATCATGCGCTGGGCCAGCGTCATGGCTTCGACCTGGTCGTGCGTGACAAACAGGCTGGTGATGCCCAATTCGCGGTGCAGCTTTTGAATCTCCAGGCGTGTCTGGGCGCGCAGCTTGGCGTCCAGATTGGACAGCGGCTCGTCAAACAAAAACACCTGTGGCTGGCGCACGATGGCGCGGCCCATGGCCACGCGCTGGCGCTGGCCGCCCGACAACTCGCGCGGCTTGCGCTGCAGCAGGTGGCTCAACTCGAGGATGCCTGCGGCTTTGTCCACCCGGGCCTTGATTTCGACCACCGGCACTTTGGCGATTTTCAGGCCATAGGCCATGTTCTCAAATACGCTCATGTGCGGGTACAGCGCGTAGTTCTGAAACACCATGGCGATGTCGCGCTCGGCGGGCTCCAGGTCGTTGACCACCCGTTCACCAATCGCGATGGTGCCGCCCGAGATGTCTTCGAGGCCCGCCACCATGCGCAGCAAGGTCGATTTGCCGCAGCCAGAAGGCCCGACGATGACCACGAATTCACCGTGTGCGATCTCGGCGCTCAGGTCGTGGATGACGGTGTTGGCTTTGTCGCCCGCGCCGTAGGTTTTGAGGATGTGAGAGAGGGTGATGGAAGCCATGTGTTTTTTTGATCAGACGAGGTCAGAGCGCCGTTTTTTAGCGGTCTGTCCCCGGGTTTAATCAGACGAGGACAGAGCGCCGCTTCGCAGCGGTCTGTCCCCGGATAAATTATTTTTCGGTATCAACCAGTCCTTTGACGAACCATTTTTGCATCAGGATGACGACCAGAGCCGGAGGCAGCATGGCCAAAATGGCCGTGGCCATGACCACGTTCCATTCGGTGTAGGCCTCGCCCGCGATCAGGCGCTTGATGCCCATGACCACCGGGTACATGTCTTCGTTGGTGGTCACCAAGAGCGGCCACAGGTATTGGTTCCAGCCATAAATGAACTGGATCACGAACAAGGCGGCGATCGAGGTGCGCGTGAGCGGCAGCAAGATGTCGATGAAAAAGCGCATCGGCCCTGCGCCGTCCATGCGCGCAGCTTCCACCAACTCGTCAGGCACCGTGAGAAAAAATTGCCGGAACAAAAAGGTGGCCGTGGCCGAGGCGATCAGTGGCACGGTCAGGCCCGCGTAGCTGTTGAGCATGCCCAGGTTGGCCACCACTTCGTAAGTGGGGCCAATGCGCACTTCAACGGGCAACATCAGGGTGACAAAAATCATCCAGAACACCATATTGCGCAAGGGGAACCGGAAATAAACGATGGCAAAAGCCGACAGCAAAGAAATGACGATCTTGCCCATGGCAATCACCAGCGCACTGACCAGGCTGACCCCCATCATGGGGGCGGCCGCCGGGATGCGGCTGCCGGCACTGGTTTCGCCGCCAAACAGGGCGGTTTGGTAGGTCTCCAGGGCGTGGCTGCCGGGCCACATGGACATGGGCACCGATTGGGCGATCTCGGTGGCGCTTTGGGTCGAGGCGACAAAGGTCAGGTACAGCGGGAAGGCCACAATCACCACCCCGAGGATCAGCACCAGGTGGGACAGGACCGTGAGGCCGGGGCGTTTTTCAATCATGGGGCGGGCTCAATACTGGACTTTTTTCTCAATAAAACGGAATTGCACCACCGTCAGCGCCACCACGATCAGCATCAGGATCACCGATTGGGCGGCCGAGCCCCCCATGTCCAGCGCCTTGAAGCCATCGTAATAGACCTTGTAGACGAGGATGGCGGTGTCCTTGCCCGGGCCGCCTTGGGTGGTGGCGTCGATGATGCCAAAGGTGTCAAAAAAAGCATAAACCACGTTGATGACCAAGAGGAAAAATGTGGTGGGTGACAGCAATGGAAACACAATGGTCCAAAAGCGGTGCCAAGGGCTGGCCCCGTCGATCGCGGCCGCCTCCAGCAGGGATTTGGGGATGGACTGCAGTCCTGCCAGAAAGAAAAGGAAGTTGTAGGAAATCTGCTTCCAAACGGCGGCCACCACGATCAGCGTCATGGCGTGACCCGAATCGAGCAGGTGGTTCCACTCCATGCCCACCGAGCGCAGGTAAAAAGCAATCACGCCCATGGGCGAGGCGAACATGAACAACCACAGCACGCCCGCCACCACCGGGGCCACCGCATAGGGCCAGATCAGCAAGGTTTTGTAGATGGCCGCACCTTTGAGCACGCGGTCGGCCATGACGGCCAGCAAGAGCGAAATGACCAGGCCGGAAACGGCCACCAGCAAAGAAAAAACAGCCGTGGTTTTGAAGGATTCCAGATAAGTGCTGTCCGCAAACAGGCGCTCGAAGTTCTCCATGCCCACAAATTCGGTGCTGAGACCAAAAGCGTCCTGTGACAACACACTTTGGTACAAGGCCTGCCCGGCGGGCCAAAAAAAGAACACCAGCACGATGGCCATTTGCGGCGCTATGAGCAGCCAGGGCAACCATCGGGATTGGAATCGAACGCGTTTTTCCATGGGGGCTCAGTTCAGACCAGCTAAAAAACTGAAAAAGCAGGGACCCAAGGGCCCTGCTTTCAAGACACATGCTGGGCAGCAAGCGGCCCAGGAAAGGTTTACTTGTTGGCTTTCTGGAAGCGCTCCAACTGCTCGTTGCCCCGCTTGACCGCGGCGTCCAGCGCTTCTTTGGGTTCTTTTTTACCGGCCCAGACTTGCTCGAGCTCTTCGTCATTGATGGTGCGGATCTGCACAAAGTTGCCCAAGCGGATGCCGCGTGATTTCTCGGTGGTCTTGCGGATCATTTGATCCACGGAGACGTCCGTGCCAGGGTTTTGCTTGTAGAAGCCCGATTTTTCGGTCATTTCGAACGAGGCGGGTGTCAAAGGCAGGTAGCCCGTGCGCTGGTGGCTGCGGGCATCGACTTCGGGCTTGGACAAATGGGCGAAGAACTGGGCCACGCCCTTGTATTCCTCGGCTTTCTTGCCCGACATCACCCACAGGCTGGCGCCGCCGATGACGGTGTTTTGGGGTGAACCGGCCACATCGGGGTAGTAAGGCAAGGTGCTGATGCCGCTGGCGAACTTGGCGTTGCGCTTGATGTTGCCGTACAGCGCAGAGCTACCGGTGGTCATGGCGCATTCGCCCGATACAAAAGTGGCGTCAGCAGCGTTGCCCCGGCCCTTGTAGACAAACAAGCCAGTTTTGGACATGTTGGCCAGGTTCTCGATGTGGCGCACATGCAAGGGGCTGTTGAAGGTCAAACGGGCATCCATGCCGCGCATGCCGTTGCCCTTGGAGGCAAACTCGGTGTTGTGCCAAGCCGAGAAGCTCTCGAGCTGGGTCCAGCTGACCCAGCTGGTGGTGAAGGGGCACTTGTGGCCCGAGGCTTTGAGCTTGGCAGCTGCCAGGGCCACTTCAGGCCAGGTTTTGGGTGGTTTTTCAGTGTCAAGGCCCGCGGCTTTGAAGGCATCTTTGTTGTAGTGGAAGACGGTGGTCGAGCTGTTGAAGGGGAAGCTCAGCATTTGGCCATTGGGTGCGGTGTAATACCCAGCCACCGCCTGCACGTAGTTTTTGGGTTCAAATTTGACACCTGCATCCGACATGATTTTGCCCACCGGCACAATGGCGCCTTTGCTGGCCATCATGGTCGCAGTGCCCACTTCAAAAACCTGCAGGATGTGCGGGGCGTTGCCCGCGCGGAAGGCGGCGATGGCCGCTGTCATCGATTCGTCGTAGCTGCCTTTGAATGTCGGCACCACTTTGTACTGTGTTTGGCTGGCATTGAAGTCCTTGGCATGGTCGTTGACCCATTCGCCCAAGGCGCCGCCCATGGAGTGCCACCATTGGATTTCAACTTGAGCTTGGGCAGTCAAGCCGGACAAACCAAGGGTGAGGGCCGTGAGGGTCAATTTGAGTTTCATGCGAGCTCCTGGAAGGTGAAACCAATCATCAAAAGGATGCTTGTGTTGGATTGAATTGGCGCTGATATCTGTTGCTAAATCATTAAATACAGATGAAATTTTTGTGACAACCCGTACTTTCCATGATTTCAGACGCTTGAGTGACAGGTGTCCCCAAGCTCTGCGCGTGATTGTTGCACTGCGGTAACATCCAACTTCAGCCGGTTTGACACTTTTCCGGGTCTGGCTGACAGCGTCTTCAGCGACGCATTTGATTGCGCCAAACCCATGAATGCACCCAATACGCTCCAACTTTTGATGCAAGCCGACGCCGATGCGCCGCGCTTGCGTGAAATCCCTTACAACTACACCAGCTTTTCAGACCGAGAAATCGTGCTGCGTTTGCTGGGCGAGTCGGCCTGGGATTTGTTGAATGAGTTGCGCACAGAGCGCCGCACGGGCCGCTCTGCCCGCATGTTGTATGAAGTGTTGGGTGACATGTGGGTGGTCGAGCGTAACCCCTACTTGCAAGACGATTTGCTGGACAACCCGGCCCGCCGAAAAATGCTGGTGGAAGCCTTACACCACCGTTTGGCTGAGGTGCAAAAGCGCCGCACGCCAGCGGCAGATGCCCACCGTGATGCCCTGGTGGTGCAGTTGTTGGACATGGCCACCTTGGCGGTGTCGCAGTTCAACGACCGTTTCACCCGCATGGCCAAACTGCGCAGCCAGGTGCAAAAAACTCTGGGGCGCCTCACGGCCAAGGACAACATCAAGTTCGATGGCCTTTCGCGTGTGAGCCATGTGACCGACGCCACCGACTGGCGAGTGGAGTACCCCTTTGTGGTGCTGACGCCAGACTCCGAAGTCGAGATGGCCGGTCTGGTGAAAGGCTGTATTGAGATCGGCCTGACCATCGTGCCCCGAGGCGGCGGCACGGGTTACACCGGCGGCGCTATTCCCTTGACCTGGAAGAGCGCGGTCATCAACACCGAAAAGCTCGAAGCCATGACCGAAGTCGAGATGGTCGATCTGCCGGGCATCGCGCACAAAATCCCCACCATCTTCACCGAAGCTGGTGTGGTGACCCAGCGCGTGGCCGATGCAGCCGAGCGCGGTGGTTTTGTCTTTGCGGTGGACCCGACATCCGCTGAAGCCAGTTGCATTGGCGGCAACATTGCCATGAACGCGGGTGGCAAGAAGGCGGTTTTGTGGGGCACAGCCCTCGACAACCTGGCCAGCTGGCGCATGGTCACGCCCGATGCCGAGTGGCTGGATGTGGTGCGCATGGACCACAACATGGGCAAGATCCACGACGCAGAAGTGGCCACTTTTGAGCTGCGCTACTTCAAAGCCGACGGCAAAACACCGATCCGCACGGAGACCCTGGTCATTCCGGGCAAAACCTTCCGCAAGGAAGGCCTGGGCAAAGACGTCACCGACAAGTTTCTGAGCGGTCTGCCTGGCGTGCAAAAAGAAGGCTGCGATGGCCTGATCACCAGCGCCCGCTGGGTGGTCCACCGCATGCCCGCGCACACCCGCACCGTGTGCATGGAATTCTTTGGCCACGCCCGCGAGGCGGTGCCCAGCATCGTCGAGATCAAGGACTTCATGTTTGCCGAGCAAAAGCGCACCGGCACGGTGATGGCGGGCCTGGAGCACTTGGACGACCGCTATTTGCGCGCCGTGGGTTACTCCACCAAGAGCAAGCGCGGCGGTTTCCCCAAGATGGTCTTGATCGGTGACATCGCCGGTGACAACGCCGACGACGTGGCCAAGGCCACGTCCGAGATCGTGCGCATCGCCAACTCGCGCAGCGGCGAGGGCTTTATTGCCATCAGCCCCGAGGCGCGTAAAAAATTCTGGTTGGACCGCAAGAAGACCGCGGCCATTTCGCGCCACACCAACGCCTTCAAGGTCAACGAGGACGTGGTGATCCCGCTGCCGCGCATGGCCGAGTACACCGACGGCATCGAGCGCATCAACATTGAGCTGAGCTTGCGCAACAAGCTCAAGCTGTGCCGCGAAATCGAAGCTTTCTTGGAGCGTGGCAACTTGCCGCTGGGCAAACAGGACGACGCCAGAGAGATCCCGTCGGCCGAGTTGCTGGAAGACCGTGTGTCGCAAGCTTTGGCGGTGGTGCGCGAGGTGCAGGCCCAGTGGCAAGGCTGGTTGACGCAAGTCGATGAACTGTTCCCTCAGCTGCAAGAGCACATTTTGCGCGCCAGTTGGAAAACGCAAATTCGCCCGGCTTTTCAGAACATCTTCTCGGGTTCGGCCTTTTTGCCGATCCTGAACGAGGTCACGGCCATTCATCAGCGTGTGCTCAAGGGCCGCGTTTGGGTGGCGCTGCACATGCATGCGGGTGACGGCAATGTGCACACCAACATCCCCGTCAACAGCGACAACTACGAGATGCTGCAAACCGCGCACGAAGCGGTGGCCCGCATCATGGTGCTGGCCCGCAGCCTGGATGGCGTCATCTCAGGCGAACACGGCATCGGCATCACCAAGCTGGAGTTCTTGACCGACGCCGAGTTGGCCAACTTCACCGCCTACAAAGCCAAAGTGGACCCCGAAGGGCGTTTTAACAAAGGCAAGCTGCTGCGCGGTGCGGCTCTGGCCGGTTTGGGCGACGATGTGCACGCCGCTGACCTGACCCACGCCTACACCCCCAGCTTTGGCCTGATGGGCCACGAGTCGCTGATCATGCAGCAGTCGGACATTGGCGAAATTGCCGCCAGCGTCAAAGACTGCCTGCGTTGCGGCAAGTGCAAACCCGTCTGCGCCACCCATGTGCCCCGAGCCAATTTGCTTTACAGCCCACGCAACAAAATTTTGGCGACATCCTTGCTGGTCGAAGCCTTTTTGTACGAAGAGCAAACCCGTCGCGGCATCTCCATCAAGCATTGGCAAGAGTTTGAGGACGTGGCCGACCACTGCACCGTGTGCCACAAGTGCCTGTCGCCGTGCCCGGTGAACATCGACTTTGGTGATGTGTCCATGAACATGCGCAACCTGCTGCGCAAGATGGGTCAAAAGAGCTTCCGGCCCGGCAACGCAGCGGCCATGTTCATGCTCAACGCCACCAACCCCGAAACCATCAAATTGGCCCGCATGGCCATGGTGGGTGTGGGCATGAAGGCGCAGCGTTTTGTGGCCGGTTTGCTCAAGGGCGTGGCCCGCAAGCAAACCAGCGCGCCGCCCGCCTCGGTGGGCACGGCGCCCATCAAAGAGCAGGTGATTCACTTCATCAACAAAAAGATGCCGGGTAATCTGCCCAAGAAAACGGCGCGCGCTTTGCTCGACATCGAAGACAACGATTACGTGCCCATCATCCGCAACCCGAAAGCCACCACGTCTGAATCAGAAGCGGTGTTTTATTTCCCCGGTTGCGGCTCGGAGCGTTTGTTTAGCCAGGTGGGTTTGGCCACCCAGGCCATGCTCTGGCATGTGGGCGTGCAGACCGTGTTGCCCCCAGGTTACCTGTGCTGCGGCTACCCGCAAAAGGGCTCGGGTCAGTTCGACAAGGCCGAGAAGATCATCACCGACAACCGCGTGCTGTTTCACCGCGTGGCCAACACGCTCAACTACTTGGACATCAAGACCGTGGTGGTGAGCTGTGGCACTTGTTATGACCAGCTGCAGGGCTACCAGTTCGACAAGATCTTCCCCGGCTGCCGCATCATCGACATCCACGAGTTTTTGCTGGAAAAAGGCATGAAGCTGAGCGCGGGCGGCGCTTACCTGTACCACGACCCCTGCCATAGCCCCATGAAGCAGCAAGAGCCCATGAAGACCGTCAAGGCCTTGATGGGCGACAACGTGATCGAGAGCAAGCGTTGCTGTGGCGAGTCGGGCACTTTGGGCGTGACGCGACCGGACATTTCGACACAGGTGCGCTTTCGCAAGGAAGAAGAGCTGCTCAAGGGCGAAGCCGCTTTGCGCAACAGTGGCGCGCTGGCCCCACAGGCCAATGTGAAAATCCTGACCAGCTGCCCAAGCTGCCTGCAAGGTTTGTCGCGCTTTGGCGACGACATGAAAAATGGCCTGCTCGAAGCCGATTACATCGTGGTCGAGATGGCCAAGCACATCCTGGGTGATGAATGGATGTCCGAATACGTGGGTGCCGCCAATGCCGGTGGCATTGAGCGTGTGCTGGTGTAAGCCCGTGCGCGCAACCTGACAGCAAGATTTCGAAAGCAAAAGATGGCCGGATTGAAAAAAGACATGCCCACCCCCGATGCTCTGACCGTGCATGGTCAGAGCAAGGTGCTGGAAATCGGGTTTTCAGACGGGGCACAGTTCCGCATCCCGTTTGAGCTGATGCGCGTGTATTCGCCCTCGGCCGAGGTGCAAGGCCATGGCCCTGGTCAGGAAGTGCTGCAAACGGGCAAGCGCGAGGTCGGCATTGTGGAGATTGAGCCTGTCGGCAACTACGCGGTCAAGCCGACGTTTTCTGACGGACACGAGTCGGGTTTATTTACCTGGGAATACCTGTACTTTTTAGGCGACCAGCAAGACGCGCTCTGGAAACAGTACGAAGACCGCCTGCAAGCTGCCGGCATGAGCCGTGATGCGCCCATGATCGAAGCCGCAGCGGGCGGCAGTTGCGGTCACAAGCATTGAGAAAGTTGCCATGAGCACCACCCACTTCGGTTTCAAAACCGTCGACGAAAGCGAAAAAGCCAAGCATGTGCGTGGCGTATTCGACTCGGTTGCATCCAAATACGATGTGATGAACGACCTGATGTCCATGGGTCTGCACCGCGTGTGGAAGGCCTACACCGTGCAGGTGGCCAACCTGAAAGAAGGCGATCAGGTGCTGGACATCGCAGGCGGAACAGGCGACCTGTCGATGGCGTTTGCCAAAAAAGTGGGGGCCACGGGTCGTGTGGTGCACACCGACATCAACGAGGCCATGTTGTCCACCGGGCGAGACCGACTGGTCGACCAAGGCTTGGCCTTGCCCACGCTGGTGTGTGATGCCGAGAAGCTGCCCTTTCCAGATGGCCACTTCAATGTGGTCAGTGTGGCCTTTGGCCTGCGCAACATGACGCACAAGGATGCGGCGCTCAAAGAAATGTGCCGGGTGCTCAAGCCGGGGGGCAAGTTGCTGGTGTTGGAGTTTTCCAAGGTGGCCAAGCCTCTTGAAAAAGCTTACGACTGGTACAGCTTCAAGATCCTGCCCCAATTGGGCAAGTTGGTGGCGGGTGACGCCGACAGTTACCGCTACCTGGCCGAATCGATTCGCATGCACCCGAGCCAAGAGGATTTGAAAACCCTTATGAAAAATGCCGGATTTGGCCATGTGGACTTTCACAATTTGTCGGCGGGGGTGGTAGCCTTGCACATGGGCATTAAATGTTGACGCCCAAAACCTGTATTTCCTGAGTTGGAGACCCCATGAACAACAAACTTTTGACTCTGATGCTCGCTGGCGTGATGGCCTTGGGCAGCCTGAACGCAGAGGCTGCGCGCCGCATGGGTGGCGGCAAGTCTGTCGGGCAGCAATCCAACCAAGTGACCAAGCGCGACGCTGCGCCACAAACGCCTGCCGCGCCGGCTCAAAATGCCGCGCCCACCAGCGCCGCAAAACCTGCTGCAGCCCCCGCTGCTGCAGCGCCCAAGAAGCCTTGGGGCGCCATGCTGGGTGGTTTGGCAGCGGGTCTGGGTTTGGCATGGTTGGCCAGTTCGCTGGGCCTGGGTGAAGCCTTTGGCAACATCTTGATGGCCTTGTTGATCGGTGTGGCCGTTGTTGCCGTGATCGGCATGATTTTGCGTGCCCGTCGCGGTGGTGCTGCGCAAACAGGGGGTAACGGTGGCCTGGCTTACCAAGGCGCTGGTGCCTCGGCCGACAACCCTGCCACTTACAAGCAGTACAGCCCCAACAACGTGGGCAACGATGCATCTGCGCGACCATGGGAAGGTCAAAACACCCGCTTCGACAGCTCGGCTGCATCGGCCTCGACCGGCTCCATGATCGGCTCGGGCATTGGTTCCGGCCTGAATGCCAGTGCCAGTGCCAGTGACAGCCTGAGCGGCTCGCAAACCTGGGGCATCCCTGCAGGCTTTGATGTGGACAGCTTCATCACTGCTGCCAAGCGCAACTTTGTGACCTTGCAAGATGCGTGGGACCGTTCGGACATCAGCGCATTGCGCTCCATGATGACCGACGCCATGGTGGTGGAGATCCGCAACCAGTTGGCTGAGCGCGAAGCCCAGTTCCCAGGTCAGCCCAACAAGACCGAAGTCGTCATGTTGGAAGCCCAGCTTTTGGGCATCGAAGAGCAGGCCGATGACTACATGGCCAGCGTCGAGTTCAACGGCATGATCCGCGAAGACGCGTCTTCGGGCCCCAGCCCATTCCGCGAGGTCTGGAACATGACCAAATCCAAGCAAGGCGGTGGTTGGTTGGTGGCCGGCGTGCAAGCCTTGCAGTGAATCCCGTGACATAAAGCCCTGACGCTTCGGGGTCGGGACTTTCGGGAATAATCGGGGACTATGGCAACACAGTCCCCTTTTTCTTGGGCCGCTCAGGCGTTTCCCGACCTGGCCGCCCAAATGGCCCACCAATTCAGCACCTCCTTCCAGCCGCCTGAATGGGTGGTGGACGAAGCGGTCAACCGCATGGTGCTGTTCCTTAACCATGTCTTGATGAGTGAGCCTGAAGCCATGGCCCGTTTGGCCCGTCAAAAAGGCCAGCGCATCGAGCTGGTTTGGGATCGTGTGCAGCTACAGCTGACTCCGACTCCTGCAGGATTGCTGTCCAGAGGGCACTTTGAGGGGTTTGACTTGCGCTTGACGGTGACCGAAGAGTCGCCCGTTTCTTTGGCTTCGGCCCTGGCGCGGGGTGACAAACCCAAAGTACGCATCGAAGGCGATGTCCAACTGGCCGCTGAGGTCAATTGGTTGATTGACCATGTGCGTTGGGACGCCGAGGAAGATTTGGCGCGCTTGATCGGGGATGCCCCTGCGCACACCTTGGCACAGGCTGCTCGTCAGGCCATGACGGCCTTGCGCAGTTATGTCGCCCAGCGCCCTGGTACCGGGTTGCGCACGGGCAGCGCAGCATGATGCGCTGGGGCCGTTTCGGGCGCGGTGCCTTCATTGTTTTCATCGTCTTGCGCTACGGCCTGGACGAGTTGGTGTTGTCGAGCTTTCAAAAGCCCTGGATTCGCCTGCTGGCCCGAGTGCTTTCGGTCGGACGTGACTTGCGCTCGCCCCGTGCCGTGCGTTTGCGCGAAGCCTTGGAACGCTTGGGCCCGATTTTTGTGAAATTTGGCCAAGTGCTGTCCACCCGCCGCGATTTGCTGGCCCCCGACATCGCTGAAGAGCTGGCCAAGTTGCAAGACCGGGTGCCACCTTTCAGCTCTGCGATTGCTGTGGCTTCGATTGAGCGGGCGTTTGGCCGCCCGGTTGACGATATTTTCGAAACCTTTGAGCGTGAGCCGGTGGCCAGCGCATCGATCGCACAGGTGCACTTTGGCACTTTGCGCGGTAAATCGGGCGAAGTGCGTGAGGTGGCGGTCAAGGTTTTGCGCCCGGGGATGTTGCCCGTCATCGACAAAGACCTCAGCCTGATGCGCATGATGGCGGGTTGGGTCGAAAGTTTGAGTACCGATGGCAAGCGCCTCAAACCCCGTGAGGTGGTGGCTGAATTTGACAAATACCTGCACGACGAGTTGGACTTGGTGCGAGAAGCTGCCAACGCGGCGCAGTTGCGACGCAACATGCAAGGTCTTGATTTGGTGCTGATCCCCGAGATGATCTGGGACTTTTGCCACCCCGAGGTCATCGTCATGCAGCGCATGCATGGGGTGCCCATCAGCCAGGTTGACCGTTTGCGCGAAGCGGGTGTCGACATTCCCAAGCTCGCACGAGATGGTGTGACGCTGTTTTTCACGCAGGTGTTTCGCGACGGTTTCTTCCATGCCGACATGCACCCGGGCAACATCCAAGTCAGTCTGGCTCCGGAGACCTTTGGCCGTTACATCTCGCTCGACTTTGGCATCGTGGGCACGCTGACCGAATACGACAAAGAGTACCTGGCGCAAAACTTCACGGCTTTTTTCCGCCGTGACTACAAGCGCGTGGCCGAGTTGCACATCGAGTCGGGCTGGGTGCCTGCTGAGACGCGGGTGGACGAGTTGGAGTCGGCCATTCGCGCGGTGTGCGAGCCTTACTTTGATCGTCCGCTCAAGGAGATTTCTTTGGGCATGGTGTTGATGCGCCTGTTTCAGACGTCACGCCGTTTTCAAGTTGAAATCCAGCCGCAGTTGGTGTTGTTGCAAAAAACCTTGCTCAACATCGAAGGTTTGGGTCGCGATCTGGACCCTGAGCTTGACCTGTGGAGCACGGCCAAGCCTTTCCTGGAAACCTGGATGCTGGAGCAAATCGGACCCAAAAAGCTCTGGGAGGAGCTCAAAGCCCAGGCTCCCCATTACGCCAAGTTATTGCCCCAGTTGCCGCGTTTGCTGAGCGATTACCTCAAGCAACCGCGGACCAAAGATGCCACGCAGATCGAGCACTTGTTGGCAGAGCAGCGCAGAACCAACAAACTGCTGCAAACCCTGATTTACGCTGGGCTTGGTTTTGTGGTTTCCTTGGCGGTTTTGCAACTTGCCATGCATTTGCAACTGTTCATGTGATTCTTGATATCTGGAGGGTACGAAGGTGTTGCTGACTTTTGTGATCGCTTATTTGACAGTGACCATTTGCATTGGTCTGTTTGCAGCACGCAGGGTCCATGGGGCCAAGGACTATCTGGTGGCAGGCCGAAGTTTGCCGCTTTACATGAACGTGGCCACGGTGTTTGCCACTTGGTTCGGTGCCGAAACGGTGTTGTCGGTATCGGCCACATTCGCCAAAGACGGCTTGAATGGCATTCCTGGCGATCCCTTTGGTGCCACGGTGTGTCTGGTGTTGGCCGCTTTGTTGTTTGCCAAGCTGTTTTACCGCCTGAACCTTTTGACCATTGGTGACTTTTACAAGGTTCGGTACGGCAAATCGGTGGAGGTCTTGACCAGTGTGGCGATTGTCGTGTCTTATCTGGGCTGGACTTCGGCGCAACTGACGGCGCTGGGCTTGGTCATCCATGTGTTGTCTTCGGGGGCCATTGACCTGAACCACGCCATCATGATGGGTGCTGCCGTTGTGCTGGTCTACACCGTGTTTGGCGGCATGTGGTCGGTGGCTTTCACCGACTTGTTTCAGACGGTGGTGATCGTGGTGGGTCTGATGGCCGTGGCTTTGCTGGTGGGCGGCAACGCCGGTGGCTTTGACAAAGTCATTGCCCAAGCTGCAGCCGACGGCAAATTCGACATGTTCCCGTCCGACATGGACGCCGCCGCTTGGTGGGCCATGGCGGGTGCATTCTTCGCGTTCGCCTTTGGCTCCATTCCGCAACAAGACGTGTTCCAGCGCATGACCAGTGCCAAAGACGAAAAAACCGCGGTTCGTGGCACGGTCATTGGCGCCATGATGTACTTTGTTTTTGCCTTCATTCCCCTGTACATCGCCTACGCGGCCTTGATGGCGCATCCCGAGCTAAAGGCTTTGTTTGATTCAGAGGATGCCCGCACCATTCAGCGCATCTTGCCCGATTTGGTCTTGGGGCAGATGCCGATGTGGGCGCAAATCTTGTTTTTTGGTGCTTTGCTCTCGGCCATTTTGTCTACCGCCAGTGGCGCTTTGTTGGCGCCCACCGCCACCTTCACCGAAAACGTGCTCAAGCCTTTTGTGCCCCACATGAGCGATCGCCAGTTTTTGCTGCTTTTGCGGGTGACATTGGTCAGCTTCACGGCGTGCGCCTTGTTGTTTGCCATGAACAGCACGAGCACCATGTATGAAATGGTGCAAAACGCTTACAACGTGACCTTGACCGGCGCATTTGTGCCCTTGGTGGCGGGGGCCTTTTGGCGACGCGCCAACACGCAGGGTGCTTTGATGTCGGTGGTGTTGGGCGTGGGCACTTGGCTGGTGTTCAACTTTTGGATACCCGATACCCTCATACCTGCCAACTTGCTGGGTTTGATGGCCTCTATCGTGGGCATGTTGTTGGGTTCTTTGTTGCCGGCGATTTTCCCAAATCGGGGTCAATCGATGGCCAGTGCTTTGAGCCATGCGGACCAAGAGCCGACGGGCCGTTGACCCTGTGGCCAGAGCGGGCCGTTAAACCGGCGTTGACCGGGCCATGATGGCTCGGTCGAGCCTATAATTGAAGGTTTTCTTGCATCACCTTCAAAGGCTCTTTCCATGCCCATTTACGCTTACAAATGCGACGCCTGCGGCCATGCCAAGGATGTCCTGCAAAAAATGAGCGACGATTCCCTGACCGATTGCCCGGTTTGCGGTGCGCCCAAATTCAACAAACAACTCACAGCCCCTGGTTTTCAACTCAAGGGCACGGGTTGGTACGCCACCGACTTCAAGGGCGGCGGTGCTGCAACCACTCCGGTGCCCGCCGCTGCAGCCACAGCCGACGCTGTGGCATCGCCTGCAACTGCTGCCCCCTCGGGTGGTGACACTTCCGGTACTTCGACAAGC
Organism: Comamonadaceae bacterium; assembly: GCA_021299875.1. Classification (GTDB taxonomy): domain Bacteria; phylum Pseudomonadota; class Gammaproteobacteria; order Burkholderiales; family Burkholderiaceae_C; genus Limnohabitans_A. Next base: position 302,314 of record JAJTEW010000001.1, on the reverse strand, counting down.
TCCAGCAGTGCAGGGGCTTGTGCTGCTTCTTGCGCCTGCCATTGACGTTGCCTGAAATTCATTGAGCCTTGCCCCACCGATCGTCCGCATGAAAAACCGCAGCTTCAAACAATACTTCATCACCGGCTTGCTGGTGTGGCTGCCCATGGGCATCACCGTCTGGGTGATCATGTGGCTGGTGGGCATGCTGGACGCCATTTTCTTGGCCGTGTTGCATGCAGCCGATACCCTGATCCCAGGAATTCATGCCAATGCCGAATACCTGCGTGGTGTGCCCGGTTTGGGTGTGGCGATTGTGGCCGTGTTCATTTTTGCCACGGGTGTCTTTGTGGCCAATATGTTTGGCCAATGGTGGTTGCGCAAATGGCACGGCATGATGAACCGCATTCCCGTGGTTCGCAGCATCTACACCAGCGTCAAGCAGGTGGCCGACACCTTGTTTTCGGGCAGCGGCCATGCCTTTTCCAAGGCGCTGTTGGTGCAATACCCCCGACAAGGTTCGTGGACCGTGGCCTTTTTAACGGGCACCCCAGGCGGAGAAGTCGCCACCCACATGGACCAGCCCATGGTCAGTGTGTATGTGCCGACCACGCCCAACCCGACATCGGGGTTCTTTTTGATGATGCCCAAAGCCGACGTGGTCGAGCTCGATATGACCGTGGATGATGCCCTCAAGTACATCATTTCCATGGGGGTCATGGTGCCCCCCATCCGTGGCACCAAGCCAAGCGCAGACGCCTTGAAGCCCCCTGCTGCCTAAGCCCCCTTTTTACCGAATTGTTTTTGCGATTTCAGAAAGTACAACATGTCCATGCGCTCCCATTACTGCGGTCAAGTGACCGAAGCCTTGACCGATCAAAGCGTGAGCCTGTGTGGCTGGGTGAATCGCCGCCGTGACCATGGCGGCGTGATCTTCATCGACCTTCGCGACCGCGAAGGTTATGTGCAGGTGGTGTGCGACCCTGATCGCCCCGACATGTTCAAAGTGGCCGAAGACGTGCGCAACGAGTACTGCGTCCAAATCAAGGGGACTGTGCGCGCTCGCCCCGATGGCACCACCAACGAAGGCCTCAAAAGCGGCAAGATCGAGGTGTTGTGCCACGAGCTGATCGTGTTGAATGAATCGGTGACGCCACCCTTCCAGATCGACGACGACAACCTGTCAGAGACAACACGCCTCACGCACCGCGTGCTGGACCTGCGCCGTCCCTACATGCAAAACAACCTGATGCTGCGCTACAAAGTGGCCATGGAAGTGCGCAAGTACTTGGATGAAAACGGCTTCGTGGACATTGAAACCCCCATGCTGACCAAGAGCACACCCGAAGGCGCACGCGATTATCTGGTGCCCAGCCGTGTGCACGATGGCCAGTTTTTCGCGCTGCCCCAGTCGCCCCAACTGTTCAAACAGTTGCTCATGGTGGCAGGTTACGACCGTTACTACCAAATCACCAAGTGTTTCCGCGACGAAGACTTGCGCGCCGACCGTCAACCCGAATTCACGCAGATCGATATCGAAACTTCTTTCCTGACCGAAGAAGAAATCCGCGACATGTTCCAGGGCATGATCAAACGGGTATTCCTCAAAACCATTGGCGTGGACTTGGGCGAATTCCCGGTCATGACCTATCAGGATGCGATGCACCTCTACGGCTCCGACAAGCCTGATCTGCGCGTCAAACTCCAGTTCACCGAAGTCACTGACGTGATGGGCGATGTGGATTTCAAAGTGTTCTCAGGTGCGGCCAACATGAAGGGTGGCCGTGTGGTGGCCCTGCGCGTGCCGGGTGGCTCGGCCGAAGGCGGTGGCATCAGCCGAGGCGAGATCGACGCTTACACCGAGTTCGTCAAGATTTATGGTGCCAAGGGTCTGGCTTACATCCGTGTCAACGACCTGTCCAAAGGCCGTGACGGTTTGCAGTCACCCATTGTCAAGAACATCCATGACGCTGCATTGAATGCGGTATTGCAGCGCTCGGGCGCGCAAAACGGCGACCTGATTTTCTTCGGCGCCGACAAAGAAAAAATCGTCAACGATGCGATGGGTGCTCTGCGCATCAAGATTGGTCACAGTGAATTCGGTAAGAAGAACGGTTTGTTTGAAAACCGTTGGGCCCCCATGTGGGTGGTTGACTTTCCCATGTTCGAGCACGACGAAGAGAACGACCGCTGGGCCGCTGTGCACCACCCCTTCACCGCGCCCAAAGACGGCCACGAAGACTGGATGGTCACCGCGCCCGAGAAGTGCATCTCCAAGGGCTACGACATGGTCTTGAACGGTTGGGAAATGGGCGGCGGCTCTGTTCGTATCCACCGCGCCGACGTGCAGCAAAAAGTGTTTGATGCCCTGAAGATCACGCCCGAAGAAGCCCAACTCAAGTTCGGCTTCTTGCTCGACGCGCTGCAATACGGCGCGCCGCCGCACGGTGGCCTGGCTTTTGGTTTGGACCGCATCGTCACGCTCATGACTGGCGCTGAATCCATCCGCGATGTGATCGCTTTTCCGAAGACCCAACGCGCCCAGTGTTTGCTCACACAAGCGCCGAGCCCTGTGGATGAGAAGCAGTTGCGCGAATTGCATATCCGTTTGCGCAACTTGGATGCTGCCAAAGCCGCATAAGCCTCGTATTCCATCGTCTCAACGCCACCTCCGGGTGGCGTTGTTGTTTTCGCGGACGATTCAAAGAGGCATGGGCATTGTTTGCGGTGATCTGCTTCAGCCAAAGGCCAATCCGACAGACAAAAAGGCTTCAGAACCGAAGTCTTGAAGCCTTTGATGTCTGCGCTCAGCCGTGAGGCTGAACTACAAGTTTTGCAACGGCATCGCTGCCGTTAGCGGGATTTGCAGGGCTTAGTAGCCGCCGCGGCCGCCGCCACCACCGCCGTAGCCGCCACCGCCGGAGCGATCGCCACCACCGCCGTAGCCGCCGCCGGAGCGACCGCCACCGCCGTAGCCGCCACCGCCAGAACGGTCACCGCCACCGCCGTAACCGCCACCACCACCGAAGCCACCGGTGCGGGGAGGACGAGCCTCCATCGGACGGGCTTCGTTCACGGTGATGCTGCGGCCACCCAAAGATTGGCCATTCATGCCATTGATCGCGGCTTGGGCTTCGGCATCGCTGCCCATTTCCACAAAACCGAAACCTTTGGAGCGACCTGTATCGCGTTCCATCATGACTTTGGCGCTGGTGATGGCGCCGAATTCGCCGAATGCCTGCTGCAGGTCTTCGTCGCGAACGGTGTACGGCAAATTGCCGACGTAAAGTTTATTGCCCATGGGGGACTCCTCAGAAATACAAAAAAACAAAGCGATGGGGTCCCGAAAGCACAACAAACTGAAAACTGCCGCCGTAGCGCGCGAAACTGACCGATCACCTGACTTGTGCCGTTTTTTATGACGTACACGCACGCATTATGGGGCATAGCGTGGAAAGGCCCTAAAACATACACGATGCACTGGATATGACCTCTCTTTTCCAAGGGGTCTGTGCAGCGCTTGATTCAGTGCCCGGGCGATTTCTCAAAGAGGTCTCGTTCTTTGTGACTTGGCGAACACTTGTGCAAAGCAAGGATGACGGCCATAGCCAAATACAACGTTGTGAAGGTGCCCATCAGCGTAAGCTGTCCCATCGGTCGTCAAAAACAAGTGACCTTCATAAAGGTCGCCGTGCCTGAAGGCTAAACCGGGCAATCAGGGTAGTCGCCGAGTTTCGAAACAACCCGAACGAAAGACATGCCCATGAGCCAATCCCTGACACCGCAAGGCCAATGCCCCGTGATGCACGGCGCCAACACCCACACCGCAACGGCCAACGCCGCTAAAGCTTGGTGGCCCAACGCACTCAATCTGGACACCCTGCACCAGCACGACAGCAAGACCAACCCGATGGGGGTCGACTTCAATTACCGAGAAGAGGTGAAAAAGTTGGATGTGACCGCGCTCAAACAAGACTTGACCGCGCTCATGACCGACAGCCAAGATTGGTGGCCAGCCGATTGGGGGCACTACGGCGGTTTGATGATTCGCATGGCTTGGCATGCTGCAGGCACTTACCGCATTGCCGATGGCCGGGGTGGGGCGGGCACGGGCAATCAGCGTTTTGCCCCACTCAACTCATGGCCTGACAACGTCAACCTTGATAAAGCCCGACGCTTGCTGTGGCCCATCAAGAAAAAATACGGCAACCGCCTCAGCTGGGCCGACCTCATCGTGCTCGCGGGCCATGTGGCCTACGAATCGATGGGCCTCAAAACATTCGGCTTTGCCTTTGGACGTGAAGACATCTGGCATCCAGAGCAAGACATCAACTGGGGGGCAGAAAAAGAGTGGTTGGGTTCGACACGCTATGACGGCGACAACCGCCAATCGCTGGAAAACCCTTTGGCTGCCGTGCAAATGGGTTTGATTTATGTGAACCCTGAAGGCGTCAACGGCAAGTCCGACCCCTTGAAAACCGCGCAAGATGTGCGCCTCACGTTCAAGCGCATGGCCATGAACGACGAAGAGACCGTGGCCCTCACCGCAGGTGGCCACACGGTGGGCAAAGCGCACGGCAACGGCAGTGCGCAAAATTTGGGCCCTGTGCCTGAAGCCGCGGAGGTGGCCGAGCAAGGCTTGGGCTGGATCAACCACACCACCCGCGCTGTAGGCCGCGACACCATGTCCAGCGGAATTGAGGGCGCGTGGACCACCCACCCCACGCAATGGGACAACGGCTACTTCCATATGTTGCTCAATTACGATTGGGAACTGACCAAAAGCCCGGCAGGCGCGAACCAGTGGCAGCCCATCGGCATCAAGCCCGAAGACATGCCCGTAGACGTGGAAGACCCGACGATTCGTCTGCAGCCCATGATGACCGATGCCGACATGGCCATGAAGATGGACCCGGCTTACCGTGTCATATCTGAGCGTTTTTACAAAGACCCGGAACATTTCACCAAGGTCTTTGCACGCGCTTGGTTCAAGTTGACCCATCGCGATATTGGGCCAAAGACCCGGTACATCGGCCCGGAAGTGCCGCAAGAGGATTTGATTTGGCAAGACCCTGTGCCTGTGGGAAAAACCCATTACGACGTGGACGCAGTCAAAGCCCAAATTGTGGCGAGTGGTCTGAGCGTGAGCGAGATGGTGAGCAGCGCTTGGGACAGTGCCCGTACTTTCCGCCATTCCGACAAGCGCGGCGGTGCCAACGGGGCACGCATCCGCTTGGCACCGCAAAAAGACTGGGAAGGCAACGAGCCGGCTCGTTTGGCCAAATTCTTGGCAGTGCTCGAAGGCATTGCGCAAGACAGCGGCGCCAGTGTGGCCGATGTGATCGTGTTGGCCGGCAATGTGGGTGTGGAGCAGGCCGTCAAAGCGGCTGGCTTCAACATTCCCGTGCCATTCACGCCGGGCCGTGGCGACGCGGCCCAAGACATGACAGACGTGGCGTCGTTCGCCGTGCTGGAGCCGATTCACGATGGGTTCCGCAACTGGGTCCAAAAAAGCTACAGCGTCGGCCCCGAAGAGCTTTTGCTCGACCGTGCGCAGCTCATGGGTCTGACGGCGCACCAAATGACCGCATTGGTGGGCGGGATGCGCGTGTTGGGCACCAACCACGGCGGCTCGCCACACGGCGTGTTCACCGACCGTGTGGGTGTGCTGAGCAACGATTTTTTTGTGGCACTGACCGACATGGCCTATACATGGAAGCCGACAGGCCGCAATGCCTATGACCTCTGTGACCGCAAAACGGGTCAAGTGAAATGGACGGCATCGCGCGTAGATCTGGTTTTTGGTGCCAATTCGGTACTGCGGTCCTATGCCGAGGTGTATGCGCAAGACGACAACCAAGAGAAGTTTGCGCGTGACTTCGTGGCCGCCTGGACGCAGGTCATGAACGCAGACCGGTTCTGATCCATCAAGCCCTGTTAGGTCTCAGAGGCCTTCAGGGCTTGAGTTGACTCAAGTCCAGCACGCTGTTGGGCTTCAAGTCTTGTGGCACTTCGTAGTCGGCCACGATCCAAGCGCGGCCGGTGTGGGCAGCTGCCTCAGACAAAAAATCTTTGATCACGCGCACGGACACCTGGTCCAAAGAGACAAAGGGTTGGTCCAGCAAAGTGACGCTGGCGCCCGATGCCAATGCGGCCACCAGCATGACTTTGCGGCGGCTGCCTGTGGACAGCATGAACAAGGGCTTGTGCCGGTGCCGTTCCATGTCGAGGGCTTCGATCAGATCTTGCTCAAGCGGGTGTTGCCAGTTGGGATAGAGCGCTTTGAGCTGGTCCCAACAGGCTTGCACGGTGGTTTGGTCGTGCTCGCTGCCTTTCAAGTCAGTCCAAAACACCCCATCCGATGGCCTGTCCACAGTTCCTTGGAGGGCAGGCAAATCACCCGCCAGCAAACGCAAAAGGCTGGTCTTTCCGCTGCCCTCGTCACCGCAAACCCAATGCAAGCCAGTCCACCATGCGTAAGACAGGTCGTGAATGATGGTTTCACCAGCGGGACCGCCGCTCAAATGGTGGCTGCGAAGCAGTGGTGTCAAAGGGGTTGTCTGGCTGGAAGATGACATGGCGCCATCCTACCAAGGCCTGTGCTGCCTAGAATGAGCCTGTGAGTGACACCATTTTTAAAATTCCTGAATCCGTGTTGGTGGTGATTTACACCCCCCAGCGCGAGGTCTTGTTGATCCGCCGTGCCGATGCAGGCACTTGGCAGTCGGTCACAGGCAGCAAAGACCACGGGGCTGAAACCTGGGCCGAAACGGCCATTCGCGAGGTTCAAGAAGAAACCGGCCTGGATGCACTGCACCCCGACTGTCATTTGCAAGATTGGCATCTTGAGAATGTGTATGACATCTACCCGGCTTGGCGCTGGCGCTATCACCCCGATGTTTGCCGCAACACAGAGCGCGTGTTTGGGCTGCGTGTATCCCAAAAAATGCCGATCACCTTGAGCCCTAGCGAGCACACCGCATGGCAATGGCTCGATTGGCAGGCTGCGGCTGACCATTGTTTCTCGGCCTCCAATGCAGAAGCCATATTGATGTTGCCCCGCTATATGACGGATCTGAGGCCATGAAGCCCGAGCGACACGAACACCCGGTGTTGCGGGTGGCCACCTACAACATCCACAAAGGTGTGCAGGGCTTGGGCCCTGCGCGACGTCTGGAAATCCACAACTTGGGCCACGCTGTGGAGCAGCTGGATGCCGACATGGTTTGCTTGCAAGAGGTGCGCAGCGTGCACCGTCGGGAAGAGCGTTTTTTTGCCCATTGGCCGAACCAGCCGCAAGCCGATTTCTTGGCGCCGGAGGGTTACGAGGCCATTTACCGTACCAATGCCATCACGCGCCACGGCGAACACGGCAATGCGATGCTCTCGCGTTGGCCTGTGTTGACGCACCAACACCGCGACATGTCAGACCACAGATTTGAACAACGGGGTTTTTTGCACACCCAAGTGGAGGTCGTTGACCGTGTGGTGCATGTGCTGGTGGTGCATTTGGGACTGGTGCCCGCCAGCCGCGTGCGTCAGGTGATCATGCTGCTGGCACACATTGAGCAAGACATCCCGGCACACGCTCCGGTGTTGGTGGCGGGCGACTTCGATGACTGGGGCACGGGCCTTGGAAAGCGCATGGCGCAAGCCGGATTTCGTGAATGGCGCGAAAAGCCCACGCCCACTTACCCCTCGCGGCTGCCCTTGAACCAACTGGACCATGTGTACGCCCGTGGCCTCACGCCGGTGCACGCCATGGTGCCGACAGGACGGATTTGGCAACGCATGTCGGACCACTTGCCTTTGGTGGCAGAGTTTGCTTGGAACGATTGAGCATGCGGCACAACCCCACCTTGACCGATGGCCATCACATCCAATTGATCGAAGGCGGTCAAGCGTATTTCGAAAGCTTGACCCAGGCCTTGGACCAGGCGCAATCGCATGTGCTGTTGGAAACCTATATTTTCGATGTGCATGGGGCCGCTGTGGGTGTGGCCGAAGCGCTCGAGCGGGCAGCCCTGCGAGGCGTGCGGGTGTGGTTGGTGGTGGATGGCGTGGGCACACCGCAGCTGCCCGATGACTGGCGCACGCGGTTTACGCAAGCGGGCGTTGAATGCCGGACCTATTCGCCATTGGGCACCTTGGGTTTGCTCATTCCCAGCCGCTGGCGTCGTCTGCACCGCAAGCTGTGCATCGTCGATGGGCACACTGCTTTTTGCGGGGGCATCAATATTTTGGATGACTGGTACGACCCGCACCACGGAACCTTGGCCCGACCGCGGCTTGATTTTGCGGTCCGAGCGCAAGGCGAGTTGGTAGGCCTCATCCAGGACAGCATGACGCAGCTTTGGTGGCGTTTGCAGGGCGCACAGCACGCACGCGATCGACAAATTCCGCAAGCTTGGCGTTCGTTCAAAGCGGCGGGTTTGCCCCTGCCATGGAAACAGTCACCGCCCCTGCCCGACGGGTCTTTGCCCTCCATCCGGGCGGCTTTGCTATTGCGCGACAACGTGCTGCACCGCAACCAAATTGAGCGGGCTTACCTCAAAGCCATCGGTCTGGCGCGTCACGAGGTGGTGATCGCCAACGCCTATTTTTTACCGGGCCGCAGGCTTCGCCAAGCTTTGGTCCATGCCGCGCGGCGTGGGGTGCGTGTGCGGTTGCTGGTGCAAGGGCGATACGAATACTTCATGCAATACCACGCGGCTCGTCCGGTTTACGGGACCTTGTTGGCAGCGGGTGTTGAGATTTACCAGTACGACGCCAGTTTTTTGCATGCCAAAGTGGCCGTGGTCGATGCCCACCACGAGCGTCCTTGGGCCACGGTGGGCTCGTCCAATTTGGACCCGCTCAGCCTGCTGTTGGCGCGCGAGGCCAATGTGGTGGTGGCCGATCGCGTGTTTGCGCAACGTTTGGACCTGCGTTTGAGCGACGTGATCGCCACCCAAAGCACGCCAGTGGCCGAGTCTTTCAAGCACCGCTATTGGCACCAGCGTTGGCGAGACCGCGTGGCATTTGGCCTCATGCGTCTGGCGCTTTTCATCACGGGGCACCGTTATTGAGGGGCTGAAAAGGCAAACCCCTGATCCGTGTGCGTCGATCAATCGCTGTTAGGATCATCCCCATGTTAATGAACCCTCAGATGCCATGACTGCTTCTGCCGCCACGCCCGACGATGAAGGCGTACCCGTATCCGTCAAGATCCGCGAGCGCATCCACGCTGCCCGCAAACGCTTTCACGCCAACGACAACATCGCTGAGTTCATTGAGCCCGGCGAATTGGAAAAGCTGTTGGATGAGGTGACCACCAAAATGGCCGGTGTTTTGGACAGTTTGGTGATCGACACCGTGAACGACCACAACACCGGCGATACCGCTCGCCGCGTGGCCAAGATGTACCTGAAAGAAGTGTTCAAGGGCCGCTATGTCGAAGCTCCCGAGATCACCGAATTCCCCAATGCCGAGCACCTGAACGAGCTGATGATCGTCGGCCCCATCACGGTGCGCAGCGCTTGCAGCCACCACTTTTGCCCGGTGATTGGCAAGATCTGGATCGGCGTGTTGCCCAACGAACACACCAACGTGATTGGCCTTTCCAAATACGCCCGACTGGCCGAATGGATCATGGGCCGCCCCCAGATCCAAGAAGAAGCGGTCGTTCAGCTGGCTGATTTGATCCAGCGCAAAACCCAACCTGATGGCTTGGCCATCGTCATGGAAGCCAGCCACTACTGCATGGGCTGGCGCGGCGTGAAAGACATGGACAGCAAGATGATCAACTCGGTCATGCGCGGTGCCTTTCTCAAAGACCCGAACCTGCGCCGCGAATTTTTGTCATTGATTCCCAAAAAGGATTGACCATGTTGGTACGCCTGCTTTACGCCAGCCGTGTGGTGGATGACCGTCCTGAAACCATCGAAGCCATTTTGGCGCGCTCGCGCCAGTTCAACCCCAGCACCGGCATCACCGGCATCCTTTGTTATGGCGGCGGTATCTTTTTGCAAGCCATCGAAGGCGGACGCAGCGCGGTGAGCGAACTGTATGGCCACATCCAAAAAGATGCGCGCCACAAAGACGTGGTTTTGTTGCATTACGAAGAAATCTCTGAGCGACGCTTTGGCGGCTGGACCATGGGCCAGGTGGACGCCTCGCGCGTGAACACCAACATCTTGCTCAAGTACTCTGAGCGCGCCGAGTTGGACCCATACAACGTCTCGGGCAAAGTCTCACTGGCCTTGCTGGAAGAGCTGATGGCCACCGCGTCCATCATTGGCCGCGCCTGAGCCTTGTAGGCGCGACGCCCGCGTCGCGAAGTGAACCATGAACCTGATTGGCTGCGACTTCTCCAGCAGCCCCTCCAAACGCAAGCCCATCGTGCTGGCGCTGGGCCAGGCTAAGCAGGGCAGGGTGCAGCTGCAGGCCCTGCACACCTTTGACACCCTGAACGCCTTTGGCACTTGGCTGGCGCAGCCTGCCGACTGGGTGGGCGGCTTTGACCTGTCCTTTGGCCTGCCACGTGAACTGGTCGAAACGCTGGGCTGGCCCACCGACTGGGTCGCTTGCATGGACCATTACTGCGCGCTGGAGCGCAGCCAAATTCGCGAACAGTTTGCGGCGTTTTGCAACGCCCGCCCCGCAGGCGGCAAGTTCGCGCACCGCGCCGCCGACCGACCCGCAGGCTCCAGCCCGTCTATGAAATGGGTCAACCCGCCCGTGGCCTACATGCTGCACGCCGGTGTCCCGTTGTTGCGCCAAGCCGGCGTGCATTTTCCTGGTCTGCACCCTGGCGATGTGCGGCGTGTGGCGCTGGAGGCCTACCCCGGACTGCTGGCGCGCGAGGTGCTGGGCAATCAAAGCTACAAAAGCGACGACAAAGCCAAACAAACGCCCGAGCGCCTGCTGGCTCGGCGGGAGCTGCTGGGGGCTCTTGAGCGGGGAGAGACGCGCCTGGGCCTGCGTCTGGTGGCCAGCAACACGCTGATGGGACGCTTGGCCGACGACGCCAGTGGCGACGCCCTGGACGCCACCCTGTGCCTGATGCAAGCAGCTTGGGCGCAGCAGCAGCACGAAGATGGGCATCCGCAATACGGCTTGCCGCCATGTGATCCGCTGGAGGGCTGGATCGTCACGGCTTGAGCGAGTAACAGGACTCTGTTGGCCGCCGAATTCTGGATACGCAGAGCGCTGAGGAGGCTTAATCTTCGACCGATGTCCTTGACCTTTGGGCTATCGGTTACCCGTTGGGGTTGATGGCGAGGCTTGCGAACCTTGGAACAATGCCCAATCAGTTCGTTGCAGTTACAAACCCCGAACGAATTCAGCAAAACACCGGATATGAAATAAAGTTACCAACCTGTAGCCCCATGGTTACACGGGTGGACAACCAAAGTTTGGTTTTCGGTCGAATAACCTTCAGCGAGTGAACAACATATGAGCATCCAAATCGGCATCAATGGTTTTGGTCGAATCGGTCGTATGGTCTTGAGGGCAGCACTGCAAAACTTCACCGATATCAATATTGTCGGAATTAACGATCTTCTGGAGCCAGAGTACTTGGCTTACCTGCTTCAATACGACAGTGTTCATGGCCGTTTCAAAGGATCTGTGCGTGTTGAAGGGCGGCACATGGTGGTGAATGGTCAAAAAATTCGGTTGACCCAAGAACGCGACGTGACACATTTGAGATGGCATGAGGTTGGTGCCGATTTGGTGATTGAATCAACAGGGCAATTTTTGGATCAACAAAGTGCGGGGAAACACTTGTTGGCAGGTGCCCAAAAGGTGATCATGACGGCCCCCTCAAAAGACGACACCCCTATGTTTGTTTATGGTGTCAATCACACCACCTATGCTGACCAAGCCATCATCAGCAATGCGAGTTGTACGACCAATTGCCTTGCCCCTCTTGCCAAAGTACTTCACGATAAGTGGGGGGTCAAGCGCGGGCTAATGACCACTGTTCATGCAGCCACCGCAACTCAGAAAACGGTGGACAGTCCCAGCACGAAGGACTGGCGTGGAGGAAGAGGTATCCTGGAAAACATCATCCCAAGCAGCACAGGAGCAGCCAAGGCTGTAGGTCGGGTCATTCCTGACTTGAACGGAAAGTTGACTGGTATGGCGTTTCGGGTTCCAACCTCCGATGTTTCAGTCGTGGACTTGACCGTTGAACTAAACGGCCCTGCTACCTATGCAGAAATTTGTGCAGAAATGAAAAATCAAAGCGAAGGCGCCTTCAATGGTGTGTTGGGATATACAAGCGATAAAGTGGTATCTACAGACTTTCGTGGTGAAGTTTGTACCAGTGTGTTTGATGCAGACGCGGGCATGGCACTGGACGATACCTTTGTCAAAGTAGTGGCTTGGTACGACAACGAATGGGGTTATTCGAATAAATGTCTAGAAATGGCAAAAGTTATTTGCCAACCGTTAAAAACGGGTAATGGTTGAGTGCCGGGTCGGTGGTCACACACGGGTGACTGAAAAAGCACAGGTTTGGTAGAAACCCTAGAGTGACTTGACTTTGGAGACGATTGGAACAAAAATGAAAGCGCTTTCAGGAATAAGGGTTTTCATGAAAAAAATAGTTATTTTTTGGCTTTGCGTCCTTGCGATTGGCATGGCTTCTGCTCAAAAAACAAGCATCACGGTGGCTGCATTTCCTGCCGTCGATGACATTGTCAAAGCAGCACTGCAAGAGTGGCAAAAGAAAAACCCCCATGTGGAAGTGAAGGTGGTCAGTCGCGAGTATGCAGACCACCACACCGCCATGACCACGGCATTGGCTACGTCGACAGGTCTGCCCGATGTCATGACCATTGAATACGGCTACTTGGGTCGATTTGCCCAAAGCGGGGGGCTTGAAGATTTGGCCAAAGCACCTTACCAAATCGGCCAGCATGCATCAAAGATGGTGCCCTACGCCTTGGCGCAAGGCCGCTCAACCAGCCACGGTCAAGTGGCTGTGCCGACTGACATTGGGCCGGGGGCCATGTTTTACAGACAAGATATATTGAACAAGGCCAAGGTCAAAGAAGCGGAGCTGACGCAGTCTTGGGAAAGCTTTATCCAAAGCGGGCAAAAAATCAAAAAAGAAAGTGGCGATTATTTGGTGGCACATGCCCGGGATGTCAAAGACATCGTGATCAGAACGGGCATCCCCGCTGGCCACGGTGTTTACTTTGATGACCAAGGCAAGTCCGTCATTGACACCTCTCCGCGATTCAAACGCGGTTTTGAGATCGCTCAGCAAATCAGAGCGCAAGGCTTAGACGCCAAAATCAACGCATGGTCCAACGAATGGGGTGAGTCCCTCAAACGTGGGACGGTGTCGGTGCAGATGATGGGCGCTTGGCTGGGTGGGCATTTGCAAAATTGGTTGGCTCCCAACACCAGTGGGCTTTGGCGTTCGACCGTGCTGCCCGAGCGTATCGCCACCTCGTGGGGCGGTACCTTTTATGCCATCCCTAAAAAAGCAGTGCATAAGGAATTGGCTTGGGACTTGATGCAGCACTTGACCTTGAACAGCAAGCAGCAACAGATGGCGTTTGAGAAATTCAATGCATTTCCTGCCCTGATCGATGCGCAAAACGGAGATTTTTTCAATCAACCCGTGGCGTTCTTGGGTGGGCAAAAAGCACGACTTGAATGGAAAAACACCGCGGCCCAAATCAAGCCCACCATGGTTTTCAAGAACGACAGCGTCGCAGAAGAAATCGTCAACGCCGAACTGGACTTGGTTTTAAACAAAAACAAGCCCATAGATCAAGCGCTCAAAGACGCACACCGGTTGGTGCAAAGACGAGCGAGCCGTTGATGAAACCCGTGCTGACACCTGCGTTGGCACCTTACGTGCTGATCAGCCCATTTCTGTTGCTATTCATGGTGTTCGGGCTGTTTCCCATTGTTTTTTCATTCATGCTGATGTTTCACATGTGGGATCCGGTACAGGGACTCGGTTCCATGAAATTCGTGGGCTTGGAAAATTTGATGTTTGCCATTGAGGACCCTTTGGTCTGGATCTCCTTGGGCAACACCTTGTGGATGGCCCTGGCGTCGGGCATGCCGCAACACCTTGTCGCCATTCCCTTGGCTTATTTGATCAACGAGAAAATGGGTCGCTGGCGCAATGCCGCTATGGGCGCGTATTTCTTGCCTTACATCACCTCCACGGTGGCGATTGCCATCATGTTCAGCACCTTGTTTTCAACTGACTACGGCATGGTCAATGCCGCCTTGGCCGAAATGGCGCAATGGCCATGGCTGAGCGCGGTGATGCCCGAGAAAAACATCGATTGGCTGGGCAGTCCAGAAGCCATCAAACCCGTGGTCTCCGCCGTGGTGTTCTGGCGCTACTTGGGCTTCAATGTGATCTTGTACGTCGCGGCGATGCAAAGTATTCCGCGTGATTTGTACGAAGCGGCACGCATGGATGGCGCCAAAAATTGGCAACAGTTTTTGTACATCACTTTGCCCCAGCTCAAGCCCATGATGTTCTTTGGAGTCACCTTGACCGTCATTGGGGGGCTGCAGCTGTTTGAAGAGCCATTCATTTTGACGGGTGGCAAAGGGGGCCCCGAATATGCCGGTATGACCACCGCCATGTACATGTACCGAACGGCGTTTGATTTCAATGATTTTGGCTTGGCCAGCGCGATTTCGTGGATGCTCTTCGTCATCATTTTGGTCATGACCTTGGCCACGAACAAAGCGTTTAAAAACAAAGAAGGTCAAGCATGAGCCAGGCCATGTCAGAAGCCAAATCTACACTGGGTGTGATGGGGTGGATCTTCATCGTGCTGGGCGCTTTGTTGATGCTGGGCCCGTTTTATTTCATGTTCGTTTTTGCCACGCAATCGCGGGCAGACATTTTCAGTGTTCCCCCCCCTTTGTTTTTTGGTGATCACTTCTTCGAAAACATGAAGATATTGATGGCCAAAATTCCATTTTGGAAAAACCTGGGATGGTCACTGTATGTGGGCTTGATGGGGACGGCGCTGACCCTGTTTTTTTGCTCCATGGCGGGTTTTGCCTTTGCGGTATACGAATTTCGCTACAAAAAACTGTTGTTTGCACTGGTCATGGGCACGATGCTGGTGCCATCTTTTTTGGGCATGATCCCCACCTTCTTGATCATGGATGCGCTCAACTGGATCGACCAACCCCGAGCGTTGTATCTGCCGGGTGCAGCCCCCGCCATGGGAATTTTCTTGATGCGTCAATACATCGTTTCGGCCATTCCCAAAGAATTGATTGAAGCGGCCCGCATGGACAACTGTGGTGAATTCAGAATTTACTGGAGTGTGGTTGTGCCTTTGCTTGGACCGGCATTTGGCACGCTGGGACTCATCGCATTCATTGCCTCGTGGAACAACTTCATTGGCCCTTTGGTCGTGATGCGATCTCCCGAGATGTACACCTTTCCTTTGGCGCTGCGCAGCGTGCAAAGCCCGGTCGACACCGAGTGGGGTGCCTTGATGGCTGGATCGGCCATCGCAGTGATCCCTTTGTTGATCATCTTCATTTTCTCATCGCGCCGACTGATCGAAGGCCTGACTTCAGGCGCTGTACGCGGCTAAAAATCCCCCTCTGAACATGAGCACCATGACCGTCTCTCGCGACCATTTTCCACAAGACTTCAAGTGGGGTGTTGCCACATCCGCTTTTCAAATTGAAGGTGCGCACGACCGCGATGGCAAGGGCCCATCCATCTGGGACACCTTTTGTGCCGTGGATGGAAAAATTGCCGATGCCAGTAATGGACACGTGGCTTGCGAGCATTACGAACGGTGGTCCGATGACGTTGAGTTGATCAGTCGCATAGGCGTCAATGCTTACCGATTTTCGATGTCCTGGCCACGCGTACAGCCCGATGGTCAAGGCGCCTGGAATGAAGCGGGCTTTGCTTTTTATGACCAGTTGATTTCGGCGCTTGCCCAGCGCGGTATTGAATTGCATTTGACCCTGAACCATTGGGACTTGCCGCAGTCGCTGCAAGACCAAGGCGGCTGGGTCAACCGCGAAGTCTGCGCGCATTTCACGCGCTATGCCACCGAAGTGGCCCGCAGATTTGGCCACCGCGTGCACAGCATCTGTACGCACAACGAGCCTTGGGTCATCGCCATCTTGGGTTACGAGCAGGGTATTTTTGCGCCGGGCATTCAGTCCAGAAAACAAGCCATGCAAGCGGTACACCATCTGTTGCTCAGCCATGGCATGGCTTTGCAAGCCATGCGTGGCTTGGGGCTGGCCACCGCCATGGGCATTGTGCTGAACCTGTCACCCATTTACCCCGCCAGTGATAACCCCCAGGACGTGGCCAAGGCAAAACTGGACGATGGCCTGATCCTGCGCCTTTACATGGATGCTTTGTTCAAAGGGTTCTATCCACAGGATGTGATCGAGCATTTGGGTGCCGATGCGCCGCTAGTGCAGCCTGGTGATTTGGCAACCATTGCACAGCCCAATGACTTTTTGGGCGTCAATTACTACACCCGCAATTTTTCTTCGTGTGGCAACCCTTGGGATGTGGCCAGCACCGGCAACACCGTGACCGACATGGGCTGGGAGGTTTACCCCCAAGGCTTGACCGAATTGTTGTGTCGCTTGCACGCCGACTACCAACCCTTGCGGCTGTGGGTGACAGAAAACGGGGCGGCTTTCAAAGACCAACTGGTCAACGGCGTGGTGGATGACGTGCAGCGATTGGCTTATATCCGCGACCACATTGCCGCCACACATGCCGCCATGGCGCAAGGCGTACCGGTGGGGGCTTACTTTGCTTGGAGCTTGATGGACAACTTTGAATGGGCCAGCGGCTACGCCAAGCGCTTCGGTTTGGTGCACGTGGACTTTGAGACACAGCAACGGACATTCAAAAACAGTGCCCTGTGGTATCAAAACTTTTTGAGTGAGAAATAACGTGGCATCGATCGAACTCAAAGGCGTCACCAAAAACTTTGGTGAAACCGTGGTCATTCCGGACCTGGATTTGCAAGTCCATGATGGCGAATTCATGGTCTTTGTAGGGCCATCGGGCTGCGGCAAATCCACCATGCTGCGCATGATTGCCGGACTTGAAACCATGACCAGCGGCAGCATCCACATCGGCGGCGATGACGTCAGCGCCAAAGGGCCTTCGGAGCGCGGCGCTGCGATGGTCTTCCAAAGTTATGCGCTTTACCCGCACATGACCGTGGAAGACAACATGGGTTTTGGCCTGCGCATGTCAGGTATCTCCAAAACAGAAACCGCCAAGCTCGTTCAAGACACGGCAGAACGTTTGCAGCTGGCCTCTTTGCTCAAGCGTTACCCCAAGCAATTGTCGGGCGGTCAACGTCAGCGTGTGGCCATTGGCCGCGCCATCGTGCGCCGCCCCAAAGTGTTTTTGTTTGACGAGCCCTTGTCCAATTTGGACGCCTCATTGCGCGTGCAAATGCGCATTGAACTGGCCAAGCTGCATGCCGATTTGAAAACCACCATGATTTACGTCACCCACGACCAGACCGAGGCCATGACGCTGGGCAACCGCATTGCGGTGTTCAATCAAGGACGGATTGAGCAGGTGGGAGCGCCGATGGATTTGTATCAAAAACCAATCAACCGTTTCGTAGCTGAATTTTTAGGATCGCCCAAGATCAATGTGATTAATTACCGTTGGGATGCCGGTACGCAAAAGATTTTGGTCGGTGACGGCAGCGCGCTCGACCCATCCTTCTTTCGGACTGACCCCGTCCGGCTCGCGCAAGGCACCTGCCTTGCCATCCGACCCGAGCATTTCGTTTTGAGCGATCAGGTCGCGGGCTTGGGGTGTACGGTTGAGTTTGTGGAGCACTTAGGCGATACGATTCTGGCCTATCTGCAACTGCCCGGCGTGCCGGAACACGTCAGAGTCAAAATCAACCAAGGCAGCACAGCGCTGAAAATCGGCCAAGCCGTGAACCTGAGTTACACACACTCGGACGTGCTGATTTTTGGGGCAGACGACAGGGCGGTGTGAAGTGGCGGCTGGCCGCCTTGGCCTGTGCTTGTGCGCCATCCATGAAAAGGCCCCGAAAGGGGGCCTTTTGCATCAGATCACTGCGTTGTTGTACAGGTAGATGTTGTCTAGCCAGACAACATCACCAGCACCCCCTCCGGAGATAATGAGCTGTGCCAAGCTCTCCCGCGAAGTTAATTCGGTGAAATCACTCAAGGGAATATCGAGTCCAAACCATTGATTTCCTTCAATCGATGGATTGCCAGCGTTATTGAAGCTGAGTTCGGCCTCTACGTTGTCACTGTCGGTGGCTTCCCATACGCCATTGGCTCCAAAATCCACCAGCTTGATCTTGAAGGCAGTGTCCGGA
The DNA here is from genome assembly GCA_021299875.1 of Comamonadaceae bacterium. Lineage (GTDB taxonomy): Bacteria > Pseudomonadota > Gammaproteobacteria > Burkholderiales > Burkholderiaceae_C > Limnohabitans_A. Next base: position 283,982 of record JAJTEW010000001.1, on the reverse strand, counting down.
TTCTCTTTCCAGACATCCAAGTGCAAATGGGTCATGCTGCTGGCATCGATAGGCTCAACTTTAAATTCAATTCCCGCAAAAGTGAGATCAGAATATTTCTTTACTTCATTACCCGCGGTAATGAGACTTGCTAAATCTGCATTATCCCAGTCGGTGGACCAAGTATCCACGAGTACGTCATCATAGATGTCGCTGAACAGTGAGATGACCTTGTCTGCGGCCACCGTGGGTGTCGGAGCCGGTTCATTTGCTGGGACATCGGTGAGCAGTTCGATGTCGGTGAAGTAGAAGGTGAACTGCGTGGCGCCGTTGTCGCCGGGCATGCCGATGAGGTAGCCCGAGTGTTTGGCGATGTTGGCGGGGTTGGTGAAGTCGGCCAAGGGGATGGCCACGTCGAACCAACCGTTGCCCAGGTCGGTGGCGCCGGCGTAGGTGTCCAGGACGATGTCGGCCACGCTGTCTGAGCCGCCGCCGATCAGTTTGACCTCCAAGCGGCCGTTGGGGGTGCCAGCGACCTTGATGCTGAAGGCTTCGTAGCCGTCGGCAAATCCAGCCCCGAGTGCGGTGAAGGCGGCGAAGGCGACGTTGATGTCGTTGCCATAGCCCTCGCCGGAGACGACGGAGCCCACGCGTGCGTAGACATCGTTGGGGTCGTCGGCGGTCGCGAAGTTGAAGGTGGCGCCGTTGCCGAAAGTATCGACGCCGGTGAACTGGGTGGCGAAGTCTTCTGAGGCTGCGGTGCTGGAGAACAGTTGACGGTCCGTCAGCGGATTGTCTTCATCAGTGCCTTGGTAAACCCTCACATAATCCACCGCCATCACATATGTGAAATTGTTTTGCGGTACGGTCCCTCCATAGGTTCCGCCGATGGCCATATTCAGGATGATGTCCATCGGGTTGTCGAACGGCCAGTTGTCCGGCGTGGCGCCGCTGGGTTTTTTGTATTCGTAGTAGGCGTTGTCGTTGTTGCTGTCTACGCCAAAACGGATGTAGTCCTGGGTCCACCACACCTGGTAGGTGTGGAAGTCGGTGACTGGACTGCTCAGGATGGTGCTATCCTTTATTTGGGTATTGCCGTAAGTCCAAGCCGTTAAGTCGTCTATTGGATTGTTGGTTCCCTTGAAATGCAATGCAGATTGAACTTCACTGGTGTTGAAGTACTGCTGCGTCCACTCCATCACATCGATCTCACCCGTGTCTGGCCAGGTGCCCTTCCCCAGCAACCAGATGGCCGGCCATGCGCCTGTCATGTAGGTATCGGTGTTGGCCGTGGTCAGCGTTGTGGATGGGTCAAAAAATTTCGCTTTGACCTCCATATAGCCATAAGGCTCCAGGTCAACAACAGACTTCAGGCGCGCGGATGTGATGTCACTGCCTGTCCTGTTCGCCACGATGTGCAGCGCACCGTTTTGCACGTAGGCGTTGTCCAAGGTGTTGGTGTAGGTCTGTGATTCTCCATTGCCCCAGCCGTCGTTGTTGGGACCATTGCCCGTTTCCAAGGTCCATTTGCTGGTGTCGACGGCGGTTTTAGTTGTACTGCCAGAGGTAGAGATGTCGCCGCCAAACTCCTCGCGGAAGGCCAGGGTGTAACCGACGGGTATGGCGGAGGCACTTTGGTAGGCAATGTCCAGAGGTGCCTGACTTGGGCTTGATTGAGCGTAGCCCAGTTGATCGAAGTAATAGGTTTGGTCCGTTAACTTGCTCGAGTCCAAGTCAAAAAAGACGTTGAGCATGTCGTACTTGACACCGTCTTGCAATGGGGTGGTGAAGGCGTAACCTTTGCCAGCATTGTTGATCCAGCGGCTGGAAGGCTCACTGAAGTCAAACGTGAGGTATTCCCAACCTGCCTTGGTAGTTGCTGTCTCGACAGCGACCCAGTTTTTGTCGTTGATTTCATAGCCGCCGCTGGCGGAGTCGCCAATTTCTAAACGCACCTTGGTACCCACTTGGGCGGAATGCACCCACATACCCAACTCGGTCGTGCTTGAAAAATCCAGCGGCGTGATGGTTTTGATACTTGATGTTTCCCCGTTCGACAAGGTGACGTGCGCGAACTTTCCACCATCACCAGCAGGCTTGATCAGCTTCATCACGTGGTTGCCATCGGCTTGCACTGAACGCGAAGCGATGGCGTTCTGCAAGGCGGTGAATGTGATCGACTGCCCCGTTTCGAAGTCCAGAGTCTCAAAGAAAACGACTGGAGGGGGTTCTGCGTCATCAACCGTTTGTTCCAAAACTTCGCCGAAATCGCGCAGGTCTTCAAGCTCAGCCAGGTTACCCGAGCCGGCCGCAGCATTGACTTTTTCTGCCACGCTGTCTTGCACGACCAGTTCGATCTGAGCCATCCGCAGCAGTGCATCTTGGCGGGCTCCGCTGTCCAGCGAAGTCTCAGAGGGATTCAAAAATGTCGCCAACAGGTCACTGGCTTTTTCGAGCTGGGCACCGGCTTCTTCCATGACGGCCGTCATTTGTGCCGTGATGGTCACCTGCGCAGCCTGAGCGGCCTGGGTGAGCACAGAAGTGATTGTTTGGGAATCGCTCAGGTTGACGGCACCGGCTGTGCCAATGGTTTCGACCAAGCTGTTGACCATTTGGGCTGAAAAGTCACTGGCCGCTCCCCCATTGGCTCCCTGGATCAGGCTGCTGCCCACATCCATCAAATTGGACACCATGATCGCTGCGGCCTTGAATTTGAGCGCCTCGATGGCCTGATCATCGTCACCCGTCAGGGCTGTGGAGACCGGGTTGAAGTCCAGCAGCGATTCAACGCTGATACCGAAAATCTGTTTGATCCTGGCCTCAGAGACACCGGCTTCGATCAGCGTGGACAATGGAGAAATAACGCTGGCGTTGGCAGGCGCCTTGAAGACATTGGTCACGGGCAGACCGGTGGACTTGTCGATGGTGTCGGTGGTTGATTTGGAGACCAAGGGGCCACCAGTCGCGCTGGCGCCAACCAGGGTGAAATTGCCTTCGGAATCAGTTACGTCGGAAGGCTCGTCAGCGTCCTGAATGCCGTCGTCGTCGTTGTCCTGGAACACGATCGCACCTTCAATGTAGCCATTGACCAGGCGGCCAGGTATTGTGGTTTGCGCGGGATTGGCATCGCTCAATGGCACCGTCGAGCCTGCAGATTTGCCGCCACCGCCACCACCGCCAGCAAAGGCCAGCGCCGCAGCACCCGCGAACACTCCTCCCAAGCCACCGAAGGACGCGGTCGATGCCGCGGTAGTGCTGATGACCGTGCCGCCGCCGGCGCTGGTGGAGGGTGGCACGGGCAGTTCGAGCTGTGCCAACTGAAAGCCACCGGCTGGGCTGTGGGCCCAGTCGCTGGCCGTGCTCAGGGGGCTGAGTGGGTTTGCTGTTTCGGCGCCTGCGCCCACGGCGGCGTGTGCAAGCGTTGCGCCCTCTGCCGCCTGCGCACTTTGTTGGTCGCTGGCTTCGGCCTGCCATGAAATCTCTTCAGCCGTCAGACGCTTGCCATTTTTCAGGTGTTTCGCCGGCTTTGCGGCGCGCGCGGCTCTGTCGGTGGCTGGGAATGGTATTGACGCTGAATTCATGGTGAATACGGGGGGCTGCGACCCAGAAGGTGATGCCGTCGCTGCAATTTCGATTACAGCTAGGTTGTGCGTGTCGGGCAGCTTTTTCTGAGCCATGGTCTTCCTTGTGACAGTGGAGGCGACTGAAGTCGAGTTCGCAGAGGCTGAAATGACGTTATGAAAGCGATTTCAGAAATAAGACGATAGAGGTGATTAACGGGCCATTCCATTGGCGTTTTCCCTAAATTCAATGAATTATTCTGAAGCGGACCAAGACTTTCGCCCGTGCGGAATGGCCACCCAATTCCAAATCTAAGTTGGACAAACCTTGCAAAAAGACGGTCATGAAAGGAATTTTGTGAGTAAGAGGCCTGATTTCTCGACTGCTCAGTCGGATCAAAACCAAGGGTTTTCTCTAGGTGATCGGCCCCGATTGCCGATTGACTGTGGTGTGGGCAGGTAGGAAACTATGGCTTGAAAGGGCTTTCATGAAATAAAGCCAGTTTTGCCAATTTCAGGTCCTTTCTTGTCCTTTGGACTGCCAACCTCTTCACTCGTGTCGACGCAAATGCACTCACTTCAACCTCGTGTTCTGGCCCTGGTCCTGGCTTCCCCAGTATCGCTGTTGGCGGCCTCCTTCGAAGCGCCGGATGGCAGCAAGTTCGACATCACTGGCTTTACCAAGCACGAGTGGTCCCGCAGCGCTGAAGGGGCACGCATCGTCTCCAACGATGACTCGACCTACAAGTCAGACAGCCGCAATGCCGAGTCGAAGCCGGGTGTTGAAAATACCACCCGGGCTGGCAGGTCCTCCGAGTTGAGCATGCAACAGCTGTCCTTGGGCTGGGCCAAAGAGACCGCCGGCGCGGTGAGTTTTGAATCTCGGCTGACCTACCGCTGGCGCGGCGACCAAGCCACCCGCTTGTTCAAAGCGCCAGACCTGGACTACCGATCCGGCGACAGCGGTCTTTTGAACCAGGATTACACGGAGCGTTTTGTGGGCATTAGTCGGCCCGATCTGGGTGCGCTCAAGCTGGGCACACAGTTGTCTCGCTCTTGGTCGCGGTCCGATGCGTTTTCCTTTCCCGTCGGGTTGTCAGGCGTTTGGGCCGACTCCGGTGCGGGCTATGGCATATTGCCCAGGGCGTTGCGGTTGACCTCCCCCACCTTTGAAGATGGCTCTGGCAAACTGACAGTCGAGTTGACCGCCGCGTCCAATAAGCTCAACACCTTCATGGTCGAGCCCACCCTCACCTCCGCAGGCAGTAGCCCCATTCGGCCTAAGGCGATCGAGCTGTTTCTGCAGTATTCGAACGCCAAGAACTTGGTCGAGCTGATAGTCCAGTCGGCCCAGGGGGCCAAGCAGACCGCTTTTGGCAAATCGGCCCTGGTTGGCTGGATTGGTGACCCCGATGATATTGACGGTACCCCACGCAAAGCTGCCAAGCCGAGCCAGAGTGTGGTGACCCTGCAGGGCAACCATTGGCCCAACCCCAGCAACATGATGACCTGGGGTGTCAGGCGCAGCCAGTGGTCGGGTTCTGCTGCGATGTGTAACTACAGTTTCGCGACGGCCAATTGCATTTATGGTTTGGATACAGGTTTCAACTACGGGCCCAAATCGAGTGCCTATTTGGGCTTCCAAGCGACCACATTCGACGCCATGCTGGGCTGGAGCCATTACCAAGGTCTCTACACCTATACCGTGGGCGCTGCCTACTTTGGCAAGGCTTCGTCCAAAAACCCACAGGAGTGGGGACAAAGCAATTCCGCCTTGCGCCTGAATGTGGGCATTGCCCGCAAGGTCCCGGAAATCGACAAAGGGCTGACCGTCACCTTGGGACTCGCACGCTCGCAATTTCAGAAAATAGGTCCCGCTCCTGTGGGTATGCCCAACAACAACTTTTTGGAAGTCAATCCCCTTTATGACCGCGTTGGCTATGGTGCAACAGCGGGGCTGACATGGACCTTCTGACGCGATCCACATGGGATCGGCGGACCACTCTGGCGACTGGCTTGGTGGCGTTCATGACCGCTTTTTTTGCTGGCCCAGCCATGGCGCAGGGCTCCACCGCTGCCGTGGGGGCCGGGGCCATCTGGCTGGCGCCCAAGCCGGGCGAATCGGTGCGGCCCAAGCCGGCGCCCTTTCGGTCCGGCGACATGCTCAAGCGGGCGGTGACCACCAACACCTGGTATTCATCTCTGGCCTATGGGCCTTGGTCCGACGTTTTGCACGCCCACCCTTTGACCTTCAAGGCTACGCCCAAAGGCATGGAAATGGGCTTGCCACAAGGGCGTACCGGTGCGATCTCGGGCCTCAAGCATTGGGCAGCGGGCAGCACGGGCACCACTGCCGTGACTTTCCCGCACCAAGCGGACTTCACGGTCACACCTTCGGACTTTGAGCCCCAGGACGCGCGCTTGCACAATGCGGGCGATTGGAACATCACGGTCGAGATGGCCCGCGAGCAGGCTTATTTGCGCAGCCACATCTTGCATGGCAGCCCGTTTGGCTACTTCGAGATCAGCAGCGGTGGTGTGCACATCCAATTGGGCGCGGGCGTGCAGGCTGTGGACATGCCAACGACCACAACGGGCAACAAGCAAGTTCACTATTTCAAAGCACGCGGCCAGCTGTATGGCCTGTACCTGCCGCCAAGCGCGCAACTGGCGAGCGGCCCAGCGGACAAGGTCAGCGTCAAATTCAGTGAGCAGGCGCGTTACTTCTCGATCGGCATCTTGCCCAAATCCGACGCGGCCACACTCAAGGCCTATGTCGACGCGGCCTTTGTGTTTGTCGACGACACCCAGGTGCATTGGGCCTATGACGAGGCCCAAAGCCTGGTCACCACCGACTACCGCATGAAGACTCGGCCCATGGACGGAGTGGTGGCCGAGCCCTTGATGGGCCTGTACCTGCACCACCGGCGCGCTCAGGTCAGCCATGCGCACGTACTCGGGCAATTGCCCTCGGTGCGCGGCCCGATTGCGATTGCCAGCGGGCACACGTTTCGCACCGAACTCAGGGTCAATGGGCTGATTCCCATGTGGCCTGCGCTGATGAACAAGCAGCCAGCCCAGACGCTGAATGAATTGCTGGTGGGCGACCGGCGCCGCGCCAACAGCTTGTTTGGCAAGATGGGCAATGGCACGTACTGGACGGGCAAGGCGCTCGGCGCGGTGGCCCAGCTGATGACCATCGCTGAGCAGCAAGGCGATGAGTCGACCGCCGCAGAGATGGAGAAGGTGCTCAAGCAGCGCCTAGAGTCCTGGTTTTCTGGCAAAGGCCTGAGCTACTTTGCCCACGATGCGGGCGTGGGCACGGTGCTGGGCTATCCAGAGGAGTATTTCAGCGTCTCGGCCATGAACGACCACCACTTCCACTACGGTTACTGGATCATGGCGGCGGCCCACCTGGCGCGGCGCGACCCACAGTGGGCCTCGGCCCAGCGCTGGGGCGGTATGGTCAACCTGCTGGTCCGTGACATCGCCACGGCGCAGCGAAAACGTGTGGACTTTCCCTTCCTGAGGAATTTCGACGTCTATGAGGGGCACTCCTGGGCGCGTGGCAACAGCGAGTTTTTTGGGCTGGGCAACGACCAGGAATCTTCCTCCGAAGCCATCCATGCCTGGGCCGCCGTTGCGCAGTGGGGGCAGGCCACCGCTGACCCTGCGCTCAAAGCTTTGGGCATGTATTTGTACGCTACCGAGTCGGCCTCGGTTTTGCATTATTGGTTCAATGCCCACGGTGACGTTTTCCATGCAGACTATCGCCAACCTATTGCCAGCATGGTTTTTGGCGGAGGGTATGGGTTCAGTACTTGGTGGACAGAGGAACCCCGGCAAATCATGGGCATCAACTTGCTGCCCATAACTCCAGCATCGGTCTACTTGACCCAACTGCCCACCGGTTATGTCGAAAATTTTGGTCGCGCAGCTGAAGAGGCGCGACGACTCTACGATCGCTCGGGTCAATCTGACGGCACGACCCTGGACATCTGGCAAGACATTTATGCAAGCTTGTTAGCCCTTAAAAATCCGGTCAAGGCTTTGGAAAGCTGGAATCCCAGGGGTTCAGTAGAAGTTGGTGAAACGCGATCAAGAACATATTTTTGGTTGTACGCGCTCGCAGAAATGGGCGTGCCGGATAGATCCGTATGGGCCAATGTGATGTCGCACGCGGTTTTTGTGGATCCCACTACCAAGAAAAAAACATATTTGGCATACAACCCGTCGGAAAAGCCCCTTGAAGTTCGTTTCTCCGATGGCGTCGTGGTGTCGGTTCAACCCAAAAAAATAACGCGTTGGATTGGACCATGAACTGATCATGATCCGCATGGTTGTTGACTATGATGCACCGTCATAATCAACAGCTAACAGGTAAAACAAGAAAAGAACCATGTCAAAGGTAAACATCGCAGCTTTGCATCAGCCGCGTACAACGGTCATGCGAGGTTCGGAACATCGCGCCACCCTCACCATGGTCGCCAAGCAAGCCGGCGTGTCACCCAGCACCGTCTCGCGCATTTTGAATGGTACGGCGCAGGTGAGTGAGGAAAAACAGGCCTTGGTGAAGGCCGTGATCGAGGAGTTGGGTTTTCGGCCCGATCCGGCTGCCCGCAGTTTGGCCGGCGGACGCACCATGAGCATAGGCGTGTTGACGCAGTTTATTGACAGTCCATATTACGGTGAGGCCTTGCGCGGCATCGAAGACGAACTGCACAAAGCCAATTACGTGCCATTGTTTGTCAGCGGGCATTGGAACGAAGCCGAGGAAAAAAACAGGCTGTTCATGCTGCAAGAGCGCAAGGTGGACGGCATCATTGTTTTGACGGGCAAATTGGCCAACGAAACCTTGGTCGAGATGGCCGCCAAAATCCCGGTCGTGGTCACGGGTAGACGTTTGAGTGCCAGCGGGTTGTTCAGTATTGACTTCGACAATACCGAGGGTGCCAGTTTGGCCGTTCGCCACTTGCATGCCTTGGGTCACACGCGTGTGGCTTTTATCTCTGGGCCGTTGGATCACCCGGATGCCACGGAGCGCTTACAGGGCTTCAAAGAAGAGGCATCCAAAAAAGGGATGGCATTGGACGATGAGTTGATCGTCTACAGCGATTACCAAGAGGCTGGTGGATTTCGAGCCATGAACTCCTTGCTCGATGCACGCGTTCAGTTTACCGCCGTGCTGGCGGCCAATGATCAGATGGCCTATGGAGCGCGTTTGGCTTTGCACAGATCGGGCTTGAGGGTGCCAGAGGACATCTCATTGATCGGCTTTGACGATCTTCCGCATTCCGCTTTCACATTGCCGCCATTGACATCGGTTCGGCAGTCTGTTTATGAAATCGGAGTTTCGGCGGCTAAAGCGATGATTGACATCTTGAATAAGCAAAACCCACCTTCCAGGTTGGTTGCTGCTGAATTGGTGGTGCGAGAGTCAACGCGAATCAATCGACGTTGAAGGCTCATGCCGATGCGTGAGAATCAAACGATGCCAACTTCAACATTACCCTCTCTGCTCGGAGATGTGGGCGGAACCCATGCTCGGTTTGCATTGGTGTGCGGCAACAATGCCCTGATCTCACAGGTCATGGTCCTTTCAACCGGGCAGTTCCCAGACTTGGCCAGTGCGGTGACTGCTTATCTGCATCAAATTGGCAATCCAAAGGTGGGTGATGCTTGCATTGCCATAGCCAACCCTATTCTTGGCGACGTCGTGGAGATGACCAATAACGACTGGCGATTTTCGATTGAAAAAACACGACAGACTTTACAGCTTGAAAACTTGCTCATGCTGAACGATTGGGAAGCCATGGCGATGGCCGCACCAGCTTTTGGCACCATCGATCTAGAGCAAATTGGCAAGGGTTCGCCTGTAGACAATGCACCCAAAGGCCTGATTGGACCTGGTACTGGATTAGGCGTATCGTCTTTGGTTCGGTCCCGCCGTGGTGATTGGGTTCCAATTGCTGGTGAAGGCGGACATGTAAGTCTTTCACCATCGTGCGAGCGTGAAGCTGACATTTTGCGAACCCTTTGGCAGATATTCCCCCATGTTTCGGCTGAGCGAGTTATCTCTGGCATGGGTTTAGAGAATTTGTATCAGGCCATTTGCCTGCTCAATGCAACAGCTGCCGAACCCTTGAATGCGGTGCAGGTGAGTCAGCGTGGTATGGCCGCCACTGACCCAGCATGTGAGGAGGCCTTGGACCGGCTATGCCGCTTCCTTGGGAATACAGCAGGCAATTTGGCTTTGACTTTGGGCGCTAGGGGTGGCATCTACATCGGTGGTGGCGTCATCGGTCAATTGGGCGGGTACTTTGCACAATCGGGTTTCAGAGCTGCTTTTGAAGCGAAAGGCCGTTTTGACAAATACTTGATGGACATCCCAACTTATGTCGTACGCAAAGAGCAACCGGCATTGATTGGTTGTGCCATGGCACTGGGTGTCAAACCCATGAATCTTTGATTTGTCACCCTTGCGGATTGGTCAATTTGATCTCCATCTTCTCTTTGAAGATGAACAGATCACTTGACCAAATAAGGTTTGATCCGTTAGATGGTTATAAGGCGGCGGCTCGCTGGGTCGTCTATCCGGAAACGTCATTATCTGACGGCGCTGCCTGGGGGAATTTGAACTGGCCGTCAGGGCTTTGAGATGGCATCCCAGACATCAGCATGAAACACCGAAGAACTTTGCGCGCCGGTCTGTTTAAACTGCCGCTCAACTCAAATGGCTGGCCATCATCCACAGCGTGCTGGTCATAAGCGTCACGTCCATGGCACCCCTCGTGGCACCGAGTTACCGCTTTTATCCCGACGAAACCACCGAAGCTTCGCAAGTGGCATCAGCCATGCGAACCTACAAAGTCCAAGCTTCAGAACAGGAGAAACCATGAGTTCAATCACCATCCGCCAAGCTGTGTTGGCTGACCTCGATGCGGTGACCCTCTTGTTCGATGCTTATCGCCAGTTTTATGGTCAGGCCAGCGATGAAGCAGCGGCCAAAATTTTTCTGCAAGCACGCTTTGAGCATGGTCAATCGGTGGTGCTGTTGGCCGAGTCACAAGGCCAAGCCGTGGGTTTCACGCAGCTGTACCCGAGCTTTTCTTCGGTGTCGATGGCGCGGGTGTTAGTGCTCAATGATCTGTTTGTGGCACCCACGGCCAGACGCCTGGGCGTGGGCGAGGCCTTGTTGACAGCTGCTGCGGACCATGCACGCCAACTGGACGCGGTGCGCTTGTCCTTGACCACGAACGTGGAAAACTTGCCAGCTCAGTCTTTGTACGCGTCCATAGGTTGGGAGCGTGATCAAAAATTCTATGCTTACCACTTGGCTTTGAAACCATGACAGTCATCAGGGCTGGCACATCGTCTTGCATGCCCATGTGGAGTCAAGCCGCAGCAAGTGGCGATGTAGTTGGGTGAAATCCGCCGACTGCTTTCAGCGTCAGCGCGGCGGCACTGGGCTTGCGCCCATGGGTCCTTTGCCCAAAGCGGCTTCGCGGCCGCCGAATCGGGCGACCAGTGCGTCTTGATCGGCCTTGGCCCGCTGGTCTGTGACTTCAGGGTCGAGCATTTGGTGGAGAAGCGATGCCATGTGTTCACGAATTGACCGATAGCCATCGTGCGCAGCAAGGTTCACGCTTTGGCCCGGGTCGGCCGCCATGTCAAACAATTCTGGTTCGTAGCCCACGTAGTGGTGATACGCCCACTGGCCTTGTCGCACCAAATAGGCTGCGCTGGGCGAACCCACGGCGTGGTACTCGCTGAAGCCGATGCGCGCAGGATCATCGTTCTCGTTGGCGATCGCCACCAGCGATCGGCCCGGCAACATGGTGTCTGCGGGCAGGTTCGCGTTGTCGAGTACGGTCGGGGCGATGTCGACCAGGTTGACTTGGGTCGCACAGACTTTGCCCTCCGGGATGCCCGGCCCAGCCAAGATCAAAGGGACGTGGGTGGCTTCGCGGTAGAGCGTTGATTTGTTCCACATCCCACGCACACCTTGGTTGTCGCCATGATCGCTGCTCATGATCACGCGGGTGGATGCTTGCAAACCGGTTTGTTCAAGCGTTTGCAGCACTTTGCCGATTTGCTCGTCCATGAAGCATGTCAACGCGTAATAGCAAGTCAAAGCCAAGCGGCGGCGCTCAGGCGTGCCCAACTCATCGTCTGCATTTGAAAAATCCGCATGCCGCTGCACCCAAGGGTGGCGCTGGTAGCCGCTCAGCGGATGGAGCCGTGGATCGGCGATGGCATCCATGTCGATGGCATCCAGGTAACGCTGGGGCACGACCAATGGGAAATGTGGCGCGACGAAACCGACGAACAAGGTCCACGGTGCGGCATCTTTTTCTGCGGCCTTGTCTTGCAGCCATTGCGCTGCGTGCTCTGCCGAGGCGATGTCATACCGGTTGTAGCTGGACAGCCCAGCGCCAAGTTCAGTAAACAACCGCGACGGGCGCGGCGTGTTGGGCAAGGGGTTGCGCACCGAGCCCCAGACCTGGCCGATGCCATCGGCCAGGTGCAAGGGATCGTGCTGCTTGGAAAAGCCGGTGGGTGCAGTGGCATGGACATAGTGCAATTTGCCCATCGACTCGACGCAGTGGCCAGCCGCTTGCAGTGCATGCCCCCAACCGGCGATACGCCCGTCGTAGCCCATGGCGTTGTCCCAATAAGCGATGTCATGCACCCAGCGCCCTGTGGCCAGTGCGGCCCGTGCGGGGACGCAGATGGGCGAGGGTGTGAGGGCTTGAGTGAATCGCGTGCCACGGGCAGCCAGGGCATCCAGATGGGGGGTCTTGACGAAAGGGTGCCCAGCGCAGCCCAATGCCTGCGCATCTTGCTCGTCGGTCAAAAGAATCAGCGTGTTAAAAGGCATCATCCAATGCCCTCAGGCGGGGCCAACCGGCTCAGGCAGTGGCGTGCGGATGTCGTCCGGTCGGCTCATGAGCCGCTGCATCAGCTCATCGCGCAAGCCGCGATGTTTTGGATCGTCAAACAAATTGATGCACTCATGGGGGTCGTTGCTCAGGTCATACATTTCACCGACCCCACTGGCCAATTCAAACGTCAGCTTGGCGCTGCGTGTGCGCACAGTGCGCAAGTCCAAGGCGACACCACAACGCGATGGACCCAGACGCCATTCGTTGTAGGCGTGATCGCGCTCTGCAGGCCCCATGCCGGTGAGCAGCGGGCGCAGGCTCTGGCTGTGCACGGCAGAAGGCACAGGTGTGGCTGCATAGTCGCCAAAGGTGGCTGCCAGGTCCAGCGTGGAGACGGGTTGATCGTTCTGTTGACCGGCGACGATCCCGGGGCCGCGCATGATCAAGCCGACGCGCAGCAGGCCCTCGTAATGCATCGGTCCCTTGAGCATGAGGCCATGATCGCCCAGAAATTCACCGTGGTCAGAGGTGAACACCACGAGCGTGTTGTCAGCCAAGCCAGCATCGTCCAGCGCAGACAAGATTCGCCCCACCTGGTGGTCCACCAAAGAAATCATGCCGTAGTAATTGGCAATGATGTCGCGCAACTGCGCATCGGTTTGCGGTGGCATGCGCGAGTATTCCTCACGCACTTTTCGGCTTTCTGGTGTGCCACCCGGGGTGTTTTCCAGTGCGGCTCGGTGCCACCACGGGCGTTTGTCCAAATCTCGGCTCCGATGCGGAGGCAGATCCACTTCATCAGGGCGGTGCATCCAGCACCAGGGCGCTGGTGCATCAAAAGGGTGATGCGGGTCTGCCATCGACACCCACGCGCAAAACGGCTGTGCTGTCGCTTGGGCATCGGCGGCTTGTCGCTGAAGCCGCCCTTGTTCAGCGATGTAATCGACCGTGCGATCCCCCACCCAAGTGCTGTTGTGCCAAGCCGTGGGCAGGGCGCTGTTGTGCGTTTGCGCCGCCTGCGTTGACGGGTCAAGGCGCTGGCTGTACAAGGCGTTTTTCATGGCGCCCAAGCCATCGCGGTGGTACCAACGCTCATAGTGCAAGCCGCCGGGGCTGGCCTCGGGCAGCCAGTAGTTGTGTCCCAACTGCATCAACTCGACTTGCTCAAAGCCCATGTAAGGGCCTTGCCAATCGTCAGCGAACCAATGCGAACTGGGAATGTTCTCGCAACGGCCGGTTGGACGGTTGGCGTAGGAATGGTTGCTCGAAAAATGCGCCTTACCGATGAATCGCGTGTCGTAGCCCGTTTGGCTCAGTGATCCGGCAAAGCCTCCCGCAGCGATGGACTCGTCCAGATCGATGCCGTTGTCGTGAACCCCACTCGTCAGCGGCAGCATACCGGTCAAGATGGCGCTTCTTGAGGGCATGCACACCACATTGGGTGTGATGCATTGGGTGAATCGCGTGCCTTGCCGGGCCAGCAAATCAAGGTGCGGCGTGCGCACCCTGCGCCCTTCGAATCCGAAGCAATCAGCGCGGTGCTGATCGCTCATGATCAGCAAAATGTTAGGTCGTTTCAAATCGTGTCACCCAGGTTCGCGAATGGAAATGCATCAGTTGTCAGCGGTGTATCCAGTCGCTTTGATGACCGGTCCCCAGCGCTCAAAATCTTCTTTGAGATGGCGAGCCAAATCAGCCGAAGACTTGACGTCTGAATCAAACTCCAGTTTTTCAATGGCAGCGACCAAGCGTGGGCTGCGGGCCGCAGCGGATATCGCTGCTTCCAGTTCAAGTTGAACCGTTTTGGGTGTTTTGCTCGATGCAAAAAACGCAAAAACCTCGCTCAGTTGTAATTCAGGGTAGCCCTGCTCTTTGAAGGTGGGCACACCCGGCAGGCCCGGTAAGGCCTTGTCGCCGCTGAAGCCAAGAATGCGAACTTTGCCGGACTTGTGATGCGTCACCAAGTTGGGCAGTGTCGTGGCGAGAGAGGGAATCGTCCCGCCCAACAGATCCGTCATCGCGGCTGCACCACCGCGATAGGGCACATGCTGAAAATCGATGCCAGCCTTGCGCCCAAACATCACACCCATGAAGTGCATGGCCGTGCCAGCGCCAGGCGTACCGTAGCTGGCTTTACCGGGGTTGGCCTTGGCCCAATCGACAAATTCCTTGAGTGTCTTGGCCGGTGTACCCGGTCCGACCCCCAAAGCAAACTGGAAAGAGCAAACACCTGCCAGCGGTGCGAGATCACCCATCGTATAACGCAGTTTGGGATAGACATGAGGGAAGATCGTTGCATTGCCCCCTGGCATCATCACAATCGTGCTGCCGTCGGCGGGTGCGGCCAGCATGGCCTCGGTGGCCAGTTGCCCAGCGGCACCCGTGCGGTTTTCTATGATCGTGTTGTAGCCTGCGGCGCGAAGCTCCTCACCGACTTGGCGAGCCACCACGTCCACAGCGCCCCCGGCGGGGTAACCCACGAGGATTTTCAAGGGTTTGCCTTGCGCGAAGGCCAGGCTGGGCGCGAGGCCTGCGACAGCGCTGGTTCCGATGTAGGTCAAGCAGTGGCGGCGATTCAACATGATGGTCCTTTCATGGATGCTGCAATCAGCATTGGAGGTGGGCAGATTTGCTGTAAAGCCCATTGGTGAGCAAGCCAATCATGTACGGGGCTTGTACTTGCTTCAGTATCTTCGGGAACAATACAGGGATGACCCCTAGTCACCCCAATGCCAGTGATCGGTTCGCGGCAGAACTTTTGCAAAGCCGTCAATTGGGCCGCAAGTTTGCGAACGCCCTGGCGCAACCGATGGCCCTCAAGAGCAGACCGCTGCACCGCTTTGAAACTGGCGTCAGCTTGTTCAAAGCGGGAGATCGCGTGGCGCAATTGCCCTATGTCATGAGCGGTCGCCTCGATGCTGTGGTGCATGTGCCGGGCGTTCAAGGTGGTCAAATCGTTCCGATTTCGTTTCGCGCGGGTGAAATGGCTTTTCTGTCTTACTTGTTCAACCAGCTGCCCAGCGGCAGCGACTTGGTGGTGGGAGAGCCCAGCACCATTCAATGGCTCCCGCTGAAAGACATGGAGGCTTGTCTGCTGAATGATCAGGGCTTGCTGTTGATGCTGGTGCGTTTTCTCGGTCAGCGTCTGCGGGAGGTACAGGCACGTGAGCGCAGTTGGGCTGCAAGAGGCGTGCAAACCCGGCTTTGTGCCGGCTTGGGGCGCATGGCGGCTGATTTGCCCAGCCGCTCCGACGGCCGTGCCGTTGTCGTCGCAACACATGAACAGATAGCGGCCAGCTGTGGTATCAGCCGTCCGAAGGCCTCCATTGCCCTCAAAGCGCTGGAAGGCGATGGCGTTTTGAAACTGGGTCGCGGCTGGATCGAGGTGTTGAATTTGCGAGGATTGATGGACGGGGTTGGCTAGAAGACGCAAGCGCTTGCTGCTGTGGATTCAATGGCGATGTTTCAGGGTGACAGCCTTTACTCTTGACTGGCCTTAGGATGGGTGGCTTTGTGCAACCGAATTGATTGACCCTAGGAGATGCCCATGACGACACAAGGTTTTGTGGTGACGCATGCCAAAGATGCGCAGTTCGAACGTGGTCTGCGCTCGTTTTTTGAGTACCGTGATTTAGGCATGAATCAGGCCACGCTAGGGCGTGTCACGGCCAGTGTGATCCGCGCCGCAGGCGGGCATGAATTTTCCAGTCAGCCTCACATTCACCATGTTGAGTTTCAGCTGGTCTATGTGCTCAAGGGGTGGATCGAGTTTGAATATGAAGGGCAGGGTGTGGTGCGGCTGGAGGCCGGCTCCTGTGTGCACCAACCGCCGGGCATCCGTCACCGTGAACTGGGCCACAGCGAGGATCTGGAGTTGCTCGAAGTCGTCCTGCCCGCCAACTTCAAGACTGAGACGGTGGACAGCGTCAACCCCTGAATAAGAAGACCCCATGTTCCGAAGTTTTTTTCTCTCACGCCGCTGGGCCTTTTGGGCTTGGGGTGGTTTGTTGGTCTTGGTGGCACTGGTGTTCATCACCGTGCAGCAGACGGTCAAGCTCAACGCTTGGTATGGCGAGTTTTATGACCTCTTGCAAAAGCCCGAACAAGCTGGCGGGCTGGAGAAGTTCTGGGGCTTCATGCTGCAGTTCGCGTGGATTGCGTTTCCGTTCATGTTGCTGCGCAGTTTGGAGACGTATCTGGCCTCTCACTTCGCTTTTCGTTGGCGTCAGGCCTTGACCGAGGCCTACCTGCCGCGCTGGCAACGCACTGAGGCGACGGTGGAGGGGGCGTCGCAGCGCATTCAGGAGGATTGCATGCGCTTTGCACGCCAGACCGAAAACTTGGGGCTCGGGCTGGTGCGTGCGCTGCTCACGCTGGTGTCCTTCATTCCGATTTTGTGGGCTTTGTCCGCGGGCATGGCGATTGCCTGGCTGCAGTTTGAGGGCTCGTTGTTTTGGGTGGCACTGGTCACGGCGCTGGGCGGCACCCTCATTTCGTGGTTTGTGGGTATCCGTTTGCCGGGTCTGGAGTACAACAACCAGAAAACCGAGGCAGCCTTGCGCAAGGATTTGGTGTTCGCCGAGGACGAGCGCAGCCGCATGCATTTGCCCACCGTGCTGGAGTTGTTCATGGGGGTGCGGCTGAACAATTTCCGGCTGTTCAACCACTACGCTTACTTTCACCTGTGGAGTAACTTGTACAGCCAGATGATGGTGATCTTTCCTTTTCTCTTGATGGGGCCCTCGCTGTTCACCGGCCTGATCACCTTGGGGGTGATTCAACAGGTGAGCAATGCCTTCAACAAAGTGAACGACGCGTTTTCTTATCTGATCGAGCGCTGGACCGACATCACCGAGCTGCGCTCGATTTACAAGCGCTTGTCGGAGTTTGAAAAGGCTTTGGCCTGATCCTTGGCAAAATGCCGCTCCTTAGGAAAAACCATGCCCCATACCGTCAAATTTCAACGTGTTTTTCGTGCGCCTGCACAGCGCGTTTTTCGCGCCTTCATCGATCCCGATGCGATGGCCAAGTGGTTGCCGCCCCATGGATTCACGGGCCGTGTGCATGAGATGGATGCCCGGGTTGGTGGCGTTTACCGGATGTCGTTCACCAACTTGAGCAATGGCCAATCGCACAGCTTTGGTGGAAAATTTCTGGAGTTTCGCCCTGCTGAATTACTCAGCCACACCGACCGCTTTGATGCTGCCGATGTGTTGGGCGAGATGGTCACCACCATCCGATTTCAAACGGTCTCGGTGGGCACCGAGGTGAACATCGAGCAGACGGGTATTCCTGATCCGATTCCTCCAGAGGCTTGCTGTTTGGGGTGGCAGGAGTCGTTGCAATTGCTGGCTTTTTTGGTCGAGGCCGAAATTCCCGGTTGATGCGCTTCAGATAGCAGCAGCGCTGATGTCGGCTGGCAGCGGGTGCAGCTCTTCGAGGGCCTGCAGGGCTTCGGCATCGGTGCGGTAGAGCTTGAGGTGCTGTCCCTCGACCAGCTCGCCGGCTCTGCGCAAGGTGGTCTCGACCGGCAGCTTGATGCCGACGATGTGCAAAGTGACGCCCATGCTGGTCAGTTGGCGGTGCAGCTGGCCAAAGGTTTCTACACCCGTCACGTCGATGCTGTTGATGGGTTGTGCAAACAGCGCCACATGTTTCACATCGGGGTGCTGGGCCAAGTGGTCGGTGATGGCGCGGTCAAAGGCGCTGGCCGCGGCAAAGTCCAATTCGGCGTCCATGCGCAGCGCATAAAGATGTGGCGCGAGTGGCGGCAGTTTCCACAGATGCCGATCGCGCAGGCTGCCGTCCGGATGCAAACCCACTTCGATGATGCGGGGGTGCAAGCGGGTGTGCAAAAAGTGGCTCAAACCCACCAGCACCCCAGTCATCACGCCCCAGTAAATGCGCGGTGCGGTCAACAGGGTCATGGCAAAGGTGATGCCTGCCGTCATCGTTTCGACACGACCCACGCGCCAGAGACTCCAGAACTGGCGGGGTTGGAACAAGTTGAGCACCGCCATGATGACCGCAGCCGACAAGACCGAGCGCGGCACGAACTGCAGTGCAGGCATGAGCAAGAGCAAAGCCAACAGCACAAAACTGACGCAGGCGACCACCGCCCAACCCGAACGCGCACCGGTGTAGAGCAGGAGGGCCGAGCGCGAAAACGAGGTGCTGGTGGCAAAACTGCCCGAAAACGCCGAGGCCAGTTTGGCCAAGCCTTGGCCGAAGAGTTCGGCGCTGTCGTCCCATCGTTTGCCGTCGCGGCGGCATTCGATGCGAGCGCTGGACGCTGTTTCCAGAAAGCTCACCAGTGCAATGACCATGGCCGGTACCCACAGCTGGTTGATCACCTCAAGGCCTGGCCATGCGGGCCAGTAAAAATCGGGCAGACCCGAGGGCAGCAGGCCGACCACCGTACCGTGATTCTGGTAATCGGTGGCATATGCAATGGCTGAGGCGGCGCCCATCACGATCATGATGCCGGGCCAGCGTGGCTTGAAATGCCGCAGCAGCAAGAGCACGGCCAAGCTGCCCAGACCAAACAAGGCTGGCCAACTGCTGAACCAGGCGGGCCAGGTCTGCACGTTCCAGCTCCAGGCTTTGACACCCAGCAAGCCGGGAACTTGCGAGGCCATGATCAGCAAGGCTGCGGCTTGCGTGAAGCCGGTCATGACCGGGGTGCTGACCAGGTTGATGAGCCAGCCGTACTGACCCAAGCCCAGCAGCAGTTGGATGGCCCCGGACAGCAAGGACAGCCACACTGCCAATGCCACCCATTCGGGCGAGCCGGGTTCGGCCATGCCGGTGAGCGAGGCGCCAATGAGCACGCAAGTGAGTGCGGCAGGACCCACCGACAAGCGGTTGGCACTGCCAAACAAAACGGCCAGCAGTGCGGGAATCAGGCAGGTGTACAGCCCCGTGACCAAGGGCATGCCCGCAAGGCCTGCATAGGCAACGGCTTGGGGAATCATTACCAATGCCACCGTCAGGCCCGCCACCACCTCGGTCCGAACCAACGGTGCCGTCAGGCGGGGCCAGTCGCGGAAGGTGAGGAATCGATCGATATAAGCCATGTCCGATCTTAGCCGCCAGAGCTTCAGCGCTGGGGCATGTCCTTGACCGAGTAGCCCAGGCTGACGGTGGCGTCTTCAGGAATGGCGGGCACCGTGGCGTCCCAAGTTTCCCAGGCATCACGCAAAGCTTGAAGTTTCTGGGGCTGGTGCTTGGCCAAGTTGGCGCGTTCGCGCTCGTCGGCCGGGATGTTGAAGAGGTAGTCGTTGCCGTCCACCCGCAGGTATTTGTAGTTGCCCATGCGCAGGGCGCGCTGGCCCCTGTGGTTCATGCGCCAGTAAAGAGGCCGATCGAACAGGTGATTCGAGTCGTGCAGCACGGGGAGCATGGACACGCCGTCAAAGGGCAAGTCCTCATGGGCCTTGGCACCCGCCAACTCGACCATGGTGGCCGACCAGTCCATGGTCATGCAGTGTTGGGCCGATGTGCCGCCGGGAGCGATGACCGCTGGCCAATGTGCAATCCAGGGTACGCGGATGCCGCCTTCGGTCAGGTCCATCTTGCCGCCCACCAAGGGCCAGTTGTCAGAAAAGCGTTCGCCGCCGTTGTCGCTGGTGAAGACGATCAGGGTGTTCTCAAGCTGCCCGGTTTTTCTCAAAACTTCGACCAGCCAACCAATGCCTTCGTCCATGTGGTGGATCATGCGGTGGTAGGTGTGGATGTTGCCGCCATGCAGGTGGAACAGGTTGTCTTTGACCTCTTGGGCCAGCGCGTGGTCTTCGCGGGTTTCCCAGGGCCAGTGCGGCGCGGTGTAGTGCAGGCTCAAAAAGAAGGGTGTGCCTTGTGCAGCGCCCGGGGCCATGCGTTCGACAAAGTCCACTGCCTTGTGCGAGATCAAGTCGGTCAGGTAGCCGTCTTCGTGCTTTTCTTCATCGTTGGTGTAGAGGTCGTGTGTGCCGTTGTTGCTGGCGTGGGTGAAGTAGTCCACCCCGCCCGACATGGGGCCAAAAAATTCTTCATAGCCCGACTTGAGTGGGCTGAAGTGGGGTGGGTAACCCAGGTGCCATTTGCCGATCAAGGCCGTGCGGTAGCCGCTGGCCTTGAGCAGCGAGGGCAGTGTGGGGTGCTCGGGCGGCAGGCCCAGCACTTTGCTGCCCTTGCTTTTGCTGTTGATGGGCTCGTCGGCACCGCCGCGCAGCCGGTACTGGTAGCGGGCCGTCATGAGCGCAAAGCGTGTGGGCGAGCACACGGGCGAGTTGGCATAGCCCTGTGTGAACTTGAGGCCGCCTGCTGCCAACTGGTCGAGCACAGGTGAGACTCTGCCAAACTGTGCGTCGCGGCCGCCGTAGCAGCCAAGGTCTGCAAAGCCGAGGTCGTCGGCCACGATGAAGATGATGTTGGGGCGCGGGGTGCTCGTGCTTGTCATGTGTTCAGTCCAGTTGCACGCCTGTGGCTTTGATGGGTTTTTCCCAGCGGGCCAGGTCTGCGCGCTGTGCAGCTGCCAAATCACCCGAGTTGGAGCCAATTACCTCGTAGCCCAGCTTGACCATTTTTTCTTTCAGAGCCGGGTCGCGGGCGATCTTCACCATGGCTTTTTCAAGCCGTGACAGGGCCTCGCCCCGCAGGCCTGCAGGACCGTACATGGCAAACCAGGCGGTGGCGTCCATGTTGACGCCCGACTCCCTGAGGGTGGGCACTTCAGGCACTTGCGGGTCGCGTTGGTTACCGGTCACGGCGATGATTCGGACTTTGCCTGCCCTGTGCATTTCCGCGGTTTCAGACACCACGTCAAATTTGTAGCCGATGTGCCCCCCCAACAAAGCGGTGTTGGCAGGCGCGCCGCCTTGGAAAGGGATGTGGTTCAGGTTGATGCCCGCCGATTGCTCCATCAACACGCCCATGAAGTGGGGCAGGGTGCCTGCACCGGGGGTGCCGTAGCTGGCAGAGTTGGGGTCTGATTTGGCTTTGGCCACCATCTCGGCCACGGTTTTGACGTTGCTGGCGGGGCCAGAGACCACACCAAACTGGAACCGGGCGATTTGAGAAATCGGCGTGAAGTCTTTCACGGCGTCGTAATCAAGCTTTTTGTAGACGTGGGGAAACAAGACCATGGGGCCGCTGGGCAAGATGATCACGGTCTGGCCATCGGGTTTGGCGGCTTTCACCATGTTCAAGGCGATGCGCCCGCCTGCGCCCGGTTTGTTGTCCACTACGATGGGGCTAAAGTCGTCTTTCAGCGCATCGGCCACCATGCGGGCCAGCACATCGGCCGAACCACCGGGTGGGAAACCCACCAAAATTTTCAAGGGGGGTTTGTCTTGGGCCCCAACCCCAGAGGTCAGCACAGACATGGACAAGGCAGCCAATGCCAAGACCCATCCCCGGCGTTGTGTGCGTTGAAAAATAGGCATGAAAGTCTCCTGAATGTGTAGTGCACCGACTGGTCGGAAAAATGGGTAAATCAAGCCAAAATGTAATCTTGTTTTGAGCCCTTGTTCTCATCCATCAACACCCCTGAAAACCCTGATGCCTCTGATGCCTACGCAACGCCTTTCTTTGATCGAAGACTTTTACCAAGCTTGGGCTGCTTTGCAGGAGCAAGTGCATGCGCTTTTGGTTAGCCTGCGTCCTGATGGGCCCAAAGCCCATCGAAGCCCAGGCCAGCGGACCAAGGCCCGTTGATGAAAAGCTTGCGCGCTTGGGGGGTCGCCGCGAGCTTGTTCGGTGCCTGTGGGCTGCATGCGGCCGAGACCTGGCCTGCTTGGGTGAGTTGGGTGATGGACGGTGACACGGTTTTGTTGGTGCGGCAGGGTCAGTCGGAGCCTGTCAAATTGCGCATTGACGGCATTGATGCCCCCGAGACCTGTCAGCCCGGCGGCATGGCGTCACGAGACGCCATGATTCGCCTGACCCTTCGAAAGTCGGTTCTGGTGACCGATTTGGGGCTGGACAACTATGGCCGTCAACTGGGCCGCGTGTCGGTGGACGGGATCGATGTGGGGGGCGAAATGGTGCGCTCTGGCATGGCTTGGGCCTACCATTTCAGAACAAGCCGAGGCCCTTATGCGGCTTTGCAGCGCGAGGCACAGAAACAGAAAAAAGGGGTGTTTTCTGCCTCTGAAGCTGCGATGTCACCTCCCGTGTTCAGGCGCTTTCACGGCGCTTGCCAAGCCAATACCGGCCAATAGGATTCAGGTTCTGGCAGAGGCACACACCGGGCAATCCGGGTTGCGCTGCATCCGAATGTCGGTCCATGACAGTTCGCGGCCGTCGAGCATGAGCAAACGCCCAGCCATGTGGCTGCCCATGCCACTCAAGATCTTGAGGGCCTCAGCGGCCTGAACGGTGCCGATGATGCCCACCAAGGGCGCGAACACGCCCATCGTGGCGCAGCGGGTTTCTTCGGGCAACTGCTCGGGCGGAAAGATGCAGGCATAGCAAGGCGCATCGGCTTGGGTGCTGTCAAACACCGACACTTGGCCGTCCATGCGAATGGCCGCGCCAGACACCAAGGGTTTTCGGTGGGTCACACAAGCCAGGTTGACGGCTTGGCGGGTTTCAAAATTGTCGCAGCAGTCGATGACCACGTCGGCCAGCGGCACCCGTTGATTCAGCAGGGCTTGGTCGGCCCGTTGGGTGACCGCATCGACGGTGACATCCGGGTTGATCTGTGCAATGGCGGTGCGCACGGATTCGGCCTTGAATTGACCCACGCGGTCCAGCGTATGGGCAATTTGTCGTTGCAAGTTGGTGGCGTCCACTTCATCGTGGTCCACCACGGTGATGTGACCCACACCCGCACTGCCCAAATACAAGGCCACCGGTGAACCCAAGCCACCTGCTCCAATGACCAAAGCATGCGAGCCCAGGAGTTTTTCTTGACCGTCAAAGCCCAATTCGTTCAGCAAAATGTGCCGCGAATAACGCAGCAATTGGGTGTCATCCATGCGGGGTGTCCATCCGGGGCGTCGGATCACTCTTTCTTGTCGGCTTTGCGCTCGGCCAAGGTTGAACTGGCCTTGACCGTCTGGCCCTTGAGTTGCCTTAGGGCTTGAGCCAACTGAAAGTCTTTGTCAGAGCCGAACTCGGGCAAGCGGCGCTCTGCCACGGGTTTGCGCGATTCCTCTTCCAATTTTTTCATGGCTTCTTCGCGGGCTTGCTCGCGGGCAGGGTCCTTCTTTTCTTCGGCTTCCCGGCCATTGGACAAATGCTTTTGCAAGTCGGCTTCGCGGGTGCGCAGAGCCGCGAACACATTGCCCGTTTCGGTTTCATCCAGCATCACGTCAGGCACGATGCCTTTGGCTTGAATGGCGCGTCCGCTGGGGGTGTAGTAACGCGCTGTCGTGATTTTCAGCGCTGTATCCGGGCCGAGTTGACGCACGGTTTGTACCGAGCCTTTGCCAAAGGTTTGGCTGCCCATCAGCGTAGCCCGTTTGTAGTCTTGCAAAGCACCCGCTACGATTTCACTGGCCGATGCAGAGCCTTCATTGACAAGCACCACCAGGGGAATTTTTTTCAGGGCACCACCTGTGGCTTGGGTCATGCGGGTGATCGGGTCGTTGGTGCTGTTGCGACGCCAAAACTGGGGTGAAGCCTTGTAGGTGAACTTGCTCTCTTCGAGCTGTCCATTGGTGGTGACCACGGTGACGTTGTCCGGCAAAAAGGCCGCTGAAAGAGCCACAGCGGCGTCCAGCAGACCGCCCGGATCGTTGCGCAAATCGAGCACCAAGCCCTTCATCTGGGGGTCTTGTTTGTACATTTCTTCAACCTTGCGGGCGAAGTCATCCACGGTACGTTCTTGGAACTGAGACACCCTGATCCAGCCGTAGCCCGGTTCGATCAGTTTGGATTTGACCGATTGGGTCTTGATCTCTTCGCGGATGATGGTGACCGGGAATGTGCGGTTTTCGGATTTGCGGAAGACGGTCAAGACCACTTTGGTTTTGGGCTCACCACGCATGCGCTTGACGGCTTCACTCAGTGGCAGACCCTTGAGCGGCGTGTCATCGACTTTGGTGATCAGGTCGTTGGTTTTGAGGCCCGCACGGTCAGCCGGCGACCCTTCAATGGGCGAGACGATTTTGACGACACCATCTTCTTGGCTGATTTCGATGCCCACGCCCACAAATCTTCCGGACGTGCCTTCAGAAAATTCTTTGAAGCTTTTTTTGTCGAAATACTGCGAGTGAGGGTCCAGGCTGGCCACCATGCCGGAAATGGCTTCGGTGATGAGTTTGCGCTCGTCGACCGGCTCTACGTAATCGCTTTTGACCATGCCAAAAACGGCCGCCAATTGCTGCAGCTCTTCCAAGGGCAGCGGAGCCATGTTGCCGCGCGCCACGGTTTGCAATGAAACAGTGGTCAGCGCGCCTGCCAAGGCACCAATGCTGAGCCATCCGGCGATCTTGAGTTTGTGTCCCATGGTGCGTGTGCGTGTTCGGTGAATGTGAAATCAATATACACCCGCAAGCCCTGAAGCGACGGGCTTGACCTGTAATTTCCTGTAAAGACCCCGAAAGCTCAACCCTTGCCTTGGCTGGCCACTGCGGCGGCGGCGTGGGCTGCTGCTTGGGTGTCTCCCAAGTAGTAGTGCCGAATCGGCTTGAGTTCGGCGTCCAATTCATAGACCAAGGGGATGCCGTTGGGGATATTGAGCCCCACAATGTCTTGCTCTGAGACGTTGTCAAGGTATTTGATCAGCGCACGGATGGAGTTGCCGTGTGCGGCGATCAAAATGCGTTCGCCATTTTGAATGCGGGGGACAATGGCGTCTTGCCAACAGGGCAGCACCCTGGCCACGGTGTCTTTGAGGCATTCGGTCAGGGGCAGGTTTTGAGGTTCGATGTGGGCATAGCGGCGGTCACCCCGTTCACAACGGGGATCGCTGGCCTCTAAAGCGGGGGGAGGTGTGTCGTAGCTGCGGCGCCAAGCCAGCACTTGTTCTTCGCCAAATTTTTTGGCCATGTCGGCTTTGTTCAGGCCTTGCAAAGCACCGTAATGGCGCTCGTTCAGACGGTAATCCTTGACCACGGGCAGCCAAGTGCGGTCCATTTCGTCCAGTGCGAACCACAAAGTGTGAATGGCCCGTTTGAGCACCGATGTGAAGCACACATCAAAGTCCCATCCCTCGGCTTTGAGCAGTTGGCCTGCCGACATGGCTTGGCTCACCCCAGTGGGGGTCAGGTCCACATCGGTCCAGCCCGTGAATCGGTTTTCCAGGTTCCAAGTGGACTCGCCATGGCGAATGAGGACAATTTTGTACATGGGTAAAAGGGGCGCTTTGGGGTGTGGAGACAAGGTTTGAGCTGCTCATTTTAGAATCGGTGCTGGCGGCCTACTGACAGGCCTTTGTTTTTTTGCCCCAAAAGGTCTGATTTGTGAACTTTCTCCTCGAAAACTGGATGTTGTTGTTGGTTGCATTGGCCTCAGGCGTCGCTTTGATGTTGCCCGTGTTGACCCAAGGCAGCGGCCTGGATCCCCAAACCATGGTGCAACTGATGAACCGCGACAAAGCGGTGGTGATCGATGTGTGCGAGCCCGATGAGTTTGCGCGTGGCCATGTCATTGGTGCCAAAAATTTGCCATTGGCCCAGGTCGACGAAAAATTGGCTCAGTTGGTCAAGAACAAGTCAACCCATGTGATCATGGTCTGTCAGGTGGGCGCGCGCTCAGCCCGAGCCGCCGCGGCAGCGCGCAAACTGGGCTATGAAAACGTCCAGTCTTTGTCCGGCGGCCTGCGTGCGTGGGTCGCGGCCGCCATGCCCACCGAAAAAGCCTGATTTCCCGTTCTGTTTTTACTGACCCCTATCGCAAGGTTCTGACATGCAATCCGTCAAGATGTACACCACTGCCGTTTGCCCTTACTGCACACGTGCCAAGCAAATCCTCAAGGCCAAAGGCGTTGAGCAGATCGAGGAAATTCGCATCGACACCGACCCGGTGCAGCGTGACCACATGATGCAGACCACAGGCCGCCGCACAGTGCCCCAAATTTTCATTGGTTCTACCCATGTGGGTGGTTGTGACGATCTGATGGCGCTCGATGCCAAAGGCGGCTTGCAAGCTTTGCTGCAAGCGGCCTGACGGGGGTTTTGCTCAGGCCCGGACAGTGCTTTAGGGCGCTGCGCGGGCCGGGCTTCCTCCATAATCTCAACTTTCCCCCTCGCGGCATTCGCCCGCGGCTTTTTTCAAAGAAACACCATGACCGATACCGCAGCCACATCCAACAACGAAGTTCAAGCGCCTGTTTTTCAGATTCAGCGTGTTTACTTGAAAGAAGCCTCGCTGGAGCAGCCGAACTCTCCTGCCATTTTGATTGACCAGCAGCAACCCAGCGTGGACATTCAGTTGGGCGTTGAAGCCACACCGGTGGCGGACGGCGTTTTTGAAGTGTGTGTGACGGCCACGGTGCACACCAAAATTGACGACAAGACGGTCTTTTTGGCGGAGTGCAAGCAAGGGGGCATTTTTGAAATTCGCCACCTGCCTGACGACCAAATGGGACCTGTTATGGGCATTGCCTGCCCCCAAATTGTCTACCCGTATTTGCGCGGCAATGTGGCCGACTTGATCACCCGCGCAGGTTTTCCGCCTGTGCACATGGCCGAGATCAACTTCCAGGCCATGTACGAGCAGCAGCAATTGCAACAAGCACAGCAAGCCGGTTCTTTGCCTCAGTAAACATCGGTTTTGCCCGGACACCCTGTGATGCACATCAGCGTGATTGGTGCCGGCGCTTGGGGGACCGCCATGGCCATGGCGGCCAGTCGCCATCCGGACGGGCATCAAGTGGATCTGCATGTGCGGGACAAGGCGCAGGCCGTCGCCCTGCAGCAGTCCCGAGAAAACCGCCGCTACCTGCCCGGTGTTCGGCTGCCGGAGGCAGTACATATCTCGTCCGAGCCATGGTCCAGCGCCGATGGCTGTGGCAGTACTCCCCATTTGGTGGTGGTGGCCACGCCGATGGCGGGTTTGAGAGGGGTTTTGACGGCTTTGGCCGGTGCAGATGCGCCTGTGGCCTGGCTGTGCAAGGGTTTTGAATCGGGCACTGGCCTGATGCCGCATGAGGTGCAGGCCCAAGTGGCGCCCAAATTGCGTGCGGGGGCCTTGAGTGGCCCCAGTTTTGCTCTGGAAGTCGCACGTCAACAACCAACGGCCTTGGTGGCGGCAAGCCCCCATGCCCATGTGCGCGATGCCATGGTGAACGCGTTCCACGGACCTTCTTTGCGCGTTTACGCCAACCACGACATGGTGGGGGTGGAGGTGGGCGGGGCTGTTAAAAACGTCTTGGCCATTGCCACGGGCCTGTGCGACGGTTTGAATCTGGGCCTCAACGCACGGGCCGCACTGATCACACGGGGCCTGGCCGAGATGACCCGATTGGGCATCGCTTTGGGGGCCCAAAATGACACCTTCATGGGCTTGTCCGGTTTGGGCGATTTGGTGTTGACCGCCACTGGCGATCTGAGTCGCAACCGAAAAGTGGGTTTGTTGTTGGCGCAGGGACAAACTTTGAACCAGGCTGTGGCCTCTTTGGGTCATGTGGCCGAGGGCGTCTACACGGCCCGCACGGTGATGCAAAGGGCCCATTTGCTGGGCGTGGACATGCCCATCACGGCGGCTGTGGTGGGCTTGCTCGATGGCACCTGCAGCGCCCAACAAGCGGTGCAAGCCTTGATGGGCCGAGACCCCAAAGGCGAGTTCGCCTGAGCCCTAGCCCGCCATGATTGCCCGACAACCGCCCTTGTTCAAGGGGTCCGTCTTTCAAAAGCCCACCCTGGCCCAACAGCTTTGGCGCTTGTTTAAGGGTTTTGACGGTCCGTTGGCTGTGGCTGTGGGTTGCTTGGTGGGGTTGGGGCTGTTGGTCATGTATTCGGCCGGTTTTGACCACGGTACCCGCTTTGTGGACCATGGCCGCAACATGTTGATTGCGGGCGTGATCATGATGGTGGTGGCGCAAATTCCGCCCTCCAAAATGATGGCTTGGGCGCTGCCGATCTATGCCGTGGGCGTGGTGCTGTTGGTGGCCGTGGCGCTGTTTGGCATCACCAAAAAGGGCTCCACCCGTTGGATCAATTTGGGGGTGGTGATACAGCCCAGCGAGATTTTAAAAATCGCTTTGCCGTTGATGTTGGCCGCTTGGTTTCAAAAGCGAGAGGGACAAGTGAGGATGTCTGATTTCGCTGTGGCGATCGTGATTTTGTTGGTGCCTGTCGGACTCATCATGAAGCAACCGGATTTGGGGACCTCGTTGCTGGTGCTGGCCGCGGGTTTGTCGGTGATTTTTTTTGCAGGCTTGCATTGGCGTTGGATTGTGCCGCCGGTTGTTTTGGGTTTGGTCGGCATGGTGGTGTTGGTCGTCATGGAACCCAGCTTGTGCCTGCCGGGTGTGGATTGGCACGTTTTGCACGAGTACCAGCGGCAAAGGGTGTGTACCTTGCTCGACCCAGGGCGGGATCCGCTGGGCAAAGGCTTTCACATCATTCAGGGCATGATTGCGATTGGTTCGGGCGGGCTGTGGGGAAAAGGCTTCATGCAAGGGACGCAAACCCACCTCGAGTTCATTCCTGAGCGCACCACCGACTTTATTTTTGCGGCCTTTGGCGAAGAGTTCGGCCTGTTGGGTGGCTTGGTCTTGCTCGCTAGCTTCTTCTTTTTAATCTACCGTGCTTTGGTCATTGCCATGCAAGCGCCCACCTTGTTCAGCCGCTTGTTGGCCGGCAGCATGGCCACCATCTTTTTCACCTACGCCTTTGTCAACATGGGCATGGTCAGTGGCATCTTGCCCGTGGTCGGTGTGCCTTTGCCCTTCATCAGTTACGGGGGAACGGCCATGGTCACCTTGGGCTTGGCTTTGGGTATTTTGATGTCGATTGCCAAATCCAAACAGTTGGTGCAAACATGAGCACTTTTTTGCCTGTGGTGGTCGCAGGCGCAGGCAATATGGGCGGCGCCATGCTCGCGCGTTTGCGAGACTTGGCTTGGTCGGTGGGTGTGTATGACACCGATCCCCAAGCCCAGGCGAAGGCTTTGGCGCATGGTGCTTTGCCACTGGCATCGCCGCGTGATGCAGCCCACCGTTTGACACCCGATGGTGTGCTCTTGATCGCTGTCGTGGAAGCTGCGCAAACCGAGGCGGTTTTGTGGGGTGAGGATGGTGCTGGCCCTGCACTCCAACCTGGCCAGACGGTGATGCTGTGCCCCACTTTGGGCCCGAAGACGGTGCAAACCCAAGCCGAACGTTTGGCCGAGCGCGGCGTCGATTGCATGGACGCGCCCATGTCTGGCGGCCCTTTGCGCGCCAGACAAGGGACCATGAGTTTGATGGTGGCCTGTTCCGAGCCGGTGTGGCAGAGAAGCCAAAATTTGCTGGCTGCTTTGAGTCAGCAGGTGTTTCGTGTGGGGGTACGTGCTGGCGATGGCGCACGCACCAAATTGGTCAACAACCTGCTGGCCGCGGTCAATTTGGCTGGTGCTGCCGAGGCGCTGGCTTTGGCAGAGCGCTTGGGTCTGGATCCGGCAATGACCTTGTCGGTCATTGAGGCTTCCAGTGGCCAAAGCTGGGTGGGCTCCGACCGCATGTGGCGTGCTTTGGCCGGTGACTTTGAACCCCGAGCACACGTCAGTTTGCTCGGCAAGGACACGGGGCTGGCCGTTTCTGCGGCCGACGAAGTCGCCTACGACCCGCCATTGGGCCGTTTGGCGCGAGACCTGTTTGCGCAGGCGATGGCGCAGGGCTTGGCCCAGTTGGACGATGCCGCTCTGCTGCAACTGATGCGCCAACGTTGAATGCTGGCGCAGCAGGGCCCGTCAGGTTCTCGGGCATCTTGGGCGATGCGCACACCGGATCAGGCAAGGGTCTTGATCCGTGCCTACAATGAACACCATGATTTCACGCGAACCCACCATCGAACGCTTGGCCACGGCCAGGTCTCTCTTGCTTGAGCCTTTTGGCCTGGATGAAACCCATCTGAGCCGGGCGCTGTCTGCCATTCAGACCCACCAGGTCGACGACGCAGACCTGTATTTTCAATACACCCGGTCTGAAGGCTGGAGCCTCGAAGAAGGCATCGTCAAGACCGGCAGCTTCAGCATCGACCAAGGGGTGGGCGTGCGTGCGGTGTCGGGCGAAAAAACCGCCTTCGCTTACTCCGACGACATTTCAGAAGCCTCCTTGATGGACGCCGCCATGACGGTGCGCACCATCGCGCAGGCCACGCAAAACAAGCGCATCAAGGTGCCTGCACGCAAAATTTCGGCCAGCCGCTCGCTCTACCCCTCGCTCGACCCGATGTCCACCCTGGACAGCACGGCCAAGGTGAATTTGCTGGGCCGCGTCGAAAAAATGGCCCGAGCCAAGGACCCGCGCGTGGTGCAGGTCATGGCGGGTTTGGCCACCGAATACGATGTGGTGATGGTGGCGCGCGCCGACGGCACGCTGGCCGCCGACGTGCGCCCTTTGATTCGCCTGTCGGTCACGGTGATCGCCGAGCAAAACGGCCGCCGCGAAGTGGGCAGCGCAGGCGGCGGTGGTCGCTTTGGACTGGCTTACTTTGACGACGGCATGGTCGAGAGCTATGTGCAAGAAGCCGTGTCGGCCGCGCTCATCAACCTGGAAGCCCGCCCTGCGCCCGCAGGCGAGATGACGGTGGTGCTGGGCAGTGGCTGGCCGGGTGTGCTCTTGCACGAGGCGGTAGGCCATGGTCTAGAAGGCGACTTCAACCGCAAGGGCTCGAGCGCCTTCAGTGGCCGCATCGGCCAGCGCGTAGCGGCCAAGGGGGTCACCGTGCTCGACGACGGCACCATTGCCGACCGCCGCGGCTCGCTCAACGTGGACGACGAAGGCCACGCCAGCCAGAAGAATGTGCTGATCGAAGATGGCATCTTGCGCGGCTACATCCAAGATTCGATGAATGCCCGTTTGATGGGCGTCAAGCCCACGGGCAATGGCCGCCGCGAGAGCTATGCCCACGTGCCCATGCCGCGCATGACCAACACCTACATGCTGGGCGGCGACAAGAGCCCCGAAGAGATTGTGGCCAGCATCAAAAAGGGCCTGTACGCCACCAACTTTGCGGGCGGCCAGGTCGACATCACCAGCGGCAAGTTCGTGTTCTCGGCCAGCCAGGCCTACTGGGTGGAAAACGGCAAGATTCAATACCCCGTCAAAGGTGCCACCCTGATCGGCAGTGGCCCCGAGTCGCTCAAGAAGATCAGCATGATCGGCAACGACATGAAGCTCGATTCGGGCGTGGGCACTTGCGGCAAGGAAGGCCAGAGCGTGCCAGTAGGCGTGGGGCAACCCACGCTGCGCATTGACGGCCTGACCGTGGGCGGGACCGCCTGACCCATCACCAGACGCTTTCAGCGGGCCTGCGGGTTTGTCCCCGGATTGCCCTTTGATGCACCGTCATTCAGCTGTGATACATTGAGACCATGTCTTTGCGCATCGCTTTTTACTTTTTTTACTTTTGGTTCTCAGTCCCCGGCGGACGAGAGGCGAGCGCATAAGCACCCGAACATCTCGACACACACCGCCGGAGCCCCAAAGCCCGGCGGTTTTTTTTCACCTGTTTTTCAATCCGAGGAGTCCACGATGAACGCCAAAACCGCAGCCCCCGAAAGCTGGTATCCGAATGCAGCCGACCGCAAAGGCCAGACCGACGACGAACGCATCAAGGACATCACCGTGCTCCCCCCGCCAGAACATTTGATCCGCTTTTTTCCGATTGCTGGCACGGCCACGGAAACTTTGATCGCCAATACCCGCAAAGCCATTCAAAAAATCGTGCACGGTCAAGACGACCGTCTGCTGGTCATCATTGGTCCCTGCTCGATCCACGACCCTGCAGCGGCTCTCGATTACGCCCGTCGCCTCAAACCCCTGCGAGACAAGTACGCCGGCACACTGGAGATCGTGATGCGCGTGTACTTTGAAAAGCCCCGCACCACCGTGGGCTGGAAGGGCCTGATCAACGACCCCTACTTGGACGAGAGCTACCGCATCGACGAAGGCCTGCGCATCGCACGCCAGCTGCTGATCGAGATCAACCGCCAGGGTCTGCCCGCTGGCAGCGAGTTCCTCGACGTGATCTCGCCCCAGTACATCGGCGACCTGATCAGCTGGGGTGCTATCGGCGCGCGAACCACTGAAAGCCAGGTGCACCGCGAACTGGCTTCAGGCCTGTCGGCGCCCATCGGCTTCAAGAATGGCACCGACGGCAACATCAAAATCGCGACCGATGCGATCCAAGCTGCTGCCCGTGGCCACCACTTTTTGTCGGTGCACAAAAATGGCCAGGTCGCCATCGTGCAGACTCAGGGCAACCAAGACTGCCACGTGATTTTGCGCGGCGGCAAAGCCCCCAACTACGACGCTGAAAGCGTGGCTGCGGCTTGCAAGGAGCTTGAAGCCGCCAAGTTGCCCGCCACCCTGATGGTCGACTGCAGCCACGCCAACAGCAGCAAAAAACATGAGCGCCAGATCGATGTGGCCAAGGACATCGCTGCGCAAATCGGCGGTGGCTCGCGCCAGGTGTTCGGCGTCATGGTCGAAAGCCACCTGAAAGACGGTGCCCAGAAGTTCACGCCAGGACAGCACGACTTGGCAAAGCTGACCTACGGCCAGAGCATCACCGACGCCTGCATCGGTTGGGACGACAGCGAAGGCGTGTTGCAGGTGCTGTCGGACGCGGTCAAGGCGCGACGCGCCCGCTGAGCCTGAGCCTCTGTTGGGGTTGACGTTGTGAACAAAGCCTGCGCAACGCGGGCTTTGTGGGACAGTTGGATTTTGGCAGGTCGAACCTTCTGGTCCGACGCCACAGGCCGATGCAATGGCTGGCAGAAATCAGTTGGCCAAGGCTTCCAGCAGCTTGGCATGGATGCCGCCAAACCCGCTATTGCTCATGCACAGCAGGTGGTCGCCTGGCCGCACTTGCGCCAGAACTTGGGCAATGACCTCGTCAATGTTGGCGCCCACTTGCGTTTTATGGCCCATGGACGCGAGCGCGGCTTCGGCGTCCCAGCCCAAGCCACCTGAATGGCAAAACGCCAAATCGGCTTCTTCCAAGCTCCAAGGCAACTGGGCTTTCATGGTGCCCAGTTTCATGGTGTTGCTGCGCGGCTCAAAGATCGCCAGGATGCGCGCCCGGCCCACCTGACGGCGCAGGCCGTTGACGGTGGTGCGGATCGCGGTGGGGTGGTGGGCGAAATCGTCGTAAACGGTGACGCCGTTCACCATGCCGCGCACTTCCATGCGGCGTTTGACGTTTTCAAAGCTGGCCAGCGCTTGCGCTGCCACCGTGGGGCTCACGCACACATGCTCGGCAGCGGCCATCGTGGCCAAGGCGTTGAGCTGGTTGTGCACGCCGCCAATGGCCCACTGCACTTCGGCCACAGACTGACCGGCTTGCAAGACCTTGAAATGCGAGGGCTCGCCTTCGGCCAAAAAATCACTCACGGCCGAACCAAATGTGCGCACTTCACTCCAGCAGCCCTGGCCCAGAACGCGGGTCAGGCTTTCTTCCAGGCCATTGACGACCACCCGGCCCGAGCCAGGCACGGTGCGCATCAGGTGGTGAAACTGGCGCTCGATGGCGGCCAGATCGTCAAAAATGTCGGCGTGGTCGAATTCCAAGTTGTTCAGGATAACGGTGCGCGGGCGGTAATGCACGAACTTGCTGCGCTTGTCAAAAAAGGCCGTGTCGTACTCGTCGGCTTCGATCACGAAAAACTTTCCACCACCCAGACGGGCCGACACGCCAAAGTTGAGCGGCACGCCGCCGACCAGAAAGCCCGGTTGCAAACCGGCTTGCTCCAGCACCCAGGCCAACATCGAGGTGGTGGTGGTTTTGCCATGTGTGCCCGCTACTGCCAGCACATGGCGGCCTTGCAGAACCTGTTCGGCCAGCCACTGGGGGCCGCTGGTGTAAGGCGCGCCAGAGTCCAAAATGGCTTCCATCAGCGGAAACTTCGCAGTGTCGTCAGGCAGGCGTGCGCGACTGACCACGTTGCCAACGACGAACATGTCGGGTTGGAGGGCCATCTGGTCGGCGCCAAAACCCTCAATCAGCTCGATGTTCAGGGCGCGCAGCTGGTCGCTCATCGGCGGGTAAACGCCAGCGTCACAACCGGTGACCCGATGCCCGGCTTCTCGCGCCAGAGCCGCCAAACCACCCATGAAGGTGCCACAAATGCCCAGAATATGAATATGCATGGTCTGATTTTAGGCGGCGACACTGTGCAGTTCATTTGCAGCGCTCTGGGCAGGCACAATCTGCCCCCATGAACGATGTTGCCCTTGAAATTGCCGCCACCGCTGCTCGCTTGGTGGTGGAGGAAGGCCTGGCTTTTGGTCCTGCCAAGCACCGCGCCTTGAAAGAACTGGGCCTGCCCGCCCGCAGCGCTTTGCCCACCAACGATGCGCTTGAGGCCGAGGTGCGCGATTACATCGCCCTGTTTTGCGCCGACACGCAGCCCGCCGAGTTGCTGGCTTTGCGCGAATTGGCGCTGGTTTGGATGGAGCGCTTGAGCGAATTTCGACCCCACTTGGGCGGGGCGGTTTGGCAAGGTTGGGCCACCCGCCTGTGCGACGTGGACTTGGCCTTGTTTTGTGACGATCCCAAATCGGCCGAAATTGCCCTGATCAACCAAAACCAACGCTACGAGGTGCAAACTGTGCGCGGCCTGCACGGGGACGATGTGGAGGTGCTGAGCCTGCACAGTTTCTGTGAAGCCTTGAGTGAAGA
Source organism: Comamonadaceae bacterium (assembly GCA_021299875.1). GTDB lineage: Bacteria > Pseudomonadota > Gammaproteobacteria > Burkholderiales > Burkholderiaceae_C > Limnohabitans_A. The sequence continues at coordinate 248,798 of JAJTEW010000001.1, read as the reverse complement.
TGTGGGTGTGCACCTGCGCATTTACGACCTGGATGATTTGCGCGGGGCTTTGTTGCCCGATGCACAAGGCCGCTCGCCCCGGGGGAATTGGGCTGCATTGAAGCGCCTGTTGGCGGCATGAAAGAAAATCAATCCATGAACAATCGCAATGCAGACGCTTCCAGGCGTCATTTGATTTGGGGTGCAGGTGCGGCTGCTGCGGTGGCTGGCGTGGGTTTGGCCCTGTGGCGTTTTGAGCCAGAACCGGTGGCCCAAGTTGCCAGCCATCCGTTGTGGGCGCAGCAATTTGAGACCCCCACAGGTGAAGGTTTGGGCATGGCTCAATTCAAGGGAAAGCCGTTGATTTTGAATTTTTGGGCCACTTGGTGCCCCCCTTGCATTGAAGAGTTGCCGATGATCAACACCTTTTGGCGTGAAAACAGCCCGAATGGCCATCAAGTGGTGGCTTTGGCCATTGACCAGCCCAGTGCGGTACGCCGGTTTATGGCGCGACAACCCCTGGCTTTCCCGGTTGGTTTGGCGGGCTTGGAAGGCACAAGTTTGGCCAAATCTTTGGGGAATGCGGTGGGTGGTTTGCCATTTACCGTATTTTTCAAAGCAGATAGCAGCATTTGGCGACAAAAGATGGGTCAACTCACGGTTGAGGATCTCAGCCAATGGCGTGCGGCAGTGGCTTGAATGCTTGGGCGGTGCCTGCGCACCGATCAAGGGCACTGAATCTTGGTTTTGCCGCCTCTGACGGGTGCCTGGACAGCGAAGAAAAGATAATTTTGCGGGTCTTTATTGAAATTTAGTGTAAATTCGATCCATTACATGTGCTTCTGGCATTGGAGGATCTTATGGATTTGCGCAAACTCAAAACACTGATTGATTTGGTGTCTGACTCGAATGTTTCCGAGTTGGAGATCACCGAAGCTGAGGGAAAGGTACGCATTGTCAAAAGCATGGGCGTCGCAGCGCCTGTGGTGCTCCAACAAGCTGCGCCTGTCCTGGCTGCACCCGTGGCGGTTGCCTCTGCGCCCGTCGCAGAGGTTCCTGTGGTGGCCGAGGCGGCCGCAGGCCATGCCGTCAAGTCACCGATGGTGGGTACTTTTTACCGTTCATCAAGCCCGGGCTCTGCACCTTTCATCCAAATTGGCTCTGTGGTCAAAGAAGGCGACACCCTTTGCATCATTGAGGCCATGAAAATCCTGAACGAAATTGAGTCTGACAAATCGGGCACGGTCACTCAAATTTTGTGTGAAAACGGTCAAGCGGTCGAATACGGCCAACCACTCTTCATCGTCGAATAAAGCCCAGAGGATTTCATGTTCAAGAAAATCCTGGTCGCCAACCGTGGCGAGATCGCCCTGCGTATCCAACGCGCTTGCCGCGAGTTGGGTGTCAAGGCGGTGATGGTCTATTCCGAAGCCGACAAAGAGGCCAAGTACGTCAAATTGGCCGAAGAGGCAGTTTGCATTGGCCCCGCTTCTTCATCTTTGAGTTACCTCAACATGCCGGCGATCATCTCGGCAGCCGAAGTGACCGACGCAGAGGCCATCCACCCTGGCTATGGTTTTTTGAGTGAAAACGCCGATTTTGCAGAGCGGGTAGAAAAGAGCGGTTTCCAATTCATTGGCCCCACACCTGAATCCATTCGCATCATGGGCGACAAGGTCTCGGCCAAACAGGCCATGATCCGCGCCGGTGTCCCTTGCGTTCCTGGTTCAGAGGGTGAATTGCCCGACGACCCGGTTCAGGTTCGCCGCATTGCCAAGTCGGTCGGTTACCCGGTCATCATCAAGGCTGCAGGTGGAGGGGGTGGTCGAGGCATGCGTGTGGTGCACACCGAGGCAGCATTGATCAATGCGGTGCAAATGACCAAAGCAGAAGCGGGTGCTGCCTTTGGCAATCCTGCGGTGTACATGGAAAAGTTTTTGCAGAACCCGCGCCACGTTGAAATTCAAATCATCGCTGACAAACACCGCAATGCGGTGTACTTGGGTGAGCGCGATTGCTCGATGCAACGCCGTCACCAAAAAGTGATTGAAGAAGCGCCAGCGCCTGGCATTGCCCGCAAGTTGATCGACAAGATCGGCGACCGTTGCGTCGCGGCTTGCAAGAAAATCAATTATCGGGGGGCTGGGACGTTCGAGTTTCTCTATGAGAACGGTGAGTTCTACTTCATCGAAATGAACACCCGTGTGCAGGTGGAGCATCCGGTGACCGAGTGGGTCACCGGGGTGGACATTGTCAAAACGCAGATCATGGTGGCTGCAGGCGAAAAGCTGCCCTTTACCCAGCGCCAAATTGAGATCCGCGGGCATGCCATCGAATGTCGAATCAACGCCGAAGATCCCTTTAAATTCACGCCCTCCCCCGGTCGTGTGACCTCTTGGCACATGCCTGGAGGGCCGGGTGTGCGTGTGGACTCGCATGTCTACAACAACTATTTTGTACCGCCCAACTACGATTCGATGATTGGCAAACTGATCGTGCACGGTGACACGCGTGAGCAAGCTTTGGCCCGGATGCAAACCGCTTTGAACGAAACGGTGATTGAGGGCATTCACACCAATATTCCTTTGCACCGAGAACTGATGGTCGATGCCAAGTTCATGCAAGGCGGCACCAACATTCACTATTTGGAACACTGGTTGAGCCAGCGTAAACGCTGAGCCCTTATGTACGAACTGAGCCTGTTGTGCCCCGAAGATCGGGTGGATGTGTTGAGTGATGCGCTCGATGCCCTGGACGCTCTGAGTGTTTCTGTGGAAGACGCGGATGCCCAAACGCCCGCCGAACAGGCCTTGTTTGGAGAGCCTGGCATGCCACCTCCCAAAGACGGTTGGCAGCGTTCCCGCATGGTGGCTTTGTTCGCTCAAGAAACGGCTGCCAAAGAAGCGGCGGCTTTGTTGATGGCCCAAGATTTTTTTGAAAATTGTCAGTTTTTGGGCATTCAGGCACTGGAGGACCAAGACTGGGTGCGATTGACGCAGTCTCAGTTTGCGCCAGTAGAGGTGACATCGGATTTCTGGATCGTTCCTACCTGGCATGAGCCGCCTGCTCAGGCGCGGCAGATCATCCGGCTTGATCCTGGTTTGGCTTTTGGTACGGGCACACACCCCACCACCCGCATGTGTTTGCGCTGGATTGCCCAGCAGGGTGTGCGCGGTCAACGCGTTTTGGATTACGGCTGCGGCTCGGGTATTTTGGCGATCGGTGCGGCCAAGTACGGTGCCACCGACATCGATGCCGTGGACATTGACGAGGCGGCTGTGACCGCCACCGCGTTGAACGCAGTTGCCAACCAGGTGGTCCTGCGCGCAGGCCTGCCGGACAAGGCCCAAGGGCATTACCAAACTGTTTTGGCCAATATTTTGGCCACACCGCTTCGTGTCCTGGCGCCCTTGCTGTGCGCGCATGTGGCGCCGGGTGGATCGCTGGTTTTGGCCGGTATTCTGGAGCGCCAAGCCGATGAACTCAAGGCCGCTTACGCGCCATGGGTTCACTTGGAAGTGAGCGATACACAAGAGGGCTGGATTTTGATGACGGGCGAGTCTCGCGCGGCATGAAGATGGCGTTCGCCTGACTACAATCAGGTCATGTCCAGGATCATCCGCTGTCCCTCTTGTGCTGCCGTCTACGCGTTAGACATTGCGCAAATTCAAGCTGCGCATGGGTGGCTTCGCTGCGGAAGGTGCCAAGAGGCCTTCAATGGCACGGGCTTGGATGTACCAGCCACCACCCTTCAATTGCCCCATGTACCAGATGGCTTGGCCGCAGAGGCGCTGAAGGCGGCTTCCGCTGACCCAGTGAGCCGCGTGCCGTTGGATGACCTGTTGTTGCGCGAGGACCGTTCGGACCGAGCTGCTGCCCCGAATCCAGAGGTCAGTGCCGATTTGATGGCTTTTTCGGAGGCTTTGGCGACATTCAAGCCTGAAATTCCTTGGCTTGAGCCTGCGCCGCACTTGGCTGAAAAAAAGGCCCGTGGGCGCATCGTTGGCTATGCGATGGCGTCAGTCTTGGGCTTGTTGTTGATGGGACAAGCTTTCTTGCTCCAGCGTCATGCCATTGTGGCCTTGTGGCCCAACAGCCAGCCTGTACTGGAAACCCTCTGTCGTCCCCTTCATTGCCATTTGAAGCCCTGGATGAACCCCAAAGCCATCGTGATGGAGGGCGCGAATTTCGTTCAAAGTGGTGAATCATTTGTGCTGAATTGGACGCTTCGCAACACAGGTCCAATGGCCGTGGCCACCACGTCTTTGGAGCTGTCACTTTTGGATGGGTTCAACAACCCAGTGGTTCGCCGCGTTTTCTTGGCCGATGAAACGCAAGCGCCTGAGGTCTTGTCACCTGGTCAAGTTTGGACGGGCTCTTTGACGGTTCAGGTCGACCCTCTGCTCGTGTTTACCCAATACCGCCTCTTGAGCTTTTATCCTTGAGATTTTCATCTTGAAGGATTGCGCTTTTGCATGAAAAAAGCCCAACACTGTTGCCAGTGATGGGCTTTGTGGCTAACGCCAGACGGTCTAATCAGGGCTTGGCGGCCGAAGGAAACGGCCATGCAGCTTGAGGATTCAGAGTCGTTTGTGCAGCAGGGGCAGCGGGTGCTTTGGATGCCTTCTTTGCTGCTGGTTTTTTGGCGGCTTTCTTCACGACCGCTTTTTTGGCCGCGGGCTTTTTAGCGGCAGTCTTTTTGGCTGCTGCTTTTTTGGCCGGTGCTGCTTTTTTGGCGGCTGGCTTTTTGGCTGCGGCTGCTTTTTTAGCAGGCGCTGCTTTTTTGGCCGGTGCTGCTTTTTTGGCGGCTGGCTTTTTAGCTGCAGCTACTTTTTTAGCAGGCGCTGCTTTTTTAGCGGCTGGCTTTTTGGCTGCAACTGCTTTTTTGGCAGGAGCGGCTTTCTTTGCTGGAGCTGCTTTTTTAGCGGCTGGTTTCTTGGCTGCAGCTACTTTTTTAGCGACAGGTTTCTTGGCCGCGACGGCCTTCTTTGCGGGAGCAGCTTTTTTTGCCGCTACTTTTTTTGCAGTTGCCATGATTTTCTCCTTGATCAAGTTGAGAACTCAACGGAAAGGGAACGCTTGGTGCTTGTTGGATTGCACAAAGCGATCCATGGTGCTGAGCAAGAACTCAACACCATGAACGCAGAAAAGCCACACCACCCATGGCCCGAAGGCAATGAGGCGTGTGGCTTGAAGAGAGTGGACATTTGAGGGGTGTTCAGAAGATCAATCCCAGGACAAAGCCCCGCCAGTTTGGTACTCGATGACCCGAGTTTCGAAGAAATTACGCTCTTTCTTCAGGTCAATCATTTCGCTCATCCAGGGGAAGGGGTTCTCTTCATTGGGGAAGAGCGCCTCAAGGCCGATCTGGGTGGCACGGCGATTGGCAATGTAGCGCAAGTAGCCTTTGAACATGGACGCATTCATGCCCAGCACGCCGCGTGGCATGGTGTCTTCGGCATAGCGGTATTCCAATTCAACCGCGTGCAAGAACAATTCTTTGATTTCGGCTTTGAACTCGGCAGTCCACAACTGAGGATTTTCGTGTTTGATGGTATTGATCATGTCAATACCGAAGTTGCAGTGCATGGATTCATCGCGCAGGATGTACTGGTACTGCTCTGCAGCCCCTGTCATCTTGTTTTGGCGACCCAAGGCCAAAATTTGCGTGAAACCCACGTAAAAGAAAAGGCCTTCCATCAGGCAAGCGAACACAATCAAAGACTTAAGAAGCGTTTGATCGGTTTCTTGGGTGCCCGTCTTGAAGTTCGGGTCCATGATCACGTTGATGAACGGGATCAGGAACTCGTCTTTATCGCGGATGGATTTGACTTCGTTGTAGGCGTTGAAAATTTCACTCTCGTCCAGACCCAATGACTCCGTGATGTACTGGTAAGCGTGGGTGTGGATGGCTTCTTCAAAGGCTTGACGCAACAAGAACTGGCGGCACTCGGGTGCTGTGATGTGGCGGTAAGTGCCCAGTGTGATGTTGTTGGCAGCCAAAGAGTCTGCAGTGACAAAGAAACCGAGGTTGCGCTTGACCATTCGGCGCTCGTCTTCGGTCAGACCGTTGGGGTCTTTCCACAAGGCGATGTCTCGGTTCATGTTCACTTCTTGCGGCATCCAGTGGTTGGCGCAAGTGGCGAGGTATTTTTCCCAAGCCCATTTGTATTTGAAAGGCACCAACTGGTTGACGTCGGTTTGGCCGTTGATGATGCGCTTGTCTGCTGCATTCATGCGGCGAGGCGCGGCTGTTGTGGAACCAGAAGTCGAGGACGCCGATGCCATGGCAGCAGAGGCGTCTGCGCCAGAAAATGGAGGCATTGCGGGTTGCAAAGCAGGTTTGACTTGATCGTCCCAAGAGAGCATAAAAATTCCAGTTCTTAAATTATGAAAGCTTGCCAACAAATTGCAAAGGAGTGAATCGTTTTAACGTGAACAACACACCAGAAGTGTTGTGCAATTGCATCGCACTGGGCTCACTACAGCCCTGTGCGGTGTATGTCGAATCACTGACAAGCCTCGCAACCCTCATCGTCGATCGCAACAAATTTGACGTCGGTTGCAGGCGATGTGTTCATGGACGCCTGAGCCGATGCAGCGGCAGACTCTGCAGCGTTCATGCCGGAGGACGACACGGCATTGTGTGAGCCCGCATTGACGGTGGATTTTTCAACTTGCGTTGCGCTGGATGTGCGCAGGTAGTAAGTGGTTTTGAGGCCACGCAACCAAGCGAGTTTGTAGGTGTCATCGAGCTTTTTGCCCGAAGCGCCCGCCATGTAAATGTTGAGCGATTGGGCTTGATCGATCCATTTTTGGCGACGCGCAGCCGCTTCGACCAACCAGGTGGTTTCGACTTCAAATGCGGTGGCGTACAGCGACTTGATTTCTTGGGGCACACGGTCGATCGGGCGCAGTGAGCCATCAAAGTGTTTCAGGTCCATGACCATCACATCGTCCCACAAGCCCAAACGCTTCAGATCACGCACCAAGTAGCCGTTGATCACGGTGAATTCGCCCGACAAGTTGGACTTGACAGACAAGTTGCCAAAGCAAGGCTCGATGGACGCATCCACACCAATGATGTTGGAGATGGTGGCTGTGGGCGCAATGGCCACGCAGTTGGAGTTGCGCATGCCGTCGGCAGCAATTTTCTGGCGTAGCGCATCCCAATCCAGGGTGGACGAGCGGTCGACCTCCACATAACCCCCGCGCTCACGCTCCAGGAGTTTGAGGGTGTCCAAAGGCAGGATGCCTTGGTCCCACAAAGAGCCTTTGTAAGTGGCGTATTGGCCGCGCTCTTTGGCCAACTCGGTGGATGCCCAGTAGGCGTAGTAGCAAATCGCTTCCATGGATTGGTCAGCGAATTCCACAGCAGCCTGAGACGCATAAGGCGTGCGCATCTCGTACAGTGAGTCTTGGAAACCCATCAATCCCAAGCCCACAGGTCGGTGACGCATGTTGGAGTCACGGGCCTTCTTGACTGCGTAGTAGTTGATGTCGATCACATTGTCCAGCATGCGCATGGCAATCGTGATGGTCTTCTTCAACTTGTCGTGGTCGATCACTTTGCCGTTTGTGCCGTCCTTGAGGTGGCGTGACAGGTTGACCGAGCCCAAGTTGCAGACGGCGGTTTCGGTGTCGCTGGTGTTGAGCGTAATCTCGGTGCACAGGTTGGAGGAGTGCACCACGCCTGCGTGCTGCTGGGGCGAGCGCACGTTGCAAGGATCCTTGAAGGTGATCCAGGGGTGGCCGGTTTCAAACAGCATGGACAACATCTTGCGCCACAAGTCGGTGGCTGGCAGGGTTTTGCTGGGCTTGATCTCACCGCGCTCGGCTTTTTGTTCGTAAGCCACGTAGGCTTTTTCGAAAGCCAGGCCGAACAGGTCGTGCAAGTCAGGCACGTCGGATGGGGAGAACAAGGTCCAAGTGCCTTTTTCCATGACTCGGCGCATGAACAAGTCGGGGATCCAGTTGGCCGTGTTCATGTCATGGGTGCGGCGGCGGTCATCGCCGGTGTTCTTGCGCAGCTCCAGAAATTCTTCGATGTCCAGGTGCCAAGTTTCCAAGTAAGTGCAGACCGCGCCTTTGCGCTTGCCGCCCTGGTTAACGGCCACGGCAGTGTCGTTGACCACTTTGAGGAAAGGCACCACGCCTTGCGACTCTCCGTTGGTGCCCTTGATGTGCGAGCCCATGGCCCGCACGCGGGTCCAGTCGTTGCCCAAGCCACCAGCAAACTTGGACAGCAGTGCGTTTTCTTTGATGGATTCGTAAATGCCGTCCAAGTCGTCTGGCACGGTGGTCAGGTAGCAGCTCGACAATTGCGAGCGCAAAGTGCCGCTGTTGAACAAGGTGGGTGTGGACGACATGAAGTCAAACGAAGACAGGATCTCGTAGAACTCGATGGCACGGGCTTCGCGGTTGATCTCGTTGAGCGACAAACCCATGGCCACGCGCATGAAGAAGGCCTGAGGCATTTCGATGCGTGTTTTGCGGACGTGCAGGAAGTAACGGTCGTAAAGGGTTTGCAGGCCCAGGTAATCAAATTGCAAATCACGTTCGGGTTTGAGAGCGGCGGCCAGTTGTTTCAGGTCGAATTGCAGCAGCTTTTCATCGAGCAGGTCGTTGTCAACGCCTTTTTTAATGAACTGTGGGAAGTAGTTGATGTACGCCTCGGCCATCTGGCTCTGGGGCACTTCTTTGCCCAAGATTTCCTTGGCGATGGTGTGCATCAGCAAGCGGGCAGTCACGTAGGTGTAGTCCGGGTCCTTTTCGATCAGAGTCCGCGACGCCAGGATGGATGCCTTGTAAACCTCTTCCATGGGCACGCCGTCGTACAGGTTGCGCATGGTCTCGGCCACGATCGGCTCGGGGCTCACGTCTTTGCCCAAGCCAGCGCAGGCATTGACCATGAGGGATTTGAGGTAACCCAGATCGAGGGCGACGCGTTGGCCTCGGTCAATGACGTGCAAGGCGGGTTCTTGAGGGCTCGGGGTGGATTGCTGGCTTTGCTGCGCACGCTCTTGGGCGCGGCGTTCACGGTACAGCACATAAGCACGGGCCACTTCATGGTTGCTGCTGCGCATCAAACCCAATTCAACTTGGTCTTGCACATCTTCAATGTGAAAGGTGCCACCGCCTGGGCGTGAGCGCATCAATGCACGCACCACGTTTTGTGTCAACTCTTCCACCACTTCTCGCACGCTGGCCGATGCAGCGCCCTGGGTGCCGTGCACGGCTAAAAAGGCTTTCATCAGCGCGACGGCAATTTTGCTGGGCTCAAAAGGCACCACCGCACCATTGCGACGAATGATTTGATATTGGTTCAGGCTTTGCGCGGAGGCATGGCCGGCACGGTCTGAAAGGGGTTGGCTCAGCATGCCAGGTGCAGAAGAGGAAACGTTGAGATCTGTTTGCATGATTTTTTTCTAATTTATGGTCTGTTTTAGGGTGTTAACAAGTGCTTGAACCCGGGCGCTATTTCCAATGTGAAAATTTGTTTGAGACACTATATCTGGTGTCTGGGACCCTTGCAAGCCACTACAGGTAGTGTACCGATGCTTTTTGGCACCGGTTTGGCTTTGGCCGAAAAGCATGCATGTCGAAGCCATTTTCAGAGCCAGAAAAAAATCGCTGCGAAGGCTTTAAAAGCTGCGTTCTAAGGCACCAAGCCAATAACCGTGAGCCTTTAGACAGGCTTTGTCTTTCAAGGGCTTTGAAAGACTGGGCTTGAACTTTTGAAGTTGACAATCAAAAGTCATTGACCTGTTTTAAGGCAATAAAAAATCCAGAAAATATTTTCTGAAAGTGTGGCTTTGAATTCCTAGGGAAAGTACGAATTCGGGAAGTTCAACAGACTTTTGAGGTGCTCCCATGCAAAACCAGGCCCGGGGTCCAGCTTGCGGCCTGGCGCCACATGCTCATGTCCGGCCACATGGGCGATTGGAAGGTAGTCATGCAAATGTTGGCAAAGCCGGGCCAGTTGCACATATTGGGCTTGTGTGAACACATCCCCTTCCAGGCCCTCCAGCTCAATGCCGACAGAGTCGTCGTTGCATTGAGGGCGCCCGCGGTATTCGGACTGTCCGGCATGCCAGGCCCGGTCCTTGGTGCTGACAAACTGGATCAGAGCGCCATCCCGTCGAATGAAAAAATGGGCAGACACTTGCAAGCCCCGCAATGGCGTGAAATAAGGGTGGGCATCCCATTCCAGTTGGTTCGTGAAAAGGGCCTGTACGTGTGGACCGCCATATTGGCCAGGGGGCAGGCTGATCGAATGGATCACCACCAAGTCAATGCAGGCCCCTTCGGGTCTGGCGCCAAAGTTAGGGGAATCTATCCGCTGTGCAGGTGTGTACCAGCCATCCAGCCAAATCGCAGGGGGGGCAGCAGGTGAACAGGGCATGGTGCTTCGGTTCAAAGAATGTGGCAAGGGTACAGACAAAAACTGACCCAGCGGGGGTAACGGGTCAGGCCAAGTGAGATCAAACGGGGTTGCGGTCTTGAGCGGCGGCGCGGTGCTCGGTGCTGCAATACAGGCCTTTTGTGCCGGTGACAGCTTCTTCTTGCGGCAAATGGAGCCCACAATGGGCACAAGCCACCATATTGGAAGGGCTTGCGCTCGGCGTCTTCTCGTCTTCGGCGGGCTTGGCTGGCCTGCGGCTGCGTTTGAAGGCCCAGATCGCGGCCAAGATGACCAGCAGCCAGATCAGGTATTTCATACAGCACGTCCAATCAAGACTTCCAGGACAAACCGCGAACCTGCATAAGACAGCAGCAGCAAGCCCGCGCCGATGTAGAGCATCCGCACAGCGCGACGACCACGCCATCCCCATTGGCTGCGCCCGACCAACAAAGTGGCAAACGTCAGCCATGACAACAAGGCGAACACCCGCTTGTGGTCCCAACGCCATTCCGTGTGGCCTTGGCCGTACAAGGCTTCCCCAAACAGGGCGCCGGCGACCAAAGTGGCGGTCAGCAGCAAAAAGCCTGCGGTAACAAAGCGAAAGGTGAGGCGTTCCAGCGTCAAAAGAGGCAAACCACTCGAGCCTTCATGGGCTTGGCGAATGTCTTGCTCGGTGCGGGTCATCATCCAAGCGTGAACCACTGCAGCTGCAAACATCCCATAGGCCGACAAACCCAAAGCAAAGTGCAAAGGCAGCCAAGCCGAGGCTTGGTTGGTCAAAAGGGTGCCGGGGAAAATCCAGGCGAGCACCACGGTGACAGAGCCCAAACTGCCTACCGCCCACCGCGCTTTGAACTTGGGAAAAAATTGGGTCTCGATCATGTAAGCCGTGACCACCAGCCACGCGGTGACCGACAGCGCCGGTGCAAAACCAAAACGAACCGGGCCCATCAAAAGCGCCAGCAGGCTGACGGCATGCATCCCCCAGGCCAACCAGAGGAGGCGCCGCGCGTGCGCATCGCTCAGGCGGCTGGGCGCCAGAGCGGGCAAGGCATAAACCAATGCTGCCAATGCCGAGAAGGGCAGCGTCCAAAAAGGCGCACTCGCTAAAATCATGAGGCCGAGTTTAGCCTTTCGGGCGCAGCCACTGGGGTTTCGCCAACACGCTGAACCGGTTTTTTCTGGATTTCCCCATGGCCTCCGCTCTGACCGACAAACTCTCACGCCTCGTCAAGACCCTCAGCGGACAGGCCCGCATCACCGAATCGAACGTGGCCGACATGTTGCGCGAGGTGCGCATGGCCTTGCTCGAAGCCGACGTGGCCTTGCCGGTGGTGCGCGATTTCATTGCCCGGGTGAAAGAAAAAGCCTTGGGCCAAGAAGTCATGGGCTCACTCAAGCCCGGGCAGGCCTTGGTGGGCGTGGTCAACCGCGAATTGGCCGCCACCATGGGCGAGGGCGTGTCCGACATCAACCTGGCCGCGCAGCCGCCCGCGGTGATTTTGATGGCGGGTTTGCAAGGTGCCGGTAAAACCACCACCACCGCCAAGCTGGCCAAGCACCTGATCGAAAAGCGCAAAAAGAAAGTCTTGACGGTCTCGGGGGACGTTTACCGGCCCGCCGCGATCGAACAGCTGAAGACCGTGACCGCACAAGCTGGGGCCGAGTGGTTCCCCAGCTCGCCCGACCAAAAGCCGATCGACATCGCCCGCGCCGCCATGGACTATGCCCGCAAGCACTTCTTTGATGTGCTGCTGGTCGATACAGCCGGTCGCCTGGCCATTGACGAAGCCCTGATGGCCGAGATCAAGGCGCTGCACGCTGAACTCAAGCCCGTTGAAACCCTGTTCGTTGTGGACGCCATGCAAGGTCAGGACGCGGCCAATACAGCCAAGGCGTTCAGCGACGCCTTGCCACTCACGGGCATTGTGCTGACCAAGCTCGACGGCGATTCGCGCGGCGGTGCGGCCTTGTCGGTGCGCCAGATCACCGGCGTGCCCATCAAGTTTGCCGGTACCAGCGAAAAGATTGACGGCCTGGAAGTGTTCGATGCCGAGCGCCATGCGGGCCGGGTGCTGGGCATGGGCGACATCGTGGCCTTGGTCGAGCAGGTCACCGCGGGCGTGGACCTAGAGGCCGCTCAAAAGCTGGCGTCCAAGGTCAAAAGCGGTGGCAGTTTTGATTTGAACGATTTTCTGGCCCAGATCCAGCAGATGAAGCAAATGGGGGGGTTGTCGAGCCTGATGGATAAACTGCCCAGCCAGCTGACGGCCAAGGCCGGCTCCATGGACATGGACAAAGTCGAAAAAGACATCGGCCGCAAGCAAGGCATCATCCACAGCATGACGCCACAAGAACGCAAAAAACCCGAACTCATCAAAGCCACCCGCAAGCGCCGCATTGCGGCAGGCGCGGGCGTTCAGGTGCAAGACGTCAACCGCATGCTCAAAGAGTTTGAGCAAATGCAAGACATGATGAAAAAAATGTCTGGCGGCGGCATGATGAAGATGATGAAGCGCATGGGCGCCATGAAAGGCATGATGGGCGGCGGCGGGGGCTTTCCCGGCATGCCGCGTTGATCACCGCAGGCCATCTGCAGATGACTTACCTCTTTATTTACGGCACCCTGATGCCTGGTTTGCGCTTGGAAGCCGAAATGCACGGTGCCCGTTTCATGGGCCCTGCCCAAGTGCCTGGCCGCTTGTTCGACCTTGGGCGTTACCCCGGCTTGCTGCCAGGAGACGGCCACGTCACGGGCGAAGTCTATGAAGTCGATCACGCACACCTGGCCCGTCTGGATGGGGTGGAAGGCGTGGTGCCCGGTGACCGCGCCGAATCACACTACTGGCGAGAGGTGGTGCTGGTGGTCAGCGGTCCGCTGCAAGGCCAGCCGGTGCAGACCTATGTGTACAACCGCCCGGTAGAGGGCTGCACGCCCATACCGCATGGCGACTACCGCCGCTACATCCGTGAAGTCGGCCGCGACTCCTGAAAAACCCAGCTGATCAGTCTTGGATCACCAACTCCCCGCGCAGCGAGTGCGACAGACCTTGGGTGATGCGCACATCGGCCATCTGACCGATCAGCCGGTCCATGTTGGGACCACCGGGGAAGTTGACCACGCGGTTGCACTCGGTGCGGCCTGCCAATTCGGTCGCGTCCTTGCGTGAAGGGCGCTCCACCAGAATGCGCTGCACCGTGCCCACGCGGCCCTCGCCAATGCGCTGCACGTTGTCCTCGATGGTCGCTTGCAGGTGGTGCAGGCGGCGCAATTTTTCGGCGTGCGGCGTGTCGTCGTGCAGGTTGGCTGCAGGCGTGCCGGGGCGGGGGCTGAAGATGAAGCTGAAACTCGTGTCAAAACCCACATCGGTGATCAGCTTCATCATCTTGTTGAAATCGTCCTCCGTCTCGCCGGGGAAGCCCACGATGAAATCGCTGCTGAGCGACATGTCGGGGCGGATCGCCCGCAGTTTGCGGATCGTGCTCTTGTATTCCATGGCGGTGTAGCCGCGTTTCATGGCCATCAAGATGCGGTCCGAACCGTGCTGCACCGGCAGGTGCAAGTGGCTCACCAGTTTGGGGATCTTGTCGTACGCGTCGATCAGGCGCTGCGTGAACTCGTTGGGGTGGCTGGTCACGTAGCGGATGCGCTCGATGCCCGGCATGTCGGCCACGTACTCCAGCAGCAGCGCAAAGTCGGCGATGTCTGCCGTGTTGCCCATCCTGCCCCGGTAAGCGTTCACGTTCTGGCCCAGCAGGGTGATCTCTTTCACGCCCTGCGCGGCCAGGCCGGCCACTTCGACCAGCACATCGTCAAACGGGCGAGAGACCTCTTCGCCCCGGGTGTAGGGCACCACGCAGTAGCTGCAGTATTTGCTGCAACCTTCCATGATCGACACAAAGGCGGTGGCGCCTTCCACCTTGGCGGGCGGCAGATGGTCAAACTTCTCAATTTCGGGGAAGCTGATGTCCACCTGCGGACGCTGCTTGCGCTCGCGCTCGGCCAGCATGTCGGGCAGGCGGTGCAGAGTCTGCGGGCCAAACACCACGTCCACATAAGGCGCACGCTTGATGATCTCGGCGCCTTCCTGGCTGGCTACGCAGCCGCCCACGCCGATCAACACGCCCTTGGCTTTCAGGTGTTGCACACGGCCCAAGTCGCTGAACACTTTTTCTTGCGCCTTTTCGCGTACCGAGCAGGTGTTGAACAAAATCAGATCGGCCTCGTCCACGTCCTGCGTGGGCTCATAACCCTGGGCCGCGCCCAGCACATCGGCCATCTTGTCCGAGTCGTACTCGTTCATCTGGCAGCCAAAGGTTTTGATGAAAACCTTCTTGCTCATGCGGCCTCCACGGATTGAAGGGAGGCAATGAATTCAAGGCAAAGCAAAGTCCGCCCGCGAGGGGCCAGAGTGCAGCGGTTCATGGTGTAGATCCAGAGGCTGTGAAAAAGAAAAGCGCATGAGCGCTTTGGAAGACCCAGATTATCGCAGGCGAGCGTGGGCTCAGTTCCCGGTGCGCTCAGTCGCTTTCGGCTTGAAAAACATCGGATACGCCCTTTGCACCGTCGGGCTGTCATGGGCCCAGCTGTGGCATTGGCCCAGAAAATAGGGCGCTTGGGTCACTTCAGGGTGAGGTTGGCCCGCCAACTCGCGGCGCTGCCATTGGCCTGAAGGCAAGGTTTGGTAGGCGGCGGTGGCCATGTTGAACAGCATTTCGCGCAGGTGGGTGCAGCCCTCGGTGCCGCCCACGTGTTGGTTGATGACCTTGCGCCAGCCCGGGCCCATGGTGCAGCCGATCAATTTGTGCATGCCGTGTGGCGCGCCGACGCATTCGGGGTGGGGAATGTCGTCCATCGAAGTGGCGATGTCCTGGATGACCATCTTGTTGTCGATTGTGACGCGGATTTTCAGGCCGTGAATCGGCTCATCTCCGGGGAAGAGCCGTTCGTTGGGCACCTGGAAGCCGAAGGTCTTGACGTCGGTCAATTGGGCTTCGATGTCCCACAGGCCGTCTTCGCGGTCAAAGCCTTGGTACACCACGGTTCGCGTATGTGACAGTTTTCGGGGGGAGGGAGGGGGAAGTGCCAATGGAATTCTCGCGGGTCTGGTGTTCAATCTGCCGATCATATCCATGCAGGAGCCAGACCCATGTCGCCCGTGACCCAGACCGCCATCCACCCCGCCGTTCGCCGTCAGACCATTGCCGATGCCTTGCGCCGCACCGCGATCCGCTTGCCCACCAAGACGGGCATCGTGTGCGGCGCTACCAGCTGGACCTATGCCGAGTTCGACGCGCTGGTCACGCGCTTGGCGTCAGGCTTGGCCCGCATCGGCATTGCCGAGGGCGACAAGGTGGCGGTGTTGGCCCGCAACTCGCATGGATTTGCCGCGCTGCGTTTTGCGCTGGCCCGCCGGGGCGCGGTCATGGTGCCGATCAACTTCATGCTCAAGGCCGAAGAGGTGGCGTTCATCTTGCGCCACGCTGGCGCCAAAACCTTGGCCACCGACAGCGGCCTGGCCGCGCTGGCGCAGACGGCTTCCAAGCTCGACACGCAGGTGCAGCAGTTCATCTGGCTGCCGTCCGAAGACCCGAGCCAAGCGGTGGCGGGCATGCACAACTTTGACACCCTGGCGGCTTGTCAGGATGCGCTGCCCGATGTGCAACTGGGCAGCGATCACGTGGC
This sequence comes from Comamonadaceae bacterium, assembly GCA_021299875.1. Classification (GTDB taxonomy): domain Bacteria; phylum Pseudomonadota; class Gammaproteobacteria; order Burkholderiales; family Burkholderiaceae_C; genus Limnohabitans_A. Next base: position 232,728 of record JAJTEW010000001.1, on the reverse strand, counting down.
GCAGATCGTCTACACCAGCGGCACCGAGTCGAGCCCTAAGGGCGCGCAACTGACGCACGACGCGGTGATGTGGCAGTACGTCAGCTGCGTGATCGACGCCGAAATTGCCGAGGCTGACGTGGCCCTGCACGCGTTGCCGCTTTACCACTGCGCTCAGCTCGATGTGTTTTTTGGCCCGGCCATTTACATGGGCAGCACCAACGTCATCACCTCCAAGCCCACACCTGACAATCTGTTGCCGATGCTCGAAAAGTTCGGCATCACCAGTTTCTTTGCGCCGCCCACGGTGTGGATCGCGTTGCTGCGTTCGCCGCTGATGGATGCGGACAAACTCGCCAAATTGGCCAAGGGCTACTACGGCGCATCCATCATGCCGGTGGAGGTGCTCAAAGAACTGGCTGCACGCTTGCCCCAGGTGCGCTTGTGGAACCTGTACGGCCAAACCGAAATCGCGCCCCTGGCCACCCTGCTCGGCCCAGAGGATCAGCTGCGCAAACTGGGTTCATGCGGTAAGGCGGTGCGCAACGTCGAAACCCGCGTGGTGAATGACGCCATGCAGGACGTGGCCGTGGGCGAGGTGGGCGAGATCGTGCACCGCTCGCCGCATTTGATGCTGGGCTACTTTCATGACGACGAGCGCACCCAAGCATCGTTTGAGGGCGACTGGTTCCACAGCGGCGATCTGGGCATGATCGACGAGGAGGGTTATATCTCCGTGGTGGACCGCAAGAAGGACATGATCAAGTCTGGCGGCGAAAACGTGGCCAGTCGAGAGGTCGAAGAAATGATTTACCGCCTGCCGCAGGTCAGCGAAGTGGCGGTGATCGGCTTGCCTGACCCCAAGTGGGTGGAGGCGGTGACGGCCGTGATCGTGGTCAAGGCCGGGCAGACCTTGGACGAGGCGGCCGTGATGGCGCACTGCGCCCAGCACATGGCCGGTTTCAAGACACCCAAACGCGTGGTCTTCACCGACACGCTGCCCAAGAACCCGAGCGGCAAACTGCTCAAGCGCGATTTGCGCTTGCGCTACGCGTGAAGCTTTGGGCATGGGGGCAGCAGCCCCAAAGCGTGTGAACCTAGGGAAACTCCTGATCAAATGTTCTATGCATAAGACCTGAATGTCCTATTGACAGGACAATAGGACTGTTTCACCATGATAGTCATGGATGCCCATCTGCCTTTGCCCAAGTACCACCAAATTTATCTGGTGCTGCGAGAGCAATTGCGCGAAGGTCGCTTTGACCATGGCTTGCCGGGCGAGATGGCTTTGATGGGTCAATTTGGTGTGGCGCGTGTCACCGTGCGCCGGGCCTTGTCCCAATTGGCCGAAGAAGGCCTGATTCAGCGCGAGCCCGGGCGCGGCACACGGCCAGTTTCGGCGCGTGCGCAAGAGGTGCAGATGCAAGCCTCGACCATGGCCACGGGCCAGCAGGCACGTCTGACGGGTTTGCTGGAGAACCTGGTCACCATGGGCATGCGCACCAAGGTGAAGGTGCTCAGCGTGGAGCGCATGCGGGCCCCGGTGGACGTGGCCGCTGCGCTCAAACTGCACAGCGCCGAACTGGTGCAAAAAGCCGAGCGCGTACGCAGCACGCCCGAGGGCCCGCTGTCGCACATCACCACCTGGGTGCCCGATGCGATTTCGTCGGGGTTTGGCAAGCGCGAGTTGGCGCAAAAACCCATTTTGGTGCTGCTCGAGGAATCGGGCGTCAAGGTGGGTCGGGCTGAACAAACCATCTCGGCCCGTCTGGCCGATGTGGGCATGGCCCAACATCTGGATGTTTCCGTCGGATCGGCCTTGTTGGCGGTGCGGCGTTTGATTTATGACGAGGACGATCGTCCCGTCCAATGGCTGCATGGCTTGTACCGACCGGACCGGTACGAATACCAGATGCAGTTATCCCGCGTTGGCAGCATCGATGCCAAGGTGTGGGTAAGCCAAGAGCTGTCCGCCAACTTTCATTGACTTTTTAAAGGAATGTTCTCATGACCTCACGTCGCACTTTCATGGGCCAGTCCGCTGCTGCGGCCTCGGCGCTTGCTTTTCCGCTGGTTGGAGGCGCTCAGCCCAAACCCATCAAAGTGGGTGTTCTGCACCCAGTCACAGGCGCATTGGCCTATTCGGGTCAACAGTGCCGTTTGGGCGCGATGATGGCCATCGAAGACATCAACAAAGCCGGCGGCATCAAGTCGCTGGGTGGCGCCAAGATCGAAGCCATGTTGGGCGATGCACAGTCAAATCCTCAAGCGGGTGCAGCCGAAATTGAGAAAATGAACGAAGCGGGTGTCAGTGCTGTGGTGGGTGCATTTGCCTCGGCCATTTGCTTGGCCACCACGCAAGCCGCAGCCAAATACAACCTGCCTCATGTGGTGGATGTGGGCGTGGCCGATCAGATCGTTGAGCGCGGCCTGAAAAACACCTTCCGCTTTGGTCCCGGATACAGAAAATGCGCCGAAGTGGCCGTGTCCAGTCTGCACGTTTTGAACACGGCCGCAGGCAAGCCTGCCCGCACGGTGATGATCGTGCACGAGGAGTCGCTGTTCGGCACAGGGACTGCCAACTTGCTGGCCAAGGAACTGCCTGGCTACGGTTACGAGGTCAAGGAAATCATCAAGCACGCCAACCCCACGCGTGACTTCAACAACATTGCGCTGCGCATCAAGCAGGTCAACCCCGACATCTTGATCCCGGCCAACTACTACAACGAATACGCGTTGTTGGTGCGCACCCTGCAGCAGCAAAAAATCACGCCCAAAGCCATCTATTCGGTGTTGGGCGGCGCAGCTTCGAGCTACAAGTTCGTCAAGGAATTCCCCGAGGCAGCCAACGGCATCATCGACTGCAACCACTGGTTCAATCCACGTGACAAGCGCTCGGCTGAGTTGCGCAAACGTGTGGAAGCACAAGGCCAGTTCTTCAGTTACGAAGTGTTCATGACCTATACCGCCATGAGTTTGTTGGCCGATGCGATCGAACGCGCCAAGTCCATGGACCGTGCCGCCATCATCGATGCGCTGGCTTCGAGCAAGTTCGCGAACCACATCATGCCCTACGGCCCTACGCAGTTTGTCAATGGCCAGAACATGGGCGCACAGCCTTTGATGACTCAGGTCCACAAAGGAGACATCAAGGTGATCGTGCCGCGCGACTACCGCGAGATTGAGCCGATTTTCCCGCTCAAGGGCTGAACTGCGCTGATTTGAAAGACCCCGATGCTGGACTTCAACATCCTGTTCCCTTCGATGCTCAACGGCATCACGACAGGTGCCGTGTATGCGCTGATCGCACTGGGCCTCACGCTCATTTATGGCGTGCTGCACATCATCAATTTTGCGCACGGCGCGTCTTTGATGGTGGCTCTTTATGGCGTTTACATGCTGAAGCAACACTTCGGGGTCGATCCCTACATGGCCCTGCCCATCATGGTGCCCGCCATGTTTGTGCTGGGCTATGCGCTGCAACGCGGTGTCATCAACCGCGCTAGCCATGGCAAGGACGAAAACATTTTGTTGGTCACGCTGGGCCTCTCGATCGTGCTCGAGAACCTGGCGCTGCTGTTTTTCAAATCCGATACCCGCACCATTGAAACGGCCTACACCTTGACCACGGTCGAGATCGGCCCGGCCTTCATTGCACTGCCCAAACTGGTGTCCTTTGCTGGCGCATTGGTGGTGTCGGCTGTGCTCTTGCTGATTGTGCAAAAAACCGATTTAGGCCGTGCCATCCGCGCTGTCTCTAAAGAAAAGCAAGGTGCACGTTTAATGGGCATTGATGTGGACCATGTGTATGCCATGTGTTTTGGTTTGGGCCTGGCCAGTCTGGGCGCTGCGGCCTGCTTTTTGATGCCGGCCTATTACGTGAACCCTCAGGTGGGCAACGGCTTTGTGCTGGTGGCCTTCACCATCGTGGTGCTCGGCGGCATGGGCAGTTTTACCGGGGCTTTGCTTGGTGGTTTGCTGATTGGCGTGGTCGAGTCGCTGGGCGGTTTGCTGCTGGGTGAGTCGCTGGGCCAAGTGGGTATTTTTGTGATTTTCATTGCAGTGCTTTTGCTCAGGCCGCAAGGATTTTTTGGAGCGAAGGCATGAAAGACTTTTGCAACATCGCGCTGTTTGTGGTGTTGGTGGGGGCGGTGCCTTTGTTCACCGACTCGGGCGTGATGCTCAACTTCGTCATGACGTCTTTGTACGCCTGCCTGTTGTCGCAGGCGTGGAACGTGCTGGGTGGTTTTGGCGGGCAGTTTTCGTTTGGCCATGCCCTGTTTTTTGGCACGGGTGCTTACGTGCAGGCCATCGCGCAGATGCAGTGGGGCCTGAGCCCCTGGGTGGCTTTGCCGCTGGCCATGGTCTTTGCGGCAGGCGTGGGGGCCTTTGTGGGCGCTGCCTCGTTCCGTTATGGCCTCAAGGGCTCTTACTTCGCACTGGTCACCTTGGCTTTTGCCGAGGTGTTCCGCATTTTGGCCACCTCGGTGCCCTTCACCGGGGCGGGTGTGGGCATGATGCTGCCGCTCAAAGAGTCGACTGCGAACATGCAGTTTGGCAGCCGTGCCGGTTTCATCTGGCTCATGCTGGGCTTGGTCACGCTGGCGCTGTGCATCACCGCTTGGCTGCGTCACTCTCGCTTTGGTGCTTACCTCCAGGCGGTGCGCGACAACGAAGACGCGGCCCGCGCCATTGGCGTGAACCCCTTCAGCGTGAAGCTGATCGCCACCGTGTTGTCCGGCGGGCTGATGGGCGCAGGCGGTGCGTTTTATGTGCAAGTGTTCCAGTACATCGACCCAGGCATCGCCTTTGGGGCACACACTTCGGTCGAGGCTTTGGTGGGGGCGATTGTGGGCGGCATGGGCACGCTGTGGGGCCCGCTCTTGGGGGCTGTGAGCTTGCACATCCTGGCCGATGTCACGCGCAATTTGTTTGGCCAGCTGCCGGGCATCAACATGGTCATTTACGGCGTGGTGCTGATCGTGATTGTGATGTTCTTGCCGCGCGGCATTGCGGGGCTGGGCACCATCACGCCGTTGCAATGGTTGCGCGGCAGCAAGTCCGATGGAGACAAATCATGAGCACGCTGCTTCAGATCGAAGGCGTGGGCAAGTCCTTTGGCGGCTTGAAGGCCGTGCAAAACGTGAGCCTGTCGGTGACCGAAGGGCGTCTGAGCGCCTTGATTGGCCCCAACGGTGCGGGCAAGACGACTTTGTTCGCGCTCATGTCGGGCTTTTTGACGCCGGATACGGGCCGCGTGGTGTTTGCAGGCCAAGACATCACCGGGCAGCCGCCGCATCAGAATGCCCGCATGGGCCTGACGCGTACTTTTCAGATCGTGCAGCCCTTTGCGGCGCAAACTGTGCGCGAGAACATCGCGGTGGGAGCGCATTTGCATTTGCCAGGCCGCGCGCAGGCGCTTGAATTTGCCGAATCGGTGGCCAAACAAGTAGGCCTGAGCCCACAGCTGGACAAGCTGGCCAGTGACCTGACAGTGGCCGGCCGCAAGCGCTTGGAGCTGGCCCGTGCACTGGCCACGCGCCCACGTTTGTTGCTGCTCGACGAGGTGCTGGCAGGCCTGAATCCGCAAGAAATTGCCGAGATGATCCCTGTGGTGCAAGGCATTGCCCAAGGCGGCGTGACGGTGCTGATGATTGAACATGTCATGCAAGCGGTGATGAGCCTGGCGCAAGAGGTCTGGGTGTTGGCGCAAGGTCAACTCATTGCCCAAGGCTCGCCCGCCGAGGTCACCCGCAACCAAGCCGTAGTGGAGGCCTATTTGGGCCATGGCACGGCGGAGCGTTTGCAAAAGAGCGCGGCGCAAAGCCAATCAGCCTCTATTGCACAGGAGTCCACGGCATGAGCGCCCTCTTGAATGTTCAAGGGATCAAGTCAGGCTACGGCGTGGTCGAAGTCTTGCGCGGTGTCGATTTGCATGTGATGCCCGGTGAATTGGTGGCGCTGCTGGGCAGCAACGGTGCAGGCAAGACTACGCTCAATTTGACCCTGAGCGGTTTGGTGGCCACGCGCGCTGGCCAGGTGCAGTTTGACGGGCACGACATCACCGGCTTGCATTCACGCCAAGTGGTGGTTCGTGGCCTGATTCAAGTGCCTGAAGGCCGCAAGGTGTTTCCGAATCTGAGCGTTCACGAAAACCTGGAGCTGGGTGCCTTCACGCGGGGGCGAGCGCGTCGCCTTCAGAACTTGGACAAGGTTTACGAAACCTTTCCGCGCCTCAAAGAACGAGTCAACCAGTTGGCAGGTACCTTGAGCGGTGGCGAACAGCAAATGCTCGCCATTGGCCGGGGATTGATGGCCGAGCCGCGTTTGCTGATTTTGGATGAGCCCTCTCTGGGTTTGTCGCCTTTGTTGGTCGAAGAATTATTTGGCCTGATTTCTCAACTGCGCAGCACGGGCCTTTCAATTTTGTTGGTGGAGCAAAACGTGGGCCAATCTCTGGACATTGCCGACCGTGCGTACGTGATGGAAAACGGTCAAATTCGTTTCAGCGGAAAACCTGGCGAATTGTTGGCAAGCGACACGCTGAGGCAGGCTTACTTGGGCATGTGATCCTTGGTCAAAACCTCGTGAATGCCCGCGCGTTTCAGCATCCAACCCATTTTCCACCGCTTCAAAGGAGTTTTCATGCCAACAAGCCCGATGATTTCTCGCCGTTTATTGACTTTGGGTGCGGCTTTGGCCTTTGCGGGTTGGGCGCAAGCCCAGTCGCAACCGCCCATCCGAATTTTGGTGGGCGCTCCCGCTGGCGGCACCACCGACACGATGGCTCGCACCCTGGCACAGGTGCTGGGACCGCAGTTGGGTCGTACGGTGGTGGTGGAAAACCGCCCCGGAGCTGGCGGCAACTTGGCTGCAGATGCCGTGGCCAAAGCAGCACCGGACGGGAACACGCTGCTCATGAGTTTTACCAGCCACGCCATCAATGCTTCTTTGTACCCCAGTCTGCCCTTTGACCCGGTGAAGGACTTCACGCCCTTGACCATGGTCTCGACATCGCCCTCGGTGTTGGTGGCTCACCCCAAAGTGCCGGCGAACAACATCAAAGAGTTGATCGCGCTGGCCAAGTCCAAGCCTGGGCAGCTCAACTTTGCCATTGGCGCTTTGGGTTCGTCGCTGCACATGGCGGGTGATGCCTTCAAGATGCAGTCGGGCGTTTTCATTGTCAACATCCCTTATCGAGGTACCGCCCCAGCCGTTCAAGATGTCTTGGCTGGCCAGGTCGATTTGATGTTTGCAGCCGTTGGCAATGTGCAGACGCACATCAAGGCGGGCAAGCTCAAGGCGCTGGGCGTCACCAGTGCCAAACGCTTGCCGGCTTATCCAGAGGTGCAAGCCATTGGCGAAAGTTTGCCCGGCTACGAGTCGAGCGCTTGGTTTGGGTTGTTCGGTCCCGGTCGCATGAGTCCTGAATTGACCAAACGCTTGGCCGATGCGGCGCGTGCCGCTGTGCAATCGCCCGACGTCAAGCGCCGCATCGAAAACGAAGGGGCTACGCCCGTGGGCAACAGCCCAGAAGAGTTTGCCCGTTTTGTCGACAGTGAAATTGTGCGTTGGCGGGCTGTCGTCCAGTATGCAGGAGCCAAGCCGGAATGAGCCCACATCCTGCGCAAACACTGGCCCAAAAGCTGATCGCCCATGCAGCCGGGCGTCGCCATGTGGCGGTCGGTGAGTTGGTCACCTGCAACGTCGATCTGGCCATGTTCCATGACTCGTCTGGACCCCGTCGCTTGAAGCCCATGCTGGACGAGCTGGGTGCTGAAATTTGGGGCAAAAGCAAAGTCGTTTTGGTGCTCGATCACTATGTACCCGCCCAAGACGCTGATGCCCAAAAGATCATCCAAATCACCCGGGACACCGCCAAGACCTGGCAACTGCCGCACGTCATCGACAGCGAAGGCATTTGTCATGTGGTGCTGCCCGAGCGGGGCCATCTGAAGCCTGGCATGTTGTGTGTGGGGGGGGATTCTCATTCGCCCACGGGCGGCGCATTTGGCTGTTACATGTTTGGCATCGGTGCCACCGAAATGCTGGGGGTGTGCGCGACAGGTCAAATTTGGTTGCAAGTGCCGCGCACCTTGCGCATGCACTGGTCGGGTCGGTTGCAACCGGGCGTGTCGGCCAAAGATATGATGCTGCACATGGTGGGGCGTTTTGGCATGAACGGTGGTCAATACCAAGCGGTTGAATTTGCTGGTCCTGCGGTTCAGGCGCTGTCGATGGCCGAGCGCATGACGCTGTCCAATATGAGCGCCGAGATGGGCGCACAAACCGGCTTGATCGCAGCCGACGACACCACGTTGCAATACCTGCGCAACGCAGGCGTGAACGATGCTGATTTGGTGAATGCAAAACAGTGGTGCTCTGACGAGGACGCTGATTTTGAGGACTACCGTTTTGACGCATCGACCCTGAGCCCCCAAGTCGCAGCCCCGCACAGCCCAGCCAACACCCGCGATGTGGGCGCATTCCGTGATGTGCTGCCAAGCATTGCTTATATCGGGGCCTGCACTGGCGCCAAACTCGATGACCTGCGCGCCGCTGCTTCGGTGCTCAAAGGTAAACACGTGGCCCAGGGTGTGCAGCTGATGGTGGCCCCAGCCAGTGCCCGTGAACAAGCCCAGGCCACACAAGAGGGTGTGATGCAAATTCTGCAAGACGCAGGCGCCGAGGTGCTGCCCAACAGCTGCGGCGCATGTGCCGGTTATGGCGCTACTTTTCCTGAAGGCGCCACCGTGATTTCGACCACCGCCCGCAACTTCAAAGGCCGCATGGGCCCGGCCAGTGTGAACGTGTATTTGGCCTCGCCCTACACGGTGGCGGCTTCCGCATTGTGTGGGCGCATCACCGATGCACGCGAGGTGATGGGATGAGACCTCGCACATTCGAACATGCCCGTGTCTGGCGATTTGGTGCCGACGTGGATACCGACGCTCTGGCGCCAGGTGCGTACATGAAGCACGGACTGGACGTGATCGGCCAGCATTGCCTGGAGGCGGTGCGGAGTGACTTTGCCCCCGGCGTGCGCGCTGGTGATGTGATCGTGGCCGGACCCAACTTTGGCATCGGTTCTTCGCGTGAGCAGGCGGCAGGGGTGTTGCGGCACCTGGGCTTGGCGGCGGTGATTGCGCCTTCCTACAGCGGCCTTTATTTCCGCAATGCTTTCAACTTGGGGCTTTTGCTTTTGACATGCGCCCAAGCCGATGACATGGCAGAAGGGGAGCAGATCAGCTTGTTGTTGGAGGGTGATACCCCTGTGTTGCTGCGCGCCCAAGGGCAGCGTTTGCTCTGTGCGCCTATCCCTGATTTTTTAATGGACATGGTGGACGCTGGTGGCTTGTTGCCCCTGCTCCAACAAAGAAAGACCGCATGAACCCGATCGATTCTGTTTCTTCCGCCTTGACCGCCATGGACCCAGTCACTTTGGCCGTGCTGCGCGGCCGGCTTGAACAAATCGCCGACGAGATGGACGCAACGCTCTACCGCAGCGCCTTCAACCCCATCATTGCCGAGGCGCACGACGCCTGCCACGGCCTTTACGATGCCATCACCGGCGACACCCTGATCCAGGGCAAGTCGGGCCTGCCGGTGTTTGTGGGGGCCATGGCCTTTGCGGTGCGGGCCGCCATGCGCGTGGCGGCGCAGCGTGGCGGCATGCAGCCGGGCGATGTGTGGTTGTTCAACGACCCCTATGAGGGCGGCACACACGCCAACGACTTTAAGCTGGTCAAACCCTGCTTTCGCAACGGACAGTTGTATTGCTTTTTGGCCTCGGCTGCGCACTGGCACGATGTGGGCGGCGCAGTGCCCGGCAACTACAACCCGGCCGCGACCGAGTGTTGGCAAGAAGCGGTGCAGATCCCACCTGTGCGCATCTTGCGCGCTGGCGTGCTGGAGGACGACGTGCTGGCCATCTTGCGCGCCAACACCCGCCTGCCTGACAGCCTGTGGGGCGACCTGAATGGCCAGTTGGCCGCGCTCGAATTGGGTGCGCGCCGCCTGGACGGACTGCTCGACGAATACGGCGACGCCAAAGTGGCGCAGGCCTTGGTGGAGTTGCGCACGCGCGCTGTGCGCTTGATGCGCTCGCACATCGGCAGCTTGCCCGATGGCCGTTACAGCTTTGAAGACGTGTTGGACAACGATGGCGTGAAAGACGAGTTGCTGACGATCGCGCTCGACATGACGGTGGCCGGGGACCGGCTGACGCTGGACTTTTCGCGCACCTCGGCACAATGCGCGGGCCCGGTGAACATCTCGCGTGCCACGGCGGTGGCGGCTTGTTATGTGGCCTTGAAGCATGTGTTCCCCGATGTGCCCGCCAACGCGGGCGTGCTGGATGCGGTGGACTTTGTGATCCCCGACGGTCTCGTCATCAGTGCCTCGCGGCCGCGTCCGGTGGGCGGCTATACCGAGACCATCTTGCGCATGATCGACGTGATCTTCAGCGCCACGGCCCTGGCCGACCCCAAGCGGGCGGTGGCCCATGCCTACGGCACCATCAACGCTTTGTCGATCGCCGGGCATCGCACCGACGACAAGCGCAAAGGCCAGCGTTGGGTGATGTTCAGCTTCTTTGGCGGCGGCCACGGCGGCCATTCGGAGGGCGATGGCCTGTCACACGGCAACGCGCCCATCTCTACGGCCACCATCCCGCCCATGGAAATTCTCGAAGCGGCCTACCCGGTGCGCTTCACGCAATGGGCCTTGCGTCCTGGCTCGGGCGGCGATGGCCAGCACCGGGGCGGCTTGGGCGCGATTTATGAGATCGAATTGCTGGAAGACAGCGCCGAGGCCTTCATTTTTGGCGAACGCGGCAAGTCGGCGCCCAAGGGCATTCATGGCGGTCAGCCTGCGCTGCCCAATGTGTTCGAGTATTGCCAGAACGGCGAGTGGAAGACCCCGCCTATGGTCTCGAAGATGCTGGGCATCCATCTGAAAAAGGGCGACCGCGTGCGCCTGCAAACACCCGGTGGCGGGGGCTGGGGCGCTCCGGCTGAGCGCACGGCGCAAGACCGCGCGAACGACACCGCACTGGGTTACACCAAGGAACAAGCATGAGCGAGGCCACAATGAACCAACCCCATTGGGTGGTGGGCGTGGACGTGGGCGGGACGTTCACTGACCTGTTTGTGCTGGATGAAAAAACCGGCCAGGCCCGCATCGTCAAAGTACCTTCGACCCGGGGCGAGGAAGCCCGGGGCTTCATGAACGGCATTGCCAAAGTGACCGGGGTCACCGGTGCCGACGGGGCCAAAGACATTGCCACCATCGTGCACGGCACCACGGTGGGTACCAACGCCTTGCTGGAACGCAAGATCGCCCGCACCGGCATCATCACCACACGCGGTTTTCGGGATGTGCTGGAGATGCGCCGCCGTGACCGCCCACAAACCTGGGGCCTGCGCGGCAGCTACACGCCGGTGGTGCCGCGTGCCTGGCGTCTGGAAGTGGACGAGCGCGTGTTGGCCGATGGCCAGTTGCACACACCGGTCGACTTAAGCCAAGTGCGCGCTCAAGCCCGCGCCCTGCTGGCCGAAGGCTGCGAGGCGGTGTGTGTGTTCTTTGTGCACGCCTATGCCAACCCCGGCAACGAACAAGCCGCAGTGGCCGCGGTGCGCGAGATCTGGCCCAACAGCTGTGTGACGGCCGCCAGCGAAGTGCTGCCCGAAATCCGCGAGTTCGAGCGCTGTTCGACCGCCACCCTCAACGCGGCTTTGCAGCCCGTGGTGGGCAGCTATTTGCAGCGGCTCGATGGCGACTTGCGTGCCCAGGGCTTTGGCGGCGAACTCTTGATTGTGCAAAGCAATGGCGGCGTGATGTCGCGCCAGACCGCCTGCGATGTGCCGGTGCGCACCGCGCTCTCGGGCCCGGCGGCGGGAGTGATGGCTTGCGCCGAGATTGCGCGTGCTTCGGGTTTTGAAAACGTCATCACCGGCGACATTGGCGGCACATCCTTTGACGTGTCGCTGGTGGCCGGTGGCGAGGCGGCGCTGGCTGCACAAACGTCCATCGAGTTTGGTTTGGTGGTGCGCTCGCCCATGATCCAAATTGAGACCATCGGCGCCGGGGGCGGTTCGATCGCTTCGGTCGATGCGGGTGGCATGCTGCAAGTGGGCCCCGAGTCGGCCGGCAGCATTCCGGGCCCGGCTTGTTATGGACGCGGCAACACCCGCCCCACCGTGACCGATGCCAACGTGCTGCTTGGCCGCATTGCGGCCGACCGGCCTTTGGGCGGCGGCTTGTTGCAGGCGCTGAATGCCGGTTTGTCACAACAAGCCATCTCGCAGCACGTGGCCGAGCCTTTGGGCTTGACGGCGCTGGCAGCGGCTGAGGCGATTTTGACGGTGGCCAATGCCCGCATGGCGGGCGCTATCCGCGTGGTGTCGATTGAGCGCGGCCACGACCCGCGCCAGTTCGCCTACATGCCCTTTGGCGGCGGCGGTGGCTTGCATGTGTGCGCCATGATGCGTGAGGTGGGCGTGACCACCGGCATCGTGCCGCGTTACCCGGGCGTGACCTCGGCACTGGGTTGTGTGATGGCCGACATGCGCCACGACGCGGTGCAGACCTTGAACGTGGCGCTGGCCGATGTGGCTTGGCCCGAGTTGCTGCAGCGTGTAGACGCCTTGGCCCAAGCTTGTCAGGTCCGCTTGGATTCGGCCGGTGTGAACTTTGTGCGGGTGGACGAAGTCATCAGCTTTGACATGCTCTACATGGGCCAGACCCACACACTGCAAGTGCCTCTGAAGCGCGCAGCTTTGAACGCGGCGGGCTTGTTGGCCGCGTTTGAAGCCGCTTACCAGCACGCCTTTGGTCGCGTGCTGCAAGGCCCGGTGATCCGCGTCATGAACCTGCGCTATGCCCGCATCGGTCGGCGTCCCAAGTTCGATCTGGCGGTGTTGGCCCCGCAAGGCGAGGGCCGCACCACCCCGGTGGGCGAGCAGCAGGTCTACCACCAAGGCCAATGGTGGACAGCCCAGCGCTACGAGCGCTTGAGTCTGCCCGTGGGCACGGTGGTGCAAGGCCCCGCGATTTTGGAACAGCCCGACACCACGGTGTGGTTGGAGCCAGGTTTTGAAGGCCGAGTAGACAAATTGGGCAACTTGTTGGTGGAGCGCACAGCATGAACTTGAAGCACGCGAAACTGGGCATGGTCATCGTCGACCTGCAAAACGATTTTCTGGCCCCCGACGGCGCCTATGCCCGGGGCAACACCCTGAGTGCCGAGGCCGTCAAACTGCCCGAGCGCATGGCCCCGGTGGCGCGCGCCATCAAGGGGCGCGGTGGTTTGGTCACGGCCAGCCTGTTCACCTTGTGGCCCGATGCGCAGGGCGAGCCCATGATCTCGGCGCACCTCAAAGAGCGCCGCCCGTTTTTGCGCAAAGGCGACTTTGCGCCGGGTAGCCGGGGCCAAGCCAATGTGGACCTGCTCGCGCCGCTGGTCGATGTGTCGGTGTTCAAGGTCGCGTATTCGGCCTTCTTCAACACGCAGCTCGACTGGGTGCTGAAAAAATCGGGCATTGACACGCTGGTGGTCTGCGGCATCGTCACCAACGGCGGCGTGGCCAGCACAGTGCGCGATGCGCATGTGCGCGATTACCACGCGATTGTGTTGTCGGACGGTTGCGCCGCCTTCAGTGAAGCCGCACACCAGGCGTCCCTGGCCGACATGGCTTCGGTGGGCGATGTGATGGACAGTGCCACTTTTTTGAAACAACTGGGCTAAAGCCATGAACGCGCCGCTGCCGCAAGTTCGCCCGGCTGCCGAATTTCCAGCGGATGTGCAAGCCGAGGATCACACGCCCGTGGTGATCGTGGGCGCGGGCGCTTGCGGCCTCACGGCGGCGCTGGCCTTGCACCGTTTGGGCGTGGACTGCGTGGTGCTGGAGCGTGACGCGTTTGCTGCCGGTTCTACGGCGTTGTCTTCGGGCTTCATCCCGGCCCCGTGCACGCAAGCGCAACAAGCGCAAGGCATCACCGACAGTGTGGAAACCTTTGCCGCCGACATCCAGGCCAAGGCCCATGGCCAGGCTGCGTCGCATCTGGTGCAGGCGTATGCGCAAAATATCGGCCCAGCGCTTGACGCCTTGGCCCATCACCATGGCTTGCCTTGGCAAGTGCTGGATAACTTTTTGTACCCCGGTCACAGTGCCCACCGCATGCACGCCGTGCCCGAAAAAACCGGGGCCGGATTGATGAGCCGCCTGCAAGCCGCAGCCGATGCTGCGGGCGTGGTGGTGCTCACGCAAGCACAGGTGACCGAGCTGTGGTCCGATGACGCGCAACACCTCCACGGTGTGGGTTTTGTGCGGCCCGATGGGCAGACCGAACGCATCCGCTGCGATGCAGTGCTGCTGGCTTGCAACGGCTTTGGCGGGGCCACGGCCATGGTGAAAGACCTGCTGCCCGAGATGGCCGAGGCCACCTACGCGGGCCATGTGGGCAACGACGGCAGCGCGATCGCTTGGGGCCAACAACTGGGCGCACGCCTGGCCGACCTGGGTGCTTACCAGGGCCACGGTTCCTGGGCCATTCCGCAAGGGGCATTGATCTCTTGGGCGGTGATGATGGAGGGCGGTGTGCAGATCAACGCCCAAGGCGAGCGCTTTCATGACGAGACCCTGGGCTACTCTGAGGCGGCGGTGCATGTGCTGGCGCAGCCGGGCGGTGTGGCCTGGAATGTCTTCGACGATGCGCTGCTGGCGTTTGCGCAAGGGTTCCCCGATTTTGTGGCCGCGCAAAGCGCAGGTGCCGTGCAAGACGCCGCAGATGCCAACGAACTGGCGCAACTGATCGGCTGCCCTCCCGAAGCCCTGCAGGCCACTTTGAACGGCCTCCAACCCGGTTCCGACCCAGCCACAGGCCGCGTGTTCAAACGTGCGTTGCAAGCCCCTTTCCATGCCATCAAAGTCACCGGTGCCTTGTTCCACACCCAAGGTGGTTTGGACATCGACGCGCACACCCGCGTGTTGCGTCAGGATGGTTCGCCTTTGCCCAACCTGTTGGCCGCTGGCGGTGCAGCGCGGGGCGTCTCGGGTCAAGCCGTCTGGGGTTATCTGTCGGGCAACGGTTTGCTCAGCGCCATCGCGGGTGGCCACATCGCCGCACACACGGCGCAACAACTTTTGAAGGACACGCCATGAGCCAGCCCCACACTTTGGCCCAATCCTTTTTGGCCCGACGCCTGCAGCAACCTCAGGCCCTGTTGGTCCCCGGTGTTTACGACGCGCTCACCGCGCTGGTGGCCCAGCAGGCGGGTTTTGAGGCGCTGTATTTGTCGGGTGCATCGATCGCTTACACCCGCCTGGGCCGCTCGGACATTGGCCTGACGACGGCCACCGAAGTGGCGCAGACGCTGGCCCACATCACCGACCGGGTGAACATACCCGTGATCGTGGACGCCGACACCGGCTTTGGCAACGCGCTCAACACACAGCGCACGGTGCGCGACTTTGAGCGCGCCGGGGCCGCAATGATCCAGATCGAAGACCAGACTTTTCCCAAGCGCTGCGGCCATCTGGACGGTAAGGGCGTGGTGCCAGTGGCTGAGATGCAGGGCAAGTTGCGCGCCGCACTCGATGCACGGCAGAACAAAAACACCCTGATTCTGGCGCGCACCGATGCGGTGGCGGTGGAGGGTCTGGACGCCGCGCTGGAGCGGGCCGAGCGCTATTTGGAATGCGGCGTGGATGCGCTGTTCATTGAGGCGCTCAGATCCGATGAGCAGATGAACCGCGCCTGCGCGCAGTTTGCACAGCGTGTGCCGCTGTTGGCCAACATGGTGGAGGGCGGCAAGACGCCGGTGCAAAGCGCAGCCGAGTTGGGTGAGCGAGGGTTCAAGATCGTGATATTTCCGGGCGGCACAGCGCGGGCGGTGTTGCACACGCTGCAAGGCTATTACGCCAGCTTGCACACGCACCAGACCACGCGCCCTTGGCAAGATCACATGCTGGACTTCGATGGCCTGAATGCGGTCATTGAAACCCAGCAGCTGTTGGACTTGGGGCAAAGCTTCGAGCATCTTCCACCCCGCTTGAAGTGACCGCTGCGCACGCCGGTATCAAAGGGTTTGGGGGCACCAACCCATTTCAAGCCAATGCGCGTAGCCCGGTTTGAAGTGCCATGCGGTGTACTGCACTGGCGTGTCGTTTGGCAGGACCTGCTCTGTGAGGTGGTCGAGCCATGGGCTCACAGCGCCCGTGCTGCGCAGCCAATCTTGGCCTGGGCTGGATTCCATCGCCCACCCTGCAAGGGCTGCCTTGGGCTTTGGCCAAGGATGGTCAGGCCGACGGGGGCCTGACATGCGGTCGTGCAAACTGCCCCAAGCCACCCCTTTCATTTGGTGCTGTATTTGGCCCAATCGGCGCGCGGTCTCTTGCAGAGGCAATCCCGTGAAGCGCAATTGCCCCAGCACATTGTCAAACCAGAAAAAAGCGCCAGGCATGTTGCACACCAATTCGGGCAAGAGGGCCAAACCGTCGTCCGTGTGCAGGTGCAAGGCGAGGCCTAGGCGTTTCAGGTGTCGGCCATGACGCGCATAAAAAAGCGGTTTGGCCCAAGGGTCGATGTCCCAAGCATGGACCTCTTCAAATTGCGCCAACCACGCCGTGGGCAGCATCCAACCGGCACTCGCGCCGATCAACACCAGTTGTTGGCGAGGCATGGCTTGCGCCATCAGCCAATCGGTGATCTGCGCAGAGGCAGGGGCCCAGCGCCCCTGAGATCGCCACGCCCGCACATGCCAATGCCATCCGCCCGTTAAATTCATGCGGGCATTTTATGAAGGGTTCAAACGCTCATTTTGCGGAAACATGAACTTTTTGGCCTCAGCGTCCATCTCTGTTTTGAAGGTGTAACGGGCTTTGAAGGCTTCAGCCCGTTGTGCTGCGGGACGTGCATTGACCGCATCGAGCAGGCGTTTGATGTGGGGGTACTGGGTCCAGGTGGCCTCTCCTGTGCCCAACACATAGGGCAGCAGGCGCGCCCAGCCCCACAGGGCCATGTCAACGATGCTGTAGTGTTCGCCCAGCATGTAGGTGTTTTGCGTCAAGTGCTTTTCCAGCACCGTCCAATGGCGGTGGGCCTCAAAGTCGTAGCGGTTCAGCGCGTAGGCTTTGGGCTCGGGTGCCGCATGGCGAAAGTGCACCGACTGACCCGAGAAAGGCCCAATGCCACTGGCGATGAACATCAACCAAGACAGGGCTGCGCCGCGTTCTTTGGCTTGGGTCACGCTGGGTATGAACTTTTGTTCGCGATCGGCCAAGTACAACAAGATGGCGTTGCTGTCGAACACGGTGGTCTCGCCATCGGTGATGGCGGGCACCTTGGCATTGGGGTTGACCGCCAAAAAGGCCGGCTCGAACTGTTCGCCTTTGCGTGTATCCACAGGAACAGCCTCAAAAGGCAGGCCCAGTTCTTCCAGCAGTAAGGCAATCTTCATGGGGTTGGGTGCGGCGTTAAAGAAAAATTTCAACATATTGGATCCGTTCAAAAATGAAAAAAATGTCTTGAAGCGCAGTGTCGCCGAATCCACTGGAATGCGCACAGTTGCACCAGTCATTTGGGCGACTGTTGCAGGTGGGGCTTGTTGTTAATGTCTTCTTTTGTCAAACCTTCACCCTTCCCCATGACCGAGAGACTCTCGCAAATCCGTTACGAGGACTTGGCGGCCAATGTTCGCCCCTTGGCCGATGACATCCTCAAAGTGTCCAGTGCTGCTTTAGGGGGGCCTTACAACGCCTTGCTGCGCAGCCCCGACATGGCCAGGCGCGCCTTTGACTTTTTGGACTATCTGCGTTTTCGCACTTCGGTGAACAAGCGGCTGAACGAATTCGCCATCTTGATCCAGGCGCGCATCTCCAACGCCCAATTCGAATGGTGGGCCCATGAGCGCATCGCACGCAAGGCGGGTTTGTCCGATGCGGTCATGCGCGACTTGCAGCAATGCCAGCGCCCCACCAGCATGCAAGCCGACGAACGCTTGGTGTACGACTACTGTGTTCAGTTGTCGCTCAACCACCGCGTGCCAGATGCTTTATGGCAAGAGGCCGTCGCGGCCATGGGCGAACAAGCCGTGGTCGATCTCACCGTGTTGTCCGGCACTTATGTCATGGTCTCCATGCTGCTCAATGCCACTCAAGTGGGCATTCCGGACGGGGGCGAGGCCCCCTTGCAGGTGATGGACCCCCAAGAGATTCGCCAGCGTTTGCTGGCCTGATCCGTTTTTTACAATCTTCAAGGAGATCGCCATGACATTCCGTTTTGTTCGCTGCGCATTGGCCCTCATGTGGGCCGCCACGGCCGTGCATGTTTCGGCGCAAGACTTTCCCAACCGCGCCATCACCATGGTCATGCCTTACGCCGCAGGTGGACCGGGCGACACCATCACCCGGGTGTTTGCCGGAGCCATGCAAAAGCACTTGGGCCAGCAAATCGTGGTGGACAACACTGCAGGAGCGTCAGGCTCGATTGGCACGGCCAAAGTGGCGCGCGCCAGACCCGATGGCTACACGCTCTTGATGATCCACGTGAGCCATGCCACCAATGTGGCCATGTACAAAGGTTTGCCCTACCACCCGGTGGACGATTTTGAGCCAATCGGCCGCGCCACCAGTGGCCCCATGGTCATCGTCACACGCAATGATTTTCCGGCGCGCAATCTGAACGAATTTGTGGCCTACGTGAAAGCCAACGGACCCAAAGTCAGTTTGGCGCACGCGGGTGTGGGCTCGGCCTCTCACTTGTGCGGCCTCATGATGATGAACGCCTTGAACGTCAAGCTCAATGAAATTCCATACAAGGGCACTGGCCCGGCCTTGAACGACCTGATGGGTGGTCAGGTGGACATTTTGTGCGACCAAACTTCGGGCACCGTACCCTCGGTCAAGGGTGGCAAGATCAAGGCCTATGCCTCTGCGGGCAAAGCACGCTTGCCCCAGTTGCCCGAGGTGCCCGCCATCACCGATGCTGGCGTTGAGGGTTTTGACATCAACATTTCATTTGGTTTGTACGCCCCCAAGGGAACACCTAAACCAGTGCTCGACCAGTTGACATTGGCGCTGCAAAAGTCGGTGACCGATCCTGAAGTGCGCCAGCGCCTGGAGGCCATGGGCATATCGGCCGTCTCGGTTGACCAAGCGCGCCCAGAAGCTTTGCGCAACCACCTTAAAAATGAGATCGATACCCTGGGTGGTTTGTTGATCAAGGCTGGCGTCAAAGCGAATTGACAACCCCGTTGCGCTGGGGCCTGAGGGTCTGCATCTCGCCGGTTTGGGAGATTTCGTGATGAAAAGCTGGTGGCCCTTGCTGCTGACCCTGGTCATCCAGGCCATGGTGGCCATGGCCTTGCTCACCTTGCCGGTGATTGCGCCGGTGGTGGCGCAGACCCTGCAGGTGTCACCTGCGCTCGTGGGTTTGTATGTGTCGGTCACCTACGCCGGTGCCATGGTGGCCACTTTGCTGGGCGGTGCCACCGTGGCCCGCATGGGGGCCATCCGGGTCAGCCAATGGGGGCTGGTGTTGTGCGCTGTGGGCTTGGGCTTGTGCGCCGTGCCGTGGTTGCCGGCCATGGTCTTGGGCGCTGTGCTCATTGGCCTGGGCTACGGCCCGATCACCCCGGCCAGTTCGCACCTGTTGGCCCGCACCACCCCCAAAGCGCAAATGTCTTTGGTTTTTTCCATCAAACAAACCGGTGTGCCCTTGGGCAGCATGTTGGCGGGCGCGATTGTGCCGCCCTTGGCCTTGCTCATCGATTGGCAGCTGAGCATGTGGGTGGTGGCCGCACTGTGCTTGTTGTGCGCCGGAGTGTCGCAGGGTCTGCGGGCTGAGCTGGACAGCGACCGACAAGCCGATGCCCGCGTCCGATGGGGGAGTCTGATCGATCCCATCCGCATGGTGTTGGCGCACCGCGCCTTGCTCACCATGGCTTCTTGCTCGTTCATGTTCTCGATGGTGCAGTTGTCCCTCACCACCTATTTGGTGACTTTTTTGCACGACGATTTGTCTTACGGTTTGGTGGCGGCGGGGCTGGCTTTGTCGGTCACGCAACTGGGTGGCATTGGTGGGCGCGTGGTGTGGGGCTATGTGGCCGACCGTTGGTTGGGCGCGCGGCACATGCTGTTGCTTTTGGCCAGCATGATGGCATTGGGCGCCTTGGCCTCTGCTTTTTTGACCACCGATACACCGCACGGCGTGGTGATCGCCATTTTGGTGGGCTTTGGTGCCTCGGCCATTGGCTGGAACGGCGTCTATTTGGCCGAAGTGGCCCGCCGCGCCCCCCCCGGCATGGCCAGCATGGCCACAGGCGGCACGTTGGCCTTCACGTTTTTGGGTGTGGTCTTGGGGCCGCCCATGTTCGGGGCTTTGTCGGGTTTGTTTGGCACTTACCGTGCGGGCTTTGTGGGCCTGATGGTCATGGCCAGCGTCAGCGGCACGGTGCTGTACTTCAGTCAGCGGTCCCGTTGAGTCGAGGCGCCTGAAGCAAAGGCATTCAGCCCGCCAACAAAATCTGATCGATCCAGGCTTGAATCGCGGGGCCGTCCATGCCGTGCGCCAAGCCCAACAACATGACGATGCGCACCTTGTGCGGCGGCAAGGGGCCTGCAGTCAAGATGCCATGCTGCGCATCGGCGTACACGCTGGCCCGCGTCACGCTGCCGGTGATGAAGCGGGCGCAACGCGCCACCAAGACGCCTTGGGCGGGCAAAGACTGAATGAAGGCACGGTAGGCCGTGGGCGTGTTGGCATTGCCCAAACCGGCATGCACAATGCCCTGCGCCCCAGCGGCTACAAAGGCGTGCATCGCGGTCTCGTCGACGCCGGCATAGGCCACGGCAATGTCGACCCTGGGCCATGCTGTGGGCGTTTGCCAAGCCACCGTCGGAGCACGCCCAGCGGCCCGGAACCACTGCACTGCTTGGTCGGCCACCTCGCCCAGCGCACCGGCCAGTGGGCTGTCAAAGGCCTCCACACTGCTCACATGGCGTTTGCCTACCCACAGGCCAGAATGGATGCGCCCGTTCATCACCACCAAGGTGCCGCGCCCCCGCGCACCGGGGCAGGCGGCCACGCTGCAGGCGTCCAGCAAGTTGGCTGGGCCATCGGCCGAATAAGCGGTGGCTGGGCGCATGGCCCCCACCACCACAATGGGTTTGTCGCTGTCCACGCTCAGGTGCAAAAAAGTCGCGGTTTCTTCGAGGGTGTCGGTGCCGTGTGTGACCACGATGCCCATGACGTTGGGGTTGTTCACGGCTTGCATCACGGCGGCATGCAGATCGAGCCAATGCGCTGGCCGCACGTCGTAGCTGGCCAGCTGCATGGGTTGCGAGACCACGACGTCATAGCGTTGACGCAACTCGGGCACCGTGTCGACCACGGCGCCCAGGCTCAGGCTGGCGGGTTTGTAGTCGGTGCTGACCGAGGCGGCGCTGGCCGCGCCTGCGATGGTGCCGCCGGTGCCGATCAGGGCCAATGTGGGTTTGGTCATGTTTCAAGTCTCCGAAAAAATCAGGTGTACATGGCCCAGCGGGCCGAAATCGGCGCTGGCGCTGTCGCCAGGCTGCAGTTCCAGCGGCACCATGCAGGTGCCGGTGGTCACCACATGGCCCTTTTCCAAAGTGATGCCCAGGCTCGACAGCTGGTTGGCCAGCCAAGTCAGGGCGATGCGCGGGTCGCCCAGCACCTTGCCGCCTGTGCCGTCGCGGGTGTACTTCAGTTGCTTGCCGTGTTGGACCTGGGCTTGCACCGGGTAAGTGCTCAAGTCCAGATCGCGCCACACATCGGGTGCGGCCGGACCCAGCACAAAATGCCGCGCACACGCGTTATCGGCCAGCAGTTGCGCCTCTCCTGCGGCGGTGAACGGCTCCATGCGCGAGTCGGGTACTTCCAGGGCTGGGTGCAAACTGGCCACGGTGGCCATGACCTGTTGCTGGCTAAAAGGCGCGGCTTGAGGCAACAAGTCTTGAGCCATCATAAAAGCAAATTCCGGCTCGGCCACGCGCATGCGGTTGCCCGCTGACGGCACACTGGCACCGCTTTCCATCACCTGGCCAGACAACAAGCGACCGGCCAACGGGCCGCTCACGTTGATGTGCGTTTGGCCATTGGCGCTGGTGGCTGCGATTTTCCAGCCCACCACCTGGCGGCCAGATACCACGGGCAATTGGGCTTGTGCAGCATAGCCTTGCATGGGGGTCACAGGACGACAGGCTTCGGGCAGGGCGCTCAGCACTTGGCCCGTTTGCCAATGGCCCCAGATCAGTCGGGCAGCCTCGGTGGCACTGGCGTAGGGCATAGCGTGGTGATCGGTCATTTGGCAATTGTCGGCGCATCTGCAGCGATCGGATCAAGATTTTTTGTGTATAATTTTTGGCTTGGTGGCTTCAGCCTACCGAGTCGGGTGATATAGCTCAGTTGGTTAGAGCGCAGCATTCATAATGCTGATGTCGGTGGTTCAAATCCACCTATCACCACCAAATTTCAAAGCCCGCAGTTCAACCACTGCGGGCTTTTTCGTTTTCTGCCCCCACACTTGCACGCGCCTGCAATGCGCGTGCAAGTCCCTCGCCCTGCCAGACCTTCGCTCCTGCGTTAAGGTCAGGGCATGAGCAAGCAATCTTGGACGCATGGTTTGAAACTGGGTGCCCGCCAATTGTGGCGTGACCTGCGGGCGGGCGAGTTGCGTCTGTTGATGTTGTCGGTGACCCTGGCGGTGGCCGCCTTGACGGCGGTGGGTTTTTTGGCCGATCGCATGCAGTCGGGCCTGTGGCGCGATGCCCGGCAGCTCTTGGGTGGCGATGCGGTGGTGGTGAGCGACCAACGCACCCCGGAGGCTTTTGTGCGCCAAGCCCAAGCGGTGGGCTTGCAAACCAACACCAATGTGAGCTTTCCCACCATGGCGCGAGCCATGAATGGGCTGAACACCCGCAACCCTTTTGCATCTTCTGCCGCACCGGCCACACCTGGTTCAACTGACACGCCACCTGCCACCCGCTTGGTCGCCCTCAAAGCCGTGGCGCCCGGTTACCCCTTGCGGGGGCGTCTTGAGATTGCCGGACACCCGGCGGCCACGGTCCCTTCTGAGGGCGAAGTTTGGGTCGATGCCGCTTTGCTGGAGGCGCTGAATGTGCAGGTGGGCCAGATGCTGGGACTGGGTGCTCGCAGCTTGCGCATTGGTGCCACCATCACCCGCGAGCCTGACCGGGGGGCTGGTTTCATGGCTTTTGCACCCCGAGTGATGATGAACCAGGCCGATCTCGCTTCGACCGGTTTGGTCCAGCCCGCCAGTCGCGTGAGTTGGCGCATGGCGGTGGCCGGCAGCGATGCTGCGGTGGGCCGCTTCTTGACTTGGGCGCGAAGTGAGGTGGACAAACCGGAGGTGCGCGGCGTCAAAGTCGAGTCGCTGGAAAGCGGTCGCCCCGAGATGCGGCAAACCTTGGACCGTGCCTCGCAGTTTTTGAATTTGGTGGCGCTGTTGGCGGCTTTGCTCTGCGCTGTGGCGGTGGCTTTGGCGGCGCGCAGTTTTGCCGAGCGCCAACTCGATGCCTGCGCTTTGCTGCGTGTTTTGGGACAAAGCCAGCGCACACTCACTTTGAGTTATGGCCTGGAGTTTTTGGGCGCGGGCGTGGTCGCCAGCGTGTTGGGTGTGCTGGCCGGTTATGCCGTGCACTTGGGCTTTGTGTTTTTGCTGGCCGGTTTGGTCGAGGCCAACTTGCCCAGCGCCAGTGGGCAGCCTGCCCTGATGGGTTTGGCCATGGGTCTGACACTGCTGGTGGCCTTTGGCTTGCCCCCGGTGTTGCAGCTGGCCAAGGTGCCGCCGCTGCGCGTGATCCGGCGTGACTTGGGCCAAGTGCAGGTGCGATCAGGCTTGGTGTTGGCGATGGGTTTGATTGGTTTTGCGATGACTTTGCTCATGGTCAGCCGTAATCTGACCTTGGGCTTGATCACGGTGGGGGGCTTTGCCTTGGCACTTTGTCTGTTCGCGGCCTTGGCTGCCGCAGCTTTGTGGCTGCTGCGCCGCTCGGTACCCGATGAATCAGCGCCCCGTTGGCTGCGCTTGGCCACACGCCAAGTCGCGGCGCGTCCCGTGTTTGCGGTGGTGCAGGTCAGTGCTTTGTCGGTCGGTTTGCTGGCGCTGGCTTTGCTGGTCTTGCTGCGCACCGACCTGATCGCCAGTTGGCGCCAGGCCACTCCAGTGAACGCGCCCGACCGGTTTGTCATCAATGTGCAGCCCGAGCAGGCCGAGCCGTTTTTGGCGCACCTGAAAAATGCGGGTGTTCAGTCCCCCGACTGGTTCCCCATGATCCGGGGCCGTTTGGTGGCCATCAATGGCCGCGTCTTGGGCCCGGATGATTTGGAGGCCGATCGCGGCAAACGGTTCTTGGACCGCGAGATCAACCTCTCACACAGCGCCGAGCTCCCTGCTCATAACCCCTTGGTGGCAGGCCGCTGGCAATCCGAAGAGGTGGGGGGTGTGAGCGTGGAAGAGGGCATTGCCAAAGCGCTGGGGGTCACGCTGGGCGACCTGTTGGGTTTTGACATCGCCGGGCAAGCCCACGAGGCCCGTGTGACCTCGCTGCGCAAAGTCGACTGGGGCTCGATGCGGGCCAATTTCTTCATGCTGTTCCCCGTCTCCAGCATGCCGGATTTGCCCATGACCTACATGGCTGCTTTTCAGTCGCCGCAAGGGGTGCCAGGTTTTGAAAATGCCATGGTCAACGCCTTTCCTAACATCACCAGTGTGGACATGCGCAGCACTGTGGCGCAGGTGCAGCGGGTGATGGACCAGGTCATCCGCGCGGTGGAGTTTTTGTTTGCCTTCACCTTGGCGGCGGGCCTGATGGTGCTCTTGGCTGCCGTGGGCGCCAGTCGCCAAGCGCGTGAGCGCGAGTACGCCATCATGCGGGCGCTGGGCGCGGGCCGCAGTCTGCTGGCCCAGGTGCAGCGCACCGAGCTCTTAGGCATTGGGTGGTTGGCCGGCTTCATGGCCAGTGCCATGGCTTTGGCCGTGGGCTGGGCCTTGGCGCGTTACGCTTTCGAGTTCGCTTGGCAGCCGCCTTTGTGGGTGCCTTTGGCCGGTGGCCTGGCGGGTGCCTTGTTGGCTTGGGCCGCGGGCAGCCTGAGTTTGGCCGGGGTCTTGCGCCAGCCGGTGGTGCAAACATTGCGCCAAGCGGCGCAGTGATCCCGCAGGCGCCGGGCCCTTTGCAACACTGCACAATCGCGCCTGATGAACCTTGAAGAAAAACCCCCGTTCGATACCCCATTTGCCTGGATGGGTGGAGAGGGGGCTGTGCGTGCGTTGGCTGACCGCTTTTATGACCTGATGGACATGGAGCCCGGCTTCCAAGCGCTGCGCGACGCCCATGGCAGCACTTTGGATGGCGCCCGTGACAAACTGTTTTGGTTTTTGTGCGGCTGGCTGGGTGGGCCCGAGCACTACACCGAGCGTTTTGGCCATCCCCGTTTGCGCATGCGTCACATGCCGTTTTCGATCGGAGTGCTCGAGCGTGACCAGTGGCTGGCCTGCATGGACCAGGCCATGACCGAGCTGAACGTCGACCCCGTGCTGCGCGAGCGCTTGAACGCCAGCTTTTTCAAAACCGCCGATTGGATGCGCAACCGTGGCGCTTGACGCGCCCGCGGTGTGAGCGTGCTTGGCCCCAGCCCCTGAATGCCCAGCCCGGAGTCCTTTTGTGAAAATCAATGCGCTGCAAGACCTGAAAAAAGTTCGGCAAAAACTGGCCGAGGCCCAAGCGCAGGCGCAAGCGCTGGCCGAAGCGCGTGCGTTGGCGGCCAAGCAATTGGAGGCTGAAAGCCATTTGTTTGTCCGCGCTGTGGGGGCGGTGCAGCGCTTGCCCGACCACGACCAGGTCAGTTTGACCGGGCCAAGTCCCGCGCCCGTTGCCCACCAACGCCAGTTGGACAACGAAGCGGTGCTGCGCGATTGCCTCAGCGATGAATTCGACGCCAGTACTTTGCTCGACACCGACGACGCCTTGAGCTTCCGTCGTCCGGGGATTGGGCGAGACGTGATCCACAAACTGCGCAAAGGCGATTGGTCGATTCAGCGCGAGATCGACCTGCACGGTCTGCGCAGCGACGAAGCCCGTGTGGCATTGGCCGAGTTCATCCGTCAGGCCCACCGACAGGGTTTGCGCTGTTTGCGTGTGGTGCACGGCAAAGGCTTAGGCTCACCGGGCAAAACGCCGGTGCTCAAGTCCAAGGTGCACAGCTGGTTGGTGCAAAAAAACCAAGTCATGGCCTTTGTTCAGGCCAAGCCCGCCGAGGGCGGTGCGGGTGCGCTGGTGGTGCTGCTCAAGTCAGGCGCTTGAGCCGGCACGGGGCTCATCAGATGCTGGGCCACTGGCCCGTACCGCGGTCGGCAGGCACGCTCAAGCGCCACTGGCTGGCTTGCGCCGGGACCTTCAGGCGCAAGCGCAACAAGCGTTTGTCGCGCGAGACCCAGGCTGTCAATTGACGCTCTTGCCCCAGAAAGGCAGGCAGCTCGTCCAGTTTGCCCAAACGCCAACTGCCGCCTTGGCCTTTGGCTCCTACGTCCAGTCCCAACCATTCGTCGCCTGCGGCCAGGCCGGCCGCTTCGGCAGCGCTGCCCCGAAGCACGGCTTTGACCTGCACACTGCCAGAGCCTTCGTTCACCCGCAGGCCCAAGCGCTGTGCCATGGCCGATGTCTCGGCCTCCACCTGGATGCCATGCGTTGAGAGCAATTCGCGCAGCGGCAGCTCATGGGTGCTGTGCACCCACGTCTGAATTTCTGCTTGCCAGCTGCGGCCGGTGAGGTCGTGCAACTCGTCAAGCAAGTCCTGCTCGCGCATCGGTCCAGCGTGGCAGCGTTTCCACAGGCCGCGCATCACTTGGTCGAGCGTGTGGCCTTCGGTCTTGAATTCGCTGCGCAGCGTCAAGTCCAGGCACAGCGCCACCAGCGAGCCCTTGGTGTAGTAACTCACCGTGGCGTTGGGCGTGTTCTCGTCTTGTCGGTAGTACTTCACCCAAGCGTCATAGCTGGCCTGGGCCACGCTTTGCAGATGGCGGCCCGGGGTTTGCTGCACCTGTGCGATGGCTTTGCCCAGCAGTTGGACATAAGTGCTGTCGTCAATCAGGCCCGCGCGGCGCAGCAAGATGTCGTCGTAATAGCTGGTGAAGCCTTCAAAGAACCACAGCAACTGGGTAAAGTTTTCTTGGGTGTAGTCATAGCGCGCAAAAGCATCGGGGCGCAACTGCTTGACGTTCCAGGTATGGAAGTATTCGTGGCTGATCAGGCCCAGCAATGTCGTGTAGCCTTCGCTGGTTTTGGGACCGTTGGGGCGGGGCAAATCACTGCGTTTGCAAATCAGTGCGGTGCTGTTGCGGTGCTCCAGCCCGCCATAGCCGTCGTGCACGGCGTTGAGCATGAACAGGTAGTTTGTGTGCGGTGCTTTTTTGCCCGCGGCCTTGCCCGTCCCATGCCAAAACCCGATCGCTGCTTCGCAGATTTTTTGGGTGTCGGCCAACAGCCGTGCACCGTCAAAAGAGGGCAGGGCGCCAGCCACCACAAAGCGGTGTGGCACGCCGCAGGCCACAAAGCTGCCGCTCCAAAACGCGCCCAGCTCGACAGGGCAGTCCACCAGTTCGTCGTAGTTTTGGGCCTGGTACAGGCCAAAGCCTTTTTTGTCGGTTTTGACGGGTGCCAAGCCCGTGGCAGCGTACCAATCGGACTGGCTTTTGACGGCCGAAAGCTGCAGTTGGTGCGGCGCATCTTCTTGGCCATGCACGCGCAGGCACACGCTGGTGCCATTGAAAAAGCCGCGCTGGCTGTCCAGCCAAGCGGTGCGTACCGAGTTGTCAAAAGCGTAGACCTCGTAACTCAGCACCAGAGGCTGGTCGGGCTTGCAAGCGATGTCCCAGGTGCATTTGTCACGTTGGGTGATGGTGGCGGGGCGGCGGCCCTGTTTGGCGCTCAGGTTTTGCAGGTTTTTGGAAAACTCACGCACCAGATAACTGCCCGGAATCCACACGGGCAG
This sequence comes from Comamonadaceae bacterium, assembly GCA_021299875.1. GTDB lineage: Bacteria > Pseudomonadota > Gammaproteobacteria > Burkholderiales > Burkholderiaceae_C > Limnohabitans_A. Next base: position 204,714 of record JAJTEW010000001.1, on the reverse strand, counting down.
CGACACGGTTTGTGTGGGCTGAGGCTCTGGGATGGTCAGGGTGATTCGAAACAAGTGCGCATGCACATTGGCGGGTTCAACGGTGTAGTGGAGGGCGGTCATGGACAAAAAGTATGGGGAGAAATAGATTCAGACCCTGGCTCAGTGCCTCAGGTCGCGCCAGCCGCCAAAAAGCAGCTCAGGCTGGCCACGGTGGTCAGCTGCAAGCGCATGGGCAGCCAAGGCGCCAAACCTGCGGCAGGCCAGGTGCGGCGGTCCATCACGTAGCAGCCGATCAGCACAAAACCCAGCAGGGGCAAGCCGGCAAAGGCGGGCATCATCACGCCCACCCAGGCCAGCAGCGACGGCGCCACGCCCCAGGTGAAGTGAATGCGGGGTGCGTTGCGCACGATCAGCGCATTGCGAAAACCCACGCCCCAATGGATACCACCCAAAAACGACACGATGACGGCGCCATAGCCTTGCATGGCCAGGGCCACATAGGGGTGCAAGTCAGGCCCCACCAGCCACAGGCACAAAGCCAAAAATACAAACGGAATCAGGCCGGCATAGCCCATTTTTCGGATCAAGCGCCAGGTCGCGTCTTCGGTGTTTGGGGCGTTCATTTGAGGTCAGCCAGTATTTTTTCGACTTGGGCCATGGGCACCGCGCCAGGCACCCGGGTGCCATCGGCAAACAACAACAAAGGGGTACCGGTGATGCGGTTCTTTTGGCCAAAGGCCACGATGGTGTCAATGGCCGAGGTGTCGCAGTTGGCGTTCGGTGGCATGGTGCCGCCGATCATCCAATCGTTCCAGACCTTGGCCTTGTCTTTGGCGCACCACACATTTTTAGATTTGGTGCGCGAGTCTTCACCCAAGATGGGGTAGAGAAAATGGTAAATGGTCACGTTGTCCAGTTTTTGCAGGTCTTTTTCGAACCGTTTGCAAAAGCCGCAATTGGGGTCTGCAAATACCGCCAGCTTGCGCTTGCCATTGCCGCGCACTTGGGTGAATGCGGCTTTGAGGGGCAGTTGGTCAAAGCCGATGGCCGTGAGTTTGTCCATGCGCTCTTCGGTCAGGTTGCGCCTTTGCCGCACGTCGATCAAGGCACCTTGGATCAGGAAGTTGCCATCGGCGTCGCTGTACATGACCTCATTGCCCATGCGAATTTCAAACAAGCCGTTCATGGGGGTTTTGCTGACCTCGTCAATCTTGGGCAAATTGGGCAGACGTTCGCTCAGGTTTTTGCGAATCGTGGCTTCTTGGGCCATGACGTTGGCCATGCTGCCCCAAGACAGCGCAGCGGCGGCCAACATCAGGGCCAACTTTGGAGGGGGGAACTTCATCGAGCAGACTTTCAAAAAAGGAAGGGGCTGGGTGCCATGGGCACTTCAGCGGTCAGCGCGATCGGCGCTTTGGCCCATCGCGCGTTGCGTCATCCAATGTTTCAGGGGACCGCTGCGGTCAAAGCCGCGCATGCCCCAGTTGCGCAGGTTTTGCCAGACCGGACCGGGCTGGGCAAACAGGCGCTGCAAGCCATCGGTCACCAAGCCCATGGCCTGCACATCGGCTTGTCGTGCGCGTTCGTAGCGGCGCAGCAATTTGAGGTCGTACAGGGGCCGCCAAAACTCTTTGGCCCTGATCACCTGAACCAACTCGGCCACATCGGCCAGGCCAATGTTCAGGCCTTGTCCGGCCAAGGGGTGCAGGCTGTGGGCCGCGTCGCCTGCCAAGACAAAGGCCTGCTTGGTCGCGCCCGGCATCGGGCCGATCCAGCGCTCGGCGCGTGCCAGTTGCAGTGGCCAAACAGCGCGTTCGGCCGACAACTCCATGCCCCCTAAGCGGTGTTCGCAAGCCGAGGTCAGCGCCAACGCAAACTCTTGGGCCGACATGGCCATGAGTTCTTGGGCCCGCAGCGGGTGCACCGACCACACCAGTGCGACTTCGCGTCCACCTTCGCCGCCCATCGGCAAGAGCGCCAACACTTCGGCCTGTGGTTGGGTCAAGCCTGGCGCAGCGCTCCAGCCAAACCATTGCCGGGCGATGCCTTCGTGCGCCCGTTCGCACAGCAAGCGGGTGGCCACGGCGTGTTGTGGGTAGTGGGTGATGTCAAAGCCCACACCCAGTTCGGCGCGGGTCTGGCTGGTGCGGCCTTCGCAGACGACGGTGAGCGGTGCAGCCACCGGGGCCTGGAGCACTTGAATCTGGGGTTGAAATTGCACGGCCTGGATCAACAGGGCTTCCAGCACTGGCACGTCCACCATCCAATTGAGTTGGCCCACCCCTTGTTCTTGGGCGCCAAAATTCAGCTGACCGCCTTGGTCACCCCAAACCTGCATTTGGTGTACGGGCGTCACCGCGGGGGGCTCGGGCCAGCCACGCAAGTCTTGCAGCAAGGCCTTGGCCGCGCCGTTGAGCGAATAGGCGCGCACGTCGGGGGCGGTGTTGGGCTGGGTTGACTCGACCAAAGCCACGTTCAGCCGTTCGCGGGCCAGCAACAAAGCCAAAGTGCGGCCCACGATGCCAGCGCCACGGATGCAAATGTCAGGGGGAGAAGCCATCTGCGCATTGTAAGGAGGCGGCCCAAAGCGCTGGGCCGCCGGGGACTTGGGTGGTGATGATTCAAAGGCCTGTGGGACAGGTGCCCTGCCTTGGGGCTGAGCCGTTAAAATTACCGGTTCATTTTTGAATCTCTCCCCGAATCACCGAAAGCCTTCCATGAGCCTCAAATGCGGCATTGTGGGTTTGCCCAATGTGGGCAAATCCACCCTTTTCAACGCCCTGACCAAAGCTGGCATTGCCGCTGAAAACTACCCCTTTTGCACCATCGAGCCCAACACCGGCGTGGTCGAGGTGCCCGATCCGCGTCTGCAGCAGTTGGCCCAGATCGTCGAGCCCGAGCGCATCGTGCCGGCCATTGTCGAGTTTGTGGACATCGCCGGTCTGGTGGCAGGCGCCAGTACCGGCGAGGGCCTGGGCAACAAATTTTTGGCCCATATTCGGGAGACCGACGCCATCGTCAACGTGGTGCGTTGTTTTGAGGACGACAACGTCATCCATGTGGCCAACAAGGTCGATCCGATTGCCGACATCGAGGTCATTCAGACCGAGCTGTGTCTGGCCGACTTGGCGGCGGTTGAAAAAGCCATCCACCGCGTGAGCAAAATCGCCCGCTCGGGTGACAAAGAAGCCGTCAAGCAAATGGCGATCCTGGAAAAATGCCAAGCGGCCCTGAACGACACCCAGCCGGTGCGCACCATCGACTTCAGCAAGGAAGAGCGAGTCGAGCTCAAGCAGTTCTTCTTCATCACGGCCAAGCCCGCCATGTTCGTGGCCAACGTCTCAGAAGACGGCTTTGAGAACAACCCATTCCTCGACCGCCTCAAGGCCTTTGCGGCCAAGCAAAACGCGCCCGTGGTGGCCATTTGCGCCAAGATCGAAGCCGAATTGTCCGAGATGGACGACGCGGACCGCCTGGAGTTTTTGAAGGAAATTGGCCAGGACGAGCCAGGTCTCAACCGCCTGATCCGATCGGCTTACGGCTTGCTGGGTCTGCAGACCTATTTCACCGCAGGCGTGAAAGAAGTGCGCGCCTGGACCATCCGCGTGGGCGACACCGGCCCACAAGCCGCAGGCGTGATCCACACCGATTTCGAAAAAGGCTACATCCGCGCCCAGACCATCGCGTTCGACGACTACATCACCTTCAAGGGTGAACAAGGCGCCAAGGACGCAGGCAAGATGCGGGCCGAAGGCAAGGACTACGTCGTCAAGGACGGCGATGTGATGAACTTCTTGTTCAGCTCTTGAGCGACAAGTCCCGTCGAGCCGGGCCCCAAAAAACCTGAAACATTGTGGTGTTTCAGGTTTTTTTTCGTCAGTATTTTGAATCCTGATTTATTGATGAGGTCTTGCCAAATTCACATAAAAGTGTAGGATTGATTCTGTAATAAATCAACGTTTCTTTGGTAAAACAAAAAACATGCGCATCACACCCGAATCCAAGACCCCTGCGATTGAATTCATCGGGGTGGAAAAGCGGTTTGCCGCGCGCGGAAAGTCTGCCGAGGTGTTGGCCACCCGGGATATCCATTTCGCCATTGCCAAGGGAGAGGTGGTGTCCATCATTGGACCTTCAGGTTGCGGCAAAAGCACTTTGCTGAATATGGGCGCAGGGCTGTCCAAGCCTTCTGCCGGTGTCGTCAAGGTCAATGGCGAAATCGTGGCTGGACCCAACAAGCATGTGGCCTTCATGCTGCAAAAGGATTTGCTCATGCCATGGCGAACGATCATGGAAAACGTGTCTTTCGGTCTGGAGTTGCGCGGCGTTCAGCGCGCTGAACGCGATGCCATTGCCCAGCGTTTGTTGACGCAATGCCACCTGAGTGGCTTTGGTGAGCACTACCCGAACCAATTGTCGGGTGGCATGCGACAGCGCGCCGCTTTGGCGCGCACCTTGGCAGTCGATCCCTTGGTGCTGCTGATGGATGAGCCTTTTTCGGCACTTGACGCCCAAACCAAGATGATCTTGCAACAAGATCTGGCCCAAACCGTGAAGCGGGAAGGCAAAACGGTGGTGTTCATCACCCACGATCTGGCCGAAGCGGTGGCTTTATCGGACCGGATCTTGGTCATGAGCGAGCGGCCCGGCACCATGATCGAAGAAATCGTGGTCGACATACCCGACCGTGACAACCCGATGCAGCGGCGCAAGCATCTCAAATTGGCGGATTACGTCAGCCGCTTGATGGAACTCCTCAAGCTTGATGCGCACACCCACATGCACTGATTATTTTTGACCCTGAAAACCAACCGGAGACAACTGTGAAAAAAAGCACTTTGATGATCAGCAAACGCTTGACTTGTGTGAGCCTGCTGGCCTCGGCCATGCTCACGGTGATGCCTTTAGTCGCCCAGGCGCAGGCACCCCTTCAGGAGGTGACCTACCTGTTGCCCGCGCCGGGTACTTTGCCGGCATTTGGGCCGTGGATGCTGGCGCAAGCCAAGGGTTATTACAAGGCTGAAGGTCTGGATGTGAAGTTCGTGGCTGCCCGCGGAGGTGTGGACGTGGCCAAGCAGGTGGGCGCTGGCAACGCGGTGATTGGTGGCGCCATTGGTGACACGCCCATCATCGCCCGCGCCCAAGGCATCCCTGTCAAGGCTGTGGCTGTTTTAGGTGCAGGGTCTTTGACCCAGTTGGTGAGTCATAAGGACGAACGCATTGAGAGCCCTAGAGAGCTCAAGGGTAAAACAGTGACGGTCATCTCGTACACCGACACCACTTACTACGCATTGCTGGGCATGCTGAGCAAAGTAGGCTTGACCAAAAATGACGTGACCATTCAGGCGGCAGGTCCTGCTGGCGTTTGGCAGCAATTTGCAGCCAAAAAAGCGGTGGCCATGGCGGGCGTGCCCGACTGGACGGCTTCTGCCATGGGCGCCGGTGCCCAAGTGGACATCTTGTCTGCGGATGTGTACTTCAAAAGCATGGCGCAAGCGATTTTGGCCTCTGATGAGACCATCCAGAAAAACCCCCAGTTGATTCAGAAGCTGGTGCGCGCCACGCTCAAAGGCATGAAAGACATCATGGCCAACCCCAAGGATGCGGCCATCGCCTATGTCAAACATGTACCAGCCCACCAAGGCAAAGAAGCCGATATCCAGAGGGTTTTCGAGATGTACAACAAGTTTGTATATGCCAGCCAGAAGGTGCCCGGCCAAATGGACGAAGCCCGTTTAATCGAGTTGCAGAAGTTCTATGTCAGCAATGGCGTGGTGCCCAAGGAAACCCCTGCCAAAGAGCTGTACACCAACCAGTTCGTCACGGGCAAATGAGCCAGCCAGCCGATGGCCTGAAAAAGCTGCGAACGATTCAAGATGTCCAATGAAAAACTGACAACCTCGGCCTGGAGTGTGGCCGTTTTGGTGGTGTTCTTGCTGGTTTGGGAATTCGTCCCGGGGTGGCTGGATGTTCCCAAATTCGTGCTGCCTCCTTTCAGCCAGGTGTTGACGGAAGCTGTGCGCATTTGGGAAACCGAGCGCTTGATGTGGCACGCCGGCATCACAGCGGCCGAGGTGGTGATTGGCTTTGTACTGGGTTCGTTTTTGGGCGCGGTCATCGGTTACGCCTTGGGTGTCTCGCCCCGGGTTGAAGCGATTTTGTCGCCCTATTTGTTGGCGCTGCAAATTGCACCCAAGGTCGCATTTGCACCCTTGTTTGTGATGTGGCTGGGCTACACCATCTACCCCAAGATTCTGGTGGCGGTGCTGATTGTGTTCTTTCCGGTTTTGATCAATGTGTTGTCCGCCATGCGCGCCATGGACGGTGATCTGATCAACCTGGCCAGGTCCTTTTCGGCCACGCGCTTTCAGGTGTTTCGCATGGTCGAGTTCCCGACCACTTTGCCCCCCTTGTTTTCGGGCTTGCGCATTGCCAGCACTTTGGCGGTGATCGGGGTCGTGGTGGGTGAGTTGGTTGGCGGCAACATGGGGCTGGGCTTCTTGCTGGTCTTTTTTGAGGGGCAAGGCAACACAGCGGGGGTGTTTGTGGTGATCGGAGCGCTCACGGTGATCGGCATCCTGGCTTATTACGCGGTGGTGCTGGCTGAAAACAGGGTCTTGCATTACCTGGTGAACGCCCAACGCAGTGGCACCTGAAAGAACATCAACAATGCAAGAAATCAATCTTCAGGGCAGCAAAGTGCTGATCACCGGCTCGGCCCGGGGTTTGGGCGAGAGCTTTGCCCGGGCTTTGGTGGCCGCAGGTGCACAAGTGACCATCAGCGATGTTTTGCACGAACGGGGCCAAGCGCTGGCGGCTGAGCTTGGTCCACTGGCCGCTTACGTGCCATTGGATTTGCTGGACCCGGCCAGCATCCGCTCCGGGGTCGATGCGGCCGCCGCGACCATGGGGGGCTTGACGGGCCTGATCAACAACGCCGCCATCACCAATTCAGGTGGTCAGAGCATGGATGAGCTGTCGCTCGACACGTGGGACCGCGTGATGGACGTGAATGTGCGCGGCACCTGGCTGGTGACCCAGGCGGCCAAGCCGCATCTGGCGACCAGCGGTCGGGGGCGGGTGGTCAACTTGGCGTCGGACACGGCCTTGTGGGGCGCTCCCCGTTTGCTCGCTTATGCCGCGAGCAAAGGCGCCGTGATCGCCATGACCCGGTCTTTGGCCCGCGAGATGGGCGGTGATGCCATCACCGTGAACGCGATTGCGCCAGGGCTGACTTTGGTGGAAGCCACCGAGTACGTGCCCCAAGCCCGGCATGACCATTACCTGAACGGGCGCGCCATCCAGCGTCCACAAATGCCAGAGGACGTGAACGCAGCTGCCTTGTTCCTTTTGACCCAGGGCAGTGGCTTCATCACGGGCCAGTTGTTGCCGGTCAACGGCGGCTTTGTCATGAATTAAACACAAGGAAAAATCATGAACGCACACGCTCAAAAAGTTTTGGAAGCGGCCAACCAGCCGCATTTCAATGAAAACGGCTTGCTCAATGCCCAAATTCCGCCTGAGCTTCAAATTCAGGCGGGCATGCTGCAGCAAAGTGGCCAGACCTTTGCCGATTGGATGCAAAGCCGTGTGGCGCTCAAGTCCACTCGCCGCTATGACTGGGATGCTTTGAAGTTCCAAGCCGACTTTGACCCGAAATACCGCCGAGCCCAGATGCGTTATGTGGGCACTGGCGCGACGGGGGTGGCCAAAGACGGCAACACCGTGCCCTCGGCCCACTTCACCTTTTCCACCATGTTGATTCCGGCTGGCGGCATTGGGCCATCGCACATCCATTACGACGTGGAAGAAATCTTCTTTGTTTTGCGCGGGACCATGAAGGTCATTTGCGAAAAAGACGGAGAACGCTGGGAAGCGACCTTGGGCGAGCGGGACCTGATTTCGGTCCCGCCTGGGGTGTACCGGGAAGAACAAAACATTGGCGATGAAGATGCCTTGATGTGCGTGATGCTGGGCACACCCAAGCCGATCACGCCGGTGTATCCGCCCGATTCACCCTTGTCGAAAATCAAGCGCTGAAATGAACCTCACCCCATCGGATGCTTTGTCGGGCGTGGTGCGGTCCACTGTGGATACCGTGCATGGCAAGGTGCAATTCCGCAGTGCCGGCATGGCGCCGCAAGTCACGCACGTGTTGCTGCATGGCATCGGCTCGGCTTCGGCCAGTTGGGCTTTTCAATTGGGCGCAGCAGTGGGCCGCAGCGACATTCGGGTGCTGGCTTGGGATGCGCCGGGGTATGGCCGCAGCACGCATTTGCCCATGGATGGCCCCAGCGCGCAAGACTACGCCGAGCGCCTGTGGTCTTGGTTGGATGCCTTGTATGTGAATCAACCCGTGGTGCTGGCAGGGCATTCTTTGGGGGCCTTGATGGCCGCCAGTGCTACGCGCTTGCGCCCGCTGGCCGTTAGCCGTTTGGTTTTGTTGGCACCTGCCCGAGGTTACGGTGATGCACCCTTGGCAGAGCGCGAACGCGTGGTGCTGGGCCGTCTGAGCCATTTGCAGCAACTTGGCCCTCATGGCATGGCTTTGGCGCGGGCATCGGCCATGTTGTCGCCCGCTGCCGACCCAGCGCTGCAAGAGGCCGTGCGCGAGAACATGGCCCAAATTGACCCGGCAGGCTATGCCCAGGCGGTGCAAATGTTGGGGCAGGGCCACTTGGGGCAAGACCTTCAAACTGTGGCTTGTCCTGTTTCGGTAGCCAGTGGCGAAGCCGACACGGTGACACCGCCAGCAAATTGCGATGCAGTGGCCCACGATGCTGCCGTCAAACGCATCAGCTTGGGTCCAGTGGGCCATGCTTGTCCGCTGGAAGCGCCGGATGCAGTGAACCAACTTCTGGGCTTGCCCGCCTTGGGTATTTTCAAATGACAGACAAGTCCACCAGCGATGAACGCTATACGGTGCCAGGCTTGGCACGCGGCCTGCAGTTGTTGATGCAATTTAACCGCGATGAACGCGAACTTAGTGGTGCCGAACTCTCGCGCCGCTTGGATTTGCCCAGAGCCTCGGTGTTTCGCATGCTGTTCACTTTGGAGCAAAGCGGATTTTTGGAGCGTTGCCCTGATGGTGTGAGCTACAAACTGGGCTTAGGTGTGTTGCGCTTGGGGTTTGAATTGCTGGCCTCGATGGAGTTGACGGAAGTAGGTCGCCCTGTGATCGAGTCTTTGCGAGATCGAAGCGGTTTCTCCGCTCACTTGGTGGTGCGTGATGCCAGGGATGTCGTTTTCATCGCCAAGGCTCCGGGTGGCAATGCCATGTTCCACTCGATTCAAGTAGGCGCCCGTTTGCCTGCCCATGCCACAGTGCTTGGCCGAACGCTGCTCTCGGACGTGAGCTTGAAAGACTTGGCTGCTTTGTACCCCGAAAAGACGCTGCCAGCCTACACCCCCAAGACGCCAACCAACTTGCAGGATCTGAAGGTTTTGATTGATCAGGACCGTCACAAGGGCTATGGCGTCAGCATGGGTGGCTACGAAACCGGCATCTCCACCATCGCTGCACCGGTGTTCGATGGGCAAGGGCGTGTGACTGCGGCCATCAGCATTTCGGTGCCCTCGCAGCGGATTGAGGACGATGCGCTCATGCCTCTGGTCGACTTGGTCAAGCTGGCCTCCGCCCAATTGACAGAACGCCTGACCCACTTGCCGCAACGCAGCGTGTCCCAACACAAAACCAAGCTTAAACCCGCCCCATGAACAAGCCTTCCATGACCATCACCGTGGGCGATTTGATCGCCCGATTTTTGGAGTCCTGTGGGGTAAAGACCGCCTATGGCGTGATTTCTATTCACAACATGCCGATCCTGGATGCTTTCCACACACGTGGACAGATCCGTTTTGTCTCGGCACGTGGGGAAGCCGGTGCCTGCAACATGGCCGATGCCGCAGCACGCGTCAGTGGCGTGTTGGGCGTGTGCGTGACCAGCACCGGCACCGGCTGTGGCAACGCGGCGGGGGCCATGGTCGAAGCCATCACCGCGGGCACGCCCATGCTGCACCTGACGGGACAGATCGAGTCGGAGTTTCTCGATCGCGATCTGGGCTTCATCCACGAACACCCTGCGCAGCTGGCCATGCTCAAGTCCGTGGGCAAAGAGGCTTTTCGCATTCGCAATCCTGAAACTGCGCTGGCCACTTTGCGTGAAGCCGTGCGCTTGGCTTTCACGCCGCCCTGTGGCCCCGTCAGTATTGAGATCCCCATCGATGTGCAGGCCATGCGCTTGCCTTTGCCGGCCGATTTGATGCCTTTGCCGGTCGCACCGCTGGTGCCCGCGCCCGGCGCTGTGCAGACCTTGGCCGATCTGTTGGTCTCTAAAAAGCGGCCCTTGTTGTGGCTCGGTGGCGGTGCCCGTGGTGCCGGGCCTGCTGTGCAACGCCTGGTGGCGATGGGCTGGGGGGTGGTCACTTCGGTGCAAGGCCGAGGCGTGTTGCCCGAAGACCACCCGTCCAGTCTGGGTTCGTACAACCTGCAAAAACCCAGCGAGGCTTTCTACCAAACGGTCGACGCGCTGTTGGTGGTGGGATCGCGTTTGCGCAGCAACGAAACGCTGACCTACAAACTGCAACTGCCTGCACACAGATTTCGCATTGACGCCAACGCACTCAGCCAGAACCGTGCCTACGACAGTGAGTTTTTTGTGCAAGGCGATGCCGCCTTGACCCTGGACGCATTGGCCGATGCGCTGGAGGGTCGAATGCAAACCGACCCGTTATTTTTGAGCGATCTGAAAAATACCCGTCGTCAAGCCGAGGCTTTGGTGGACAGCACCTTGGGGCCTTACGTCAAGCTGAAAAACAGCTTGCAAGCAGCGACCGGAAAAGCCCTGTGGTGGGTGCGTGACATCACCTTGTCCAACACCATGTGGGGCAACCGCGCACCCGTGCTGGACCACCCACGTGCGGGCGTGCACGCCTTGGGCGGCGGCATTGGTCAAGGATTGGCCATGGGCATTGGCGTGGCGCTGGCCAACCATGAACATGCCCTGGGGCGCAAGACCGTGGTGATGGCGGGTGACGGGGGCTTCATGCTCAACGTGGGCGAGTTGGCCTGCGCGGCGCAAGAGCGCGCCGATATGCTGATCTTGCTGATGAACGACAGCCGTTATGGCGTGATCAAGAACATTCAGGACGCTGTTTATGACAGCCGCCATTGCTATGTGGAATTGCACAACCCCGACTTTGCACAGTTTTGCGCCAGCTTGCAGGTGGCGCATCACAAACTGAGCGATCCAATGCAGACCGATGCCGTCTTGCGTGAGGCCCTGGCGACCCCTGGCCCGGTGGTGGTCGAGGTGGACATGGCCGCGTGGGGCGCGTTTGCTGTGAAGTTTGCCGGCCCGCCCAAAAAGACGGACTGAGCCATGCGAATCCAAGAACTGACCTTGATTGGATTTGGCGCCATAGGCCGTGCTGTTCACCAACGCATGCTGGGGCATGCGGGGGTGCGCATCACACACATCGTGGTGTCAGAGGGCAAAGTGGCGGCCTTGCAGGCCGAGTTGGGCTCGGCCGTCACGGTGACGCACCAAGTGCCCGAGGCCACGCCCTTGGCCTTGGAGTGTGCAGGCCACACGGCCTTGACCCAGCATGTGTTGCCGGCTTTGCGGCGTGGCACCGAATGCGCCGTGTTGTCGATTGGCGCTTTGTCTGAGCCGGGTTTGCCCGAACAGCTGCAAGCTGCAGCCGAGCAGGGGGGAACACAGTTGCACCTGTTGGCAGGTGCCATAGGCGGTATCGATGCGATTTCGGCGGCACGACAAGCGGGGCTGGACAGCGTGACCTACATTGGTCGCAAGCCGCCTGCAGGCTGGCGCGGCACGCCAGCCGAGCAACTGTTCAATCTGGGTGCCTTGACTGAGCCGACGGTGATCTTGGATGCCACAGCCCGCGAAGCGGCCCGCTTGTATCCTAAAAACGCCAATGTGGCGGCCACCCTGTCGTTGGCCGGTTTGGGCTTGGACCGCACCCGCGTGCGTTTGTTCGCCGACCCTGGTGTGACCGACAACATCCACGAATTCGAGGCCAAGGGTGCTTTTGGCGAAATGCAATTGCGCATGCGCGGCAAGCCCTTGCCCGACAACCCGAAAACGTCAGCGCTCACTGTCTTGTCAGCCGTGCGTTTTTTGCACAACCGCACGGCCAGCTTGACCACCTGACCCGGAGCCCTCTTTGATGACTGAAAAAATCCAGACTTTGCTTGCGGGCCGCTGGCGTGATGCCTCTGGGCCTGCCTATGAGACCGAATACCCGCACGATGGCTCGGCTGTGGCGCAGCTGCATGCAGCGACAGTGGGCGATGTGGACGAGGCCGTTCAGACGGCCGAGCAAGCACGCTTGCAGCCCGCGTGGGCTCGCCTCATGCCCCATGAGCGTGCGGGCATGCTGCATCGGATCGCTAACGGGATCCGCGACCAATCGGAAACTTTGGCGCAATTACAGCGCCTCGACAACGGCAAACCCATCAAGGAATGCCGCGCCTTGGTGGCCAGTGCTGCGGGGACGTTCCAGTACTTTGCTGCTGCAGCCGAGACCTGGGAGGATGCGGTCACGCCCACGCGTGGGGACTTCCTCACAATGAGTGTGCACGAGCCTTTGGGCGTGGTCGGTGCCATCACGCCTTGGAACTCGCCCATTGCCAGTGAGGCTCAAAAAATGGCCCCGGCTTTGGCGGCAGGTTGCGCCATCGTCATCAAACCGGCCGAGATCACACCACGCATGGCGATCGAGCTGGCCCGCATTGCGCAGCAAGCGGGTGTGCCGGACGGCATCGTGAGTGTGTTGCCGGGCAAAGGATCGGTGGTGGGCGATGCGCTGGTGCGCCACCCGCTGGTCAAGCGCATTGCATTTACCGGCGGCACGTCGGTCGGCATGGGCATTCAGCGCCTAGCCGCTGAAAAACTGATGCCGACATCGCTGGAGCTGGGTGGCAAATCGCCCACTATCGTGTGCGCCGATGCCGACCTCGACCACGCCGTCGCGGGGGTGATTTACGGCATTTTCAGCTCGTCAGGCGAGTCCTGCATCGCAGGCTCCCGGGCTTTTGTGCATGCCTCGGTCTACGACGAGTTCAAGTCGCGTTTGCTGGATGCAGTCAAGGGTTTGCGTGTGGCCGATCCGTCGTTGGAAAGTACCCACATGGGGCCTTTGGTGAACCGGGGTCATCGCGATTCGGTCGAGCGCTATGTGCAAATCGGTCGTGATGAAGGCGGCCGTATTTTGTGTGGCGGAGACCGTCCCAAAGGTGGTTACTACGACCATGGCAGTTACTACCTGCCCACCGTGATCGAGGGTTTGGACAACACCGCACGCCTGTGCCGCGAGGAAGTTTTTGGCCCTGTGCTGGCTTTGCTGCCTTGGACGGATGAGGCCGATTTGATTGCTCAATGCAATGACAACGATTACGGTCTGGCTTCGGGCATCTGGACGCGCGACTACAAAGCCGCTTGGCGCATGGGTCGCGCTTTGCACACGGGCACGGTGTGGATCAACACCTACAAGTTGTTCTCGGTCAGCACCCCCTTTGGCGGGGTCAAGCTCAGTGGCACGGGCCGCGAAAAGGGCCGACAAGGTATTTTGGAATACACCACACAGAAAAGTTTTTACTGGGGTATGAACACATCACCATTGCCTTGGGCTGCATCATGAAAAATCTCTTTCGAAAAGTTGGCTTGTCGGTGACTTTGGCCACTTCCTTGTCGGTCGCGGCGCAAGAACGCATGTCCATCGTTGCGCCGTTTCCGGCAGGAGGCCCGGTCGATGTGTTGTCACGCATCCTGGCCGATGGCTTGCAAAAGAAAACAGGCCAAACCGTGGTGGTCGAAAACTTGCCCGGTGCTGCAGGCAATTTGGGCATCGACAAAGTCAAACGCGCCAAGCCAGATGGCAAGACATGGTTGGTGGTGCCTGCAGGCAATCTGACCATCAATCCAAGCTTGATGCCCAACTTCCCTTTCGTCATTGAACGTGACTTTGTACCTGTGACCATGCTGGCCAAGGCTCCCAATGTGTTTGTGGCTTCAACCTCGTCCAGACTGGGCAGCCTGAGGGAGATGATCGCCCAAGCCAAGGCCAGACCGGGTGCCTTGTCTTATGCTTCCCCTGGCATTGGCAGCGGCCTGCATCTGGCGGGAGAGTTGTTCAAATTACAAACCAATACAGATTTCCTGCATGTGCCCTATAAGGGAACTGGACCAGCTCTGAACGATTTACTGGGCGGCACCATTCCTTTAATGTTCAGCAATTTACCTGCAGTTCTTCCTCACATCAAAAGCGGCAAGTTGGTGGTTTTGGGCTTGACCGACAGTGTTCGCAGTCCAGTCGCTCCTGATATACCAACGCTCGCCGAGCAAGGCGTGAGCGGGGTGGTGGTCACGTCTTGGTATGGGATTTTGGCCCCTGCAGGCACAACCCCAGCGTTGGTCGAACAAATGGCCAAAGATGCGGCTGAAATCTTGGCCCAGCCAGCCATGCGCGAACAATTGCGCGCACAGGGGTTGAGCGATGCCACACAAAAACCGGCTGAGTTTGCGGCTCACATCAAAGCCGAAACCCAGACGTGGGCTAGCATCATCAAAACCCGCGGCATCGTGGCTGAATGAGGAATTGATACATGGATTTGGGAATTGCCGGAAAAAAAGCACTGGTGTGCGGGGCCAGTGCTGGCTTGGGTTTGGCCTGCGCACAAGCCTTGGTGCGTGAAGGGGTGGCTGTACTCATTGTGGCTCGCACCGAAGCGCCCCTGTTGGCCGCCGCTGAGCGCTTGCGCCTTGTGGGTGCTGGTGCTGTTCAGTGTGTGGCCGCTGATGTGACCACCGAAGCTGGGCGCGCAAAAATTTTTGAGGTGCAACAAGACTTTGACATTGTGGTCACTAATGCGGGGGGGCCGCCGCCGGGGGACTTCAGGCACTGGGACCGTGACATTTGGGTGCGTGCGATCGAGGCCAATATGCTGGCGCCCATCGAACTGATCAAGGCCACGGTGGACGGCATGATGGCGAGAGGTTTTGGGCGCATCGTCAACATCACCTCCAGCGCGGTCAAGTCACCGGTCGATGGACTGGGCTTGTCCAATGGTGCTCGCAGTGGACTGACAGGTTTTGTTGCTGGCCTGGCGCGAACCACTGTGGCGCAAGGCGTGACGATCAATAACCTCTTGCCGGGCACCTTTGACACCGCACGTTTGGCAGGTAACTTTGCGGCCCAAGCCGCACGCCAGGGCATCACGACAGAGCAGGCGATCGCGGCTCGACTGGCCAAGCACCCGGCACACCGCTTTGGTCGCCCTGATGAGCTGGGCAACACCTGCGCCTATTTGTGCAGCGTGCACGCCGGTTACATCAATGGTCAGAATATTTTGCTCGACGGGGGGTCCTTCCCCGGCGTCTTTTGACAGGCCGTAGGCCGATAACAGGTTTCATTATTCAGGACACTTGAACATGACGTTTCAGATGAACATTGGCATTGTGGGTGCTGGCATTGGCGGCCTGACGGCTGCCATCGCCTTGCGTGCCCAGGGTCACGCCGTCACAGTCTATGAGCAGGCCGGGCAATTCATGCGTGTAGGCGCGGACATCAACCTCACGCCTAACGCAGTCCGTGCCCTTGATGGTTTGGGTCAAGCGGTGGCGCAAGGCATTCGTGCCAGCGGTGCACGCCCGACTTTTCGCATCAGCCGTGATTGGGATACCGGTCTGGAAACTTCTCGCTTGCCCATGGGCGATACAGCAGAACAGCTTTACGGCGCGCCGCAGCTGACGATTCACCGCGCCGATGTACTGGCGGTGATGGCCAATGCCGTGCCCGCCGATTGCGTCGTTTTTTCCAAACGTCTGCGCAGCCTGAACCAAAGTGATGCGGGTGTGAATTTGGTGTTCGAAGACGGGGGGCAAGCATCGCATGATGTCGTGTTGGGTGCCGATGGCATCCACTCCAAGGTTCGCACAGCTTTGTTTGGCGAAGAGCAACCCCGCTTTACCGGGGTGGTGTCTTTTCGCGCCGTGGTGCCGACCGACAAGGTGCGGCATGTGCCCGAGATCGAAGCTTTTACCAAATGGTGGGGGCCCAACCCGCAAAGCCAGATCGTGACTTTTCCGCTCAATCGCGGTCAGGATACCTTCATTTTTGCCACCACGGGGCAGGACTCCTGGCATGAAGAATCCTGGACGAGTCCGGGCGATGTGAACGAGTTGCGCAGCTTTTACCGCGACTACCACCCGGATGCACGTGCGCTGCTGGACGCTTGTGACAGCGTGCTCAAAAGTGCTTTGTATGAGCGTGAACCACTGCCGCAATGGTCGGTAGATCGTGTGAGTCTGTTGGGTGATGCCTGCCACCCCATGTTGCCCTTCATGGCGCAAGGCGCGGGCATGTCCATCGAAGACGGTGTGGTGGTGGCGCGTTGCCTGGCACAGGCGCAGCAATTGAATGATGTGGCGCCGGCTTTACAGCGTTACGCAGCAACCCGACAGGCGCGTACTGCTGAAATTCAGATCGGTTCTCGCGGTAACCAATGGATGAAAACCCAGGGTAATGCCGATGGGGTTTATGGGTACGATGCGTGGACCACAGGACTTGGCCAGAAGAGCTGAGCTGGTCGTAGATTTTCAACAGCAAATGGAGACAAGGTATGCAATTTAAATCGAGCTTGGGTCGCCAACTTGTGACTTTGGCCTGCATCACGATGGGCTTGCTGCAGCCTGCTTTGGCGCAGTCTTTTCCATCCAAAAATGTCAGTCTGGTCGTGCCTTTCCCGCCAGGGGGGGGGCCGGATTTGATGGCGCGGGTTTTTGCAGAAAAACTTGCTGCTCAATGGGGTAAGCCTGTCATCGTCGAGAACCGGCCTGGCTCAGGCGCATTGTTGGGTGCACAGGCTGTGGCCAAGTCGCCTGCAGATGGTCATACCTTGCTGCTGACCACCAACACCATGGTGATCTCACCGCATGTTTTGGCTCCTGGGGCAGGTGGTGGCATTGATGTGCACACCGACCTGATGCCGATCGTTGCGCCCGCCACAACACCCATGGCCTTGTTGGCCAACCCTACATTGAACGTCAAAGATCTGCCATCTGCCTTGGCACTGGCCAAAAAACAAGCCGGCATGCCCTATGGCAGTGCCGGCAATGGCTCACCCATGCACTTTGCTGGGGAGATGCTCAAGCGCGCTGCAGGTGTGGATTTGCTGCATGTGCCCTACAAAGGGGTCAATCCGTCGGTGATGGCTGCACTCGGGGGTGAAGTCAAGTTTCTGTTTGTTGGATTGGGGGGCGCTTTGCCGCACATCAAATCCGGCAAGCTGGTTCCTTTGGCTCTGACCGAAAAAAATCGCTCACCGCTTTTGCCCGAGGTGCCAACGGCCGGTGAGCAAGGCGTGCGCGGCGTGGAGGTGAATGCTTGGTATGGTGTGTTTGCACCGACAGGCACTCCTGATTCAGTGCGCAGCAAAATCAACGCCGACATCAATGAGCTGCTCAAGATGTCAGATGTGCGTGAAAAACTGGCGACGGCAGGCTTGGATGTGCTGGGTGGATCGTCTCAAGTTCTGGGCGATTTCATGAGGGCCGATCGCCAGCGCTATGGCCAGTTGGCCAAGGAGCTGAACATCAAAGCCGATTGATGGGCGGGTCTGCGCAGCCCAACTTTTTGCTGTTCATCACCGACCAGCACCGAGCCGATCACTTGGGCTGTGCGGGGCACGCATTGCTGCGCACGCCCCACATCGATGCGCTGGCGGCGCGGGGCTGTCGTTTCACCGACTTTCATGTGGCCACGCCGATTTGCCAGCCCAACCGTGCCTCGCTCATGACAGGGCGTTTGCCCAGCGCCCACGGATTGCAGCTCAATGGCCGCGAACTGTCTCACGGCGAAAAGACCTTTGTGCAGACCTTGCGCGATGCGGGTTACCGCACGGCCTTGGCCGGTAAGAGCCATCTGCAGAACATCACTTCGGTGCCGCCCTTTTGGCCACAAGCCACCGAGCGCTTGGTGGATGAGTCCAAATCTTTGTTTCCCGGGCGGTATGGTCAGGAAGTGGCGCGCCACTGGGACGAAGACGAGGCGTTTGAGTTAGATCTGCCCTATTACGGTTTTGAGCAAGTGGCGCTGACGATTGGCCATGCTGACCAGCAAAGTGGGCATTGGCGGCGTTGGTTGCGTCGGCAATGGCCAGACGCAGACGGCCTGATCGGTCCACACAACGCGCTGCCTTCGCCTGACTGGGCATTGACCCGTTTGGGTCAAGCTTGGCGCACTCGGGTACCCGAGGAGCTGTACCCAACAAATTACATCGCCCGGCAAAGCTGTGAAATGCTTCGGGGCTTTGCAGCGGGTGATAGACCTTTCTTTTTGCAATGCTCTTTCCCCGATCCTCACCACCCGTTCACGCCACCAGGGCGTTATTGGGGCATGTACCGACCCAGTGATGTCGATTTGCCGAGCAGCTTTGATGCAGAGCTCACCGATGCACCGCCGCCTGTGCGTTGGCTGCACGCGCAGCGCGCCAACCGACCAGACCACTTCAAGCCGGGTCACGGCACATTTGCCGTCACCCATCAGGAGGCGCGTGAAGCCCTTGCCCTCAACTACGGCAACATCGCCTGCATTGACGATGCGATTGGTCGTGTGATGGCCGAGCTGCACAGGCTGGGCTTGGCCGATAACACGGTGGTCATGTTTACCAGCGATCACGGCGATTTGTTGGGTGACCGCGGGTTGATGTTCAAAGGCGGCTTGCATTACGGCGGGCTCACCCGGGTCCCCTTTATTTGGTCAGATCCTGCGACTTCCGGTTCATCGGCATCCCCTGTCCCTCGAGAGATTTCGGCTTTGGCGCAGACCATTGACATCGCCGCCACGGTGCTGGCGCGCGCTGGCGTGCAGCCAGCCCATGGCATGCAGGGGCAATCTTTGCTGCCACTGGTGACAGGACAAACCGATGAGCTGCGTTCCAGTGTGTTGATTGAGGAGGAAGGTCAGCGATTGGATTTCGGTTTGGGCCAGCGCATCCGAATGCGGACCTTGCGCACCCGTGATCACCGCCTCAGCATTTACGATGGCCAGCCTTGGGGCGAGCTGTGTGATTTGCGTGCGGACCCGCTGGAGTTGCACAACCTTTGGAACGACGCGGCCAGTCAGGCACTGCGCTCGCAGCTGATGGCCGAGTTGGCCTATGCCATGCTGCGCCAGACCAACACCAGTCCGTACCCACTGGCTTCAGCCTGATTGCTTAGAGGTCCAGCACCAAACGCTCGCTTTTACAGCCCGACACGCAAACCATCATGACTTGGTTGCTGGCTTGTTCGGAGGCGCTCAGCACCATGTCTCGGTGATCGGGAGTGCCCTCCAGCACGCGGGTTTCGCATGAGCCACAAATGCCCTCCTCGCAACTGAAGGGGACACTGACTTTCAGTGCCAGCAGCTGTTTGTGCAGGGACGTGTCCGCCGTGACTTTAAAAGTTTTTTGGCTTTTGCGCAGCTCGACAGTGAATTGTTGACGCGCATCGTCTGCAGCCTTGACCTCGACCGAAGCAAAGCGTTCGATGTGCGCATTGGCATAAGCCAATTCGGCGCAAGTTTTTTCGAAGGCGTCGAGCATCACTGCCGGGCCGCAAGCGTAGTAATGGCTGTTGCCCTTGGGGCTGCGCTGGGCCAACAAGGCTTTTAAGTCAGGGGGGCCGCCAGCTTCGTTGTCGAAATGCCAATGCACCGGGCAAGCCAGGGCGTTCAGCGTTTCACTGAATGCCGCAGTTTGGCGCGAACGGGTGAGATAAATCACCTCGAAAGACCGACCCAAAGCCTGCAAGCGCTGCGCCATGCTCAAGATGGGTGTGATACCAATACCGCCCGCGATCAGCACCGAATGATCGGCCTCTTCGTGCAAAGGGAAGTTGTTGCGGGGTGCGCTGATCGTCAGCGCCATGCCCACGCGCAATTGCTCATGCACCGCGCGCGAACCACCCCGACTGGACTTGTCTTTGAGGATGCCCAAAACATAACGGTGGCGTTCGCTGCAGTCATTGGCCAAAGAGTAGCTGCGCACCAGGCCGCCGGGCAAGTGCAGGTCGATGTGGGCGCCGGCCTCGAATGCAGGCAGGGCCTCGCCCGGCATGGGGCGAAGCTCCACACTGATGATGTCCTGGGCTTCGTATTTCAGGGTGTGCACCCAGGCCTTCAAAGTGCTCATGTCAGCTGTTGGCTTTGTTCAGTTGTTCGGTGGCCAGCTTGCGCAGATGGCGGCGCAAGCGAACGATGCCCATGTCGTGGGCATACAGGTGCTCGCGCTTGTTCGCGTCGGGCTCCATGTTTTCCACCGCCACACGGTCTTGTTCCAGCACGTTCCAGTGACGTTGCTCCAAGCGGTTTTTGTACAAGAAACGCCAAGTGTCGCGCTGCCAGCCATC
The DNA here is from genome assembly GCA_021299875.1 of Comamonadaceae bacterium. GTDB lineage: Bacteria > Pseudomonadota > Gammaproteobacteria > Burkholderiales > Burkholderiaceae_C > Limnohabitans_A. Next base: position 184,318 of record JAJTEW010000001.1, on the reverse strand, counting down.
GACCTTGCGGCAGCGCCAGTGAAAGACGGCCGACACGCGGTTGGTGATCGGGGTGTAACTGCCAATGATGGAGAAATTGCCGCCAGGCCCGCCGGTTTTAGGGTAAGGAATCTCCAGGCGCATCAGGTGGATGTCGGTGTCCATCCACTCTGTCCAGTCAAAGTTCACATCGCGTTGGTGTTTCTTTTCAAAGATGAAACCAGTGTCGATGTCACGGATTTGGAACTCTGCCGTCATGTCGCCCTCGGCCATGGTGTGCGACTGTTTATGAAGGTAGGCCCCATGCATCGGGTCCATGATGTTGTCCAGCACGTAGCGGTAGTCACCCCCCCACTCGGTGTAGCAAAGGAAGGACGACCATTCTGGCGAGGTCAATTGTTCGGGCAGTCTGAGGGCCGGGGCCTCGTCCAGCGCCGGGTTGCTGGCGTTGAACAAAAAGATGGCGCCGTTCGATTCGGTGGTGTGAAACCGGCGTGTGGGGCGAGAGCCTTCCAGTTTGCAGCCAGGGCTGCCGGGCACCCGCATCACCGTGCCGTCATGACGCACTTCCACACCGTGGTAAGCGCAGGCGATGCGGTCACCCAAAATGACGCCCAGAGACAGTGGTGCCCCCCGGTGCGGACAATGGTCTTCGAGAGCATGCACTTGGCCGGTGGCATCTCGCCAAATGACGATCTTGTAACCCAGACGGCGCAAGGAAATGGGACTGTCCTTGACAAAACCAGAGGGACACACGGGGAACCACAGGTCTTTCAGACCGATTTCCAGGGCCGCGTCGACGGGGTCCAGTTGCACGTTGATAGCGTGGGTGTTCATGGTGTTCCTTGGGTGACGCTTCAGGCAGCCAAGCGAGCCATCTCTTGTTGATAGGACTCTGCTGTCCATGCTTGGCCATTGGGGCCGGATGGTCCTGTCGTGTTGAGGTAATTGACCAGTGCGTCGAGGTCTTGGATGCCCGAGCCAAATGCGCGTTCGATCGAGTCACCCAGCAAACTTTCGTAACTGGAGGGGGCCTTGGTTCGGGACTGATGTGTCTCGTTGTAAAGTGCAGTTGGGTGGTGTGCCATGAAAGAGTACTCCGGGTTACACAGTGAAAGCTCAGCCGTTCAGGCCTTGGGTTTGTCGGTCATGAATCGGCCACTGGGTGCATCTGCGTTTTTTTGTCGCCGTGTTTCACCATCGACACCACCTTTGATGGCCCATTCGGCAAACACGGTGGGGCCAGGCGTGAACTCACGTGGCTGCCAGACTTCGGTCAGTTCATCCTCGTCCGCGTAATATTCAACCAATGCGCCAGCGGGGCTGATGAAGTACCAAAAGATGGCTGACGAAATGGGGTGCCTGCCGGGGCCGAGTTCCGTGTCCCAGCCGCAGCGTGACATGTGCAAGCCCCCGCCGAAAACCTCATGGTGATCGCGCACGGTGAACGCGACATGGTTCAGGCCATTGCGAGCTTCGGGCAATTGCAGCAGGAACAAGTCGTGATGGCCACCGCGTGGGGCGCAGCGCAAGAAATGGCCACGACCTGGATAGCGGTCCGAGATCACAAAGCCGAAGACGTCTTGGTAAAACTGCGTGACCGCGTCCAGCGATTTGACAAAAAGCACCACATGACCGACCTCGATGGGCTGAGCACGCTCGTATGCCGGACTGGCCTGGTCAACACGAGACCGCTCGGACCAAGTGTTGACTTGTGCGCAATCGAGGGCAATGTCTTTTTTTCGGCTGATCTGTATGCGGATGGCCAAACCACTCGGGTCCGTGCATCCCACGCGATCGCTTTCCTGAACAAAACCCGGCCACTGTTGCATGGCAGTGCCGTATTGCGCCATGTCCTCAGCGTTGGCCACACCCCAGACCACTTCCCGCAGAGTAGGGTCCGGTTCTATCCCTGCAGGCAACCCCGGTGTGTCGGAGTGGGCCACGATCACGCGACAGCCATTGAGAGATTCATAAACCAAACGCCATGGCGTTTCTTCAACCAGGTTCAAGCCCCAATCCAGAAAAAATTGGCGACAGCGGGCGATGTCTTGGGCCCCGAATGTGATTTCATCGATACCGAGAACGCTCATAATGTTTCTTTAGTAAAACAATGTTTCCAATTTGAAACGTCTTTTGGATTATTTGACGATTTAGGCCATTGGTCAATAGAAATCCGAGTAAGACACCGGGGCATAGGTCTGTGCGCCTTAAAAGGTCGCAATCCAGCCGCCCAAAGCCTTTGATGACGCAGGCCAAATGTATGAATCTGCAGATTAGAAAAAGCAGAAATTGGTTTCATCCTGGTGGCCTGACATTTGAAATCAATGCGCGTTCTCCGATCAATTGCGCCGCATCACGCAATGCACTCAGGCATTGCGCCACGATGCTGGGCTCGTCTGTGACCTTGGGTAACCAAGCACAGCTCAAACTGGCCAACAGTTGGCCACCTGCAAAAACAGGAACCGCTATGGCTCCAAAACGTTCGGGTGATTCGGAGCCCAATTCAGAGGGATCGCGAGAACAATAGCCCTGAGCGCGACCCGCCGCGATGAGCCTTTGGACGGCATCTTCGCGCAGCACAGTTCGGTCCAGTGCAGTGGCGGAAGTTCTGGCCAAAAGCGCCATCAATGAGCGTCTTTCATCGTCTGGACAGAACGCGAGGTAACACCGACCGAGCGATGAAACCATCATAGAAGGTCGAAAGCCCAAGACCCGGTAATTGACTGCAAGACCATTGATCGGGCGGTGAGCGTCCAGGATGAGCATGCTGGTGCCGTCCCGCACGGCCAAATCAGTGGGCCAAGGAATGCGCCGCTCCAGCGTGGTCCGAACGGGAGCGGCTAAAGCTGAAAGGCGGCTGCGCCAATGTGTATGAGGACCTGAGTCCCCTGGCGACGCCGCAGGCATGAAGCGTCGCTCCAGTTCGTTTCGAACGACCCAACCCGACTCGATCAGCGTCTTGAGGATTCGCAACAGTGAGGCCTTGGGAATGCCGGTTTGCAAATGCAACTCGGCCAAGGTCACAGCCGAGGATTGTTCAATGGCGTGCATGACCATCAAGCCGCGCCTGAGCGCATCGACGGATTTGACACTGTGGGTACCAGACATCAGGAAAAACCCTGTAAAAGTTTCACTGGGTGAAACTATGCCTGTCCGTCCAAGCTTATGCAACATAGAGTTGAAAAGCTCAACAACGAGTTCACTAACTTGGAGAACCGAATGAACCGCAACCGTCGATTTTGGATGTTCGCATCTTTAGCAGCCACATTGACCGTGGTAAGCCCCCTCAGTCAAGCACAAGCCTATCCTGAGCGCCCCATCACCATGATCGTGTCCTATCCGCCGGGCGGAGACACGGATGCGATGGCGCGTTTGTACGCAGAAAAACTCTCCACTCGCCTCAAACAAAGCGTGGTCGTCGACAACAAACCTGGCGCTGGCGGCACGGTCGGGAACACCCTGGCCTTGCGTGCCAAGGCTGACGGCTACACCTTGTTGTTCACCCCAAACCCCTTCACGACGGCCCCTGGTTTGTTGCGCCTGAACCCCGCTACGAGTTATGACCCGGTCAATGGGTTTGAACCCGTGATCCAGACGGGTTGGCAGTCGGTGCTGGTCGTGGCCCATCCGGATACGGGCATCAAGACCGTCAGGGACTTGGTGTCACAGGCCAAAAGCGGTAAGCCGCTGAACTACGGCAGCCCTGGAGCGGGCTCGCCCATGCACATTGCCGCTGAATTGCTCAATCGTGCGGCGGGCATCAATGCCCAGCACATCCCTTACCGGGGTATCGGTCCGATGATTCCAGAATTGCTGACAGGCCGTATTCAATTGGGATACACCACATACGGTCCTGTTGCGCAACACATTGCGGCGGGCAAACTGGTGGCCGTCGCCTTGACCGATCCTGAACGCACGCAACTGATTCCGGGTCTCGCCACCGTTGCGGAGCAGGGCTATCCGTCTGTGAAGGAAGGTGCTTGGCACGGCATCATGGCACCCAAGGGCACGCCAGCTGCTGTGATAGCGAGCTTGAACGCGCACATGAATGAGATCTTGAAGATGCCCGATGTGATCGAAAAGATGGCCGTCTTCGGTGCCCGCCCTGCCGGGGGTGCACCCGATCAACTCTACAAAGTCAACTCCGATGACTATGTGCGTCTCACTAAGACCATCTCCGATCTGAAAATCACAGCAGACTGATCGATCAGCGTTCACGTCCTTTCAGGAAAATCGCCATGAGTGAATCGACATTGGGTCGGGATACGCCGCAGGTCAATGCACGCGCCAAGGTGCTCGGGCGTGCAACCTACACGGGTGACATCAAGCTGCCAGGCATGCTGTTTGGCAAAGTGCTGCGTAGCCCTTACCCCAGTGCGCGCATCGTCGCAATTGACACCTCGGCAGCCTTGGCACTGCCTGGCGTTAAGGCCGTTGTTACAGGCGAGGATGCCCCGGCGGCGCGGTGGGGCATTGCCCACAAAGACCGTCATATCTTGGCCAAAGGGCGGGTGCGTTTTGCTGGAGAGGAGGTGGCGGCCGTTGCAGCTGTGAGCGAAAAAATTGCCCGCGATGCATTGGACTTGATTCGGGTGACCTATCAAGAGGACGTGCCGATTTTGAGCACAGAAGAGGCGCTGGACCCCGAAGCGCCGCCCTTGCACGACGGTGACAACAACGTCTCGCACCAGATTCGATTTCACCGCGGCGATGTCGATGCGGCTTTTGCAAGAGCACATTGCGTGCATGAACAAACCTACACCACGCATGCGCAATATCCGGGTTACATGGAGCCCATGGGTACGGTGGCATGGTTGGATGCGGATGAGCGGCTTCAGGTCTGGGCATCGACCCAATCGGTCTTTCTGGCCAGGGCCAGGTTGGCTGGCGCTTTGGAAATCCCTGTCTCCCGCATTCGGGTCATGGCCCCAGCCATCGGTGGGGGTTTTGGCGGCAAGATTGTGGAAGACGCCAATACCTTGGTGGCGGCCTTGTTGGCTCTGAAAGTCAAAGCGCCTGTTCGATTGGTCAACGATCGCCTGGAAGATTTTCTCGCCGCTTGCAGCAGTTTGCCAGAGCGCATCACCTTGCGCTTGGGCATGGACCGGGAGGGGCGAATCGTTGCAAAGGATGTGCATATCGTGGCCGATTGCGGCGCATACAGCGGACTGTGCGCCGAGATCATGCACGTCAGCGCGATGCGCAGTGACAACATGCACCGCCTTGAGCATGTCCGGTGTGATGCGAAGCTGGTTTACACGAACAACCCGCCGCATGGGGCTTTTCGTGGTTTTGGTGGCACGCAAATGTTGTTTGCGCTCAACAGCCACATCGACACCATGGCCCATATGCTGGGCTTGGACCCGGTAGCGGTCCACCGCCTGAATGCCATTGGTGTCGGTGAGACCTCGGTCCATGGCTGGAAGATTGGCAGCACGGGTTTGCTGCAGTGTCTGACGCAGTGCACCCAAGCTGTAGGCTGGGATTATTTGCGGGATCGTCCCAAAACCGGTTCTCGTCATCGTGGTTTCGGCGTCGCGACAGCCATGCACGTCAGCGGCAACCGCACCATTGGCAATTGGGATGGCTCAACGGTATTTCTGAAAGTGAACGAAGACGGCCGTGTGGTGGTGCATTGCGCCGAGGGGGACATGGGGCAAGGCGCCATGACCATGTTGGCCCAGATCGTGGCCCACGAGTTGGACATTCCTTTGTCGCATGTGCATGTGTCATCGCCTGACACCGACATATCCCCTTATGCCATTGGCTCGCTCGCTTCGCGGGTGACCATCGTTTCTGGCAATGCGGCTATCGTGGCTGCTCAGGCGGCACGCGTGCAGTTGCTGGAGGTGGCCGAGTCGCTGCTCGGGGTTGACGTGCAAGATTTAGTGTTGGCTGGCGGAGGTGTGCATGTCAAAGACCAGCCATCAAAACGCCGCACACTGGCCGAGTTGGTGCGGCAACACATTTGGCGGCATGGTGGTGAGGGCTTGCAGGTCAAAGGCACTTGGGATGCCCAGACGGTGATGTTCGACAAGGAAAGCTTGATGGGCAACATCGCTCCGGCTTATTCATTTGCTGCGCAGGCGGTCGAGGTCGAAGTGGATACCGAGACAGGCCAGGTGCAGGTTTTGCAAAGTTTTGTCGCCGATGACTGTGGCAAGGCGCTCAACCCGATGGCTGTTCATGGACAAAGCAGCGGTGCAGCAGCACAAGCCATTGGCTGGACCCTTTATGAGCAACTGCATTTGGAGGGTGGGCGTTTGGCCAACACCGATTTTGCGGATTACACCATGCCAACCATCGATGCCTTGCCCGAAATGCGCAGCGGCATCGTGGAGTCCATGGACCCCAATGGTCCTTATGGCGCCAAAGGGGCCAGTGAAACGGCGATTTTGCCGGGTGCTCCCGCCATTGCCAATGCGGTATTTGACGCTGTCGGTGTACGGATTGTCGACCTGCCTATCACACCCGAAAAAGTGCTGGCGGCTCTCAAAACCCAAGCTGCATCGGGAGTCCGTCATGCATGATTTGGATTATTTGGAGCCGCCCAGCGTGGCAGAAGCCAGCCGGATAGCGGCAGACCTCGGTGAAAGCGCCCGCTTCATGGCAGGCGGGACAGCCTTGATGCTGGCCCTGCGTCAACGCATGCTCAGGCCCTCGCATTTGGTGAGCCTATCTCGGCTTGCGCCTTTGCGCGGCATCGAAGTCGATGCACAAGGGGCCTTACGCTTGGGTGCTTTGAGCTTGCACAACGAGGTGGCGGCGAGCCCCATCGTTCGTCAACACAGCGCCATGCTGTCTGACATGGCCGCCCGAGTGGCCAACCCGCAAGTGCGCAACCAAGGCACGTTAGGCGGAAATCTTTGCTATGCAGACCCGTCCACCGATCCACCGGGTTGTTTGCTGGCGCTGGATGCCCGTGTGGTTTTGGCCAGTCACAGAGGCGTGCGCGAATTGCCTATGGCAGAGTTTTTGGTGGACTATTTCACCACCGCCATCGAGCCGGACGAATTGCTGCAAACCATCGTGGTGCCAGCTTGGGTGCCTGGCTCCACGGGCCGTTACGACCGGTTCTTGCGCACGGCAGCAGAACACCGTCCGATGGTCAACGTAGCGGTTGTGGCCAGACTTGAAGGTGGAGTGTGTGTGCAAGCGCGCATCGTGATCGGTGCGGCTGTGGCGGTGACCCAGCGTGTTGGTGCAGCCGAGGACTGCTTGCTGGGCCATGCACCCTGCTTGGAACGCATCGACGCGGCGGCTAATGCCGCCATGGCCAGCATTGCGCCATTGGATGATTTACGCGGCAGCGGTGCATACCGACGCGAAATGGTCGGCGTGCAAGTGCGCCGGACCTTGGCCCAACTGTTTAACTTGACAAGGACTTGACCCGTGAGCCAGCACACCATCCATCTCCAGATCAACGGCGAATCGGTGTCTGCTGATGTGCCTGCCGGTCGACTACTGGCTGATTTTTTACGAGACGATTTGCACCTCACGGGCACCAAGCGAGGCTGCGAAACTGGTACATGTGGTGCGTGTACCGTGCTGTTGGACGGTCAACCCATCAAGTCCTGTTTGAGTTTGGCCGTGATGTCCGACGGCCACGCGATTCGCACGGTGGAAGGTTTGGGCAGCGCTGAAAACCTGCACCCCTTGCAAACCAGTTTCATGGCTTGTGCAGGCCTGCAGTGCGGTTACTGCACGCCTGGCATGTTGATGTCGGCCTGCGCTCTGCTGGCGTCCAATCCACGCCCCGATAAAGAAGCCGTGCATGCCGCCTTGGCGGGCAATCTATGCCGATGCACGGGTTACACCCAAATTGTCGAGTCGGTACTCGACGCGGCCAGGAGCATGCCTGATGGAAATTGACAAGTCACTCAGCTTGGATGCCACTGCCAGCCGGGTCTGGGCCTTTTTGCTGGACCCTCAAGCCATGGGCGCATGTGTGCCCGGCATGGAGTCAATCGAGGTCCTCAATCCCGATGAATACAAAGCGGTGATGAAAGTCAAAATCGCTTTTGTGAGTGCCCGATTCACGTTGCGCACGCGCATTGTGGAGCGACGCGAAGCGCGTTATTTGAAGGCGGAAGGCTTAGGAAAAGATGCGGCTGTTGCCAGCTCGCTGAAGTACACCACAGAAATATTTTTGACCGATCGCCCAGCTGGTGGCACCGAATTGCAAATGAAGGTGCATGTGGACTTGTTGGGCCGCATGGGTAACTTTGGTCTTTCTGTGATGAAGACCAAAGCTGATCGTTTGTGGGACGAGTTTGGTGTCCAACTTGCCACCCAATTAACGGACGTTCCACCGGTAGCAGAGGCTGGCTTGTCAACCCCTTTAACCCAAACCGCCCAAGTGAAACATGGCGGCGCGCCAACAAAGGCGGCCGCAAAGCCTTCTTTGCAAGCGGGTGACGCGCCATTCAAGTCGGCAGCTGCCAAGCCAGCTCAAGCGCCTGGCTTGTGGTCCAGATGCCTTCGTGCGATGGGCATTCAGCCCAGCCTAGGCTCATTGGACTCAGGGTCGATTGTGGTGGAAATCAAACGGCCGGACCAGACACAAATCCGGGTGGTGTGGCCGCAGAGCCAATCTGCTGAGTGCCTGAAATGGTTGCGCGATGTGACGCACTGAACAGCTTTTTGGGCTCAGCTTATTCACCACAACGTCATTCAAAGTTTGCCCATGCATGCTCGGAAAATTGTGGTCATTGGTGCGGGCGTGATCGGCGTGACGACGGCGCATGTGTTGCGTGCGGAGGGTCACGATGTCACGCTTTTGGAGGCATCGCCTGCTGCTGCCAGCGGCACCAGTTACGCCAACGGGGGATATTTGTCGGCTGCATTTTGTGCGCCTTGGGCCATGCCCGGCTTGCCAAAGCAGGCATGGGCGGCGCTTTTCGACCGCCAAGCTCCGTTTCGCTGGCGACCTGATGGCAGTCTGTCGCAATTGCGTTGGTTGCGCGATTTGTGGTCCCACTGCAATGCCGCCGATTTCTCAACACACCGTCAACGATTGATCAGGCTCGCCCTGCTCAGCAGGGTATGCCTGCAAGATGTGGTGGCCCAGACCGGCGTGGCCTTTGATTTCCAGTCTTCGGGGGTGTTGCAGCTTTTTCGCCAAGCCCCTTCTGCAAATATTATGGAGAAACGTCTTCAGGAGTTGCAGGCCTTCGGTTGTGACGCCCACTGGTATGAGCCCGATCAAGTGCGTGCCATGGAGACGGGCCTGTCTCAATCGGTGCGCATCGCTGGAGGCTTGCATGTGCGCGACGATGCCAGTGGCGATTGCGAACGCTTCGTTCAGGAGCTCTTGGCTTGGAACCAAGCGCGGGGCTTGCATTTTGAGCCCAATGTCCAGGTGGAGTCGCTCGAACTCGATACCTGTGGTGAACGCCTTTGTGCGGTCCGTTCCAAGACCCAGCGCTGGCAGGCCGATGCCTTTGTGTTTGCCACAGGGGTCGATACGGCTCGGCTGTTAAGACCGTATTTGCGGGTGCCCATCGTTCCGGTCAAAGGTTACAGCGTGACGGTACCGCTTGCGCACAGTGATGGCGCTCAAGGCGCCGTGATCGATGACACCAGCAAGTTGGCCATCGCTCGCCTGGGTCATCGCTTGCGCCTGGCAGGCATGGCTGAAGTTGTGGGGCATGACCGGCATATCGACACTGCTCGCTGTCAACAATTGGTCGATCACTATGTGTCTCTTTATGGGCCAATGCCTGAAGAAGGCCGACAACTTTGGGCCGGTTTGCGACCTATGACCCCCGATGGCACACCGATCATTGGAGCGACGCCCATTCAAGGCCTTTACTTGAATGCAGGTCATGGGACCTATGGTTGGACCTTGGCCTGCGGCAGTGCTCAGTTGTTGGCCGATGTGATCGCCAAAAGGCCATCTACTTTGAGCCCAAACGCTTATGCGCTGGACCCTGCCCGCAGAGAGCTTGTCTGATTTGGCTTGAGCGCAGGGCCATGAAACGACCTTCAACCCCAAAAGGAAAATGATGCCTATCATCCGAATCGACCTGCTGGCAGGCCGCAGTCCTGAGACCAAACAACAACTCGCTGCCGAAATGACTGCGACCATGGCGCGGATCTGTGGGTGTGATCCGGCACATGTTTACGTGATGTTCAATGATGTTCAGCACCATGACTGGGCGGTGGCCGGTCAGGTTTTTCCAACCCCGTTACCACTCAAATCTCAAGATACAGGGCACCCATCATGAAACCCGTGCGCCTGCGTATTTTGTTGGTGGGTGCCACTGGCGTCGTCGGACGGTGTGTCTTTCGGTCTTTGCAGACCAGCCATGATGTCATTTCAGCCAGCTTGGATCCCGTCCAAGGTGATCACGAAGTTCAGCTGGACTTGTCAGATGCGGATGCTTTGGTGAGATCATTGAACAACCTAGGGCCACTCGATGCGGTCATTTCAGCTGCTGGCCGCGCACGCTTTGGCGCCTTGGCTGATGCGAGACCTGCGTCTTTAGCTGCTTCGGTTTATGGCTTGGGCTTGCAAGACAAATTGATGGGTCAGGTCAATCTTGCCTTGGCTGCTCGAGAAGTTTTGCGTCCCGGGGGATCGATCACCTTGACCTCGGGCACCACCAGCACCGAGCCTGTATTGGGCGGTGCTGGCCTGAGCATGGTCAATGGTGCGCTGGAGAGTTGGGTTCGTGCGGCAGCGACCGAGTTGCCTCAGGGCTGGCGACTGAATGTGGTGAGCCCCAGTTTGGTCGAGGGTACGCCTGCAGCAGCTTGCGCTGCATTCCCCGGCTTTGAACTGGTCAGCGCTCAGCGGGTCGCCTTGGCATATGAACGGTGTTTGTTCAGTGGCATCACAGGGCAAGTTTTGCGCATCTGATTACAACCCCGCCAGCGGGGTGGTTCCGCCGATGTTGCTCAGCAGTCGCTCCCGCCCTTTAAGCACATGGCGCTCAGCGGTGGATTTGGCCTTGGCCTTGGCGCCTTTGGCAATGGCTTCGTACAAGGTGCGGTGCTCGGCGTTGGACTGGCGCATATTGCCCGGTGCGTTGAAGTACTCGCGCCTGAACAGGTGCATTTCCTTGATGATGTCATCGTAAGCGGCCTGTGCCCGTTGGTTGTTGGCCAACAGCAGCACCAGCGCATGGAACTTCAGGTTCAGTTCGTAATAGAGGTTGGCGTTTTCGGTTTCGCAGGCCACATCCATGGCCTGCAGCAGTTGTTCAAACTGCGCTTTGTGGCTTTCGGCCACGTGGTCGGTGGCGCGTTCTGCGGCAAAGCCAAACACCAGTGCACGCAGGTCGTACAGTTCCAGCATTTCGCGCACCGACATCTGGCGCACAAACACCCCTCGGTTGAGCACGGCCGTGACCAGGCCCAAACCCGTCAGCATGCGGATGGCTTCACGCACAGGGCCCCGGCTGGTGCCCATGCGCAAGGCCAAAGCGGCTTCATTCAGGCGCTCACCGGGCTTGAGTTCGCCGCTGTAAATGAGATGCTTGAGCTGCTCGGCTACAAAAACGGGCAAACCTTGTTCGGGTTTTTCAGGGGCGGCGTTCATGGGCGATGGTGCGTGCTGATCAGGTCTGCTCAAGTTGGCAATGGGTTGAAAAAAGCGGCATTTAAAAAGAGGCCCTACACGACTTCATCCTAACTGAAGACGGCCCAAATCGCGCGATTCAGGTCACCAATGTGTCAACAATTCTGGCTAAGTGTTGACACTTTTGGGGCTGGCGTTCACACTTTAAACCCCATTCAGCAAGTGCACGCACTTGTTCCCACAGCGTATTTCATTGTTCGGAGATTGCCATGCCGCACCAACCCGCCTCCGCTGCGCTGTCGCGCTTTCGGGTGATCGACTTGACCCAGGTGCGTGCCGGCCCCACGGCCTGCCGCCAACTGGCCGACTGGGGCGCCGATGTGGTGCAGGTGCAAATGCCCGAACACATGCGTGGCGACGACACGCTGGGCGGGCAAGAGGGCTCGGACTACCAGTACACGCACCGTAACAAGCGCTCGATCACCCTCAACCTGAAAGAGCCCGAAGGCATTGCGCTGCTCAAGCAATTGATCGCCAAGGCCGATGTGGTGGTGGAAAACTTTCGCCCGGATGTGAAGTTCCGCTTGGGCATCGATTACGAGAGCCTGAAGAAAGACAACCCAGGGCTGGTTTACGCCAGCATTTCGGGTTTTGGCCAAACTGGACCCTTGGCCGCACGGCCGGGTTTTGACCAGATTGCGCAAGGCATGGGCGGCTTGATGTCGGTCACTGGTTTGGCCGAGCAGGGCCCGATGCGGGTGGGTATCCCGATCGCCGATTTGTGTGCGGGCATTTTTGCGGCACAGGGCATTTTGGTGGCCTTGCTCGAGCGTGAAAAGTCGGGCCAAGGCCAGTGGCTGCACACTTCGCTGCTCGAATCCATGGTTTACATGATGGACTTTCAGACGTCGCGCTGGCTGATTGACGAAGAAGTGGCCACGCAGGCAGGCAACTTCCACCCCACCAGCATCCCCACCGGGGTGTACAAGGCACGCGATGGTTACATGAACATCGCGGTATTCGGCTCCAAGATTTGGGAGCGTTTTTGCGACATCTTGGAAGCACCGCAGTGGGTCACCGACCCCCGCTACTGCGACAAACCCAGCCGCTCGGTCCACCGTGATGCGCTGAACGCCGAAATCAACGAGCGCCTGGCCAAGCAGGACCGGGCCTATTGGATTGAGCGCTTGAACGATGGCGGTGTGGCGTGTGGCTTGATCAACAGCATGGACGAGGTGTTCAACGAACCGCAAGTCCAGCACCTGAAGATGGTGAAAGACGTGGTGTCGGTGCACCAAGGCCCGCAGCGCTTGGTGGGTCAGCCGGTCCAGCTGGAGCGCACGCCCAGCACCATCGCCCGCGCCGCACCGCGTCGGGGCGAGCACAGCGTAGAAATTCTGGGCGAGTTGGGGCTGGATGACCAGACCTTGGCCGCATTGAAGTCCAAAGGAGTGTTTTGAATGTCCGATATGGTCTACACCTCGCCCACCGAGCGGGTCAACACCTGGCTGGACGGCAGCACGCTGTTCATCCAGTTCAACAATGTGGCGCGGCACAACGCGCTGTCGGTGGACATGTGGGAGGCCGTGCCGGTGCTGTTGAACCAGGCCGAACACGACCCGCGTGTGCGCTTGGTGGTGTTCACCGGTGCGGGCGATAAAGCCTTTGTGTCTGGTGCAGACATCTCACAGTTCGAGGACATGCGTGCGGCCCGTGAGGCGGTCACCCGCTACGAGCACATGGCCGAGACCGCGCTCATGGGCATTTACAACTTCCCCAAGCCCACACTGGCTTGTATTCGCGGCTTTTGCATCGGTGGCGGCATCAACGTGGCCATCAGCTGCGACATGCGCATCGCCGCCAGCGATGCCGTGTTCTCGGTGCCAGCCGCCCGCCTGGGTTTGGGTTACCGCTACTCGGCCATGAAAAACTTGGTGGACCTGATCGGCCCCGGTGCGGCCAAAGACCTGTTTTTCACGGCCCGCAAAATCAACGCGCAAGAAGCCCAAAGCCTGGGTTTGGTCACGCGGGTCTGTGCCCCCGAGGCTTTGCCCGAGTTGCTGGCCGAGTACACCTCGGCATTGGCGGCCAACGCGCCCCTGACCATTCAAGCGGCCAAGGCGATCACCCGCGAAATCCTCAAACCTTCGCCCGAGTTGGACCTGGACTTGTGCACCCAACTCATCCGCGGCTGCTTTGACAGCGCTGACTACGCCGAAGGCCGCAAGGCTTTCATGGAAAAACGCAAGCCCGTCTTCAAAGGCGAATGAGGTCCCTCATGAAATCGTATTGGATGAACATCAGCAATGGCCAGGGCCAGATGGAACTGCGTGAAGTGGACATGCCTGTGCCCGGTGCGGGCCAAGTGCTGGTCAAGCTGCACGCGGCTGCTCTGAACCGGGGCGAATTAATCATCGGGCACGGCCTGCATGGCAAAGGCGGCAGCAAGCCCGCGGGCATGGAAGGGGCAGGGCAAATCGTTCAGCTGGGCAGCGAGACCGGGGCTTGGCGGTTAAGCGATCGCGTCATGGGCCGTTGCCCGGGCGCTTTTTCCGAATACGCCTTGATGGATGTGCGCGAAATCATGCGCGTGCCAGACAACTTGACGATGGAGCAAGCCGCCTCCATCCCGCTCACATTTTTGGTGACCTATGACCTCTTGGTCTTGCAAGGCCACTTGAAAGCCGATCAATGGCTGCTGATCAACGGCGTGTCTTCGGGCGTGGGCGTGGCCAGTTTGCAAATGGCCAAGGTGTTAGGCGCCAAAGTCATCGGCACCTCGGGCGCACAAGCCAAGCTTGATCAACTCAAGCCATTGGGTCTGGACGTGGGCCTGTGCACCCGCGCGGCCGATTTTCACCAGGCCGTGTTGCAAGCGACCGACCAAAAAGGGGCCAACTTGGTGGTCAACACGGTGGGCGGCAGTGTCTTTGCCGAAAGCATGCGCTGCATGGCGTTTCAGGGGCGTTTGGGCTTTGTGGGCTATGTCGACAACACCCTCAACGCCACCATTGACCTGGAGGCCCTGCATGCCAAGCGTCTGTGTCTGTATGGCGTGTCCAATAAAAACCGCACACCCGCGCAGCGGGCCGATGGCATCGCCCAGTTTGCAGCGCAAATCTTGCCGGCATTTGCCGATGGGCGCATCCAACCTTTGCTGGACCAAGTGTTTGACTTTGACCAACTGGCCCAAGCCAAAGCACACATGGAGAGCAACCAACACACCGGCAAGATTGTGCTGCGCATCACCAGCGGGGCTTGAGCCGATTGCACATCTTCCGAGACTTTTCAAAACGAAGGAGACAACACCATGAACAAAAGAAACCTGATTTCCGCTTTGGTCCTTTCTTGCTTCGGCCTGGGTGTGCAAGCCCAAGGCGCAGCCTATCCCAACAAACCCATTCGGTTGGTGGTGGGCTTTGCCCCTGGCGGCGCTGCCGACTATGTGGCCCGCGCCATCAGCGACGCGATGGGCAAAGCCGTTGGGCAGAGCATCATTGTGGAAAACCGCGCTGGTGCGGGCTCCAGCATCGCGGCCGAAAACGTGGCCAAGGCCGCGCCCGATGGTTACAGCATTCTGTTGGCCAGCCCCAGCAGCATCTCGGTCAATCCGGCGCTCAACCCCAAGCTGAACTACACCCCGAAGGATTTGGTGCCCATCACCAAAGTCACCACCTCGCCCTTGGTGATTGCGGTCAACCCCAACATCGGCATCAACTCGGTGCAAGACCTGATCGCGCGGGCCAAGCAAGCGCCCGGCAAGATCAACTACGCCACCTCGGGCAACGGCTCTGCGCCCCATTTGGGCGCTGCTTTGTTCACCCAATTGACGGGTGTGGACATGGTGCACATTCCGTTTCGCGGGGGAGCGCCCGCCATCCAGTCGGTGATCGCGGGCGACACCCAAGTGACCTTCGGCACCCCGCCTTCGGTCTTGCCCATGATCCAAGCGGGTCGTTTGAAAGGCTTGGCCGTCAGCACCCGCAACAGCTCGACATTGGTGCCTGGTTTACCCGGCATGCAAGAGGCCAAACTGCCCGAGTACGCGATCGAGTTTTGGTATGGTTTGTTTGTTCCAGTGGGCACACCACCTGCCGTCATGAAACGCATCTTTGATGCTGCGCAAAGCGCCATGGCCCAGCCCTCTGTGAAAGCCGCATTGGCCCGCGAGGGGACCGATGTGTCGGTCTCCACCACACCCGATCAATTCGCGGCGTTTTTGACCGAAGATGCCAAGTTCTGGGTCCATTTGGTCAAGAGCGCCGACGTGAAACTGGACTGAGCCGCAAGGAGTTGCCATGGTTGAAAACGGATTTTTGAAAATCGAATCGATGCAAGCGCGCTGCACCCCTGCAGAGTGGCAAGCTCGGGTGGATTTGGCGGCTTGCTACCGCTTGGTGGCCCTCTATGGCATGTCCGACATGATGGCCAACCACATCTCGGCGCGGGTACCTGGCGAAGACGGTGCCTTTCTCATCAACGCCTACGGCATGATGTACGAGGAGATCACCGCGTCGAGCCTCATCAAGATTGACCACGATGGCAACATCCTGTCCAAGCCTGACTTTGGCGATTTGAACTACGGCATCAACAAAGCCGGTTACGTGATCCACAGCGCGGTGCATGAAGCGCGCCCCGAGGTGGATTGCGTCATCCACACCCACAGCTGGGCTTCCATGGCGGTGTCTTCGCTCGAATGCGGTTTGTTGCCCATCACCCAGACTTCGATGCGCTTTCTCAAGATCGGTTACCACGACTACCAAGGCGTGGTGCTCGATTTGACCGAGCAGGCCTCGCTGGTGCAAGACCTGGGGCAGGGCGAGGCACTCATTTTGCGCAACCATGGCGCCCTGACCGTGGGGCGCAGTGTGGGCGAAGCCTTCAATTGGATGCACCGCCTCGAACTGTCGTGCCATGCCCAACTCGCGGCCATGGCCTGCAACACACCTTTCGTCAAAGTCGCGCCCGATGTGCTGGAAGAAACCTGGAACAACTACCAGCCCAGCACGCGCAGGCCTTACGGCTTGATGGAGTGGCCAGCCCTGCTGCGCAAACTCGACCGCATGGACCCGAGTTACAAAACCTGAACCCATTGCTTCTTGATCATCAAAGAAAGATCCGCATGAACTCACCATCTGTTTGGTTTGTCGCCAGTCTTTACGCCTTGGCCATGGCCATGCCTTCTTGGGCGCAGGCGCAGGCCTACCCTCAAAAACCAGTCAAAGTGGTGGTGGCCTTCACGGCGGGTGGCACCACCGACATTTTGGCGCGCACGGTCACGCAGCAGTTATCTGAAAAACTCAAGCAAGCCTTTGTCATTGACAATAAACCCGGGGCAGGTGGCAATTTGGGTACCGAGTTGGTGGTCCGCTCTGCACCAGACGGTTACACCTTGATCGTCAACTCGGTTGGCCCCATTGCGGTCAACCCCACGCTGTACGGCAAGCTGCCCTACAACCCTTTGACCGATCTGGTGCCGATTGTTCAGATTGCGGATGTCCCCAATGTGTTGGTCATCCACCCCTCGGTGCCCGCCAACACCATGGAAGAGCTGATCGCCTACGCCAAAGCCCATCCGGGCAAGCTCAACTACGGCTCGACTGGCATTGGGACCTCGTCCCATTTGTCCAGTTTCATGCTGTCCAAGCGGGTGGGTTTTGAGGCGACTCACATTCCTTACAAAGGGGCCGATGCGCTGAAAGACTTGTTGGCCGGTCGCATCCAGTTCATGTTTGCCACCATCCCGTCGGTCATGACGCACATCACGGCCGGCAAACTCAAACCGATTGCGGTCAGTTCACTCAAGCGCTCGCGCTCTATGCCCGAGGTGCCCACGGTGGTTGAAAAAGGTTTCCCCCAGTTTGAAGCGGGTTCTTGGTTTGGCTTTTTTGCACCCAAGGGCACGCCAGAGGCCGTGATCAGCATGGTCAACAAAGCCGTCAACGAGATTTTGCAAGTGCCCGCCATCGAGCAGCAAATGATCGCCCAGGGCGCAGACCCTGCTGGCGGTACGCCTGCCCAGTTTGGTCAATTTGTTCAGCGCGAGCACGACAAGTGGCGCGTCATCGTTCGCGACTCGGGCGCCAAAGCCGAGTGACTTAGCGCGCAACCGAGCTTCACCCATGAGCAAACCTTTGCGCATCCTCATGTCCCAGCAGTCCCTGGACCGCATGGGCGCATCGGTTTCGGCTGCGGTGGGTGAGCATCCCTATGAACTGATCTCGCTAGAAGCAGCAGTGGACGCTCAGCGCTTCGATGCCGATGTGGCCTTCATTTCGCGCGAGGTCACAGGCACCTCGACCAAGCACGAAATCCATCCGGCTTTGCAACAGGTCTACACCCTGCTGCGCCAGTCGCCTGCCTTGCGTTGGGTGCACATCCATTCGGCGGGTGCTGACCGCCAGATCTACCTCGACCTGATGGCCAAGGGTGTCCAAGTCTGTACCTCGTCCGGGGCCAATGCACAGGTGGTGGCCACCGTGGCTTTGGCGGGCCTGTTGGCCTTGGCTCGGCGCTTTCCGCTGTTGTGGGCCGAGCAGCAACAGCGGCAATGGATTCCCATGATGGGCGAGCGCATGCCACGCGACTTGCCGGGTCAAACGGCCACGATCGTAGGCTGGGGCCCTATTGGCCAAAAGCTGGGCAGCTTGCTGCAGGCCTTGGGGGTGAATGTGGTGGCCGTGCGCCAGCAAGCGCCGGCCAAGTCCTTAGCCCAGTCCACTGCCCAGTCAGATGACACAAGCCTTCAAATGGTCACGTTCGCGGACTGGCAGCAGGTGTTGCCCCAAACCGATTGGTTGGTCTTGGCCTGCCCCTTGACCTCCAAAACCCGCCAATTGGTCAATGCACAAGCCCTGGCTTTGTTGCCCACTGGCGCACATTTGGTCAACGTCTCGCGTGGCGAGGTGGTGGACGAACCGGCTTTGGTGGCGGCTTTGCAAAGCGGGCGATTGGGCGGTGCGTTTTTGGATGTGTTTGCGCACGAACCCTTGCCGAAAGACTCCCCTTTATGGGCCATGCCCCAAGTCATGATCACGCCGCACGCTGCGGGCCACTCGGATGGCAACGAAGCACGCGTGGCGCAGATGTTTTTGGACAATTTGAGCCGATCGGTCAAGGGATATCCCCTGCACAATTCGGTCGCCTGAGCTGTGGTGGACAGCCTTTCAGGCAAGGCAAGGTTTTCCCGGGTAGCGCAACACTTGATTTCTTCTCATAATCGAATGCTTCGATTGTTCAGCCTTTTTTCACTTCAAAATTTCGGAGATTTCTGTATGACCCACCGTCACGACCCACGCCGCCGACAGCTTGGCCTTGCCGCCGTGTCGGGTCTTGCCCTTGGCGCCTTCGGTACCGCACAGGCGCAAACCGCTGCCTGGCCCAGTGCCAAACCCATTCGCATGATTGTGAATTTCCCAGCTGGCGGATCGCCCGATTTGGTGGCCCGTGCCGTGTCCAACACCGTGTCCCAAGCTTTGGGTCAACAAATTGTGGTGGACAACCGTGGCGGTGCCGGCGGCATCATTGGTTCTGACTTGGCCGCGAAGAGCGCCCCCGACGGTTACACCTTTTTGTGCAGCTCGGGCAGTGGTGCCTCGATCGTGCCTTATGTCACGCCCAAGATGCCTTTTGACCATGACAAGGACCTGATTCCGGTCGCTGCCGGTGCGCGTTTGCAATTGTTCTTGGTGGTCCGCAGCGATGCGCCTTACAAGACTTATGCCGAATTCGTCGCCTACGCCAAGCGCAACCCCGGCAAGATGAGCTACGGCTCGCCCGGCAACGGCACCAGCCCCCACATCGCAGGTGAAATGCTCAAGTCGCAAGCGGGCATCTTCACCCTGCACATCCCTTACCGCGGTTCTGCAGCAGCGCTGCAAGACTTGCTGGGCGGTAACGTGGATTATTTGATGGACCCGGGCATTGCTTTCTCGCATGTGCGCTCAGGTCGCCTGCGCTTGTTGGCGGTCACATCGCCCCAGCGCTTGTCCATGTTCCCCGATGCGCCGACCCTCAATGAGCTGGGGCTCAAGAATTTCGACGCTGGCACATCGCACGGTTTCTGGGCGCCTGCGGGCACACCAGCGGCCATCGTGGACCGCATGAACCGCGAAATCAACCGCGCTCTCATGGTGCCCAGTGCGGTTGAAGCCATCAAAGGCATTGGTGCCGAACCCACCCCGACGTCACCCGCCGAATTTGGCGCGCTCACCAAGGCCGATGCACGCCGTTTTGCGCAAATCATCAAAGAGCGCAAGATCGTTCACGATTGAGGCGGTCCTGGGCTGCCGGGTGTAAGGCCAGCCTTAAAACTGGCCGGGAAACACCCACAGCAGCAAGGCCGTCATCACCAGATAACGCAAAAACTTGCCAATCGCCATGTACAGCGTGCAGGGCCAAAACGGCAGTTTCAGCCAACCGGCTACGGCACACAGAGGGTCGCCCACCACGGGCAGCCAACTGAGCAAGCAGGCTTTGGGCCCCAGTTTTTCCAACCAAACCAGTGCCCGGGCGTGACTGCTTGAGTCGCGCCAACGGCTGACGGCATGTCGTGTGCCCCAGCCCATCCACCAGCTGAGCATGCCGCCCAAGGTGTTGCCCGCTGTGGCCACCAAAATGGCGGGCCAAAAAAGGTCGAGGTTGAGTTTGACCAAACCAAACACCGCGGGCTCAGAGCCCATGGGCAGCAAAGTGGCCGACAAAAAAGCCACCACAAACACGGTGCTCAGACCGTGCTGGGGCAGGGCCAGCCATTGCATGATGTGGTGGAGCCAAATTTCCATGCAACGAGTGTAGCGGTGGCCCTCGCACCGGGCATTGCCCAACATCAATGTGGATTTTGGACGGGCTGACGGCAGTCTTGAGCAGCCCCTTTGCTTAGCACATTTGTCTTTCAGTTGCTGAAATATTAAGCAACTACAATCGTGCCTTCTTTTTAAGCAAACCCCATTTCACAGCGTCCACCCGTCATGCAGATTGGCCCTTACCTGTTGCCGAACAACGTGTTCGTTGCCCCCATGGCGGGCGTCACGGACCGACCGTTTCGCCAACTGTGCAGGCAGTTTGGCGCGGGCTATGCCGTGAGCGAAATGGTCACATCGCGGCCCGATTTGTGGGCCTCGCTCAAAACTTCGCGCCGCGCCAACCACGATGGTGAACCCGGCCCGATTGCAGTGCAAATTGCAGGCACTGAAGCGCAGATGATGGCCGACGCTGCCCGCTACAACATCGACCGGGGCGCACAAATCATCGACATCAACATGGGTTGCCCGGCTAAAAAAGTCTGCAACAAATGGGCTGGATCGGCCCTGATGCAAGACGAGCCTTTGGCGCTGGAGATCATCAGCGCCGTGGTCGAGGCGGCTTGGCCCCATGGCGTGCCCGTCACACTGAAAATGCGCACTGGATGGTGCGATGCCGAAAAAAATGCCCTGAATCTGGCCCGCGCCGCCGAAAGCGCCGGGGTGCAGATGGTCACCGTTCACGGCCGCACCCGAGAGCAGGGCTACAAAGGTTTGGCCGAATACGACACTGTGGCCAGCGTCAAAGCCGCCTTGCGTATCCCTGTGGTGGCCAATGGCGATGTGGATTCGCCCGAAAAAGCCCGCGATGTGCTGAAGTTCACCGGGGCTGACGCCGTTATGATTGGCCGCGCCGCGCAAGGCAGTCCCTGGATCTTCCGCGAGATCAGCCACTTTTTGGCCACGGGCGAGCAACTGGCATCCCCGTTGGTGGCCGAAGTGCGCCGCGCACTGCTGGAGCACCTGCAGGACCACTATGGTCTGTATGGCGAATACACCGGCGTTCGTTCGGCGCGCAAACACATCGGCTGGTATGTGCGCACGCTGCCCGGTGGCGATGCTTTTCGCGAACACATGAACACCCTGGAGACCGCAGCCGGGCAGCTGGCCGCTGTGGCGGCTTATCTGGACGGCCTGGCCGAACAGATGGAACGCTTGCCGATGCGCCAGACTCCGCGTCCTAAGGCCTGCACTGATTTAGAGACCACGCTATGAGCGAACCCCAATCGATTGAAAACTGCATCCGGGCCAATCTGGAAACCTATTTTCGCGACCTTGACGGCACCGAGCCCACAGGCCTGTACGACATGCTGGTCAAGCTGGTCGAAAAGCCGCTGCTCGATGTGGTGATGAGCCAGTCGGGCCAAAACCAGTCCCGCGCGGCTGAATGGCTGGGCCTGAACCGCAATACCTTGCGCAAGAAATTGCTCGAACACGATTTGTTGACATAAAAGTTGAAGAAAGTTTCCCCATGCGCGCCCTCATCTCTGTCTCTGACAAAACCGGCATCGTTGAACTGGCCAAAGAACTCCACGCCTTGGGCGTGGGCCTGATCTCTACCGGCGGCACCGCCAAACTGCTGGCCGACCAAGGCCTGCCTGTGGCCGAAGTGGCCGAAGTCACCGGATTCCCCGAAATGCTGGACGGCCGCGTCAAAACCCTGCACCCCAAAGTGCATGGCGGCTTGCTGGCGCGTCGCGACACGCCCGAGCACATGGCCGCTTTGAAGGCTCATAACATCGACACGATTGATTTGCTGATCGTCAACCTCTACCCTTTTGAAGCCACTGTGGCCAAGCCCGGCTGCACACTGGCCGACGCGATTGAGAACATCGACATCGGCGGCCCCGCCATGGTGCGCTCGGCCGCCAAAAACTGGAAAGACGTGGGCATCGTCACCGACGCCAGCCAATACGCCGACGTGATCGCCGAGTTGAAGGCCACACATGTTCAAGGTCAATGCAAACTCAGTGACAAGCTGCGTTTTGCTTTGTCGGTGGCCGCGTTCAACCGCATCAGCCAATACGACGGCGCGATCAGCAACTACTTGTCGAGCGTGAACTTTGAAGCCGAGAAGCTGAGCGAAACCTACATGCCCAAGCGCGCCCAGTTCTCAGGCCAGTTCAACGAGCAATACGTCAAGGTGCAAGACCTGCGCTACGGCGAAAACAGCCACCAGCAAGCTGCTTGGTACCGCGACCTCGCACCCGCTGCCGGTTCGTTGGCCACGGGCGTGCAACTGCAAGGCAAAGAGCTGAGCTACAACAACATTGCCGATGCCGATGCGGCGTGGGAGTGCGTCAAGAGCTTCGAGACCTGTGCGTGTGTGATCGTCAAACACGCCAACCCCTGCGGTGTGGCCGTGGGCGCCACCGCTCTCGAGGCCTACAGCAAAGCCTTCCAAACCGACCCCACCAGCGCCTTTGGCGGCATCATTGCTTTCAACCGCCCGGTGGACAAAGCGGCGGCCGAAGCGGTGAGCAAACAGTTTGTAGAAGTGCTCATGGCCCCCGACTTCAGCGCCGAAGCACTGGAAGTGTTCAAGAGCAAAGTGAATGTGCGCTTGATGAAAATCGCTTTGCCCGCCCACTACGGCAACGTGCGCAATGCTTTGGAGACCAAGCGTGTCGGCTCAGGTCTGCTGCTGCAAAGCGCCGACAACCACGAGTTGGCGCTGGCTGACATGAAGATCGTCACCGCCAAACAACCCACGCCGGCAGAGCTTCATGACCTGTTGTTCGCCTGGAAAGTAGCCAAGTTCGTCAAGTCCAATGCCATCGTGTTCTGTCTAAACGGCATGACCATGGGCGTGGGTGCAGGCCAAATGAGCCGCCTCGATTCAGCCCGCATCGCCAGCATCAAGGCCGAAGCCGCTAAGTTGAGCCTGCAAAACACCGTGGTCGCCAGCGACGCCTTTTTCCCCTTCCGCGATGGCCTCGACGTGGTCGTGCAGGCCGGCGCCACTTGCGTGGCCCAGCCCGGCGGCTCTGTGCGTGACCAGGAAGTCATCGACGCAGCGAATGAGCACGGTGTGGCGATGGTGTTCACGGGTGTGCGGCATTTTCGCCATTGATTCGCGTCATTCATTGGATTGTTTTGAACTTTGACCAACTCGGCTTGGCCCCTTCGCTCTTGCGCGCTGTGGGCGACATGGGCTTGTACGCCCCCACCCCGATTCAAGCCGAGGCCATTCCAGCGGTCCTGAAATCGGCCGACGTGTGGGCCACCGCGCCCACCGGTTCGGGCAAAACACTGGCCTTTGCGCTGCCGCTCTTGCAGCATGTGCTGGCCGTGCCGCGTCAGACCAATTTTCGTCGCCCGGTGCGCACGCTGGTGTTGGTGCCCACGCGCGAACTAGCGGTACAGGTGGGTGATGTGTTGGCCAATCTTGCCTACAAGTTGCCGCAGTCGCTCAAGGTGATCACCGTGTTTGGCGGCGTGTCGGTCAACCCGCAAATGATGGCCCTTCGCGGTGGTGCCGACATTGTGGTCGCCACCCCCGGTCGCTTGCTGGACTTGGTCGACCAAAACGCCGTGCGCCTGGCCGATGTGCAGCATCTGGTGCTGGACGAAGCCGACCGCCTGCTGGATTTGGGCTTTTCAGATGAGCTGCAGCGCGTGCTGGCGCTGCTGCCCGCCCATCGGCAAACCTTGTTGTTTTCGGCCACTTTTGCCCCCGAGGTGGAAGCCTTGGCCGCCAAGCTGCTGCGCAATCCGGTGCGCATCACCGTGGAGGCCTTTGAAGGACACAAGCCCGACATCACCCAACGGGCGATTGCGGTGGATGAGAAAAGCCGCACCGCCTTGCTGCGCCACCTGATCACCGAAAACGGCTGGAAGCAGGTGCTGGTGTTTGTGGCCACGCGTTACGCCTGCGAGCATGTGGCGAACAAGCTCTACAAAGCGGGGGTGTTTGCCACGCCTTTTCATGGCGAAATGAGTCAAGGCGCACGCCAAGAAGTCTTGAGCGAATTCAAAGCAGGCCGCTGGGACGTGGTGGTGACCACCGACCTGGCCTCGCGCGGCATCGACATCGCCATGCTGCCCGTGGTGGTCAACTACGACCTGCCCCGCTCGGCCACCGACTACACCCACCGCATTGGCCGCACAGGCAGGGCGGGTGCGCATGGCGACGCGGTCAGCTTTGTCACGGCCGCAGCGCTCGCGCATTGGCAGCTGATCCAGAAACGCGAAAGTCTGGAACTCGCTTTGGAGCAAGTGCCAGGCTTTGAGCAAACCGAAACCCCACCACCGCCTTCGCCTGGCAATGGGGGCATCAAAGGTTCACGATTGAGCAAGAAAGACAAGTTGCGGGCGGCGGCTGCAAAAGACCGGTCTTAAGTCATTCAGCTTGGCAGCCAAGTGGCTATGCTTGGCGCTACGATCACTGTGATCGATCAAGTTAAAGCCTAGAATTTACCTTGCATTTTGATATTTAATATATCAAAATGCAAGGATGATTGATCGCATCTTCATGGCAGATTTGTTGGATCGAATGTCCTTTTACCCGGGCGTCGTCCTGTTGGGTGTCCGCCAAGTGGGCAAGTCCACCCTGGCGCGGCAGGTGGCTGCGCAAACTCAAAGCGCAGTGTTTCTGGATCTGGAGTTGCCCGCTGATCGGGCCAAACTCGACAACCCTGCTGCTTTTTTTGCCGCGCACCGTGACCACTTGGTGGTCATTGACGAAGTGCAGACCATGCCCGACTTGTTTGTGCAACTGCGCCCAGAAATCGACGCGGACCGACGGCCTGGGCGTTTCTTGCTGCTGGGTTCGGCCAGTGGGGTGTTGCTCCGGCAAACTGCCGAATCGTTGGCTGGCCGGGTCAGTTATCTGGAGCTGCCGCCTTTGCTGTGGTCCGAGTTGCAGCCCTCTTTGCAGGCCCATCACGATGCCACCAGCGATCCTGCACACAAGGATACGCAGCAGTTGGTGGCCTTGCAATCGCATTGGCAACGGGGCGGCATGCCCCTGAGTTGTCTGGCCAAAACCGACGCGCAATCGCTGCGTTGGCGCAACGACTACTTGCAATCGGTGGTTCGGCGTGATTTGCCCAGCTTGGGCATCCATATTCCCAGCGAAACCTTGTGGCGGTTTTTGCGCATGCTGGCGCACCAGCATGGGCAGCTTTTCAACGCTTCGGCGCTGGCCGTGGCCATGGGTGGCATTTCGCCCATCACCGTCGGTCGCTATCTCGACATCTTTTGTGATGCCCTGATCGTGCGTAGAGTCGAGCCCTATTTCGTGAACCTGGGCAAGCGTCTGGTCAAGTCGCCCAAGGTGTATTTCCGCGACACGGGCCTGTTGCACGCCTTGCTTGGCATAGGCAATGCGCAAGACCTGCAAGGCCATCCCATGTCGGGGTTTTCGTGGGAAGGGTTGGTGGTCAACCACATCGCCGCATTGTTGCCTTTGGTCGCGGGTGGCAATGCGAGTTTGCATTTCTTCCGAACCGCCGCCGGGGCCGAACTCGACGCCGTGGTCGACACGGGGCAAGAGCGCTTGGGCTTTGAAATCAAGCTCTCAGACGCCCCCCGCGTGACCAAAGGCTTCTGGAACGCCTGTGCCGATCTGCAAGTTAGCCGTGCTTATGTGGTGGCCCCCGTGACGAGCAACTGGCCACTGTCGGACAAGGCGCAGGTGATTGGACTGTTGGATGTGGGGCGGGTCTTGGGGGCCGAGTGAAGCTGCTCAATGACTGGGTGAGGTCATTGAGCGGCTGTTGTTGGCGATGCCTTCGAATTGACCATTCCTGAGTTTGCTTTCAAAAATGGGGTGTAAGCGAATTCCTCGAACTCCACTTTAAATTCAGTCGGGCTTCTGAAACCTTTCCAGAATCTCACATAGGGATTTTGACCCTGCAAAACAAGGCAGATGATTTCAAGAGCCTCAGAACTGATTTCTGGTCCAAAGTAGATGCCCGTCAGGCATTCAGCAGGGTAGTGATAAGAGGTGCCCGCTTTGGCATGCAAAACACGCCACTCCCGTTCATAAGCCCAAGAAGTCGACTTGGTCGAAAACAGGTCCATGACGTGTTCAAAAAAATCGTCTTTCATTAGCAAAGTTGCAACGTCTATGCGTGGCATTTTTTTCGAGTAATTTACTTTCCTCATCTTTTCAAAGGGCTGATGTGATGTGTCGAACTCAAGGCAAAAGCCTTTGTACTTTCCACCGTAGTGGGACCACATCAGCAACTCGTCATTCACCTCAGAAAAGCAGCTGATGCCGCGAGCAGCGAACCTCTCTTGTGCATCCTTGACAACGAGTTTACTGGAGCGCAAAAACATCCCGCGAAGATCTTGTGTGGAGGGTCTCCGAAATTCGATAATTGCCTTTTTCGAAAATGGCTGATTCAAGAAGCTTGTCCTGATCGACTCAACCTCTGCGTCAGATGGTGGTGTGATGACCGGTGTGAGTGCGCAATCGTAGGGGTCATTGAAGTTTTTGGGTGAACCAAAGAAGATCACCTGCGCTTTGAGGTTTTGCAGGCTTCTCTCGGAGAAAGCTTCGTACTTGTAAAGCCTCTTGGGTCTGCTCGTGACTTTAGACATTTGCCCAACCTCCCTTGCCTACGGTTCGTACCCGCCCAATTGCCACCAGCGTGTCCAGAATCATCGGCAGGCGCTCGCGCCAGCGGCCTCGGCCTTTGAAGTGGGCGGCGATGGCGTCCAGGTCGAGTGCTGAGGGTGCGGCGCTGAGGATGTCGGCGACAGCTTTGATCTGTTCGGGCAGGGTGGCGGGCCAGGCTTGTTGGGTGACAGGCTTGGTGGCGCTGGTCGGGGCTTCGTCGTCTTCTGTGCTGTCGGGCATCTCTGCGCCAGGCAGGTCCATGGTGGTTTGTTCGTGGGTGGCGGTTTGGACGGGCTTGGGCGGGTTTTGGTATTCGGGGCGCAGCCAGCGCACGGTGCCGGTGGCTTCTTCGGCGGCGCGGCGGGTGTTCAGGTCCACCAGGCGTTGCAGCAGGGCGTCGGTCCATGCGGCGCGGGCTGCTTCGTCTTTTTGTGGCACGGGGCCGAGGTCTTGCCAGCCGTAGGCCGCCAGCACGGCGGCGTCGAGTTCGTCGTGCAGGGTGCGCAGCACGCTCACCAAGCCTTGCTGGTGCATGGTTTTGTCTTTGGCACTCAGGGCTTCGCCGCTGCGCAGTTTTTCCAGCACGTTGTACATGCCGGTGAGCGTCAGGTCGGGGTGCGCGGCTTGCTGGGTTTTGCGGTGTGCGTCGAGCTGCTCGGCCAGATGGCGGATGCGCTCGGACAGCGCGTGCGTGAGGCCAGTGACTTCGGCGGGGAAGGGGAAGGTTTCAAAGCAGCGGGTTTTGACATAAACCGGGTCATTGCCTACGCCTAGCCAGCTGCCTGCAGACAGCGCCCATGGCGTGTGCAGACTGCTGGACAACACGCCCAGTTGATACGCGTCCTGAAGTGCAATGGCCACCAGCTTGTTGTCGGGCAGAACGGTGTCGTGGAGGAATTGAAAGACGCGGTGTTTGGTGGTTTCTACCGTGGCGATGTAGCGCGGCAGGCCCTGAAGTTGGTGACGTAGAACTTTCCGGGGCTCACCAAAAAACCACCAGTTATCTCGGTATGTCGCACGGTTGTTCTGGTCGCGCTCAGGCTTCACCTTTTCCAGCAACCACTGATAAGCAGCCGGATACTTCTGCCGCAACTCTTCGGCACTCAGCCCAAACATGTCAATCACCATCACATTGCGAGGGCTAGCCGTCAGGTCGCGGCCGTTGCGGTATTCGCGAATGTGTTTTTCAAGCCCGGGCACCGTGCCCAGGCCCAGTTGCACAGCCTCTGCTCGGGTGACGATGAAGCCTGCGCCAAACAACTGAACGCCCCGGTTGCTCAGTCCTAAGTTGGCCTGCAACGGTTTGGCCGCTGCCACATTGGCCCCAATGCGCAAGTCCGCGTGCAGCAGGCCTTGGGCTTCGCTCAGGGTCACGGCCACTTCGCCATCGTCTTGTGGGGTTTCGTTTTGCACCGTGAGCAAGCGGCCGGTGTGCTCGCCCGCTTGCGCGGCGGTCATGGCGATGCGCACGGCTGCGCCGTTGGCTCCGTCCACCCAAGGGTGGTCGGCCACGGCAAAGATCAGTGACAGAGGCTTTTCTGGCTTGTCCAACGCGGCCTGCATCACGCGGCGGTTGAAGGTTTGTTTGATGCTGTTGGTGGTGATGAAGCCAAAGCGCTGAGCTTGGTCCGCACTCACGGTCTGTGCGGCTTGGTGCCACCAGTACATGACCAAGTCGGCGCTTTCGGGCACTTCGGGCCAGCTGCTGCGCAACGCGTCCACATAACCGTCACCCAAGGCGGCGCGCATGGTGCTGGCCCCAATGAAGGGCGGGTTGCCCACAATGAAATGCACCCGGGGCCACTGCGCCTTGCGCGGCTTGATGTAACGCATCTGCACCACCTGTGCTGATTCGTCGGGCACGTTCAGCCCGGTCACGGGGTGCGGCTTAAAGGTCTTGCTGTCCCAGCGGGTGACGATTTGCCCGGCTCCATCTTTCAGCGGTTCGGTGCTGTCGTAGGCCAGCACAGCGTCGCGGTTTTGGATGTTGCCGTAGTCGTGCACCACCGGCTCGGCGATGTTGCCCACGCCCACGGTGCGGGCTTGCCACTGCAGGTAGCCGATCCACAGCACCAGCTCGGCCAGCGCGGCGGCGCGGCTGTTGATCTCGATGCCCAGCAGTTGTTGCAGGCTGACAGTTTCACCTTCCAGATTCAGGCTGTTTTGGCTGTTGTCCAGCGCCTCCAGCTGGTTGAGCACTTCGCCTTCCAAGCGTTTGAGGTGTTCCAGCGTCACGTACAAAAAATTGCCACTGCCGCATGCCGGGTCGAGCACGCGCACGGTGCACAGACGGTGGTGAAATGCTTTGACGGTCTGGATGGCTTCGCGCCTTTTGGCGCGGGCGCTGGCCCGCAGTTTGTCGATGGCATCCAACTCGTTTTGGGCTTTGGCTTTGCCTCGGCGTTCGGTCTTTTGTTGCTGGGCCAATCCGTCCGTCAGTTGGTCGGCCTCGGCGTTCAGGGCGTCGTGCTCGCCCATCAGAACAAGGGTGGCGGCTTGTGTATCGCTCCATTCGGCACGCAGCGGGTCGATGACGGTGGGGACGACCAGCCGGTCCACATAGGCGCGGGGTGTGAAGTGCGCACCCAGGGCGTGGCGTTCGTCCGGGTCCAGGGCGCGTTCGAGCAGGGTGCCAAAGATCGCGGGCTCCACCTCGGTCCAATTGGCTTTCGCGGTTTCAAGCAGGCTGTCGATTTGGCTGCGGTGCAGGGGCAGGGCGTAACCTTCGGATTGAGAGGCTTTGAACAGTTTGCCATTGAACTTGAGCACTTCGCGGGCCAGTGCGGCGCTGAAGCCGCCCCGGTCCATGTCGGCCCACAGGGCTTGCAGCATGCGCTGCAAAGTGGGTGGCTGCTGGCGGTGGGTTTGCAGCAGTTCAGTGAAGGCACCTTTGCCTTCACCTTTTTCGCTGGCGGGCAGAAGGCCTACGTCTTCGGCAAACATGCTGAACAGGCAGCGCGTGAGGAAGGCGCCCACTTGGTGCGGCGGGTGGCCGTCGGCTTCCAGGCTTTTGGCCACGCTGGCCAGCACGCTGGCCACTTGCCGGGTGACTTTGGCGTTGGTGCGGCTGGGGTCCAGCGCCATGGGGTCGGTCCAGATCAGGTGCAGACGTTGGCGGATTTTGTGGTCGCGCAGGTCTTGAAGTTTGATCTGGTAACTGCGTGGATCGGGATATGGGATGTAGTTGCCACCCGTGCGGCTGAACTCGGCGAACAGTTGGATGACTTGGCCCACATCGACCACCAAGATGATGGGCGGGCGTCCTTCGGCGGCTGGCAAAGCGCGGGCGTAGTTTTGCGCTTGGGCGTGTGCGCCCATCAGGGTGTGGCTGTAGCTTTTGGTGTGGTTGCCGGTGTTGACTTTTTTGGCTTCGAGAATGAAGTGGCCGCGTTTGTAGCAGTCCACGCGGCGGTCACTTTCGCTGCCGTCGCTGTGCCCCTCTTTGAGCGGGCGCTCAAACATGTAGTCTTGATCGGCCGTGGCGTGGGGCCGTTCGACCCCCAACAACTCACACAGTTCGATGACGAAACTTTGAGCGGTAGCCAGTTCGCTGCCAGCCGCTTGATGCCAGCGCTGGATGAATTGCTCGGTGCGCGGGTCTGTTGTATTTGTGGGGTCCATGATTCATATCATAGACCCCAAAATAACTACTTTTTATTCAATATTGAGCGTCTTGCTGAGGCTCTTCGTAGTCGTCTTGCGCCTTGAGCACCCGCACCCCGTGCTTGCTCAAAATCTCCACATACACCGAGGTGGCCCCGGTTTTGGCAGCGGCGTCTACGGCTTCGATCACACCGCTGACGCGCACCACTTGGGCGGTTTCGGCGCTCAGGCCCACTTTGCAGTCAAAGTCCCAAAAATCCACGCCCTTGGGCACGTCCCGATTGCGCTCGCGCTTGAAATATTTGCGGATGTCGTGCTTGACGGCTTCGAGCACACGGTCGGGGTGCTTGCCTTCGGCTTGCAGGGGATAGTTCTTTTTCATGGAGGCTCTGGTTGGCGGGGCAATCGCCCGGACCGGACGTGAGTGCAGGGGCGAATTATCGCTGTTTTACTGGGTCAGATCTGTGCAGGCGCATGGTCACTTTCGACCGCGACTTTGAGCGCTTCGGGCTGGCGCGTTGTTTGGTGTTGAGCTAAGAGGCGCCATTCTCTGAGGCCGTGGTGCGATCGGGGATGTTGGGCTTCTGGTAGCATGCTAACGATGTAAATCAGGAGTCAAACCATGGACATCGCACTGGTCGGCGGGGGGATCGGCGGCTTGACAGCCGCGGCTTGTTTGTTGCGCGATGGGCACCGCGTGCGCATTTACGAACAGGCCCGTCATGTGGGTGAAATCGGCGCTGCCGTGCAAATGAGTGCCAACGCGGTCAAAGTCCTTTACCACCTGGGCCTGAAAGACCGCCTCGAAGCCCAAGCCGTCAAACCCACTGCGTTTGAGTTCCGACGCTTTGACTCGGGCGAGCTGCTGCACGAGATCAAGTTGGGCGAAGACCATGCCCAAAGACATGGACATCCTTATTACCAAATCCACCGGGTTGACCTGCACGCTGCCTTGCTTGAAGTGGTCGAGCAACTGGACCCGCAGGCTTTGCAGTTGGGCTACAGGGCGATCGAAGTGCTGGAAGACGAGCACAGCGCCTCGATCGTGTTCGAGGACGGTCGCCAGGTCAGGGCGAATTTGGTGGTGGGTTCGGACGGCATCAAGTCGGTGGTGCGCAAGCATGTGGTGGATGCCGATCCTCCGGTGTTCACTGGGCAGGTGGCTTGGCGTCTGGCCATCCCCATCGAGCGCATTGCGCCCGCAATTTTGTGGGTTGCGTCGAGCGGCCCGGGGAAGAAGAATCCTGGACCTCGCGCCAGCCATGGGAAGAGTTGGACCAAGACTATGCCGGCTGGCACCCGATCGTGCGGGCGGCGATTGACAACGTGGACCGTGACCAATGCTTCCGCTGGGCCTTGAACAACCGCAAGCCGGTGATGAACTGGTGCACAGACCGTGTGGCTTTGCTGGGCGATGCGGTGCACCCCACCTTGCCCTACATGGCACAGGGTGCAGCCATGGCGATCGAAGACGCGGCGGTGCTGAGCCGGGCCTTGGCGCTCGACATGCCCATGGCAGAGGCTTTGCAGGCCTTTCAAAACCACCGTGCACCCCGCGCTGCACGCGTGGTGCGAGAGTCCACTGAGATGGGCGACCTGTACCACATCGCCGATGCGCAGCAAATGAAGCAAGCCTTCAAAGACCGTAACATTGCCGCGTCACGCAACAACTGGTTGTACCCCTACGACCCTATGAATGTTGACCTGATGAGCCAAGCAGGTTGAACCGGCTGGGCCGATGCAGCCCAGCCGCTCCTGCCAGCTGAATCAGTCGGCCTTGATGCCTTGGTCTTTGATCAAGCGCGCCCAACGTTCGGCATCGCGTTCAACCAGTTGCGCAAAGGCTTGAGGTGTGCTGCCGCTCGGGTCCATGCCCTGAGAGACAAAAGCCTTTTTGACATCGTCGCTGCTGAGCAGCAGGTTGATTTCGCGGTTGTAGAGGTTGACGATCTCGGCCGGTGTGCCTTTGGGGGCAAACATGCCAAACCACATGTCCACGTTGACGTTGCCCGCTTTGGCTTCTGCCAAGGTGGGCAGGTCGGGCAGCAAGGCATGGCGTTTGTCGCTGCCGATGCCCAAAGCCGTCAGACGACCCGAGCGAATGTGTGGCAAGGCCACATGGATAGGCAAGAACATGGCGTCGACTTGGCCACCGAGCAAGTCGGTCACGGCCGGGCCGGTGCCGCGATAGGGAATGTGGGTCAAGAAAACCTGGGCCGTGCTTTTGAACAATTCCATCGACAGGTGATGGGGCGTGCCCACACCAGGTGATGCGTAATTGAGCCGACCTGGCTGTTTGCGCAGCGCGGCGACAAACTCTCCAGCGGTTTTGTAGCCCGATTGCGCGGGGGTCACCAGCAAGAGTTGTCCCCAGCTGGTTTGCGATACCGCGGCAAGGTCCTTGACGGGATCGAAAGTCAAACCCGGGTAGAGGGCGCGGTTCATCACCAGCGTGTTGACGCTCACCAACAAGGTGGAACCATCTGGGGCAGAGCGCACCACCGCCTCGGTGCCGATGTTGCCCGAAGCGCCCACACGGTTCTCGACCACGACAGGGCGGTTCAGGCGTTGCGACAGTTTGGGCCCCAAGGTGCGTGCGATCAGGTCAATGCCGGTGCCGGGTGTGAAAGGCACGATCAGTTTGAGCGGGCCTGGGTTGGCAGCGCTTTGGGCCCAAGCCAAAGGGGAAGCGACCCCCATGCAAAGACCAGCGCCCAAAAGGGCTGAGACGTGTCGGCGTGACGGGTTCATTGGCAGGCTCTCCATGCGTTAGTATGCCAACGATTATTGTCGAACCGGTAGATGCCGCTCATCCATAGAATCCCTGCCTCATGGCCACACACGATCTTTACCAACGCCCGGGATTTTTGCTGCGCAGAGCGCACCAAATCTCGGCCTCGATTTTTGAGAGGGCCTGCGCCGACTTGGGCTTGACGCCAGCGCAATACGGCGTTTTGCGCGTGATGCAAGACCATCCGGGCATTGACCAATCGAGTTTGGCGCGGGCATTGGCTTTTGACAAAGTCACCGTGCTGCGGGTGATCAAGGGACTGGAAGACCGGGGCTTTTGCCAACGCGCCGTGTCGCCCGACAACCGCAGGCAGATGGCCGTGCGCCTGACACCCGAGGGCAAAGAGCTACTGCGCCTAGCGAGTCAGCCAGTTCAGCAAGCCTATGAAACCTTGTTGAGTCCGTTCGACGCCGCCCAGCGTGAGCAGTTCATGGGCCTGTTGTTGATGCTCAACACCCAACTGGACACCGAGGCGCGGGCCAGCTTTGTGCCGATGGCGTCGGGGTCCGATCCGGCCTAGTGTCGGCGGAAGGCTCGCCAGCCTCAGTCAGCGCGAAACCTGTACTTGAGCTGAAAGCTCACCGCACCGTACAGGCGGTCTTTGATCGGTGGAACCAGCGCCACATTCAAACCCCAGTGGCCGCTTTCCAAGGTGGCGGTGGGTATGACCGCCGGGAACCAGCCGCCGCTGAACGCATTCGGGTAGCCATTGAAGGCACCGATCACCCCACCCCATTTGACCCCGCCATAAGTCCACGGTTGGTAATAGACCCCCACATAGCTGGAGTCGGCGTTGTCGCTGTTGCGAAAGCGCCCGGCGGTGGCTGACCAAGTGGGGTCGAGGCGGTACTCCAGGCCGATGCCGGGGTTGGCGTTGCGCAAGCCTTTATGGGTATCAAAGTGGGCCGAGTAAAACCCAGCATTGACCCACAGGCGGCTGGCATCGAACTCGGCGTGGACCGTCAGAGCGGCCGTGCTGGCGCAAAGCAGGCAGGCCAGGCGCTTCATGCTGTCACCAAGTGGGGGCTCAGAGCGACTTGAACACGTCGGCTGCGACCCGCACCGTCTCGGCAATGTCGGCTTCGGTGTGCGCGGCGCTCACAAAACCGGCTTCGTACAAAGCGGGGGCAATGTAGACGCCGCCGTCCAACAAACCGTGAAACAGCTTGTTGAACTTGGGGCTGTCGCTGGTCATCACTTTGGCGTAGTTTTGTGGCAGCTCGGGCAGCAAGAAAAAGCCGAACATACCGCCTTGGCAATCGCCCGCAAAAGGCACGCCCGCCGCAACGGCTGCGCCCGTCAGCCCATCGACCAAGCTTTGGGTGCGTGCACCCAGAGCGTCAAAAAAGCCGGGTTTGGCGATCTCGCGCAGCGTGGTCAGGCCGCAGGCTGTGGCCACCGGGTTGCCGCTGAGCGTACCCGCTTGGTAGACCGGGCCGGTGGGAGCCAGTTGGCGCATGATCTCGCGCGGGCCACCAAATGCGGCCAGTGGCATGCCGCCGCCAATCACTTTGCCCAGCACCGTCATGTCGGGCTTGAAGCCGGGGATCAGACCGGCGTACACGCTTTGTGCGCTGCCCAAGGCCACACGGAACCCCGACATCACTTCGTCAAATACCAGCAGTGCGCCGTATTCGGTGCACAGCTCGCGGCAACGCTTCATGAAAGGCACGCTGGCGCGAACAAAGTTCATGTTGCCCGCAATGGGCTCGATCATCACGCAGGCCAGTTCCTTGCCGTGCAGGGCAAATGCTTCTTCCAGCGCCGTGATGTTGTTGTACTCCAGCACCAAGGTGTCGCGCACCACTTCTGGCGGCACGCCCGCGCTGGTGGGGTTGCCAAATGTGGCCAGGCCTGAGCCGGCTTTGACCAACAAAGCGTCGGCGTGGCCGTGGTAACAACCTTCAAACTTGATGAACTTGCTGCGGCCAGTCGCGCCGCGTGCCAGGCGCAAAGCGCTCATGCCCGCTTCGGTGCCTGAGCTGACCAGGCGCACCATTTCCATCGAGGGCACGTGTTTCAGGATTTCTTCGGCCAACTCGATCTCGCGTTCGGTGGGCGCACCAAACGAGAACCCATCCAGCGCCGCTTTTTGCACCGCTTCGAGCACGGCGGGGTGGCCATGGCCCAAGATCATCGGACCCCAAGAGCCGATGTAGTCGATGTACTTTTGGCCGTTGGCGTCCCAGAAATAAGCGCCTTGTGCGCGCTGCACAAAGCGCGGTGTGCCACCCACGGCGCGAAAAGCGCGCACAGGGGAGTTGACGCCACCTGGGATCACTTGGGCTGCACGGTCAAAAAGGGTTTGGTTGCGGTCGGTCATGTGGGGTCTCAGTGTTTGGTTTCGTTGAAAGGCACTTCAAAGTAATCGGCGCCGGGGTGAACTTCCGGGCCTTCCTCATCGTCTGTTTCTTCGTCTTCGGGCAGCGCCCAAAAAAGCCGGTCTGGAATGACCTGGCCCATGCCGGGCCGAAAGCCTTCGTCCAGGCACCGGTCCAGGTAATGCAGGGCTTCGCTGGTGGCTTCAGGCAGGTCCATGCCCGTGGCCAGCAAGGCGGCCAACGCAGCGGTGAGCGTGTCGCCTGCACCAGCAAACACCGCCTCGATGCGCTCAAATTTTTCATGGCCCAGCACGGTTTCGGGCGATGCCAGGACGTTGTCAATGTGTTGCTCGGGCATGGGCAGGCCGGTCACCAGGGTGTAGGGCACGCCCAGTTCGGCCGCGGCTTTGGCGATGTCGCGGGGCCCGGGGTTGCGCTCGCCACTCCAATCGGGCAGCAGCCAGCGGCGCAGTGTGCTGTGGTGGCCCACCAGAACGCTGGTCTGGGGCAACAGCAGTTCGCGAAAGGCGTCCAGATAAGCGTCGATCTTGTCTTCTTCCCACCAGGACAGGTTGGGCATGTAGGCGACCAAAGGCACACCGTCGTAGTCGTCGGACAGCTCGGCAATCACCGACAAGGCTTCTGGTGTGCCGACGAAGCCCACCTTGATGACCTGCACCGGAACGTCTTCGGCCATGGCGCGCGCTTGGTCGTGCACGGCCTCGTCATCCAAGGGGTAAAAATCGGTGATGCTGCTGGTGTCGCGCACATAGGTGCCGGTGCAAATCGGCATGCAGTGGGCACCGACCGAAGCCATGGCCACCGCGTCGCAGCTCAAGCCGCCAGCGCCGCTGGGATCGTTCGCATTGAAAGAAAGCACACAGGCCAAAGAGGCCGTTTCTTCTTCGGCCAGGACCTGCTCAATGTCGGGGTTTTCAGGGCTGGAATCGGTCATTCAAAAGTCGAATCTCAGGGGCTTCGGGTCCGCTTGGCGGGCTGCCGGTGGGTGGGCCGATACAATCAAAACATTCTATTCGACTCTCTGAATGCGACACGGTGATGGAACACAAAACTTGGATGTGCTTGATTTGCGGCTGGATTTACGACGAGGCCGAGGGTGACCCCGAGCACGGCATTGCGCCAGGCACCAAATGGGAAGACGTGCCCATGAACTGGACATGCCCCGAGTGCGCCGCCCGCAAAGAAGACTTTGAGATGGTCGCGATCTGATCAGTCTGCGCTTTTCTTGACCACCGCATAGCGGGCCAGCGTTTTCTCGCGGGCCTGGGCGTGGTCCACGATGGGGGCAGGGTAGGTTTTGCCGATGATCACCCCCGCCGCTTGCAATTCCAGGGGTTTGGCCAACCATGGGGCATGCAGGTCTTTGTTGGACAGACTGGCCAATTCGGGCAAGTAACGGCGAATGAACTTGCCCTCGGGGTCGAACTTTTCACTTTGGCTGATCGGGTTGAAGATGCGAAAGTAGGGCTGCGCGTCACAGCCGCTGGAACTGGCCCACTGCCAGCCGCCGTTGTTGGCCGACAGGTCAAAGTCGTTCAAGTGGGTGGCAAAGTACTTTTCGCCCCAGCGCCAGTCGATGCCCAAATCCTTCACCAAAAAGCTGGCCACCACCATGCGCAGGCGGTTGTGCATGTAGCCGGTTTGGTTGATCTGGCGCATCGCCGCGTCCACCAGCGGGTAGCCGGTGCGCGCTTCGCACCAGGCGTCAAACAGCTTGTGCGCGTGTGGGCCGTGCTCCCAGCGGATGGCGTCGTAGTCGGGCTTGAAGCTTTTGCCCTGGCCCACATGGGCAAAGTTGTGCAGCACCTGCACATAAAAGTCCCGCCAGATCAACTCCGACAGCCACACACTGGCTCCCACGCTGCCTGCCAGCATGCGCGGGTGCGCCTCACGCGCCAACTGGCGGATCGACACCGTGCCAAAGCGCAAATGCACACTCAAATAACTGGGGCCTTTGACGGCCGGAAAGTTGCGCGTGTCTTCGT
Source organism: Comamonadaceae bacterium (assembly GCA_021299875.1). Lineage (GTDB taxonomy): Bacteria > Pseudomonadota > Gammaproteobacteria > Burkholderiales > Burkholderiaceae_C > Limnohabitans_A. The sequence continues at coordinate 146,722 of JAJTEW010000001.1, read as the reverse complement.
ACTGGTCCATGCGGGTCAAAAAGTCTTGCAGCAAAGCCTGCGCGCCCGACTCGCCCGTGGGAATTTTCAGCGCCTGCAGGTTGGTGGGCTCAAAGCCGATGTCTTGCAGGCTGGGCACCGGATGCGCCAGGTCATCCGGGCGGGGTGCCAGGCGACCCGCCAGGGGAGCTATTTCGAAAGCTTGCAGGTCTTCGGGCGTGACTTTTTTCAGCCAGGCGTTTTTGTAGGGCGTGAACACGCTGAAGGGCTTGGCCATTTGGGTCAGCACCTCGTTGCGTTCAAACACCACATGGTCTTTGAAGGTGTGCAGCACGATGCCGTGGTCGGCCAGGTGGCCCCGCACTTGGATGTCGCGCGCCAGCGCCAAGGGCTCGTCGTCGTGGTTGGCAAAAACGGCTTGGGCTTGCAGGTGCTGGGCCAGCTTGACGATTTTGTCTTTGGCCACGCCGTGGCGCACGATCAGGCCCGCTTGAGGGTCGCCTGCCATGTCACGCAAAAGGGCATCCACTTCAGCCAATGACTCTCGGATGAACTCCACCCGGCGGTCGGCGCGAGGCAGGGCGTCCAAAATGTCGGTGTCGAACACAAACACCACATGCACCCGTTGGCAATGCTTGAGGGCTTGCGACAGCGCGGCGTTGTCGGTCACGCGCAGGTCGCGGCGCAGCCAGACCAGGCCACAAGAAAAAGGGGTTTCCATCAGGGTATGCCGGGTTGGATCAAGGAATGCACCCGTGGTCCGGGCCGCGAGGGCAGGACCGCTAAAATCGGCGCATGACCGATTGTGCCTCCATCGACCTCAAGCATCATTTTCTGATCGCCATGCCCGGGTTGGAAGACGAGACATTTGCCCGCAGCGTCATTTACATGTGCGAGCACAGTGCCCGGGGAGCCATGGGCCTGATCATCAACAAACCCTCTGACATCAGCATGCGCCTCTTGTTTGACAAGGTGGACTTGCCTTTGCGCCGTGAAGATTTGGTGCAAAACCCGGTTTTGCAAGGCGGCCCGGTGCAAACAGAGCGCGGCTTTGTGCTGCACGACCCTGTCCAAATGGCGCCTGCCGACAAAGAGGCTGGGCCCATGTATGCCTCGACCCTGAGTGTGCCTGGGGGCCTGGAGATGACCACTTCCCGCGATGTGCTGGAAGCCTTGTCCTCAGGCGCCGGGCCTCGCCGGGTGTTGGTCACGCTGGGCTATGCATCTTGGGGCGAGGGCCAGCTCGAATCCGAGCTGGGAGAAAACACCTGGCTCACGGTGCCTGCGAGTGTGGAGGTGATCTTTGATGTGCCCATGGCTGAGCGCTACGACCGCGCCTTGGACCTGCTGGGCCTCAAAAGCTGGATGCTCTCGCCTGACGCGGGGCACGCATGAGCGGCGTCCCTGAGTGCACCGTTCCGGCCCAACACCAGAGCTTTCTGGCCTTCGACTACGGCCTCAAGCGCACGGGCGTGGCCGTGGGCAATCGCCTGATGAAGTCGGCCACGCCGCAAGGCACCATTGCCGCCGAGGGTGACGCCCGGTTTGAACACATCGCCCAACGCATCCAAGAATGGCAGCCCGACGCGCTGGTGATCGGCGTGCCCACCCACCCCGACGGTGGCGAGCATGAAAACACCTTGCGCGCCCGCAAGTTCGGTCGACAGTTGCGCGGCCGGTTTGGCTTGGTGGTTTATGAAGTGGACGAGCGTTACACCACCACCGAAGCCCATTCTTATGGGGCCAAAGACGCCGATGCGGCCGCTGCGGCGATCATCCTGGACCAATTTTTAAGGAACATCCCATGAGCGCACTGGCCCTGAACGCCGAGGCTTTGTACCTGGAGCTGCTGCGCGGTGTGCGCAGCCTGTGCACCACCCACACCCGTCTGGTGGGCATCACCTCCGGAGGGGCTTGGTTGGCCGAGCGTTTGCAACGCGATTTGGCCTTGACCGGCGAGTCGGGCCAGGTGTCTTCGGTCATGCACCGCGACGACTTTGCCCAGCGTGGCCTGTCGGCAGGTGGCCAGACCCATTTGCCTTTTGAGGTGGACGGCGCCGATATTCTGGTGCTCGACGATGTGCTCTACACCGGCCGCACCATTCGCGCTGTGCTCAATGAATTGTTTGACTACGGCCGCCCTGCCCGGGTGCAGCTGGCGGTGCTGGTCGATCGCGGCGGGCGTCAATTGCCGGTGCAGGCCGACTTTGCCGCGGCCCGCGTGGCCCTGCCCGAGTCCCAGTCGCTGGCGCTGGCCCGCGACACGGCTGGGGCGTTCAGTTTTGAAGTGAAAAACAAGGCCTGAACCCGACAAGGACACCATGCTTTACAAACGCAACAACCCCCAACTCAACAAAAACGGCGAGCTGATCCACCTGCTTTCCACCGAAGGACTGTCCAAAGACATCCTCACGCACATCCTCGACACCGCATCGAGCTTTGTCAGTGTGAGCGACCGCGAAGTGAAAAAGGTCCCTCTTTTGCGCGGCAAGAGCGTGTTCAACCTGTTCTTTGAAAACAGCACCCGCACCCGCACCACCTTTGACATCGCGGCCACCCGACTGTCGGCCGACGTTTACACGCTGGACATTGCGCGCTCGTCTGCAGCCAAGGGCGAGTCGCTGCTCGACACCATTGCCAACCTGAGCGCCATGGCCGCCGACATCTTTGTGGTGCGCCACAGCGAATCGGGTGCGCCCTACCTGATTGCGCAACACGTCGCGCCCCATGTGCATGTGGTCAACGCGGGTGACGGGCGCCATGCCCACCCCACGCAGGCGCTGCTGGACATGTACACCATCCGGCACTACAAAAAAGACTTTGCCAACCTCACGGTGGCCATCGTGGGCGACGTGCTGCACTCGCGTGTGGCGCGCTCCGACATCCATGCGCTCACCACTTTGGGCTGCGCGGAAGTCCGGGTGGTTGGCCCCAAGACTTTGGTGCCGGCGGACATGGCCCAGATGGGTGTGCGCGTCTTCAACAACCTTGAAGAGGGCATTCAGGGCTGTGACGTGGTCATCATGCTGCGCCTGCAAAACGAGCGCATGAGCGGCGCGCTCTTGCCTTCCAGCCAAGAGTATTTCCAAAGCTTTGGCCTGACCCCAGAAAAACTCCAACTGGCCAAGCCCGATGCCATCGTGATGCACCCCGGCCCGATCAACCGCGGGGTCGAGATCGACTCGGCGGTGGTGGACGGCCAGCAAAGCGTGATCTTGCCGCAGGTGACCTTTGGCATCGCGGTGCGCATGGCGGTGATGAGCATCGTCGCGGGCAACGTCGCGTAAACACCAGCCGACAAGGAACAAAAGATGAAACTGCTCATCCAAAACGGCCGCGTGATCGATCCCGCCAGCGGCTTTGACCAAACAGGCGATGTGGCGATTGCGGCCGGGCGCATCGTGGCCATGGGCCCGGCGCCGACCGACTTCACGCCCAACCGTGTGATCGACGCCAAGGGTTGCATCGTGGCCCCGGGTTTGGTGGACTTGGCAGCGCGTTTGCGCGAGCCCGGGCAAGAACATGCGGGCATGCTCGAGAGCGAATTGGCCGCTGCCGTGGCCGGTGGTGTGACCAGTTTGGTGTGCCCGCCCGACACCCAGCCGGTTTTGGATGAACCCGGCTTGGTCGAGATGCTGCGTTACCGTGCCGAAAGATTGAACTTGGCCCGCGTGCTGCCTTTGGGTGCACTCACGGTCGGCCTCAAGGGCGATGTGCTGACCGAAATGGGCCAGCTCACAGCCGCTGGCTGTGTGGGTTTTAGCCAGGCCGAGGTGCCGATCTCGAGCACCCAGGTGCTGCAGCGCGCCTTGCAATACGCCAGCACCTTTGGCTACACCGTCTGGCTGCGCCCGCAAGAGCTGCACCTGGGCAAGGGCGTGGCCGCCAGCGGCCCACTGGCCACCCGCATGGGCTTGTCGGGGGTGTCGGTGGCTGCCGAGACGATCGCCTTGCACACCATTTTCGAGCTGGTGCGCAGCACCCGTGCCCGCGTTCACCTGTGCCGCATCAGCAGTGCCCAAGGTGTCGAGCTGTTGCGCCAGGCCAAGGCCGAGGGCTTGCCGGTGACGGCCGATGTGAGCATCAACTCGCTGCACCTGACCGATGCCGACATGGGCTACTTTGACAGCCGCGCGCGTCTGACGCCCGTGCTGCGTCAGCAGCGCGACCGCGATGCGCTGCGCGCGGGTTTGGCCGATGGCACGCTGGACGTGCTGGTGTCGGACCACACGCCCGTGGATGCCGATGCCAAAGCCTTGCCATTTGCCGAAGCCGAGCCCGGTGCGACGGGTTTGGAATTGTTGTGGAGCTTGGCCCTGAAGTGGGGCCAAGACGCCCAACGGCCCGTGACCGATGTGCTGTCGCGCATCACGGCCGATCCGGCACGTGTGCTGGGCACCACGCTGGGCCACTTGCAAGACTCGGTGGGCCATCTGGCGGTGGGGGGCGTTGCCGATGTGTGTGTGTTGTCCACCGCTGGCCATTGGCTCGTGGGCGATGTCGCCTTGCGCAGCCAAGGCAAGAGCACGCCGTTTTCCGGCTACGAGTTGCCAGGGCGCGTGATGGCCACGGTGGTGGGCGGCCAAGTGGCCTTCGAAGCCGCTTGATCGCGAGGCGCAGCAACAGCATGGGTTCTTTGCTCGCCGTTTGGAAATTTCTGCGCGGTTTGTGGCATGTGCTGGTGGGCATGTGGACGATTTACGTGCGCTTTCCCCAGCTCAGTCCAGAGCAGCGCGAGATGCGAGTGCAAGCTTGGGCGCTGCAGTTCTTGGCCTTGTGGGGCGTTCATTTGCGGGTGCTGGGTCAACCCGTCGTGAATGGCCCCACGCTGATGGTGGCCAACCACATTTCTTGGCTGGATATTTTGGTCATCCATGCGGCTCGGCATTGCCGCTTTGTCTCCAAGTCCGATATCCGCGGTTGGCCCTTGGTGGGCATGTTGGCCACGGGTGCTGGCACGCTTTACATCGAACGCACCAGCCGCAAAGATGCGCTGCGCATGGTCAAAGACATGGCCGATGCCATGCGCAACGGGGACGTGGTGGCGGTCTTTCCTGAGGGCACCACCAGCGACGGGCGCGAGTTGTTGCCTTTTCACGCCAACCTGATCCAAGCGGCCATCCAGGCCGATGCCCCGGTGCAGCCCATGTCGCTCAAATTCACCGATGCCCAAACCGGCGCGCTCAGCTTTGCGCCTTGTTACATCGGCGACGACACCTTGATCGGATCGATGTGGCGAACCCTGAAGTCCAGCCGCATCGAGGCGGTGGTGCACTTTGGCCAGCCCCAAGCTGCGAACGGCCGGGACCGCCGAATTTGGGCACGTGATTTGCGTGAAGAGGTGATTCGCCTGCGGGATGTTGCTTAGCGGCAGGCGCTCAACATCCCCCCAATACCCAACCCCGTCGTCCGGGGCTCAAACGAATTTGACGGCTTGGTATTTGGGGTCGGTGTGTTCGCAGGCCTCAGCTTTGGCGCAAGGCATCTGGCACAGGTCTCGGTCCGAGACTGGGCAGGCGCGGTTGAAGGTCACCACGTGGTCCACTTCGGCTCGGATGCCGATCCATTCACCCAATTTGTGATCGTGGTGGCTGGGGACATGGGCCATCAACAAGTCACCACTGGCCAAGCGCAGGGTGTACAAAAACTCGGACCCACGAAAGGCTTTGCGGATGATTTCTGCCTTCACGGGTGCGTCGTCGTCGTGCACGATGTCGTCGGCACGCAAGAGCACATCGCATTGGCCGTCCTCAAACACGCAGGGCAGGGGGCATTCGGCCACATCCTTGAGTTCGCCCACGGGTGTGCTCACCCAAATGTGCCCGTCCACCTCGCGCAAAGTGGCTGGGGTGAACACGCCGTGTCCAATGAAGTCAGCCACAAAACGGGTGGCGGGGCGGTGGTAGAGGCTGTAGGCATCGTCCCACTGGTGCAACTGCCCCTCGCTCATCACGCCGATCACATCGCCGATGGCAAAGGCTTCGAGTTGGTCGTGTGTGACCAGCAAGGCGGTGGCCTGGGCGGACTTGAGGATGTTGCGCACCTCTTGCGCCAAGCGCTCACGCAAGTCGATGTCCAGGTTGGAAAACGGCTCGTCCAGCAGCAGCAGGTCGGGCTTGGGCGCCAGGGCACGGGCCAAGGCGACGCGTTGCTGCTGGCCACCCGACAATTCGTGCGCATAGCGTTTGTCTGCGCCGTTCAGACCCACCAAATCCAGCACCTCGGCCACGCGGTGTTGGCGCTCAGTCTTGGACAGGTGCGCCAAGCCAAAGCCCACATTGCGTCCCACGTCCATGTGTGGGAACAAGGCGTAATCCTGGAACACCATGCCGATGCGGCGGCTTTCTGCGGGTTCGGTGTGTTGTGCGTCGCTGACCACCCGGTCAGACAGCAGCACTTGACCCCCCGAAACCGGCTCCAGACCGGCGACGGCCCTGAGCAAACTGGTCTTGCCGCAGCCCGAGGGTCCAATCAAGACACCAATGTCACCTGCCTTGAGGCTCAGATTCACACCTTGCACAGCGGGTGCGGTGCTGCCGGGGTAGCGGATGTCCAGTTGGCGCAGTTCGAGAAACATGGCTTGGATTGTAGGCAGGTTGGTCTGCGCTCCTACAATCCACGCCTATGCTGACCACTTTGGCCCGCCGTTTATCGGGCCTTGCCTCCTTGATCTTTGCCCTGCTGGCGCTGGCTTTGGCCTTGCCGGTTTTGGCCGTGCTCGGCTCGTGGTTGCAATGGAGCGGCGAGAGTGCCAGCATCTTGCGCGAGATGGCGGGCACCGTGCTGCCCGATTACGCGCTGACCACGCTGGGCCTGTGCCTGATGGTGGCAGTGGGGGTGACGGTGCTGGGTTTGGCCACGGCGGTGTTGGTCACGTTGTTTGATTTTCCGGGTCGCGGCGTTTTTGAATGGCTGCTGCTTTTGCCCTTGGCCATGCCGGCCTATGTGGTGGCTTACGCCTACACCGATTTTTTGCAATTCAGTGGGCCGCTCCAGGTGGCCTTGCGCGAGGCCTTGGGTTTGCAGGGTCGTTTGTGGCCCGATGTGCGCAGCGTCTGGGGTGCGGCGCTGGTGTTCACACTCTCGCTTTACCCGTATGTCTATTTGCTCGCCCGCACCGCCTTGGTGGAGCGGGCTTCGGGCCTGATGGAGGCGGCGCGGCTGCTGGGTGCGCCGCTGTCTCGCCGCATTCGCGAGATCGCCTTGCCTCTGGCCCGCCCCGCTGTGGCGGCGGGCGTGGCGCTGGCCCTCATGGAAACCTTGGCCGATTTTGGAGTGTCCAGTTATTTCGGCATCCAGACTTTCACAGCCGGCATCTACAAAGCTTGGCTGTCCATGGACAACCGCATCGCTGCCGCGCAATTGGCCACGCTGCTGTTGGCGGTGGTGGTCGTGTTGCTGCAACTGGAGCAAAGCGCCCAAAGGCGCATGCGCTTCCACCAGGGGCGTGGCTCGCGTCAGGGCTCGGCCGAGGCGCAGCCTGTGCGGTTGCACGGCATGCGCCGCGTTCTGGCGTGGACCGTCTGCAGCGTGCCTGTTTTGTTGGGCTTTGTGTTGCCCGTGCTCATCATGCTCAGGGCCTTTGTGGGCGAGACGACCGAGATGCCCTGGGAGCGCTTTGGCCAGTGGGCTTGGACCAGTTTGCGTCTGGGCGCCATCACGGCGGTGTTGGCCGTGGGCGTGGCGCTGGCGCTGGCCTTCAGTGTGCGCAGCCGGGCCGACCGCATCAGCCGTGGCGCCATCCAGCTGGTGGGTCTGGGTTATGCCATTCCCGGTGCGGTGGTGGTGGTGGGTTTGCTATTGCCACTGGGTTGGGTCCAGCAAGTTTGGCCCGCCTCGTCTGCGGGCGCCTGGATCACGGCCACGTCTTTGGGCCTGGTGTGGGCTTACCTGGTGCGCTTTTGTGCGGTGGCGCTGCAATCTGTGCAAAGCGGTTATGCGCGCATCCCCAGCAGTCTGGACGATTCGGCCCGCATGCTGGGCGTGACCGGCTGGGGTTTGATGCGCCGCGTGCACGCGCCGCTGCTTCAGCGCACCACCATCGCCGCCGCCTTGCTGGTGTTTGTGGACGTGATGAAGGAGTTGCCCGCCACCATGGTGCTGCGCCCCTTCAACAGCGACACATTGGCCGTGGTGGCTTACCAGTTGGCGCGCGATGAGCGCTTGGGTGAAGCGGCGCTGCCCTCATTGGCCTTGGTGTTGGTGGGTTTGATTCCGGTGATTTTGCTCAGCCGGACTTTGCGTCAACCTGCTGCCGCAGCACCCAACAAGACCTAGCACCTGCTGGTTGAGTGGCCTTTAATCCCTTCGGGCCATCAAAGACTTTTCTTCCAAGATTTGCCGCACGATGGCCCGCGCGTGGTCTTCGGTCAGGCTGTACTCTTGGCGCAAATGTTCAATGGTTCTTTGCTCTTTGGCATCGACATGGCCGTCTTTGAGGAGTTCCTCGACTTCAGTGGTGAATTCCAGTTCGTGGGTGCGTACCCGTGCAGCAAAGGCCGAGGCCACGATGCCTGTCAGCAATGCCGCTGTCAAAATCCCTGACAAAGCGGTGAATGCGCCAATCACTTTGCCCCATGGCGACAGGGGCGTGACATCGCCATAGCCCACGGTGGTGATGGTCACGATGGACCACCACATGGCGTCAGGGATGGTGCCCAGCTTGTCGGGCTGTAAAGCGTGCTCGGCAAAGTACATCAGGCAGGAGGTGATCAGGATGGACAAGACCAAGAGGTAGAGCGCCGAGACAAAAGCGTCTCTTTCTGCGTAGATCGAGGCCATCAGGTCCTCGAGTGCGGTGGAGTAATGCGACAACTTCAAGATGCGCATGACACGGACGATGCGCAAAAAGCGCAGGTCCAGGCCCGGCAACAAGGCTTGCAAAAAGAAAGGCAGTATGGCCAACACATCCACCAAGCCATGAAAACTGAAAACATAAGCCAAGCGTCGGCGGGCTTCGGTGGCGTGCTTTTGGGGGTTTCTGTCGGCGGCGGTCCACAAGCGCAGCAGGTACTCGATGCTGAAGAAGGCCACCGAAAACAGCTCAAACAGTTGAAAGCTGCGACCGTATTGCGCCTCCATGGACGGCACCGACTCCAAGATCACAGCCATCACGTTGCTCAGCACCATCAGGGTCAACACCCAAGAAAAACCCCGCGCGGCTTTTTGTTCTTGCTGGCTTTGAAGCTCCAAAATCAAAAAAAGGCGCTGCCGGAGAGGGGGGTGTGCGTGCATAGAAGCATCTTAGACAAGAAAATGGACCTGAATACCCGTGTCAATCAGGACATCGGTCACGGCTGATATAAAGAGGTTTGATTTTTCAGCGCAAGCATTGCGCTTGTTCACCCCAAGGATTGTTGTCTTGAGCCTCGCCACACCATTGCCCGCTTCGCCTCAGGTTGAGGGTTTCTTCGATCTTGTCACTGGAACGGTGAGCTATGTGGTCTATGCATCGGCCGGTTCTGCCTGCGCCATCATCGACTCGGTGCTGGACTATGACCCCAAGTCGGGCCGCACCAGCACGGCTTTGGCCGACCGGGTGATTGACTTTGTGCGCAAGCAGGATCTGCAGGTGGCTTGGATTTTGGAAACCCATGCCCACGCAGATCACCTGAGCGCTGCCCCTTACCTGAAAGCCCAGTTGGGCGGTCAAACCGCCATGGGCACGCACATCACAGCGGTGCAAAAAGTGTTCAAGGACATTTTCAATTTGGAACCAGAATTCGCTGTGGATGGTCGCCAGTTTGACCGCTTGCTGGCCGATGGCGAAACTTTGTCTGTGGGCGATTTGCCATTGCAGGCCTTGTCGGTGCCTGGCCACACCCCGGCTTGCATGGCTTACCAAGTGGGTGATGCGGTGTTTGTGGGCGACACCTTGTTCATGCCCGATGTGGGTTCGGCCCGCTGCGATTTTCCCGGGGGGGATGCGAGAGCCTTGTACGCGTCGGTGCAAAGAATTTTGAGCCTGCCAGCGCTAACCCGATTGTTTCTTTGCCACGATTACCCGCCCGAGGGCCGCACAGTGCAGTTTGAAACCACCGTGGCCGAACAGCGTGCCGCCAACATCCACCTCAAAGATGGCACAGGCGAGGCTGATTTTGTGCGCATGCGCAGTGCCCGCGACGCCACGCTGGCCATGCCGGTGTTGATGCTGCCGGCGGTGCAGATCAACATCCGGGCGGGTGAGATGCCCCCTGCCGAAGCCAATGGGGTGGCGTATCTGAAAATTCCCTTGAACGCTGTTTGACGCCGCAACAGGGACCGCTTTAGCTGCATCTGTGCATAAGCAAAGAACAAATCATTGGTTGGAAGTCTTCTTGAAAGTGGCCACAATGCGCCTTTGCCGCATACAGCGGTGCAGTGCGGCCTTTGATGACCGTCCTCAAAAAGAACCATCGCCTGGATAATGGACAATCGGGCGAAAACCCATACCAATGGAATTGACCCATGCCCGCCAAAGCCCAAGTTGACGACGGTGTTTTGACCGACTCTGAAGAAGTCTTTGAAAAAGCCGCAGAGGTGTTTCGCGTGATGTCTGCGCCCATGCGGCTGCGCATCATCAGTGCGCTGTGCAATGCCGAGAAAAACGTCGGTGAGTTGCTGGCCGAAATCGACACCACCCAGCCCAATATGTCACAGCACCTGAACACGCTTTACCAAGCTGGGGTGGTGGGCAAGCGCCGCGATGGCGTACAAATTTATTACCGCATCATCAATGAGCGGGTGGTCACACTCTGCCGCGCGGTGTGCGTCCAAATTGCCAGCGAGTCCGATTGAAAGACAAGCGTCAGTTTCAAGTCGGGTTTTCACGGGCACAGATTCGCTCTAGAGGCGACTAATATCCATACTTAAGGAGAAACGAATGAAGAAAAACCTGTTGTTGCTGATCGGCCTGTTGGTCACATCCCTGTCTTGGGCCGATATCAAGGTCGTGTACCACCTGAGTGAGGGCATTCCGCAGGCATCACGGGCGATTGGGAACATTCGCAACCACTTGGCGGCTGATCCCAAGGTCAAGATCGTGGTGGTCGCCCATGGACTGGGCATCGACTTTTTGCTGGATGGCGCTGTCAACCAAATGGACCAAGCCTTTGCCGGAGGCGTCAGCGACTTGGCCAACAAGGGTGTGGAGTTTCGCGTTTGCAACAACACCTTGGTGGCCCGCAAGATTTCGACCGACAAGTTGTTGATGGAAGCCAAGGTGGTGCCTGCTGGCGTGGCCGAAGTGGCCACATTGCAAGCCAAGCAAGGCTATGTGTATTTGCGTCCCTGAGTTGGCTGGGTAAAACCAGCTGTGCATTGATTTTAATCGAGGAAAACCCATGAAGATGAAGCACCTTTTGACTGCGGCCTGCCTGGTCGCCGCGTCGGGTCTGGCGCAAGCCCAGATCGATCCATTGCAGGCCCGTAGCCTGGCGGCCTCTTGTGCTGCTTGTCACGGCACCGATGGCCGCGCTCAGCCGGGGATGATTTCCTTGGCTGGCTCCAATAAGAATGACATGGTCAAAAAAATGCAAGATTACAAAGCCGGTCGCGTGCCCGCTGCCACCATCATGCACCAGCTCGCCAAGGGCTACACCGACGAGCAAATTGAAGCCATCGCCGGCTATTTTGCAGCCCAAAAACGATAAGGAAAACAGTCATGCAACGTCGTCATTTTTTACAAACTGGCTCCGCTTTGGGTGCCATGGGCATGGTTTCCGGCTGCGCCACCATCGGTGGTGGCAGTGGCCCCAAGGTGGTGGTCATTGGTGGGGGCTATTCGGGGGCCACAGCCGCCAAGTACCTGCGCATGTGGTCTGACAAGCAGATCCAGGTCACCTTGGTGGAGCCTAACAGTGCCTTCATCTCCTGCCCCATCTCCAACCTGGTGCTCGGCGGCAGCAAGACGATGGCCGACATCACCACCCCCTATGACAACCTGACCAAGCGTCATGGCGTCAAGGTCATCCAGGACCGTGTCAACACCATCGACGCCGACAAGCGCATCGTCAAGTTGGCGGGCGGCACTGAGCTGAGCTATGACCGCTTGATCGTCTCGCCCGGTGTCGACTTCATGTGGGAGACTTTGCCCGGCATGAACCGTGCTGGCGCCAAAGAGCAGGTGATGCACGCTTGGAAGGCGGGCGAGCAAACCCTGACCCTGCGCAAGCAACTTGAAGCCATGCCCGATGGCGGCGTGTTCGCCATGTCCATCCCCTTGGCGCCTTACCGTTGCCCTCCCGGCCCTTACGAGCGCGCCTGCCAGGTGGCCGACTACTTCACCAGAGCCAAACCCAAGAGCAAGGTCTTGATTTTGGACGCCAACGACGACGTCACTTCCAAACCCGCTTTGTTCAAGAAGGCCTGGACAGACCGCTACAAAGGCATCATCGAGTACCGCGGCAAGCACAACGTGACCGATGTGGATGTGGCCAACAAGACCTTGAAGTTCGAGTTCAACGAAGACCTCAAGGCCAGCGTGCTGAACGTGATTCCCAGCATGCGTGCCGGTGATGTGGCCGTGAATGCCGGGTTGGCCACCGCCAACAAGCGCTGGTGCGAAGTCGACTTCTTGACCTTTGAATCCAAAGCAGCCAAGAACGTGCACGTGTTGGGCGATTCGATCCAGATTGCGCCGGGCATGCCCAAATCAGGTCACATGGCCAATCAGCATGGCAAGACCTGCGCGGCTGCGGTCATTGCTTTGTTGATGGGCAAACAGGTCAACAACATGCCGGTCTACAACAACACCTGCTACAGCTTCGTGAGCAGCAAAGATGTGGTCCATGTGGCCAGCGTGCACCGTTACGATGCCGAGAGAAAGACCATGGTGGCTGTGGCTGGCGCGGGTGGTGTTTCGAGCGCCGCCAACGAACTGGAAGGCATCTATGCCTTGTCTTGGGCGCAAAACATCTGGGCCGATACGCTGGCTTGATGCTCGAAGGTCTCACCCCAAAACGCCGCAGTCTTGGACTTGCGGCGTTTTTTTTAACTAAATGGCCCAGCCCATGATGCGATGCAAGCGCCAAGCCAAAGCAGCGCCAAGCCAAATGGCGATCAAGGTGAGCCAAGCGGTGACCGAGAAAATAGACCCACCGGTCAAGCCAGCGCCCACGGTGCAGCCGCCAGCCAAGACGGCACCAAAACCCATGAGCACAGCACCCGCCAGGTAATGGCCAAGTTTGTTTTCGGTTTTGAAGCCTTCAAATTTGAACTCACCGCCCACCAAGGCCCCTAACAGAGAGCCGATAAATGTGGCGGGCAATAAACCGGCATCAAAACCCACGCTGGGTGATGTGGCGCTGGACAACACCCGCATCAACATTTCTGCCGATGCGCTGCTGAAGCTCAGGCTTTGGATTTGAATGGATTCAAACGACTGAGACGCGATGGCCTGGGTTAAACCCCAGCCCAGAGCAATGCTCAATCCCGTGACCAGTGCAAATGCGGCCAAGCCCCAGCGCTGGGGGTGTGTTTTGAAGAAAAAGAAAAGACCGGTGGCCAATGCCAACAAACCCAGAACCAGGCCACCCGTTGCGCCAAGCCCTGTGATGTGCAGCAAGTCGCGCGACGGACCACCGTCCACAGCCCACAGGCCTGCCAAGGCTTTGCGAGCAGGAGCCAACCAGCCCGCGATGCTGGCTTGAACCGTGACCGCGAAGACCAAACCAGCCAACAAAGCACGCATGTTGCCGTTGGCCGACAAGATCAACAAACGGCTGGCGCAGCCGCGTGTCAAGATCATGCCGGCACCAAAAAACAAGCCCCCCAAAACAGCGCCCGATATGCTGCTCGGCATGGCGATGTAGCGGGCGTCAGCAGGTTTCAGGCCACCCATGAACACCAAAGCCTGAACACCCACCAGGCAAGCCCCAAACGCCAGCCACCAGACGCTGAAGCGATCGCGTGCCTGACCTTCGCAGCATTCGATCACGGCCGCACGGGCACAAAATCGGCTGCGTTGGGCCGCGAAACCGAAAATGAAACCCACCAGGGCACCGGCCATGGCCAATACATGGGTGTCACCCCAGGTTTCGAGCAAGCTTGCGAGATTCACGAATTTCTCCAATAATTCACTGGTTTCTTATATTTATCGGGGCCAAATTGTCCAATTCAATGGCCAACGCAAAACCCGGTATTGTCCACTTTCTTAAATCCATGCCGTCAGTACTCTCTTTGCCACACCCCTCAGCATGGCGCAGGCGTGACTGTTTGGTGATGGCTGGCTTGGCCTTGGGGTTGGGGCCCGCGCTCGCCCAACGCAGCCCCGCCACATTGCCTGCAGCGCAATCTTTGCCCGAGGAGTTGGCCCGGGCGATTCAAAACAAACAAGCCTTGGTGGTCATGGTCAGCTTGGACGGCTGTGTGTTTTGTCGCCAAGCGCGGCACAGTCACTTGTCGCCCATGCAAAAAGCCGGCACGGTCATCGTGCAGGTGGACATGCGCAGCACCCAGCCGGTGGTTGATTTTGGGGGCAGGCTATCGACCCATGACCAACTGGTCCGAGCATGGAAGGTGCCCATCGCGCCAACGCTTTTGTTTTTTGGGCCCCAAGGCAAAGAAGTTGCTGACCGAATGGAGGGCGCCTATTTGCCCGACTTTTACGGTCCATATCTAGAAGAGCGCATGGCACAGGGGCGCAAAGCATTGACGTCCCTTTGACCTTGACAGCACTTCAGACCTAAACGTGAAGTGCCGTCTGGATTTGAAAAAAATGATTCCCATCCAAATTGAATCGGCCTGGAAAGGCAATTCGGACTGCCGCAACCGCGGCATCCGCGTCATGGTGCTCTTTGCCGACTTGAACTTCGGCTCGGCCCGCCAACGCGTGGCCGCCCTGGCCCTGAAAATGCGCGATCCCGACCAACCCGGCATGACCTCGGTTTTTGCGCGTGACGACATGGGTGCCATGCTCGACATCAAACTCGAAACTGTCAGCCGTGAAATCAGCAGCCTGGTGCGCGACGGTGCCCTGAAGCCTTGTGACAAACAAGGCAGACGCTGCGAAATCATCAACGAAAACCTGCTGATGCCTTGAACACGGGAATTGATCTGGCGCAAGTCTTCGAGTCACTGGGCTGCCATCATGGCTTGCTTGACTTGGAGATGCCATGGAAACGACCTTCCCCACAAACCCCGCGCTGAGCCGCCGTCAATGCTTACTGGGCACGGCAGGCGCTGCCGTTTTGGCCAGCGCCGCGCCCGCTGCCCAGGCGGCCAAAACCAAAACGCAGGCGCACATCGTGATTTTGGGGGGTGGCTTGGGCGGCATTGCCGTGGCCAACCGGCTCCATGCCTTGCTCGACGGGGCCAAGATCACCCTGATCGACCGCAAGGAAGAGCACAACTACCAGCCCGGCTACACCCTGGTGGCCACGGGCGTGTGGCCCGTGAGCAAGGTGCGTGACCGCAATGCCGACTTTCACCCCCCGCAGCTCAATTGGATCAAGGACATGGTCAGCGAGCTGGACCCAGCCAGCAACACGGTGGTCACGTCTTCTGGCCAGCGCGTCCAGTACGACTACCTGGTGGTGGCCATGGGCACGCACCAAGACTGGTCGCTGATCGAGGGCATGGATGTGAACGCGATTGGCCAAAAGGGCCTGACCAGCGTCTACCCCAGCCCCGAAGCGGCGCAGGCCACTTGGGCCAGCATGGACGCGTTTCGCCGCAAGGGTGGCAACGCGGTGCTGACGCTGCCCGCCACGCCGCTCAAGTGCGCGGGTGCGCCTCTCAAGATGACCTTCATGCTGCGCGACCGCCTGGCACAGTCGGGCACCCTTTACAAATCCAAGATCACGTTCTATTCGGCGCTGGGCAATGTGTTTGGCGTCAAGGTGGTGAATGACAACGTGCTCTCGCGCTGGAAAGATCTGGGCATCGCGGTCGAGACCACACAAAAGCTGCAGGGCATCGACATCGGTGCGCAGCGGGCGCGTTTTGTCTCGCCCGAAGGCGCGAGCACCATGGTGCCTTACGACTTCATCCATGTGGTGCCGCCCATGCGTGCGCCCGATGCGGTCAAGAATTCCGACCTGGCCTGGAAAGAGGGCCCCTTTGCCGCAGGCGGCTGGCTGGAGGTGGACAAGGCCACCTTGCAGCACCGCCGCTACCCCAATGTGTTTGGTGTGGGCGATGTGAACGGCACGCCGCGTGGCAAGACGGCGGCCACCATCAAAAAGAGCGCGCCCATCGTGGCCGAGCACTTGGTGGACGTGATCGCGGGCCGTGCGCCCGGTCAAAAGTTTGATGGCTACACCTCATGCCCGCTGATCGTGAAAGAGGGCTCGGCCATGTTGATCGAGTTCGACTACGAAGGCCGCCTCACGCCTTCGCTGCCCATGATCGAGCCACTGCAGGCGAGCTACTTTGCCTGGCTGATGAAATACCGCATGCTCAAGCCCGCCTACTTGGCAACGCTCAAGGGCCGGGTTTGAAGCACACTCAAGACATCAGGAGACGCACATGTATGAAATCTGGCTGGCGATGAATATTGCCTACGAAGTTCTTTGGGACCTGCTGCCTGCGCTGGCGCCTTTGGCCTTGATGTGGGCGGTGATGATGGTGATCAATCGCAAGAAGCTCAAGCGGGTCAAGCCAGCCACGTTGGCCGCTGTGGCCGTGCTGGTGGCGTTGGTGGCCGTTGTGGCTTTGCCGTCTTTGACCCAATCCACGCTGGCTGACATGGGTTATTGGGTGGATTGGGCCGCTTTGCTGGGCATGGCTACCGGTTGTGGCGTGGCGGCTGCGCTGCTGATGTGGCCTGTATTGGCCATGCGGCAACGCTGACATCAGCAGGCATAGGCCGTTCAATCTGCTCAAAGCAGCAAGATGAGCCACTACACGGTCATGAACAACTGAAACACCGAATTGGGGGCTTTGGGAATCAGGGGGGGCGCCAGGGGTTTGAGTTTGAAGCGGTTCAAGACAGGCGTTTCTTCAGGTGCCTCAACAGCAGACAGGTCAACGAAGTCGGCCAGCACGAATTGGCTCAAGGTGTCGATCACCACCTGCTCCAAACCCCATTCAAAGCTTGCCGGCGCAGACCCACCATCGGACGCGTTGTCTTGCTGTTCCAAGGTATTTTCAAACGCACAGGCGATGTCCCACATGGACACCAGGGCGATGTCACCTTGGATGTTGTAGCCCCCACCCGGGCCTTTGTTGGCACTGACGATGTGGTGGTCTTTGAGAGGTTTGAGGATGCTCTCAAGGTTGGACACCGACAGCTTAAGTCGGTTGGACAAGGTGGTGGTGGAGACCCGGCCCTTGTGCTGCAGCTCGGCGATGACCACGCACACATCCAAGGCATTGATGGTTCGGTTTGAAATCATGGCTCTACGCTCCTTTGAGTAGAATTTTGAGGTATTTATCTACGCAAAGGGTGAATAGCATGACATAACTTTATTTTTCGTCATAAAATCTACGCAATACCTGCACATAGGCGCTGCTTTGATCCCTCGTTCATCTTCAAGTCCCCTGTTCCGCATCGGCGCTGTCTCCAAGACCACGGACATTCCAGTGTCGACACTGCGCATTTGGCAAACCCGTTACGGTGCTTTCAGCCCCGTCAAAACCGAGGGCAACCAACGCTTGTTTGGCGAACCCGATGTGTCCAAAGCGCTGTTGCTCAAGCAGCTCACAAGTGCAGGGCACGGTATCGGGGCGATTGCCCACCTGGATGTCGAGCAATTGCGTCGCCTCGCGAGTCAAGACACCCGCGCCACAAGCCCTTCACCTGTGTTGACCTTGCCGGTCTGCTTGGCCGTGGTGGGTTTGGGTTTGGCCAACCGGTTGGAGTCGAGCAAATTTGCCGCGGTCTTGAGCCAACACCGCATTCAGGTCACCGATGTGTTGGAGGACCTGGCCTCGGTCAGCTACGCAACTTTGTCCGACAAACCGCAGGTCTTGCTGGTCCGAGTCAGTTCGCTGCAGGACACGGTTTTTTCCGCCATAAAGACCTTGACCCAGCGCCACGCTTTTGCCCAGACCATCGTGCTGTACAACTTTGCCCCGGACGTGGTGGTGCAGTCCATGAAGCGGGCGGGCATGATCGTGCGGCGCGATCCGATCTCTGACGGTGAGTTGGCCGAGCTGCTGCAATCGATCTTGTTCGTGGACCGCAGCCGAGCCCAAGAGTTTGGCAGCCAAGGCGCGGTGATTGCCAGCCGCAAATATTCAGACCAGACCTTGCGCCGCGTGGCGGGCATCTCGACCAATGTGCTGTGCGAATGCCCAAGGCATGTGGCCGAGTTGATTGCCCAGTTGGCCAGTTTTGAGGAATACAGCCAAGAGTGCCTGAACAAAAACGCCGAGGACGCGCACTTGCACTCTTATTTGCGGGCCATCTCAGGCTCGGCACGTTCCTTGTTCGAGAATGCCCTGGAGAAAATCGCTGAGCACGAAGGCATTGATTTGAGAGAAATGCCCCGCGCAGCGAGGTCAACCATCACTGGGGCGTGAACACGGCCCGGTCGTTGGCGTTTTGCTCGTACTGCCGAGCAATGTTGGCGCAGACCAAGTCGCACATGGCATAGATGGACGGGTCGGAGACTTTGTAGAACACGCTGGCCCCTCGGCTTTCGCGGGTCACGATGCCGTGTTGCGCCAAATAAGACAGGTGGCGCGAGACATTGGCCGCCGAGTAGCCCGACAGTTGCGCCAGCTCGCCCACGTTGTACTCCTTGTCTCGCAACAGATTCAGGATTTTCAGCCGCGTCGGTTCAGACAGCGCCTGGAAATAGGCCGCAATCTGTTCGAGTGCTTTGGCAGGTAAGTCTTTCATGGGTGTTCTAGGGCACATTGTAAAGATGCCGTTCGTTTGAGAATGTTTGAATAGTATCTTGTTTTATTGTATTATTGCGCATATACGCAAACAATCAAATAAGCAGACATGAATATTTTGCTGGGAAATCTCAAATGAACAGTCGATGGATATGGACCTCGGTCTTGGCGGTTGCTGGTTTGACCAGCAACCCGATTTGGGCCAATGCCGATGCGGCGGCAGTCAAAAGTGTGGCCGCCCAAGCCAGCAGGGCGGGTGCCCAAGAACTGAGTCTGGACGCCGTGGTCGAGGCCGTGCGTCAGGCCACTTTGTCCGCCCAAGTCCCCGGCGCCATTGTCAGTTTGAACGTCAAGGCCGGTGACCGGGTGAGGGCCGGACAAGAGTTGCTGCGCATCGACGCCAGCGCCGCCCAGCAAAACGTGGTGGGCAATACCGCCCAGCTCGAAGCCGCACAGGCCAATTTGCGCGTGGCGACCAAAGAGCTGGAGCGGCAACAACAACTTTTTCAAAAGCAATACATCAGCCAAGGCGCTCTCGACCGCACGCAGGCCCAGTTCGAATCTGCGCAAGCACAGGTGCAAGCCCAACAAGCCCAAACCCGCGCAGCCCAAACCCAGACTGGCTTTTTCAGTGTGCGTGCGCCATTTCATGGGGTGGTGTCCGATGTGCCCGTCACCTTGGGTGACATGGCCATGCCGGGCCGCCCCTTGGTCAGCTTGCACGACCCCTCGGCTTTGCGACTGAGCGCGGCCGTGCCGCAGTCGATGATGGAAGGTGTGCGAACCCAGTTGAAATCGGTTCGTTACGAGATCGCGGGCCACAAGAGTGTGGCAGTGGCCAGCGTGCAACTACTGCCCACCGTGGATCCGGTGACCCACACCGCGCAGTTGCGCGTGGCCTTGCCTGCGGGTGTAGAGGGCTTGGTGCCGGGTATGTTTGCCCGGGTTTGGGTGCCCAGCAGCACGGCAAGCGATGCGGCCAAGACCGGTGTGAAGGATGGCCGCGTATTTCTGCCCTTGACCGCCGTCGTGCGCCGCGCCGAGATGACGGGCGTTTATGTGGTGGACGCGCAAGGCAAAGCCCGATTGCGCCAAGTGCGTTTGGGCCGCACCACGGGCCAAACGGTGGAGGTGTTGTCCGGTGTGAGCGCGGGCGAGCAAGTCGTCACCGACCCGGTGACGGTCAACACACAACGCTGAAAGAAGACCCATGAGCGAGCCAAAAATGGGCATTTCGGGCCGCATCTCAGCGGCCTTCCAAAGCGCGCAAATCACGCCCTTGCTGGCGCTGGTGGCGTTATTGTTGGGTGTGTTTGCCGTCATGGTGACGCCCCGCGAAGAAGAGCCACAGATCAACGTGACCATGGCCAATGTGATCGCGCCTTTCCCGGGTGCGTCGGTGCGCGATGTTGAACAAATGGTGGCGATCCCAGCCGAGCAGGTGCTGTCTAAAATTGCGGGCGTGGAACACGTGTACTCGGTCTCGCGCCCAGGTGTGGCGATCATGACGGTGCAGTTCAAGGTGGGCGTGCTGCGCACCGAGGCGCTGGTCAAGTTGCACGACACGATCCGCGAAAACGCCGACTGGTTGCCGCGCAACCTGGGATTGCCTGAACCGCTCATCAAGCCCAAGGGCATTGACGATGTCCCCATCGTGTCCCTCACCTTGCACGGCCGCACAACGGATGTGAGCGCATTTGATCTGGAGCGCGTGGCGCACAGCATCGAAGCCGACATCAAGCGCGTGCCAGGCACACGCGATGTGGTCACCATTGGCGGGCCGCGCCGTGCGGTGCTGGTGCAAATTGACCCGCAGCGCATGAACGGCTCTGGCGTCACGGTGCACGATTTGCGCATGGCTTTGCAGTCGGCCAACTTGGGCTTGCCGGTGGGCGACTTGTTGGGGGGCAACCAAAGCGTCGCCATTGAAGCCGGGCCGCACCTGTCGCAGGCCTTGGAAGTGGCCGACCTGGTGGTGCAAGTGGTGCAGGGCAAGCCGGTGTTTTTGAAAGATGTGGCCGATGTGCAGGACGGCCCCATGCCAGCTGCACGCTATGTCTGGCACGGCAACAACCAAAAAAACGGGGGTGAAGAATTCGCCGCCGTCACACTGTCGATCACCAAGAAGTCGGGCGAAAACGCCATCGACGTGGCCAACGGCGTGAAAAGCCGTGTGGCCAAATTGCAAGGCACCGTGATCCCCGACAACGTCGAGGTGGTGGAGACGCGCAACTATGGCGAAAGCGCCAACGACAAAGCACTAAAGCTGATCCAGAAGCTGCTGTTTGCCACCGCGTCGGTGGTGGCGCTGGTGTTCATGGCCCTGGGCCGCCGCGAGGCCGCGATTGTGGGCGTGGCGGTCATCTTGACGCTGACCGCCACCTTGTTCGCTTCATGGGCCTGGGGCTTCACACTCAACCGGGTGTCGCTGTTTGCGCTCATTTTCTCGATCGGTATTTTGGTGGACGATGCCATCGTGGTGGTGGAAAACATCCACCGCCACCAGCAACTGTTCCCTGAAAAAACCTTGCGTGACATCATTCCCGGCGCGGTGGACGAAGTCGGGGGCCCCACCATTTTGGCCACCTTCACCGTGATCGCGGCCCTCCTGCCCATGGCGTTTGTGAGTGGCCTGATGGGCCCTTACATGAGTCCAATCCCGATCAACGCGAGCTTGGGCATGTTGCTGTCGTTGGCCATTGCCTTTGTCATCACGCCCTGGTTGGCAGGCATGTGGATGAAACCCCTGGCCGGTCATGCGCATGACGCGGCAGGCGGCCACACCGGCCTGAGCGCCCAACTCGAGCCGTTGTTTGAGAGGGTTTTCAAGCCCTTGCTCGATCCCCAATCCGGCGGGCGCAACCGCAAGCTGCTGGGGATGGGGGTGGCCGGTTTGATCGCCTTGTCTTTGGTCTTACCCGCCACCGGTTTGGTCATGCTCAAGATGCTGCCCTTTGACGACAAGTCGGAGTTCCAGGTGGTGGTGGACATGCCTGCGGGCACGCCTCTGGAAAAAACAGCCGCCGTGATGCGCGAACTGGGTGGTCATTTGGCCGCCGTGCCCGAGGTCACGCATTACCAGGCCTATGTCGGCACCGCTTCGCCCATCAATTTCAACGGCTTGGTGCGCCAGTACTACCTGCGCGCAGCCTCTGAGCTCGGGGACATCCAGGTCAATCTGGTGGGCAAATCCGAGCGAAGCGACAAGAGCCATGTGATCGCCACCCGTGTGCGCCCAGCCTTGCAAGAGATTGGTCGGCGCCATGGGGCCAACGTCAAAGTGGTCGAAGTGCCTCCCGGCCCGCCCGTGATGTCACCCATCGTGGCCGAGATCTATGGGCCTGACGCCGAAGGGCGTCGCCAAGTGGCCAAGGCGGTGCGCGCGGTGTTTGAGAAAACCGAAGGTGTGGTCGATGTGGACGAAAGCGCCATCGCCGATGCGCCGCGCAAAGTACTGTTGGTGGACCGCCGCAAGGCTGCCGCTCTTGGCGTGTCGCAGCAAGCCATCGTGACCACTTTGCGCGCAGGCTTGGCGGGCGAAGACGCCACCTATTTGCACGACGGCAGCAAGTACCCGGTGCCTGCGTTCATTCAGTTGCCCGCGCCGCTGCATGGCGACCTGGACGCCTTGTTGCAGCTGGGTGTGAAAAGCGCCACAGGCAAAGTGGTGGCCGTGCGCGAGTTGGTCACCGTGAGCGACACGTTGCGCGAGCAACCCATCATCCACAAAAACATGCTGCCGGTGAACTTTGTCATGGCCGACATGGCAGGCAAGGTGGACAGCCCTTTGTACGGCTTGTTCAAGATGCGCGGTGATATCGCGAAGATCAAAGGCCCGGATGGTGAGCAGATTGAGGAGTACTTCATCCACCAGCCCGACGACGCCTGGCGTGGCTACAGCATCAAGTGGGATGGCGAATCGCAGATCACCTACGAGACCTTCCGCGACATGGGCGCGGCCTATGGCGTGGGCCTGATCTTGATCTATTTGCTGGTGGTGGCGCAGTTTGGTTCTTACCTCACGCCGCTCATCATCATGGCGCCGATTCCCTTGACCATCATTGGCGTGATGCCAGGCCATGCGCTGCTCAATGCCCAATACACCGCCACCAGCATGATCGGCATGATCGCGCTGGCGGGTATCATCGTGCGCAACTCGATTTTGTTGGTGGACTTCATCAACCTGCAGGTGCAAAGCGGCATGGAATTTGGCCGCGCCATCGTGCAGTCGGCCATCACCCGCGCTCAGCCCATCTTGCTCACGGGGCTGGCGGCCATGATCGGCGCGTTCTTCATCTTGGATGACCCGATCTTCAATGGCTTGGCCATTTCGCTGATCTTCGGAATTTTTGTTTCCACCGTGCTGACGCTGGTTGTCATCCCCACCTTGTATTTCGTGGCGTACCGAAAAAAGTACGGCGCTTGAGTTTTTTTCTTTAACCCTTTGGAGTTTGAATCATGAAATCTTGGCAAATCGTACGTTTGGTGGCAGGCACTTTCATCTTGCTGTCTTTGGCGCTGGGCGTGCAGGGCAGCCCGATTTTTGTGAGCCCATGGTGGTTGGCCTTCACCGCCTTTGTGGGGGCCAACTTGCTGCAAAGCGCATTGACCCAGTGGTGTTTGATGGAGTCCATTCTGCGAAAACTGGGTGTTCAGGCGGGCAGTTGATGGGGGAGACAC
The DNA here is from genome assembly GCA_021299875.1 of Comamonadaceae bacterium. GTDB lineage: Bacteria > Pseudomonadota > Gammaproteobacteria > Burkholderiales > Burkholderiaceae_C > Limnohabitans_A. The sequence goes on along the minus strand of JAJTEW010000001.1, from coordinate 123,298 downwards.
TGCCGTGCAAATTCAGGCTTAAAGGCCGTAGCAATGGGCTCCCTGATGGCCTTTTTTCTGTCATGGCATGCGGTCTTATCCAGACTGCCCCTCAGTAAAATCCCTGACGCCGAAATGGGTCTGGGTTGTTCTTATCCGCATTGATTTCGGTTAAATTAGTGCCTGGTTATATTCAACCCCCTATTGATGGAGTTCTTGATGAAATTTATTTTTGCTCTGGCTGCTGTGGCTGCGTTGACGTCTGCCCCAGCCTTTGCCAACTTGGACATGGCGAAGAAAAACAACTGCATGGCTTGCCACGCTGCTGACAAAAAAATGGTCGGTCCGTCATACAGCGATGTGGCCAAGAAATACGCTGGTCAAAAAGATGCAGCTGCCACTTTGGCCAAGAGCATCAAAGCTGGCGGCTCTGGCAAGTGGGGCCCAGTCCCCATGCCTGCACAAGCCGCTTTGAGCGATGCCGATGCCCTGACTTTGGCCACTTGGATTTTGGCGGGTGGAAAGTAATAAGTGATAACAGGCCTAGGAGGCTTGTTCGAATGGACAATTTCAAAGCTCGATTGGTACTCGTGGCTTTTCTTAGCCGCTCAGGGTTCGCGCCTTGAGCGGTTTTTTTATGGGGAAACTGCTATGAAATTAGTCAAAGTTTGGGCTTGCTTGGGTGTTGGTTTGGCTTTCGCAAGCTCCGCCATGGCGCAACCAGCAATCTTTAAGGAAGCTGACATCAAACTTGGTGAAAAATTGATCGCCGAAAACAAGTGCGTGGCATGCCATGTGTCCAAAGTGGGGGGCGATGGCAGCGCCATTTACAAACCACAAGGCCGAATCAATACGGCGGGGTATTTACGGGGCATGGTTGAGCAGTGCAACAGCCAATTGAACCTGGGCTTGTTTCCGGAGGAAGTGACTTCTGTGGCCGCGGTTCTCAACCGCGATCACTACAAATTCAAGTAATCAGGGTTTGTCCTGATCAAATTGGGCGCTAGATGTAATTTATGGTTCAGATTTATCGCTTATCCTATATATTCGAACATCCGAATATAAGAACCTAATGGTAAGGCTAGCATGACAGTTGAGGTTGATGCGGTATTTGACAAAGCGGCAGACTTGTTTGCCGTGATGTCGACACCCATTCGACTTCGCATCATCAGTGCGCTTTGCCAAGGTGAAAAAAACGTGGGTCAATTGCTTGAAAACATTGGCGTGGCCCAGCCGAACATGTCTCAACATTTGAACATCTTGTTCAGGTCCGGCATATTGGGCAAGCGCCGTCAAGGAGCGCAAGTTTTTTATCGGATTGAAGATGAGACAGCAGCCAAATTGTGCCGTGCGGTTTGCTTGCAGTCAGGCGTCGATGATGACGTGATGGATCAAATCAAAAAGGAGTTTGTGTGAAGGCAGACAATATCCCATCAGGTCGGGTGCAAAAAGCACCCGAGAATTTCTTGACACCCAGTGGTGTCAAGGAAGTTTTCGCGGAGGGCAAAAAAGGCCGCCGTGATTTCATTCGCAATGCCTTTGCCGCTGCGGCTGCTGGTGCCGCTGCGCCCATGGCCATGGCACAGGGCAATCCGGTGCCGGCTGAAGGGGGTGATCCCAATATTTTGAACCTGCCTGAGCACACCACGGGCTTGGGCCAAGGTGTGGCGGTGGAGGGCTATGGCAAGCCTTCGCAGTACGAAGCCAACTTGCAGCGCCGCCAAAGCCCCGGGTTGACGCAAACCACGCAAGCTTCGGTGTCGTTCGCGCCCCTGCAGTCCTTGTTTGGCATCGTCACGCCCAGCGGTTTGCACTTTGAGCGTCACCATCAGGGTTGGTGGGACATTGATCCTTCCAAGCACCGCTTCATGATCAACGGCATGGTCAAAAAGAACATGGTGTTCACCATGGACGAGATCATGCGTTTGCCTTCGGTCTCGCGTTTTGCCTTCATCGAGTGCGGTGCCAACACCGCCACCGAATGGGGCAATGTGGCTGTGCCCACGGTTCAATACACGCACGGCATGATCTCTTGCAGCGAGTTCACGGGCGTTCCCCTGATCACCTTGCTCGAGTTGGCGGGTGCCGACCTGAAGAACGGCAAGTTCGTGTTGGCCGAGGGTGCGGATGGATCGTCCATGACCCGCACCATTCCGATGAGCTTGATCACCTCGGGTGAAGTCATCGTGGCTTACGGCCAAAACGGCGAAATGTTGCGCCCCGAAAACGGTTATCCCCTGCGTTTGGTGGTACCCGGTGTGCAGGGCGTGAGCTGGGTCAAATACCTGCGACGGGTCGAGGTGGGTGACAAGCCTTACGCCGCCAAAGACGAGGCCATTCACTACATTGATTTGATGCCCAATGGTTTGCAGCGCCAGTACAGCAACATTCAAGAAGTCAAAAGCGTGGTCACCACACCCTCTGGCGGACAGGTGCTGCTGGACAAAGGTTTTTACAACATCACAGGTTTGGCCTGGACGGGCAAGGGCAAGATCAAGCGGGTGGATGTCTCCACCGACGGCGGACGCAATTGGCGACAAGCGCGGCTGGAAACTCCGGTGCTGTCTAAGGCCCTGACCCGGTTCAACCTCAATTGGGTGTGGGACGGCAAACCTGCCATCATTCAAAGCCGTGCTCAAGATGAAACAGGGCACGTGCAGCCCACTTACCAACAGTTGCGTGCTGCGCGCGGAACCCGATCGATTTATCACAACAACGCCATCCAATCATGGTTGGTGCAGGAAAACGGTGAGGTGAAAAATGTCCAAGTTTCGTAATGCCGTTTTAGCCTTTGTTTGTCTGGCCGCAGCAGGCTTGGCCAGCGCACAGACCACAAAATTTCCTGGCGTGGGTCGCGAGGCCACGGCCAAAGAAGTGGCCAAGTGGGACATCGATGTGCGTCCCGATTTCAAGGGTTTGCCAGCCGGTTCTGGCTCGGTGGCCAAAGGCCAGGATGTGTGGGAGGCCAAGTGCGCCCATTGCCATGGTGTGTTCGGCGAATCCAACGAGGTCTTCAGCCCCATCGTGGGCGGCACGACAGCCGAAGACATCAAAACCGGTCGTGTGGCCAATTTGCAGCGCGCGGACTACCCCGGTCGTACAACCCTCATGAAGGTGCCCACGGTGTCTACCTTGTGGGACTACGTCAATCGGGCCATGCCTTGGACCAACCCCAAGACACTGACCACGGAAGAGGTCTATGCCGTCACAGCGTTCATGTTGAACCTGGGCAACATCGTGCCGGACAACTTTGTCTTGTCGGACAAAAACATCGCCGAAGTTCAGGCCCGGATGCCCAACCGCAATGGCATGACCACTGCACACGCGATGTGGCCTGGCAATGAATTTGGGGGCGTCAAAAAGCCTGACACGAACAACAAAATCTGCATGAAGGACTGCACGCCTGAGCCTAAAGTGGCGTCATTTTTGCCAGACTTTGCGCGCAACGCACACGGCAACTTGCAAGAGCAAAACCGGATTGTCGGACCACAACGGGGTGCAGACACAACGCGCCCAGAGCCCAAAGCCGGTACGCCAGCAGCAGCGGCAGCAGCTGCTCCTGTGGCCGCTGCCAAGCCAGAAAAAAATGAATCCAAGGCCGTCATCGCTTTGTTGAACAAACACAGCTGTACCGCTTGCCATGGTGTTGATAAGAAAATCGTGGGCCCAGGCTTTCATGAAATCGCTAAAAAACAGGCTGGCAAGGTCGCTTACCTGACAGAAAAAATCAAGGTGGGTGGTGTGGGGGTTTACGGACCGATTCCAATGCCTGCACAATCACTGCCTGACACGGATGCCAAACTGATTGCAGAATGGATTTCCAAGGGGGCCAGCAAGTAACGTGGGCCGATCCCACGGTACAGCTGAACCTGTTTTTATCGCATCACTCAACCATCAAAGGAGATATCAGATGCAAAACCGTCGCGAGACACTCAAGCAAACCGCTGTTGTGGCTGGCCTCTTGGCCGCCGCTGGCTTCCCACAGTTCGCACAAGCCGCTGTCAACAAAGCCGCGTTTGACGCCAAATCGGTTCAGGACTCTGCCAAGGCTGCGGGTGCCAAAAGCATGGCTGAAAGCAAAGACGTGACCATCACCGGTCCGGACATCGCTGAAAACGGTGCCGTGGTGCCCTTGGGTGCCAGCACGTCCTTGGCCGGCGTCAAGCACTTGATGATCATGGTCGAGAAAAACCCGTCCGCACTGGTGGCCATGTTCAACGTGACCGATGCCGTGGATGCCAACTTCTCGACCCGCGCCAAGATGGGCCAGTCTTCCGATGTGTACGCGGTGGCCATCATGAACGACGGCCGTGCTTTGTGGGCCAAAAAAGAGGTCAAAGTCACTTTGGGTGGTTGCGGCGGTTAAACGCTTGCAAATACCGTTTACACATTGATTCACAGAAAGATTTAGGAGAGAAACATGGCAGATCCAATGCGCATTCGAGCTCAAGTAGCGGGTGACAAAGCAACCGTTCGTGTGCTCATGGCCCACGAAATGGAAGCAGGCCAGCGTCGTGACGCTTCCGGCAACCTCATTCCCGCCTGGTTCATCCAGGAGGTCACCGCGACCCACAACGGCAAGGTCGTTTTGACCGCCGAGTGGGGCCCAGCTGTGTCCAAAAACCCCTTCATGCAGTTCAGCGTCAAGGGCGCCAAAGCCGGCGACAAGATTGCGGTGACCTGGAAAGACAACCGGGGCGCCACCCGAACCGACGAAGCCACGGTGTCTTGAACGGACGATGAGATGGCAAAGGGTGAAGCCACAACTTCACCCTTTTTGCGTTTGAAAATAACAAAAGAGGTGACCATGAAAAATGTAACGACACTTTCCCTGGCGGTGGCCCTGACGGTTTGCGCTTGGCCTGCGTTGGCACAAAAAACAGCGAGCCAAGGCATTGATGAATACCGTGCCATGTTGCAAGACGGCAACCCCGCTGAGCTTTATGAAGCCAAAGGCGAAGACCTTTGGAAAAAAGCCCGTGGGCCCAAAAATGCCTCTCTTGAAAAGTGCGATTTGGGCAAAGGTCCAGGGGTTGTGAAGGGCGTTTTTGTCGAGTTACCTCGCTATTTTGCCGACACGCAACGCATGCAAGACCTGGAGTCACGCTTGGTCACTTGCATGGAAACTTTGCAAGGTTTTAATGCTGCCGAAATATCCAAGACGGCTTTTGGTCGCGGTGAGATGGCCAATGTGACGGCTTTGGCCACTTGGATCGCAGCAGAGTCCAAGGGACTTAAATTTAATTTGTCGCAATCGCACGCCCAAGAAAAAACTTTCTATGAAGTGGGCAAGCGCTTGTTCTTTCAGCGCGGCGGCACCCATGATTTCTCATGTGCCTCTTGCCACGGTGAAGAGGGCAAGCGCATCCGCTTGCAAGACCTGCCGATCTTGACCAAGAACCCGGGTGACGGTGTCGGCTTTGCGGCCTGGCCTGCCTACCGCGTCTCGAACGGTCAGATGTGGAGCATGCAGCTGCGCTTGAACGATTGCTATCGCCAACAGCGTTTCCCCTATCCCGGTTTTGGCAGCGATGCCACCGTGGCTTTGTCCACGTATCTGGGTGTGAACGCCAAAGGCGCCGCCTCGATTGCCCCGGCCATCAAACGCTGATCAGATCTGGAGACTCTCATGAACAAAAAAACCCAACTCGTTTTGGCCAGTCTTTCAGCGGCTCTGGTGGCTGCTGGCTGCGCATCCGGCCCCTCTGTGGCCGAACTCAATGAATTGACCGACAAGATCGTCAAGGCGTCGTTCCGTGACCAAAGCCATGTCAAGGTGGAGCGCATCACCGCCACGGACGAAACCAACCGCGCTTGCAGTGAAGCCGATGTCGCGGGTAAGCCGCTGGACGAAAAAATTGCTAAGCGGATCGAAGAAGCCAATATGAAGGCCATCAAATGGCCATCGGATGGCAAGTTCATCGGTGACTGGAAGCAGGGCGAAGCCATTGCACAAAGTGGCCGTGGTTTGACCTGGACCGATTCGGCCACAGCGGTCAACGGTGGCAATTGCTACAACTGCCATCAGATGGACAAGAAAGAAATTTCCTACGGTACGTTGGGCCCCAGCTTGTACAACTACGGCAAGATCCGAGGCGTGTCCAATCCGGATGACCCAGCGAGCAAAGCCATCGTGGAGTACACCTGGGGCAAGATCTGGAACTCCAAGGCCTACAACGCCTGTTCCAACATGCCACGCGCAGGTCACATGGGCATCTTGACCGAGACGCAGGTTCGGCACATTGTGGGTTTGTTGCTTGACCCCAAATCGCCTGTGAACCAATAACCCTCCAAACCCGGCCAGGCCGGGTTTTTTGGACTTTTATATATCAGTGGTTGCAAATATGAATCTCTCCAAACGCGAATTTATCCAGGTCATGGGCGCCGGCACCATGGCTGGCATGAGCATGGGCTCCTTTGCAGAAGCCAGTGCTGCCACAGCGGCCAATGGCTTGTACGACATTCCCAAATTTGGCAATGTGTCTTTTTTGCACATGACCGATTGCCATGCCCAGCTCAAGCCGATTTATTTCCGCGAGCCCAGCATCAACCTGGGTATTGGTTCGATGCAGAACAACTTGCCGCATTTGGTGGGCGAGCATTTGTTGCAAGTGGCCAAGATCCGACCCGGCACAGCCGAGGCCCACGCTTTGACCTTTCTCAACTTTGAGAAGGCTGCCAAGCGCTTTGGCAAAGTGGGCGGTTTTGCCCACTTGGCCACGCTCGTCAAGCGCATGAAGGCCAGCCGCCCCGGCGTATTGTTGTTGGACGGTGGAGACACTTGGCAAGGCTCAGGCACCAGCCTGTGGACCAACGGCCAAGACATGGTCGACGCCTGCAAATTGCTGGGTGTGGATGTGATGACGGGCCACTGGGAATTTACCTTGGGCATGGAGCGCGTCAAAGAGATCATCGACAAAGACTTTGCCGGCAAGATCGATTTTGTGGCTCAGAACGTCAAGACCAATGACTTTGGTGACCCGGTGTTCAAGCCTTATGTGATCCGCGAAATCAATGGCGTACCTTGCGCCATCATCGGTCAGGCGTTCCCGTACACCCCCATCGCCAACCCGCGTTACATGGTGGCCGATTGGGCGTTTGGCATTCAAGACGAAAACATGCAGGCCATGGTGACTGAGGCCCGTGGCAAAGGCGCGCAAGTGGTGGTGGTTATCAGCCACAACGGGATGGACGTGGACCTGAAGATGGCCACGCGCGTGAGTGGGATTGATGCCATCATGGGTGGCCACACGCACGACGGCATGCCCGTGGCTTCGATTGTTTCCAACAAAGGTGGCAAGACCTTGGTGACCAACGCAGGCTCGAACGGCAAGTTTTTGGGTGTGCTCGACTTTGAAGTCAAAGACAAAAAGGTGAGCGACTTCCGTTACAAGTTGCTGCCCGTTTTCTCCAACATGCTGCCCGCCGACAAAGAGATGGATGCGCTGATCAACAAGATCCGAGCGCCTTACGAATCCAAGCTGGCCGAAAAATTGGCGGTGACCGATGGTCTGCTTTACCGCCGCGGCAACTTCAATGGCACAGGCGACCAACTCTTGGTGGATGCACTGATGGACGTGCAGGGCGCAGACTTGGCGTTCTCACCCGGTTTCCGTTGGGGCACCACGCTGCTGCCAGGCCAAGCCATCACACGCGAGTGGTTGCTCGACATGACGGCCACCACTTACTCGTTTGCCACGGTGACCGAGATGACGGGCGAGACCATCAAAACCGTGCTCGAAGACGTGGCCGACAACCTGTTCAACCCCGACCCCTATTACCAACAAGGTGGTGACATGGTGCGTGTGGGTGGCTTGACTTACAGCTGCAACCCCGTGGGCACGGCGGGCAGCCGAATCAGCGACATGCGTTTGAAGGGACAGTTGATCGAATCGGGCAAAAAGTACAAGGTGGCCGGTTGGGCGCCTGTGGCCGAAGAAGCACGCAACCAGGGCAACAAGCAGGTGTGGGAAGTGGTCGAGACCTGGCTCAAAGCCCAAGGCGGTCGCATCAAGCCACGCCAACTCAACACCCCCAAAATCATCGGTGCTTTGCCCAACAAGGGTTACGTGGTTTAAGGGCCGCAGCGCGACGGTGCGCTGTTTCCCTTGAAGGAATTCGCATGAAAAGAAGACATTTGCTGTTGGCCAGCACTGCAGTGGCGGGTGTGACGCTCTTACCGGAGGCTCGCTTGTTTGCACAACAAGCTCAGGAGTTCATTGAGGGGCCCGCTGTCGCCGATATCCCGGCGCAGCAGTTGTCCAAACATGTGTGGATGATTTACTCACCCGATGGGTTTCCGACCCCGCAGAACCGGGGCATGATGGCCAACATCGTCTTTGTCGTGACTTCTGTGGGGGTGGTGGTGATCGACTCGGGCGCTTCCTTGCAAATCGGCCAAATGGCCATTCGCATGATCCGCAAAGTGACCGACAAGCCTGTGGTGGCCGTGTTCAACAGCCACTACCACGGTGACCATTGGTTGGGTAACCATGCCTTTGTCAAAACCTACGGTGACAAGCTGCCCATCTACGCGTTGGCCAGCAGCATTGAAAAGCTCAAGGGTGCGGAGGGCAATCTTTGGCGCAGCCTGATGGAGCGCTGGACCCACCAGTCGACCATTGGCACGCAAGTGGTCATACCCAACACCGCCGTTCAGCATGGCCAGGTGATCCAGTTTGGCGATGTGAGTTTGCGCATGCACCACTACGGCACAGCCCACACACCCTCGGACCTGAGCGTCGAAATCGTGCAGGACAAAGTGACGGCTGTGGGCGACATCGCCATGACCAACCGCATTGCCAACATGGACGATGGCTCCTACCCCGGCACATTCAAGTACTACAAGGCTTTGATGGCGGCCACCGGAGAGCAACTCTGGGTGCCTGGCCATGGCCGTGCACGCCCAGACCTGCTCAAGACCTATGGCGACTTCATGGCTGGTATCTGGGAGCCGAGCCTCAAGGCGGTGGAAGACGGCCAATCCGAAGCCCAAGCGAGAGCGGCGGTGCTGAAAGACCCCCGCGTTGCTTCACGTGCCAAAACCATGGAAGGTTTTGAAGGCAACATTGGCAAGTACATCAGCTTGGCGTACTTGGAAGCTGAAAAAATTGCGTTTTAAAAAAAATCCGCACCCTGTTGACTGTGTGGGGATTTTTTGGGGGGTGTGGCTGGTGCCCCCGACAGGAATCGAACCTGTATCACTCCCTTAGGAGGGGAGAGTTCTATCCATTGAACTACGGTGGCATTCAGATCTGGGATTGTAACGACCGTGAATGCGCAAGAGGCATGAAGCCAACATCCCTTGATGCGGGCTCAGAATGGCAAGCTTTGGAGTAGGAGGTGCGCACTGTCGCCAAGGTCGGTTCGCACCAGGCGTCCTTGGAAAAAGATCTGCAGTCCTTGCCAGTTGCTGGTGTGCACCAGAAAAGGTGCCAAGCCATTGACCGTTTGATTCATCCCGGCTTTGAGGTTGAGCAAGGACAACTTGTTGTCACTGTCCAGCACACACAAAGCGCTGTCTGCTTTGGCCTCAATGTAGATGTAGCTGCCCGGTTTCAGGGGGTTGCTGGGGGTGTGCGGTCTGCTGTTTTTTCTGTGTTGGTCGTCACACGCGATCGATGCCAGTTGCACCCTGTCAGGTGCAGAGTTGGTGGTTGCCTCAGCTGGCGAAAGGCTGGCTGTCTTTGGCAGTGCTTCTGGCGCAGAGGCGGGCATCACAGCAATGGGTGGTTCTGTGGCTGCTGGTGCCGATGCTGACCCATTCGGTTGGGCGTTCTCAAGTGGAGGGGCGGCGTGCCTTTGGATTTCAGTTGGCGGCGATTCCAGGTGTTGGATAACCCAAAATCCCCATAAAACAACCGTCAGCAGGCCACCCGTCATCAGCAATGGCTGCGTGACAAATGGGTTGGTAAAAGGTTTTTTGTAGACCTCTGAAGAAACAACCGGCTTGACGGTTGAATCGGCCTCAGGGGCAGGCGTTGCGCTCAACGCATCTGAGGTGGGTTTGGTCACCTGGATGGCGTTGTCAGGGAATTCGTAACCGAGTTTCTTGAGCAGCTTGTTGCCGGTACTTCGCTTGATCAGCTCGCTGTAAAAGCTCCGTCCCTCACCGCTTTCCAGTTCATGCAGTTGGGCCGCAGAGATGGTGTTTGAGCGTGCAAAAACGAAGGCATCGATGCCCGCGTTTATTCTGAGGTTTTGCAACAGTTCACCATCTTCAGGGCCCCAAGGCGGGTTGTTCATGGAGTGAATAGACATGGATGAGAGAAATTCCCCAAAATTGGGTGAAATCGCTAAAAGTGTTTTTAAAATGACCATCAATGGTTAAGTGCCCAACATGTTACCCTAAGCACTCATAAATTTGTTCGGATTTTTTCAAAACGATAGCCATTGTGAAGTTTGATCAAAACGCTCCGAGGAAAATTCCACGACAACAACGCGGTTTGATGACTGTTTTGTCGCTGGAGCAAGCCTTTGTTCGGGTTTTGATGCTCACTGGGGATTATCAAAAAGTCAGAGTGCGCGACGTTGTTGATGTCGCTGGTGTTGGAATTGGCACTTTTTACGATTACTTTCCAAATTTGCAAGTTCTTGCTGCTTCGGCCATGCGAACCCGAAGGGATAGCCTGATCAGAACTTTGCGTCAGACCAAGGTTCGGCACGCAGACGCTTCGCTCAGTACCTTGATCGACGCCATGCTGGACGATTGCGTAGAGATGGCTTTACAGCAACCTAAAGAGTGGGCAGCCTTGATGATGATCGAGCGCCAGGTGGAGGATTTACGCGGTTTTCAGGCTTTTCATGTGGGGATTCAACAGACTTGGGTTGATGCCTTCGAATCCCATGGCCCTGCAATGCCTTTGCCGCAAATCAAAACCCTGTCGGCCATGGTCCACGCCATCACGTATGGCTGGTGTACGCAAGAAATTTTGGTTTTTCGGGGTGATCGGACGCGGCAGGCTTCGCGTCAGGCGTTGGGCTCTGCGGTGCATGGCTACCTCAACACCGTGCGGTCTCAGTCACAGCCATCATGACGGTGAGAGGTGGTTGCGTCTTCAATCTTTTCGGATGGTCAAGATCAAATCCAGCGCACTTTGCTCGGCAGCCTGCGCGCGCAGCGTGAGCCGGCGCGAGATGTCGTAAAAAATATACAGACTGCCCAGCGTGCCGCTCAAGCTGGCTTCGTAGGCCATGTAAAAGTCTTGCGACAAGCGTTTGCCCAGTGTGACGGCAGCGCCAGTGGCGGTGGTCCCTGGCCGTGTGCTGGTGGCCAAGCTGATCTCATCCAGCCCCAAGTTGCCAGCCAGTTCGCTGCTGAATGTTTGGCCATTGCCACTGAGCAAAACCATGGCGGCTTGTTGCAGCACCGCGGATTCGGCGCCACCGTTGGCCGCCGAGCGCCCCAGTACCAACCAAGCCAGTTTGTCGGCGTCGGGCATGTCCGGGTCGGCATACAAACGGATGCGGGGCAGCAAGGCGGTGCCTGAAACTTGCACCCCAACACTTTGGGTCAAATGGGGTCGCAAGGCGATGATTTCGAGGCCTGGGTTGTCGTAGGCGCCATTGAAGCGCAAGACCCCTGTGCTGATGTTGAGTTGTTGCCCATAAGCCTTGTAGCGGCCACCCCAAGTGCTGACCTGACCATGCAGGCGCGGCAAGCCTTGGGTGCTGGCGTTGCTGACGAGCTCCAATTGACCGGTCAGGCGCGTATTCAGGCCTTTGCCTTGGAGCTGAAAGTCGGGCCCGAGATCCAGCGTCACGCGCACATCGGGAGTACCGATCCAAGACGGTTGGTCTGGCCGAGGGGGATTCGGTGGAGCTGTGTTTGACAGGAGCGAGTGAGGCCGTACGATCACCACATCGTCCCCCAAATTGGGGGTGCTTTCATCGGGCAAAAGGAACATGGCTTGGTCGGCCTTGAGCAGTCCCCTGATTTGCATTAGGCCGCTTTGCAACCGGGCCGTGACTTGCCCTGACACGACCAGTCGGCGGTCTGCCCGACTGCTGACGCGAAGAGATTTGGCGTCGATCTGCAAGCTCATTTGCGCTGCTTGCAAAGGCTTGGCCTGGGTGGGCGAAGGGGGTGAGACGCGCGGTGCCATGTGGATGCGGCCCTGCGCCGTAATGTCGCCGCCCTGGGGCCCGGCTCCGCGCAAACTCAAGCGGTCAAGGATCACTTCTTGGCCTTGCAGGCGAGCTTGCATCTGACCTTGGTCAAAAGAGACCCCTTGAACGGCCGAACGAACGGCCAATTGATCGGCGTTGAGGCGCCCTTGCCATTGGGGTTGGCTGCGGGTGCCGGCCAAGTCAAACTGGGCATCCAGTGTGCCTTGCACGCGCCAGCCTGGTGGTGCCAAAACAGACCAAGCACCGATTTGTGGCAACCGGGCTTTGACCGAACCACGCAAGGGCGCTTGGGCAGGCCACTGCCAGCCTTGAGTCGTGCGGCTGAGCGTGCTGAACACTTGCGCTTGCGCTCGGCCCATCTGTTCGCTGTCCCATTGCAGATCGGCCTGAAGACTTTCGTTGTGCACGTGCAGCACCAAGCTGGCCTCGCGCAAACCCACTGCGGTGAGTTGACCCGGTGAGGGTTCAGTTTGGATGCGCAAGTCGCCTCGGCTGCGCCGCATTTGGGCCTTGAGGGTGGTGTCTTCGTTCTGTGTCAGTTGCACCTGCCCTTGCAGCAGGACATCGTTGGGGATGCCCATGCGCCAAGCGCTGGGTAACCAGTTCAGTGGCAGGTCTTCCCAGCTGGCAGCGAACTGGGTGCTGGGTGCTTTTCCGGTGCTGGCCGAATGCCAATGGCCAGGCTCGACCTGCACGCGGCTGATGCCCGGTGAGGGCCCTTGCATTTGCAAGTGGGCGTTGGACCAGCTCAGGGCCAAGGCCGACTGACCCAGATCGGCTTGCCAGGCCATGGTTTTTTGGAGTTGCAAACGCCAAATGTCTTGCGGCGGGGTGCCCCGTGCCTCCAGGTCCAGGCTGTCCAGCAAACCCCGCCATTGTTGACTTTGCAAGTGAGGCCGTGCAGCGCTCAGCCGCGCTTGCAACCGGGATGAGGCGGCGCCTTGAGACAAGTGGCTTTGCCATTGGGCTTGCCAGGCCAGCGGTGTGCCCACCATCTGCAGTTGGCCTGGGTCCAAGAGCCAAGCGGCTTGTTGGGGTGTTTGCCATGTCAGGCGGGGCCATTGAGCGCTCAACTTAAAAGGGGTTTGGGCTTGCGCATAGCCGCCTTGCCACTGGGCTTGGAGTTGCCCTGAGCCTGAGGCCTTGAGGGCTGAAAGTCGATCGCTCCAGCCCGGCAACTTTTGGAGCCAAGTCCAACTGGCAGCGGCATCTTGCACATCGATGTCGAGTTGGCCTTGGCCCTCCTGGGGCGCAAGCTGTCCTTCGGCTTTGGCGCGCAGGCCCGGCAGTTGCACCGACCATTGCCCTTGGAGTGAAGCTTGCCTTGGAGAGTATTTGAATCGCGCCTCGATAGCCGCTTGTCTGGCATTCAGCTTGAGTGCGTCGATGTGCCACACCTCGTCTTGCCAATGACCTGACAGAGCCAGTTGTTCAAAGTGAAGTCCTTGGACGGAGCCAAGCTTGGACATGGCTTTGGCCGTCTGGGTCGGTGCTGCGGCTGACTGCAACTGGGCGTCGAACCGGATCGGTCCTGACCCTGTCTCTTGGGCCTGCAGTTGGCCTTGTAGGGGCGGGCCGGTCAGCGCGCTGTGCAGCTGAGCCGGCTGGATGCCAGACACCGCCATGTTGCCGGTCCAACCCGCAGCGCTTTGCGCACCCTGAACTTGTATTTGGCCACCGGCCAACTGGGCCTGTGATGGCAGCACCTGCCACAGGCCTTGATGGTGGCGTGCTTGCAGTGTCAGCCGGGTCAGGGGCAGCCGCTGCACATCCCAAGCGCCTGGCAGCAGGTTGCGCAGCTCGGCTTGCAAAGACCAGTCTGGGCCGTCGGGCTTGATTTGCGCTTGGCCATTCAAGTGGGTCTGCGGGGCTTGAGGCCACAAAGGGGCCAAGTTCAAAGCCTGCCATTGCCCTTGGGCCTGCACGATGGCCGGTTGTTGCCATGGCCGCACATCGGCCTGCAAGGCCAGGTGCACGGGGGCTTTGCCTTGTGGCCAATGGACTTGATGGGGCGCAGGCGACAGTTCGGCATGGAGCTCGAGTTGGGCCTGTGGCCCAGCCAAGTTGCCATGCGCAGAGGCGTGCAGCAGCAAGGCCAAAGCGGGTGTGCCGCCCATGGGGGGTGTTTTGACCAGGCCGTCCACGTCCAGCTTCAAAGCCATGGGTGCCACGCCTTGCAGGCTGGCTTGCAGGCTGTATTGGCCTTGGGCCAAGGTCAGCGCAGGCACTTTCAGGGTGTGGGTTCGACCGTCGTAGGCGTAGTGCGCTTGAATGCCGGACAGCGTCACCGGGGTGGCGCCCTGCCAATCCAGGTGGTCCACTTTCAGGGCCATTTGCACAGGCAGGGGCCAGTTCAAGTCCAGCCAAGGGGTCAACGACTTGGCTGGCCTGTGATCCTGGATCTGCAAAGTCTTCAGGTGAACACTTTGCACGGGCCAGGGTTGTTTCCAAAGCAGTGACCAGTCGATGGCGATGTCGGCATCTTGGGCTTGCACTTGGAGCAGAGGTGCGCGCCACGTCAGTTGGCCGATGCGCCCACCTTGACGCACGCTGCCTTGTACGTTGCTGCTGGTCAAATGTTGACCAGCGGGCAAGGCCTTGTCTGCCCATTTCAAGGCCGTGCCCAACGACCCCTCTGTTCCCGCCCACAACCACAGAGAGGCCCCCAAAACCACCAAGACCATGGGGCCCAACAAGGCCGACAGGGTGCCCAGCGACCAGGTACCCAACCACCGCGCGGCGCGGCGCAACAGACGCGCAGGCAACGGGTGCTTCGAAGGCGGCGGCGATGAGGGCGCAGACCGGGTGTCGGAAGCTGGGGACGGGTTCAAAAGGTGAAGCCCACACTCAAATGCAAGCGCCATTTTTGCAAAGCTTGGGCATGTGCCAAGTCCATGCGCACTGGGCCAACCGGGCTGCGCCAGCGTGCCCCAAGGCCATAACTCGATTGGGCGCGGAGCAAGTTCAATTCGTTGGCGACCGCACCCGCATCGGCAAAGACAGCGGTTTCCCAGTCGGTCAGTCGCCCATTCCAGCGCAAAGGGCGTTGCCACTCCACACTGCCGGTGCTCAGGTACCGGCCAGCGCCGATTTGCCCATCGCCGAGATCCACCCCAATGCTGTTCAAAGCGTAACCCCTCACACTGTTGTCACCCCCGGTGAGAAACAATTGGGTGGTCGGCAAGTACCGGGTGTCTTGGCTGATCACACTGCCCATGGAAGCCCGTACTGCCAAGCGACCGCTGTTGGACCCTAGGGGCCAAAAACTCAGGCCCTTGGCCAACCAGCGCACATAGGGCTGGTTCGCGGCGCCCAGGCTGACACCCGAGCCCAGCTCCAATCCCAAGCCCCATCCACGGCTTGGAAAGGGCAGGCTGTCAAAGCCGCGCCAAGTCCAAGCGAAGTTGCCACTGACCGATTCCAGGTTTCCCAAGGCATTGCTTTGCTGTGAAGCCATGTCGTATTGCGCAAAATACGAGCGGTCGATCCGTGGGCCGGTTTGCAGTCGGCCGGCACGCCAACGTTGGCTGCTGATCACATCGTTGTCGCGCAGTTGGCGGTTGAACTGAGCCGAGGTGTTCCAGCGCCACAAGCTGCTGTCGGGCGGGGCCAGCAAATCAAGGCCCATGGTTTGCAGGTCTTTGTCAATCGCCAGACGGCTGACGGCCCGCCAATTCAAACCCGGGACGCTGTGGTGTGTGTGTTCGACGCTCAGGCGAGGGCCGCTGTCGCTGCGCACGCCGACGCCCAAGAGCCATCTTTGACGCAGGGTTTCTTTGAGTTCGATGTTGACCGGCGGCCGCGCCAAGTTGCCTTCAGGCTCTAGGCTGACAAAAACCGAGTCGTAAAAGCCGCTGAGCACCAAACGCTGTTGGGCCTCCAGCAAATCGCTTTGACGGTAGGGCTGATCGGGTGGCAAACGGGCCAGTCGCGCCACTTGCAAGGCGCCGTATTTGGTAGCGCCTGTGATGTTCAAGTCGCCCAATCGAACCGCAGGGCCGGAGTCCAGCGTCACGCTCAGCACCACCTGGTTGTTCTCGGCGTCCACCTGGGCTTGGCTGTCGGCCACGCGGCCCCAGGGGTAATGCTCAGCCACGAGTTGCCGCAAGGCATTGTTTTTGGCGCGGTTCCAAGCGGCTTGGGTGAAAGTGGATCCGGGCGGCAAGGCCCATTGCTTTTGGATGCTCGTTTGCTGCCTTGGACCGGTGGGTGCTTGAGTCAACTCACCCAGCCATTGCCACTGCACCTGGGTGATGCGCGCAGGTGGTCCGGTGATCACCGTCAATGTGATCTGTCCCAGTGGGCTGGGGCCTTGAGCGGGGTCTTTTTGCCAGCTCAGTTGGGGGTTGAAAAATCCTTGAGTGGCCAGTAACTCACGCGCTTGCTTCTCGGCATCTTCCAACAAGCGCGTCAATTCGGTTTCGTCCAAATCGCTCAGGGCTTGGTAGCGCCGAAGTTCCATGTGTTGCAACAGGAAGTCGCGAACCTCTTCGTCTTCGCTTTTCACCACCCAAGAAAAAGCAGTTGGGGCTGCGGCCGGTTTCAAGGTCTGGGTAGGCACGCTTTCAGCGCGCGCAGCGGGGCTCCAAACGCTTGCAAACCCGCACAGACACAGCAACAGCGCTGAACAAGATTGACCGCGCTGAAGCCATGTCATTTGCTCAGCAAACGCATCGCATCTTCCAAGCCTTTCAAAGTCAAGGGGAACATGCGCTGGCTCATGAGCTGCTGGATGATGGAAATGCTCTGGCGGTATTGCCACACGCCTTGCGGTTCGGGGTTGATCCAGGCGTACTTCGGAAAGGTGTGCGTCAGGCGTTGTAGCCACTCGGCCCCGGCTTCCTCGTTGTTGTATTCCACACTGCCGCCCTTTTGCAAAATCTCATAGGGACTCATGGTCGCATCGCCTATGAAGATCAGCTTGTAGTCCTTGTTGTACTTACGCAGGATGTCCCAGGTCGGGAATTTTTCGGCATAGCGGCGCTTGTTGTTCTTCCACATGAAGTCGTAGACGCAGTTGTGGAAGTAATAAAAATCCAGGTGCTTGAACTCGGCCTTGACGGCGGAGAACATTTCTTCCACCCGTGCAATGTGCTCGTCCATAGTGCCGCCCACGTCCATGAGCAGCAGCACTTTCACATTGTTGTGGCGCTCGGGGCGCATCAAGATGTCCAGATAGCCCGCATTGGCTGCGGTTTTGCGGATGGTGCCGTCCAGGTCCAGTTCTTCCACCGAGCCCTCGCGTGCAAAGCGGCGCAGGCGGCGCAGCGCCACCTTGATGTTGCGCGTGCCCAGCTCTTGGTTGTCGTCGTAGTCCTTGTAAGCCCGTTGCTCCCACACTTTCACGGCGCTTTTGTTGCCGCCCTTGCCACCGATGCGGATGCCCTGTGGGTTGTGGCCACCGTTGCCAAAGGGCGAGGTGCCGCCAGTGCCGATCCATTTGTTGCCGCCCTCGTGGCGCTCTTTTTGTTCTTCGAGGCGCTTCTTTAAAGTGTCCATCAACTCATCCCAGCCCATCTTCTCGATGGCGGCTTTTTGCTCGGGCGTGAGTTCCTTTTGCAGGATCTTTTCCAGCCACTCCAAAGGTACTTCTTTGGTGAAATCGGTCAGCATCTCCACGCCCTTGAAGTAGGCGCCAAAAGCCTTGTCGAACTTGTCGAAGTGCTTTTCATCCTTGACCATCACCGTGCGGGCCAGGTGGTAAAAATCGTCGATGCTGCAGGCCTCGGACGCCGGGCCGACCACGTTGGCCTGCAAGGCTTCAAGCAGCGTCAGGTACTCGCGCACCGAAACCGGCAGCTTGGCGGCACGCAGGGTGTAGAAAAAATCGATCAGCATGACCGGATGTCCTTTGGGGCAGAGCGGCTCAATTGAAAGTCCAAGTGCGCCCGCACATTGGGCCATTCACTGGCGATGATGCTGTACACGCAGGTGTCGCGCAGTGCGCCAGCGCTCAGAGGGTGTGTGTTGATTTGGTGGCTGCGCAGCACGCCATCGAGCTTGGCGCCCAGGCGCTCGATGGCGCGGCGGCTCTGATGGTTGAAGAAATGCGTGCGGAACTCTACCGCGATGCAGTGGAGTTGCTCAAAAGCATGGGCCAGCAGCAAGCGCTTGGCTTCGGTGTTGAGGGGGGTGCGTTGCACGCTTTGGCGGTACCAGGTCGAGCCGATTTCAACGCGGCGGTGGGTCGCGTCGATGTTCATGTAGGTGGTCATGCCCACGGCCTGGTTGCTCGCTGGGTCGATCACGGCAAATGGGCACATGCTGCCCTTGGCCTGCAAGTCGAGGCGGCGGGTGATTTCGATCGCCATGCCTTCTGGCGTGGGGATGGCGGTGTACCAAAGTTGCCACAACTCGCCATCTCGCACGGCTTGTACCAGCGCGTCGTGGTGCTCAGACCGCAATGGCTCTAGCCGGACGTGTGGGCCGGTCAGGGTCACGGGCGGGGCGAAGGCGGTCATGGCTTCAGCGGTTGCGCTGGTTCATGAAGACCAGTTTTTCAAACAAGGTCACGTCTTGTTCGTTTTTAAGCAAGGCGCCCACCAGAGGCGGCACCGACACTTTTTGGTCGGCGCTTTGCAGGGCTTCAAGGGGGATGTCTTCGGCCACCAACAGCTTGAGCCAGTCCAGCAGCTCGCTGGTCGAGGGCTTTTTCTTCAGGCCCGGCAAGCCACGCACGTCGTAAAAGGTCTTGAGGGCCAGGGCCAGCAGGTCTTTCTTGAGCGTGGGGAAGTGCACATCCACGATTTGGCGCATGGTGTCCGCTTCAGGGAACTTGATGTAATGGAAAAAGCAGCGGCGCAGGAAGGCGTCGGGCAATTCTTTTTCGTTGTTGGACGTGATGAACACCAGCGGGCGGGTCTTGGCCTTGATCAGCTGGCGCGTCTCGTAGCAATAGAACTCCATGCGGTCGATTTCGCGCAGCAGGTCGTTGGGGAATTCAATGTCGGCCTTGTCGATCTCGTCGATCAGGATGGCCACAGGCGTCTCGGACGTGAAGGCCTGCCACAGCACACCTTTGATGATGTAGTTTTCAATGTCCTTGACCTTTTCGTCACCCAGTTGGCTGTCGCGCAGACGGCTCACTGCATCGTACTCGTACAGACCTTGCTGCGCTTTGGTGGTCGACTTGATGTGCCACTGCAGCAGCGGCAGGCCCAAGGCCTCTGCGACTTCTTCGGCCAACATGGTTTTGCCGGTGCCGGGCTCACCTTTGACGAGCAAAGGGCGCTTGAGGGTCATGGCGGCGTTCACGGCCAGCATCAAATCCGGCGTGGCGACGTAGTTTTCGGTACCTTGGAATTTCATGTGAACAAGTTCTCGGAAAAGGGCAAAGGGTTTGTCAGGATTATGAGGGCCAGCCCGATATAATCCTGAGTTGATTTTTATCAATCATTGGATTGTGTGAGCAAAATGAATAAGCTGTTGACCTCGATGTTTGCCTTGGCTGTCGCTTCTGTGACCGCCTTCTCCGCCCATGCCCAAGAGATCAAGGGCGATGCCAAAGCTGGCGAACAAAAAATTGCCATGTGCATTGGGTGCCACGGCATCAAAGGCTACCAAGCCAGCTTCCCCGAGATCTACCGCGTGCCCATGATTTCGGGTCAAAACGCCAAATACATCGTGGCCTCACTCAACGCCTACAAAAAAGGCGAGCGCAAGCACCCCACCATGCGTGGCATTGCCGACACCCTGACCGAGCAGGACATGGCTGATTTGGGCGCCTACTACGAACAGCACGGCAACACCAAGCCCGTTACCACAGCCCCTAAGGCGCCCGATGCCAAAGTCGCTGGCCTGTTGCAAAAAGGTGCATGTATTTCTTGCCACGGTGACAACTTCAACAAGCCGATCGACCCCAGCTACCCCAAGCTGGCCGGTCAGCACAAAGACTTTTTGTTTGTCGCTCTCAAATCCTACAAAGTTGAAAACCAGTCCACATGGGGCCGCAACAACGGTGTCATGGGCGGTATCGCCAAGCAGTTCACCAACGCCGAGTTGAAGGCCATGTCGGCTTACATCGCTTCTTTGGATGGCGAGATGAAGGTCATTCCTCAGTCGCGTTTCCGTTAAGTCTTGGGTTCACCCCGCAACAAAAAACCCGCCTTGGCGGGTTTTTTGTTGCCTGTTGGTTTTGTCCGTTTTCTCGGTTTTTCAGTCTTTGGTTGCATGGCGTTGCACGCAGGCAATGTAGGACTCGCCATCGGGCATGCGACCTGAGCGCTGGCTTTCAAAGATCATGCGCCCTAAGCATTCCATGGCCTGGTGGTGTGCATCGTGCAGCGAGTTGAGACGGTGCGTCAACAGTTCGACCGCCTGGCGTATGCCCCGGGGTTGGTCGATGCTGCATTGCTCGCTGATGGACAGGTGCATCGACAGGTGCAAAAACGGGTTGGTTCGGTGGGGGTCGTCGTTCAGCATGTTCGCCAGTGCTGCATCGACGTCCGAGAGTTCAGCATGGTATTCGGGGTGTTCGTCGATCCATTGGCTGACGAGCATTTCCATGGGCTCAAGCGTTTCGGCGGTTTTGGCTTTGGCATAGACGCCGCAAAAAAAACGACGTACATCGGCTTGTGAGGGTTGGATCAGCATGGGGGAATTGTCTCTTATGTGTGTTGGCTTTTTGTCTGTTGGAGCTTTGGGAGTGAGAGGCCGGGGTACGGGGCCGGGGCTCAGAGGCGCTTCGCTTTGCCACATCGCCCCGGCCCCGTACCCCGGCCTCTCACGTGGGCATGTTCATGGAGGGTTAAAACGCGACAGGGCACTCATCACCAACGCCCGAGCAAGGCGGGACGGCGGCGCTGGTCGGGCGATGTGGCAAAGCGAAGCGCCTCTGAGCCCGGCCAGTGCTGCCGTCCCGCCTTGCGGACAGACGCCAGACATATGTTCTTTGCTGTAGAGACCAGCCATATGAACCAAGCCTACATTTGCGACGCGATCCGAACCCCATTTGGCCGTTATGGGGGTGCCTTGAGCAGCGTGCGCACCGACGATCTGGGTGCAGTGCCCCTGCGTGCCCTGATGGCACGCAATCCCAACGTGGACTGGGCCGCCGTGACCGACGTGCTGTACGGCTGCGCCAACCAGGCGGGTGAAGACAACCGCAACGTGGCTCACATGGCCAGTTTGCTGGCCGGTCTGCCCATTGACGTGCCCGGTGCCACCATCAACCGCCTGTGCGGCTCGGGACTCGACGCCATAGGCACCGCCGCGCGCGCCATCAAGGCGGGCGAAGCCGGTTTGATGATTGCCGGTGGCGTGGAAAGCATGAGCCGCGCCCCGTTTGTGATGCCCAAGGCCGAAACAGCTTTCAGCCGCGCCAATGCCGTGTACGACACCACCATTGGCTGGCGGTTCATCAACAAGCTGATGAAGGCCCAGTACGGTGTCGATTCGATGCCCGAGACAGCCGAGAACGTGGCCACCGATTACAAGATCGAGCGCGAAGCACAAGACCTGATGGCCTACAACAGCCAACTGCGCGCTGTGGCCGCCATCAAAGCCGGTCACCTGGCGCGTGAAATTGTGGGTGTGAGCATTCCCCAGAAAAAGGGCGATGCTGTTCTGGTGGACACCGACGAACACCCCCGCGAAACCAGCCTGGAAGCCCTCGCCAAGCTCAAAGGCGTGGTTCACCCAGACGGTACCGTGACCGCGGGCAACGCCTCGGGCGTGAACGACGGGGCGTGTGCCTTGTTGCTGGCCGATGAAGCCACTGCTGCTAAAAACGGCTTGACACCCAAAGCCCGCATTGTCGGCATGGCCACGGCCGGTGTGGCGCCACGCGTGATGGGTATCGGCCCTGCGCCTGCCACGCTCAAGGTGCTGGCGCAAACCGGTTTGACCATCGACCACATGGACGTGATTGAGCTGAATGAAGCTTTTGCTGCGCAAGGCTTGGCCGTGATGCGCATGTTGGGCCTGAAAGACGACGACGCCCGAGTCAATGCATGGGGCGGCGCGATTGCTTTGGGTCACCCACTGGGCGCATCCGGTGCCCGCCTGGCCACCACGGCCATCAACCGTCTGCAGCAAACTGCGGGCCGCTATGCGCTGTGCACCATGTGCATCGGTGTAGGTCAGGGCATTGCACTGATCATTGAGCGGGTCTGAGCGCCGAACAAGTTGTGCTTGGTGGGGTTCGTCAGTAGGTTTGGCGAAAGTCCATCTGACGAAGTAGCGCTGCAGTGGCTTGCTGCAACCGTGAAAGCGGACGTGCAGCCGGCATGGCCAGCACCAGTCGATTCCACAGGGCCGGTGGTCCGATCAGGGCGGTGGGTAAACGCTTCGCCTGCTGGGCCATCAACAGTGCGCTTTGCGGCAAGATGGAACAGCCCACCCCATGCTCCACCAAAGCGATGGCGCTGTGAACAGCACCCACTTCGGCCACGATTTGCAAGCCGATTCTGCGAGGCAGCAAGACCGCATCCACCAGGCTGCGGATCGGGTTGGGGGCGGAGGGCAAAATCATGGGCACCTGCGCCAGTTCTGCCAGGGAAACCCGGGATTTGAGGGGGGTGCCTTCTGGCGCCAGCAGTATCAACCGCTCACGCATCAGCGGTTCGCTGACGATCAAGGGCGTGGGGGCGGGGTCAAACAACAAAGCCAAATCAATTCGGCCCTGCAACAGGTCTTCGCGCAGAGACAGGCTCAGGCCTTCGCTGATGCTGATCATGGCGTTGGGCAGTTGTTGCCGAAAACGTTCAACCAGTGGCACACACAGACCCGTCGCCACACGGTGCGGCAAGCCCACCACCACGCGCCCGCTGGGTTCTTCGTTCATGTCCATCAATTGGCGCCTGGCTTGGCGCGCGCCTTCCAGCAAGGTGCGTGCATGCACCAGCAGGGCTTGGCCGGCGGGTGTCAGGCGCACGCCCCGCCCATGCCGCTCAAACAAGCGTTGCCCGAGGTCCGCCTCGAGCAAACTGAGCTGACGGCTGATGCTGGGCTGGCTCAAATGCAGGGCGGTTGCTGCGCGACTCACACTGCCGCTGTCGGCCACCGTGGCAAAAGATTCAAGTTGTCGCAAGTCCATGGCACCCTCCATTCATTCAACGGGTCTATAGCTGGTATAGCCATTTTGTCATTTACAGCAACATGTCCCCACCGCACACTGAGCCAGTTGTCGAAAGAGATCATGAATCATGAGATTTGCAAACAAAGTGGCCTTGGTCACCGGGGCGGGGTGTGTGGGGCCTGGATGGGGCAATGGGCGAGCCATGGCTGTGCGCCTGGCACAAGAGGGTGCTCAGGTTTGGGCGGTTGACTTGGATCCCTCTCGTTTGGCGCAGACGCTGGCTTTGGCAGGCGAGCATGCGCAGGCCATTCACCCGTTTGAATGCGATGTGACGGACAGCGCCAGTGTGAAGCGCATGGTGCAGGCCTGCGTGGAGCGCTTGGGTGGGCTCGACATCCTCATCAACAATGTGGGCGGGTCGGCACCCGGTGGCCCTGTGGAGATGAGCGAAGAAGTCTGGGATGCTCAGATGAACTTCAATCTCAAAAGTGTTTTTTTAACCTGCAAACATGCCTTGCCTGTGCTCAAAGCGCGCGGGGGTGGCGCCATTGTCAACATGGCCTCGACGTCGGGCATACGCTGGACCGGCAGCGCCCAGGTGGCCTACGCCGCTGCCAAAGCCGGCGTGATTCAGATGTCCAAGGTCATGGCCATACAACATGCACCAGACCATATCCGGGTCAACACCGTGGTGCCGGGCCAGTTGCACACGCCCATGGTTGAGTCACGCCTAGCGGGCCAGCGCTCTGGGGGCGATGTGCAGGCGCTGTTAAACCAGCGTCTGGCCAGGATCCCCTTGGGTTTCATGGGTGACGGGCGCGACAGTGCCAGTGCTGCCCTGTTTTTGGCGTCAGAGGACGCGCGGTTCATCACTGGCACTGAAATGGTGGTCGACGGTGGCATGACCGTGCGCTGCGGCTGATCGCCCATTCATCCATTTATACACCTCAAGGAGACACACATGAGCCAAGAATTTTCCAGGCGGCAGTGGTTGCAGCGCACCAGTGTGGCTGCATTGGCGACCAGCCTTGGGGGCATCACTTGGGCGCAAAGCAACAACCGACCCGTGCGTTTGATCGTGGCGTTTGCGCCGGGCGGTCCGGTGGATTTTGTGGCGCGGACATTGGCAGAAACCTTGTCGCGAGAACTGGGGCGTCCGGTGCTGGTCGACAACAAACCGGGTGCCAACGGCGCGATCGGTGCGATGGAGACACTCAAAGGCGAACCCGATGGCAGCACCGTGTGGATCACCAGCGTGGGCGCGGCCGCCATCAATCAGGCGCTTTACGACAAGCTGCCCTATGACATGGTGCGTGATTTCACGCCAGTCTCTTTGGTCGTCAACAACGTGGAAGTGCTGGTCACCAGTGCGCAAAACCCGGCCACCGATGTCATCGATTTTGTGCAACGCGCCAGAGCGGCCAATGCGCCGGTTCCCATGGCGTCTTCAGGCATGGGCAGCATTCCACATTTGGCCTTGCTCCAAATGCAGGACGCCACCAAGTTGGACTTGCTGCATGTGCCCTTCAACGGCATGGCGCCTGCATTGACCAACTTGCTGGGCGGGCAGGTGGCTGGTGTGTTTGCCGATGTGCCAGCGGTGATGGGTCAGATCAAGGCGGGCAGGCTCAAGGCTTTGGGCATGGCTTCGCGTGTGCGGCACCCTGGATTGCCCGAGGTCAGGACCTTTGAGGAGATGGGGTTCCCAGCGGTAGACACCAACAATTGGTACGCCTTTTTTGTATCGGCACGGACCCCCCGCCCGATCGTGGATGCGCTCAATGCGGCGACGCGGCGCGCATTGGCCGACCCCGCCGTGGCCAATCGCTTGCTGCAGTCTGGTGCTGAGCCCCGCGCCACGACACCCGAGGAGATGGCTGCTTTGCTCAGAGCCGATACGAACAAGTGGGCCGCTTTGATCAAGGCGCGCAACATCCGCCTCGATTCTTGAGTCTGCGATCCTTCCGTTTGAAGGGGCGCTGTGCGTTTTTTCAAAAGTCTGACGGTTGACAAGCTGCGCAGACAGTCAACGTCGATGAACGGGGTGGTGATGTGAGTGCAATTTGGCTTTGTGATCAGGATGGCCCATGGCATGGGCCTGATTTGGCAGACCTGCAATCTTGGCGTGCTTGGCGTGGCGATGTGCAAGGCTGGCGGCACTATTGGACAGGTCCGCTTCACCAGCGCCCAAGCCCTCTTGCGGGGGCCTTGTGGGAAGCGTTGCAGCCCGGGACTGACCTCATGGGGCCTGGCGTGACGATGCCACGGACTCAAGCCCCCTTCCATTACGTGGTCGAAACCGACGTGGCTGACGGTTGTGAAGAAGAATTTCACGCCTGGTACGAACGTGAGCATTTGCCCGGCTTGTCCACAGTGCCGGGCTGTTTGAGGGCGCGCCGTTTGATGCGGCGAGATGGCCCTGCCGGGCTTGCCCTGCATGTGGCCTGTTATGACCTGTTGAGCGCCCAAGTGACCGAGTCCGAGCCTTGGCTGGCGGTGCGCCACACCGAGTGGAGCAGCCGAGTGCGACCCTTGTTTCGCAACACCCGCCGAACCCTGTTCATTCATCCGAACGGCACACCATGAGCGCCTTGCAAGATCAAAAGATGCCGGTAAGGACCTACCATGAACAAGTCCAAAATCCCGGTTGGCATCTTCCGCCGGGTGCCTGCGATGCGCATGTTCATGTGTTTGGCCCCCCCGAGCGCTTTGCTTACAACCCTTTGCGTCAAATGACCCCGGTGGCGGCACCGCGCGACACCTTGTATGCCTTGCACCGCACTATGGGCATTGAACGGTGCGTGATCGTGCAATCCATGGTGCACGGCATGGACAACCGCGTGGTCGAGGATGCGATCGCCCATGGTGAGGGCCGTTACCTGGGTGTCGCGTTGGTGCCTGTGGATGTGCCCGATGCCGAATTGGTCCGATTGGCCCAGGCCGGTATGCGCGGCGTGCGCTTTAACTTCATGAGTCATTTGGGCACGGGAACCGATGTGCGCGAAGTGCTGGCGCTGACCCCCCGCTTGGCCGCCCATGGGCTGCATCTGCAGGTTCATTTTGAGTCGGCCTTGGTCCATGAGTTGGGGCCTTGGCTGGTTCAAAGCAAAGTGCCTGTGGTGATTGACCACATGGGCCGTGTCGATGCACGCTTGGGCACGCAGCATGAAGACTTTCAAGCCTTGATGCGCCTGCTGGATGCGCCAGAGGTTTGGGTCAAGCTCAGCGGCATAGACCGCATCGATGCGCATGCTGCACCAGATGAACGCTATACCCATGGTGTGGCGCTGGCGCAGCAGTTGTGGCGTTCGCACGGTGACCGCTGCGTTTGGGGCAGCGACTGGCCACACCCCAACCACACCCATATTCCGAACGACGCGGGCTTGGTCAATGCGATCCCTACGATCGTCCCCGATGCAGCGGGTCAACAGGCCTTGTTGGTGGACAACCCGCAGCGCTTGTACCGCTTTGCTTGATGCACACCGTTTGCGGGTGCGGGCTCAGGGGCCTGGGCGTTCGGTGGTTTTTTGGGCCTGGGCCAGTTCTTGCGCACTGATTTCAATTTCCAGCCGCAGCAGCGCCGCGCCCATGGCTTTGCCCAGGTTGTCCAAGCGCAGGTTGCGTGCGCCGCCACCTTGCAAAGCGCCATGCAAAACGAACTTCAGGGCCAGGATGTTTGGCAAAGGCCAGGCGTCCACCTGCCCAGCAAGCCAAGGTGCGAAATGCGCCTGCACTTTGACAGCCGTGACTTCGCGTTCAATGATCCGGTAACCCGCCTCGTTCCACGCAAACAGCCCAAAGTCCACCCAATCGGCCTTGTCACCACTGCGGGCGTGGGCAATCTGGGCCAGTGCAATCTTGATGAGAGGGGTGTTGTTCATGCGCTGGGCTCCAAGATCTGCATTTGGGCAGGCACTCGCTGGCGCGGAATCAGAGTGGGCCAGATGCCCAGCAATTCACTCGTGTTGTTCAGGCCCTGAAAGCCGCACGTGAAAGCCGGTCCACTCAGCGCCATCCAGGGGAACAATCGCCCAAAGCCATCGGCAGCCGCTTTGCTGGGTGTGCGCAGCACCATCCGCACCCAAATTTCGGCCCGCTCATTCAGTTCGGCCGCTGGTGGCAGAGGCGCCAGAGGGCCATGCGCCGAATTGAGGCCGGGGTATTCGACAAACAGCTCGTCAAAAGGCATGTGACGCTCTTGCAATTGTGTGCGGATCATGGCCTCTGCAGCTTGCACCTTGTCCCAAGCGTCGGGCCAAGAAAAGCCCCAACTGACCTCGGCTTTGAAACCATCGCGAAAGCCCGCCACCACCTTGAGCTGATCGGTCGGCGCGCGGCCCCGTGCGCCGGTCACACGCACACGGTGTTGACCTTCATCGTGCAACTCGATCTGGCCCATGTCGAGCACCACATCGGGCGAAAAATACGCATGCGGGTTGTGCACCTCGTACAGCAGTTGTTGGCGCACGGTGTCAAAGTTGACCAAACCTCCGGTGCCGGGCGCTTTGGTGATGAAGGCGGTGCCGTCTGCCAAGACCTCGGCGATCGGATAACCGATGTGTGCCAAGTCAGGGATCTGCTGCCAATGGCCTTGGCTGCCAAAATTGCCGCCACTGCCTTGGCCCGAGCATTCGAGCAAATGCCCCACCGTCAGGCCCTGGGCCAGGCGGTTCAAGTCCTCGGGCGTGGCCGCACCGGCCAGCTTCCAGCCCAGGCCATGCACCAGTGGCCCCAGAAACAGCGCCGCGTCGGCCACCCGCCCGGTGATCACGATGTTGGCCCCTTGGTCTAGCGCGTCCACGATCGGTTGTGCGCCCAAATAGGCGTTGCCAAACACCAACCGCTCGCGCACGCTCGTCACCTGCGCGCCGTTCATCAGGTGGTCAAAGCGGGTGTCCGGTGTTTGCAGTTGCGTCAGCACATCGTCGCCACTGACCACCGCGATGCGAGGGTGCCAGCCCTTGGCCGCTAGCGCCGTTTGTACCGCCAGCGCTGCGCCCATCGGGTTGAGCCCGCCCGCGTTGCAAACGAATTTGACCCCGCGCGGCTGCATCAAGGGCCACAGGCGCATCAGCATGGGCACCACATCGCGGGCATAGCCCAGAGCAGGGTCGCGTTGCCGGTCTTTTTGCAAGATGGCCAGTGTGAGTTCGGCCAGGTGGTCGCTGGCGATGTATTGCACTTGGCCGCGCTCGATGCTGGCCACCACGGGTTCCCAGTTGTCGCCATAAAAGCCCAGGCCCGAACCGATGCGGATGGATTGCGTCATGGGGCGATATTGAAGCCTTGTGTATGGACCGTAATGGGGGACAACCCCTAGGGAAAGTCTCTTCTAAGACAACCATAATCGCACGATCGTTCGCAAAAGTTGGAGTCCGCTCTAGGGCTGTCAATGTCTCCCCCTTTTGACGCGCGTTGCAAGACACCCAACCAAAGGAGATAGGCGTGCAATTGCTGCAACTGCTGATCAGCGGTGTGGCCCAGGGCTGTATTTACGGACTCATTGCCCTGGGTTTCGTGCTGATTTACAAGGCCACCGAAACGGTGAGCTTTGCCCAAGGCGACCTGATGATGGTGGGGGCCTTTTCGGGCCTGGCTGCCATGACGCTGCTGGGTTTCCCATTCTGGATTGCAGTGCCCTCGGCCATTGTGGCCATGGGCATTTTTGGGGTGCTGCTCGAACGTTTGGTCATCCGTCCCATCTTGGGTCAGCCGGCTTTTTCCATCGTCATGCTCACCATCGGCGTGGGCTATGTGCTGCGCGGCCTGATCACCATGATCCCCGATGTGGGCACCGACACCCACACCCTGCCTGTACCCTACGCGGGCGAAGTTTTGCGCTTAGGTGGTCTGGTCATTGCGTCAGAGCAATTGGTGGTGATCGGCGCCACCGGCATTTTGTGCTTGGGCTTATTTGCCATGTTCAAGTACAGCAAGCTGGGCATCGCCATGCAGGCGGCCTCGCAAAACCAGCTGGCCGCTTATTACATGGGCATTCCTGTCAAGCAGATCAACGGTCTGGTTTGGGGCTTGGCGGCTGCCGTGGCGGCGGTGGCGGGTTTGCTCTTGGCCCCCATCACCTTTGTGCACGCCAACATGGGCTTCATCGGCCTGAAGGCTTTCCCTGCGGCGGTGGTGGGTGGTTTTGGCAGTTTGCCCGGTGCCATCGTGGGCGGTCTGGTGATTGGCATCGTCGAGTCGTTCTCGGGTTTTTATCTGCCCGAGGGCTTCAAGGACATCGCGCCCTACATCGTGGTGTTGCTGATGCTGGTGCTCAAGCCCAATGGCTTGTTCGGCGAACAATTGCGCAAGAAAGTCTGAGGCCCCGGCATGCGTTTCATCTTCAAAACCGACTACAACCAGGACGTGAAGCTGGCCAAGCACGGCGGCCATGTGTTTTGGTACAGCCTGCTGGGCTTGTTTCTGGTGGCTGCGCCCTGGGTGGTGCCTGAATACTGGCTGGCGCAGCTGACCTTTGTGTTGATCTATGCGGTGGTGGGCCTGGGCCTGATGCTGCTGGCGGGCTTTACTGGCTTGTTCTCGCTGGGTCACGCTGCGTTTTTGGGTGTGGGAGCTTACACGCAGGCTGTGATGGTCAATGCCGGGGTGCCGTTCCCGCTGGCGCTGGTGTGCGCGGGCGTGTTCTCGGCCATCGTGGGCATCATCGTGGGTTTGCCTGCACTGCGCGTCAAAGGCATTTACCTGGGCATGGCCACGCTGGCCTTTGGTTTCATTGTTGAAGAGGGCATGGCCCGCTGGGAAAGCGTGACGGGCGGCAACGCCGGCCTGATGGTCGGCTATCCCGCCATCGGCAGTTGGAAGTTGGAAAGCACCGAATCGTTTTATTTCCTGTGTCTGGTCGTGACTGTGGGTGCTACTCTGGCCATCGTGAACCTGTTGCGTTCGTCCACCGGTCGTGCCTTTGTGGCCATCCGCGACTCCGAAATTTCGGCGCAAAGCATGGGCATTCACTTGGCGCGCTACAAGACGCTGTCCTTTGCCTTGTCGGCCGCGCTGGCGGGCATTGGCGGTGCTTTGTACGCGCACAAGATCCAGTTCCTCTCGCCCGAGCAGTTCAGCATTATCCAGTCGATCGACTTGCTCTTGATGGTGGTGATTGGCGGCTTGGGCTCGATCCACGGCGCGTTTCTCGGTGCCATCTTCCTGATCGTCATGCCGCAGCTGATTTCCATGGGCAAAGACTTTTTGCCCGCCGCCATTGGCGGCGCCGCCGGTTTGCAGGGCACGGTCTACGGCTTGGTGCTGATCGCCTTCGTGCTGTTTGAGCCCATGGGCTTGTATGGCCGCTGGCTCAAGGTGCGCACCTGGTTCCAGCTGTTCCCGTTTTACCGCCGTGGCCTGTTCAAGCGCCAAAAATCGTTCCAGAAGTCGGACCGCCTGAAATGAACGCAGACATCCTTTTATCCGCCCAAGACTTGAGCGTGCGCTTTGGTGGCGTGCTGGCCGTTAACAAGGTCAGCTTTGACGTCAAGCGCGGCGAAGTCTTCACCCTGATCGGCCCCAACGGGGCTGGCAAAACCACGGTGTTCAACTTGATCAGCCGCATCTACACCCCCACCACGGGCGTGATCGATTACGCAGGACCACAAGGCACGCTGCGCCTGACCGACCAGCCGCCGCACCAGATTGCCGGGCTGGGCATTGCCCGCACCTTCCAGAACATCGAGCTGTTCGAGCACGCCACCGTGCTGCAAAACCTTTTGATCGGTCGCCACACGCACCGCAAGACGGGCTTGTGGAGTGAAATGTTCTTCAGCGCCAAAACCCGCGCCGCCGAAATCCAGGCACGCGAAAAAGTCGAGGAAGTCATCGATTTCCTGGATTTGCAGCACCACCGCGATTCGATGGTGGCGGGCTTGCCTTATGGTGTGCGCAAAGTGGTGGAACTGGCCCGCGCCCTGTGCACCGAGCCCAAACTGCTGTTGCTGGACGAGCCTTCTTCAGGCCTGAACGTCGAGGAAACCGACGGCATGGCGTTCTGGATCTCGGACATCAAAAACGAGCTGGGCATCACTGTCCTCATGGTCGAGCACGACATGAGCCTGGTCTCCAAAGTGTCGGACCGTGTTTTGGCCATGAGTCAGGGCGAAGAACTCGCCACCGGCACGCCCAGCCAGGTACAAAGCGACCCCGGCGTCATCGAAGCCTATTTGGGCTCGGTGGACGATGTTTCCGCCTTGCGCCGTGAAAACTACGTGCCCGGAGGTGCCGCATGAGCGCAGCCACACAGACTATGAATTTGGCGCCCGAGGCAGCCGATGACAAGGTCATGCTCAAGTTGCTCAACGTGGAAAGCGCCTACGGTCCAATCAAGGCGATTCGCGGCGTGAGCCTGCAGGTGCGGCGCGGCGAGATCGCCACCGTGCTCGGCTCCAACGGCGCGGGCAAGACCACCATCTTGAAAACCATCAGCGGCATCATCGACCCGCGCAAGGGCTCGATCGAATTCAAGGGCCAGAGCATCACCGCGCAAGACCCTGCTTTTATTGTGCAAAGCGGCCTGATGCATGTGCCCGAAGGGCGCGAAGTGTTTCCGCTCCTGTCGATTCGCGACAACCTGCTGATGGGCGCCTACACCCGCAAGGACCGCGATGGCGTGGCGCGCGACATGGAAGCCGTGTACAACTATTTTCCCATTCTGCGCGAGCGGGCTGCACAAGACGCGGGCTTGCTCTCGGGTGGCCAGCAACAGATGCTGGCGATCAGCCGAGCCCTCATGGCCAACCCCGATCTGATCTTGCTGGACGAGCCCAGCTTGGGACTGTCCCCCAAGCTGACCAAAGAGATTTTTGAAATCGTGGTGCGCATCAACCGTGAACGCGGCACCACCATCTTGCTGGTGGAGCAAAACGCCAACATGGCGCTCAACGCCTCGGACTACGGTTATGTGTTGGAAAATGGCCGCATCGTGATGGAAGATACCTGCGCCCGTTTGCGTGAAAAAGAGGACATCAAGGAGTTTTACTTGGGCATGAAGGAAGAAGGCGTGCGGGCTGACCGCCGTTGGAAAAAGAAGAAAACCTGGAGATAAAACATGAGCCAACTCTGGGACACCTCCGGCATTGCGCCGCAAAAAAATGTCGTCATGGCAGGAGAGACCATCCCCGCCATCTTCTGGAACGCAGTGGCCGCACGCGGCCCCAATGTCTGGATGCGCCAGAAAGATCTGGGCATCTGGCGCAGCTGGACCTGGAACGAGACCGCCCAGGCCGTGCGTGAGATCGGCCACGGCCTGATGGCGCTGGGTTTTGAGGCGCGTCACACCGCCTCCATCTTGGCCAACACCAACATCGAGTGGGTGCTGTGCGACCTGGCGGTGCTGAGTGCGGGTGGCGTGTCCAACGGCATTTACCCCACCGACGCGGCCGAGCAAGTCCATTACCTGTGCGAAGACTCGGGCACCCGCGTGCTGTTTGTCGAAGACGATGAGCAGCTCGACAAGGCCCTGGCTGTGCGTGACACCTTGCCCTTGTTGCAAAAAATTGTCGTGTTCGACATGGACGGCCTGCGCGACTTCCACGACCCCCAGGTCATCAGTCTGCAAGACTTGCGCGCCATGGGCCGCGAGCATGCACTGCAACACCCCGACATGCTCACCAAGCGCAGCGCCGAATGCAAGCCTGAAGAGCTGGCCATTTTGGTCTATACCTCGGGCACCACCGGCAAACCCAAGGGCGGCATGCACAGCCACCACGGCCTGGTTTACACCGTGCGCGGCTACAACACCCTGATCGCGCGCGACGAGCGCGACGAATGCATGTGCTTCTTGCCGCTGTGCCACATTGCCGAGCGCATGGGTGGTGAGTTTTTCTCGATGTACACCGGCGCCAAGCTCAACTTTGTCGAAAACCCCGAAACCGTGCCCGAAAACGTGCGCGAAATCGCACCCACCGTGTTCACGGCGGTGCCCCGCGTATGGGAAAAGTTTTACTCGGGCGTGATGATCGCGCTCAAGGAAGCGGGCGGCTTGCAGCAAGCGGTGTATGGCTGGGCCATTGGCGTGGGCCACCAAGTCGCCGAATTGGTGCTGGCGCGAAAGCCGGTACCCGGCAGCCTTAAATTCCGATTCCATGTGGCCCGCTTGCTGGCTCTGAACAACGTGCGCAAGATGATCGGAATCCACCGCGCGCGCTTTTTGGTCACGGGCGCGGCGCCCATTTCCCCCGATTTGGTGCGCTGGTATTTGGCACTGGGCTTGCCCATGCTGGAGGTTTGGGGCATGACCGAGACCTGTGGTGCAGCCACGGGCGTACCCGCCGACCGCATCAAACCCGGCTCCATTGGCCCAGCGGCCGAGTACAACGACATGCGCTTGGACCCTGTGACCAGCGAGATTTTGGTGCGCGGCCCCAATGTGTTCATGGGTTACCTGAACCTGCCCGAAAAAACCGCTGAGACCATCGATGCCGACGGCTGGCTGCACACGGGCGATGTGGGGGTGGTGGACGAGGAAGGGTTTTTCCGCATCACGGACCGGATGAAAGACATCATCATCACGGCTGGCGGCAAAAACATCACCCCCAGCGAGTTGGAAAACGAATTGAAATTCTCGCCCTATGTCACGGACGCGGTGGTCATCGGCGACAAACGCCCCTACCTGACCGTGATCGTCATGATCGACCAAGAGAACGTCGAGAAGTACGCACAGGACCACGATGTGCCTTTCTCCAACTACGCCAGCCTCACGCACAGCGCCGAGGTGCAGGAGCTGATCCAAACTGAAGTGGATCGGGTCAACAAGAAATTTGCGCGCGTCGAGCAGATCAAGAAATTCTGGTTGCTCGACACCCAGCTGAGCGCCGAAGACGAAGAACTGACCCCGACCATGAAGCTCAAGCGCAAACTGGTTGAGAAAAAATACGCGCCCCAAATCGAGGCGATGTACCGCTGAGTCCTTTCACTTTCCTCATCCCCCCTTTACACCACAGGAGACCTGCAACATGAAACTCAAACTCAGTCTGATCGCCGCCGCGATGGCCCTGACCGCTGGCGCGGCCATGGCCCAAAAATCGCAAGGCGTGTCCAAAAACGAGGTTGTGCTCGGATCGATCCAGGACTTGTCTGGCCCGCTGGCTGGCTTTGGCAAGCAAGTGCGCTTAGGCATGATGCTGCGCGTGGACGAAGCCAATGAACAGGGTGGCATCAACGGCCGCAAGTTCAAGTTGCTGGTGGAAGACTCGGCCTATGACCCCCGCCGGGCCGTGTTGGCCGCGCAAAAGTTGGTCAACCAGGACAAAATCTTTGCCATGATCGGCCACATTGGCACGGCACAAAACATGGCCGCCATGCCCGTGCAGTTTCAGAAGAATGTGATCAACTTTTTCCCCGTCACGGCCGCGCGTGAAATGTACGAACCCTTCCACAAGCTCAAGTACTCGTTTGCCGCCACCTACTACGACCAGATGCGCCTGGGTTTGCCGATTTTGGTGAAAGAAAAGAACGCCAAACAAATCTGCGCCATGCACCAAGACGATGAATTTGGTCTGGAAGTGTTCCGCGGTGCCGAAGAAGGCTTGAAGTCCATTGGCATGCAGTTTGCCGAAGTCACCACCTACAAGCGTGGCGCCACCGACTTTGCTTCGCAGATGCAAAAACTGGCCTCGTCCAAGTGCGACTTCGTGGTCATGGGCACCATCATCCGCGAAACCATTGGCGGCATTGCAACGGCCCGTCGTTTGGGCTTTAACCCCACATTCCTCGGCTCCAGCGCGGCCTACACCGACCTGATCCACAAGTTGGGCGGCCCCGCCATGAATGGCTTTTACGCCACCATGTCGACCCAGCACCCCTACCTGGACGAGGCAGCACAGCCCATCCGCTTCTGGGCCAACAAGTACAAGACCAAGTTCAACGAAGATCCGACCGTGTTCTCGGTATACGGTTACAACGCCATTGATTCGTTCTTGCGTGCGGTTGAGAAATCCGGTGCCAACGTGACCACCGAGAGCATCATCAAGGCCATGGACACCATGGTGATACCGCCTGACATGTTCGGAACTGGCGAGATGACCTTCAGCCCCACCAAACGTTTGGGCAGCAATGCTTCACGCATGTCTCAGATCACCGATGGCCGTTGGAAGGTCACATCCGGCTACTTCTCAGACAAGAAGTAAAAAAACCTGCGTCAGCGGATTGGAGACCGCCAAAACCCGGAGGGGTTTTGGCGGTTTTATTTTCAGGGTTTTGAAAGCAGCGACGCGCCAACATTCAGCCCATCCCGTGCTGATCTTTGGCCCTCCAAAAATCAGCCTAACATTCCCTTTTTTACGAAGTAAAAAACTATTTTATTCAGACATTTATTTCAGTTTCTGCCCTAGACTTCAGTGCTTGCATGACCCGCAAAAAATTGGTTTGCTGAGGCAGTGGTGTGGACGGGTCATCACAACAAACTGAAAGGTGTTTATGGAAACCGTGGCCCCCATGTGGCTGTGGGTGACGTTTGTGGCCATCGTGTTGGCGTCACTCTTTGTGGATTTTGTGGTGCTGAAAAAGCAAGGTTCACACGACATCGGCGTCAAAGAGGCGCTCAACTGGTCGCTGATCTGGATTGCCCTGAGCTTCCTGTTCAACGGCCTGTTTTGGTGGGCCATCAAAGACACGACAGGATCGGTGGCGTTGGCGAACACCAAGTCGCTGGAGTTTCTCACCGGTTACCTGATCGAAAAATCACTCGCGGTGGACAACATCTTTGTCTTCCTGATGATCTTCACGTATTTCGCCGTGCCTTCGCAATTTCAAAAGCGCGTGTTGATGATCGGCATCATCGGGGCCATCGTGCTGCGCACCATCATGATTTTGGTGGGTGGCTGGTTGCTCCAGCAGTTCCATTGGATTTTGTACGTGTTCGGTGCTTTCTTGATCCTCACAGGCGTGAAGATGTGGTGGGCAGCAGGCCAAGAACCTTCGTTGGACGACAACCCGGCGCTCAAGTTGCTGCGCAAGCTCTTGCCCGTCAGCAAAAATTACGACGGTGAAAAGTTTTGGACCATCGAAAACGGTCAGAAAATCGCGACACCTTTGTTCATGGTCATTTGCTTGATTGCCCTGACCGACGTGATCTTTGCGGTGGATTCGATCCCGGCGATTTTTGCGATCACCTCGGACCCTTTCATTGTGCTGACCAGCAACGTCTTCGCGATCTTGGGTTTGCGTGCCATGTATTTCTTGCTGGCGGCAGTGGCCAACAAGTTCCACCTGCTCAACTACGGTTTGGCGGTCATTCTGGTCTTCATTGGCACCAAGATGTGCCTGATCGACGTCTTCAAAATCCCGGTGGGCATCTCGCTGGGCGTGGTGGTGGCGATTTTGGCGATCACCATGCTGCTGAGCGTGCGTTCTTCTTCCACCTCGTCTTCTAAACCCTAAGGGCCTGGGGCCATTCCCGGAGACTCAACCGGGAATGGTCGGGATGCCCAGTCCAGCCTTCAATGGGCGCTGAGGGTGCTGGCCAGCAGCAACCGTTGAACCAGCGGGTGTTGCACTTTCTTTTCGGTGCCGATGGCATAGAAGTTTTCCTTCACCCCTTCGCAGGGGCCGAGTTTTTGAACCGCGTAGTGCGCCAACAATTCGTCGTGGATGCATTCGGCAGCCGGGAACATCCCCATGCCGCTTTCTCCAAAGGTCTTGAGCAAGGCACTGTCTTCGAACTCGCCCACGATGCGCGGGCGGATGCCGTGGTGCTCAAACCAGTGGTCCAAGCGCGTGCGCACAGCGGTGTGTTCGGTGGGCAGCAGCACGGGCACTACGGCCAGACTGGCAGGGAATGTTTTGCGCGCTGCTTTCACCAGCGATGCGCTGCCATACCAAGACACGGCCGATGAGCCCAAGGCATGGTTGTAAAGCTTGAGGTTGGCATTGCTGGGGGCCGGGCGGTCCGACAGCACCACATCCAAGCGGTGCAGCGCCAGGTCGCCTAACAAATCGTCGAACTCCCCTTCATGGCACAACAAGCGCAGGTGCGGCTCGCCCATGACCGGTTGCATCAACTGGCGCACCACCAGTTTGGGCAAACCATCCGAGATGCCTGCAGCCAAGCGCACCGTGGGTGAGCTGACGGCGTCGCGCACTTTCGCGGGCAGATCTTCACCCAGCTGAAAAATTTGATCGGCCTGTTGCATGGCAGCCAGGCCAGCATCGGTCAAGACCAGCCCACGCCCTGCCGGCTTGAGCAAGGCATAACCGAGCGATTTCTCCAATTCACGCACTTGCGCGCTCACGGTTTGCACCGCCATGTCGAGCTTGTCGGCCGCCCGCGTGATGCCGCCTTCCTTGGCCACGACCCAAAAGTAATACAAGTGTTTGTAGTTGAAGGGCGATTTCATGCTTAGCTTTTGCGAGAGTGTTTGTCCTAAATTATCTGATTTTTTATGAGTCAAAAGTGAGGCCTAAGGGCGAGCCTCTATAAGAAAAAACCCTAGTGTTTGGCGAGTCTGGTCGCTCACCGAATCGCAAAGATTGCGCTGGGTGTTGTGTTGAGAATGGGTTTTGAACAGATGAGGCCCACGTGTCAGGGTCACGGCGACGGGTGTTATGGCGACAGTGACCGCGATCACTGCAAAAGCAAGAAGTCCTGGCTGCAAGACATTTTTGACTCAAGCGCAGAGTGTTGCAGGTGACCTGTCCCGAATAGGCCACTGGTGTTGAGCTTGTGCGGTTAGATTGTGCGCAAGCACAACCGAAGCACACCATGAACCTCTTGACTGCACTGCGCCCGGGCTTGCCCATCCTGATCGGCGCTGCGCTGATGTTGTCGCTCAGCATGGGCTTGCGGCAAAGCCTGGGTGTGTTCATGCCGGCCTTGACCAAGGACATCGGCATTTCAGTGTCCGAGTTCACATTGGCCATTGCGGTGCAAAACTTGGCCTGGGGATTTTTGCAGCCCTTTGCCGGTGCGTTGGCTGTGCGCATCGGGTACCGCCCCCTCATGATGACCGGTGCTTTGCTGTACATCCTGGGCATGACTTTGCTGTGCCTGGCCCAGGGCTTGCTGGGTGTGATTCTGGGCGCTGGGCTTGCCATTGGTGCAGCCATGGCCTGCAACGGTTCGGCCATTGCCATGGCCGTGGCCTCCAGACCGGTGTCGCCTGCCTTGCGCAGCACGGTGCTGGGCATCGTGTCCGCCGCAGGTTCTTTGGGTGCCTTGATGGCGGCGCCCATCGGTCAGTTGCTGTCGCAGGACCATGGGTGGCGTGTGGGCGTGGGCGGTTTCGTCATCATGGCGCTGGTCATCTTGCCTGCAGCCTGGTATGCCGGACGGGTGGACGCCTTGCCGCTGCCGCCTTCACCGCATGGCGAAAAAGACAATGCCCTCGACATGGCCCGGTTTGCCTTGAAACACGCGCCTTTTGCGGTGATGACACTGGCCTATTTTGTGTGTGGCATGCAGCTGGTTTTTTTGACCACACATCTGCCGTCCTACCTCGATTTGTGCGGGATGGACCCGATGCTCAGCGCCCAAGCGCTGGGCATGATTGGCGGCTTCAACGTCTTGGGCAGCTTGTTTTTCGGTTGGGCGGGTGGCCGTTACAACAAGCT
The DNA here is from genome assembly GCA_021299875.1 of Comamonadaceae bacterium. Lineage (GTDB taxonomy): Bacteria > Pseudomonadota > Gammaproteobacteria > Burkholderiales > Burkholderiaceae_C > Limnohabitans_A. The sequence continues at coordinate 84,618 of JAJTEW010000001.1, read as the reverse complement.
GGTGCTGTTGGGCGGCATTTATGTGCTGCGCTCATTCGGTCTGGCCTGGTATTTTCTGTCGGTGCCAACGCCTGAGAACACGCTGGTGTTCGCCGCCATCATGGGTTTTTTGTGGCTGGGTGTGGCACCCTTGGTGACCGGTTACATCGGCGAAACCTTTGGTCTGCGCTGGCAAGCCATGCTCGGTGGTGTCGCTTTCATGAGCCACCAGCTGGGCAGTTTCATGGGGGCTTTGGGGGGCGGTCTGGTGTTCGATGCCATGGGTTCTTACAACCGGGCCGTGCAAGTGGGTGTGCTGGTGGGTTTGCTGGCCGGCATGCTGCAAATGGCTTTTGCGTTTCGCTCCGAGTTGCCCCCTGGCCAGTCCAGACCGGCCTGATTCGCACCGTTTGAGCGTGGTCTGAGCCAGGTCTCAAATGCCCAGTTGCTTGGCTGCCAGCTCTTTCATGATGTCTTCAGCCCCGCCGCCAATCATCATGACCTTGACTTCGCGGTAAACCCGCTCGCTCACCGTGCCGCGCATGTAGCCCATGCCGCCCAACAGTTGCACGGCGGCATCGGCGCAGTGCTGCAGGGTTTGGGTGGCGTGGTTTTTCAGCAGGCAAACCTGGGCCACCCACTCGGCTCCGGTCTGGCCCGCATCGGCCGACTGCGTCACGGCATCGACCCAAGCTTGGGTGGATGAAATGCGCATTTGCATGTCCATCAGTTTGTGGCGGACCGCTTGGCGTTCGATCAATGCAGCGCCAAAGGTTTGGCGCTGGCGACTCCAAGCCAGGGCTTCGTCAAAGCACGCCTGAGCAAAACCCAGCGCCATGGCCGACATGGCCAGGCGCTCGCCGTTGAAATTGCCCATGATCATTTTGAAGCCTGCGCCTTCGTTGCCTAAGCGGTAACGCTGGGGCACGCGCACGCCGTCAAAGCGCAGTTGCGCGGTGTCTGAGCTGTGCCAGCCCATTTTGTGCAGGCGCGTGCGCGAGATGCCGGGTGTATCGCCGGGCACCACGACCATGGAGATGCCGCTGGCGCCCCTGCTGGCCACATCAGTCCGCACGGCCAGCGTGATCCAGTCGGCGCGCAGGCCCGAGGTGATGAAGACTTTCTCGCCGTCGATCACATAGTCCACGCCATCGGCACGCGCCGTGGTGCGCAGTCCGGCCACGTCGGATCCGCCGCCTGGCTCGGTGATGGCCAGGGCCGCAATGCGCTCGCCGCGCAGCACGGGGGGCACCACTTCGGCCTGCAATTCGGCGCTGCCATGCGCCATGACCGGGGGCAGGCCGATGTTGAGCGAGAACAGGCTGGCCATCACGCCGCCGCTGCCGCCGTAGCGGGCCAAAGTTTGCGACAGTAGGTTGCGCGCACGCCAAGGCGCGGGTGTGCCGCCCAGGTGTTCGGGGTAGCCCAGGCCCAGCAGGCCCAACGCGGCGGCTTGGGTGTACAGCGATCGGTCAAATTCACCGGCTTCTTCCCAGACGGGCACATGCGGGGCGATGGCCTGTTTGGCAAAACGCTCCACGGTGGCTTGCAGGCTGTGCAGGTCTTCGGTCGTGAAGTTGGGTGTGAGTTCAGCGGTGCTCATGCGGCGTCCTTCCATTGCACCAGCACCTGGCCGGGGCTCACTTGTTGGCCTTGGCTGGCCGAAAGGCTGTGCACCACCGCATCGCGTGGGGCGCACAAGATGTGTTCGAGCTTCATGGATTCGATCACCAGGACAGCATCGCCTTGTTTGACCGCTTGGCCTTCTTGCACATGCAGCGCGATCAGCTTGCCGTTGAAGGGCGCTCGCAAAGACTGCGCGGCTTGTGCGCTGGCGCCTGTGTTGGGGGCGCTGTGGCTTTGGTGGCTCAGCCACAGCTCAAAGCTTTCGGGGCCATGCAGCTGCACATGCCACAGAACAGTGTGGGCGCCCTGGCAGGCGACGGCGCGGGCATGCCAGCGCTGGCCGTTCAGGTCGATGTGCAGTGTCTCAGCGCTGGACGTCACGCGGGCCTGGTGTGTGGTCTCGTCTGTTTGGATGCGCACTTGTCCCTGACCCCGTTCCTGCAAGTTCAGCGAGAGGGTGTCCGCACCCATGCCCATGCGCACCGGCCGCGTGAAGGGGCTGGGCATGGCGTTTGCAGGTGCTTGGCTGACATACAGCACAGCCAGCACGGCCACGATGCGCGCGTCACCATGGGCTTGCAGGCTCTCACGAAGGGTGTCGGCCTGTTCGGCCAAAAATGGAATCAAGGCCTCGCCCGCAAGGAACATCGGGTGCTTCAAGCACGCGGCCAAAAAAGCGCGGTTGGTGGGCAGGCCCAGCACGGCGGTCTGGTCCAAGCCCGTGCGCAGGCGGTCAATGGCTTGCGCGCGGGTGGGCGCGTGGGCGATCAGCTTGCCCAGCATCGAATCGTAGTGCGGCGTGACCACCGCGCCCACATGCAGCGCATGGTCAAAGCGCAAGCCCTCTGGCGCTGCAAAGGCTTGCACCGTGCCGGTCTGCGGCGTGAAGTGTTCGTCTTCGGCGCACAAGCGCACCTCGATGGCGTGGCCTTGCAGACGCACATCGGCTTGCGCCAAGGGCAGCGGCTCGCCGCGCGCGATGCGCAGCTGCCACGCCACCAAGTCGAGCCCCGTGAGCAGCTCGGTCACCGGGTGTTCGACTTGCAGCCGGGTGTTCATCTCCATCAAATAGAAGGGCTTGTTGTCTTGCGCCTCGTCCAGCAAAAACTCCACCGTGCCCGCGCCCACATAGCCCGCCGATTGCGCCAGTGCGATGGCCGCTTGCCCGAGCTGCGCGCGCAATGCAGCATCCACGGCCGGGCTGGGGGATTCTTCGATGATTTTTTGATGCCGCCGCTGCACCGAGCAGTCGCGCTCTCCCAAGTGAATGCAGTGGCCTTGCGTGTCGGCCATGATTTGCACCTCGATGTGGCGGGGGCGCAGCAGGGCGTGCTCCATCAGCAAGTCGCCGTTGCCAAAACCGGCCAGCGCTTCGGAGCGGGCGCTGTGCAGTGCGGGCAGCAGTTGCGCCATGTCGGTGACCAGTCGCATGCCGCGCCCGCCGCCTCCGGCCACGGCCTTGACCATCAGCGGCAAGCCCAGCTGCTCTGCATGCGCGGTGAAGGTGGCGTCGCTCTGGTCAGCCCCAAAGTAGCCCGGCAAACATGGCACGCCGTGTTTCAGTGCCAGTGCTTTGGCGGACGATTTGCTGCCCAGTGCGCGGATGGCCGCAGGCGGTGGTCCGACCCAGGTCAGGCCTGCGTCGAGCACCGCTTGCGCAAACTCGGCGTTCTCGCTCAAAAAGCCATAGCCCGGGTGCACCGCATCGGCCCCGCTGTCACGTGCTGCTTGCAGCAGTTTGGCCATGTGCAAATACGAGTCGGCCGACAAGGTGCCGCCCAATGCGACGGCGGTGTCGGCTTCGTGCACATGCAAGGCGTCGCGGTCGGCGTCGGAATAAACGGCCACCGTCTGGATGCCCATGCGCCGGGCTGTGCGGATCACCCGGCGGGCGATCTCGCCCCGGTTGGCGATCAGCAGGCGGCTGATGGTGTTGGCCAAAGTGGCGGTCATGCGGTGTCTTTGCCAGAATGTGTCCAAGGCGCGGGCTGTTTGCGCACAAACGCGGCCAGACCTTGCGCGGCTTCGGCGCTGCGCAAACCTTGCGCAAAAGCCTGTGCCGCGGCATCACGCACATCAGGCACGGGGCCACGCAGCTGCCGCAGCAGCAATTTGGTGCTGGCCACCGCGCCAGGCGCGGCGCGCAGCAGGCGCGTCAGTGTGGCTTGCCAGGTTTCATCCGAGTCCTGCTCGATCACCTCGTTGACCACTCCCACTTGCAGCGCTTGCGCTGCGGTGTAGCTCAGGCCTTGCAGCAGGCATTGGCGTGCCGTGCTCTCGCCCAAGCGCTGCCATACAAAAGGCGCAATCTGCGCGGGTGGCAGGCCCAGCGTGACTTCGGGCGTACCCAGCACCGAGCGTTTTGTGGCCACCACATGGTCGGCGCAGCACACCAGGCCAAAGCCGCCGCCCATGGCCGCGCCATCGACCCGGCACACCAAGAGCTGGGGCAGGGCGCTCAAAGCATGCAGCAGGTCGCCAAAGCCTCGGTTCATGGCCAGCAGCGGGTCGGTTTGGCCCGCTTGCAGGGGTTGGCCGATCAGGCTGGCAAAGCCGCCCAAACTGCCACCTGCGCAAAAAGCCCCCCCTGCGCCGGTCAACACCACGATGCGCAGCGAGCTGTCTTGAGCGGCCCGCGTGCAGGCTTGCAGCAAGCCCTCCACGACGGCATCGCTCAAGGCGTTGCGCGTGGCCGGGTCGTTCAGGGTCCAGGTCTCGACCGCACCTTCGCGATCGATCAACAAAGTGCTGCTCATTTTTGGGGCCGCTTGGCAATGCCCATCATCTTGGCCAGGATGCCCAGCATCACCTCGTCAGCGCCGCCGCCAATCGAGGCCAGACGCCCATCGCGGTACATGCGCGAGACCTTGTTCTCCCAGGTGAAGCCCATGCCGCCCCAGAACTGCAGGCAGGTGTCGGGCACGGTGCGGTTCAAACGGCCTGCTTTGAGCTTGGCCATGGTCGCCCATTCGGTCACGTCTGCACCAGCCACGTAATGTTCGCAGGCCTGGTAGGTCAGGGCGCGCAGGCTTTCCACCTCGGCCTTGAGTTCGGCCAGCTTGAACTGCACCCACTGTTGGTCGGCCAAGGTGGAGCCAAACAGCTTGCGCTCTTGCGCCCACTCCACCGTCCACTGGATGCAGTGGGTCAGCGACTGCAGCGTGCTGGCGGCGCACCACAGGCGCTCTTCCTGGAACTGCTGCATCTGGTAAATGAAGCCCTGGCCCTCGGCCCCGATGCGGTAGCGCTGGGGTACCCGCACTTCGTCGAAATAAATCAGACCGGTGTCGCTGCTGTTCATGCCGATCTTTTTGATTTTCTTGCCCACTTCGATGCCGGGCAGCAGCTTGCCGTTCTCGCGCATGGGCACCATGACGAGACTTTTGTTTTTATGGATCGGTCCTTCCCCGGTGTTGACCAGCATGCACATCCAGTCGGCCTGCAGGCTGTTGGTGATCCACATTTTTTGGCCGCTGATCACGTAGTCGTCGCCGTCTTTGCGCGCCACGGTTTTGATGCCTGCCACATCGCTGCCCGCAACGGGCTCGCTCACGCCGATGCAGCCCACCATGTCGCCCGCAATGGCCGGGGCCAGAAACTGCGCACGCAATTCGTCGCTGCCAAAACGCGCCAGCGCAGGCGTGGCCATGTCGGTCTGCACGCCAATGGCCATGGGGATACCGCCGCAATCGATGTGCCCCAGCGCCTCGGCCATGGCCATGCTGTAGGAATAATCCAAGCCCGCGCCGCCATAGGCTTCGGGCTTGGTCAGGCCCAAGAGACCCAAGTTGCCCATCTTCTTGAAGACCTCGTGCGCCGGAAAGATCTCGGCCGCCTCCCATTCGTCCACATGGGGGTTGATCTCGGCCTCAATGAAGCGCTTGAGCGTGTTCTGGATCTCGCGGTGTTCGTGGGTGTATTGCATGGTGTGTCTCCTTGGGTTGTTTCACATGCGCGCCACGCTAAAGGGCATGACGCGGGGCTGGCGGGCTGCGGCTTCAAAGCAGGTGTCGAGGCAAAAGCTCAGCACACTGCGGGTGTCACGCGGATCGATCACGCCGTCGTCCAGCACCAGGCCGCTGGTGTAAAAAGCATCGGCCTGCGCTTCAAACAGGGCCACGATTTGGTCGAACTGGGCCTGCATCTTGTCGGGGTCGGGCGTGATGCCTTTGCGGGCCATGCCGGATTCGGCCACGATCTGCATGGTGCGGGCGGCTTGCTCGCCACCCATCACTGCCGTTTTGGCGCCGGGCCAGCTGAACAAAAAGCGCGGCGCATACCCCCGGCCGCACATGCCGTAGTTGCCCGCACCAAACGAGGCGCCGCACTGGATGGTGATCTGCGGCACGGTGGCGCTGGTCACAGCCTGGATCATCTTGGAGCCGTGCTTGATCATGCCGCCTTGCTCGCTGTCTTTGCCGACCATGTAGCCGGTGGTGTTTTGCAGGTAAATGAGGGGATGACCCAGTTGGCACATCCACTGGATGAAATGCGTGGCCTTGTTGGCACCGGCCACATCAATCGGTCCGTTGTTGCTGATGATGCCCACCGCATGACCGCCGATGCGCGCTTGTGCGCACACGGTGGCCGCGCCAAACAGGGGCTTGAACTCCAGAAAATCCGAGTCGTCCACCAGCCGCAAGATGACTTCGCGCATGTCGATCGGTTCACGGTGGTGGGCGGGCATCAGGCCCAGCAGTTCTTCGGCGTCCAGGCGAGGGGGCTTGAATGTGTTGAGGTCCTGGCGTTGGGCTCTTTGCGCGGGCCAGTTCCAGCGCGCCACCACATCGCGTGCCCTGCCCAGCGCGTGGCGGTCGTCTTCGCACAGGTATTCTCCCAGGCCCGACACGCTGGTGTGCATCTCGGCCCCGCCCAGTTCTTCTTCGGTGGCCACTTCGCCGGTCGCAGCCTTCAGCAAAGGCGGCCCCGCCAGAAAGGCCCGAGACCGGCCGCGCACCATGATCACGGTGTCAGACAGTCCCGGCATGTAGGCCCCGCCTGCCGTGCCCGAGCCGTGTTGCACCGTGAGCACCGGCAGGCCTGCCGCCGACAGGCGGGCCAGGTTTCGGAACAGGCTGCCCCCCAGCACAAAGCCCTCGACCTTGTACTGCATCAGGTTGGCCCCGGCGCTTTCGACCAGGTGCACAAAAGGCAGTTTGTTTTCGAGGGCCAACTCTTGCACGCGCAAAATCTTTTCGAGGCCACGCGCCTGAATGGCCCCCGCCTCGATGCCGGAATCGCTGGCCACCACCATGCAGCGCACACCGCTGACAAAACCAATGCCGGCAATCATGCCGCCGCCGGGCACCGATTTGACCGGGTCGGGCGTGTCCTGCATGAAGCCCGCCAGCGCACACAGCGGCAAGAAAGGTGCGCCAGGGTCGAGCAGCAAGGCCACGCGCTCTCGTGGCAGCAGTTGCCCACGTTTGTCAAACACCGGTTTGGATTGGGCCGAGGCAAGAGCTGCCCGATCTTGCAGGGCATGCCACTGCACCAGACGGGCCAGCGCGGCTTCGCGCCGTTGCTGGGCCACGGGGCTGTGCGGGTTCCAGGTGGATTCGAAATTCATTGGAATACCCTGGGTGTGACGGCGCGGTGAAAGCCGTTAAACGGTTTGACCGCATCGCGGTCTTGCACATCGGGCTTGGCCACGGTCTGCTGCCAGCCCATGCGCATTTGGGGGCGGGCACCGTCCACGCGCAGTACGGTGCCGCTGATGAAGCTGGCGGCGGGCGAGAGCAAGAACACAATCGCAGCCGAGGTCTCGGCCTCGGTGCCAAAGCGGCCCTGGGGTACGGTTTGTCGCATTTCGCGCAGCATGGGTCCTGCTTCCGGCGGGTAGTGGTCCATGCCGCTGCTGGCGATGTAGCCGGGTGCCACGGCGTTGACGCGCACGCCTTGTGCCGCCCACTCCAATGCCGCTGTCTCCGTGAAGCTGACCATGCCGGCCCGCGCAGCGCCGCTGTGGCCCATGCCCGGCATGGAGCCCCACATGTCGGCCACGATGTTGACCACCGCGCCGCCGTGGGTTTGCATGCTTTGGTTGAAGCACTCGCGCGCCACCAAAAAACCGCCGGTGAGGTTGGTGTCGATGACCGCTTGCCAGCCTTTGGCGCTGGTGTGGGCCAGGGGTGAGATGTATTGACCGCCCGCGTTGTTGACCAGGCCGTGAATACGGCCGTGCTGCTGCACCACCTGCGCGACCATGGCTTTCACATCGTCTTCGCACCGGATGTCGCAGCTGTTCCATGTGGCTTGCCCACCGTCACCCGTGATCTCTTGCGCGGTGGTGCTCAGCTTGTCGGGGTTGCGGCCGACCAGAACCACCTGTGCGCCCAGGCTGGCCAGTTCGTGGGCGGTGCAGCGGCCGATGCCCGAGCCGCCGCCGGTGACCAGGACCACTTGGCCCGTTATCAAGCCGGGGGCGAAGACCGACCGGTAAGGTGTTTGCTGGGTCATATGGGCTCTCTCAAAAACAAGGCCAGTGCGGCCTCGGTCAAATCGTCCAGCGATGCGCGTGGGGGGCTTTTCTGTGTTGTTGGGGGTGCTGCTTTGGAGGCATGCAGGGCGGCTATTACAGCAGGCGCTTGGTACCACTGCACCGCCCAGTTCAGGGCGCCAAAAATCATCAAGCGCGCCAACTGCACCGGGGCCTGCAACTGGCCACTGGTGTGCAGCGCTTGCAGCACAGGCGTCCAGGCGGCTTCGTAGTCGTCCTTGATTTGCGTGATGGTCTGGCGCTGCTCGGCGTTGAGGGACCGCCACTCGTACAGCATCACCGGGATGAAGTCGCTGTCAGGCCCCAGCAGCACATCGAACTGGTTGCGGATCAGGGCGCGCAGTTGTTCGCGGGCTGGCAGGTCTTGGGTCAGACCTGCGCAGGCAGCAGCTTGCCTTTGGCGGGCTTGCTTCATGCCTTCCACCATCACCGCCACCAGCAGGTCCTGCTTGTTGCCAAAGTGGTAGAAGGGCGAGCCCGGCTGCATGCCCACCAGCGCTGCGATTTCGCGGGTGCTGGTGGCGTCATAGCCCTTGCGGTGGAACAGCTGCGCGGCCGCCGAGATCAGCGCCTGACGCCGGTTGCCGTCGTCGCGCTCGTCCTCGGTTTTGCGGGGGCGACCGCGCGCGCGTTTGGGTTCGGCCAGTTCGCTCATGCGTTCAGCGTCCGGCCAAACCCATGCTGCGTGAGATCACTTCTTTCATGATCTCGTTGGTGCCGCCATAGATGCGTTGCACGCGGGCATCGGCATAGGCGCGGGTGATGGGGTATTCCCACATGTAGCCGTAGCCGCCGTGCAGCTGCACGCATTCGTCCATCACCTTGCACTGCAAGTCCGAGCACCAGTATTTGGCCATGCTGGCCGTGGCGGTGTCCAGTTTGTCTTGCAGCAACAGTTCAGAGCACTTGTCCACAAACACGCGCGCCACCTGCACCTCGGTCTGCAGTTCGGCCAGTGTGTAGCGGGTGTTTTGGTAGTTGCCCACGGCCTGCCCAAATACCTTGCGGTCTTTCACGTACTGCACTGTCCAGTCGATCGCCGCTTGCGCTGCGGCAATACCGCCAATCGCGATTTGCAGGCGCTCCCAAGGCAGCTGCTCCATCAGGCAAATGAAGCCCTTGCCCTGCATGGCGGTGCCGCCCAGCAGCTGGTCGGCGCTGACCTTGACGTTGTCAAAAAACAATTCAGACGTGTCTTGCGCTTTGAGGCCCAGTTTCTTCAAGCGCTTGCCTTTTTCAAAGCCAGGCGTGCCACGCTCAATCAAAAACAAGCTGGTGCCCTTGGCACCGGCAGCGGGGTCGGTCTTGGCCACCAGAATCACCAGATCGGCGTGCCAGCCGTTGGTGATGAAGGTCTTGCTGCCGTTGATGAGGTAAGTGCCATCGGACTGCAAAAGTGCGGTGGTTTTGACACCCTGCAAGTCGGAGCCTGCTGCCGGCTCGCTCATGGCGATCGCACCCACCATCTCGCCGCTGGCCAGCTTGGGCAGGTACTTTTGCTTTTGCGTTTCGGTGCCGTAATGCAGGATGTAGGGGGCGACGATCTCGCTGTGCAGGCCGTAGCCGATGCCTGTAAAGCCAGCACGTGAAAGCTCTTCCATCTGCACCACCGAATACAGTTTGTCGGCATCCGAGCCGCCATAGGCTTCGGGCAAGGTCATGCACAAAAAGCCGTTTTCACCGGCTTTGTCCCACACGGCGCGGTCCACATAGCCCTGCTCTTCCCAGGCTTCGTGGTGGGGGGCGATTTCTTTGTCCATGAAGCGGCGAAAGCTGTCGCGGAAGGCTTCGTGGTCGGCGTTGAAAAGGGTGCGTTCGATCATGGCTGTCACCTGTTGGACTGAGGACTGAAGATTTATACAAAGCGTTTGCTTGGTAAAAGTCTATACTGTTTAAAACCCCCAGCAACACAGGGCAAACCCCCTGATGACCCCCAGGAGACAGCATGAACGAAGCATTTGTTTATGACGCCATACGCACACCGCGTGGCAAAGGCAAAAAAGACGGCAGCCTGCACGAAGTCAAGCCCATCAGCTTGCTGTCGGGTGTGTTGCGCGAGCTGCAAAGCCGCAACCAGTTCGACACCGCTGCGGTGGACGACGTGGTCATGGGTGTGGTCTCGCCCATTGGTGAGCAGGGCTCGGTCATCCCCAAAGTGGCCGCGCTGGCCGCGGGTTGGGACTGGCGCTGCTCGGGCGTGCAGCTCAACCGTTTTTGTGCCTCCGGCCTCGAAGCGGTCAACATGGCCGCCATGAAGGTGCGCAGCGGCTGGGAAGACCTGGTCGTCGCTGGCGGCGTTGAAAGCATGAGCCGCGTGCCGATTGGTGCGGACGGTGGCGCTTGGGCACAAGACCCCGAGACCAACAGCGCCACACTGTTTGTGCCGCAAGGCATTGGCGCTGACCTGATCGCCACCATGAGCGGTTTTTCGCGCCACGATGTCGACGCCTTTGCCGTCGAATCGCAAAAGCGCGCCACGGCAGCGCGTGCGGCGGGCTATTTCGACCGCTCGGTCGTCCCGGTCAAAGACAAGTTGGGCCAGGTCATCCTGGCGCAAGACGAATTCATCAAACCCAGCACCACGGTGGAAACACTGGGTGGCCTCAAGGCTTCGTTTGAACAACTCGGCGCCATGGGCTTTGATGCGGTGGCCTTACAGCGCTACCCGCAAGTCGAGCGCATCCACCATGTGCACCACGCGGGCAACTCGTCGGGCATTGTGGACGGCGCAGCGGCGGTGCTGATCGGCTCGGAAGCCGCAGGCAAAACGCATGGCCTGACACCCCGCGCCCGCATCGTGTCGGTGGCTTTGTCGGGGGCCGATCCGACCATCATGCTCACAGGCCCCATGCCTGCTGCACGCAAGGCGCTGGCCAAGGCGGGGCTGACGATTGACCAGATCGATTTGTTCGAAGTGAACGAAGCCTTTGCCGCCGTGCCCATGAAGTTCATGCAAGAGATGGTTGTGCCGCACGACAAATTGAACGTGAACGGTGGCGCGATCGCCATGGGTCACCCGCTGGGGGCCACAGGCGCGATGATTTTGGGCACCCTGATCGACGAGCTGCACCGCCGCCAACTGCGCTACGGCTTGGCCACTTTGTGTGTGGGCGGCGGCATGGGCATTGCCACCATTGTTGAACGCGTTTGACCGGGGAAAGAGCACCATGAGCACCATCATTTTGAAAACACTGCGCTACGAACTGGCGGACGGCATCGCCACCATCACCTTTGACGAGCAAGGCTCGCCAGTCAACACCATGTGCCTGCAATGGCAGGCCGATCTGGCCCAGGCGGCCGAGCAAGTGCTCAAAGACAAAGCTCAGATCAAGGGCGTCATCCTGGCCTCGGCCAAGTCCACCTTCTTTGCGGGCGCCGACCTCAAGGGCGTGATGCGCTCGCAAGCCTCGGACGGTTTGCGCGTCTATGCCGAGATCGAAAGCATGAAGAAAAGCTTTCGCACCCTCGAGACGCTGGGCGTGCCGGTGGTCAGCTGCCTCAACGGCGCGGCGCTGGGCGGCGGCTGGGAAGTGGCGCTGATTGGTCACTACCGCATCGCCACGGCCAACCCCAAAACGCAATTTGGTCTGCCCGAAGTCACGCTGGGTTTGATTCCCGGCGCTGGTGGTATCACCAAAATGACGCGCCAGCTGGGCCTGCTGGCCGCGCAGCCCTATGTGCTGGAAAGCAAATTGTTCGGCCCCGAAGAAGCGCAAAAGCTCGGCCTGGTGCACGAACTGGTGGCCAGTGATGACCAGCTGCGCCCCCGCGCTCTGGCGCACATCGCGGCAGCCCAAGGCCAGCCCGAAGCGGCCCAACACCTGTGGGACCGCAAAGACTACAAAATGCCCGGCGGCACGCCGAGCAACCCCAAGATCGCGGGCATGCTGAGTGTGGCCCCGGCCGTGCTCAAACAAAAAACACGCGGCCTGTACCCCGCACCCGAAGCGGCGCTGGCCGCCATGGTCGAAGGCGCGATGGTGGACTTTGACACCGCCATGCGCATTGAAAGCCGTTACCTCGCAGGTCTCATGACCAGCCAAGTGGCGCGCAACATGATCAATACCTTCTTCTTCAACATGAACGCCATCAAGGGTGGCCAAAGCCGCCCCAAGGCTGCACCGCGCTACAAGCCCCAAAAAGTGGGCATCTTGGGTGCGGGCATGATGGGCTCGGGCATTGCGTATTCGCAGGCCAGCCGGGGCATCGCCACGGTGCTCAAAGACGTGAGTTTGGAAGCCGCCGATAAAGGCAAGGCCTACAGCCACCAACTCACGCAAAAGCGCGTGGACAAAGGCCGCATGACGGCGGACAAACAAGCGGCCTTGTTGTCACTCATCCAGCCTACGGCCAGCGCCGCAGACCTCAAGGGCTGCGACTTGATCATCGAGGCCGTGTTTGAAAACCGCGAACTCAAGGCCCGTGTCACGCAAGAGGCCGAGCCGATGCTCATCGAAGGTGGTTTCTTTGCCAGCAACACATCCACCTTGCCCATCAGCGGCCTGGCCACGGCCAGCGCCAACGCGAACAAATTCGTCGGCATCCATTTTTTTAGCCCTGTGGACAAGATGCAGTTGGTGGAGATCATTCGCGGTGCACAGACCGACGACGAGACGATTGCCCGTGCGTACGACTACGTGCAGGCCTTGGGTAAGTTGCCGATCGTGGTGAACGACTCGCGCGGCTTTTACACCAGCCGCACTTTTGGCACCTTTGTGATGGAAGGCGCGGCCATGCTGGGCGAGGGCATTCCCGCCCCCGTGATCGAAAACCTGGCCATGCAAGCGGGCATGCCCGTCGGCCCGTTGGCCGTGCTGGACGAAACCGCGCTGTCGCTGTCGGTGCATGTGCTGGACCAAACCCGCGAAGACTTCGCCAAAGAAGGCCGGGCCCACACCGCCACCCCCGGCGAGCTGCTGGTCGAGCGCATGGTCAAAGAACTCAAGCGCCCCGGCCGCGCCGCAGGCGGTGGTTTTTACGACTACCCCGCAGGCCAGAAAAAAGTGCTGTGGCCCGAACTCAAAACCCGCTTTGAAAAAGCGGATGTCGCCTACAACCAGCAAGACATCAAAGACCGCCTGCTGTACCGCCAGGCCGTGGAAACCGCCCGCTGCCTGCAAGAAGGTGTGCTGACCTCGGTGCACGACGGCAACATCGGCTCGATCTTCGGCATCGGCTTCCCGGCCTGGACAGGTGGCGCGCTGCAATTCATCTATGGCCAAGGCGTGGATGCGTTTGCCAAACGGTGTGCTGAATTGGCTGCGTTGTATGGGGCGGGGTTTGTGCTGACTGCAGACGTCATCGCGAGTTTGAAGCAGCATCAGCCGGTGTATTGACTGTAGCTGTGTGGACAGCAGGCCCGGTTGGGGCCTGCAAAGCCTGATTTCAGCTGAGCAAATCCAGCAACGTCCGCGCCACCACCTTGGTCGCCCGTCGCAGGTCTTCCAGCTGCACATGTTCGTCGGCACGTTTGGCGTTGGATTCGAGCACGGTGCGCGGGCCTGCGCCGTAGATCACGCCAGGGATGCCGCGCTCCACGTACAGGCGCACGTCGGTGTAGAGGGGTGTGCCGATGGCGGGGATGGGTTCACCAAAAACCTCACCGCCGTGTTTCTGGATCGCGCTGACCAGCGGCTGGTTGCCGGGCAGGGGTTTCATGGCGTTGGCCAGCAGCATGCGGCGCACATCCACTTTCAACGCATGGCCACCGCGTGGGGGCTTGAAGCTGGCAGCGGCGTCGGCAATGGTTTGACGGATGCTGGCTTCGACTTCGGCCGGGTTCTCTTCGGGGATCATGCGGCGGTCAAGCTTGAAGCTGACTTTGCCGGGCACCACGTTGGTGTTGGTGCCGCCTTCGATCAGGCCCACGTTCAAATAGGGGTGGCTGATGCCCTCAACCTTGGACGTGACCTTCAGGTATTGCGTGTTGAGCGCGAGCAGGGCGTTCAGGATGTGCACCGCGCCTTGCAGCGCGTCGGTGCCGCTGTCGGGGATGGCGGCGTGCGACATCTCGCCTTGCACGGTGACTTCCATTTGCAGGCAGCCGTTGTGCGCGGTGACGACCTGGTAGCTAAAACCTGCCGCGATCATCAGGTCAGGCTTGGTCAGGCCCTTGGCCAGCAGCCAGCCGGGGCCCATTTCGCCCCCAAATTCTTCGTCGTAAGTGAAGTGCAGTTCCACGCCGCCTTTGAGGGGGGCCTTGAGTGATTCCAGTGCGCGCGTGGCAAAGGTGAAGGTAGAAAAGTCGCACTTGCTCACAGCGGTGGCTCGGCCGTACATCGCGCCGTTGTGGATCTCGCCGCCGTAGGGCGGGTGGGTCCAGCCTTCGCCGGGGGGCACCACGTCGCCGTGCGCGTTCAGGGCAATGGTTTTGCCTTCGCCATATTGGCGGCGCACGATCAGGTTGGTGATCGACTCCAGACCGTAGGCTTTGACCTCGGAGGCGGGCACGGGGTGCTTTTCTGCGGCAAAACCCATGGACGCCAACAGTTCGGCGGTGCGCTCGGCGTGGGGCGCGTTGTTGCCGGGTGGCGTGTCGGTGGGCACCTGCACCAGCGCTTGCATGAACTTGACCTGCTCGTCAAAGTGCGCGTCGATCCAGGCGTCGAGTTGTTGGTATGGTTGGACGGTAACGCTCATGACAGTTCCTGAGAGAGTTGGTTCAAAACATGGCTGAAGGCGTCGACGCACAATTGCATGTCGTCGCTGGTGGTCGATTCGCGGGGGTTGTGGCTGATGCCCCCGTTTTCGCCGCGCACAAACAGCATGGCTTGCGGCATGACTTCGTGCAGCTTCATCGCGTCGTGGCCAGCGCCGCTGGGCAACTTGAACAGCGGCACGCCCAAGGCGCTCACGGCGCGTTCCCAGCGCACTTGCCATTCGGGGGCACTCGGTGCAGCGGCCGCGCTCATGGTCAGCTCGGCTTTCACGCGCACGCCACGGCGCTCGGCAATTCGGTCGAGTTGCGCCATCACATCGGCCACCAGCGCGTCGCGCTGCGTGTCGGTGGGCGCGCGCATGTCCAGGCTGAACAGGCAGCGACCCGGCACCACGTTGATGGAGCCATTGGGCACTTGAAGCTGGCCCATCGTCGCCACACTGTCGCCGTCTTTCGCGGCGCGTTGCTCCATGTAGAGCGCGAGTTCTGCCGCGGCGCAGGCTGCGTCGCGGCGGCGGTCCATGGGGGTGGTGCCTGCGTGGCTGGCAGTGCCGATGATTTCGCACAGGTAGCGCACGCTGCCGTTGATGGAGGTGACCACGCCCAGCGGGATATTGACTTCGTTGAGCACCGGGCCTTGCTCGATGTGCACCTCGACAAAGCCCAGGTACTGCGCCGGGTCGCGCTGGATTGAGGGAATGCCGTCGATGTTCAAGCCCGCGTGCTGCATGGCGGCGCGCATGGGGATGCCGTCGGCGTCTTGCTGGTCCAGCCAAGCGGGGTTGAACTGCCCAATGAGTGCGCCCGAGCCCAAAAAGGTGGCCTTGTATCGCTGGCCTTCTTCTTCGGCAAAGGCCACCACTTCGATGCCAAAGGGCAGGCGCTTGCCCTGCTGGTGCAGCTGCTGCACGCAGGCCAGGGGCACGAAAATACCCAGGCGGCCATCGTATTTGCCGCCGTTGCGCACGGTGTCGTAGTGGCTGCCCGTCATCAGGTATTGACCGCCTGCTGTGGCGGGTTGGTAGCGCCCCACGACGTTGCCCACGGCGTCGGTATCCACCTCGTCAAAGCCACACTCGCGCATGGTTTGCGTGATGCTCAGGGCGCAGGCGCGGTGGGCATCGGTGAGGTACGTGACGGTGAGTTGGCCCGCTTCGGCAAAGCCGGGGTCACTGTGTTGGGCCAGTTGTTCTTGCCAGTCCCAGACCCTGTGGCCCAGCGTGGGTTCCACGCCAAATTTGTCGTTCAGGCGGATTTCGGCGATGCGGTGGATGTTGCGCAGACACTCCTGCAACTCCATGTCGGGGTGGCCGAACAGGCGGCGCTCAAAGGCGTCGATGATCTGTTTTTTGCGCAAGCCCAAGCCGCGCGGGCCGCGCACGGCCAAGATGAAGGGCCAGCCGAACTTGGTGTTGTAGTCGGCGTTGAGCTTTTGAATCTTGGCGAACTCTTCAGGCGTGCAGTCGGTCAAGCCCGCCTTGGACTGTTCGTTGGTGGATTCGGCCGTCAGCGTTTGGCTGACCATGGCTTTGCCCGCCAGCTCGGGGTGGGCCCGGATCAGGCCCAGCTGCGCGTCGCGCCCAGCGTGCGCCAGCACTTCGCACATGGCGTGCTTGAGGTGCGCCAGCGATGTGAAGGGGCGCTGGTTCAGCGCCTGCTCTGCAATCCAGGGCGAGTGCTCATACAGGCCGTCGAGCATCTGCGCGGCGTCTTCTCGGCTGGCGCTGTTGACTTGTTCAAGTGTCAAGGGCATGTTCAATCCTGGTAGGGGTGTGTGGCTTTCCAGTGCCGTGCAATGTCGATGCGCCGCGCCACCCAAACTTTGTCATGCGACTGGATGTGGTCCAGAAAGCGTTGCAGCGCGGTGATGCGGCCAGGGCGGCCCAGCAATCTGCAGTGCATGCCGATGCTCATCATCTTGGGGGCGTTGTCACCACTGGGGTCGCCCTCAGCGTACAGCGCATCAAACGTGTCTTTCATGTACTGGAAGAACGGGTCGGCGTGCGAATAGCCCTGGGGCAACGCAAAGCGCATGTCGTTGCAGTCCAAGGTGTAGGGCACGATGAGCTGGGGCGCATCGGTCCCGTCGCTCTTTTTCACTTTCATCCAAAAGGGCAGATCGTCGCCGTAGTAGTCGCTGTCGTATTCAAAGCCACCAAAGTCGGCCACCAAGCGCCGCGTGTTGGGGCTGTCACGCCCGGTGTACCAGCCCAGGGGGCGTTCACCGGTCAGCTTTTGAATGATCGCCATCGCCTCGGCCATGTGGGCCCGCTCGGTGGCCTCATCGATGTGTTGGTAGTGGATCCACTTGAGGCCGTGGCAGGCGATGTCGTAACCCAGTTCCTGAAAAGCTGCTGTCAATTCGGGGTGTTTTTGCAGCGCGGTGGCCACGCCAAAAACGGTCAGCGGCAGGCCGCGCTTTTCAAACTCGCGCAGGATGCGCCACACGCCCGCGCGCGAGCCGTATTCGTAAATGCCTTCCATGCTGATGTGCCGCTCGGGAAAGGATGCGGGGTTGAACATTTCGGACAAAAATTGTTCGGAGCCTGCATCGCCGTGCAGCACCGAGTTTTCGCCGCCTTCTTCGTAGTTCAAGACAAACTGCACCGCCACGCGGGCGCCGCCTGGCCATTGCGCGTGTGGCACTTCGCGGCCGTAGCCCATCAGGTCGCGGGGGTAGGGCAGGGTGCTGTCGTAAATGTGCATGGGTCTTGCTCGGTGGTGTTCAGGCCAAGGCCAGGGAAATGTCGTGGGTGGGCACTTTGCGGTCAAAGGTCAGGCTGGCTTCAACGTGCAACAGGTGCTCTTGCATCAGGCGCACGGCCAAGTCAGCGTCCTGCGCTTCGAGCGCCGCCACGATGCCCACGTGTTCGTCGGTGGAGTGCTCGGCCTCGTTGCGGGACTGGTACATCAGCGTGATCAGGGCGCAGCGCGAGATCAAGTCGCCCAGAACTTGCGCCAGAACATCGTTGTTCATCAGCTCGGCCATGCGCACATGAAAGTCGCCCAGCAACTCGGTGCGTCCTGTGATGTCGCCTTGAGTGACCGCTTCGCGCTCTTGTTTGATGTGGTCTTTGAGGGATGCGACTTGTTCGGGTGTGACTTGCTTCACAAAGGCGCGGGTCATTTCGGCTTCCAGCATGCGGCGCACGGCAAAGACTTGCTGGGCTTCTTCGACCGAGGGGGCCGCTACAAACGCACCGCGTGCGGGCTCCAGTCGGATCAGGCGGTTTTGGGACAACTGAAACAGCGCTTGGCGCACCAAGGTGCGAGAGACGCCAAAGTGGTCGGCCAATTTTTGTTCGGCCAGCTTGGAGCCGGGCAAAAGCCGATGCTCCACGATGGCTCGGGTCAGCGATTCGACGATGTGGTGCGTGGTAGAAATTTCCATGTCTCGCAGTCCCTTGGGGTGGTCTTGCCCAAGTGTTTGGGTGTTGTGGGTGCAAATCATAGCCATCAAATGCAAAATTGTATACACTTCGGTCGACCGGTTTGTTGGGCTGTTCAAAGCCTTGCCAAAATCATCTTTTTGACCCCATTCAAGACAAGCGAGCAAAACCATGGGATTGAGCACACACGTTCTGGACACGATGCACGGCTGCCCCGCAGCGGGCATGCAGGTGGCCCTGTACACCACGCAGGGCGATCAGGCCACTTTGGTCAAAAGCTTCACCCTTAACCACGACGGACGCAACCCCGATGGCCTGCTCTATGACCACGCCAGCTTGCGCAAAGGCACCTACCGCTTGGTTTTTAATGTGAGTGATTACTTCATGGCCAAGGGTGTGGAATTGCCCCAGCCCAACTTTTTGAATCAAGTCAGCCTCGACTTTGGCGTGGCCCACGAGGACCAGCACTACCATGTGCCGCTGCTCGCCAGCCCTTGGAGCTATTCGACGTACCGCGGCTCTTGAAAGCTGCTGGGGCATGCCCCCGGTGAGGCGACCCCATCGGATCTGTTATCGGACAGGCGCTCAAGTCAGTTTGACTTTGGACAGATCGAATGTGGGTTTCGGCGTCTTCAATTTCATGTTTTCCAGGGTCTGCACGATCAGCCCGGCGACAAAACTGTCCCGGTAAGGCTTGCTGTCGGCCGGCACCACGTACCAAGGGGATTCGGGCGTGCTGGTGGCGCTCAGTGCATCTTCATAGGCTTGGGTGAATTGGGGCCACAGCTCGCGGTCGTCAAAATCCGAAGGCTGCAGTTTCCAATGCTTGCGCGGGTCATCCAGCCGGGCTTGCAGGCGTTTCTTTTGCTCGGATTTGGAAATGTGCAAATAGCACTTCAAAACGCTGATGCCCGCGTTGTGCAGTAAAGATTCAAAGTGCAAGATATTGCCGTACCGTTGTTGGCAGGTTTCCTCGTCAATCATGCCCCGCACACGGGTGACCAGCACATCTTCGTAGTGGCTGCGGTTAAAAATCACCATTTCGCCCCTCGCAGGCGCTTTCGCGTGGATGCGCCACAAAAAGTCATGGCGGCTTTCCAGCTCTGTGGGCACGCCAAAGGCTTCGGCCCGCACGCCCAAGGGGCTGACGTGGGTGAAAACGCTGCGGATCACGCCGTCCTTGCCCGATGTGTCCATCCCCTGAAAAACGACCAGCAAGCCCCGGGTCTTGGCCGCATGCAGTGTGCTTTGCAGTTTGTCGAGCTTTTCGCCCATGTCTGCCAAGTGCTCCGCCAATTCGTCGCCAGAGAGCAGCCCTTTGGCGGGGGGGTTGGTGTCAAAGTCCGAAAGCTGGCATTTGCTCTTGGGCGAGACATACCAAGGGGTGTAGTCTGTATTGGGCATAGGGACAGTGTAGGCACTTTGTCAGCGTAAGCCCATCTATCTGTTTGATGCAGCAGCACACGCATCGGCTCGCACGGCAAAAAAAAAGCGGATGGGCCACCGCCGCTGTGGCCCTGGAATGCACCGCAACGGGATGAAGGCCAAAGTACCCAACACCTGTCCCATCGGGAATGCGGCCACACTTTAAATGGGTGGATTGGACACAACACATCGAAAAAGACTGCCCAGGCCAAGTTTGAATCTCTAAAATCGGGTCATTCTGTTCATTCACACCTCTCCCCCGAAACCATGACCCAAGTCACCAACACCGTTCGCTTTGTGCTCGACGGCCGCATCGTCGAAGCCCAAGGCGAGCGCCGCACCACCACTGTTCTCGACTATCTGCGCGAGCAACTGCACCGCACCGGCACCAAGGAAGGCTGTGCCGAAGGCGATTGCGGCGCTTGTGTGGTCATGGTGGGGGAGCTCAATGCCGCCGGCACGGGCGTAGACTATGTGGCCACCAACGCCTGCATCCAGTTGTTGCCCTCGTTGGATGGCAAATCGGTCAAGACCGTCGAGAGTCTGAAAAAAGCCGACGGTACGCTGCACCCAGTGCAGGCCGAAATGGTCAAGTGCCACGGCTCGCAATGCGGCTTTTGCACGCCCGGCATCGTGATGAGCTTGGTGAACCTGGTGCAGGTGCTGCCAGCCCCAAACCGCCAGCAGATCACCGATTCGCTCAGCGGCAACCTGTGCCGCTGCACGGGCTATAAGCCGATCATTGAATCGGCCACCAAGGCCTGCGCCAAGCCCGAGGCTTTGAAGCTGGACGACAGGGCCGATGTGCCTTTGCTCAAAGAAATCCAACGTGCCCGCGTGCCCACCCTGAGCCTGGACGGCGACATCATCGTGCAGCCTGTGGTGCGCACCCGCAAAGGCAACGAGTTCGTTTCACCCGCCACCCTCGCCGAGGTGGCCGACTATCTGGTCAAAAACCCCACCACCACCTTGTTGGCGGGCAGCACAGAAATCGGTTTGCAGGTCAACAAGCAGTTCTCACGCCCAGATCACATCATGTATTTGGGCAATGTGGCCGAGTTGCGTCAGGTGCAAGAGACCGACAAGGTCTGGCGCATCGGCGCGGCCGTGTCGTTGACCCAAGTCGAAGCGCTGCTGGCCCAGGCCTACCCCGACTTCACCGAAGTGCTGCGCCGCTTTGGTTCGCCGCCCATCCGCTCGACTGCCACGCTGGCGGGCAACATCGCCAACGGCTCTCCGATTGGTGACACCATGCCGTGCCTGATGGCGCTGGGCGCCAGCCTGGTGCTGCGCCGGGGCAACAAGATCCGCAAGGTGCTGCTGGACAACTTCTACACGGGCATGAAGAAAAACGTGATGGAGCCTGGTGAATTCATCGAAGCTGTGGAGTTGCCCAAACCCGTGGCGGGCCAGGTATTCCGTGCTCACAAGGTGAGCAAGCGTTTTGAGCAAGACATTTCGGCCACCTGCGCCGCCATCAGCTACACGCTGCAAGGCGGAAAATTGACAGGCGTGAAACTGGCTTACAACGGCTTGGCCCCATCGCCTTGCCGAGCCCCCAAACTCGAAGCCGTGCTCGAGGGCAAGTCGCCTTCGGACGTGAAGGCCGCTGATCTGGATGCCGCGATTGCCGCCAGCTTCACCGCCCGAGATGGCTTGCGAGCCACTTGGGCTTATCGTGCATTGGTGGCCCGCAACCTGGCCCTTGAATTCATCGAAGAACAGAAAGAGGTGGCTTGAATGAACGCTCCGACCCCCATCAAGAATCTGTTGCCTGCTTCTGATGTTCAGCAAGGCAAAGACATTGTTCACGAGTCCGCGCACCTGCACGTGACGGGTTCGGCCACTTACATCGACGACATTCCGGAGCACGCGGGCACTTTGTATGCCGCGCTCATCTTGTCGCCCGTGGCGCATGGCGAGCTGATCGGCGACGGCATTGACCGCGCAGCGATTCTGAAAGAGCACGGCGTTGTCGCCGTCTACACGGCCAAAGACATTCCCGGCGAAAACAACTGCGGCCCCATCATCCACGACGACCCGTTCCTCGCCGCTGGCAAGGTCGAGTTTGTCGGCCAGGCCGTGGCGGTGGTGGTGGCGCGCGAGATGCTTTATGCCCGCGAAGCGGCCAAAAAAGCCAAGGTGCTGGTGAAAGAACTCCCGCCCATCTTGACGATCGAAGACGCGATGGCGGCGAGCAGCTTCATCATGCCCCCCAAAGGCATCACGCGCGGTGATGCCGCCGCGGCGATTGCCAACGCGCCCCACAAAATCAAGGGCAGTACCAATACGGGCCAGCAAGAACAGTTCTATCTGGAAGGCCAGATCACTTACGCGGTGCCCAAGGAAGACGGCCAACTCACGCTCTACGTGTCGACCCAACACCCCGACGGCAACCAGCGCGAAGCCGCGCATGCCCTCAACCTGCACACCAATGACGTGGAAGTGATTTGCCGCCGCATGGGTGGCGGCTTTGGCGGCAAAGAAGGCAACGCCAGCATCTTCAGCCAGAGCGCCGCCTTGGCTGCGTTCAAACTGCAAAAGCCCGTGAAGCTGCGCGTCAACCGCGACGACGACATGACCATCACCGGCAAGCGTCACGATTTCCGCATCGACTACGAGGTGGGCTTTGACGACAACGGCCGCGTCTTGGGCGCCAACATCACGCTCATGTCGCGCTGTGGTTACAGCACCGACTATTCGGGCCCGGTGAACGACCGCGCTTGCTTGCACATCGACAACACCTACCACCTGCCTGCGCTCAAGCTGGTCAGCCACCGCTGCAAAACCAACACGCAAAGCGCCACCGCTTTCCGTGGCTTTGGCGGCCCGCAGGGCATGTTCGGCATCGAGACGGTGATGGACGAGATCGCGATGACATTGGGCAAAGACCCTTTGGCCGTGCGCAAGCTCAACCTTTACAAAGACCCCGCCATCAGCGGTACGCCCGACACCATGACCACCCAGTACAACCAGTTGATCGAAGATTGGGTGTGTGACAAGGTGATCGATCAGGTCGAGCAGGAATCGAACTACGCCGTGCGCCGTGCGCAAATTCACGCTTTCAACGCCAAGAGCAAAACCCGCAAACGCGGCATGGCGCTGGTGCCTTTGAAGTTCGGCATCAGCTTCACGGCCACGCATCTGAACCAAGGCGGTGCGTTGCTCGTGATTTACATGGACGGCTCGGTCAGCTGTAACCACGGCGGCACCGAAATGGGCCAGGGCCTGAACACCAAGATGGCGCAAGTCTGCGCCGATGGCTTGGGCATCAGCGTGGACCATGTGCGCATCACCGCCACCGACTCGCAAAAAGTGCCCAACGCTTCCGCCACTTCGGCGTCGAGCGGCGCCGACATCAACGGCGCGGCCATCATGAATGCCACCGCGCAAATGCGCGAGCGCCTGAAACCCGTGGCGGCCCGCATGTTGGGCTGTCAGCCCGAAGACGTGAGCTTTGCCAACAACGAACTGCACGGCGGCGGCAAATCCGTCAAGTGGACGGACGTGACCAAGCAAGCGTACATGGAGCGTGTGGGCTTGTCGGTCACGGGCTTTTACATGACGCCCGAAATCAAATACGACTTCGCGACCCTGAATGGTCGTGCGTTCTATTACTACTGCTACGGCGCTGCTGTGAGCGAAGTGGAAATCGACACCCGCACCGGTGAGTGGTGGCTCAAAGCCGTGGACATCGTGCACGACGTGGGTCGCAGCATCAACCCCGCCCTGGACAAAGGCCAGATCGAAGGCGCGTATGTGCAAGGCATGGGCTGGCTCACCATGGAAGAGTGCATTTGGGACAAGAAGGGTAAATTGCTGACACACGGCCCCAGCACTTACAAGATCCCGGTGGCGGGTGACATCCCAGAGCACTTCAATGTGAGCTTGTTCGACAACGCCAACCTCAAACCCACGCCGTTCAACAGCAAGGCCACCGGCGAGCCGCCCTTGATGTTGGGTCTGTCGGCCTTCTTCGCCTTGCGCGATGCGGTGGCCGCCAGCGCCAACCACCAAGCGGTGGTGTACATGGACGCCCCGGCCACGCCCGAGCGCATCCTGATGGCGTGCGAAAAAGCCAAGGCCACTGCAGGGCTGTGAGGTTTTGAGCAGGATGCCTGAAGCGGTTTCAGGCATCCTGTCGCTTTGATTGACCCAGCCAACAGGAGCAGGCCCATGTCAGACGATCCACGGTGCTGCGGCACTGGCACTTGCATCATCAACGCCGAAGGCCTGTGCTGGTGTGGCCAGCGTTGGGATGGCGAGAAAATGTGTTTCACCCCAGAGCCTGCGCCATTACAAGCCCAAGCGCTTAACGCCGAGCCCTCCCATCAGCCCTCTCGGGCTGGGCAAGACTGATCTCAGCGCAAGCATGACCTGCAGCCCCTGCCCGCTTGAGGTCTTGCCGCGTTTGAAGCACAGCACAAGGCCGCCT
Organism: Comamonadaceae bacterium; assembly: GCA_021299875.1. Classification (GTDB taxonomy): domain Bacteria; phylum Pseudomonadota; class Gammaproteobacteria; order Burkholderiales; family Burkholderiaceae_C; genus Limnohabitans_A. The sequence continues at coordinate 60,607 of JAJTEW010000001.1, read as the reverse complement.
CGTTGAGCGCTTCAGCTGCCCCCACCCCGTCCCCGCCCGCCATGCACTGGCGCGACCCGTTCCGGGTTCGGAGTTTTCGCTTTCAGTGGCCGGCCGATCTGGCCACCTCTTGGGCCTTCGAGATGGAGTCGATCGTGCTGGGCTGGTTCATCTTGGTCGAGTCGGACTCGGTCATGATGCTGGTGGTCTTTGGCGCCTTGCAGTATTTGGGCTCTTTGGTCTCGCCCCTGTTTGGCGTGGTGGGCGACCGTTTGGGTTACTGTCGCATGCTCGTCCTGTCGCGTGCCCTGTACGCGGCGCTGGCTGCCACCTTCATGCTGCTGGCTTGGTTGCAAGTTCTCACGCCACTGTTGGTGCTGTTGATGGCCGCTTTGGCAGGCCTGGTGCGACCCTCGGACATGATGATGCGCAACGCCTTGATCGCGCAGACCCTGCCACCCCGGCATTTGTTGGGTACGCTGGGCATCTCGCGCATCACCTCGGATTCGGCTCGCATCGCCGGTGCCTTGGCGGGTGCGGGTGTGGTCGCGTGGCTGGGCATGACCTGGGCTTACGCGCTGATCACTGTGCTTTACACGCTCAGCTTTTTGCTGTCTCGCGGGGTGTCGGACGTGCCTGCCCCAGCCCATGAAGCCGTGCGCGTGTCGCCCGTGCGCGATTTGCAGCTGGCTTTTGGCTACGTGTGGACCCGCCCGGTGCTGATGGCCGCCATGGCGCTGGCGTTTTTGGTCAACCTGTTGGCCTTTCCCTTCACATTGGGCTTGCTGCCCTACGTGGCCAAAAACATTTACCTGACCGACCAGACGGGCTTGGGATGGCTGGGCGCCAGCTTTGCCTTTGGGGGCTTGGTGGGCTCGGTGGTGCTGAGTTCGCACCGCTTTGCGTTTCGCCCTGCGCAAACCATGGTGCTGGCCGGGGCGATCTGGTTTGTGGTGGATGTGCTGTTCACCTTCAGCACCCAGTTGGGCGTGGGCATGGCTTTGCTGGGCTTGGCGGGCCTGGCACAAAGTCTGAGCATGACGCCGTTGGCGGCCGTCATGCTGCGCGCCACAGAACCCGCTTACCGGGGCCGTGTCATGGGGATGCGCATGCTGGCCGTTTGGGGCTTGCCTTTGGGTTTGCTGCTGTCGGGGCCGCTGATTGACCGCTGGGGCTATGCCACCACAGCGGGTGTGTATTCGGTCTTGGGGCTGTTGCTGACCGGGGCCATGGCGGTGTACTGGCGTGCGCACATTTGGGACCGCAAAGCCCCGGCCAATGAGCCTTTGTGACGCGCGCAGGTTGAGCCCCCGCTGTGACCAAAGCGACAGCGCTGAAGCGGCCTTGGATGCACAGTGTTGGAGCCTGTTGGCCGGGGTGACCGCCAGCTGACGTGCATGCTCACCGTCGAAAGCGCAAAACGACCATGACGACCTTGACCTCTCCTGCAGCCCCTGTGCCCGACCAACCCGCTGACCACCCTCGTGTGGTGCGGGGTTTGCTCAACATTGCGCACGCGCTGGACCATTTGTTTTTGTTGATTTTTGCGGCGGCGGTCAGCGCCATCGCGGCCGACATGGGCCTGGCCCAATGGCAAGACCTGATGCCCTATGGTGCGGGGGCCTTCTTCATGTTCGGTCTGGGCGCTTTGCCCGCCGGCCGATTGGGCGATTTGTGGGGCCGCCGCAGCATGATGCTGATCTTCTTTTTTGGCATTGGCGCAGCCGCCATCCTGACGGCCTTCGCGCAAACGCCCTGGCAACTGGCAGCTTGCCTGACGTTGATCGGCGTGTTCGCTGCCATTTACCACCCGGTGGGCATTCCCATGCTGCTTGAGCGCTCGTCCAATCCTGGCGCGACGATTGGCTTCAATGGCTTGGCGGGCAATTTGGGTGTGGCCGTGGCGGCTTTGCTCACAGGTTTTTTGATTCAGTGGCTGGGTTGGCGTGCGGCTTTTGTGGTGCCCGGTGTGGGCGCACTCGTGTGCGGCCTCTTGTTTGCACGCAGCTGCCCGCCAGAGGTGTCTTCGCCAGCCAAACGCAAGGGCGGCGCCAAGGTCAGCCTGCCCGCGCCCATGCTGGCGCGAGCGCTGGTGGTGATGACAGCCGCAGCGGTGACCAGCAGCGTGCTGTTCAACTTCACCACCAATGGCAATGGTTTGCTGTTGGCAGAGCGCTTTGTGGGGGTGATGGAGGATCCTGCCGCTTTGGGGATCTTGTTGGCCGTGGTGTACGCCGTCGCTTCGTTGGCTCAGTTGATCGTGGGGCACTTGATCAACCGATTGGCCTTGAAACCTTTTTTCCTGTTCATGGTGTTGGCGCAGATACCTATGTTGGTTTTGGCGTCCCAAGCGCAAGGCTGGTGGTTGTTTGTCGCATTGACGGGCGTGATGGTGTTCATTTTCGGCGCCATTCCTTTCACCGATTACATGATTGCCCGTTATGTGGACGATCGCTTGCGCTCGCGCGTGTCGGGCATGCGGCTCGGTGTTTCTTTTGGCGTGAGTTCCTTGTCTGTCTGGGCTTTGGGGCCCGTGGTCAAAGCCATGGGCTTTGGTCAATCACTGCTCTTGTTGGCAGGGTTTTCGGTGACCACCTGCCTGATTTTGAGTTGGCTGCCCAATGCGGCCCATGAGGAAATCAAGCCTTCTTAAAACAAGGTTTTTGCCTAGGGAAAATACCGGTACTTTTAGCGTACTTCATTGATTTTTTATAAATAATTCCTTCAATAATATTGACTCATTTCAAACTGCGCTTGCGACGCAAAATGAGCATCAAAACAAGACTGTGTGTGTGGCCTGTCCAAAGTGCACACCAGGCTGCATTGAGTCTATTCAAGGAGTTCCATGAACATCAACCCCGACAGCGCAAGCGCGCATCGTCCGTGGTCAGCGGTTTACCCTCAAGTGGGCATTGCCCCTGATTTACCCGCCAGCACCCACCACAATTTGGCGCATTTCGTTCACGACCACTGCACCCGCTGGGCGAGCGACAGCCAGGCCAAGGCGGCTTTCACCTGCGTGGTGCCCAACGGCATGAATGGCAGTTTGAGTTTTGCGCAAGTCGATGCTTTGTCGGACGCGTTTGCAGGCTACCTGCGCAGCACACTGGGTCTGTCCCGTGGAGACCGTGTGGCGGTGCAACTGCCCAACAGTCTGTCCTTTCCGGTGGTGGCTTTTGGTGTGCTCAAAGCCGGTTGCGTGCTGGTCAACACCAACCCCCTGTACACCGTCAATGAGATGGTGCACCAGTTCAACAACAGCCAAGCCAAGGCTTTGGTGGTGGTGGACATGTTTGCCGACAAGCTTCCTGAGGTGCTGGCACAAACCGGCGTGCAGCACATTGTGTTGGCGGGCGTATCTGAGTTCTTCCCGGCCATTCCGCGCGGCATCATCCGTGGCGTGCAAAAGGTCTGGAGCAAGGTGTTGCCGACTGTGACGGTGCCGCATGTGCGTTTGCAGGCCGCCTTGGCTTTGGGCAGCGCCACTTTGGCAAAGGAGCCTGCCCTAGGCTATTGGCAAGACTTGCAGCCGCACGATTTGGCCTTGCTGCAATACACCGGTGGCACCACGGGTGTGAGCAAGGGCGCCATGATCAGCCATGGCAATTTGCTGAGCAACGTGCAGCAAATGCTGGCCATGGGTGCGACCCACATGAGCCTTGGCCAAGAGTGTGTGCTGACGGCGCTTCCGATGTACCACATCTTCGCGTTCACGGCCAACTTGTTGGGCTTCTTGTCCATTGGTGCACACAACATTTTGGTGCCCAGCCCGCGCCCAGTGCAAAACCTGCAACGTGCTGTCGAAAACTACCCGCTCACTTGGATGACGGGCGTGAACACCTTGTTCAATGGCTTGCTCAATGAAGAGTGGTTTTTGGCGTATCCGCCCAAACACCTCAAAGCCTCGATCGCAGGCGGTACCGCCTTGCACAGCGCGGTGGCGCAGCGCTGGCGCGAAGTCACCGGCACCCCGATTGCCGAAGGTTATGGCCTGACCGAGACCTCGCCCGTGGTGAGTTTCAACCCATTGAGTGGTGAGCCCCGCTTGGGCAGCATTGGCATTCCAGCGCCGGGCACCGATGTGCGCTTGGTGTCTGAGTCCGGTCAAGACGTGCCCGTGGGTGAGCCTGGTGAGATCTGGGTGCGCGGCCCTCAGGTGATGCAAGGCTATTGGCAAAACGAGGCCGAAACTGCCAACGTCATTCAGAATGGTTGGTTCGCGACAGGCGACATCGGTGTGATGGATGCCGAGGGCTTTTTCCGCATCGTTGACCGCAAAAAGGACATGGTATTGGTGTCGGGCTTCAACGTTTATCCCAATGAGGTGGAGGATGTGATCGCCCTGATGGACGCAGTGCTCGAGGTGGCGGTGGTCGGCACGCCCGACGAACGAACGGGTGAGGCGGTGCGTGCTTATGTGGTGCCCAACCCCGACCACGCTGGGCAACTGGGCACCGAAGACGTGCTCGCCCACTGCAAGCAACATCTGGCCGCGTACAAGCGTCCCAGCTCGGTGCTTTTGCGCGATGAGTTGCCCAAGTCCCCGATTGGCAAGGTGCTGCGCAAGGACCTGAAAGCCGAAGTCAAAAATGAATTCAACCGCGCCTGAGCGCTACAGCGGAGTTTGATATGGTCACCGAATTTGAAACCAAACTGCTGGGCGTGATGATGATGGTCATCATGATGGGCATGGGCGCATCGCTCACTTGGCGCGACTTTTTGATCGCTTTTCGCAAGCCCAAAGGTGTGTTGGTGGGGGTTTTTTGCCAGTACGGCATCATGCCGCTGCTGGGTTTTTCCATGGCTGTGCTGTTGGACTTGCCACCCGCGCTGGCAGTGGGCCTGATCTTGATGGCCTGCATGCCTGGCGGCACCACCTCCAACATCTTCACCTATTTCAGCAAGGGTGTTTTGGCCCTGTCCATCATGATGACCAGCGTTTCGACTTTGGTCGCCTTGGTCATGGTGCCTGCATTGCTGGAGTTTTACTCTCAGGCTGCTGGCATCAGCGGTGACTTCAAGATTCCGGCCAGCAATGTGGCGCAGGTTTTGGTGGTTCTGTTGGTGCCCACCTTGATCGGCATGGGCTTGCGCAAAATGAGCCCTAACATCGGTGCCACCATCGAGTTATTGGGGGGCTTTTTGGGTATTTTGGTGATTTTGTTCTTGGTCGTGACCTGGATTCCACGCAACCACCAGCTCTTGGCCACAACGCCGTTCGTCGTGTATTTCGCAGCGATTGGATTGGGCTTGTTTGGCATGGCTTTGGGTTATGCCTTGTCCAGGCTGCTGCGCCAAGATGCCAACCGCAGCCGCACGATCGCGCTAGAAACCGGCATCCAGAATGGACCCCTGGCAGTGTTGATCGTGACCCTGAGCTTTGCGGGCACCATGCAGCAAGACATCTTGCTGATCCCGGTGCTGTATTCGCTGTTCATCGTGATCAGCAGCAGTTTGGTGACGGTGGTGTTTCGCCGACGCAGTGACCGCGAGGCCCTGGCCCGTGACAAAGCCAAGGCGGGCCAACTGGCTTCTTCGTAAGTCTCAGCCCTTGGGCCCGCGAACTCATGGCCCGTCCAACAAGGCTCGGGTTCGGCGGATCACGCTGAACCCGAGCCGCTGACTTCAGTCCTGTCCTTCGGTCAGGGTGTCAAGCTGGAATTTGCCGCTTTTGTGCCACAGCCACACGTCGGTGTAGGTGACCTGGCTCATGTGCAGGGGCGCCGGGTAGGGCGCTGCGGCTTTGACCAATTGCTCAATCTCTCGCATCACCTGTGGCGCATGTTTGGGCGCACGTTGCCACTGGATGGCTTTGACGCTGCCCCGTTGGTCAATGTTGACATGGATCACGCCCACGGCTTCGAGCATGGGGGGCAAGCGGCCTTTGAAAATGCGCTGTTGGTGTTGGGCGTACAAATGGCTGGCGGCATCGTGCCGGTATTCTTTGGCGGTACGTGCCAGAGATTTTTTGACTGTCGGGGGAGGTGGGCTAAAAGCCGGTGCTTCCGGAATCAGGCGCTCGGGCATGGCCACGAACGGACGCGGTGGGGGCTCTGGCAAGACCGCAGGCTGAGCTGGCAAGGTGACAGCTTGCTGGACGGGCGCAGGCGGTGTGCTGCAGCCGCTCAACCATGTCATGCCCAGCGCCCCCAGCGTCATGCCGATGCGGGCACCTAAAGTGCGGCTTATTCGTGTCTGATGTGTCATGTCGGGGGTGACTCCTTGGCATACTCAGCTTTTGCTCGCGTGATTGTGGCATTGGCTGGCAGGCTTGGCGAGTCCCTGATGGATGATTGGAACATTGTGAATTGGATGAATCAGGCATGGATGCGTTTGGCGCGGGAGCCGGCCGTCTTGGTGACCGTGGTGGCGACCAAAGGGTCTGTTCCCAGGGGGCCGGGTACCCGGATGGTGGTGTTTGCGCAAGGCGAGCTGGGCACCATTGGGGGCGGGCATTTAGAGTTTCAAGCCTTGGCGCATGCTCGGCTGATCTTGTCAGGACAGCCTGCCCAAAACCGTTTGAGCCAAGTCTTGGGCCCCAGTTTGGGGCAGTGCTGCGGCGGTGCGCTTGATTTGTCTTTTGAGCGGGTCCATGCGGCCGATGTGCCGCGCCTGCGCGAGCAGTGTTCACCCCAGCGCAGCCCATTGGCCCTTTTTGGCGGTGGGCATGTGGGCAAAGCCTTGGTTCAGACCTTGGCCCCTTTGCCCTTTGCGGTGCGCTGGATCGACAGCCGCGACGAAATTTTTCCGACAGATGTGCCGGACGAAGTAGATTGTGAACACTCCAACCCGGTGCAAGCCGCTGTGGCTGATTTGGCCCCGGGCAGCCGGGTGCTGATCATGAGCTTCAGCCATGCCGAGGACCTGGACATCGTGATCGCTTGTCTGAAACGTCAGCGCGAGCTCGGTGACTTGCCCTTTGTGGGCCTGATTGGCAGCGCCACCAAATGGGCCACTTTTCGGCACCGCTTGGAAGAGCGGGGTTTCAGTGCACAAGAGATCGCGCACATCACCTGTCCAATTGGCGTACCCGGCATCACGGGCAAAGAGCCAGAAGTCATTGCTGTGGCGGTGGCGGCGCAACTCCTGCAATCGCTCTGAGCTTGTGATGCTGGTTTCCCCTAGGACCAAGACCTGAGGCAAGGCTGGAATCCCGCTGGCAAACTGTATACACTTCGGTGCACTGGTCGCAGCGGCGCAGGTTCCTTCTGGAACATGTTCGCGGCCGAATACCCGCTCACAGGGCCCGCGGTGGTGAGAGGGTTGGAGAATCCTTCATGGAACCGTATTTTTTGGAATGGGCCAATTTGTTGCTGCGATGGGTGCATGTCATCACCGCCATCGCCTGGATTGGCTCCTCGTTTTACTTTGTCTTTTTGGACAACAACCTGCAAAAACCCAATTCGCCCGACTTGCTCGAAAAAGGCGTGGGCGGCGCGATGTGGGCGGTGCACGGCGGTGGTTTTTACAACCCCCAAAAATACATGGTGGCCCCCAAAAAGATCCACACCAAACTGCACTGGTTTTATTGGGAAAGTTATTCCACTTGGTTGAGCGGGTTTGCACTTTTCACAGTGATGTACCTCTACAACGCGGGCACTTTCTTGATCGACAAGTCCTTGATGGACTGGACCCCCGTGATGGCCGGCTCGGCCGCTGTGGGTTTGTTGGTCGCTTTCTGGTTTGTGTACGACAGCATTTGCCGGGTGTTTGGCTTCCGCCAAAACGGCGAGCTGATCGTGGCGGGTCTGATGATTGTGGTGGTGGCCTTTTCATCTTGGTTGGCCAATGAAATGTTTGCAGGTCGTGCTGCCTTCTTGCTGGTGGGCGCCATGATTGCCACCGCCATGAGCGCCAACGTGTTCTTCTGGATCATCCCTGGCCAGCGCAAAGTGGTGGCGGCCATGACCAGCGGTGAAACTTATGACGCCAATGCCCTGGCCATTCACGGCAAACGCGGCAAGCAGCGCAGCGTGCACAACACTTATTTCACATTGCCCGTCATCTTTGCGATGCTGAGCAACCATTACAGCTTTTTGTACACACACGAACACCGCTGGGTGCTGCTGTTTGTCATGATGCTGGCCGGTGCCTTGATTCGCCAATTCTTTGTGCAGCGCCACGCCTTCCACCTGGGCCGCGCATCCAACCCCTGGCCTTTCGCAGCCGTGGGCGTGGCGATGATTTTGGCGGTGATCGTGGCCTTGAAACCGGCTGCGCCAGTGGCCTCGGCCGCTCCGGCAACACCGGTGAGTTTTGCTCAGGTGCAGGTGCTGGTGGACAAGCATTGTCTGAGTTGCCACAACGCGCAGGTGCAGATGAAAAACGTGCGCCTGGACAGCCCTGAACAGCTCAAGCAGCATGCACAAAACGTCTACCAGCAAGTGGCGGTGACCAAGCAAATGCCCATGGGCAACGCCACCGGCATGACCGAAGAAGAACGCGCCATGATTGGGCGCTGGTTTGTGGCGGGGGCCCATCTGGACTGAAGGGCGGGCTGTTGTCGCGGCAGACAAGAGGGCTGCAAGCGACAGTCGCCTGAGTTACTGGAACTATGGTTGACCCTAATGGTATGACGATCGAAAGGGTATAACTTGTGATCAGCAGGCCTTGGTGGGCCAGGCTGTTCAATTCACAAGGAGACACCCATGTTCAATCGCTCACGCCGTTCTTTGGTTGCCAGCGCTGTTGCTGGCCTGACTTTTTTGGCAGCTGCGCTGCCTGCAGCCGCACAAAATTACCCCGTCCGCCCCATCACGATGATCGTGCCTTGGGGTGCAGGGGGGGGCACCGATGCGGTGGCCCGCATCTTGGCCAGCTTGCTCGAAAAAGACTTGGGCCAACCCGTCACCGTGGTCAACCGCACGGGTGGCAGCGGAGTGGTGGGCCATGCGGCCATTGCAACAGCCCCGCCAGACGGTTACACCATTGGCCTGGCGACGGTAGAGATCGGCATGATGCATTGGCAAGGCTTGACCCAGCTGACGGGTGCTTCTTACACGCCCATTGGCTTGGTCAATGCCGACCCGGCGGGCATTCAGGTGCGGGCCGATGCACCTTACAAAAACGTGAATGAACTGCTGGCCGCCATCAAGGCCAACCCCGGCAAATTCAAAGCCTCAGGAACAGGCCAGGGCGGTATTTGGCATTTGGCCATTGCCGGTTTGCTGCTGGACCAGAAAATCGATCCTGCTGCACTGCCTTGGGTGCCCAGCAACGGTGCAGCACCGGGCTTGCAGGACATGGTGGCCGGTGGTGTGGAAGTGGCGCCGGTGTCCCTGCCCGAAGCGCGTTCGTTGATCGATGCGGGACGGGTCAAGAGCCTGGCCATCATGGATGCCAAACCTTCCACCCTCTACCCCAATGTCCCTACCCTCAAATCGGCCACGGGCAGCAACTGGACCATGGCGGCCTGGCGCGGCATCTTGGCGCCCAAAGGTTTGCCAGCCCCGATTCAAACCAAGCTGGCCGAAGCCGTGCGCAAGGCCGTGGCCAGCAAGGAATACAACGACTTCATGACCAGCCGTGGCCTGGGCGTGATTTATGGCGGGCCCGATGACATGGCCAAGTTCATGGCCAAGTCCGACGCCGAAATGGGCGTGACCATGAAGGCTGTGGGCCTGGTCAAGTAAGCCAACCCATGAAAATCAACGACGCTTTTTGGGGCGTCCTGCTCATGGCCTTGGGCGCTGCGGTGCTCTTGGTCGTGCGCAGTTATCCCAACATTCCAGGCCAGCCAGTCGGTCCCGCTTTGTTTCCGGGTTTGATTGCCATTGGCCTGTGTGTGGGCGGCGCTTTGCTGGTTTGGCAAGGCTGGAGAGACCGTGCCAAAGGGCCTTGGCTTGAGTGGGAAGACTGGGTGCGTTCGCCACGGCACACCAGGGCGCTGGCCGCCCTGCTGGGTTCGGTGGTGTTTTACATCCTGTTTTCAGATGAGTTGGGGTTTTTGATCACCGCCTTGCTGATGTTGGTGGCGCTGTTCAGATCTTTGCAAGTCGCATGGGGCCGTTCGTTTTTTTGGGCGGCGGTGGCCACCTTGGTCGTTCACTTTGCCTTTTATAAATTGCTGCGCGTGCCCTTGCCGTGGGGCATCTTGACGCCCATCGCCTGGTGATGGCATGGGCACAATTTTTGTTTCCCCCAAAACGACTGTGACAGTCTGAGGAGCCGCATCCCATGTGGACAGCCGTTGGTCAAGCTTTTTCGATGGTGTTCGAACCCTACACCTTGATGGTGATGGTGTTCGCCTCTTTGTACGGCCTGTTTGTCGGCTCGGTGCCAGGCTTGACGGCCACCATGGCCACTGCGCTGCTGGTGCCGGTGACCTTCTTCATGCCGCCGATCCCGGCCGTGGCCGCGATGGTCACCGCCACCGCCATGGCGATTTTTTCGGGGGATATTCCCGGTTGTTTGCTGCGCATTCCAGGCACCCCGGCGTCAGCGGCCTACACCGACGAGGCCTATGCCATGACGCGCAAAGGCCAGGCCGAGAAAGCGCTGGGCGCAGGTTTGGTGTTCTCCGCGGTGGGTGGCTTGTTTGGCACGGTGGTGCTGATCGTGGCAGCGCCTGCCCTGGCCGACTTTGCATTGAATTTCAGCTCATTCGAGTATTTTTGGTTGGTCTTGTTGGGCCTGACTTGCGCCGTCTTCATCTCTACCGGTTCGCCCCTGAAGGGCCTGATGATGCTGTTTCTGGGTTTGTTGGTGGCCTGTGTGGGCTTGGGCAACCCGGCGGGTTTTCCGCGTTTCACCTTTGGCAACACCGAAATGTCAGGCGGCATCGGCATGATCGCCATGATGATCGGCATGTTTGCCATCTCTGAAATCATCCGCTACGTGGTCGACACCAGCCCGCCTGCAGAGTTGGTGGTGGAAGAGGTGGGCGGTGTGCTCAAGGGCCAATGGGCGCTGGCCAAAAAATACCCCAAACAAATTTTGCGAGGCAGCGTGCTGGGCACCGCCGTAGGTGCTTTGCCAGGGGCAGGGGCCGACATCGCGGCCTGGATGTCTTACGCCATGAGCAAGAAGTTTTCCAAAGAGCCCGAAAAATTTGGCACCGGGCATGTGGAAGGCATTGTGGAGTCGGGTTCGGCCAACAACAGCGCGCTGGCAGGGGCCTGGATTCCGGCTTTGGTGTTCGGCATTCCGGGTGACTCGATCACCGCCATCGTGATCGGCGTGCTGTACATGAAAAACATGAACCCTGGACCGACCTTGTTCACCACCAACCCGCAAAACATTTACGCGGTGTTTTTGCTCTTCATCGTGGCCAACCTCATCATGATTCCCTTGGGCATTTTGTGCATCAAGGTGGCCAAGCGCATTCTCAAGGTGCCGCGTGAAATCTTGATGCCCATGATTTTGCTGTTTTGTGTGGTGGGCACGTTTGCCATCAACAACTCGGTCTTTCAGATCGGCGTGATGCTGGTCGCCGGCATCCTGGCTTATCTGCTGGAAGCCAACAAATTCCCCACAGCCCCGGCGATTTTGGGTGTGGTGTTGGGCGGCATGCTGGAGGAGAATTTCATCACCTCGATGATCAAGTCCAATGGCGATTTGATGGCCTTTGTCGCCCGACCCATCGCCCTGGGTTTGGCCATTCTCACGGCTTTGGTTTGGTTTGCGCCGCTGCTCTTGCGCATGCTGCGCAAACCTGCACCTGTGGCTTGAACAAGACCTTTGGATGCTTCCAACAACCCGGCTTGAGTCGGGTTGTTTTTTGCCGAGTGCTGCGGCTCGGCCCCTTGTTGCTCAGACCGCTGTGGGCACAGCGATTTTGAACTTTTCTGCCCAAGGCAGCAGCATGGGCATGATGTTCGGGTACAGCGTCACCCCTTGGCTGGCGCTGTCGGTTTTGAGCCTCAGGCCGCGTTCACCGGGTGTGCGCACCCAGCGGTCGGCCTGTGCGGGCCGCGAGGCATGGCATTGGCGTGACACTTCGTCCATTTGCGTGTGGAAGGCGCGTTGGCCTGCAAAGGCGCGGGGGTCGATGATTTGCAAAAACACCGTGGCCCCCCAGCCCTCGGGCGCATCGGCCCTGCCGTGTCCGGCCAAGCCGCCCGTCAAAGCCTCCACCATCCAGCTCAGGCCGTAGCCTTTGTGGCCCGAATCCATGCCGCCCAGCGGCAAGATGGTGCCCTTGGGTTCTTGGAACAAAACCGCTGGGTCACGGCTGGGTTGGCCGTGGCCATCCATCACCCATTCGGCCGGCAGCAAACCGCCCTCTTTGTGCAGACGGTTGGTCATGCCATTGGTGGTGGCCGAGGTGGACACATCGATCAGCACTGGAATGCCGGAGGTGGGAATGCCCACCGACATGGGGTTGGGTGTGAACACCGGGTCCAGTCCGCCAAAAGGCGCGATGCTGGCGGCGTTGGGGTCCGAGCAATGCAGCATCATCAAAAAGCCCTGATCGGTCACGCGCTGGTGGTATGCCGCCAGGCAAGCGATGTGGTGACTGCGCCGAATGACCACGGTGCAAGTGCCCTGGGTTTGGGCGCGTTGTGTGGCCAGATCGATGGCTTGCAGCACGAGCCAGGGGCCAGGCAGGCGTTGGCCGTCCCAGGTCACAGCGGCCGGGTGGTCCGACACCACCAGCGGCTGTCCGTCTTTGCGCATCTTGCCTGAATCCAACTCGGCCAAATAAGGCGCCAGCAAGGCCAGGCCGTGTGTGGTGTGTCCCAGCAAATCGCCTTCCAGCAGCACATCAGCGACGGCTTGCGCTTTGTCGGGCGGAAGTCCTGCTGATTGCAAAAGTTGGTGGGCAAAATTGAGCAGATCAGAGGTGGCATAGTTCATGCTGCCATCATAAAAAAAAGCCGATACGCCCCTGTCGCGCCGAAGACTCTTTGTGCCTGAAAAACCTGGGTGCTTGAGCCCTCAGCTTGGCTTGTTCTTGTCCGTCGGTGTCTCAAATTGATCGACGTTTTTGCCCTTGAAAGGCGCATAAAACGCTTGGATGGCGACCATGTCCTTGTCGATGTCGCCCGTGGGGTAAAACAAAGGCCCCAATCCACTGAGTTTGCGCGAGTAGTCCATGTAGGCCATCACGATGGGCACCTGCGCTTGCAGCGCGATGTAATAAAAGCCTGTTTTCCAATAGCGGGTTTTGCTGCGCGTGCCTTCAGGCGGCACCACCAGGTGCACTGATCCTTCGGCTTTGGCCAATTCTTGTGCGCAAGAGTCCACCAAGTTGTTCGCTTGTGTGCGGTTGACCGCGATCCCGCCCAACCAGCGCATGACTGGACCAAAGGGAAACGAGAAGATGCTGCTTTTGCCCATCCAGTAAATCTGCAGGCGCAAGGCAAACGCCACCATCAGGGTGTAAGGCAAATCCCAGTTGCTGGTGTGCGGTGCTGCAATCACCACGCATTTGCGCACGCCGGCAGGCAAACTGCCCTCGACTTTCCAGCCTGTGATTTTGAGAAATGCCAGCGAGATGCCGCGAAGGGCGGTGTTGACGATGGGGGTGTCAAAAATGGTGCGGTGCATGACGCATGGACGGTCAACAGAAATCGGCGAGGGTGACACGCGGGCGCGCATGACTCGGGAAGCACCGATTATGTCTGTCAAATTTAATCAATTGAGCAAATTTCTCAATTGGCATTCGCAGTCAAAACCACCCAGCCCGCGCATGGGGAATGAGCACCGCCCCGGCTATGCCATGACGGATGTCATGAAGCCCCCAACGCCAAGCGCATCGCCAACTGGTTGTGCCGCTCAATCAGCGGCCCCATGTCCACCGTGGTGATCTGGCCTTGGCGCACCACCACGCGGCCATTGACGATGGTGTAGTCGGCGTTGTCGCTGGCGCACAGCAGCAGCGCGCCCACTGGGTCGTGCACCGCGCCGCCCGCCATGCTCAGTGTGTCGGTGCGGAACATCGCGATGTCGGCGCAATAACCCTCTTTGATTTGTCCCAGTTCGTGGGCGCGGCCCAGCACCTCAGCGCCGCCGCGTGTGGCCAGGCGCAGGGCGTCGCGGGGTGTCATGTCTGACGGACCCAAGTCACAGCCAAAAACAGTGCGCCCGTTTTCGACGCGCGGTGGCGCCATCGCTTTGCCCACACGCGCCAGCAGCATGGCCTGGCGGGCTTCGTTCAGCAAATGCGCCGCGTCGTTGCTGGCGCTGCCGTCCACACCCAAGCCAATGGGCACACCGGCGTCCAGCATTTTGCGCAGCGGCAAGATGCCGCTGGCCAAGCGCATGTTGCTGCACGGGCAGTGGGCAATGCCGGTGCGCGTGCGGGCAAACAAATACGTGCCTTCGTCGTCCAGCTTCACGCCATGGGCGTGCCACACATCGTGGCCCACCCAACCCAGATCCTCGGCGTATTGCGCGGGCGTGCAGTTGAACTTCTCACGGGTGTACGCAATGTCGTGGTCGTTTTCGGCCAGGTGGGTGTGCAGCCGCACGCCGTGGGCGCGGGCCAGCTTTGCCGATTCGCGCATCAGGTCTTGGCTCACGCTGAAGGGTGAGCAAGGGGCTACGGCCACATGCGTCATCGAGCCCAAGCTCGCGTCATGCCAAGTCTCGATCAGGCGCTGGGTTTCTTTGAGGATGGCGGGTTCTTGTTCGACCACGCTGTCGGGCGGCAAGCCGCCTTGGCTCTCGCCCACGCTCATGCTGCCGCGTGTGGCCGTGAAGCGCATGCCCAAGGTGTGCGCCGCTTCGATGCTGTCGTCCAGCCGCACGCCATTGGGATAGATGTAGAGGTGGTCACTGCTGGTGGAGCAGCCGCTCAGCAACAACTCGGCCATGGCCACTTGGCCTGATACACGCACCATCTCGGGCGTGAGGCCCACCCAGATCGGGTACAGGCCTTGCAGCCAAGAAAACAGCTCGGCATTTTGCACGCTTGGAATCGCCCGCGTGAGCGATTGGACCATGTGGTGGTGCGTGTTGATCAGACCGGGTACCACCACATGGTGGCGGGCGTCGATCACTTCATCGACCTGCGTCAGCCATTCTTCGGTGTTGTGACTGGCGGGGATGATGCGTTCGATGCGGCCATCGCGGATCAAGAGCGAAGCGTCTTTCAGTTCTGTGTTGGCATCGTCTTGAGTGGCGATGCAGCGGGCACGGTGGATCAGCAGCGTGGTCATGGACTTGTCCTGGGCTAGGGGTGAAACAAGTCGCGGCCGAATCCCCTGGTGCCCGCATGTAGCGGGGTAGGGCGAGCACCGCGTTGCCGAGCGTCCCGGGCTGTGCTGAAGTTCAGATTTTAATGGCGCTCGGCGCGAGCTCCGTGCGGGCTGTTTTGAACGCCTCGGCCACAAAGTCCACAAAGGCCCTGACCCTGGCCGCTGCCTTGTGTTGCGCAGGGTAAATGGCGTAAATGTCGGCATCGGGTGTGTGGAACTGTGGCATCAATTGCAGCAGTTGTCCTTGCGCCAAATGGTGCCGGATGTCCCATTCGGCACGCAGCAAAATGCCGTGACCGTCCAGCGCCCATTGCACGGCAATGCTGCCGTCGTTGGTGGTCAGGTTGCCGCGTGTTTTGACCGTCTGGGCTTTGCCCTGCCTGCCTTTGGCGAGTTTGATCACCCCATAGGCCTCTCCCCCTTGGCGAATGCTGATGAAGTTGTGCTGCGCCAAGTCGGTGGGTGTTTTGGGCTCGCCATGCAGGGCAACATAGGCCGGTGAAGCGCACAACAGCCGCTGGTTGGTGGCAATTTTCTTGGCGATGACGCGTGTGTCAGGCGGTGGCCCAAAGCGGATACAGACATCAAAGGCATCGTCGGTGAGTGACGGAGGGTCTGCCGACAACTGGAGTTGCGCATCGACTTGGGGGTATTGCTGAACAAAGCGGCTGATCAAAGGACCGATGTGGCTGCGCCCAAAACCCAAGGTCGCATTTACCCGCAACAGGCCGCTGGGCGTGGAGCGGCTGGCACCCAGCTGCTGCTCCAGGTCGGCCATTTCGGTCAAGATGCTGCGCGCGTGGCGGAGTACGGTCTCGCCTTCCACCGTCAGGCTCATGCGCCTGGTGGTGCGGTTGACCAAGGGCAAGCCCAGGCGGGTCTCCATTTGTGACAGGCGTTTGCTGACGGCAGCCGTGGTGATGCGCATCTCTCGCGCGGCAGCGCTCAGACTTCCGGCCATGGCCAAGGCGGAGAAAAAGCCCAGATCGGCGGCTTGCAGGCGGGGTTCCATTGTTGAGTAAAAGTTAACGGTGATTTGAATTTTATGGCTTTTGTTGAGCGTTGGACGCCACACAATGACCCTTTGATTTTTTCCTTTTCAACGCAGTACCCCATGAAAACCTACCGCATCGCCACCATCCCCGGAGACGGCATTGGCAAAGAAGTCGTTCCAGCAGGGCAAGAAGTCATGCAGGCCTTGGCCAAAGCCTGTGGCCAATTCACATTTGAGTTTGAAAATTTTGACTGGGGCGGTGACTACTACCGCCAGCACGGCGTGATGATGCCCGCCGATGGCCTGGACGCCTTGCGTGACAAAGATGCCATCCTGTTTGGCTCGGCCGGTGACCCGCACATCCCTGATCACATCACCCTGTGGGGCCTGCGCCTGAAAATCTGCCAGGGCTTTGACCAGTACGCCAACGTGCGCCCCACGCGCATCCTGCCCGGCATTGACGCCCCTTTGAAGCGCTGCACCCCCAAGGACCTGGACTGGGTCATCGTGCGTGAAAACTCCGAAGGCGAGTACTCGGGCGTGGGCGGCCGAGTGCACCAAGGCCATCCGATCGAGGCAGCCACCGATGTGTCCATCATGACCCGCACCGGGGTGGAGCGCATCTTGCGCTATGCCTTCAGGCTGGCCCAGTCGCGCCCACGCCAACTGCTGACGGTGGTGACCAAAAGCAACGCACAGCGCCACGCCATGGTCATGTGGGATGAAATCGCCGTGCAGGTGTCCAAAGAGTTCCCTGACGTCAAGTGGGACAAGGAGTTGGTGGACGCTGCCACGGCCCGCATGGTCAACCGTCCGGCGACGCTGGACACCATCGTGGCCACCAACTTGCATGCCGACATCCTGAGCGATTTAGCGGCCGCTTTGGCGGGCAGCCTGGGCATTGCGCCCACCGGCAACATCGACCCCGAGCGCCGCTACCCCAGCATGTTCGAACCCATCCACGGCTCGGCCTTTGACATCATGGGCAAGGGCTTGGCCAACCCGGTGGGTACCTTCTGGTCGGTGGTCATGCTGCTCGAGCACATTGGCGAGCCTGCCGCGGCGCAGCGCCTGATGGCCGTCATCGAGCGCGTCACGGCCAATCCTGCCTTGCACACCGGTGATTTGGGTGGCCAAGCACGGACCGCTGAAGTGACGGCTGCCGTTTGCAAGGCCTTGGTCTGATTCCTGGGCTCAAGTTTTAGCGGCGCATATCATTGACTAGACTGATCGATTTTTTTACCGTCCCTCAATCACGAAAGGTTTGAACATGACATCCAAGTTCCTCTCCGTAGCCCTGGCCTGTGCAGCCATGGTCTCTGCCAACGTGATGGCGCAGGATTACCCTGTGGCGAACAAAGTCATCACCTTTGTTTTGCCCTATGCGGCGGGTGGCCCGACCGACAAGGCGGCGAGAGACCTGGCGCAATCCATGAGCAAGTTCATGGGCGGTCACAGCATCGTGATCGATAACTCTGCGGGTGCATCGGGCTCGATCGGCGCGAACAAAGTGGCCAAAGCCCCAGCGGACGGCTACACCCTCTTGTTCACGCACATCGCCCAAGCGACTTTGCCGACCTTTTTCCGCAACTTGCCCTACAACGTCGAACGGGATTTTGAGTACCTGGGCATGGTCAGCGAAAACCCAATGAACCTGATCGGTCGCCCCAGTTTGCCTGCCAACAACATGACCGAGTTGATGGGGTGGATTCAGGCCAACAAAGGCAAGATCAACATCGCCAACGCGGGGCCCGGTTCAGCCTCTCACCTGTGCGGCATGTTGTTCCAATCCACCATCAAGGTGGACATGACTTCGGTGCCCTACAAAGGCACAGCGCCTGCGATGACCGATTTGATTGGCGGCCAGGTGGACTTGATGTGCGACCAGACCACGACCACCATCCCTCAGATTGAGGGTAAAAAAGTCAAGTCTTATGCAGTGACCACGCCCACCCGATTGACTGCTGCGGCCCTCAAAGATTCACCCACCATGCAAGAGGCTGGACTCAAGGACTTCTCGGTCACCATCTGGCAGGGTTTGTATGCACCCAAGGGAACGCCTGCTCCGGTCTTGAAGAAACTCAATGATGCCCTCAAGGCGGCCGTCAAAGACCAGGACTTCATCCGCAAGCAAGAAGGCGGTGGCGCCACCGTGATCACGGATGCACGCAATGACCCTGCAGGGCACAAAAATTTTGTGATCTCTGAAGTGGCCAAGTGGGCGCCTGTCATCCGGGCCGGCGGCATTTACGCGGATTGAAACCGAGTTGCATGGGGCCGTTGCTGTCTTCTGAAGACGCAGCGGTCCAGTCCGGTTCAACGCCATGCTCGGGCGTGGGGTTGGTGGCCCACGGCGTTGGGCATAAATGCCTTTATCCTCGGGTTTTCTTTGCTTGAGCCGATACGCCCATGACCGATCCTCAAACCATGTTGCGCCACCTTTACGATGTGGCGGTGCAACGTGCCTTGCCCTTGCACAACACGGCGGCCCATTTGCCTGTCCCGCCAGATCCTGCCAAGGGGCGCACCTTGGTGCTGGGTGCTGGCAAAGCGGGCGGGGCGATGGCGCAAGCGGTTGAGGCCCTGTGGCCAGCTGATGCGCCCCTGTCGGGCCTGGTGGTCACGCGCTATGGCCACACGCCCCCACGTCCGGCGGGATTGCCCGAGCGCATCGAGGTGGTCGAGGCAGCTCATCCCGTGCCCGATGCAGCGGGCTTGCAAGCAGCCGAACGCATTTTGGAACTCACGCAAGACCTGACTGCCGACGACCTGGTGCTGTGCCTGATCTCGGGCGGGGGCTCGTCTTTGCTGACTTTGCCAGCCGACGGCATCAGCTTGCAGCTCAAGCAAGACATCAACCGCCAGCTGCTCGCCAGCGGTGCCAATATTTCTGAAATGAACTGCTTGCGCAAACACCTCTCGCGCATCAAAGGCGGACGCTTGGCGGCAGCATGTAGCCCTGCGCGGGTGGTCACACTCACCATCAGCGATGTGCCGGGCGACGATCCGTCCATCATCGCCAGCGGCCCCACCGTGCCGGATGCCAGCACCTGCGCCGATGCGCTGGCCATTCTCAAACGCTACGCCATCACGGTGCCGGACACGGTGCTGCAGGCCTTGCAGTCGGGTGTTTGGGAAACGCCCAAGCCCGGCTCGGATGTCTTTACAGGTCACAGCGTGCACATGATCGCCACGCCCCAGCAGTCGCTCGAGGCCGCAGCCACTGCTGCGCGTGCCATGGGCTTGCATGCTTACATCCTGAGCGACGAGATCGAAGGCGAGTCGCGCGATGTGGCCAAAGTGCACGCGGCACTGGCCCGTGCAGCGGCCAAGGGCCTGGGGCCCTTCACCAAGCCTTGTGTGATTCTGAGCGGCGGCGAAACCACCGTGACCATCAAGTCCCAGCCTGCTAGTTCGCCACGTGGGCGCGGCGGGCGGGCGGGGGAGTTTTGCATGGGCCTGGCCGAGGCCCTGCAGGGCCAAGCGGGTGTGTGGGCCTTAGCGGCTGATACCGATGGCATCGATGGCATCGAAGACAACGCCGGGGCGCAAGTGGCGCCCGACACGCTGTCGCGCGCTGCCGCTTTGGGGCATAAAGTGGCCGATCATTTGCAGCGCAACGACGCTTATGGTTTTTTTGAGCCTTTGGGCGATTTGGTCATCACGGGGCCGACCCACACCAATGTGAACGACTTTAGGGCGATCTTGGTGGTGTGATGTGATGGAGCCTCATTGATTTGTGTCAAAGCTCTCAGCTTGGGGCTCTGGCACATTCGGAACCACCATGTTGGATACCACTTTGCCTCCCTTGCCCGAGCCCGCTGCACCCTTAACCCTTTTGGGGGCAGGCACCGTGTTGCTGCACCGAGGCGATGCTGTGGACCATATCGTGCACGTCATGCAGGGGCGCGTGGTGCTGGGTGTGATGGCGGACGGCCTCATGGCGCACCAGTTGGGCGTGGTCGAGGGACCGTTTTGGCTTGAAGCCGCTTCGGGCCTATTGGCCTTGCCTCACGCGGTCGATGCGGTGGCTGAGACCGAGGTGCATGTGCAGTACGTGAGCGTGGACGACTTTGTGGCCGAGGTGCAAGCCTTGCCCGAGGCCTCGCAGAACTTGCTCATGGACATGGCGCGTTCGCAGCGCCAACAAATTGAAATGGGTGTGAGTCGCCTGGCCAAAGACGCCGATGCCCGTTGTGCCGAATGGCTCTTGCGACATGCCCAACCCGACGAGCTGTTGGGGGGCTTGGCCGTGAAGTTCACGCAGCGCAAGCGCACGATTGCCGCCCAACTGGGCATCGCTCCCGAAACCTTCTCCCGCGTGTTGCGCCACTTGCGCGAGCGCCAACTCATCAGCGGCGGAGGCCGTGTGTTGGGTCTGCCGAACCCCCAAGCCCTGAGGGAGTTGGCTGGGGTGTGAGTCTGCTGGCATTTTGCACCGAATGGTGCGCTATTGCCGCGCCGCGCAAACGCGTCGGCAACACGGCCAAGTCGGGACTGGAGGGGTTCATTTTTGACTTGAATCGGAGTCGAATCCCACTTCGTCAAATTCTATTGGGGTCTCGGTCATTAGGGTTTACATGTATGTCTCAGCTGGGACAAGTTTTGCGAATGCCCAAATATAGGATGCTTTAACCACGGGTCGCCCAGCGCAATGCTGAAGACTCTGGGAATGCTCAATGAATGCATTGGGCGCGTTTGAACCGGATCGATGGGCTCTGTGGACATATCGGCTCAGGGGTTTGCGGACAATTCAATAAATCTAGGAGACAAGTGATGAAACGAAACAAACTGTTGGTGAAGTTGTCAGCGGTCGGTGCTGCTATCTTGCTGGGTTCTGGTTTATCCAGTCAAGCTCAGGCTCAGGAAACATTTCGCGTCGGCATTGTGAGCTTTCTCTCGGGACAGGCGGCGGACAGCTTCGGCATTCCGGCGGTCAATGGTGCCAAGTTGTTGGTCGAGGCATTTAACAACGGTCAGGCCCCTGCACCCTACAACGTCAAGGGTTTTGGCGGTATGAAGATCGAAGCCATCTACGTCGATGAAGCCGGTGGTGCGACCAAGCAGGTGCAGGAAATGCGCAACCTGTACGACCGCGAGAAGGTAGATGCTGTGGTGGGTTACGTGGGTTCCGGCGACTGTCTGGCGGTGGCTCCCGTGGCCGAAGAGATGAAGCGTTTTCTGATTTTGTACGACTGTGGAACACCGCGCATTTTTGAAGAGCGCGAGTACAACTACGTGTTCCGTACCGCAGCGCACGCGGCAATGGACAACGTGTCGCTTGGCCTCTACCTTAAGGCCAAGAACATCAAAGTCGACTCCATCAACTACATCAACCAGGACTACGCCTGGGGGCACGATTCGCTCAAGGATTTCCAGCTGACAGCTGAGCAACTGTTCCCGCAAGCCAAGACAGGGCAGGACCTGAGACCCAAGTTCGGTGCAGGACAGTACGGCACCGAAATTTCTTCTCTACTGTCTTCACCGGCCACGGTGACACACTCCAGTTTGTGGGGGGGCGATTTGCAGTCATTCATTTTGCAAGCGGCACCACGCGGTGTGATGCGTCGCTCGCAGCTGATCCTGTCGGCGGGCGACCATGTGTTGCCAGGGTTGGGTAACAAGATGCCCGATGGCGTGATTTTGGGGGCTCGTGGCGCTTACGGTTTGATGTCGCCTGACACACCGCTGAACCGCTGGTGGTTCAAGTTGTACGAGGACCGCGAGAAGGTGATTCCTGTGCAAGCACCCTATCGAATGGCCCAAGGCCTGATGGGTTTGAAGCTGGCTGTAGAAAAGGCCATGGCTGCTAACGGTGGCAAGAAACCCAATCACGAGCAACTGGCTGCCGCCATGCGAGGCCTGTCTTGGGAGTCACCCGCTGGAATGATCCGCATGGTCAATGGCAAGGGTCATCAGGCGATTCAGGACACGGCGATTGGTCGCACCAAGTTCAACCCTGAGAAGAAGCGGGTTGATTTGGTGGACATCATGCGTTTTCCAGCCGAGTGCGTGAATCCACCTGCCAATATGAAAACCGAAGACTGGATCAAGAGCGGTTTCAAAGGCGCCAAGTGCTGATCTGAGTCGTTCCAACGACTTTCCTCCTCGTTTGTTTTGTGCCCCTCTGTTCGCAGAGGGGCATGGGTTGACGTGTGAGTTGTCCTGGCCGAGACCGATGGTGTCGGCCCTGGTTTCATCAGCGGTCCTTCACTTGGGGCGGAATCCCACATGCTTGCACTCACCATCCTTTTTGACGGCATTATTTATGCCTCCTGGCTCTTCATCGTGGCCTTGGGGCTGACGCTGATTTTCGGCGTCCTGAAAATTTTGAACATTGCGCACGGCAGCTTCTACGCGGTGGGCGCCTACGTCACAGCTTCCTTTGTCGCTTGGTCAGTGGGCGCTGGCATGTCGCCGGCTTGGTCCCTGCTGTTCATGCTGCTGGCTGCTTTGGCGGTCTCTCTTTTGCTGGCACCCTTGGTCGAGCGGGTGTTGCTGCGTTCGTTTTATGGGCGCGATGAAGTGTTGCTGGTACTGGTCACCTATGCGTTGTTCCTGATCCTGGAAGATGTGACCAAGTTGATCTGGGGCGCCGTGCCCTATTACGTGACAGAGCCCTACATGTTGTTCGGTGTGCTCGACATTGGAATCATGTCTTATGTGGGCTACGACTTCATCCTGATTGGCTTTGCAATTGTGTGTGGCCTGGGTGTTTGGTGGGGCCTGAACCGCACCCGTACCGGCAAGATCGTGCTGGCGGTGATCCACAGCAATGAAATCGCGGCCAGCATGGGCATCAATGTGGCGCGAGTTTGTACGCTGGCATTCATGTTCGGTATCTTTTTGGCTTCGTTGGCCGGTGCCATGACTTCACCCATGATTTCTGTTCAACCAGGGCTGGCCTCCGGCGTGATCATCGTCTCGTTCGCAGTGGTCATCATTGGCGGACTTGGCAGCATCGAGGGCGCGGCCATTGGTGCTGTGATCGTGGGTCTTGCCCGTGCTCTGGCGGTGCACACCTGGCCTGCGGCCGAGCTCTTCAGCATCTACATCGCCATGGCCGTGGTGCTGATGTTCCGACCCGAGGGCCTTTTTCAGCGCATCCAAGCGAGGAAAATCTGATGACCAACAGTTTGAAAAAAACACTCTTCATCGGGTTGTTGCTGACCGTGCTGTTTCTTGTAGCCGGATTGGTGATGCCCAAGTGGTTGCTCTTTCTCTCAACGATGGCGCTCTCGCATGGTCTGGTGTCTTTGGGCATCGTGCTGCTGATGCGGGTGGGTGTGGTGTCCTTCGGTCAGGGCTTTGTTTTTGCCTTGGGTGGCTATGCCAGCGCGATGGCCGCGAACCATTTGGGCATCACCGATGCATTTTTGATGGTTTTTGTTGGTGGCGGTGCGGCGGTGTTGTGTGCCTTGCCGTTCGCGCCCTTGTTGTCGCGCTATCGGGGTATTTTCTTCGCCATGCTGACGCTGGCCATTTCCATGGTCCTCTACGGCATTTTGGTGAAGACCGAAGCGCTCGGTGGCTCGGACGGCTTCAACGTCAGCCGACCCACCTTGTTGGGTCAAAGCATTTCATCGGAGCAGTCGAACTGGGTGCTGTACAGCGTGGCTGTCCTGGTGGTGGGGGTGCTGGCCACCTTGGCCCGCATCTACGTGGACTCTGTGCGCGGCCTCGTTTCGCTGGCGATACGTGAAAATGAGTTGAGGGTCGAGTACCTGGGTGCTTCGGTGTCTCAGGCGGTGGCAACCAATTACCTGTTGGCATCGTTCATGGGAGGGGTGGGGGGTGCCCTGACGTTGATGTCACTGGGCCATATCGAGCCTAACTTCTCTTATTGGACGACTTCGGGCGAATTTGTCTTTGTGGCAATTTTGGCAGGTCACCACAGCATGTTGGCGGTATTTGTGGGCTCGTTCGTGGTGGAGGTTGTGCGTTCGTTCTCAAACCTGTATTTCCCCAACACCTGGCAGTTGGCCATGGGGCTTTTCTTGTTGGTCGTGATCCGCTTTCTCCCTTTGGGTCTCGGTAGCCTCTGGATCAACAGGAAAAACAAGAAGACCACTCGCCCAAAAGGAGATCAATCATGACGACAGCCCAAACCCGCACGATGCTGTCTGCACGAGGTCTGATGAAGTCCTTTGGTGCCGTGACCGCTGCTGACAATGTCAATATTGAAATCCCCACCGGCCAGCGGGTCAGCCTGATTGGCAGCAACGGTGCCGGAAAGACCACGTTCGTGAACATGGTGACCGGTTATCTCAAGCCCGATGCCGGCACGATTGAGCTCGATTGTCTGCCCATTGCGGGCTTGGGGCCCAGGCGCATTACCGGTATGGGTGTTGCCCGCTCGTTCCAGATACCGCAATTGGCACTGGACATGAGCGCCCTGGACAACATGCTGGTGGCTGCCGCCTGCAACGACGGCCATCAATCGTTTTGGCGCCCGGCGCATGCTTCCGACCGGATCGACCGGGCCATGGCGATGCTGTCCAAATTCAATCTTGAGGAGCATGCGCACCGTCGGGTATCGGAGTTGCCAGGGGGGGTGCGCAAGTTGCTGGACATTGCCATGGCGCTCACCGGGAGCCCCAAGCTTTTGTTGCTTGACGAGCCGACCAGTGGCGTTTCTGTGGATGAAAAATTCCCGATGATGGACACCATCAGTGCGGCCCTTGCCAGCGAAAACATCACCGTGCTGTTTGTCGAGCATGACATGGAGATCGTCACCCGGTATTCGGACCGTGTGATCGCGTTCTACAGCGGTCGTGTGATTGCCGATGACCTGCCTTCGAAAGTTTTGGAAGATGCTCAGGTCCAGCGGTATGTCACGGGTTCACTCAAACAGGGGCACTGAAATGCTGAAAATCGATTCGGTGAATGTCACCATCCAGTCCGTTCAAGCCCTTCGTCAATTTTCTTTGAACGTGTCTGTGGGCCAGATGGTGGGTCTGGTGGGGCGCAACGGGGCTGGCAAGACCACTTTGTTGCGCACGGTCATGGGTCACCTCAAGCCCACGGCGGGTCAGTTGATGTGGAACGGCAAAGATCTGGCCGCCATGCCGACCCATCAGCGCGCTGCGCTGGGCATCGGTTATATGCCAGAAGATCGTGGCCTGGTGCCCGAACTGACGGTGGAAGAGAACATCCTGATTCCCGTCTGGGTCTCTCCGAATCTGCAGCCCGATGAGCGACTTTCAATGGTCTACGAGGTCCTGCCTGAACTCAAGGACATGAAGGATCGGCGTGCCTTGCTGCTCTCGGGTGGGCAGCAAAAGCTGGTGGCCTTGGCCCGCGCTCTGGCAGTCGGTACGAACCTGCTGTTGCTGGATGAACCGTTTGAAGGGGTTGCACCCGCTTTGTCGCAACGCCTGTCGGACGTGATTTTTGGTCTGCGAGGCAAAGACATGACGGTGGTGATTGCGCAATCTGAGCTCAACCACGCGGCCTCCATGCTCGATCAAGAAGTGGTGATTGAACGCGGTGCCAACGCGGCACCCCGGAGCGTGGTTGCGTGACCCACCGTTCAATTGTTGAGGGGTGTGACTTGGGCGGTTCGGATCATTGGCGTGGGTTTTCAATCCCTGCTCGGCGCCAAGAAGTCCATTTTGGCGACCGTGTACTGCCTTGCTTTATTGACCGTGCGGGCAGCCTGCATGCTTTGTTCGAAGCCACTGTGGCCAAGCACAGTGAACGCCTGGCTTTGGTTTTCGAAAACCAACGCTGGACTTGGCGCCAGTTGGCCGAAGTTTCAGCCCGTGCTGCCAGTGGGTTTTTGAAACTGGGCCTGCAACCTGGCGATCGGGTGGTTCTTTACCAAAGCAACCACCCCAGCTTTGTCGTGGCGTTGCTGGCCTTGCAGCGGCTTGGCGTTATTGCCGTGGCTGTGGGGCCACGCGAGCAAAAGGAAGGACTGGCCTGGATCGTGCAGCACTGCGGCGCTCGCGGTCTGGTGTGTGACGCCGATTTGGTTGAACGCTTGCCGGGCCCATTGGAAGCACCTGAATTGCAATGGACGGTCTGGGTGGACGTGCAGTCGGCCTTGGGGGCCGGCCAAGGCCCTGCGGCGGGTATGGGCGAGTCTGCCCATCGACTTCAACGTGGGTTTGATGACTTGCTGGGCGAGCCTGCTTGCACCCATGTGCAGCCTGTGCAAGAGGAGGACACGGCGATCATCCTCTACACATCTGGCACGACCGGGCGGCCCAAAGGGGCGATGCTGACCCATTTCAACATCCTGCATTCGGTTCAGCATTTCATCAGTGGCATGTCATTGACCGAGTCCGACCGGTCGATGCTGGCAGTGCCAGTGACCCATGTGACCGGGTTGATCGCCAATGTGATGACGGTCGTCGCGACGGGCGCTGCACTGTTGGTGCTGCCGGTCTTCAAGCCCGAGCATTTTTTGCGTTTGGCCGCGACAGAGGGGATGACCCATACCCTGATGGTGCCGGCGATGTACAAACTCTTGTTGTTGGAGCCGCGTTTCGCTGATTTTGACCTTTCGCACTGGCGTATCGGCGGCTTTGGAGGAGCGCCCATGCCCACCTCCACCATTGACGATATGGCGAAGAGCCTTCCGCGCCTGCAATTGCTCAATGCTTACGGTGCCACCGAAACCACCTCGCCGACTACCCTGATGCCTGTCGGCCAGACCCGTGCCCATGCCGACACTGTCGGTGCCCCTTTGCCCTGTGCCGCGGTGATCGTCATGGACGAGCAGGGCCATGAATTGCCTGCGGGTGAAGTGGGCGAGCTTTGGATCAGTGGCCCCATGGTGGTCAAGGGTTACTGGAACGATCCGGCAGCCACTGAACGCGAATTCACCGCGGGGTGGTGGCACTCGGGCGACTTGGGCACCGTCGATGTTCAGGGCTATGTGCGGGTGCTGGACCGGAAAAAAGACATGATCAACCGAGGTGGTTACAAAGTCTTCAGCACCGAGGTCGAGAACGTGCTGTTGCAAATGCCCGGCGTTATTGAGGCCGCGGTCGTGGGCGTTCCATGCCCTGTCTTGGGTGAGCGCGTGCATGTGCATGTGCACACCTTGCGCGAGGATTTGGATCTGCGCGAGCTGAAGGCTTTTTGTGGCGAGCGTCTGGCCGACTACAAAGTGCCCGAATACCTCACGCTCAGCCCAACACCGCTTCCGCGCAACCCCAATGGAAAACTGTTGAAGCGTCAGCTCCGTTGAGTTTCGGTGGCGGGAGACGCCTAGGGCTTGCACCGAGCTGGGGTAGCCAGCTTAATCCCTGACTATCCAGGACAAAGGCAGGTGCCTTCTGAAGTTTTAAAAGCAAGGGTCGTCGAAAAAACAGGGGCCCATTCAGGTTTTTTTCAGCCTGGGATTTTTCATCCACAGCACGGGTTGTGCCTTGACCGGGCGCGCGGGTGCACCGTGTTGCAGCAAGGCCTGGTCAAGTGCTTGGCCCGCTTCGTCTTGCAAGGCGGCTTGGCGGATGCGGGCCACGGCAGTGGCCTGTTCAGCCAAGGGCACGGCAGATGCAGGGTCGCACACGTGGCGCAGGATGTGCAGCAGATTGTCCTTGCCGCGCTCGTTGGTGCTGCCGTAGCCTTTGATGAGCTGCCCGCAACGTGCCAGTTCCAGGCCCAGAGCGGGTGACTGGCGCGTAGCGGTTTCGATGCCGCCCAACCACTCTTCGATCAGGGCTTGTTCTGTGGCGTAGCGGCTGCCCAGTGGGCGCAGCACGCGCAGGCTGGCCAAAAGGCGCAAGCTGGCCATGCCCCAAAGCGCATGCCGCGCCACCTTGAGCGGCATAGACCAAGGCGCTTGACCACGCGCCACGCGGGCGCGGTCCCAGCGCAGCAGTCGATTGGCCATACCTTGCGGCAAGAGAGCTGCCAACTCGGGCACGCCAGGTTTGAAGTGGTCGTACACCTTGAGCACATCGCCTTCTTTGGCTTTGACTTCTTGTGTCACGCGGGTCCAGCGGCTGGCGCGGCTTTTCAGGTCGGCCACGCGGATGATGTCGTCAAATGCCATCCACAGGGCCAGCCAGCGGGTGGCTTCAAGCGTCACGGGGTGGGTGGCATCTTTTGAGCTGGTTTCAGCAGCCAGCAAGCGTTCCAGCCGTTGCACATACAGGCGGGCATAAGCGGGGCCTTGGTACTCGACCAAGCGCTGGTGCGCCAAGCCCATGAGGGCATGCAACTCTGCTGGAAACTGGGTGGCCACATCGGCAGGCAGAGCAGCCGATGCTGAGGGCGCAGGCACAGCAGGTTTCATGACCTGCTCGACATACTGCGCCTGTTCGCGCTGGCGCGTGACCACATCAAAGGCCAGCGCAAAGCCGCGCAAGCTGGCTTTCGCTGAAGCACTTGGTCCCTCCAATACGGCCTCGTAATGGGCCCGCGCAAAAGGCAGCAAGCCACTGCCTGCCATGGCACCCAGCATCACGGCACTCACCATGGTGCCGCTTTGCTGGCAAAGGCTGGCCATGTCCATCACATGGTGGCGCAGGCTGTGGGCGGCCACCACCTCGAGCAGTGGGCCTTCAGGGCGACGGCCGTCGCCCATGGTCATTTTTTCGGCGGTGGTGAGGGCCCGCGACGAGGCGCTGATGACCAGCGTGCGGTCGTTTGAAGCCAGGCCGTTGCCGATTTGGCGGGCGGTTTCCAGCAACTCGGACGACACCAGCGCATCGAGTCGGCCCGGTAGCGGGTTCAGGCCCAGCACCGGCAATCGGACTTGCAGTTGGCTCTGAGGCAGGGGATAGACCTCGAGGTAATAGGTGGTGGCCCCGGTGCGCTGCGCCACGCCAGGAATGGAGGTGGCTTGCGCCGGATAGCCTGCGTGGCGGGCCACGTCAACCAGCCAGTCGGCCAGCACGCCGCCGCCTTCGCCGCCCAGGGCGCAGAGCAAGATGGAAATGGGTTGGGTCATGGAGTGTCTTTCAAACGCGCAAGAGATTTAGGCGGGTTGCATCCAGCGTGTGGCCAGGCCTTGCCAGCGGGCCCACAGGCGTTCGTGCCACTTGGGGTTTTGCACCACTTCTGCGCGGTAAAAGGACGGGCACAGTGTGGCCGCGTGCGCGTTTTCGCCGCACAGGCCGCAGCCCACACAGCCGTCGATCACGGTGGCCACCGGGTCTACTTTCAGCGGGTCGGGGTTGTCTTTGAGCGTCAAGGTTGGGCAGCCCGACAGGCGAATGCAGGCGTGGTCGCCGTTGCAAACGTCTTCGTCCACGCCGTATTTCACGCGCTCGACGCGTTCGCCTTTGGACAGCAGTGAGGCCAACCAGGGCTTGATGCGGCGCTGGCGTTCCAGCTGGCATTCACCCTCGGCCACGATCACTTTCAGGCCTTGAAACTCGGTGGTGAAAGCTTCGGTCAGCGTGGCCTGCATATGGCTCACTTCATAGGTGTGCACCGTGCGCAGCCACTGCACGCCCAAGCCCTTCAGGGTGGACTCGATGGTCTGGTTGGTGTGCACCATGCTCTGGCGTTTGTCGCCCGCCAGTTCCTTGGCGATGTCAGTGGGCGTGTTGATGATGTCTTGCGTGCCTGTGGCCGAGGTGTAGCCGTTCTTGAAGATCAGCAGCACCGCATCGTCCCCGTTGAACAGCGCGCTTTGCACGCCCGTCAGCAAACCGTTGTGCCAAAAGCCGCCGTCGCCCATCACCGACAACACGCGGCGCTTCATGACCGGCGACACGCCCGCCCGGCTGGCCAGGCTCATGCCGTAACCCAGGATGGAATGACCAAAAGAAAACGGCTCGAAAGTGGCCAGGGCGTGGCAGCCAATGTCGCCCGCGATGTGCACCGGGCCCACGTCTTGTTGCGCCAGTTTGAGCGCCGAGAACACGGGGCGTTCGGGGCAGCCGATGCACATGCCTGGCGGCCTTGCGGGCACGGGGCTGCCCAAAAGGGTTTGCACTTGCTGGCGGCGTTCGCCGTTGGTGGCCAGCCATTGTCGCGTGGCCTCGGGTACGGCATCGGCTTGGTGGCGGTCCAGAAACTTCAGCAGGCCCTGGGCCATCACTTCGGCGGTGTACTCGCCGCCCGAGGGCAGCATGTCTTTGCCGTGCAGCGGGGTTTGCAGGTCCAGGCGGCGCAGCATCAAGGCCAGTTCTTGCTCGATGTACTCGGGCTGGCCTTCTTCGAGCAGCAGCACCGCCGATTTGTCTTTGCAAAAATTCACCAGCTCATCGGGCACCAGCGGGTACGTCACGTTCAGCACCAGCACCGACAGGCTGGTCACGCCAAAGGCATCGGCCAAGTCAAACTGTTGCAGGGTCCGCATCAGCGTGTTGTACAGACCCCCTTGCACGATCAGGCCCAAATGGCGGTGGGCGCGACCTTCAAAGTGCTCATTCAGCCGCTGCTCGGCAATGTATTGACGTGCGGCAGGCAGGCGGTGCTCCACTTTGCGTTTTTCTTGCGCAAAGGTCACAGGCGGGTGCGCCAGCCGCATGTAGTTGAAGCTTGCGGGCTCGTCGATCAGGTGTTTTTTGGACAGCTTGGGGGCTTGGTTGTCCTTGGCCACAAACTGGCCGCGCACATGGCAGGCGCGGATGCGCAACTCCATCATCACCGGCATGTTGGAGGCTTCGGACAGCCTGAAGCCGTGTTCCACCATGTTCACCATCTGGCCCAGTTCGGGTCGTGGGTCCAGCAGGCACATGCCCGACTTGAGGGCGTAGGCGTGTGTGCGCTCTTGGATCACGCTGGCGCCTTCGCCGTAGTCTTCGCCCACCACGATCAGCACGCCACCCGTCACCCCGGGCGAGGACAAATTGGACAGTGCATCGGCCGCCACGTTGGTGCCCACTATCGACTTCCAGGTGACTGCGCCACGAATGGGGTAATGGATGGAGGCGCCCAGCATGGCCGCGGCCGAAGCTTCGTTGGAACACGCCTCCACATGCACACCCAGCTCGTCCATGTAGGGCTTGGCCTGCACCATCACATCCAGCAGGTGTGACACCGGTGCACCTTGGTAGCCGCCCACATAACTCACGCCCGATTGCAGCAGGCCCTTGGTGATGGCCAAAATACCTTCACCATGAAAGACCTCGCCCGCGCCCATGCGCAAGGCCTTGATTTCTTCGTGAAATGACACTTCCACAGCACGCTCCTTGCGTTGTTGCCATCCATCGCCCACGGGGTGGGTTCCCAGATGGGGGTAGACAAAACCATCTTACATATAAGCGTATAAAATGTTTTAATAAACGGTATGCACTGAATGAATATCAGAGATTTGGACCTGAACCTCTTGCGTTTGTTTGACGCGGTGTGGCGCACGCGCAGTGTGAGCCTGGCCGCACAGCAATTGGGCATGTCACAACCGGCGGCCAGCCAAGGGCTGTCGCGTTTGCGGGCGGTGCTGGGCGACGCCTTGTTTGAGCGCAGTGGCGCAGGGGTGAGACCGACGCCGCGTGCCGACCGGCTGGCGCAGGCGGTGCAGTTGGCGCTGGGCACGATCGAGGATGCGCTCAATGCCTCGCAGGTGTTTGACCCGCAGCGCTCGACCCGTGTGGTGCGCGTGCACCTGAGCGACATTGGCGAGGCGCGTTTTTTGCCTGAACTGGTGTTGGCCCTGCAGCGCCACGCACCGGGCATGCGGCTCGAAGCCATGCCACTGCCGCACGAGAAAATCGGCCCCGCGCTGGACAACGGCCAGCTGGATCTGGCGATGGGTTTTTTGCCCGAGGTGAACGACACCTTGAAGCAGCCCTTGATGAGCGACCGCTATGTGGTGCTGATGCGCCAGGGCCACCCGGTGGCGCGGCGCTGGGTGCAACTCCAAAAATCACGCGCTGCCCCCGATGCTGCGCAGGCCTTGCTGGCCGAGCTGGAATTCGCCGCCGTGCGCACCCATTCAGACACGCTGCGCATTTTGGATTTGATGCATTGGCAGCACCGCCTGCGCCTGACGGTGAGCCATTTTTTGTCGTTGCCCGGCATTGTGCGCAGCAGCGATCTGGCGGTCTTGATGCCACGCAATTTTGCGCAAGGCTTTGCTGAGGCAGGGGCTCTGGCCCTGATCGAGCCCGATTTGCCCTTGCGCGATTTCACCGTGTCCATGCACTGGAGTGCCCGCTTCGACAAAGACCCGGGCCTGCAGTGGTTGCGGGGCACCGTGTCCCGATTGTTCAGCACCATCGAGGTCAAGCCATGAACACTTTCAAACCCTACTTGAGTGCCATCGAAGCGCCCAGTCTGGCCGAAGTGCAGGCGTTGCCCGACCTGACGCTCTTGGAATTTGGCACCGAATGGTGTGGCCACTGCCGCGCCGCCCAGCCCTTGATCGCGCAAGCTTTGGCCGAACGGCCGCAATGGCGACATCTGAAGGTGGAAGACGGCCCGGGTCGGGCGCTGGGCCGCCATTACCGCGTCAAGCTCTGGCCGACCTTGGTGGTTTTGCGCGATGGACAGGAGGTGGGGCGGCTGGTGCGTCCTGCAACCGTTCAGGATGTGCTGGTCGTATAGACCGGTTGAGTCTCGGTGGACGGGTTATCCAGTCAGCAAAGCGCCTGCATCCTCGTACCAAAACATCAGCGCGGCGTCATAGCTTTCCCAAACGCACCCGTTGCAACCGCGCCCGCAGCACGAGGTCGGCTCTGTTGGTGGATTCCGGAAGTCATGGCCTGCGGCCTGAAGGCGTTCTTGAAATTGCGCAATGCCCTGGCGCACGGACGCGCGCTGGGATGCGTAGGGGTCGATGATGGGGTGTTCGTTCTCGGCGCTCATGCCGTATTGTCCGACAAGGCAAGCCCACTTTCTTGAGGCTGAAGTCGTTGAACTATGGATTGAGCGTCACACTTTGGCCTTGGATCACCGTGTGCGCAATCAAGCGTTCATCGCCCAGCACGATCATGGCAAACAACCATTCAGCCAAGGTCTCGGTTTGCCCGGAGCGTCGTGCCATCAGGGGCGTGGCTTGGGGGTTGAGCACCACGAAGTCGGCTTCGCAGCCTGGCAGCAGGTTGCCCACTTTGCCGCCCAAGTCCAGCGCTGCGGCAGCGCCTGCCGTGTGTTGCCACCAAAGGTGTTCGGGTGACAAGCTGATGCCCGGCCTGCCCACGCTTTGCCTGGCCACGGTGTAGGCGGCGTGCATGGTGTGAAAAGGACTGAAGCTGGTGCCGCCGCCCACATCGCTGGCCAAGCCGTAGCGCAGACCAGCAGCATCTGAGGCGGTGTAGTCGAAAAATCCGCTGCCCAAAAACAGGTTGCTGGTGGGGCTGACGGCAGCGGTCGCACCCACCTCGGCCATGCGGCGGCGGTCGGCATCATCCAGATAAATGCAGTGCGCATACACCGAGCGCTGTCGCAGCAGGCCCGCGCGGTCGTACACATCCAGATAGCTGCGCGCTTCGGGGAAGAGTTCGTGAACCCAGCGGATTTCGTCCACGTTCTCGGCCGCGTGCGACTGAATCCACACATCAGGAAATTGTTGCGCGATCTCACCTGCGCCGTGCAACTGAGAGGTGGTGCTGGTGGGCGCAAAGCGCGGCGTGATGGCGTAACCCAGGCGATCCAAACCGTGCCAACGGCGAATCAGGTCTTCGGTTTGGCGCAGGCTCAAAGCCGTGTCCGTATCGCGCAGGCCTTCGGGACTGTGGCGGTCTTGCAGCACCTTGCCGGTGACCATGCGCAGACGACGGGCTTGCGCCTCGGCCATGAAGGCATCGACCGACTCGGGATGCACGGTGGCAAAACACAGCGCCGTGGTCACGCCGTGGCGCATCAACTCATCCAAAAAGAAGCCGGTGACTTCGTGCGCGTATGTGGGGTCGGCAAACTGCTTTTCGTGCGGAAAGGTGTAGTGCTCCAGCCAGGGCAGCAGGCCGTCGGCGGGCGAGCCGATCACATCGGTTTGTGGGTAGTGAATATGCAGATCGACAAAGCCCGGCGCGATGCACAGGCCGGGCCAGTGGGTGGTGGGCAGGTCGGGGTATTGGTGGTGCAGCGTCGCCCAGTCTCCGATGGCCACCACCTGCACGATGCCGTCGGCGCCCTGGCCAGTGACCAGCAGGCCATCACTTTCATGGCGCGCTTGGGGGCTGTGCGGATCAGGGAACCACAGGATGCTGGCTCGCCAAGCTTGAATATCGGTCGGGTGGGAGGCGTGCGGCATGGTGAGGGCGGGTCAGCGTACGGGGATAAACACCCGGAAAAAGCGGGTATTTGCAGTGTTACATTGTGCGGCAATCGCTTGGTTTGCAAGGCTCGGGTCACCGCTTTAGGCAAGGACTTTGCAAGAAATTTATGAGACCCTTCATCGAACCCGACATGATCACCCCCCTTTTGTCTTTGCAGGGCATCACCAAACGCTACCCCGGCGTGGTGGCCAATCAGGACGTGTCGTTGAGCGTGATGCCCGGCCAGGCCCATGCCGTGTTGGGCGAGAACGGTGCGGGCAAATCCACCCTGATGAAAATCATTTACGGCTCGGTCAAACCCGATGAAGGCCAAGTGTTTTTCAAAGGTCAGCCGGTCAGCATCCGCAACCCGCAAGAAGCGCGCAAGCTGGGCATCAGCATGGTGTTCCAGCACTTCAGCCTGTTTGACACGCTCACCGTGGCCGAAAACGTCTGGCTGGGTTTGGACAAAACCCTGAGCCTGGCCGAAGTCACCGAGCGCATCGTGGCCAAGGCCAGCGAGTACGGCCTGGACCTGCAGCCCGAGCGCCCGGTGCACACCCTGAGCGTGGGCGAGATGCAGCGGGTGGAGATCATCCGCGCCTTGCTGACCGAGCCCAAGTTGTTGATTTTGGACGAGCCGACGTCGGTGCTGACACCGCAGGCGGTTGAAAAATTGTTTGTGGTGCTGCACAAGCTGGTCAGCCAGGGCGTCAGTATTTTGTACATCTCGCACAAGTTGCATGAGATTCGCGCGCTGTGCAGCGCTTGCACTGTGCTGCGCGGCGGCAAGCTGACGGGCGTGTGTGATCCGCGTGAAGAGTCCAACGCCAGTCTCAGCCGTTTGATGATCGGGGCCGAGCCCCCGGCCTTGCAGCATGTGGCGCGTGAACCGGGCGAGCTGGTTTTGTCGGTCAAGGGCCTGAGCCTGACGCGGAAAGACCCGTTTGGCATGGACTTGGAGGGCATTAACTTGCAGGTTCGTGCGGGCGAGGTGGTGGGACTGGCCGGTGTATCGGGCAACGGGCAAAGGGAATTGATGTGGGCCTTGTCAGGCGAAGACACCCGGGCAGGCCAGCAGTGCGGCGCAGCCAGTGTGACGCTGGCTGGCCAAGCGGTGGCAGCTTTGGGGCCGGTGCCGCGCAGGCAAATGGGTCTGCACTTTGTGCCCGAAGAGCGTCTGGGACGCGGTGCTGTGCCCTCGCTGAGCCTGTCGCAAAACCTGCTGCTCACGCGCAGCGAAGCCGTGGGTGCGGGCGGCTGGGTGCGCATGGGTGCGCTGGCCGATCAGGCCCGCAGCGTCATTGAGCGCTTCAAGGTCAAGGCCTCTGGGCCCGATGCCGCAGCGCAGTCGTTGTCGGGCGGCAATTTGCAAAAGTTCATTGTGGGGCGTGAGATCAGTGCTGCGCCGAAGCTGCTCATCGTCTCGCAACCCACCTGGGGCGTGGATGTGGGCGCAGCGGCGCAGATCCGCGCCGAAATTTTGGCGCTGCGCGATGCGGGTTGCGCGGTGCTGGTGGTGAGTGAGGAGTTGGACGAATTGTTCGAGTTGTCAGACCGATTGCATGTCATCGCCAAGGGGCGTTTGTCGCCGTCGGTGGCGCGGACCGAGGCCACGGTGGAGCGCATGGGTGAGTGGATGAGCGGCTTGTGGCCCGATGCCAACCGGGCCGTGTCTGCAAAAGAAGGTGCGCCACATGCTGCGGCTTGAACTCCGTCCCCAAGCTTCAAATCTGTGGACCTATGCGTCGCCAGTGTTGGCCTTGATTCTCACTGTGCTCTTGGGTGTGGCGCTGTTCATGGCGCTGGGCAAAGATCCCCTGCGCGGTTTACAAATGTTTTTCTGGGAGCCGATCAAAACCAGCTACGCCTTGGGTGAACTGATGGTCAAGGCCACGCCGCTGCTGATCATCGCCTTGGGTTTGGCGGTGTGTTTCAGGTCCAACGTGTGGAACATCGGTGCCGAGGGGCAGTTTGTCATGGGTGCGGTCTGTGCTGGGGGTGTGGCCCTGTTGGCTGACAAAGACACCGGACGTTGGATCGTGTTGGCGGTGCTTTTGGCTGGCGTTTTAGGGGGCATGTTTTGGGCGGGCATCACGGCTTTTTTGCGCGACCGCTTCAATGCCAACGAAATTTTGGTCAGTCTGATGTTGGTCTACGTCGCTGGTATGGTGCTCAGTTATTTGGTTTACGGCCCCTGGAAAGACCCAGCGGGTTTCAATTTTCCGCAGTCCAAAACCTTTGAGTCGGTGACGCAAATTCCGCGGTTGATGGATGGCTCTCGGGTGAGCGTGGGTTTGCTGTTGGGGCTGGTGGGCGCAGGACTGCTGTGGGTGTTTTTGTTTCGCACCCGGGCGGGCTTTGCCCAACAGGTGGGTGGGCTGGCGCCTGAGGCTGCGCGTTATGCAGGCTTTTCTTCTCGCAAGGCTTTGTGGGTGGCGCTGTTGGTGTCGGGCGGCGCTGCAGGTCTGGCGGGCGCCTTGGAGGTCGCCGGGCCCATTGGGCAACTCACGCCTTATGTGCCTGCGGGTTACGGTTTTGCCGCCATCATCGTGGCCTTCGTCGGGCGCTTGCACCCCGCTGGCATGGTCTTTTCGGCGGTGTTGATGAGCATGTTTTACATCGGTGGTGAATTGGCGCAATCGCGCTTGGGCTTGCCCAAGTCGATCACGGGCGTTTTTCAGGGCTTGTTGTTGTTTTGCCTGCTGGCGTGTGACACCTTGGTCGCCTACCGCTTGCGTTGGGTGTCCAAAAAAATCGGGAGCGTGTGATGGAGTCGTATGCCTTGCTGATCGCCGCCACCCTGAATGCGGGGACCGTGCTGGCCATTGCCGCCTTGGGTTTGCTCATCAATGAAAAGGCCGGGGTGGTGAACCTGGGGGCCGAGGGCATGATGTTGTGCGCTGCCATTGCGGGTTTTGCTTGCGTGGTGCACACCGGCAACGATTGGTTGGGATTTTTGGCGGGCATGGGCGCGGGCGCGGTCTTGGCGGCTGTTTTTGGGGTGCTGGTGATTTGGCTGGGCACCAACCAATACGCCACCGGTTTGGCGCTGAGTTTGTTCGGAGTGGGCTTCTCCGCCTTTGTGGGCATTGGCTACGTTCAAGAGAAACTGCCCGAGCGGCCCAACTACGAGATTCCCTTCTTGGCCGATATGCCTTTGTTGGGCCCTGCTTTCTTCAAACAACACCCCTTGGTGTACGGCGCCATTTTGTTGGTTTTGGCACTGATCTGGTTCCTTTACAAAAGCCGCACCGGTTTGGTGCTGCGGGCGGTGGGTGAGTCGCCAGCTTCTGCACACGCTTTGGGCTATCCGGTGCGCCTTATTCGGCTGGCGGCGGTGGTGGCTGGGGGCGCTTTGTGCGGCCTGGCTGGGGCTTACATCTCGGTGAGCTACACGCCGCTGTGGGTCGAAGGCATGGTGGCCGGCAAGGGCTGGATCGCGCTGGCGCTGACCACTTTTGCGACTTGGCGTCCGGCACGTGTATTGCTTGGGGCTTACTTGTTTGGCGGTGTGACCATGCTGCAGTTCCATTTGCAAGGCATGGGTGTTGAGGTGCCCAGCCAGTTGCTTTCGGCACTGCCTTACATCGCCACGATTGTGGTGTTGGCCTTGATTTCACGTAACCCTACTTGGATTCGGGTCAACATGCCAGCGTCTTTGGGTAAGCCGTTTTACCCCGGTTCATAATCTGCGTTTTCTTCAACCCCTGTAACCCTGTTTAAAGGAACTGACATGACAGACATCTCCAAGCGCTCCATCGTCAAGATGGTGGCCCTGACCGCTGTGGCCGCCGCCGCATTGGTCGGTTGTGGCAAAAAAGAAGAGGCCCCCAAGGCCGCTGCCCCTGCTGCGGTTGCCAAGCCCGAGCCCCTGAAGATCGCGTTTGCCTATGTTGGCCCTGTGGGCGATGGCGGTTGGACCTTTGCGCACGACAACGGACGCAAAGAAATCGAAAAAGCGTTTGGCGACAAAGTGGTCACCACATTCGTTGAAAAAGTGCCAGAAAGCGCTGACGCCGAGCGCGTGATCCGCGACATGGCGGCCCAGGGCAACAAGCTGATCTTTGGCACCACCTTCGGTTACATGGAGCCCATGCTCAAAGTCGCCGCTGACAACAAAGGCATCAAGTTCGAACATGCCACCGGCTACAAAACCGCCGAGAACATGCGCACTTACGACAGCCGCACCTACGAAGGCGCTTACATGGCGGGTGTGATTGCCGGCAAGATGACCAAGACCAACGTCTTGGGCGTGGTGGCTTCCATCCCAATTCCTGAGGTGATCCGCAACATCAACAGCTACACCATGGGTGCGCAGTCGGTGAACCCCAAGATCAAGACCAAAGTGGTCTGGGTCAACGAATGGTTCAACCCACCCAAAGAATCCGAAGCGGCGACTTCGTTGATCAACGCTGGCGCCGACGTGTTGATGCAAAACACCGACTCCTCGGCTGTGTTG
Organism: Comamonadaceae bacterium; assembly: GCA_021299875.1. Classification (GTDB taxonomy): domain Bacteria; phylum Pseudomonadota; class Gammaproteobacteria; order Burkholderiales; family Burkholderiaceae_C; genus Limnohabitans_A. The sequence goes on along the minus strand of JAJTEW010000001.1, from coordinate 21,919 downwards.
CAAACCGCTGAAAAAATGGGCAAGCGCGCTTTTGGTTGGGATTCCGACATGACCGCCTACGGCCCCAAGGCCCACTTGGGTTCGGCAGTGATCAACTGGGGTCCTTATTACGTCAAAGCCGTAGGTGAAGCCCTGGAAGGCAAGTGGAGTACCGGTTCCAGCTGGTGGGGCGTGAAAGAAGGCGCGATCGAAATGGTCAACGTGGCCGCCGACGTGCCTGAAGACATCAAAAAGCGCATTGCCGAAATCAATGCGGGCTTGAAAGACGGCAGCTTTGCCATCTGGAAGGGCCCGATCGTGGACCAGTCTGGCAAGGAAATGTTGGCCAAAGATGTGGTGGCCGATGACAAGTACCTGGGCGGCGTGATGTTCTACGTCAAGGGCGTGGAAGGCAAGATTCCCGGCAAGAAGTGATCCGACACGATCTGCCGAACTTGTTTCGCGAAACCGCCCCTCGCCCGAGGGGCGGTTTTTTTTTGATAACCTGAGCCCGTTCTTGTTTTCACCAAGGTCCCGATTTGTTCAAACACTTGGAAACCCCTGCCGTTGCCCCGCCCAGCTGGCGGCAAGTTCGAGCGGATTTTGGCGCCACCTATGCCGCCAATGGGCTGATCGGTTTCATTTTTGCGGCCACCGGGCCTGTGGCCATCATTTTGTCGGTCGGCACGCGGGGCGGCTTGTCACCTGAAGAATTGGCGTCTTGGGTGTTCGGTGTTTTCTTTGTCAATGGCTTGGTCACTTGGTTGATGAGCTGGCGTTACACCACCCCCTTGGCTTTTGGCTGGACGATTCCGGGCACGGTGTTGGTGGGGCCCGCTTTGCAGCACCTGAGTTTTGCCGAGGTGATTGGCGCTTTTTATGCGACCAGTGCGCTGATCTTGGTGCTGGGTCTGAGCGGATGGGTCAAGCGCGTCATGGCAGCCTTGCCCATGCCCATCGTCATGGGCATGGTGGCGGGTGTCTTCTTGCGTTTTGGTCTGGACATCGTGCGGGCGCTGGAAAGCGATGTGGCCATCGCGGCCCCGATGGTCGCCGTGTTTTTGTTGCTGTCGGCGCGGGCCGATTGGGGCAAACGCCTGCCACCCGTCATCGGCGCCTTGCTGGTGGGGGCCTTGGCGGTGGCGCTGTCAGGTCGCTTGGATGGCGCTGCCTTAGGCCAACTGGCCTTGGCACAACCAGTGATTCAGGTCCCAGTGTGGTCTTTTGCCGCCATGTTCGAGTTGGTGGTGCCCTTGGCCATCACGGTGCTGGTGGTGCAAAACGGGCAAGGCGTCGCCGTGCTCAAAAGCGCAGGGCACGAGCCACCTGTCAACATGATCGCCGTGGCCTGCGGTGTGGGCGCAGCCATCAGTGCGGTGTTCGGTGCCGTCAGCACCTGCCTGACAGGACCGACCAACGGCTTGCTCACCTCGTCGGGCGAGAAACCGCGCCACTACAGCGGCGCATTGATCTTTGGTCTGCTGGCGCTGTTGTTTGGCCTGATGGCACCCACCTTCACCGGGCTCATGCTGGCTGCCCCCAAAGAGTTCATCATGGTGCTGGGCGGTCTGGCCATGCTGCGCGTGCTGCAAGGCGCGTTTGTGGCCTCGTTTGGTGCGGGCAAGTTCTCACTCGGCGCTTTGGTCAGCTTGTTGGTCACGGTGGCCGATATGGGGCTGTTCAACATCGGCGCGGCGTTTTGGGGTCTGGTGGCCGGTTTTGCGGTGTCTTGGTGGATGGAGCGGGCTGATTTCAAAAGCACTTGATCGGCAGTGTTTGTCCGACATATTTCCCAAGGACTTGGGTCACCGTGTAAGCTGAGTTGTCGTTTCTGGCCACATTGGACAGAACAATGCTTCCCAAGAGGGCAACATGCTGGAACGCTTCATTCAAAACAAAAAACTCGATGCCGCCAAGCAAGCCACCAAAAAGCTCTTGAGCGCCCGGGGCGAGGCCAATGCGCAAAGCATGGCCGTCAAGTTGATCGACAACTACGAGCACCTGGACAAGCGCAGTCAATCGGATTTTTTCCACCACCTGTCCAACGAGTTCAATCCAGACCCGGCGATGGTGATGGATGCCGCCAACCGCTACAACACCGAGCGCAACGAAGCCAGCCTGATCCACTTGTTTCAGACGGTGGAGCCGCCCCGCCAAGAGCTGCTGCGGCGGATCAACCGGGCGCCTGCCGGGACGGCCACGATTTTGAAGATGCGCCAGACGCTGTTGTCGTACCTGAAGGACCATCCCGCTTTTCGGGCCACCGACGCAGACATGCACCACCTGCTCAGCTCTTGGTTCAACCCCGGCTTTTTGGAGCTGCACCAAATCACCTGGAATTCGCCAGCTCAGTTGCTCGAAAAGATCATTGAGCATGAATCGGTACACGCCATCGATGGCTGGGACGACCTGCGCCGCCGATTGCAGCCTGACCGCCGTTGCTTTGCATTTTTTCATCCCCAGTTGCCGGGGGAGCCCTTGATTTTTGTGGAGGTGGCGCTGGTGCCGGGCATTGCCAAAGACATCGCAGGGCTGATCAACAAGCAGGCACCCGTGGGTGAGTCCAAGAGTTTCAAATCGGCTATTTTTTATTCCATCAGCAATTGCCAGCCAGGCCTCAAAGGCGTGTCCTTGGGCAATTTTTTGATCAAGCGTGTGGCGCAAAAATTGATCGAAGAGATGCCCTCACTCAAAACTTTTTGCACCCTCTCGCCCATTCCAGGCCTCACCGCCTGGCTCGACTCGGGTGCGCCCTTGTCCGAAGACAAGCTCAGCGCCGTGCAGTTGCGCAAAGGGCAAGAAGCCCAAAAAACCTTGTTGCTGGGTGGTTTGAGTTGGGCCGAACGCCTGAAGGCGGGCTGGCACCCCGATCGCTGCCCTGAGGCAGAAAAAGCCGCGCTCTTGCGTCTGTGCGCGCTTTACCTCATGCACTCAACGCCCGAAGCCCGTGGCGATGCGGTGGGCAAGTTCCACCTCAGCAATGGTGCAACCTTGCACCAAATCAATTGGGCCGCTGACCTGTCCAAAAAAGGACTTCAACAATCAGGTGGCCTGATGGTCAACTACCTGTACGAGCTGGACAAAGTAGAGGATCAACACGAGGCCTTCAGCCAAAAGAAGGTCAGTTTTTCACGCGCCGTGGACAAGTTGGTTTAACGGGCCGCTCTGTGTCTGACCGCGCAGTGCGATGACGCCTCGCACAGGGCCTTTGTCAAACAGAAGACAGGCTTTGGGTGCGATTCTGATAGCCTGAAACTCTCCATTATTTTCAGTGAGACCTCTGTCGTGAACTCTTTGACTCTGAATCAAGCCCATCAAATTTTGCAAGGCGCCATGCAAGCGGCTCGGGCCGCTCATTACAAACCCATGGGCATTGTGGTGCTGGATGAATCGGGTCAGCTGGTGGCTTTTGCGCGTGAAGACGGCGCCAGCATGTTCCGCTTTGACATTGCACGGGGCAAGGCCTGGGGTGCTGTGGGCATGGGTTCGTCCAGCCGAGCCTTGGCTGAGCGCGCCAAAGACAACCCGAACTTTTTTGTTGCCTTGGCTGCTACCGCCGAAGGCAAATTTTTGCCACAGCCAGGCGCGGTGCTCATCAAGGATGCGCAAGGCCGCATTCTGGGCTCTGTTGGAGCCAGCGGAGGAACTGGCGATGAGGACGAGTTGATTTGCATGGCGGGCATCCGGGCTGCTGGCCTGGTGGTGGGATAAGCCCGTGGCTGCGGTTGAAAAAACCAAAGCGGCTCTCCCGCGCCTGGGCCTGGTGGGCCTGGGCATCATGGGCGGCACCATGGCCGAGGCCTTGTTGCAACAGGGCTACGAAGTTTGTGGTTCGGACATCGATCCCAAGGCGCTGGCTCGCCTAAAACGTGCGGGTGGCTTGTGCCAGAGCAGTGCCTCTGAGGTTGTCAGTCGATCGGATGTGGTGATCATTTCCCTGTCGACCTCGCAAGCGCTGGCGCAAGTGACCGAATCGATCGCTTCAGTGCCCAAGGCGCAAAGGCGCCACAAGCCCATCGTCATCGAAACCAGCACCTTACCCATGGCGGACAAAGACGCCTGCTCAGGGGCTTTAGGAAAATTGGGCATCACCACCCTGGATGCGCCCATCAGTGGCACGGCGGTGCGCATCAAGGAGCGGGCCTGGACATTTTTTGTCAGTGGTCAAGAAACCGCTTTCCGCAAGGTCTTGCCCGTCTTGCAGGTGTTCACAGACAAAGTGTCGTTTGTGGGGCCCTATGGCAATGGCACGAAGATGAAGTTTGCCGCCAACCATTTGGTGGCGATTTACAACGTGGCCTATGCGGAATCCGTAACATTGGCGCGAAAAATGGGGCTGGACCCGCAAGACGTTCTCGAGCTGTTTGGCAACAGCCCCGTGCTGGGCACTGGGGTCATGCGGCTGCGCATGCCCATGATGCTCGAGCGCCAGTACAGCCCACCCACCATGAAGGTCGAGGTATGGCAAAAGGACATGCAGGTGATTGGCGACATGGCCAAGTCGGTGGACTGCCCGACCCCGCTGTTTTCCACGTGCGCCGCCATCTACACCAGCGCCATGGCTCTAGGGCTGGCGATGGAAGACACGGCTTCGACCGCCGAGGTCATGTCGGCCATGGCGGGCATCGCGCCTGCCAGGGCTCGGCGCAAAAAACCGGTCAAGACTTGATCTTGTCTTTGGCTGCCGATTTGGCTTTGACTTTCACGGTGGACTTGACAGGACTTTTGACGGGTTTTGTATTTGCAGGGCGTGCCAATTTTTTGGCCGCTTTCTCGGCCGCTTCGATCAAAGGCAATTCATCGCGCACCGCCTTGTAGGCGTCCAGCGCGGCAGGGCCGCCGCAGTAAAGAAAGGAGTGCAAGATCAACTCGCGCAACTCTTCGCGCGATACGCCGTTGCGCACAGCGCCCCGCAGGTGGATCTTGATTTCGGCCGGCCGGTTCAAGGCGATGCACATCGACAGCGTGGCCAGACTGCGCTCTTTCAGCGTCAACCCAGGACGGGTCCAGACCTTGCCCCAAGCGAACTCGGTGGCCAGTTCCTGAAAAGGCATGTTCAGGTCATCGGCGTTGGCAAATGAGCGTTCGACGTAGTCATCACCCAGCACCTTTTTGCGCATGGCCAAGCCTGCTTTGTAGCCCTCGGATTGGGGCTTCGCGCTGGACTTCTTGGTTGTGGTGGTTTTCATGGGTCTTCTTCAATCTGCTTTGATGTTGGCCGAGCGCACAACGGCGCCCCATTTGGCGATCTCGTCCTTGATGTAAGTGGCAAATTGCTCGGGCGTGTCGCCCACAGGCAAGGCCCCTTGTTGGTTCAATTTTTCGGCCACATCGGGCAACTTCAGAATGTCCACAATTTCACGGTTCAGCCGCATCACGATGTCCCTGGGTGTTTTGGCTGGGGCCACGATGCCAACCCAGGAATAGGCTTCATAGCCCGGCAATCCGCTTTCTGCAATGGTGGGAATGTCGGCCAGGGAAGGCACGCGTTTGGCGCTGCCCACGGCAATCGCCTTGAGTTGGCCAGACTTCACCTGGTTGATCACGGAAGGGATGCTGCTGTAGAGCATTTGGACTTGCCCGGCCAGCAAGTCGGTCAAGGCGGGACCTTGCCCTTTGTAGGGGACGTGCATCGTTTGCACATTGGCCATCGAGTTGAACAACTCGCCCGCCAAGTGACCTGAATTACCGCTGCCAGGGGATGCAAAGAACAACTGTTTGGGTTTTGATTTGGCCAGGTTGATCAACTCCAGTGTTGTTTTGGCGGGCACCGAAGGGTGAGTGACCAAGAGCAGAGGGAAGTTCACCATGTTGGTGATGGGTGAAAAGTCTTTCAAGGGGTCATAGGGCAACTTGTCGTAAAGACTGGGGTTCACCGCCATGGGACCCGCCGCCGCCACGGCCAGGGTGTAGCCGTCTGCAGGCGATTGCATCAAAGCCTGCAAACCCACAATGCCATTGGCACCTGCCCGGTTGTCGACCACCACCTGTTGGCCCAGACGCTCATTGAGTTTTTGTGCGACCACACGCGCAATCACGTCGTTGCCTCCACCGGGCGGGAAGGGCACGATGATGCGGATGGGCTTGTTGGGGAAAGCCTGCGCCATCACAGGTGAGGCATAGGCCATGAACAGGCCAGACAACAGGGCAAACAGGGTCTTGGTGACGCGGGTCATGGGATCTCCAGTGAGGTTGTGCAAATTGCGCAGGCGGCAATGTCTTGATCCTTGCACAATGCTTGGAATGCGCTGTAATTTGGGCGACAAACACATCCAGCACTGCTTCACAAAAGCGTTTTTTATGGTCATGCCGCAAAGACCATTTCAAGCCTTCGTTTTGCAGCCTGCAGAGGGTGCAAAATAAGGCATGAATTCAATTTTGCGTACCTCGGTGAACAAAAGCCTTTGTGCCCTGCACAACCCCGCCGGTCTGCATGTGGGCAACTTCAAATGGGTCAATGGCCAGTGGAAATTCAAGGCCGTTGGCTACGGCCCCTCGGGCCAAGTGATGCCGGGTCATGGGCCTTTGACGGATCGGCACAACGCCTGCTTTGATCGACTCGATGAGGCCTTCATTCGCGCCGAATTTTTTGAGGAATCACCATGTTCAAAGTCCACGCCGTAGCGCCTGACCGTTTGCCCGAGTTGCTGCGCGCCATGCCCAAGGCCGAGTTGCACATCCACATCGAAGGTTCGCTCGAGCCCGAGTTGATCTTTGCGCTGGCCCAACGCAACCGCGTGCAATTGCCTTATGCCGACGTGGCGGCCTTGCGCAGTGCCTATGCGTTTACCAACCTGCAAAGTTTTCTGGATCTGTATTACGCCGGGGCCAGCGTGCTGCTGCACGAACAAGACTTTTACGACATGGCTTGGGCGTACTTTGAAAAAGCCGCTGCCGATCATGTGGTGCGGGCCGAGTTGTTTTTTGACCCGCAAACCCATACCGCACGGGGCGTGGCCATGGGCACGGTCATCCAAGGCCTGCACCGCGCCTGCTGCGATGCGCAGACGCAGCTGGGCATCAGCGCCGATTTGATCTTGTGCTTCTTGCGCCACCTGTCGGAAGATGACGCGCTGGCCACCCTGGAAGAAGCCATGCCTTGGCGCGAACACTTCATCGGCGTGGGGCTGGACTCCAGCGAGCTGGGCCACCCACCCGAAAAATTTGCCGGCGCCTTTGCCCGCGCCCGCGAGCTGGGCTTGCATTTGGTGGCCCATGCAGGCGAAGAAGGCCCACCCGCTTACATCTGGAGCGCACTCGATGTGTTGAAAGTGGAGCGCATCGACCACGGTGTGCAAGCCATCCACGATGCGGCGCTGATGAAGCGCCTGGCCGATACCCACATGCCGCTCACCGTGTGCCCACTGTCCAACCTCAAGCTCTGCGTGTTCAAGCAATTGGCCGACCACAACTTGGGCCAAATGCTTGAAGCCGGGCTGTGTGTCACCCTCAACTCGGACGACCCGGCTTACTTTGGCGGTTACCTGAACGACAACTATGTGCAGACCTTTGCCGCGCTGCAGTTGAGCGCCCAACAAGCCTACAAACTGGCCGCCAACAGCATCGAAGCGAGCTTTGCGCCCGAGGCTGACAAGCTCCGCTGGATGCATGAATTGAAAGCGTGTTTTCAGGGGTTTGCTGAGCAGGATTGACGATGCTCGTTGCTTGTTAAAATTCAAACTCAAAGCCCGTCGCCCCGGCGGGCTTTGTTTTGTTCAATCTCGGGGCCATGTAGAGGACTACCATGTATAAAAACCTCGCTGCCATGCTCGTGGCTGCCTGCTTTTTTCTTACCGCCGTTCAGGCGCAAACTTCCCATCCATCGCCTGCCAAATCCACCGAGCCCATCAAGGCTGGTTTTGTCTATGTCTCGCCCATCACCGAAGCGGGCTGGACGCGCCAGCACGACGAGGGCCGCAAGGCGGTCGAGCGGGCTTTGGGCGATCAGGTCAAGACCACCTTTGTGGCCGATGTGCCCGAAGGCGCTGACGCTGAGCGCGTGATCCGCGATCTGGCCAGCCAAGGCCACCAGATCATCTTCACCCCCAGCTTTGGTTACATGGAGCCCACCCTCAGGGTGGCGAGAGATTTTCCGAATGTGAAGTTCGAATCGGTCACCGGCTTCAAGACCGCGCCCAACGTGGCGGCGTCGAACGCCCGCTATTACGAGGGCCGCTATTTGGCCGGCATCGCGGCTGGTCGCATGAGCCAAACCAATGTGGCCGGTTATGTGGCGGGCTTTCCGATTCCCGAGGTGCTGCAAGGCATCAACGCTTTCACATTGGGCATGCGCTCGGTCAACCCCAAAGCCACCGTCAAGGTGGTTTGGCTCAACGCCTGGTTTGACCCACCCAAAGAACGAGAAGCGGCCATGGCCTTGTTCAACCAAGATGTGGACGTGATCGCGTTCCACACCGGCTCCACGGCGGTGATGGCTGCTGCGCAAGAGCGCGGCAAGATGGCTGTGGCTTACCACTCCGACATGCGCAAGCTCGGGCCTGATGCGCAGATCATCGCCGTGACCCACCAGTGGGGCGACTACTACACCTCACGCGTCAGGGCCGCTTTATCGGGCACTTGGTCTTCGGGCAACGTATGGGGCGGCATCAAGGACGGAATGATCCGCGTCGGCGAGTTCGGCCCCAAGGTGCCCAAGGCTGTTCAGGACGAAGTGTTGGCCAAACAAAGGCTGGTGGGCACGGGCAAGTTGTTGCTCTTCACGGGCCCCATCACCGACAACGAGGGCAAAGTGGTGTTGCCTGCGGGGCAGACCTTGAGCGATGCCCAGATCTTGAACATGAACTACCTGGTGCAGGGCGTGCAAGGTCGCATCACGCGTTAAGGCCTTCAGGCCTGGCAGCACGGTTGCCAGCCAATGCTGCATGAAAAAAGCCGAGGCTGAATGGCCTCGGCTTTTTCGTTAGCGCAAGATGAACTCAGGGCTTGAGCAAAGCCAGCAAGCCTTGCAGGTTGGGGGCTTGCCCGAGGCTCCAGCAGGCCTTCAGGATGTCGTTCACACGGTCCGCACCCAAAATCGGGTCGGACAGGTCGTGGAACTTGCCCTCCAAGTCGGCATCGGTCATGGGCTTTTGCAAAGAGCCAATGGCGTGTTCCACATGCACCTTCACGCTGCGGCCATCGGTCAAGTGGGCCGTGACGTAGACACTTTCTTCACGCACCGAAGTGTCCACCACGGCTTGCACCTTGTCGCGCAAGCGCACCACGTCTTCGCGCCGCACGATGTGGTCTGAAAACTCCTCTTCGCCCGCGCGGCCAAAGAGCAGGCCCACCGCGCAGCCGTGGTACACGCTGAACTTGCCTTGCAAGCCGTCCTGAGGCGTCTTCTTGCCGGTCAGTTCCAGCACCAAGGGGTGTACACGCAATTCGATGCTCTTGACTTCTTCCGCTTTGACGCCTTGCGCACGCAACTGGGCGCAGGCGTCGATGCTGGGGTGGATCACGATGCCGCAGGCAAAGGGCTTGTAGGCGTTGAAGCTGATTTCAAAACGCTGACCCAGCTCGTCTTGCGCCTCGCGCCAGTCGTATTGGGTGGACAAGACTTGGGCCCAGCCGCGTGGCGCTTCCAGCGCACGAGGGCTGGACGTGAAGCCGTGCTTGGCCATCAGGGCCGACATCAAGCCGGCGCGCGCCGCGCCGCCTGGGTGGAAAGGTTTGGTCATGGTGCCAAACTGCTCCCGCAAGCCCACGGGCTGCGAAGCCGCAATGCCCAAAGCCATGGCCGTTTGCTGGGCATTGAGCCCCAGCAAACGTGCGCACGCTGCAGCCGCGCCCAGCGTGCCGGTCGAGCCCGTGATGTGCCAGCCACGGTCGTAGTGTTGGGGGTACACCAGATTGCCCATGCGGCACGCCACGTCAATGCCCAGCACCAGTGCATCAAGCACTTGCCTGCCCGTGCTGTTTTGGGTTTCGGCCAAAGCCATCACCGCAGAAGCCACAGGGCCTGCGGGGTGGATGATGGTTTTGAGGTGCGTGTCGTCAAAGTCAAAGGTGTGCGACGAGATGCCGTTGATCAGGGCCGCACTGGCCATGTCCACACGCTCGGAACGCCCTGCAATCGTGGCTTGCTGCGAAGGTGCCAGCATGTTCACGGCCGCCAAGGCCGACTCGACAGCCTCGTGTTTCGCCGCACCGATGGCGCAGCCCAGCCAGTTCAAGAAGGTGCGATGGGCCTCGTGTTCAACTTCGTCGCTCCAGCCTTTGGAGGGGTGTTCGGCCACGAACTTGGCCAGTTCGGCGGTGATGGGTGGCGCGTTGTGGTCAGCGGCCACCGCGGTATTGATCGTCATGTTCAGTCCAGTCAGGGTTTCAAAAAATCAGGCGTCCAGGTTGATCTTGCGTTCGCGGGCCAAGTCGGTCCAGCGGGCCAAATCGCGCTTCATGTACTCGAGGAATTGGTTGGGTGTCATGGGCGTCAGCTCGACCGCTTCTGCGCTGAGCTTGTCGCGGAAATCCGGTTGCGCCAGCACCTGGGCGATGGCGTCGTTGATTTGTTTAACGATGGGCGCAGGCATGCCCGCTGGGCCCACCACGCCATACCACTGTTGCGCGTCAAAGCCTTTGAGGCCCGCCTCTTCCATGGTGGGCACATCTTTGAGAGCAGGGTGGCGTTGGTTGCCAGTGACCGCCAGCGCACGCACGCGCCCGCTGCGGATGTGAGGCAAAGCGGCCGCCAGGCCCGGGAACATGGCTTGGGTTTGACCAGCGATCAAATCGGTGGTGGCGGGTGCAATGCCGCGATAGGGGATGTGCACCATGAAAGCACCGGTCTGCATTTTGAACAACTCGGCGGTCAAATGCGTCAATGAGCCTGCACCGGCTGAGCCGTATGAAATTCTTCCAGGGTTTTTCTTGACGAATTCGATGAATTCTTTGACATCTTTGGCTGCCGTGTTGGCGTTGACCACCAGCACATTGGGGGTGGTGCCAATCATGCCCAGGGGCGTGAAGTCTTTGATCGGGTCGTAGTTGAGTTTGCGGGTGGCGGGCGCCGTGCCGTGGGTGGCGACATAGCCTTGCATGAGCGTGTAACCATCGGGCTGTGCTTTGGTGGTCATTTGCGAGGCGATCACGCCACCACCACCGCCGTGGTTTTCCACCACGATGGATTGGCCGAGCACTTTGCTCAGGCGCTCGCAAACTTGGCGACCAATCATGTCGGAGCCGCCGCCAGCTGCCACGGGCACGATGTATTTGATGGGGCGATTTGGGTAGGCCGCTTGCGCGCTGGCCAAGCCCGGCCAGCCCATCAGCAAAGGGGCTGCTTGTATCAGGGTGCGTCGTTTCATGGGGTCTCCTCTGGGTTGGTGATGTTTTGAATGTTTGCGGTCGGCAGGCTTTGTTTCAAGCGGTCATAAGCGCTGCTCACGTGCGTGGCCAGCAGCTCTTTGGCTTGTTCCGAATGACCGTTTGCGATGGCGAGGGTGATGCTTTGGTGTTCAGCGATCGACGTCTTCATGCCCGCCACGTGCGACAAGCTTTGCAACCGGGCCAAATGCAGTTTTTGCACCACTTCTTGGTAGGTGTGGCTCAATTGTTCGTTATGTGCCGCTTGCACAATCAACCAATGAAAATGCAGGTTTTCTGAGTAGTAGGCAGCCAAATTGGCTTGTTTCTGGGCCGCCTGCATCACAGCGATTGACGCCTCCAAAGCGTGGGCCAACTCGTGCCTGGGCGCCGCGGGCAGGTGGGCGGCTTTGGCGCCTGCAAAACTGTCGAGCAGACTGCGGATTTCGTACAAGTCCTGCACTTCCTTGGCTTCGATGGCACGGACAAACACACCCGCATGTTTGCGTGAGACCACCAATCCTGAGCTTTCAAGTTCTCGCAAGGCCTCTCGCACGGGCACGCGTGACACCTGAAGACGGCTGGCCACATCGGGCTCGCTGATTCGGTCGCCGGGTTTGATGTCCCCATTCAGGATGTGTTCCAGCAAGTCCTCGCGAACCAATTTGGACAGCGAGGTGTCTCGCATCGTTTTGAGGCGATCAGAGGCGTCGGCGGTGATCCAAGGCAGCATGGTGTGGGTTCGAATTTTTGAATATCGTATACGATATTCGATTTATCCAGGCGTCTTGTTGTCAAGTGCGCGACCCAGGCCAAAAGCGGGCTTTGGGGAAGCACCCAGGCCAGAGCATGGAAGGTTCTGTGCATGCGCGATGATTGGCTTGGCGCATCGCGCTCTAAAATGTGGGCAAATCACCAAGGTTGAAACATGAGCATTAAAAGCGACAAATGGATCCGCCGCATGGCCGAGCAGCACGGCATGATTGAGCCGTTTGAGCCCGGGCAGGTTCGCCAAAACGCGGCTGGCCAAAAAATTGTCAGTTATGGCACCAGCAGTTACGGCTATGACATCCGCTGCGCCCCAGAGTTCAAGGTGTTCACCAACATTTACAGCACCGTGGTGGACCCCAAGAACTTCGATGAGCGCAGTTTTGTCGACATCGAGGGTGACGTTTGCATCATTCCGCCCAACAGTTTTGCGCTGGCCCGCACGGTGGAGTATTTCCGCATTCCGCGCAACGTGTTGACCATTTGTTTGGGCAAAAGCACTTACGCCCGCTGCGGCATCATCGTCAACGTCACGCCCTTTGAGCCCGAGTGGGAAGGCTACGTGACGCTGGAGTTCAGCAACACCACGCCTCTGCCCGCCAAAATTTATGCCGGTGAAGGTTGTGCGCAAGTGTTGTTCTTAGAAAGCGACGAAGTCTGCGAGACCAGCTACAAAGACCGTGGCGGCAAATACCAAGGCCAAGTGGGCGTGACACTGCCCAAAACCTGAGGGCCAAAGCCTGGTTTTAGGGCAGTCAACTCAAAATGCGACAATAGTGGGTTAATGACCGACTCTTTTTCCAATCTATCGCTGGCCCCGACGCTGGCACGAGCCGTGGCCGAAATGGGCTACGAATCCATGACCCCTATCCAGGCCCAAGCCATTCCGGTGGTGTTGACAGGCCAGGATGTCATGGGCGCAGCCCAGACCGGAACGGGCAAAACGGCCGCTTTTTCGCTGCCTTTGCTGCAGCGTCTGCTCAAGCACGAGAACCCTTCGACCTCGCCCGCCCGCCACCCGGTGCGCGCCTTGGTGCTGTTGCCCACGCGCGAGCTGGCCGACCAAGTCGCACAACAAATCAAGCTGTACGCCAAGTACACACAATTGCGCAGCGCGGTGGTGTTTGGCGGCATGGACATGAAGCCCCAAACGCTGGAGCTGAAACAAGGTGTCGAGGTGCTGGTGGCCACCCCAGGCCGTTTGCTGGACCACATCGAAGCCAAAAACGCGGTGCTCAACCAGGTGGAATATGTGGTGCTGGACGAAGCCGACCGCATGCTGGATATCGGCTTCTTGCCTGACTTGCAGCGCATCCTGAGTTACCTGCCCAAGCAGCGCACCACCTTGCTGTTTTCGGCCACGTTTTCGCCCGAGATCAAGCGCCTGGCGAGCAGCTACCTGCAAAACCCCATCACCATCGAGGTGGCCCGGCCCAACGAAACCGCGTCCACCGTCGAGCAGCGTTTTTACGCCGCGCAAGACGACGACAAGCGCCGCGTGATCCGCAAAGTGCTGGACGACCGGGGCATCAAGCAGGCGTTCATCTTTGTGAATAGCAAACTCGGCTGCGGCCGCTTGGCCCGCTCTTTGGAGCGCGAAGGCTTGCGCACAGCGGCTTTGCATGGCGACAAAACCCAGGACGAGCGTCTGAAAGCCCTCGAGGCCTTCAAAAAAGGCGAAGTCGATTTGCTGGTCTGCACCGATGTGGCCGCGCGCGGCTTGGACATCAAGGATGTCCCTGCGGTGTTCAATTTTGACGTGCCTTTCAACGCCGAAGACTATGTGCACCGCATTGGCCGCACGGGCCGCGCCGGGGCGTCGGGTCTGGCCGTCACATTGGTCAGCCCTTCAGACACGCGTTTGGTGGGCGATATTGAAAAGCTGATCAAGAAAAAGCTGGAGGTTGAAACCCTGCAACTGGACACCCGTCCTGCAGGCCCACCCCCAGAAAAGTGGGGCGAACGGGCAGAAGACCGTCCTCGCTCTCGCGCCTCTGAGGGCCGTCGCCGTGAACAAGATCCCCGAGACGCTTTGGATTCGCCCCATGAGCGACGGGGCGGCTTCCGCCCAGCGCCGATCAACCGTGATCCGTTCTTCCAAAAGCCCTATGAGCCAGCGCCCGCAGATGCGGCACCAAGTTGGGAGCCCAGCACACCCAGGGCGGCCAGGTCGTCGATTTCAGCCAACATCAAGCCCAAACGCAAAGTGGCCGCTTTGTTCAAGTCGGTCGATTGATCACTGAGCGGGCTGGGTTATCCGGGGCCGACACGCAACAGTCGCATGGCCCTGTCAAAATCGCACCATGCACCGCACCCAACACCACTGTCTGAAACCGCTTTTCTGGCCACTGCATTGGGCTTTTGCAGGCTTGGCAGTTCTTCCTGGGGTTGCTTTGGCGCAAAACGCCAGCCCACCCGGCACGGCCAACAACGCGACCGATCTGGGCCAGGTCGAGGTCCGGGGCAACCGCAACAACGACACCGAAATGCGGCGTGAGTCTTCAGCCGCCAAGATTGTGATTGGCCGAGAAGAAATTCAAAAGCAAGGCGATGCGAATTTGGGTGAAGTGCTCAAACGCTTGCCTGGCGTGACCGTGCAGGGTGTGCCTGGACGGGGCGGTGCGATCCGCATGCGCGGTCTGGGCGGTGGTTACACCCAAATCTTGCTCGACGGTGAGCGCTTGCCGCCCGGCTTTTCCATCGACAGCTTGCTGCCCGAACAGGTCGAGCGCATCGAAATTTTGCGAGCGCCCACCGCCGAGACCGGTGCCCGTGCCATTGCCGGCACCATCAACATCGTTTTGCGGGAAGGCCAAAGGGCCAACCCCGATGATTTGAAGATCACCCGCTCGCGCGAATATGGCCACGATTCCACCCTGCTCAATTGGGTGCACAACCTCAACATCCAGCCCATGACGGGCACCCTGACGGTCTCCGTCACAGACCAATACAGGCCTGATGCCAGCAGCTCGGTGATTGCTTCCCAAGTCTTGCCTGGCGGCATACCTCGCGCCGAGACTCGGAGCAACGAGTCGCTGGGGCATCGGCAAGCTCTGCATGCCAATGCGCGGCTGCAATGGCGGGGCGAGCAAGGCAAGACCCTGGCCTTGACACCTTTTGTGGTGTACTCGGATTTTTCGGGCACTGGCCTGATCCAAGCCAACCGACTGGACCCTGGTCCGCTGGTTTCTGAAACGGCTCAAACCCTGAACCAAAGCCGATTTGCCATGGCGCGGCTCAATGGCCAGTGGACCCAACGCCTGTCGGCCGATGACCGCCTGGAAGTGCGTTTTGGTGTAGGCCAATCCGAGTACGACCTGCGTTTGGACCAGACCTTGGTTCCTTCAAATCTCAGTCCCGTTTTACTTGTAAACAACACGCAATTCCAAAATTTTGTCGATCGCTCTGGCACCCTCAGCAGCAAGTGGACCCGTGCCATGGACAACGGCCACCAAGTGGTCAGCGGCTTGGAACTGGAAGGTGTGCGCCGGGTCGAAGAGGCCCGGGGTGTGCTCGATGACAATGCAGGCGACTTGACCGCCCGCACCCTGCGGTGGGCCGCCTATGCCCAAGACGAGTTCAAAATCAATCGCCACTGGTCTGCCCACACAGGCCTGAGGTACGAGGCCATCACCACCGAGGCGAGTGACATCTCGGGGCCTAAATCCAACAACAGTTCGGTTTGGACGCCCTTGTTACATGCCTTGTGGAAACCCGACCCTGCCAAGCGAGACCAGGTGCGCATGAGCCTGACACGCAGCTACCGAACCCCCACCTTGCACAACCTCATGGCCCGCCCCGTGAACTCGGGTGAAGTCGACAGCCGACCCACCCGTCCTGACCGCATTGGCAACCCTGACCTCAGGCCCGAGATGGCCACCGGCATCGATGTGGCCTTTGAGCGCTATCTCACAGGCGGTGGGGTCCTCAGTGCGAATGTCTTTCGCCGTGAAATCACCGACCTGATCCGTTACACCGTGAGCGAGCAAATCGGTCCTTACTGGGCACCGAATCAAACCCGTTGGGTTTCTTCCCCCATCAACATTGGCGATGCCTCCACCCAAGGCCTGGAATTGGAAGCGAAGTTCCGGCTCAACCAAGCCTTCACCGACGCTTGGCCCATCGACATCCGCAGCAACGTCAGCTTCTTCAGCTCCAAAGTCAAGCAAGTGCCCGGCCCCAACAACCGGCTGGACCAGCAACCCGACATGACGGCCAACCTGGGTGCCGATTACCGCATTCGCCGCATTCCTCTGACCTTGGGCGGCAACCTCAACTGGAACCCCGACTACGACACGCGCCGCACCGAGCAACAGTTTTTTTACCAAGGCGTCAAACGGGTGGCCGATGTCTATGGGCTGTGGCGCATTTCGCCCGCCAGCGCCATCCGTCTGACGGTCAGCAATTTGCAGCCGCGCGACTACATCACCGCCAGTACCTTTGACAACGTTTCCTACAGAGAGTCCTCGCGCACCACCGATCGCAACTGGCGCAATGTGCAGTTGCGTCTGGAACTGAAAATCTGATGTCTAGGAGATCCGCATGACCGTCAAAAATGCCCAATGGCACGATCGCATGTACAACAACCGGGCCTTGGTGCCCGACTTTGCCGACCATTTCGCGCACTGGCAAAACGCATCGGCAAGCGCCCGCGCCCAACTCCAGTCAACACTTGACTTGCCCTATGGCGACGGCCCGGGCGAGACGCTGGACATCTTCCCTGCCCAAGACGCGAACGCACCCGTGGTGATCTTCATCCACGGCGGTTATTGGCGCAGCCTCGACAAATCAGACCACTCATTTGTGGCACCGGCTTTGCGCGACATGGGTGCTTGTGTGGTGGTGGTCAATTACGCGCTTTGCCCCGGCACGCCCGAGCAACCTGTCACCATCCCCGACATCGGTTTGCAGATGGTCAAGGCCACCGCCTGGGTCTGGCGGCACATTGCCGAGCACGGCGGTGACCGCAAGAACATCAGCGTGATGGGCCATTCAGCAGGTGGTCATTTGGCGGCCATGCTGCTCGGCTGTGACTGGAAAAAATTGGGGCGCGATTTGCCATCGGGCCTGGTCCGTAAAGCCCTGTCGATCTCCGGCTTGTTTGACTTGGAGCCCATTCGCAAAACGCCGTTTGTGCAGGCCGATTTGCGCATCACCCCAGCCCATGTGCGCTTGGCCAGCCCCGCCAGATGGCAGCGTCCGCGCCATGGCGTGCTTTACACCGTGGCCGGTGGTGACGAGAGCCCCGAATTTTTGCGCCAAAACCGTTTGATTCACCAAGCTTGGGGCCCCAAAACCGTGCCCGTTTGCGAAGACTTGGCCAGCCTCAACCACTTCAGCATCGTCACCGACTTGACGCGGCCAGGCACGCGTTTGTACGCGCTGGCCCAGCAGTTGATCGCTGCTTAAAAAAAGCCCCGCATTGCGGGGTTTTTTCAATCGAGCTTGATGTTCGCGGTCTTGATGGCCTGGGTCCAGTCGGCGATTTCCCGGTCCAGCAGTTTGGTCATATCGGCTGGGGCGAGAAAGCGCACCTCAATGCCCGCTTGGTCAGCCCGCAGCTTGCTCTCGGGCAAGTCCAAGCTGCGCTTGACGGCATCGGCCAGTTGGTTCACGGTGGCTGTGGGCGTGCCCGCTGGGGCATACAGGGCCACCCAAGCTTCCAGGTCAATGTTGGGGTAACCCGCTTCGGCCATGGTCGGCACTTGGGGCATGCCGGGGTGGCGTTTTTTGCCGGTCACAGCCAACGCCTTGAGCTTGCCCGCCTGGATGTGCTGCATCACCGAGGGCGGCGTGGTCATGAACACCTGCACCTGGCCCGCCAACACGTCGGCAATGGCCTGGCCCGAACCCTTGTAGGGCACATGCACCAAATCCACGGCAGTTTGTTGCTTGAAGATTTCGGTGCCGATGTGAGACACCGAACCGTTGCCCTGAGAGGCGTAGTTCAGCTTGCCTGGGTTTTGCTTCAAAAACGCGATGAACTCACGCATGTTGTTGGCAGGCACCGAGGGGTGCACCGCCACCACGTTGGTGGCCACGGTGATCAAGCCCACGGGGGTCAAATCTTTCAACTCCCATGGCAGTTTGGTCATCAGGATCGGGTTGGCAATGTGGTAACCCGAGTAAGACACCAGCAAAGTGTGGCCATCTTTGGGGCTGCGTGCCACTTGTTGGTAAGCCAGGTTGCCGCTGGCACCGCCTTTGTTGTCGATCACGACCGACTGGCCTATCAAACGGCCCAAAGGCTCCGAGATCAAGCGGGCCGATGTGTCCACTAAGCCGCCTGGCGGTACGGGTACCACCAAGGTGATGGGCTTGCTGGGGAAGGCCTGGGCCATCAAGGCCAAGGGGGCGCACAGGCTGGCCAGGGCCAGCAGTTTGGAAAATTGGCGACGTGTGCTCATGGGTCTCTCTCTTGGGGTGGTTTTATGAAATCAGCGCATGCCTATCTTGGCGTCATTGAAAATGTTTTTCGCTTCGCGAGGCAGGCTGCGCCAGTACTGGTGTTGTGAGTTGACGGTGCCGCCCAGGGCCACGGCCGCTTCCCAGCCCCAGCGCGGCTTGTACAGAAAGCTGCGGGCCAACGCCACCAGATCGGCGTCGCCACGCTGCAGCACAGCTTCGGCTTGCGCGGGCTCGGTGATCAGGCCCACGGCGATGGTGGTCAGGTCCGATTGGGCCTTGACTGTTTTGGCCAAGTGCACTTGGTACTCTGGGCCCAAGGCAATTTTTTGCAAAGGCGAAACACCCCCCGATGAGATGTGCACAAACTGCGCCCCGGCTTGCTTGAGCTGGACAGACAGCTCTGCGGTTTCTTCAACTGTCCAGCCGCCATCGACCCAGTCGGTGCCCGAAATGCGCATGCCCAGGGTGCCGCCAAAGGCTTCGCGCACGGCTTTGAAGACTTCCATTGGCAAGCGAATGCGGTTTTCAAACGAACCGCCATAAGCGTCGGTGCGCTGGTTGGAAATGGGCGACAAAAACTCGTGCAGCAAATAACCGTGCGCTGCGTGCAACTCGATGGCCTCAATGCCCAGTTCGTGGCTGCGGCGGGCGGTGTTGACAAAGTCGGCCTTGAGTTGTGCGATGTCGGCCAGGCTCATCTCGGTGGGGGTCGCTTCATTGGGCAGGTGGGGCAGGGCGCTGGGGGCCACGGGCTGCCAGCCACCGTCTTCGGGGGCGATCAGCATGCCGCCATCCCATGGGGCCGCGCTCGATGCCTTGCGGCCTGCATGACCGATCTGGATGCACACGGGCATGTGCGGGGCCAGGCGGCGGGCGCGGTGCAGTTTGTCACCCAGCGCCGCTTGGGTGGCGTCGTCCCACAGACCCAAACAGCCAGGGCTGATGCGGCCCACAGCCGACACCGCTGTAGCCTCAATGGTGAACAGGCCCGCGCCGCTGTTGAGCAAGTTGGTCCAGTGCGTCAGGTGCCAATCGGTGGCTTGGCCGTTGACGGCCGAGTATTGGCACATGGGCGCGACCACGATGCGGTTGGGCAAAGTGAGGGGGCCGGAAGGTGCGTTGAAGGTGAAGGGCGTGAAGAGCAAACTCATGGTGTGGTGGGCGTGGCGAGTGAAATGGGTGGCGCTGGCTCAGCCAGCGGGGCAAGGGCATTGGGGCGCAATCCCAACGCAAAACGTATGATCTTAGGCAGATCAAGAGACAAGTCTTATCCTCTGCGAGACATCAATCACTGCCCGCACTCGGGCATTCTGGAAATGCGTCCCAAAGTCTCCATTCGACAGGCAGTGGCGCATCGATGGTCAGGGGCTGACTGCTCGCGGGGTGTACCAGTTGCAAGCGTGTGGCGTGCAACCACAGCCGCTGAACGCCGATCAAATCCCCTACAGCCCGGTTCAGCGGCCCTTTGCCGTGCGTGGCGTCGCCAATGATCGGGTGGGCGATGTGCTTCATGTGGCGGCGCAGTTGGTGGCGGCGGCCGGTCAACGGGTGCAGCGCCACCTCAGCGCAGCGGGTACTGGCAAAGCCCTGTTGGGGCAGCGGCAGCTCAAAGCGCCGCAGCGTGGCAAAGCGGCTTTGGGCGGGCTGCACTTCCAGGCGCTCGGTCCGCATGTCATCGGGCATGCGCTTCAAAGGGTGGTCGATCTGGCCCGCATCCGCAGGCCAGCCGCGCACCAAGGCGCGGTAGGTTTTTTGCAGGCCCTGGCCACTTTCAAAGGCATGGCTCAATGTGCGCGCCGTGTCGGCATCCAGCGCAAACAGCAGCACGCCACTGGTGCCCTTGTCCAACCGGTGCACGGGCCAGACATGCCGCCCGATCTGGTCGCGCAGGGTTTGCAGCACAAAGCGGGTTTCACCCTTGTCCAGCGGGGTGCGATGCACCAGCCAGCCCGCAGGTTTGTGCACGATGGCGAGATAATCGTCCAGGTAAAGGATGTCGAGCATGTTGTTCTTATTGTCACCCGCCAAATCTCTGGACTACGAAACCCCCGCCGCAGGCGTGCCCCACACGCTGCCGCAGTTCGTGCCTCAATCGCAGGCCCTCATTGAGGTGCTGCGCCAAAAGTCGCCCCAGCAAATCGCCGAGTTGATGGACTTGTCGGACGCGCTGTCGGCCCTGAACGTGGCCCGCTACGAAGCCTGGACGCCCAAGTTCACCGCCAAAAATTCCAAACAGGCCGTGCTGGCCTTCAATGGCGACGTTTATGAAGGCCTGGATGCCAAGACTCTGAATGCGCAAGACCTGGAGTGGGCACAAACCCATGTGGGCATTTTGAGTGGCCTGTATGGCGTGCTGCGCCCGCTGGACTGGATGCAGCCCTACCGCCTAGAGATGGGCACCACGCTGCAAACCAGCAAGGGCAGCAACCTGTACAAGTTTTGGGGGCTGCAAATTGCCGAGCACCTGAACGCCCAACTGGCCCAAGACAAAACCCCGGTCATCGTGAATTTGGCTTCGCAGGAGTATTTCAAGTCGGTGGACCGCAAAACACTCAAGGCGCGGGTGATTGAATGCGTGTTTGAAGACTTCAAGGGCGGCAAATACAAAATCATCAGCTTCAACGCCAAACGGGCGCGCGGCCTGATGGCGCGTTATGCCGTGCAAAACCGCATCACCCACCCTGAAGGGCTGCAGGGTTTTGATTTGGAAGGCTACGCCCTCGACGCGGGTGTGTCAGAGCCAGACCGTCTCGTTTTCCGTCGCAAGGTGCAGGCATGAGCGATTTCAACAACGCGCCTGAACAATCCCAACTGGGCAAGTCCAGCGCCTATGTGGACCAGTATGACGCCAGCCTATTGTTCCCCATCCCCCGCGCCACCAAGCGCGCCGAGATCGGCGTCACCGGGCAGCCCGTGTTCATTGGGGCAGATTTGTGGACCGCGTTTGAGCTGTCCTGGCTCAATACCAAAGGCAAACCGCAGGTGGCGCTGGCGCACATCACCGTGCCCGCCGAGAGCACGCACATCGTGGAGAGCAAATCTTTCAAGCTGTACCTCAACAGCTTCAACAACACCCGATTGGAAAGTGCTGACGCTGTGCGCGACATGATTCGCCGCGACATCAGCGCCGCCATCTGGCACGGCGGCACCATGCAGGCCAGCGTGGGCGTGAAGCTGCTGCTGCAAGAGCAATTTGACGCCGAACCCGTGCACGAGCTGGACGGCCTGAACCTGGACCGCATGGACATTGAGTGCACACGTTACGAGCCCGCGCCGGACTTGCTGAGCGCCAATACCGAAGAACTGCCCGTGAGCGAAACCCTGGTCAGCCACTTGCTCAAAAGCAATTGCCTGGTCACCGGCCAGCCCGACTGGGGCAGCGTCCAAATCAGCTACAGAGGCCCACAGATTGAGCAAGCGGGCTTGCTGCAATACATCGTGAGCTTTCGCAACCACAACG
>JAJTEW010000003.1 GCA_021299875.1 Comamonadaceae bacterium | reverse complement strand
ATGTCGGGTTTGATGTCGACTTGGGCGAACAGACGCTCGACCAAGGCTTGTGCGTCCTTGTATCCACCGTCCAAGTAAACCGCGCCGATGATCGCTTCCAGGGCATCGGCCAAGATCGATGGACGGTTTTGCCCCCCCGACCGCATCTCGCCCTCGCCCAAGCGCATCACAGCAGGCAAGTCCAGGGTTTTGGCCAGTTGGTGCAGCGTGTCTTGTTTGACCAGATTGGCCCGCACCCGCGACAAATCACCCTCGGGCAAATTGGCCAGTTGCGTGTAGAGCAAGTGAGCCACAGACAGATTGAGTACCGAGTCTCCCAAAAACTCCAAGCGCTCATTGTGGTCGGCGCTGAAACTGCGGTGCGTGACCGCCTGCTGCAGCAAAGCGTTCTGGCGGAAGGCGTAGCCCAGCCGGATTTGCAATTCGGACAATGCAGAAGAAGTTGCCACACTCACCTCAGTCAAAAGCGCCAATGCGCTTGAGGTTGCCGAAGTTCATCCACACAAAGAAGGCTTTGCCCACGATGTTGGCGTCCGGTACAAAACCAAAATAGCGCGAATCCAGCGAGTTGTCGCGGTTGTCGCCCATCATGAAGTAGTGACCTGCAGGCACTTTGCACGTCACACCTTCGACGGTGTAGTTGCAGTTTTCGCGGCCCACAAACTGATCGGCACCGGGGACAAAGGCCGGGCGGTCATCGTCTTGCAGGGTCTGATGCGGTTTGGCCCCCAGGGTTTCTCGGCGCTGCTTGTGGTAACGCATGGTGGATTCATCAAAAAAATCGGGCAAAACTTCGGTGGGCACGGGTTGGCCGTTGATGCTGAGATTCTTGTTGATGTAAGCCACCTCGTCGCCCGGAAGGGCCACCACGCGCTTGATGTAGTCCACGCTGGGCTTGGGGGGGTAACGGAACACCATCACATCACCGCGCTGCACCGGCGTGCCTTCGGTCAACTTGGTGTTGGCCACCGGCAGGCGGATGCCGTAATGGAATTTATTCACCAAGATCAGGTCGCCAATGTGCAGCGTCGGAATCATCGAGCCGGAAGGAATTTTAAAAGGCTCAAACAAAAAAGAGCGCAGCACAAACACCACGACGATGACCGGGAACAAGCCGGCGGTCCAGTCCAACCACCAGGGCTGCATGAGCAGCTTTTCACGGCTTTCGCGGATGTCGGTGTCGACCTTGTCGATGCCCATTTTGGTCAACTCGGCACGGCGCTGGGCGGTTTCGGCTTCGAGCTGCGCTACTGCTTTTTGGCGCTGAGGCCAAAAGAAGAAGCGCTCGGCCAGCCAATAAATACCGGTGACCACGGTGGCCAACAGCAGCAGCAGGGCAAAGTTGCCCTCCAAGAAACCCAGATACCAAGATCCGGCATAGCCGACAAAAGCGGCCAAAACCATCGACGTGATGAGTTGCATCAATCTTCCACCTGCAAAATGGCCAAGAACGCCTCTTGAGGCACCTCGACCGAACCAATTTGTTTCATGCGCTTTTTACCGGCCTTCTGCTTTTCCAGCAGCTTGCGTTTGCGCGAAATATCGCCACCGTAGCACTTGGCCAACACGTTCTTGCGCAAGGCTTTGATGCTTTCACGGGCGATGATGTTGGCACCAATGGCCGCCTGAATGGCCACGTCAAACATCTGGCGGCTGATGATCTCGCGCATCTTGGCCACCACCGCACGCCCCCGGTACTGGGACTGTGAACGGTGCACGATGATGGACAAGGCATCGACCTTCTCGCCGTTAAGCAAGATGTCCACTTTCACCACATCGGATGCGCGGAATTCCTTGAACTCGTAATCCATGGATGCGTAGCCGCGGCTGACCGATTTGAGCTTGTCAAAAAAGTCCAGCACGATCTCGCCCAGTGGCATTTCATAGGTCAGCATGACCTGGCGGCCGTGATAGGCCATGTTGAGCTGCACGCCCCTCTTCTGGTTGGCCAGGGTCATCACAGGGCCCACATAGTCTTGCGGCATGTACAAATGCACCGTGACAATGGGCTCGCGAATCTCTTGCAGCTTGCCTTGGTCGGGCATCTTGGAGGGGTTTTCCACCATGACGACTTCGCCACCCGGCTGGACCACTTGGTAGACCACGCTGGGCGCGGTGGTGATCAGGTCCTGGTCAAACTCGCGCTCGAGGCGCTCTTGCACGATTTCCATGTGCAACAAACCCAGAAAGCCGCAGCGAAAACCAAAGCCCAGCGCTTGCGAGACTTCTGGCTCGTAATGCAAAGACGCATCGTTGAGCTTGAGCTTTTCCAGCGCATCACGCAGACCGTCGTATTGGTTGGCTTCGGTCGGGTACAAACCAGCAAACACTTGGGGCTGGATTTCCTTAAAGCCAGGCAAGGCCTCGGTGGCTGGCCCGAGGTTGTTGGGCAGCTTTTTTTCCAGGGTGACGGTGTCACCCACCTTGGCCGCTTGCAGCTCCTTGATGCCCGCGATGATGTAACCCACCTCGCCCGCTTTGAGAGATTCGCGTGGCTGGTTGGCGGGGGTGAACACACCCAGACTGCCTGCTTCGTACACCGCGTTGCTGGCCATCATCCGGATGCGCTCGTTTTTGAGGAGCTGGCCATCCACCACGCGCACCAGCATGACCACGCCCACATAGGTGTCGAACCAGCTGTCGATGATCATGGCGCGCAGCGGCGCATCGGGGTTGCCCTTGGGCGGCGGAATGCGGGCCACCACGGCTTCAAGGATCTCTTCGATGCCCATGCCGGTCTTGGCTGAGCAAGGAATCGCATCGGTCGCATCGATGCCGATCACGTCTTCCACTTCGCTGCGGGCATTGTCTGGATCGGCGTTGGGCAGGTCCATTTTGTTGAGCACAGGCACCACCTCCACACCCAAGTCGAGCGCGGTGTAGCAGTTGGCCACGGTTTGGGCTTCCACGCCTTGGCTGGCGTCCACCACCAACAAGGCACCTTCGCAGGCCGACAAGGAGCGAGAGACTTCATAGGAGAAGTCAACATGCCCGGGTGTGTCGATCAGGTTGAGGTTGTATACCTGACCATCTTTGGCCTTGTATTGGAGTGCCGCGGTTTGTGCTTTGATCGTGATGCCACGCTCTTTCTCAATGTCCATCGAGTCCAGTACCTGCGCTTCCATCTCCCGCGCTTCCAATCCGCCACAGCGTTGGATCAGGCGGTCGGCCAGCGTGGATTTGCCATGGTCAATGTGGGCGATGATCGAAAAATTTCTGATGTGATTCATCAAGGAAGTTCTGCAAGTAGGGGCGGATCAACGATCCGGAAAAGAAAAAAGGGCGCGTCTGGTGGAGACGCGCCCTGAACCAACAATCAATGGCAACTGCGATAGTTGGGACCTCATTGTAGGCAAAATGGCCCATTCGCACAGCCCCAAGATCGGGTTCAGCAGGTCGTTGCAGACAAGCAACACAGAATTTATACACAACTTATCCACAAGTTAAGTCCGGTTGACATGAACAACTTGTGGGCTGTCTGTGGATCATCGGTGGACACCTGTGTGAAATATCGCATGGAGAATTCAGACCTGCTGCCGATGCCATGAATCGTCGTTCAAGACCCGTAATTTTAGCCAGATTCATCATGAGTGACAGAAAATGTCAGCGAACACACACATCAGAATTTTTTTCTGGTGAGGCCCGGATGACCCTAAAAATAGCCACAAAGACCCCATTCACTTAAAAACCATAGGGATTTCAGGGTTTGTGGGGGGCTGTGGCTGGTATCAGGGTGCGGGCCGGATCGTCACAAAGTCCGCCGCATTGCCTCTTCGAATCAACAGACTCACGGGTTTGGTCTTGTCCAAACGGGCCACCAAGGCCTCAAAAGACTGCACCGAAGCCACCTCGGCATTGGCAATGGCCAAGATCAGGTCACCTTCCCGAACACCGGCACGCTCGGCGGCATCCACCGCCGCATCCACGCGCACACCCGAACGAACACGGGCTTCTTTGCGCTGCTCGTCAGACAGGTCACTCAAAGTCAGGCCCAAATGCGCCACGGTCGCCGGGGGGGCTTTTTTCTCGGGCAAAGCAGCGGCGATTTTTTCGGGTTCCACCTCAGCAACCATCACACTCAGGTCGCGGTTGCTGCCGCGCCTGAAAACAGTGAGCGTGACGCGGTTACCGGGTTTGGTGTTGCCCACCGCGCGAGGCAAGTCGGCTGTTTTTTCAATGGCTTTGCCATCAAAACGCAGGATGATGTCGCCCGCCTCCACGCCTGCTTTTTCAGCGGGAGAGCCCTCCTCGACGCCCCGAACCAGCACACCTTGGGCCTTGCCCAAACCAATTGATTCGGCCACATCCTTGGTCACAGGCGCAATTTGAACGCCGATACGACCGCGACTGACGCGACCGTTGGCGCGCAACTGATCGCTCACCCGCGTGGCTTCATCCATGGGAATGGCGAAAGAGATGCCCATGAATCCGCCTGAGCGCGAATAGATCTGGCTGTTGATGCCCACCACCTCGCCACGCATGTTGATCAATGGTCCACCCGAATTGCCGGGGTTGATGGCGACATCGGTTTGAATGAATGGTAAAAAATCACCCGTGTCGCGTTGTTTGGCACTCACGATACCGGCGGTGACCGTGTTGTCCAAGCCAAAAGGCGAACCGATGGCCATGACCCACTCGCCCACCCGAAGGCGACTGACATCACCCACTTTCACGGCCGGCAAGCCCGAGGCTTCGATTTTGACGACCGCCACATCCGTTCGCTTGTCTGCGCCCACAATACGCGCCTTGAATTCTCGTTTGTCAGGCAAGGTGACCAAGACTTCGTCAGCACCGTCCACGACATGTGCATTGGTCATGATGAAACCGTATGCGCTCAAGATAAAACCTGAACCCACGCCGCGGGGTTGCGCCTCGGGTGCGGGACGGTTGGGTCTGGGGGCTTGCCTGGGCGCGTTGGGCATGGGCACACCAAAAAATCGCCGAAAGAACTCTTGCATTTCGTCATCGGCACCACCCGGGGATGCCGTGTTGGAGCGCGCTTTTTCCAAGGTGCGAATATTCACCACCGAGGGGCCCACCTTTTCAACCAAGTCGGTGAAGTCCGGCAAACCTCTGACCCCTGCACTGGCGGATTGCGCCATAGCTGCGCCTGTGGGGATGATCGCCCAACCCGCCACCAAGGCACTGCTCAAAACGGCCGTTGCAGCGGCATGGGTCCAATTTTTCTTGCTCACAAAAGCCTCCAGTTACTCTTTGAAAACGGGTTGAATATTCAGTTAAGTGGGGGACAAAACCAAAGATTCAAGGTGGGCTAGAGACTGCCGACCCCTGGGTCTTTTTTGACCCCAGGCACCTTTGGGCGCGAATATACAGCGCATCTAAATCCATGCCACTTGGAGGGCATCGCATCCGATTGCAGCCAAGCACTGGTCAAGGGCCCCATCGCCCTGCCCTGATCGTCCACATGTTGGACCCACATCAACAGGCCCGATCCGGTATCGAGACCCACCGTCAAACGGACAGCCTGCGCTGGCGCTGACAGGGCATGTTCCGCTTGCCAAAACCAGGCCTCTCCTGTCCAGAACAAGTTTCCCCCGGACGCATGCTGACGGGGAGCCCATGCCGCTGTAGCCACCCAACACAGCCACCAGAAGCCCCAAGCACAGGCCACCAGCCAAGTGGCCGCTTGGCTGTGCATTTGCCAACCGATCAATCCTGCAGCAGACAGTGTGGCTGCGGCCCACAACAAGACGCGGCCCCAAACAAAACGCCCCACCGGGAAAGCCACAGGTGGGGCGTTGTGCATGAGGGTGACCCGGGTCAGATGCGTTTGAAAACCAGGGAGCCGTTGGTGCCACCGAAGCCGAAGTTGTTCTTCAGGGCGACATCGATTTTCAGGTCTCGCGCGGTGTTGGCGCAATAGTCCAGATCGCACTCGGGATCGGGGTTGAGCAGGTTGATGGTGGGCGGCACTTTTTGGTGGTGCAACGCCAACACGGTGAACACGCTTTCAATGCCACCCGCACCACCCAAAAGGTGACCCGTCATGGACTTGGTGGAACTGACCACGGTCTTGTAGGCATGGTCGCCCAAAGCTGCCTTGATCGCATGGGTTTCGTTGATATCACCCAAGGGCGTCGAGGTGCCATGGGCGTTCAAATAGTCGATCTGATCCACGTTCACACCGGCATTGCGCATGGCATTCAGCATGGCGCGGCGTGGGCCGTCCATGCTGGGCGCGGTCATGTGTCCCGCGTCGGCACTCATGCCATAGCCCCCGAGCTCCGCGTATATTTTGGCGCCACGGGCTTTGGCGTGTTCGTACTCTTCGAGCACCATCACACCCGCACCTTCGCCCAACACAAAGCCGTCGCGGTCTTTGTCCCAAGGGCGAGAGGCCGCCGTGGGGTCGTCATTGCGGGTCGACAAAGCGCGCATGGCGGCAAATCCACCCACGCCCAATGGCGACACTGTGCCCTCAGAACCGCCTGCGATCATCACGTCGGCGTCGCCATACTCGATCAAACGACCGGCTTCGCCAATGCTGTGCAGCCCTGTGGTGCAAGCCGTGACCACGGCCAGATTCGGTCCTTTGTAGCCATGGCGCATTGACACGTGACCCGAGATCATGTTGATGATCGAAGCGGGTACAAAAAATGGGGAAATCCGCCGCGCGCCGCGCGCCACGTACTCGATGTGGGTTTCTTCGATCAATGGCAGACCACCAATGCCAGAACCAACCACCACCCCGGTGCGGCAGGCCTCTTCTTCACCCAAGGCTTCGCCTGTGGGCAAGCCTGCGTCTTGGATCGCTTGGGCAGCTGCAGCAATGCCGTAATGGATAAATCGGTCCATGGTCCGCGCCTCTTTGGCGCTGATGTAAGACTCGAGGTCAAAATTTTTGACTTCACCCACAATCCGGCACGACATGGCCGAAGCGTCAAAACGGGTGATGGGACCGATGCCGGACTGACCGGCGAGCAGGTTGGACCATGCATCGGCGACCGTGTTGCCCACGGGGCTGACGCATCCCAAACCCGTGACAACAACGCGGCGCCGGGTCATCGTTGGTCAGGCCTTCTTACTTTGGGCGTAATCGATCGCAGCTTGCACCGTGGTGATTTTTTCTGCGTCTTCGTCAGGGATCTCGATGCCAAACTCGTCTTCGAGTGCCATCACCAATTCCACAGTGTCCAAGGAGTCGGCGCCCAAATCGGCCACGAAGGCTTTCTCATTGGTGACTTGTGACTCTTCAACGCCAAGTTGCTCGGCAATGATTTTCTTGACACGTGCTTCGATATCGCTCATAGGGTCCCTCTGAGGGTTGTGAAAAAAGAAGATTTTACCTGTCCGGAAGGGGTTCCGTGAATCAGGCCATGAACATGCCGCCATTGACATGCAATTCCTGTCCAGTGACGTAGCCAGCACCGGGACCCGCCAAGTAGGCGACCGCGTGCGCGATGTCATCGGGTTGCCCCAAATGGCCCAGAGGAATCTGGCCCAACAAGGCTTTTTGTTGTTCTTCAGGCAGGCTGGCCGTCATGTCGGTGGCAATGAACCCAGGGGCCACGCAGTTCACGGTGATGTTGCGGCTGCCCAGTTCGCGGGCCAGCGCACGGGTCATGCCGGCGACACCGGCCTTGGCTGCGGCGTAATTGGCTTGACCGGGGTTGCCTGAGGCCCCCACCACGCTGGTGATGCTGATGATGCGGCCGAAGCGCTGCTTCATCATGGGGCGGATCACGGCGCGGCTCATGCGGAACACCGCCTTGAGGTTGGTGTCGATCACTGCGTCCCAGTCGTCGTCTTTCATGCGCATGGCCAAAGTGTCGCGGGTGATGCCGGCGTTGTTGACCAGCACATGCAAGCCGCCATGCGCTTTCACAATGGCATCGATCAGGGCCTCGCCAGCGGCGGCATCGTTCACATTCAATTGGACACCACGGCTACCGGGGTAAGCCGACAAAGTTTGGCTGATTTTGTTGGCGCCATCATCGGTGGTGGCGGTGCCAATGACCCCATAACCCGATTTGGCCAAATGCATGGCAATGGCGGCACCAATGCCACGAGATGCACCCGTGACCAATGCAATTTGTTTTTGTGCTTCGCTCATGCCAAAAGTCCTTTCACATCGGCCAAAGTGGCCGGGTCATACAACGCCACGCCATTCAATTCCGCATCGATCCGCTTGGTCATTCCGGCCAGCACTTTGCCTGGGCCACATTCGACCAGGGTGCTCACGCCGCGCGCTTTGATGGCCTGCACGCACTCGACCCAGCGCACGGGGCCAAAGGCCTGACGGTAAAGCGCATCGCGGATGCGGTCGGCATCGGTTTCGATGGCCACATCGATGTTGTTGAGCACCGGGACCTGAGGCGTGCTCAACGTCAGGGAGGCCAGTTTCTCGCGCAGCTTTTCAGCGGCGGGCTTCATCAGGCTGGAGTGGAACGGGGCCGACACAGGCAAAAGCAGCGCACGCTTGGCGCCCATGGCCTTGAGCACTTCGCAGGCTTTGTCCACGGCTGCCTTGCTGCCCGCGATCACGGTTTGTGCGGCATCGTTGAAGTTCACGGCTTCCACCACTTCAGCACTGCCTGCGCCAAATGTGGCTTGTGCTTGTTGGCAGCCTTCAATGACTTTGTCAGAGGCCAAACCCAAAATCGCGGCCATCGCGCCCACACCGACCGGCACGGCTGCTTGCATGGCGGCAGCACGCAGGCGCACCAGCGGCGCAGCTTGTGACAGGCTGAACACGCCAGAAGCCACCAAGGCGCTGTATTCCCCCAGCGAGTGACCCGCCACCACAGACGGCTTGGCGCCGCCTTCTGCCAACCAAGCACGGTAAGCGGCCACCGCCGACACCAACATCACAGGCTGGGTGTTGGTGGTCATGGCCAACGCTTCCTTGGGACCTTCGTGGATCAATTTCGCCATGTCTTCTCCGAGGGCGTCGGAGGCTTCATTCAAGGTTTCGAGCACCGCGGGGTGGTCGCCCCAGGCATCCAGCATGCCCACCGATTGAGAACCTTGACCGGGAAAAACAAAAGCAAATGTCGTCATGTGCAAATTTTGTATCGGGAGTGAATCAGGTCTGGCCAGACAGCGGCGCAGAACCGCAGGGGTCATAAGGGTTGTGGATCAGTAGCGCAAGAGAACCGAACCCCAAGTGAAGCCTCCGCCCACACCTTCGAGCATCAGGGTCTGACCGCGCTGGATGCGACCATCGCGCACCGCCGTGTCCAGCGCCAGAGGAATCGAGGCGGCCGAGGTGTTGCCGTGCTGGTCCACGGTGACCACCACTTTGTCTGGACTCAGCTTCAGTTTCTTGGCCGTGCTTTGCATGATGCGGATGTTGGCTTGGTGAGGGATCAACCAATCGATGTCTGCATCGGTCAGATGGGCCTTGGCCAAGCTGGCGCGGGCGGTTTCTTCCAGCACGCCCACTGCCAGCTTGAAGACCGCTTGTCCGTCCATCTTGAGCACCGGATCGCCCAAGATACCGCCGCGATTGACGTGACCGGGCACACACAAAATGTCTTTGTATTTGCCGTCGGCATGCAAATCCGTGGCCAAGATACCGGGCTGATCCGAGGCCCCCACAACCACGGCACCCGCGCCGTCGCCAAACAACACACAGGTGGTGCGGTCCTTGAAGTCGAGGATGCGGCTGAAAATCTCTGAACCAATGACCAAAGCGCGCTGGGCCGAACCCGTCTGGATCATCGAATCGGCGACGGCCAGGGCATAAATGAAGCCACTGCAAACGGCTTGCACATCGAATGCCGGACAGCCCGATGCCCCCAGTTTGTGCTGAACCATGGTGGCCACCGAGGGGAAGACCATGTCGGGTGTCGAGGTGGCCACAATGATCAAGTCGATGTCTTGAGCGGTCAAGCCTGCCGCGCTCAGGGCCTGACGCGCGGCATGCGTGGCCAAGTCGCTGCAACCTTGCTCATCGGCAGCGAAGTGCCGCACGCGGATTCCCGTGCGATCAACAATCCAATCGTCGGAGGTTTCAACCCCTTGCTGTGCCAGCTCAGCGGCAAGGTCGGCGTTGCTCAGGCGTCGCTCGGGCAAATAACTGCCCGTGCCCAAAATGCGTGAATAAATTCTCATAAAGAGGCGGCCGCGGAGTCTGAGTGTTCTGCCTGTGCGCCCATCAACAAGGGGGCGGCATGGGCAATTCGCTCGCGCACGCGATCCAACAATTGGTTTCGGGCTGCATCATAAGCCCGACTTAAGGCATTTTCAAAAGCCACCTCATCGGCAGAGCCATGGCTCTTGAAAACCAGGCCACGCAAACCAAGCAAGGCGGCGCCGTTGTACCGGCGGTGGTCAACTCGATTTTTAAAAGCAGATAAGACCGGATAGGCTAACAAAGCCGCTAATTTGGTGAAAATGCTGCGCGAGAACTCGGCCTTGAGGAAACCGCTGACCATCGTGGCCAAGCCTTCACTGGCTTTCAGGGCCACATTGCCCACAAAGCCGTCGCAGACCACGATGTCGACCGTGCCTTTGAAGATGTCGTTGCCTTCCACGTTGCCATGAAAATTCAAATCACCTGAGTTGGCAGCCGATCGCAACAGCTCACCCGTTTTTTTGATGATTTCGTTGCCTTTGATGGCCTCTTCACCAATGTTGAGCAAACCCACCGTGGGTTGGTCTTTGTTTTGCAACACCGACACCAAGGCTGAGCCCATGACCGCGAACTGCAGCAAATGCTCAGGGGTGCAATCCACATTGGCACCCAAATCCAGCATGGTCGTGCCACCACCCTTGAAGTTGGGCATTTGTCCTGCAATGGCGGGACGATCGATGCCTTCCATGGTCTTGAGGACGTAACGGGCAATGGCCATCAAAGCCCCCGTATTGCCCGCAGAAACAGCCACAGAAGCCTTGCCATCGCGCACTTGCTCAATGGCCAAACGCATCGAGGAGTCTTTTTTCTTGCGCAGCGCCACTTCCAACGGGTCATCCATTTCCACCACTTCGGTGGCCACGACCACTTGGGCCCGCGGATCGGAAAACCCTGCCAAGGATTCCGCCCGACCCACCAAAATCAATTGGGCATCAGGGTGAGCCGCCAAAAATCTGCGGCAAGCCGCCAGCGTGACGCGAGGACCGTGGTCACCGCCCATGCAATCGACAGACACAGTGATCGGGTGAGGTGATGTCATGTCATCCTTCGGATCAAAACCGGGATCGATACAAGCCATAAACCAAAAAGCCCGAGGCTACTCAAAAAGTAGCGCCGGGCCTCTGAAGGTTTGAGGGCTGCGGGCCGATCAGGCTTCCGATTTGTTTTTGAGCACTTGGCGGCCGCGGTAAAAACCGTTGGGGCTGATGTGGTGACGCAGGTGTGTTTCGCCCGTGGTCGGCTCTACAGCGATACCCGGCACGTTCAGTGCGTTGTGCGAACGGTGCATGCCGCGCTTGGAGGGCGACTTTTTGTTTTGTTGGACGGCCATGGTGGCTCCTTGAAAGCTTGGAGGCCGCGACGATGTGAACGCAGCTTCTGGTTAAAGGGATGTCACTTGGCGCACCAAGCGAAGCTCACAATTATAGCCCAAGCCAAGTCGGCTGCATGCAACTTATTTGGACACACCTGTTTTGAGACCCGCCAAGACGCCAAACGGGTTGGGGCGCTCTGAGGCGGCTTCAAACTCCGGGTCAGCCACCGACGTGGGCAAAACCTCGGGACACACCGCGTGCAAGGGCACCAACGGCAAGGCCAAAATCAACTCATCTTCGACCAAAGCCAAGGCATCAAAGTCTCGACTGAGGACCAAAATATCCTCCTCTGACTCATCGTCCAAGGCGGCTGCAGTGGCCTCATCGGCCACAAAACGGAAGGAACGTTCTGCGCAAACGTCTTCCATCACCATGGTCAGGCAGCGCTGGCATTGCATGGGCAGTGGCACCGTCGCCCGCAAATCCAGCCAAATTTGGTCTGCAGCACCCGCCTGTGCCACCACTCGCCCCTGTAGGTGCCAATTCACAGCCCCAGCCGCTGGTTCTTGCCCGTGCTGCTCAAACGCCAAACGAGGCCAATCGGCCAAAGCAGCCTCGCCGCTCAGGGCCAGACCGGCGCGTGCAAAGGTCTGCAAATCCAAGTGTTGGGGGTCCATTTTTTTATCCATGGCAGCAGTGTAAGAGAATCACCCCTCTGAACCCATTGGAACCTGCGCTTTGACAACCACTTCTGCCCAATCACCCCTCCACAGCCCCGCCAGCCGTTCTGTGGTGCTGGGTTCGACCTCGCGCTACAGGCGCGAGTTGCTGGAGCGGTTGCGCATTCCCTTTGAGGTGACTGCACCTGAAGTGGACGAAACACCTCAGGCCGGCGAGCGCCCCAGGGCTTTGGCCTTGCGCCTGGCTTTGGCCAAAGCCCAAGCGGTGGCAGCGCTTCACCCTGAGGCGGTGGTGATCGGCTCTGACCAGGTGGCCGATTTGGCAGGACAAGCCTTGGGCAAACCCGGCGAACATGCCCGCGCAGTGGCCCAGTTGCGCCAAATGCGTGGCCAAACCGTGATTTTTCAGACCGCTTTGGCGGTGGTTTGTTTGGCTTCGGGCTTTAGCCAAGTTGATTTGGCCGAGGTGCGCGTGGTCTTTCGCGACTTGAGCGACGAGGAGATCGAGGCCTATTTGCAGGCCGAACAGCCCTATGACTGTGCGGGCAGCGCCAAAAGCGAGGGCTTGGGCATTGCCCTGTTGGAGTCGATCGACAACGACGACCCAACTGCATTGATCGGGCTGCCCCTGATCCGAACCGCCCGATTGCTGCGCCAAGCCGGAGTGAAACTTTTGTGAACGCGCCCAAGCCACTCAAAGGGCGTCTTTTTTTGGTGCCCACCCCCCTTGACTTCGGTTGTGCCGAACAAGCCCCCATCCAGGATGTGCTGCCAATCCACACCCTGGCTTGCGCCGCACGCCTACAACACTGGGTTTGCGAGAACGCCAAAAGCACACGGGCATTTTTAAAGCGGGTCAGCGAGACCCACAGCTTGATCGCTCCCTTGCCCGAACAAACCATCACAGAACTGCCTCGCCATGTGCACAAAAAAGGCGACCACCAATCGGGTTTCGATGGCAAACCTCTTTTGGCCGCAGCTTTGCAAGGGCTCGATGTAGGCCTGGTCTGCGAAGCCGGCATGCCAGCGGTCGCCGACCCGGGCAGCTCCGTGGTGCGGGCCGCGCACGAACTGGGCATCTCGGTGGTGCCGTTGGTGGGCCCCGTGTCTTTGCTGCTGGCCCTGGCGGCCAGTGGCCTGAACGGCCAAAATTTTGCTTTTGTGGGGTATTTGCCACAAGACGCGGCACAGCGATCGGCTCGCATCAAGCAGCTGGAGTCATTGGCCTTGAAAACCGGCCAAACCCAGTTGTGGATAGAAACCCCATACCGAAATGCCGCCATGCTGGACGGCTTGCTGCAAAACCTGCAAGCCGCCACTCGGCTGGCCATTGCCAGCGGCCTGACCTTGCCATCGGTCAACATCCAAAGCCACAGCGTCGCCCAATGGAAGAAGGGCCTGAAAGGCCCTGATGGTCATACGCCCGCGGTTTACGCCATCGGGCCTTGATGTTGGGACCGCGTGGTGGTCAGCGCAACACCGCTGGCTTGTTCAACAAACGAACAGAGCCTTCGCCCACCGCGACGCCAAAACGCTTGACCAGGCGCTCGGCCACATTTTCACGCTGGGTATAGTCGATCACATCGGGGGCCTTGACCACATCTCTGGCCACGCCGTCGACACTGCCCAAGCTGTCGGCCAAGCCCAAATCCACGGCTTGTTGCCCGCTCCAAAACAAACCGCTGAACAAGCCAGGGCTGTCTTTGAGCCGATCCCCCCTGCCCTTTTTCACGACGTCAATGAATTGCTTGTGAATTTGATCCAGCATGGCCTGGGCATGCACGCGCTGAGGCGCGGTTTGAGGGCTGAAGGGGTCCAGAAATCCTTTGTTCTCACCGGCCGTCATCAAGCGACGCTCCACGCCCAACTTGTCCATCAAGCCCGTGAAACCAAAGCCATCCATCAAGACCCCGATGCTGCCCACCAGACTGGCTTTGTCCACAAAGATTTGGTCTGTGGCAG
Organism: Comamonadaceae bacterium; assembly: GCA_021299875.1. Lineage (GTDB taxonomy): Bacteria > Pseudomonadota > Gammaproteobacteria > Burkholderiales > Burkholderiaceae_C > Limnohabitans_A. The sequence goes on along the minus strand of JAJTEW010000003.1, from coordinate 130,476 downwards.
CAGCAATGTAGTAAGCCGCAGAGGCGCAAGACTCTTCCACCACCGCATAGATGGGTTTGTTGTGCAGCGCCCGCAATCGGGTGATCTCGTCGTTGATCAGACCGGCCTGCACGGGGCTACCGCCCGGTGAGTTGATCAACAACACCAGCGCTCGGGAGCCCGGATCTTCGAGCGCGGTGCGCATAGACGACATGATATTTTCTGCACTGGCCTCGGTGTCTGAGGAGATTTCCCCCACGATGGTGACCAAGGCTGTGTGCGGAAAGCTGGGGCTGGTCGCGGGCGAACCGAAATTGAAGATTTGCCAAATGACAAAAATGGCAATCCCCATCCAAGCCAAACGCAAACCCAATTTCCAACGGCGGTCGCTTCTCTGCTCTTTCAAATTGGCAAAGGCCAGTTTTTCCAAAGTTTCGCGTGCCCAATTGTCCTGTGCGACCCAAGCGGGCGCCTGAACGGCGTCTGTGGGCGGCAAGGGTGAAGTTTCAGCGGGCTTGGACGTGTGGTCCTGGGGGTCTTGCATGGTCAAAATTCAACAGGCTTTAAGTTGTAGGCAGTATGCCAGTGAACCACGCCCTCACGCTCTGATAAGTCTATTGAGACCAAGCCCCCTCGACACGGACCACTTGAGCAAGCCCCTGTGTCCGGTTGGTAGGTGGCACCATGCGTGGCGCACATCAACCATCGCCCCGTGTGGTCAAAAAAACGGTCGGGTTGGACATCCATCTCCATGGCCACATGGGTGCAGCGGTTCAGATACGCGTGCACCTGACCCTGGTAGCGGATGGCAAAAGCCCGGCAGGTCTGCCCGGCATACACGATGTCGAAGGGCACAGCCCGGCCGCCATTGACCAGGTCGGCGCTGTTGCACAAAGGGATCATGGGTTCCATGGGCACTCCTTTCGATGGCTTCAGGCGTGTTGCAGCAACCAGTCGTGCAGTTCACGCACGCTGTGGGCCACATGGCGCGGTTGCAGGGCATGAAAGGCCTCGGGCTCGTGGGCGCCATAACTCACGCCCACGCTGGCACACCCAGCATTCAACGCCATTTGCAGGTCGTGCGTGGTGTCGCCAACCATCAAGGTGCGCTCGGGTTCTACACCAAACTCGCGCATCAACTCGTGCAGCATCAAAGGGCTGGGCTTGCCCGCGGTTTCATCGGCCGTGCGTGAACCGTCAAAACGGTGACGCAACTCGACCGCCTGCAGGGCTTCGTTCAGGCCATGGCGGCTTTTGCCGGTGGCCACCGTCAACCAGTGGTGCCTGGCTTTCAGCGCGTCCAGCATGCCCAGGACCCCATCAAACAGGCTGATGTCGTTTTGGTGCTGAAGGTAGTGGTGGCGGTAGCGCTCCCCCAGGGCCGGGTATTTGTCCTTGGGCACATCGGGCGCGGCATGGGCCAGCGCGGGCAAGAGGGACATGCCGATCACATAGGAGGCAGCTTCGCGGGTCGGCTCTTGCCCCCCCACATCGACCACGGCCCGCTGAATGCAACGGGTGATCAGGGCGGTGGAATCGAACAAAGTGCCATCCCAATCGAATGCGATCAGGTCAAACTGACGGGGTCTGGTGTTGGGCATGGTCAATGTAGGCTTTCAAATCGGGGGGCAAATCGGCTTGCAGAGCGACGCGCTCGGCGGTCACGGGGTGGTTGAACTGCAAGCGCCAAGCATGCAAAAACATGCGCTTCAGGCCCGGGCTGGCTCCCGGCCTTTGCAACTGTCGGTTCCAGTCGAAATCTCCGTATTTGTCGTCGCCAGCAATCGGGTGGCCTTGCGAGGACAAATGCACCCGGATCTGATGGGTGCGTCCAGTCTTGATGGTCACTTCCAGCAAGGTGGCCCCTGGCAGGCGCTGCGCCACCTTGACCAAAGTGATGGAGCGCATGCCATCCGGGTCATCGGCTGTGGTCACCTTGACGCGGCGCTCACCCTCCACCCCGTCTTTGCCTGGCAGCAAAAATTTGTGCAGCGGCTGGTCGATCACCTTGAGCTTGGCGGGCCAGTCCCCTTTGACCAGCGCCAAATAGGTTTTACCGGTCTCGCGCTCACGAAACTGGTCTTGCAGGTGTTTCAAAGCGCTGCGCTTTTTAGCCACCAGCAAAATGCCGCTGGTGTCGCGGTCCAGGCGGTGGACCAGTTCGAGCAGTTTGGCCTGAGGACGCGCCTGGCGCAGCTGCTCGATCACACCAAAACTCACGCCAGAACCACCGTGCACAGCCACGCCCGAGGGTTTATCGATGGCCATCAGGCTGTCGTCTTCCAGCAACAGGGGGAATTCACGGCTGGGCGCCGGTTGGGCGGCTTTTTCGGCCACCTTGTCGGACACCCGCACGGGCGGCAAACGCACCTCGTCGCCGTTCTCGACCCGGGTGTCGGCAGCAGCCCGTCCCTTGTTGATGCGCACTTCACCACTGCGAATGATGCGGTAAACGTGCGTTTTGGGCACACCTTTTAAATGACGCATCAAAAAGTTGTCCAATCGCTGCCCCGCTGACTCTTCGTCGACCAACAACCATTTGACAACAGGTGCGGTATCAGCCGTCTTGGGCCCTATAATGTGATTCACTGGCAATTGGCTGTAAGTGGTTGATTCAAATGGAAATGAATTCCTGAAGGCAGGAGTTTAGTCCACCACCACCGCGCCAAGCCAGATGGTCGATGCCACCCTCGGCACGATTTTGCAGACTGAAGGCCCCTGCCGACAGTGGCAAAACCCCCGGAGGTTGGGCCGACGCCCAGAAACCCAGATACGGAATACCCCAAGTTGAGCAGCCTGCGGGGCTGCTCAACGGATCAAAGCGAGATGGTTGTGTTGTTCGGAACTTTGCTGATGTGGATGAAATGGCTCACGAAGCCGTGCGTTTGTGTCACGCCTTGTGCCCGGCAGTTTGTCTTAGACACCGCGGGAAACCCTCGGCAGTGGACGAATATCCGCACACCTTTTGACTCGCCCCATCCACGCGCCACGACCCCCATTCCTGTGCTCAGGCACAGCTGAGTGGTCGGTCATCTTCGGCAATTCCCTTCGTTTCAGGCGTCAGCTCCGGCAACGTGGGCTTTGCGGTTTTCAAGACCCAAAGCCGGTTGTGTAAACAGGTTTTAGCGCGGTCACTTTCTGCGCCAATGCCAAGCTGAACAGAGAAGGAACGCATCATGAAACGGATGCTGATCAATGCCACGCAAGCTGAAGAGCGCCGCTTGGCCATCGTCGACGGGCAAAAGCTCCTGGACTACGAAATCGAAATTGAAGGCCGCGAGCAACGCAAGGGCAATATTTACAAAGCCATTGTCACGCGCGTCGAGCCCTCACTCGAAGCCTGCTTCGTGGACTACGGCGAAGACCGCCACGGCTTTTTGCCCTTCAAGGAAATTTCGCGCCAATACTTTGCTGAAGGTGTAGCCGTCAGCCAAGCCCGCATCCAAGACGTCATCAAAGAGGGGCAGTCGCTCTTGGTGCAAGTCGAAAAGGAAGAGCGCGGCAACAAAGGCGCCGCCCTGACCACCTTCGTCAGCCTGGCTGGCCGTTACGTGGTGCTCATGCCCAACAACCCACGCGGTGGCGGTGTCAGCCGCCGCATCGAGGGCGACGACCGGGCCGAGCTCAAAGAGGCGATGGACCAACTGGAATACCCCAAAGGCATGTCCATCATCGCCCGCACCGCAGGTATTGGCCGCTCTGCCCCCGAATTGCAGTGGGACCTGAACTACCTGCTCAAGCTTTGGACAGCCATTGACGGCGCCACACAAGGCAAAGGCGCTTTCCTGATTTACCAGGAATCCTCGCTCGTCATTCGCGCGATTCGTGACTATTTCAACAACGACATCGGCGACATCCTGATCGACACCGACGACATCTACGACCAGGCTCAGCAGTTCATGAGCCATGTCATGCCCGAATTCGCGCCCCGCGTGAAGCGCTACCGTGACGACGCGCCCCTGTTCAGCCGCTTCCAGATCGAGCACCAGATCGAATCGGCCTACGCCCGCACGGTGCAGTTGCCATCTGGCGGCGCCATCGTGATCGACCACACCGAAGCCTTGGTCTCGGTGGACGTGAACTCGGCCCGCGCCATCAAGGGCGGTGACATTGAAGAAACCGCCACCCGCACCAACCTGGAAGCCGCCGACGAAGTGGCCCGCCAGATGCGCCTGCGCGACCTGGGCGGTTTGATCGTGATTGACTTCATCGACATGGAAGAGGCTAAAAACCGCCGCGAAGTGGAAAACCGCTTGCGCGATGCCCTGCGCCAGGACCGTGCCCGCGTGCAGTTCGGCTCAATCAGCAAATTCGGCCTGCTCGAGATGAGTCGCCAGCGCCTCAAACCCGCATTGAGCGAAGGTGCCTCGATCCCTTGCCCACGTTGTGGCGGGGCTGGCCACATCCGCGACACCGAAAGCTCGGCGCTGCAGATTTTGCGCATCATCCAGGAAGAATCGATGAAGGACAACAGCGCGGCTGTGCACGCGCAAGTGCCCGTCGAAGTGGCGTCTTTCCTGCTCAACGAAAAGCGCTCCGAGATCGCCAAGATCGAGTTGCAGCAACGCATCAATGTGCTGCTGGTGCCCAACAAGTCGCTGGAGACGCCGCACTACAAACTGGAACGTTTGAAACACGACGACCCACGCTTGGACCGCATCGAAGCCAGCTACAAGATGGCCGAAGAGATCGAAGACACCACCACCGTGACGCGTCGCTCACAAGAGCCCACCAACAAGCAAACACCCGTGATCAAGGGCGTGTTGCCCGATGCGCCCGCACCTGTGGCGCCGGTCAAGGCAGAGGCCCCAGCGCCCAAATCCACCGCCAAAATGCCCGCACCCGCTCCGGTCGCAGTGCCTACTGCACCTGCCAGCGGTGGTTTCTTTGGTTGGTTGAAAAACTTGTTCAGCGGCCCGTCTTCTGAGTCTGCACCCGCAACCGCAGACAAAAAAGACGACAAGGCACGCGATGCTCGCCGTGATGGTGGGCGTGAAGGGGGGCGCGACGGCAACCGTGGCGATGGCCGCCGCGGTGGACGAGACGGTCGCCGTGGTGAGCGCAGCGAAGCTGCCAATGGCGAGGTCCGGGCACCCCGCGAAGGTGGTCGCCGTGGCGAAGGACGCATCGAAGGCCGCGAAAGCGAAGCAAGACCCGCACGCGGTGAACGCACCGAACGCAGCGAGCGCACGGAACGCGGTGAGCGCCCCGCACGCGAGGGCCGTCGCGATGGCCGATCTGAAGCCTCGGGTGAAAACCGCGGCGAAGCGCGCACCGACGTGCGCGCCGGAACCCGAGCTGACGCGCCACCAGAGCTCAACGCCGATGGCACCGAAGTGCGCCAAGAACGTGCACCACGCGAAGGTCGCCGTGAACGCGGTGAACGTGGCGGTGAAGGTCGTCGTGAACGGGGCGAGCGTCGCCAAGCCGATGCACCTGCCACTGAACTGAATGGCTCCGACGCAGCGGCCAACACAGCGGATGCCTTGGAAGGCAACCCATCGGCCGAAGGCACCAACAGCACCGAAAACACCGGAGAACGCCGTGAGCGTCGTTCGCGTGACCGTTACGGCCGTGACCGCCGCGAACGCCATGCTGAAACGCGTCAAGACAATGGCCCTGAAGACGGCCAAGCCGAGGCTGCTGCGCTCACGACAGACACGCCAGCACCTGCACAAGCCGAAGAACGGCCAGCTGGCCGCTCTTACTTTGAACGTGCACAAGCTTCAGCTGCGTCAGCACCTTCGACTTCAGCACCGGACCCAGCAACTCAAGTGATGCCCGAAGCTGCACCGATGGTCAGAGCAGTTGCACCCGCTGCAGCGGTGGCAGCGGAAATGCCCGCCAAAACGCCTGCACCCGTCTTGGCATCTGTGACGGCCATACCTGTTGCGTCAGCCATGACCGTGGCCCCTGCGCCAACCGAAGCCACGACGCCAGCAGCCCCCGCAAAGGGACTGCCAACCGTCAGCCGCTTCGATCTGCCCATCGACAGCTTGGCTCAAATGGCCCAATCGTCTGGTTTGGTTTGGGTCAACTCTGACACCGCCAAAGTGGCGGCCGTTCAAGCGGCCATCGCCGCAGAGCCCAAACCGGTACGTGTGCCTCGCGAGCGTCCTCCTGCCTTAGTGCTCGATGAAGGCCCCTTGGTCTTGGTGGAAACTCGCAAAGACCTGAACACCTTGAAGGTGCCCTTCTGATCACTTTACAGGTGTTCTGACCCCACAAAAAACCGGGCCTGAATGGCCCGTTTTTTTGTGGCGGTTCCCTTTACCAACACTTCAGGCAGCACGCACGTTCGGCGTGGAGATGCCCCATCAATGTTCTGCGCACTGGGCGGCTTGTTTCCAAGCGGCTGTGGCCTCGGCTGCGTCTTGGCGTTGTTCGGCAAGTTCGGCCAAAGCCATCCAGGCGTTTCGCTTGAGCACTGGGCTTTGCAGCGTCTTCGTGGCTTGACTCAACAGGCCTTGGGCTTTGCCCCAGAGTCGGTGTCGCAGGCAAAGCATGCCCGTCAAGTATTGCAAATGGGCGGATCTGGGCTGGGCCTGCTGCGCAGTCTCCAGGCGAGAAAGCCAGTCCAATGCGTCTGCGGCATCGACACCGGGCAAGCAGGCATCAAAGGCTTGCACCACCCTGTGGAACTGATCAGGCGACCAATTCGAACGCGCCGACTGCATAGGCAACCAAAAGTCCTGCAACCAAGAACGGGCAGTGGCAGGGGCACCCCCCAATTTCAACCAACGCAAAACCGCTTCTGACGCGATCTCGGGCATCAAGCGCTGCGCTGGGGTCAAGCGCAGCCAAGTGCGCTGCAAGGCATCGGCGTCATGCGTGTGCGAAATCAATTCCAAGACCAAGCGAGACATCAAACTTTCGGCAGCGGCTCGCGAAAACGCCTTGTGCTTGGCCAACAATGTGGCGGTCTCCAGCGCTTGGCCAGCTTGTCCTGCCAAGCGCGAGGCCTTGAGCTGCAGACGCATGGCCACCATGCGCCGACTGGCGGCATTGGGCAATGCTTTGAGTTGTTCCAAACTGCCAGCGGCATCCCGGTCGTCCAACAACCAGCGTGCCGATCGCAACAAAGAGCCTTCCAGCAAAGTTTGACCCTCGCCGCCCGGGCTGTGGGTGACTTGGGCCAAGGCCATTTCCAGATGCTGTTGTCGCTGCACTTTGTCTTGCAGGGCATGGCTGGCCTCGGCGGCCATGATGTGTGCCAACGTCCGCAATGCGGTGGCATGCTCCAACTGAACGCCTGCAGCCGCCAGCAAAGCCTCTTTGTTCAAAGTTTGCTCGGCCGACTTGCGGGCCCGCAAAAATCGACCCGCCATGAAGTGACCGATCGCGTCGAGCAATGCGGCGTGGCTGGCCCTTTCTTTTTGTTGCAAGCGCCAGCGCTGGGCCTTTTGGGGCAATGAGAGAAAAGCCTCCAGGGCACGCTGGGCCAAAATCACCACCAAAACCACCGAAAAAACCATCAAAAAAGCCAGGTTCAAAGAGATGTCTACCCTGTGCGGGTAAAGAAACAAACTTACCGTGCCCTGGTTGTTGCCTGCAAGCCAAGCGCCAGCCGCAGCCAAGGCGAACAAAATGATGAGCCACAAAGCTGCACGCATGCTGATTTACCTTCCAGCCGCAGCGGTGCTGAGGGCTGTCAAAGAGGCCTCGATGCGGGGCACCTCGGCTGTTCGCACTTGTTCCGTGGTTTGCTCCAACAACTGCAACAACTGGAGGGTGCGACGCGATTGGGGCTCGGCATAGCGCCGAACCAAAATCGCCGATGCATGGAGGTCGGCACGCACACCATCTTTCTGACGCGCCAGCAGACCCAAGCGGGCATTGAGCAACTTGAGCTTGAGGTTTTCACGCACGAAAAAAGCTTGCTCTGGCGACAGCAAGGCGGCCTCCGGTGCGTCAATCCGACTGACCCGCAGCAAACTCTTGAACTCGTCACCCATTCGGGTCAAACCGGCCATCCACCAAGACATCGGCGAGGCATTGGCCATGGGTTCGGTCTGTTGGCTCAGTCGACTTTGCTGGGACGTGGCAGCGTTGGCCAGCACCAGACCATCAACCAAAGCGACCCCTTCGTCGAGCTTGAGCATCAAGCCCGGCAAGTCAAAACCTGGCAGGCTGTTGATTCGCTCCAGATCTTTCTCCAAAGTGCGGGCCAAGGGCATCAAGCGCGGTTGCGCTGTGCGCTGCACCCGCTTTTGAGCCGACTGCAACGCAGCGACCAAGGGCTCTGTGCTGCCGGACATCAGCGCTTGCTGCTGGGCGATGCGCAGTGCCGACTCGATGTCGACCAACAAATTCTCGTCGCGAGACCGCGACAGGCTTTGCATCAGGTCTTCCAATTGGGCGCGCTGCAAGGCCACTTCGGCCAAACGTGCTTCCAAGAGCGCGACTCTGGCCGCGCTGTCTTTCACGGTTTCTTGGGCTTGTTTGGCCCATGTCTTGGCCTCCAAGGCCTGGACCCCAGAGTCGGCACTCTGACGGGCCAACTGCTCTTGAATGCGTGAGAGTTTTTGCCACAAGAAAACAGAGGACAACAAGGCCAGCAAGGCCAAAGTGCCCAGCAAAAACACGACCCAACCAGAGCGCTGCACGGTGGATACGCCCGAAACAAGCGGCTCGCCGGTGGGATGAGCGTCTGGAAGGTCTGCTGTGGGGGGTGTCATGCCAGTGATTTTATAGACTGCGCTTGGGCCTTCAGCCCTGCAGGGACCAAATCGACACACGACCAGCCCGATTGCTTCAATCTGAGGGCAATGCGGGGGTGGGTGGCCAAAGCTTTGGCCCGATCCAGATTCAAATCCGGGCAAGCCTGCAGCAGGTGCAGCGCAGCCTCTGAACTGCTGAACAACCACCGACTGCCGTCGCTCATGGCTTGTCTTGCACGGCTTTGTTGCACCGCGCTCAGTCGGGGAGCACGGCGCACATATGCCACCGTCTGCAGCACCTGGATGCCCGCAGATTCCATCTGCAAGGCCAGCCAGTCACGCCCAGCCAACTGGCCATGTGCATCGGCACCGCGCACGATCAACACCACGGGTTGAGCCTGCTCAGCGGTCTTGGCGTCTGCCGAGCCAATGGTTGGGCTGGCATCGATCACGCGTGGGGCCACCAAGGCCCACAAGGCTTCCGAGTCAAATTGCGGCGCGGTCTCGTCGGGCGAGTCGATCAACTCGGCCGGCCAGCCCTCGGCCAGCAAAGCCGCCCGGGTGCCCGGCCCGGTTGACCACGCTCGGCATGGTTGAAGCGGCGCGCCCGCCGGTCGCGCGGCCATGAAGTGACGCACGGCATTGGCACTGACGAACATCACCGCCAAGTATTGGGGCACGGCTTGCCATGCGCTCGCCAAGGGCGATGGGTCTTGCAAACCGGCAATTTCAATCAAGGGCAGCGATTCACTGGGCACACCCAAGGCTTGCAAAGCATGGGCCCAGGCTTGCGCTTCACGCTCGGAGCGGGTGACAATCACCCGATGGGCATCTGCCAAATGGGTCGAGGGCGCCAGCGCCATGTCAGCTGCCCGGCCTCAATGCGCTCCACCGTCGCGCAAAGCTTGCGCCACACTCAGGCCCAAAGCCTCCGCCGCCTGCAGGCCATCGGTGCTGGCGTGCGCGTCGGCTGTGACCAAGGTGGTCGCGCCCTCCGGATCACCCCAAGCAGCTTGCAGCTTGAGGACACCGCCCTCAATGGTGGCGTGCGCGGCCAAGGGCATGGAGCAACTGCCGCCCATGGCCCGGCTCACCGCCCGCTCAGCTGCCACGCGCCGCCACGAGGGGGCGTCGGCCAGCTGCGCCAGCAGGGCGCGCAAATCGGCCCGGTCACTGCGGATTTCAATGCCCAAAGCGCCCTGGCCTGCGGCGGGCAACATTTGATCGGTTTCAAAAATGTGGCGAATTCGCGCGCTCATCTCCAGACGCTTGAGGCCCGCCGCCGCCAGCACAATGCCCGCGTACTGGCCCTCGTCGAGCTTGCGCAGGCGCGTGTCCAAGTTGCCGCGCAGCGGCTCGATCTTCAAATCGGGTCGCAAGGCCCGCAGCAGCACCGTGCGGCGCAGGCTCGATGTGCCCACCACAGCGCCCGGCGGCAAGTCTTCCAGACGGGCGTATTGCGACGACACCCAAGCATCCCGCGGGTCTTCGCGTTCCATCACGCAGGCCAGCTCAAAGCCCTCGGGCATGTCCATGGGCACATCTTTGAGCGAGTGCACCGCGATGTCCGCCTGGCCCTCTTGCAGCGCCACCTCCAGCTCTTTGACGAACAAGCCCTTGCCGCCAACCTTGGACAGGCTGCGGTCCAAAATCTGGTCGCCTTGGGTCGTCATGCCCAGCAATTTGACCGTGCAGCCCAGCCCCTCAAGCAAGGATTTGACGTGTTCGGCTTGCCACAAAGCCAAACGGCTCTCACGGGTGGCGATGACGATGTGGGGTTGTTTCGGCTCGGTCACAGCGGGCTTTCTGAAAAAAATTTTGATCGCATCACAATGAAATCAAAGGGTCAAATTGTCTCTTCGAGCAATGCTAGCATGACGTCAAGGGAAATTGACACCGTTCCAAAGCCCTTTCAGGTCAGCTTTTTTGATCCCCCCCATGAAACAGGTCGCCTCATTGCTCCCCATGCCCCCGCATGCCAAGACCCACGCCACCCCCAAAAGCGAAAACCAAGGCAGCGAGCGGCCCCTGGTCGAAGCCATTCTCTTGTTGGACCGCTTGCCCAGCGACCCGGCGCTCGATCGCGCGATCCGCCACTGCTTTCCCTGCATTGACCCGCTGCATCACCTGCAAGTCGAGCTGGTCCGCCACGACCACGCCGGCTTGGCCGACGAACGGGTGCAGCGCGGCATTGGCTTCTCAATCAACGGGACCGCGGCGGGGCTTCGCCACACGGGTTGAACACAGGGGTTCGCCATCGGTTTTCGGGTGGCGACTGCCCGCCCGATAAAATCCCAGACCTATGACAAACCAACTCGACACCAAATCCCAAGCCTGGTCCGCGCTCTTTTCTGAACCCATGAGCGAGTTGGTCAAGCGTTACACCGCCAGCGTCTTCTTTGACAAACGCCTATGGCAAGCCGACATCACCGGCAGCCTGGCCCACGCCGAGATGCTGACCGCGCAACAGATCATTGGCGCCAGCGACCTGGCCGACATCCAGCGCGGCATGGCGCAGATCACGCAGGAAATCGAAACCGGTGCTTTCGAGTGGAAGCTCGATCTCGAAGACGTGCACCTGAACATCGAAGCGCGCCTGACGCAACTCGTGGGCGACGCGGGCAAGCGCCTGCACACCGGCCGCAGCCGCAATGACCAAGTGGCCACCGATGTGCGCTTGTGGCTGCGCGGCGAGATGGACCTGATCATCGATTTGCTGGGTGACCTGCAACAGTCACTGGTGGATGTGGCCGAGCAGAACGTCGAGGTCATCCTGCCCGGCTTCACCCACCTGCAAGTGGCCCAACCGGTGAGCTTTGCACACCATTTGCTGGCCTATGTGGAAATGTTCAGCCGCGATGCCGAGCGCATGCGCGACGTGCGCCGCCGCACCAACCGCCTGCCGCTGGGCAGTGCCGCCTTGGCGGGCACCACTTACCCACTGGACCGCGAACGCGTGGCCCGCTCACTGGGCATGGTCGATGAACACGGCCAGCCACAGGTGTGCCAAAACAGCTTGGACGGCGTGAGCGACCGCGACTTCGCCATCGAGTTCACCGCCGCAGCTTCGCTGTGCATGGTGCACATCAGCCGTTTCTCGGAAGAATTGATTTTGTGGATGAGCCAGAACTTCGGTTTTGTGAAGATCGCCGACCGCTTCACCACCGGCAGTTCCATCATGCCGCAGAAGAAAAACCCCGACGTACCCGAACTGGCACGCGGCAAAACCGGCCGTGTGGTCGGTCACCTGATGGGCCTGATCACCCTGATGAAGGGCCAGCCCTTGGCCTACAACAAGGACAACCAGGAAGACAAAGAGCCGCTGTTTGACACGGTGGACACGCTCAAAGACACGCTGCGCATCTTCAGCGAAATGGTGGGCGGACAAATCAACCCCGTCACCGGCCAAAAAGAAGGCGGCATCAACGTCAACGCCGCCGCCATGGAAGCCGCTGTGAAAAAAGGCTACGCCACCGCGACCGACCTCGCCGACTACTTGGTCAAGAAAGGCCTGCCCTTTCGCGATGCGCACGAAGTGGTGGCCCATGCCGTCAAAACCGCCCAAGGTCTGGGTGTGGATTTGTCAGAGCTGCCGCTGGCCACCTTGCAACAGTTCGACAGACGCATCGAAGCGGATGTGTTCGGTCCGCTCAGCCTGCAAGGCTCGCTCCATGCCCGCAACACCTTGGGCGGCACAGCACCCGCGCAAGTGCGCCTGCAGATTGCACGCCATCGGGCTCGCTTGGGCTGAGCCCGCACGTCAGGTCGGATGGCGATGACCAGCCCCGCACCGCTTATTTTTTCTGCACAGGATTGGCCAACAGCAAGTGGGCCGGGTAGGCCCGCATGAACTCACGGGCTTTGTCGATGGGGGCGTTGAGCCAGGCGCTGTAGGCGCCCTCGTTCAAGATCGCGGGCATGCGTTTTTCATTGCCGTTTTGGCCATAGCGGTTCATCAAGGCGTGGCTGTTGGCGTTCACCGTGAGCAGGGTGAAGCTGATGATTTCCTCATCGCCTTGGGTCCAGCGTTCCCACAGCCCCGCCACCCCCATGGGTTGACCGTCCACCCTTGCAATGCGTGTGGGCACGGCTTTGCGACTGCGCCAGTCGTTTTCCAAAAACGCTTGCATCGGGATGATGCAGCGCTGGCCTTTCAGCCAGGACTCCCGCGTGGCCGTGGCCGTGCTCATGGTTTCATAGCGGGTCACGGCCAACTTGGTGGACCGCAGCTTGGCGTCTGAGGCCGATTTGACCCATGTGGGCACCAAGCCATACTGGCCTTGGGCCAATTCCAGTACCCCGGGGCTAGCAGGTGCTGAAACGATGGGCTCTTCCTCTGCACAGGCCTGCGATGGGGGCTCCGACGGGGACACAGCGACTGGCTCAGAAGCCTGAAAAAATTTGCGGATGAAGAACCCCGTCTGGCGCGGCCAGACGTCTTTGCCCAACAGGGTTTTAGGCGAATCGATGCCAAAGGCCTCGGCATACAGGTCGGCGCTTTTCAGGCATTCATACTGGGTACTCATGCGGGGGATGCTAACCGACCTGATACCCTCAAACCCATGCTGATCCGCTTCAACAAGCCCTATGGTGTGCTCAGCCAGTTCACCCCCGAAGGACGCTGGCGTGGGCTCAAGGACCACATTGACCTGCCCGAGGTGTACGTGGCGGGTCGGTTGGACGCGGACAGCGAAGGCTTGCTGCTGCTGACCGACGAGGGTCCCTTGCAAGCCCGCATCGCCGACCCACGCTTCAAGATGGAAAAGACCTATCTGGTGCAGGTGGAGGGCGTGGTGAGCGACCAAGCGCTCACCGCCTTGGCCAGTGGCGTGACGCTGAACGACGGCCCCACCCTGCCCGCCCGCGCCAGCGCAGTGGTCCCGCCTACCGACCTTTGGCCGCGCCACCCGCCAATTCGTGAACGGCAGAGCATTCCCACAGCGTGGCTGGAACTGACCATCAGAGAAGGCCGCAACCGCCAAGTGCGCCGCATGACCGCCGCCGTGGGCCTGCCCACGCTGCGCCTGATCCGAACCGCCGTGGGGCCCTACAACCTGGAGGGCCTGCCCACGGGTACTTGGCAGCGCGTCTGAGTCCGGGGCATTGGCTTGCGCCAACGCAACACCTGGAGCCGGCGTCTTCCTGCACAATCGCGCATCTTTTAACCCCCAAGGGAACCCCCATGTCTGACTTGCTGAACAAACTCGAATGGCGCTACGCCTGCAAAAAAATGGACCCGGCGAAAGTGGTGCCCCAAGACAAGGTCGACCGCATCATCGAAGCCGCCCGCCTGGCACCCACTTCCAGCGGTCTGCAGCCGTTTGAAATCATCTTGGTGACCAACCCTGCTGTGCGCGAGCAAATCAAGCCCAAGGCCTGGGGCCAGGCCCAGATCACCGACGGATCGCACCTGCTGGTGTTTGCCGCTTGGGACAACTACACGGCCGAGCGCATCAACATGATGTTTGACCTGACCAACGCCCAGCGCGGCGGCACCAACGAAGGCTGGGAAAACTACCGCCAGATGCTGCTCAAGAACTACCCTGAGCGCACCCCGGAAGTGAACTACCAACACGCCGCGCGCCAAGCCTACATCGGCTTGGGGGCAGCCCTGATCGCTGCGGCTTTTGAAGAAGTCGACGCCACCCCGATGGAGGGATTTGACCCGAAAGCCGTGGACGAAATTTTGGGCCTGAGCGCTCGCGGCCTGCGCAGCGTGGTCATCGTGCCCCTGGGCTACCGCGCGGCCGAAGGCGACTGGTTGGCCAACCTGAAAAAAGTGCGACGCCCCACCGCGCAGTTCGTGACCGAAGTCAAATAATGACCGTGCCCGCCCATGGCGGGCAGGCTTGACTCCGCCACAAAGCCGCAGATTCTGCGGCTTTGTGCTTTAACATCCAAGCTTCCCAAGTCGGGATGCAACCCAAGGAAACACCATGGCCAAAGGCGAACAACGCAGCAACAAAATGGCCAAGAAGCCAAAGAAGGACACCGCGCCCCCCAAGACCTTCACCTCCGACCGCCCGATGGCCCCATCCACCTTTGTGGCCCCCCGCGGCAAAGTCAAAGACAAGTGATTTTTCAGGTCAAGCGCCCTGCTCGCCTGACCTGCCCCGCATGACCCCGATCCACGAAGACGAGCACCTGCTGGTGCTGGAAAAACCCAGCGGCTTGCTGTCTGTGCCTGGACGCGGCCCAGACAAACAAGACTGCCTGTCCAAGCGGGTGCAGGGCCGCTACCCAGACGCGCTCATCGTGCACCGCCTGGACCAGGACACCTCGGGCTTGCTGCTCATGGCCCGGGGCATTGAGGCCCAACGCCGTCTGAGCAAGCTGTTTGAAACCCGTCAGGTCAAAAAACGCTACCTGGCGGTGGTGACAGGTCAGCCCGCGCAAACACAATCTGCCGTGGAGACGGACGACGACGGCTGGCGCACCATCGACGGCCCGATCCTGCTCGACTGGGAACGTCGCCCGCTGCACATCATTCACCCTGACGGCAAAGCCAGCCGCAGCCGCTGGCGTGCCCTGCAAACCAGCGACAGCGCCAGCCTGATCGAGCTCGAACCCGTGACAGGCCGCACCCACCAGTTGCGCGTGCACCTGCAAAGCATTGGCCACCCGATGCTGGGCGACTCGCTGTACGCACCGCCAGACATCAAGGTGCTGAGCCCGCGCTTGCTGCTGCACGCACAAGAACTGGCCTTTGTGCACCCATTTACCGAACAAGCTCTGGCATTCAAGACCCCAGTGCGGTGGTCTGCCACGGCACCGTTCATCTCACCTCAGCTTTGATTGATCAGGGTTTTCGGGCGCCCTGAGTGCGACCCGACACGACGCCGCACAACACCACCAAGCCCATGCCCGTGAGGGCCAAAGCGTCGGGTATGTGGTCAAACAACCACCAGCCCAATAAGGTGGAAAAACCCACCCCGGTGTACAAGAAAGGCGAAACCACCGATGCCGGCGCTTTGGAAAAAGCCACGATCAACAGGTATTGGCCCAGCGTGGCCGCCAGGCCCACCAACAGCAGCAGCACCCATTCCTGCCCACTTTGCGGTGTGACCCAGGCGTTGAGCACCAGCAGGGTGCTCACGGCCCACCCCACCCAGCCGGTGTACAGCTGCATCACAGCCGGGTCTTCGGTGCGCGTCATGTGGCTGGTCACGGCTTGAAACACCGCGTAAGTCAACACCACCGTGAGCGCCATCCAGCCCACCGAGCTGTCGACCTGCCCACCCGGACGGATGACCAGCATGGCCCCCATCAACCCGCCCAAGACCATGAGCCAGCGCAACGGCGAGACCTGCTCCTTCATGACAAAGCGGGCCAAGGCTGTGAGCACCAGTGGCGTGAGCATGACGGTGGCGGTGAACTCGGCCACCGGCATGCGCTGCAAGCAGTAAAAGGCCAACAAGCTGCACGAGACCATGAGCAAGCCGCGCAGCAACTGCCAGCGCAGGCTGTGCGCACGCCACATGGCTCGCCCCCGCAGCGGGCCCAACACCAGGGTGGTGCCCAGCGCCTGCACCGCGTAGCGAAACCACAGCACCATCACGGGCGAGACGCTGAGCAAAACCCATTGGCTGGTGGCATCGCTGAAGCTCAAACTGGCCATGGCCAGAACGGCAAAGGCGATGCCGGACCCCCACCAACGGGCTTGGGCAGATGGTGCTGGGCGGTGCGGTGGCTTGGTCACAGGGTCTTCCAAATCTGAACGGATTGATCTTGGCACAGCAGACCGCCAACATCTGTCGCACATGCCCAGCGCGAACATCCAGCCAACCCAAGCGCCTTGAGCGCAGTGCCATGAACCAAGACCGCTACACTCGCGAACCATGTCCTTTGAAATCCCTTTTTTTAATGCCCGCATCGCCCCTGACGGGGGCCACTTTGACGCCTGGAAAACACAAAGTTTGCTCGATTCTCTGGAACAAGGCGGCCTGCAATGGCCCAGCTCCTGCCGATCGGGCACTTGTCGAACCTGCATGGGCCAACTGGTCTCGGGCCAGGTGCACTACGACATGGCGTGGCCCGGTCTCACGGCCGAGGAAAAAGCCGAGGGCTGCGTGCTGCCTTGTGTGGCCAAGCCCCTGGGCGATGTGGTGTTGCAAGACCCGTTCGCCTGAACAGGTGCAATGGCCCGTGGGCCGTTCAACCGTCAGGCCTCGTCGATACCGAGTTCCTGAATTTTGCGGGTGATGGTGTTGCGGCCGATGCCCAGCTTTTGGGCCGCTTCAATCCGTCGACCCCGTGTGGTGGCCAAAGCCGCCTGAATCAAACTGGTCTCGAAACGCCGGGTCAACACATCCCACACATCGGTGCGGCCTGCATTCAACAGGGCCAAGGCCTCTTGTTCCAGACCTGCGTCCCAAAAAGCCCCGCCCCTGCTGGCCCCGCCGAAATCAATGGCACCTGGATGGGCCAGGGCATCCGAAGGCGCCATCCCCTCAACTTCACCGGGCCCGGCCACAGACAAACGCGCTGGCGAACCCGGCACAGGTCCCGCCTCCAAAACTTCAGGTGGCAAATCCTTGACTTCGATGAGCTGCGAGGGCGCCATCACAGTCAGCCAATGGCAAATGTTTTCTAACTGGCGCACATTGCCGGGAAACTGAAAGTGACTCAGACGCTCCAGCGCAGCATCGTCCATGCGTTTGGGCTCCACGCCCAACTGCTGTGCACTGCGCTGCAAGAAGTAGCGCGCCAGAGCAGGCACGTCTTCGCGCCGCTCACGCAGTGCGGGTAAACGCAGGCGAATGACATTGAGGCGGTGGTACAGGTCTTCGCGAAAGACCCCTTCTTTGACGCGCTGCTCCAGGTCTTGGTGGGTGGCGGCGATCACACGCACATTGGCCTTGACCGCACTGTGTCCGCCCACGCGGTAGAAGTTGCCGTCGGACAAGACGCGCAGCAAACGGGTTTGCAGGTCAAAAGGCATATCGCCGATTTCGTCCAGAAACAGTGTGCCGCCATCGGCCTGCTCGAAACGCCCTCGGCGCGAAGCTTGCGCACCTGTGAACGCGCCACGCTCATGGCCAAAAAGTTCACTCTCCAGCAAGTCTTTGGGGATGGCAGCTGTGTTGATGGCCACAAAAGGTTGGTTGGCCCGCGGCGAGTGTTTGTGCAGCGCATGCGCCACCAGCTCTTTGCCCGAACCCGACTCGCCGGTGATGAGCACCGTGACATGGCTTTGCGCCAAACGGCCGATGCCTCGGAACACATCCTGCATGGCGGGCGCTTGGCCCAGCATCTCGGGCGCGTCGGTCATCTTTTCTTCGGTCACATCTTCGCGTTGGCTCTCGCCTACGGCGCGGCGAATCAGCTCGACCGCCTTGGGCAAATCAAACGGCTTGGGCAGGTACTCAAACGCGCCACTGGAGAAAGCCGACACGGCGCTGTCCAGATCGGAGAACGCGGTCATGATGATGACCGGCAAGCCGGGCATGCGCTGCTTGATGGCGGCAAGCAAATCCAGGCCCGAACCACCCGGCATGCGGATGTCACTGACCAACACCTGAGGCCCTTCGCTTTCTGCCTCCAAGGCTTTCATCACCTCTCGCGGGTTGGTAAAACTGCGGGTGGGCAGTCCCTCGCGCAACAGTGCTTTTTCAAGCACAAAGCGAATGGATTGGTCATCGTCTACGATCCAGATCGGCTTCATCAACGTCACGCTTTCAGTGTTCACAGGCATGTGCTTTCAGGGCAACGGGATCAAAATTTTGAAATCCGTCCGGCCGGGCTCGCTGTCACACTCGATCATGCCGTGGTGCTGTTGCACAAAAGTTTGCGCCAACGTCAGCCCCAGGCCAGATCCACCTTCTCGCCCCGAAATCAACGGGAAGAAAATGCGGTCCTTGATCGAGTCTGGAACACCAGGCCCGTTGTCCATCACATGCAATTCCAATGCCAGGCGGTAACGCTGCTTGCCAAAAGTGACTTGTCGCAAAATTCGGGTGCGCAGGGTGATCTGGCCATCACCGGTCAGCATGCGCTCTTGCAGTGCCTGCGCTGCGTTGTGTGCGATGTTGAGCACCGCTTGAATCAGCTGCTCACGGTCACCGCGAAACTCTGGAATCGAGATGTCGTAGTCGCGCACCACCTTCAGTCCACGGGGAAACTCGGCCAGTATCAGGGCACGCACACGCTCGCACACTTCGTGGATATTCACATCACCAACGACATGTGGCCTGCGGTGAGGCGCCAGCAAGCGGTCCACCAGGGTTTGCAGGCGATCGGCCTCGTGGATGATCACCTGGGTGTACTCCGTCAACTCCTTGTTGTCCAGCTCCATCTCCAGCAATTGGGCCGACCCCCGAATACCCCCCAGCGGGTTTTTGATCTCGTGGGCCAAATTGCGGATCAGCTCTTTGTTGGCCTGAGCCTGGTCCAGCAGCCGCTCCTCGCGTTCTTGCCGTGTTTGCTGCTCAACGGGCAGCAACTCCACGATCACCTCATCGGGCTCATCCGTGGGGGCCACGATCACGTGCACGGGCCAAGAGTCTTCGTGGTTCAAACGCCGCAACTGAGCCTCGTAACGCAAGGCCGCAAACTCATTCGACTGAGCCCCCACCAAAGCGGACACAAGCGGCTGGGGATCCACAAAAAAATCAGGCAGGTGCATGTCGTACAGCGTACGGCGTGACATGCCCAAAGCGTCTTCCAAGGCCGCATTGACAAAACGGATCTGCCCTTGGCCTTGCATCACCGCCACAGGGGTGGCCAACAAGTCAAAGGCCATAAAACGAGCAGTTTTATTCATGGCGCGCGGGTGCTGGCCACCACGGGACGGCGGTCAAGCTCACGTTGCAAACTGTCAATGTCGCGCTGCGTGCGCTCAATCGATGCCTTGAGTGCAGTCACGCGGTCCAGGTACCTTTGGTGGTGCCGGCTCTCAGAGGCCCATTTGACCGGCTCCCCATCGTTGTACTCCTGCACCAAGAGGGTGAGTTGCTGGCGCGCTTTGTCCAATTCCTGTCCCACAATGGTGCGGGCGTGCAGGTCACGCTCGGCTTGTTGTGGTTGTGCAGAACGGGCGGTCTCCGGGCTGGTGCGCACTTCAGTGGCAGCGGTGCTGGGCGCGGCGGCAACTGCGCGAGGGGGAGAAGGCCTCGTTCCGGTGATGACCGTCACGGCCTGTGCCGCCATGCGTTCGCATTGGCGAACATCACGGGGGGCATTGGTGTATTCGTGACCGCAACGGTAAATCGCCTCTTGAGCCCACGCACAGGTGCTGATGGCAGCAGACACACCGAAGCCCAGAGCCATCAGCTGGGACATGTTGAAAACGGGATGAAGACGTCGAAGCTTGTGCATGAACGGACTCCGGTGCGAACGGGCAGTGCCACCATCAAAACCACATTGAACCAGAAAAAAAGGACGGCCGAAGCCGTCCTTTGCGCCTATTGCACGGGACGTGCAAAAGCACATTTCCCCATCAGAGCGAATAGTACATGTCGTACTCAACTGGCGACACTTCCACGCGGCTGCGGTTGACTTCTTGCATCTTCAAGTCGATGTAAGCGTCGATCCAAGCATCCGTGAAAACGCCACCTTTGGTCAAGAAGGCGCGGTCGGCGTTGAGGGCATCCACAGCCTGGTCCAAGCTGGAGCAAACTGTGGGCACCAACTTGTCCTCTTCTGGTGGCAGGTGGTACAAGTCTTTGGTCGCGGCCTCGCCGGGGTGGATCTTGTTTTCCACGCCGTCCAAGCCCGCCATCAACAAGGCCGCAAAGCCCAGGTAAGGGTTGCACAATGGATCGGGGAAGCGGGCTTCCACGCGGCGACCCTTGTCGCTGGCCACGTTGGGAATGCGGATCGATGCCGAACGGTTTTTGGCCGAGTAAGCCAATTTGACCGGGGCTTCGTAGTGAGGAACCAGACGCTTGTAGCTGTTGGTGCCGGGGTTGGTGATCGCGTTCAGGGCGCGGGCGTGCTTGATGATGCCGCCGATGTAGAACAACGCGAATTCAGACAAACCGGCGTAGCCATTGCCTGCGAACAGGTTCTTGCCGTCTTTCCAGATGGACTGGTGCACGTGCATGCCGGAGCCGTTGTCGCCCGCATAAGGCTTGGGCATGAAGGTGGCGGTTTTGCCGTAAGCATTGGCCACGTTGTGGATCACGTACTTTTGCAGCAGCGTCCAGTCAGCGCGCTCGACCAAGGTGGAGAAACGGGTGCCAATTTCGCACTGGCCCGCGCCGGCCACTTCGTGGTGGTGCACTTCAACCGGGATGCCCACGGATTCCAAGATCAGCGACATTTCGCTGCGCATGTCGTGGGTGCTGTCGACGGGAGGCACGGGGAAGTAGCCCCCTTTGACTCGGTTGCGGTGGCCTTTGTTGCCGCCGTCCATCTTGGTGCCGCTGTTCCACGGGGCTTCGGCTTCGTCGATGGCGTAGAACGTGTTGTTGGGCTCGGTGCTCCAACGCACTTCGTCAAACAAGAAAAATTCTGGCTCAGGACCAAAGTAGGCGGTGTCGCCCAGACCCGATTGCTTGAGGTAAGTCTCAGCGCGCTTGGCAATGGAACGTGGGTCACGCTCATAGGCCTTGCCGTCGGTAGGTTCGATCACGTCGCAGATCAACACCAAGGTCACTTCTTCGAAGAAAGGGTCGATGATGGCGCTGTTGGGGTCAGGGATCAACAACATGTCCGAAGCTTCAATGCCTTTCCAGCCCGCGATCGAAGAGCCGTCAAACGCTTGACCGTCTTCGAACTTGCTTTCGTCAAACTGCGACACGGGCGCAGTGATGTGCTGCCATTTGCCACGGGTATCGGTGAAGCGGAAGTCAACGAACTTGACTTCGTTCTCTTTCACCATGTTCATCACGTCTGCGACGGTCTTGGCCATCAAATTCTCCTGAATGGAAAGGGATTAAAAAAGCTTGCTCACAAGTGTTGCAGTTTTTGTGCCAACTCGGCCCTATGCGCACACCCGAACAGCCTGAGATTGTGCCCTGAGCGCGTCCAATTCAGGGCTTGCGCTGCAGAAAAAAGCGCGGGCATGGACTCCGTTTGCACCCGAGAGCGCGAACAAGTGGGGCCCAAGAGGCGATAGCCCGACGGGTCATGCCCAGAAATGCACCAAGTTTGTGCTTTTATGCGTTATTTTGGTGCAAACACAATCAACGCACCAATTCTGGGCCATATTGCAGAGAAAAAGCCGCCAAGCCTTGCCTCAGGTCCACATAGGCGCGATCGGCCGCAGCGGGCTCGCCCTTGACACCCAACTCGATGTGACGCCCCCATTGGGGATGGTCCACGCTGGGCAAACTGAACACTTTGACCTCGGGGTGCGCCGCCTCAATGCCCTCCATCAGCGGGGTCAAAGTGGCCTCCATCGCACCCAAGATGATCACCGACTTTTCGACATAAGCATTCAAACGGAAATGGGCGCTGTACTGGGTGTCCAGCACCGCTTCGATCATGGGCCAAGCCATGACAGGAAAACCGGGCACAAAATGAACGCGGCCTCCGGCAGCACCTTGGCAACTGAAACCTGGAATTTTGTTGTAAGGGTTGCGGATGATGGTCGCCCCTAGCGGAAACACACCCATGTTCAGACGGTGGATGTTGTCGGCTCGCTCGGGCTCATAGGCAACGCCCTGCTCTTTGGCGGTGTCCTGCATGCGCTCTTGAATCAACGCCTTGGCTTCTGGATGCAATGCCAATGGCATGTCCAGCGCCCGTCCTGCGCATTGGCGGGTGTGGTCGTCCGGGGTCGCACCGATACCGCCGCAGCTGAAGACCACGTCGTTCGATTCGAAGGCCCGCTGAAGGGTCGCTGTGATGCGACCGGGGTCATCGCCGATGTATTCAGCCCAGTTCAGGTTCAAGCCGCGGGCGGTCATCAGCTCGATGACTTTAGGCAAATGTTTATCCTGGCGCTTGCCGGACATGATTTCGTCGCCAATGATGATCAGTCCAAAGTGAGGGGTCATGGTGCTGGGTGAGGTCAGGTGAAGGAGAACAAGGGGCTCAAGGGCCGCGCCGAGGATCAACATCGGTCACATCGGTTTTGGGGGTGTTGCTCAGCCCGTGCGCAACACCGGCGGCCAAACGGGCCTCAGCGTGCGGCGAGACAGGCTGCGCAGGGAAAATCTCGCCAGCAAAGGCGTGCGGTGCCTCTAGGCGCAGGTCGTGCAAGGCACTCAAGGCGTAATGTGCAAACCACAAAGATGCAAACGCAAAAACCAGGGTGTAGATCCAGATCGCCAAAGGCACCAAGATCACAAAAGCAGCGACAAACAAGGCGCCTGAGGCCCAAACCAAGCTGGGCGCTGCGCCCATCATGCCGGTGATCACGCCCATACCCAAAAGGCTCATGCGGTGGCGCGACAACAGGGTTTGCCGTTCTGAGGCGCTGGCAAACTCGGCCAACACATCAAAAGCCATGATGCGGTAAGTCAACCACCCCCAAATCAAGGCGGGCAGCAACATGGCCAAAGGCGGCACCAGCCACATGGGCAAGGTGATCAACAAGGCCCCCAAGGCCAACAAGACCGACCACAAGGTCCAACCCAAACCCGCCAGCAAACTTCCGCCATGCTTGCGCTCAAGTTCGGCAAACCGTCTTTGGGCGACCATGCGGGCCAAGGCCGGCGTCATCAGCCAAGACACCAGCACCAGGCAAACGACGACCACCAAGGGGGTGATCAGAAAAATCACCACCAAAGGCGCCACGACCGCCTTCAAATCGGGCAAGCCCACCCCTTCCAACCAGCGCCACACGGTGTCAAGCCAACTGGAAGCGTCGAGCCCAGTGCGCACCAACGCGATGGCGGCATCCCAATACAAGTAGCCCAGCAACCATGACAGGGCGACCATCAAAACCAAGGGCAACAGCGACAAGCCGATGACACGGGGATGAAGGCAATATGCGCCAGCACGCCAAAACGAATCGATCAACAACTTCATGCCTCAAAGCTTAACAGCTGACAACAGCCCAGCGCGTTGCGGGTGCTTCACGGCGCCACTCGAAACGCCCTCAAAATAGCGCGTCCCCCTTGAATTTGAAAGCCCCTGCGATGCATTTGCCCGCGAGTGAAAAAACAGACGTATTCGGCATCCAGCTGGAGACCCAGTTCATCCCAGCACCAGCGGGCCAAGAACGCCCTGTTCTGGTTTTTTTGCACGAAGGCTTGGGCAGTGTGCGCATGTGGCGTGACTGGCCAAGAAGCCTGTGCCAACAACTCGGCTGCGCTGGCTGGGTCTATTCTCGGCAAGGCTATGGCCAATCCGACGCCGTGGCCGATGTGCGGGGGCCAGCCCAACAAAGCCCAGACGGTCGCCTTCGAAGCGGTCGTCTTCAGCCAGACTACATGCACCGCGAAGCGCAGCTGGTCTTGCCCGAATTGCTGGACCGTTGGGGTGTTCAAAAACCGGTTCTGATCGGCCATTCGGATGGTGGAACCATCGCCTTGCTGCACGCAGCACACCGCGATGTCCAAGCCTGCATCGCCATGGCGCCCCATGTCATGGTCGAGGACATGTCGATTCAGGCCATCCAAGTGGCCCGCGAAGCGTTTGAAAAGGGCTCATTGCGTGAACGCCTCCAGCCCTTCCATGCAGACGTGGACTGCGCCTTTTGGCAGTGGAACGATGTCTGGCTGAGCGAAAGCTTTCGCAGCTTTGACATTCGAGACCCATTGGCCACGGTCAGCGCACCCATGCTGGCCATTCAAGGCGTGGAGGATCCCTATGGCAGCATGGCGCAAATTGACGAGATTGCGCGCCATGTACCGCAGACCCAACGGCTCAAACTGGCAGGCTGCGGTCATTCCCCCCACCGTGACCAGCCCTTGGCGGTGAATCAAGCCATTGAGAGCTTTTTGAAAAACCTCAAGGTTTGAGCAAACTCAAATCTTCCTCAGTAAGCCAGCGCCATTGCCCCGGCGCCAAGTCGTTCAACTCCAAACCGCCAATACGTGACCGGTGCAGCCCTTCCACCCGGTTGCCCACCGCCGCCAACATGCGTTTGACCTGGTGGTACTTGCCTTCGGTGAGCGTCAGCTTGAGGTGCAACTCAGCCATCGCCTCGCAAGCTGCAGCTTTCACGGGCTTGGGGTCATCGTCCAGCACCACGCCGCTGAGCAATTTTTCCACCATCTCCGCGGTAATGGGGTGCTTGGTGGTGACTTCATAGACCTTGGGCACATGGTGTTTAGGAGAGCTCATTTTGTGGATGAAATTGCCGTCGTCGGTCAACAGCAAAAGACCGGTGGTGTCTTGGTCCAGCCGCCCCACCGCCTGAACCCCTTGCACTGCGGCTTTTTGGGGGCGCTGGCGCAAAGGCGGTGGCAGCAAGGTGTAAATGCTGGGCCAGGTTGACGGTTTTTGAGAGCACTCGGTTCCTGCAGGTTTGTTCAGCATCACATAGGCCTGCGCAGCAAAGGGCCAGTCATCGCCCTGCACCTTGAAACGCAGCCCCTCGAGGTCAAAAAACTCGCCCGCATCGACCACGGTCTGGCCCTGAACTTGCACATGCCCTTGCTGGATCAGTCCAGCACAGACACGGCGGGTGCCAAAGCCCTGGCTGAACAAAATGTCCTCCAGGCGCATGGGTTTCATCGTTGGAACTTTCATG
The DNA here is from genome assembly GCA_021299875.1 of Comamonadaceae bacterium. Lineage (GTDB taxonomy): Bacteria > Pseudomonadota > Gammaproteobacteria > Burkholderiales > Burkholderiaceae_C > Limnohabitans_A. The sequence goes on along the minus strand of JAJTEW010000003.1, from coordinate 105,249 downwards.
GGGCATGATTGTCGCTTCGAAAACAACTTCAACCCAGCCACTTTTGAAGATGAACCAGAACTCAAACCCGCTGGACGCCATGACGCAGGCCCTGAGGCAGTGCGAGCAAGGCGACACCACCACCCAACTGATCCGAATTTGGCGCCTGGAGGCAAGCCAGTTGAATTTGCCGCACCGCTACGGTGATGTGCTGCATGGGCTGCTCGACCGCATAGAGTCGAGTGCCTTGTTCAGTGAAGAAAGTTGCTCATTCAGTCAAAAAGACCAGTTGGCTGCTTTGCGGGTTTGGCTTGAAAAAGCAACGGAACAACTTCATCAGCCGCAACCGGTGAACCTTGTCCAAGCGCAACACTCTGGTGACGGCGAAAAAAAGGGCGCCTGACTCAGGCGCCGCTTGATGGGGCGGACGTCAACCCGCCCCCACAATCAAGAGTCGGCGCGGAAACCCAGGGCCCGGACCAATCGGCCAGAGAACTCGGTGTCGGCCTTCATGCGTTCCGCAAACTGCTCCTGCGTGGTGGGCGTGACTTGGACAGCCAAAGGCGCCACGGCTTCGGCCACATCGGGCTGCGTCAGTGCGGCGCGCAGCAAGTGAGAGGCTCGGTCACGCACAGCGGCAGATGCCGTGGCGGGCAAAAAGAAACCAAACCATTCGCGCATGACCAGTTCGTCAAAGCCCTGCTCTTTGTAGGTGGCCACGTTGGCCACAAAGGTGGAGCGATTTGGGCCCGACGTGGCCAAAATGCGTGCACGTCCTGTGGCGTGGTGCTGAATCCAGTCGCCCAGCGGGGATGACATCGACGTGATTTGGCCACCCAGAAGCTGCGGCACGCCTGGGCCGGAACCTGCAAAGGGCACATTCAAAGATTGGATGTCGGCAATTTGCGCAAAACGCCCCGCCAACAAATGCGGCATGGAGCCAGCACCCGGATTGCCCACCGTGGCCTTGCCGGGGTTGGCTTTGGCCCAAGCCACGTACTGGCGCAAATTGGTCACTTCAACAGGTACGGCCGGGCCCACCACGAAGGCATGGTCGGTGGCGTGACCAATGCTGATGGGCGCCACATCGGCCTGGGAATAAGGCAGTTTGGAATAGGAGTGGGGGTACACCGTCAACATGGACGCAGGTGTGTACAACATCGTGGCGCCGTCGCCTGCTGCGGCTTTCAAGGCGGACACACCAATTTGGCCACCCGCACCTGGCCGGTTCTCGATGACGATGTTCGTCGCATACACACCGCGCAGTTTCTCACCAATGCGACGCGCAAATGCGTCGGTGGTGCCCCCCGGTGGAAAGCCCACCACAATCCTCAAAGTGTCTGGAATGGCTTGCGCGAAAGCAGGCAAGTGCCCCAAACCCAAAGCTGCAACGGCACTGGCTCCCTGTAACAGGGCTTGACGACGGGTTTTCATGTTTGTCTCCTGGTTTTTTGATGTTGAAGGTGAAAACCAATCCATGGTAAGCGAGCCCGTTCGATCAACCAAGAAAAATCAAGGCGAATCCTTACATCTCAGAAGCATTTGATACAAAAATAAAATACAAAAATTCAGCCTTTAAGCCCTCATTTGGCAATGGGCGCAATGCTGCTGAATTGGTCGGTCCACAACCTCAAACCGGGTTGGTCTTGAGGTTCATGCCGCAGGAAACGACCCGCAGCGTCACGCACCTCGCGGTTCACAGAAGGGTAGGCCTTCAAGTAAGCCTGATCCTGGGTCATGATGAAGTGCAAGTTTCTGCGCACGTTGCGAACCTCGTCAGCGGCTTGGGACTTGTGACGAAACGCCATCCCCAAGCCCTCTGACTGCGCCTTCACGACAGGGTACAGGTTGAGATAGGCGTTGGTGATGTTGATGGCAATGTAGCCGTCAGGTTGGAGGTGATCGCGGTAAATCTGAAAGGCTTCTCGCGTGAGCAAATGAATGGGCACCGATCCGCCGGTGAACGCATCCAAAACAATGACGTCGTAACGCTTGTCTTTGGGCAACTGCTCCATGCGCAGCCGCGCATCACCCAGCAAAATATTTTGCTCACGCGCCTTGCACGACGCCAAGTTGTCGAACCATTCTTGTGCAAATCGAACGGCAGCAGGATTGATCTCATAAAAATCGTAAGCATCCGCTTCGCGGGCAAAATTGGCCAAAGTTCCGGCGCCCAAACCGATGAGCGCGACCGAAAGATTCGGCTTTTGCGACATGGCCCACAACAGGGTTTCGCCTATGCCGCTGTCGCGTGCGTAGTAAGTGGTCGGCACATGGCGCAGTGACTCAGACAAAAACTGCTGACCGTGGGTGACATTGCCACTGAAAAACACCCTGTCGTTGCGCTCGGGTTCGTTCAAAAATCGGCGCTCTTTGACGGAAACCGTGCCGTAAAAATTTCTGTCTTGGTCCAACAGCACTTCTGTGCGGTCCGCTTTGCGCACCTCGCGCCAGGACCAAGGGTTTTGCATGACCGCCAACAAAGCCACCATGACGATGGCCGTGAACACGCCCACAAGTCGCCCCGCCAAGCCAGGACGCTGTGAATCTGAGCGAAACAACACATGGCAGGCCAACAAGGCCACCAAAATCAAGGCCATCAACCACTCGTGGTAATCGTCAAACCATTGGGTCGCCACCAAGGTGACGAACAAACCACCAAAAGCCCCCCCAACGGACATGCACAGGTAAAACTCGGTCAGCCGACGCGTGTCCACAGGCCTTCTGCGATAGAGCTCGCCGTGGCACAACATGCACACCACAAACAACAGCGCGAAATGCGACCATCGCACTTCGTTGACGCCATAGTCCCACTCAATGCCCAACCACCGCGGTATGTCACTGATACCAGCGGTGGCCAGCAGCAGCACCAAGCTCAAGATGGCAAACAACTTGGGGCGGTACCACCTGGGGTGGTCAAAAGTCAGGATGAAGGTGACCAAGTACAGGCCCAGGGTGGAAATCCACAACCTGGGCTCTGGCGCTACGTCGTGGCTGATTTGATCCGTGGCTGCAATGAAAACCAGAGAAGCCAATGCGGGCAACGCCACCCATGAAAAACGCTGCCTCAAAGACGTTTGGGCTGGATGTCCCAGTTGTTCAGCGGCCACGGGCGATGAGGAGTCGGGGCCGTCCCCGTGGGAAGCAGCACCGATCTGCACCTTGTTTTGCCACGCCCCCAACGCGACCGGCAAACACAACAGAGCGAACACCCAAAAACCAGCGGTCCAAAGTTGTCCCATTTCTTGTTGCTCAAGCCAAGGCTCGAGCACATAAGGAAAAGACAACAGGGCCAAGAATGAACCCACATTGGACAAGGCATACAAGCGAAAAACAGACGATGCATGCGCCGTACTGGTGAACCAATGCTGAACCAAAGGACCGGTGGTGGCCAAACAAAAATATGGCAAACCCACACTTGCGCCCAAAATCAACAACACCTGAAAGACCGGTGAGTCGGGTGACTCGGGTCGCAGTTCAGTGCCGGGCAACACCCTAGAAGCCAACAAGGCCGCAAGAACCAACAAAAACACGTGGATCCTTGCCTGTGTTTGGCGAGAAGGCACCTTGGCCAAGGCGTGCGCATACAGGTAACCCAAACACAACAAAGTCTGAAAAAACAGCATCGCTGTGGTCCAAACAGCAGGACTGCCACCAAACCACGGCAAGATTTGCTTGCTCAGCAAAGGTTGAACCTGAAACAACAAAAAAGCACTCGTGAAAATCGTGAGTGCAAATGGCAGAAAACTCCAAGGATTGGGGCGGGTCGCAATGCTTTTATTCATGATCCAGGCTGAATGAAATGTGATTCGTCTAATGAGAAACAAAGGCGTGAATCATGAAGACACAAAACCTCAAGGGCATCTGCACAAGACCAGAAACTGATGACCATTAAAGTTTTAATGTCGCCAGTTCAGGCATTGGCAATGGGGTTAAACGGCGCCGATTCTACAAGTTGAACCCACCGATTCAGACCCAACGATTGAATGAAAAAACCTTTATTTAAAAAGCTTTAAATAAAGGGTTTCCATTGATGGATATTGAATTTTCAACGTGGTAGTTATTGATGAGAAGGATTTAATATGACTCTTTTAATCTAATTTTTAATCCATCGATACCCATAAAAAAACCTCAGCAGCCCATGGCATCCGCACAGAACAGAAAATGCCAAGCCTAGGGTTTCCACGTAACGATGTTGTCCAACAAATGAAACAACCAACACGCTTGGCAATGGTTTAATTGCTTTGAATTTTTTTGGGGTGTGTTGATAGAAATACCCATCGGACATGACCCTTTCAACAGGAGCTTTGATGAACACGAAACCTTTTTGGACGGCCACTTTTTTGGCCTTCTGCATGTTGGGCGGACACGCTTCCACAGCCAGCGTGACCTCGGACAACAAAACCCCCAACACAGCCTATGAACCCATTCGAGGTCAGGCGGGCAAAGATGTGATCTGGATTCCGACACCCGAAGGTCTGATCGACAAAATGCTGACAGCAGCCAAAGTCACCGAACAAGACCGGTTGTTTGACTTGGGGGCAGGAGACGGGATCATTGCCATCACGGCTGCGCGCAAGTTTGGCGCGCAATCGGTGGGCATTGAGTACAACCCCGACATGGCCCAGTTTGCCCGCCGCAAAGTCAATGAAGCGGGGCTGAGCAACAAGGTCCGCATCGTCACAGGCGACATCTTCAAAGAGGACTTCTCCTCAGCGACAGTCGTCACGCTTTACCTGATGCCTCACCTGAATCTTCAGCTTCGACCCATTTTGCTCAAAATGAAGCCCGGCACCCGCGTGGTGTCGCACGCCTTCACCATGGGCGATTGGGAGCCTGACGAGACCATGCAACACGAGTACTCACGCGCCTATTACTGGATGGTGCCGGCACAGGTGTCAGGTGACTGGGTCATCACGGGCTTGGAAGGCGGTCCTGTGCGCTTGAAAATGAACCAAACCTTTCAGCACATCGGCGGCACCATGACACGTGGCGGCGTGACCCAAGCGCTGATGGGCGCGAGACTTCAGGGCGAAGAACTCAAATTTCGCTTCAGCACACCAGACCAAACCGTTCACACCTTCACAGGACGGGTTGAGGGCAAGCGCATGACCGGCAGCGTGAGTTCAGGCTTCACAAATGCTTCCATTGAAGGCGTTCGCCAGTGATCTCCTGCTCTTTCGAACTTTCTCACTTTTTTCTCAGACCATGAACGCTGACCACACCGCTCCCGTCAACATGCTGCGCTTGCTTCACCCTCTTTCAGCCATCGCGCTGATCGTTGGCATCGTGATTGGCGCCGGCATTTTCAAAACCCCGTCGATGGTGGCGGGCATCAGTGGCGACGCTGGCTGGGCCTTGGTGCTGTGGGTGGCGGGGGGGCTGATTTCCATCATCGGTGCCTTGTGCTACGCCGAGTTGTGCACGGCTTACCCCAGTGCTGGCGGTGATTACCATTTTTTAAAGCGCGCCTTTGGGCGTGATTTTTCTTTCATCTACGGATGGTCTCGCGCCACCATCATTAACACGGGCTCAATCGCTCTTTTGGCTTTTGTTTTTGGCGATTACATGAGCACACTGGTGCCCTTGGGTGCTTATTCCAGTGCCATCTGGGCTTTGGGCGTTGTGGTTTTTCTGACGGCGGTCAATTTGCTGGGCATTCACGCCTCCTCCAAAATCCAGAACTGGCTGACCGCGACCGAAATCGTCGGCTTGTTGGCCATTGTGGTGGCGGGCTTTTGGGTGGATGCCCCAGCTTCAGGCGCTGTTCAATGGTTTGTTCAGGCACCGGCCGCATCCCAGTGGGGACTTTGCTTGGTCTTTGTTTTGCTGACCTTTGGTGGCTGGAACGAATCCGCCTACATCTCAGCCGAATTGCAAGGCGGCCCGCGCACCATGGTCTGGGTCATCCTGGCCAGCATGATCGCTTTGTCCGCCATTTATTTGCTGGTCAATGTGGCCTTGATTTGGGGCCTTGGCTTGAATGGATTGAGTCAGAGCAAAACCGCAGCGGCCGACCTGCTGGGTTTGGCATTTGGTCCTTGGGCGCAAAAAGCTTTAGGCTTGTTCGTCGCCATTGCAGCCTTGACCAGCATCAACGCCACCATGTTTGTGGGCGCTCGTACCAACTTCGCTGTAGGCAGCGACTGGAAGGCCTTGCGCAAATTGGGTCAGTGGCAACTGGAGATCGGCAGCCCCAAACCCGCCTTGCTGCTGCAAGCCCTCATCAGCATCGGTTTGATCATCTTGGGCACGCAAGAAGCCGATGGCTTCTCTGCCATGGTCGAGTTCACAGCCCCTGTTTTTTGGGGATTCTTATTTTTGGTGGGTCTGTCCTTGATTTGGTTGAGGCAAACAGACCGCCAGACCGTCAGACCCTTCAAAGTGCCGCTGTATCCGCTCTTGCCTCTGGTTTTTTGTGCCGTCTGTGCTTGGCTGACTTATTCCAGCATCACGTATGCGATTTCACAAAAGGCGATCCATGTCTCCATGTGGCTCATTGCCAGTGGCATTGTGGCCTTGCTGATCTTGCGCATCCGCGAAAATGCCATTGACAAACTCCCATCCAAAATTTGACCGATGAAAACCCCGTTTCCTGCGTTTGACTACGAGGCTGCTCGTGCCGATTTTTCGTACACCGTTCCAGAGTTTTTCAACTTTGGCTTTGACGTGGTGGACAAGCGTGCACAGACGAATGACAAGCTGGCCTTGATCGCCATTGACCGAAGCGGCCAGAACGTCACGCACCACCATTACAGCGACCTTGAACGTGAATCGAACCGGTTTGCCAACGCTCTGTTGGCTCTGGGTGTTGGCAAAGGTGACTCGGTGTTGGTGGTGCTCCCGCGCATTGCACAGTGGTATTTTGTGCTGTTGGGTTGCGCCAAGATCGGGGCCATTGCCATGCCTGGCACCAACCAACTCAAAGCCAAAGATCTGGAATACCGGGTCAACCGATCCGGTGCATCGGTGGCCGTGGTGGGCACCCCGCACGCACAAGCCCTGGAATCAATCGAGTCCGTTTGCCCAAGCCTGCAGCACAAAATACTGGTGGGTGATACCAAAGCCGGTTGGCATTCGTATGAAGACATGTGCGCGACACAACCGCCCACCATCGACCGCCAAAAAATCCCGCGCACACGCTCGGATGAGTGCATGCTCATCTATTTCACCTCGGGCACCACCTCACTGCCCAAAATGGTCGAAAGAGACCATGCCTATGCCTTGGCCCATTCGATCACAGGGCGATACTGGCAAGACTTGCGCGAGAGTGATGTGCACTGGACCTTGACCGATACCGGGTGGGCCAAAGCCGCCTGGGGCCTCTTGTACCCCCCACTGACCGCCGGCGCCACCATCGTGCTGTACGACGGAGAAGGGTTTGATCTGCCCATGCATTTGGACATCATTGCCCAATACAAAGTGAGCACATTTTGTGCGCCGCCCACCGTCTACCGCGTCATGGCCAAAGCCGATTTGTCAGGCGCTGATTTCAGCTCGCTTCGCCACTGTTTTGGTGCAGGTGAACCCCTCAACCCCGAGGCCATGCGGGCTTGGAAACTGGCTACAGGCTGCGACATTTATGACGGTTATGGCCAAACGGAAACCATCAACATCGTCGCCAACTTTCCGGGCATGGCCATCCGCCCCGGCTCGATGGGCAAACCTTGTCCAGGCTTGCACGTCGACGTGATCAACGATGACGGTCAAGTGGTGGCCGATGGTGAAGTGGGCCATATTGCGGTCAAGGTCACAGACCCCCACCCACCGGGGCTTTTCAGGGGCTACTACGGCGACCCCCAAACCACCGCGAAATCATTTCGACATGGCTGGTATTACACCGGCGACACCGCCAAACGAGACCCAGACGGCTACATCTGGTTTGTGGGCCGCTCGGACGACATCATCTCGTCTTCCAGCTACCGGATCAGCCCTTTTGAAGTTGAATCCACGCTGATCGAGCACCCCGCCGTGGCCGAAGCGGCTGTGATTGGCAAACCCGATGAATTGCGCGGAGAAATCGTCAAGGCCTTCATCATCTTGGCCAAGGGTTACACCGCTTCAGAGGCTCTGGCTGTCGAGATTCAAAACTTCGTCAAAGCGCAAACCGCGCCCTACAAATACCCCAGAGAGATCGAATTCAGAGACACGCTGCCCAAGACCATCTCCGGGAAAATCAGGCGGGTGGAATTGCGCGGCGAAAACTGAACTCAATCGCTGGCACCACCCAGACTTTTGAGAATGCCAGCCCAAAGCGCATCGCGCATTTGGTAAGGGCGCATGTCTTGGCGACCACTGGCTTGGTCGTTCACAGAAGTTTGCACCATCACAATGCCCGACTTGGGTTGAACAAAAATGTGCTGACCGTGTATCCCTTGGAGCGCGAATGTCCGCTCTTTGAACGGCATCAACCACGTTTGGTACCCATAGCCTGGACCGGGGGTGGCCACACGAGGGCGAAAGGCCATAGGCTGACGCGCTGGATCGGTGGCATCCAACAAAAACTGCCGAGGGATCACCGACACACCGTCGCGTTGCCCATCATTGGCCAGCAAAACTCCAAACCGGGCGTAATCGCGCAAAGTGGCATTGAAACTGCCGCCAGTGCCTTCACCCTGATCCGTTCCCGCCAGCAACCAGCGCGCCTCATACTCAGCCCCCATGGGCTTCCAAAGCCACTCCTCGGTCAATTGGCTGATGCTCATGCCCGTGGCCCGGGTCAACACCCTGCCCAAGATTTCAGTTTCAATCGTGGCGTATTTGAATCGCAAGCCTTGTTCGACTTCTCGGGTGGTTTTGGTATTGAGGTATTCAACAATTTTCTCGGGGCGCATTCTATTTTCGGGCAGATTCAACACCCGGCCCCACACCCAGATGTCGTCATCGGGAGTCCACGTGTACAACTCTCGAAATGGCACCCCAGAGGCCATGCGCAGCAAATTCCGAATGCGGGTTTGACCATAAGCAGACGCTGAAATTTCTGGCCAGTAGTCTGCCGCCTTGTCGTCCAATGAGCGGATCATGCCTTTGTCTTGTGCGATGCCCACCAGCATGGCGGTGAATGTTTTGGCCATGGAGAAGGATCGAAAACGCATGTCTGGGCGACGATCGTATTGGTAGCGCTCTGCCACCACCTGCCCCTCTTTGAGGACAATCAAGCCGGTGGTTTTGGTTTCGGCCATAAAGTCGTCAAGCGTCTTGCCAGAAAAACCCCAACGGTAAAGGATGGGCGGCGCACCCACCCTGGTCGGTAATTGCAGTGGCTGCGCAGATGCCCGGACCACCGAGTGGTTGGCCACTTGGTCGTTGGCGGACCATGTTCCAACCCGGCACTCGGGACGCGTCAAGGCTTGCGGGCACACGGGGTAGCCCTGTTGGATGCCTAAACGCTCGGCATCAGGCCCATCGGGGCGGATTTTGAAGGTGTCGGCTGAGCAAACCGTGCTGGTCACAAGCCAAGCCCCCCAAAGGCCCGACCACAGGAATTTTGTGAGCTTGAACGACATCATCGGTGGTGAAGTCACACGCCTGGCTACAGGTCAACTGTTTCGGTTGACCAATTCCACGATGACGGCCAGGACGCCCAAGACAGCCGAAAAAACCAAGATACCTACGGCGTAGTAACCAGCCGACATGTTCCTGATTTTCGAGATTTTAAATTTATTCATGTTGGATTCTCGCATGATCAACCAGGCCTGTCTCCACTGAATGGGCAACTGCCGCGGGACAAAATCAAGCCTTAGACGGTTGGGTTTGGCGTTCGCTCAGCTGCAAAGACAGCATCTCCTGGGGTTGATCGTCAAAGGCTTCCTTCATGGCGCCCATCAAACACGGCGCGCCAAAACAACGGCGGCTTCAGAGCCCCAACCCACCATCCAACACCATGCCGTCAACAACCAGTGGCGTGCAGGACCCGCCAAAGCTGCCGCCTCATCACGGTGGTGTTGCTCGTCAGCTTGGCACTTGCGCAAAAGCGCCAACAAGCCCTCTGGGCCACCCTGCCGCACCAGATGGTCAATCTGTTGTTGGTAATGTTGGTCGACAAAAGTTTCTACCGCGGCGATCGTGGCATAAACCGCATGCGTGCCAAACAAAGCCGGCAAAGCGCCAGTCAGCCAACCCGCCAAGCGCCATGGCCCTAAAAGAGCGCTTCGCTTGGCCGCAGGCAACCACGTCTCCACCCCGGCCAAATGCTCAGCTTCTGTTTTGCCGTGCATTTGTGCCAATGCCAGCATTTCCCGGTTGCCTCGCCACTTGGCCACCGCCGCGATGCCAAGGTAGATGCTCACAGCGCCGGTTTCGCCTGCGTGGTCCGAGCGCAACTCACGCTCCAAATAGGGGGAAAGGGGAATGGACACCATACAACTCAAATAAAGGCCCAGCCCATGCTGAACACCGGGTTAGACCCTGCGGGAATTCGCAGGGTAAGCCTGAAAACTTTTGGCGCTGCCATCCTTTTGAACCAACAGCACATCAAAAGCATCTTTCCTGCCTTTGTATTCGGGGCCGTCCATCCCCGGACTGCCAATGGGCATGCCGGGAACCGAGAGGCCCAGCGCAACGGGACGCTCTTTGAGCAGTCGGCGAATATCGGCTGCAGGAACGTGCCCCTCGATGACATACCCGCCCACGGTGGCGGTGTGACATGAGCCCCACTTCTCGGGCATGCCAAGTCGCTGACGTGCAGCGGCATTGCCCACATCGCGCACATGGACCTTGAAACCCTGGGTCTGCAAGTGCTCAACCCACAAATGGCAGCAACCACAGTTGGGGTCTTTCCAGACCTCGACCGTGGTCACTTGCGCGAGCACGGTTTTTTCTAAGAGAGTGCCCGATACAAGCGTGAAAGCAGCGGCTTGAAGCCATTGACGTCTTTGCATGGTGATGGCTCAGATTTTTTGAAACCCCATCATCATGCACGCTCGGCAATACCCCCAACTCCGTCACGCCAAATGAAACCTGTGCGGGCGGCCATGCTGGGCAGCACCTGTAACCTGCGCGTCTTGCTTGCAGGTGGACACTGTGTAAAAACGCGTTCAGGACATTGACAACTGCTTTTAAAAAAAGTGGGCACGGATGTCCTCGGATTTCGAAAGCTGTTCTGAGGGGCACTGCCCCATCAATGTTTGTTTATTTCTCAATAAAACCTGGAGACCCGCCCCATGAAACGTCGTCACTTACTCACCCAAGCAGCGCTCGCGGCCACTGGCTTGGCGCTGCCCAATGCGTTTGCGCAAACAGCCAACTACCCCAATCGACCGATCCGCATGATCGTTCCATTTCCTGCAGGCGTGTCACCGGACGTGGTGGCCCGATTGATCGGCGACCGACTGAGCAACGCTTTGGGTCAACCCGTGCTCATCGACAACCGCCCTGGAGCCGGCGGCATGATTGGCGCGTTGGCAGCTGCCGCCACACCGGCCGATGGCTACACCTTGTTTTACAGCGTCAAGGCGTCTCACGCCATCGCGCCCAATGTGTACCGTGACCCCAAGTACAACCCCCCTCGTGATTTCAAAGCCGTCAGCCAATTGCTGCTGGTCCCGCATGTGCTGACGGCTTCCCTCAAAACACCCTACAACAACATGCGAGAGATGGTCGACTACGCCAAGAAAAACCCTGGAAAAATTGACTTTGCGTCTTTGGGTGTGGGCTCCCAACCCCACGTGGCCTTGGAGGCCTGGTCTCAACGACTGGGCATCAAACTCAACCACGTGCCGTACAAAACCAACCCCTCACCCGATGTCATGAGTGGGGTCATCAGCCTGTCTGTCGAGGCCTCCACCACGGCCATCCCGCTGATCAAAACCGGGAAGATCAAAGCACTGGGTATTTCAGGCGCACAGCGCATTCCGAATTTGCCTGATGTGCCCACCATGACCGAGTTTGATGCCAACTTGGATGTCAACGGCGTCATTGGCAGCTCATGGCACGGTATTTTTACCCCCACGGGCACCCCCAATGATGTGATCGCCAAACTGAACGCCGAAATCGTAAAGATCGTGAAGATGCCTGACATTCAAGCCCGCATGTTGGACTTGGGCCTCACACCGACGGGCACCACAGCGGCCGCTTTGGACGCCGTGGCCGGCTCTGACTACACCTTCTGGAACAAAGTGGTCAACGACCTCAACATCAAGGTGGATTAAGGTCTTCGCCATGAACAAGCCCTTGTCCACATCGCGGCGGGTTTCCTCTCGTCCGCCTGTTCGCCGAATTGGCGTTCTGGGTGTGGGCATCATGGGCTTGGCCATGGCGGCCAACCTGGTCAAGGCAGGGTTTGAGGTTTACGGTTACGACCCCAACCCTCAAGCCCGAAAACGACTGAAAGCTGCGGGCGGCACTTCTTTGAAAAACGCCAGTGTTCTGGCCTCCAACGTGGATGTCATCATTTGCGCCCTGCCGAGCCCCAAGGCTTTGCATGAGGCGGTTCAGCACATCGCCAGCTGTGGCCATCGGCAACTGGTGGTGATGGAAACCAGCACACTGGACGTGGCTGATAAAAAGGCAGCGCGCGACATCCTGAAAGCCCAATCCATTGTCATGCTCGACTGCCCCTTGTCGGGGACGGGCGCACAAGCCGTACTCAAAGACCTCACCGTTTACGCCAGTGGCCCACGTTCGGTCATCCGCCAAATGGCGCCTGTCTTTGACGGCTTTGCCAAAAACTGTTTCGATCTGGGCGCTTTTGGCAACGGCATGAAGATGAAACTCATGGCCAACTTGCTGGTGGCCGTCCACAACGTGGCCACTGCAGAGGCGCTTTTACTGGGACAAAAGTGGGGGATTGCCCCATCCCGAGCCGTCCAAGTGCTCAGCGATGGCGCAGGAGGCTCACGCATGTTGCAAATTCGAGGTCCCTTGATGGCCGATGAAGGCTGGAAGACGCCCACCATGAAAGTGGCCATTTGGCAAAAAGACATGGCCTTGATTGCTGAGGCTTTGGCCAACGCTCAAGTCCCTGCCCCTTTGTTTTCTGCATCGGTACCGGTGTACAACGCAGCCATGGCCTTGGGGCACGGCGATCATGACACCGCTTCCGTTTTCAACGTTTTGTTGCGCATGTCATCTTCACCTTGAAAGTGGTGAAGGTCAAGCTCTGGGATCCAGCGCTTGGCCCCCTGCTGCCATCCGGCACGGCAAGGCAAGGCACCAAGCGCATCGTTCACGTGCTCAACGATTGCATCACTTGGGCAATGCAGTCGTTGGTTTTTGAAGCATCGATCCACCGCATGATGCAAACCAACTCCAACACGGGGTCAACCCATGTCACAGAAGAGCCCGCACCAATGGCAAACCATGAACTGCGCGGTGCATCTTTGAACAGCGCCCCATCGTTGTTCAGCCAAATGAGGTACCCATAGTAGGGCGCCACATCACAGGGCTGTTGCATCATTTGTAGCCATTGCTTTGACAAAATTTGTTGTCCATTGAACTGCCCTTGCCCCATCAGCATCAAGCCAATCAGGGCCTGGTCCATGGCAGAGATGGAAATGCCCCCACCCCAGTGACTGCCCCCCGGCACCGACATCATGCGTTGACCATTGACTTGGGTTAAGCCTTGCTCGTAACCCACCCATTGAAACGCATCTGAACACCCCAAAGGTTTTCTGAAAAATTCTTCAAACACTTCAGGCAAGGGTCTTTTGAACAGATGGAGCAATGCCAAAGACAATTGATTGATGCGAACGTCGTTGTACTCAAACTTAGTGCCTGGTTCGCCCAAGGGTCTGGCGTCTCCCTTGATCCCTTGTGCTTGTCCGGTTTGGTAGGCCAGCCATCGGTAGCGATCCACCTGTTCCGGGATACCCAGGCAAGTCCCCTCCCATTCGCTGGTTTGCTGCAACAAATGGTGCCAAGTGATGCGCGACAAGCGATCGCCCTCAAAGCCAATGCCAGGGCATTGCTGAACAACCGGTGCGTGCACATCTTTCAGCAGGCCTTGATCGAATGCCAGACCTGCCAGAAGGGCCAAGTAAGTTTTGGCAACGCTGAACGTCAGGTCTGCCTTGTGAGGCTCCCCCCACTTGGCCAGCATCTGGTTTTTGTGAAACAAAACGCCAGAAACAGGACCACGCCCATGGATCGGTCCGTATAAGCGGTTGTAGGGTGGCGGATCCATGTCATGGATGCCCCAAGGCGGCGAAGTGTCACGCGACCATGAAGTTTCACAAGATTGGATGAATGCAATGGTCTCGGCTAGGGAATGTTTCATTTTGACAATCAGAAATGATGGGCCAACGGATGGTGCGGATGAAGAGCGATGCACAGATTCATCATCATGGGTTGTTGCCCGTTGGACGTTCACTCTGGCGACTCCCCATGCGACGCGCTCATCGCTTGTGCAAGGATTAACCTCGTGAGTAACGGTTTATTTACAAAATAAATTGTCAGATTTTTGTTACATTGATCTAATAGGGGCCTGAGATCAGGTCAACCACCAATCCAAGTGGTCCTCACCTAGGAGATTGCCTTGAACATTTACATCTCACTGTTCCTCTTGTTTGGCCTTGTTTTTGGCCTCTCAACGTTCTCTTATATGCACCTGTTCAGCGAGGGGCCACACAAGGTGGACACCCCGCAGGGTGACTCCACTTTGGGCGGTCGCGTTTTGTGGGCCATGGTCTGCACTTTCTTGTGGCCCATCATGGTCCTCACGGGTCTCAACTCAGCCAGGATACTGGCCAAGCGCAAACGACAGGCGGTCGCTGCAGAACTCTGAGCCGCGGTGGCGCTGTGGCCACCGACGTTCAATTGAGCTTCCGTCTTGATGACTCAATCGGCGTAGCCTGGGTTGAGGCGATCTAGGATGCGCATATTGGCTTCAAAATAAAGTCTCTCGCGGTCGCCTCGAGGGTGGCGGTCATTGCCAGAAGGCTGAAGGACACGTTGAATGACTTCGTCACCCAAGATGTTCAAGGCCTTGCCAGTGCTCATGGCCAAGACTTGTGTTTGACAGGCTTTTTCAAGTTTGTACAAGCGGCGATAAGCCTGAGCCACCGTATCGCCAATGGTCACAACACCATGGTTTTTCATGAACAAGACAGTCTTGTCACCCATCAACGCAGCCAGTCGTTCACCTTCTTCTAAAGATGATGCCAGACCTGTGTAGGTATCGTCATAAGCAATGCGCCCATGAAAAAAAGCAGCCGTTTGGGTCGCGGGTAACAAGCGATTGTCTTGCAACATGTTCAGCGCGGTGGCCCAAGGTTGATGGGTATGCAAAACAACTTTTGCACCGGTTAAACGGTGCAGGGGGGCATGAATGCATTGGGCCGAAAGCTCCACGACGCCTCGCCCTTCGAGGGTCTGCCCTTCCTCGTTAAAAATCATCATGTCGCTGGCCTTGGCTTCTGACCAATGCAAGCCAAACGGCAAAACAAAGTACCGATTGGGACGGCCGGGCACACACGCTGTGAAGTGGTTATCAATGCCTTCTTCAAAGCCATCTAGAACAGCCATGCGCAAAGCAGCAGCCAAATGAATTTTGACTTCTTGAACAGCCGCATCTGGCGTGCCAAGGGTTTGCATTGGGTCAACAGACATAAAGAGATCAAAGCAGTGATGTGGAAGGCTCGAGACTACGCGATGTGGGTCAAAATTCAAGCGCTGCAGCCCTAAACCGTGCAACTCAGGTGACTTGAATTCAGCGCTCGAATGTCAAACTCACTAAGAAGAGCTTGCACTTCACAAACATTTCCAATAATCTGAGCCTCTCACTCCAAAAGTACACCATGCTGGAGTTTGATTTCAATAACGAGGAGACATCACATGGCATTCATCAAGTTAAGACCCTCATTTTCTTGGGTCACATCTTTGGCGGTTTCTGTGGGCATGGCGGGGGCATTGCTGTCATCCCCAATGGCCTTGGCACAAGCTTTTCCAAATAAACCCCTGCGACTGATTTGTCCCTTCCCCCCTGGTGGTGCTGTAGATATCGCTTCACGGGCCATTGCTCAAGAACTGTCCAAAAATTTAGGCCAGCCTGTGACCGTCGAAAACAGGCCCGGTGCAGGCGGGAACATTGGTGGCGCCGAAGCGGCTCGAGCCAATCCTGACGGTTACACCATTTTCATGACCACGAGTGGCATACAAGCCATCAACCCGGTGCTGTACGCCAAGATGCCCTTCGACCCCAGCAAAGACTTGATCCCCGTCTCTGCATTGGTTTCTTTGAACAATGTCTTGGTTTTGCACCCTTCCATCAAAGCGAACTCTGTGCCTGAAGTCATTGCGATGGCCAGATCTCAGCCCGGCGCCATGAATTACGCTTCCAGCGGCAGCGGCACCAGCATTCACATGTCAGGCGAAATGTTCAAATCTCTGACTGGCGTCAACATCACACACATCCCCTACAAAGGCAGCGCACCCGCCATGACCGACCTTCTGGGTGGGCAAGTCATGATGATGTTTGACAACATCCCGTCAGCCATTCCTCACATCAAATCAGGCAAGCTCAAAGCACTGGCCACAACGGGTGCCAAGCGTGATCCCTTGCTGCCCGAATTGCCAACCTTGGCAGAAGCCGGTGTATCGGGCTATGAGTCTGGCGTATGGTTTGGTTTGACTGTGCCCGCCAACACACCTCGCGACGTGGTCATGAAACTGAATGCTGAAGCCATCAAAGGCACAAGATCACCCGATTTCGTTAAACGAATGACTGAGCTGGGTTACAACATCATGGGCACAAGCCCTGAGGTCATGCTTGACATGAGCAGGGCCGAAGTGCAACGTTGGGGTCCGATTGTCAGATCCTCTGGTGCCAAAGCAGACTGAACCCCTGCAAAGTTAAAGCGCTGGGCAAACGCCAGATCTCAATCTTTGAATTGAGGTGGGCGTTTCTCAATGAAGGCATTGACCGCTTCATGGTGGTCGGTGGTCATGTGGGCAATGGCTTGGTAGCCTGCAGAAAGCTCGAGCAAGGATTCCAGTGAGCTGCGTTCGCCCTCACGCAGCAAACGCTTGGTCATGCGCAACACCCCCCCAGGATTGGCCGCGATCTTGCGCGCCAGCGCCAGCGCCTCGGGCATCAATTGATCGGGGGCCACCACCCGAGAGACCAGTCCGCAGGCCAGCGCTTGCGCGGCCGACAGGGCCTCGCCCGTGAACGCCATTTCGGCGGCTTTGGAGGCACCCACGGCACGTGGCAACAACCAGGCGCCGCCATCGCCCGGCACGATGCCCACCTTCACAAAACTCTCGGCAAAAGTGGCCTTGTCGGAGGCAATGCGGATATCGCACATGCACGTGAGGTCCAATCCAGCACCAATGGCCGGACCGTTGATCGCGGCGATCACAGGCACATCCAGGTTGTAGAGCGCCTTGGGCAAGCGCTGGATGCCGTTGCGGTATTCCTCGCGGATCACATCGGGCATGAGCTGCTGCGTCTGGTAGCGCAGCATGTCCTTCACGTTACCGCCCGAACTGAAAACCGGTCCTTCGGACGTCAAGATCACCGCGCGGATGCCGGTGTCCTTGCCAATGTCGGCACAAGCCTGCACAAACTCTTCGACCGCCGTGTTGCCGGTCAGGGCGTTGCGGGTCTCGGGCTGACTCATGGTGAGGATGGCGATGCGGCCCTCACGGGTGATGTTGAGAAAAGCGCTCATGGGGTTTCCTATTTAAAAATCAAAACACCGTGTCGGTGAGTGTGCGAATCTGGTCCAGGCTCAGCGGTTCAGTGCTGTCCAGCAAAGCCTGGCCCAAAACATCGTGCCAGAACGACTCTGACCCGGCCGCTTGCCGCCAAGCGTGCAACCTGCGGGTGTACAGCTGCAGGTCAAACTCGCGTGTGAAGCCAATCGCCCCATGGATGGCGTGGCTCAGCCCAGCGACTTCGAGCGCTGCCTCGCTGGTGCGGGCCTTGGCCATGGCCACGCGCAGTCGGTCTGGCACTTGGCCCGCCGCGCACAAGCCCAGCTGGGCGGCCATGCGGGCGGCAAATGCGTGCTCGGACATGACGCTCAACTGGTGCTGAATCGCCTGGAACTTGCCAATCGGCTTGCCAAACTGATGGCGGTCGTTGGCGTAGTGCAGCGTGCGGCTGAACACGGTCATCAAGGCACCGGCCAACTGCGCCGCGTACAAGGCCGCTTGCAAGCTCACAAGGTCGTGCGTTCCGGGCACTTGCTGCGCCTCGTCCCAAGCCGATTGGGGCCAGCTCACCTGCGCATCCAAACAAAAACCGGCCACTTCCAACTGGGATTCGGCCGCAGGCAAGAGACGGCAAACGCCACCACACGACACCAGCACCCAGTCGGCCTTGGCGGCGCAGCGCACCTGCGCGCAATGCAAACGGCCATCGCTGGCCAACTGACCCATCCCGAAAACCACCGAGCCAGATGGCGCAGAAACGCCCGAATGGACCAACAAGCCACGCGCCAGAAGGGTCTCGCCCAAAGGCACGGGCACGGCCCAGCTGCCGCACAACTCCAGCACCGGGTACACCTCGGCCAAAGTCAGGCCCGCGCCGCCGGCAGTTTCTGGCACCAGGGCGTCGGCAAAGCCGGAGGCTTCCAGCTGTTGCCACAAAGCACCGTGCGGCTGGCCTGCTTCGATGGCGCGCACCACCGCAGGTGTGCAGTGGTCCGTCAGCAGCGCCTTCACGGCGTCCGTCAAAAGATCGTCCATGGTGTTTCCTTTTCAGCGCAAACCCAGGCCACGGGCGATCATGCCGCGCAAGATGTCACGCGTGCCGCCACGCAGCGAGTAGCTGGGCGCGACCTGCGTGATGTAGTTGAGGGTGTTGAGCAACTCGGCGGGCACATCGGTCACATCACGCGAGAACAGGTCGTCGGCAATGGCTGCTGGGATCAACTGCTCCACGCCTGTGCCCAGGTCTTTGACGAGGGCTGCTTCGACCACGGGGCTTTCGCCGCGCGTGAGTTTCTCGGTAATGGCCACCGACATGGCGCGCAGCGGTGCCAGCTGGCTCAGGATCTTGCCCGCCAAGCGCTGCGCCTGCGGTGTGCGGCCTTGCGGCGTGCGCACATAGGCCAGCCACTCGTCGAACAAGGCAATGCTGGAGTACAAACGCTCGGGCCCGCTGCGCTCAAAAGCCAGTTCGGCCGTGACCTGCTCCCAACCCCCGCCTTCATCGCCCACCAAAGCGTCGTGCCCCAACTGCACGTTCTCAAAAAAGACTTCACAAAAATGGCTGTCGCCCGACTGGTCCACGATGGGTCTGACCATGACGCCCGGCAAAGACAAGTCGACAATCACCTGCGACAAGCCCTTGTGGCGGTCGGTCGCCTCGCCGCTGGTGCGCACCAGCGCGATCATGAAGTGGCAGTTGTGGGCGTTGGTGGTCCAAATTTTCTGGCCATTCAACAACCAGCCAGATTCATTGGGCACCGCGCGGGTGCGCACACTCGCCAAGTCCGAACCCGCACCGGGCTCACTCATGCCGATGCAGTAAAAAGCCTCGCCCCGGCAAATGGCGGGCAGGTAGCGCAGCTTTTGCGCTCCGGTGCCGTACTTGAGCAGCAAGGGGCCGCTCTGGCGGTCGGCGATCCAGTGCGAGCCCACAGGTGCGCCAAAGTTCAAAAATTCTTCGACCAGCACATAGCGTGCAAACGCGCTGCGCCCTGCACCACCATAGGCTGCCGGAAACGTGATGCCCAGCCAACCCCGGCGGCCCAACTCGCGGCTGAACTCGGGGTCATAACCCATCCAGGAGCGAGCACGCACATGGGCAGGCACACCACGCATGGCTTCGGTCAAAAATGCCCGCACCTCCTGGCGCAGCGCTTCGTCCTGCGCCGGAATGGCCGACGGGTTCAGTGAATCGAGCTGGCTCATGCCAACACCCCTTTTCCAAACAAAATCTTCATGTATTCACCCGTCATGGCCCATCTTTCGCCCAACGCCAAACGGCACAGTCCAAACAGGACACGTGGTGCCGCCCATTATTTCGATGCTTGGCGTTTTCGTCTAATGTTGGCATTGCTTTTAGTGACAGCGATCGGCGCTCGAAGGCACCCAACATGGGCCACTTGTGGACCCTCCACCTTGAGGCCCAGGAACAGGGGATACGTCTGGAAAACCCTGATATCCACTGCGCGACAGCCTGCAGCAGGCAACTGCCTATAGTTCAAAAAATATTGGGCATGTTCCCCGAGTGCGACTTTCACAGCAGCAAGGTTTTTGACAGATGCATGACTTGATCATCCGCAATGCGCAGGTGTATGACGGCCTGGGCGGCCCGCCCCTCATGGCCGATGTGGCCGTCTCCCAAGGACGCATCACCCACCTGGGCCATGTTGAAGGTCCTGCCCGCGACAGCATCGATGCCCAAGGCCTGGCCTTGATGCCCGGCATCGTCGACCTGCACACCCACTACGACGCACAAGTCACCTGGGACCGCACCCTGTCGCCCTCGCCCGCTTTGGGCGTGACCACGGCAGTCATTGGCAATTGCGGTTTTGGCATCGCGCCCTGCCCTGCGCCACTGCGCGAGACCATGCTGAAAAATCTGTCAGTGGTCGAAGGCATGGACCTGCAATCCTTGCTGACGGGCGTGGACTGGCAGTTTGAGTCCTTTGGCCAATACATGGACCAATTGCGCCGCATCGGCCCCTACGTCAACACCGCCGTGTTCGCTGGCCACTCGGTCATCCGCACCGCCGTGATGGGTGCAGACGGCTCCGCCCAGGTCGATCCCACGCCCGAGCAACTGCAGACCATGCAGGCCCTGGTGCGCGATGCCATGGCGCACGGCGCCATTGGCTTTGCGTCTTCGTTCTCCCCCAACCACAGCGGTTTCGGCGGCATTCCCATGCCCTCGACCATCGCCTCCGAAAGCGAGTTACGGGCTTTGGCCGGGGTGCTGGGCGAGAAAAACAAGGGCGTGTTCATGATGGCCACCGGCACCCGCGCCAGCCCCGATGTGATGGAGTCCATCGTGCAAGACACGGGCCGCCCCGGCTACATCTCCACCGTGTTGACCATGTACAACGAGGGCAACCCCGGTCTGGGGGCCACTTATTACGAGCGCTGCGCCCAAGCCCTGGCCCGCGGCCACGAGTTGTATGTGCTGACCAGCTGCCAGCCGCTGTCGTTTGACTTCACCTTGACCGATCCCTACGTGCTGCTCAGCCATGCGGCTTTTGATGCCGTCAAGACCGCCACTCGGGATGCCCTGCCAGGCCTGTACCGCTCGGCCGATTTTCGCGAAGCCTTCCGCCAGAACCTGCGCCAACCCAAAGCGGGTATTTTGTTTTTAGGCAACTGGCGGCACATCGAAGTCGGTCAAACTGTGCACCCGCAAAACCAGGCACTCGAAGGCGTGAGCATCCAAGCGCTGGCTGACCAGCGCGGCCTGGATCCGGTGGATGTGTTCTTTGACCTGGCCCTGTCTGAAGACCTGGGCACACATTTTGTGGGCAAGTTTTTCAACAACAACGACGACGGTGTGGCCCCCTCGCTCAAACACCCCGCCAGTGTCATCACGCTGTCTGACGCCGGGGCTCACCTGACCTACATGTGCGACGCGGGCTTTGGCTTGTACTTTTTATCGCACTGGGTGCGGGACACCGGGCACTTCAGCTTGGCCGAAGGCGTGCGCCGCCTGACCAGCGAGCCCGCCGACCGCTTTCGCATCCCCGACCGTGGCCGTTTGCAGGTGGGCCTGCCCGCCGACCTGTTGCTGTTTGACCCAGCCACCGTGGGCATCTCCAAACCCTTGCCACGCCAGGATTTGCCTGGCGGCGGCACGCGCATGGTGCGCGAGGCCACAGGCGTGCATGGCGTCTGGGTCAATGGCGTGAAAGTGCACGACGGCCAAGACTACGTTGACCACCCCCATGGGCCCGGCCAAGTGCTGGACCAATTCAATTCCTGAGGAGTATTGACATGACCACTTTTCTTCGATTTTTGACGGGTCTTTTTTTGGCGCTCATGGCCAGCAGCCTCTGGGCCCAAAGCTGGCCCAACAAGCCG
Source organism: Comamonadaceae bacterium (assembly GCA_021299875.1). Classification (GTDB taxonomy): domain Bacteria; phylum Pseudomonadota; class Gammaproteobacteria; order Burkholderiales; family Burkholderiaceae_C; genus Limnohabitans_A. The sequence continues at coordinate 83,331 of JAJTEW010000003.1, read as the reverse complement.
GTGCGCATGATCATCGCCTTCCCACCCGGTGGCCCCACCGACCTGGTGTCACGCGTACTGGCACAACGACTGTCCGAGCAGTTGGGTCAACAGGTCATCGTCGACAACAAACCCGGCGCAGGTGGCAACCTGGCCGCCGAACTGGCCGCCAGAGCCACACCCGATGGCTACACCATTTTTTACAACACATCGGCCATCGTGATTGGCCCAGCGCTCTACGGCAAGGTGAACTACGACACCTTGAAAGACTTCGCGCCCGTGGCCCTGACGGCCAGCGTGCCCATGGTGCTGGTGGTCAACCCGCAGCTGCCCGCGCGCAACGTCAAAGAGTTTCTGGACTTGGCCAAGTCGCGCCCCGGCGCACTGAACTACAGCTCCTCCGGCACCGGCACCATCACGCATTTGGCCAGCGCCATGATGTCCACGCAAACCGGCGTACAAACCCAACACATTCCCTACAAGGGCAGTGCACCGGGCTTGGTGGATCTGGCAGCGGGTCAAACGCAGTTCATGATCGACACCATCAACACGGTCTTGCCTTATGTGCGTGACAACCGCCTGCGCGGCCTGGCGGTGACCAGCATCAAGCGCTCCAGCCTCTTGCCGGACTTGCCCACGCTGGCCGAATCGGGCATGCCCGGCTTTGATGCCGCCGCTTGGCAAGGCATCGTGGTGCCCACCGGCACACCGGCCGACATCATTCAAAAGCTCAACACCGAAGTGAACAAGGCACTGGCCCACCCCGATCTGCGCGCCCGTCTGGCGGCCCAAGGCGCTGAGATTTTGGGCGGCACACCCGCCGAGTACGCCGCCCACCTGCGCAACGAAATGCCGCGCTGGACCAAAGCGGTCAAAGACTCGGGCGCCAAAGCCGAGTGACGCTTCGAAGCTTGCGCCTGCGCCGCTTGGCGCGGCCAAGCCATGGCCTCAACCGTGGCTCACGCCGCGCTTTTGCAGACCTTCAATGTCCACATCGCTCAGGCCCGCTTCGCGCAGCACCTCGGCGCTGTGCTGGCCCAAACGCGGCGCGGGTTTTTGCACGGTCAAACCTGGTGTGCCAGAAAAGCTGACGGGCACGCCAATTTCTTGCAAGCGACCCTCTGTGGGGTGATCCACTTCTTGCAGCATGCCCACCGCATGCAAATGCGGGTCTTTCAGCAAACTGTCGACATCGTGCATGGGCATGCAAGGAATGTCGGCCTCATTCAGCCGCGCCATCCAAACTTCTGTGCTCTGCGTGGCCATGACCTGCGCCACCAGACGGTACAAGTCGTTGATGTGCCGGGTCCGCGTGCCAATGCTGGCATAACGCGGGTCTTGTTCAAACAACGGCCCCTGCCCAATCAAATCCAGAAATGTCTGCCAATGCCGGTCGGTGTAAATCAACACACACAAATGACCATCGCTGGTGGGGTAGGGTCTGCGCTCTTGCACCAGCAAGCGCGGGTAACCCGTCTCGCCCATGGGCGGCTCGAAGGTGGCACCGGCCATGTGCTCGCCCAACACGTATTGCGCCATGGTCTCGAACATGGGCACCTCCACCGCCTGGCCCACACCCGTCTGGTGGCGTGCAATCACTGCCGCCAAGATGGCATTGGACGCCATCAGGCCCACCGTTCGGTCGGCCAGCGTCAGGGGCACATAGCGGGGCTCGCCACCACTGGCACGGCTCATCAAACTGGACACGGCCGCTGCGCCTTGAATCAAGTCATCGTAAGCTGGCTTGCCCGCATAGGGCCCTTTCTCGCTGTAACCATACAGGCCTGCATAAATGATGCGCGGATTGATGGCTTGGAGCCGTTCGTAATCGATACCCAGTCGCTGCATGGCCCGGGGACGAATGTTGTAGACCACCACGTCGGCCGTCTCGACCAGTTTGAAAAAAGCAGCCAAGCCTTCTGGCTTTTTCAGATCCAACACCAAGCTGCGCTTGTTGCGGTTGACATGCAAAAAAATCGACCCCATCCCCGCATGGCGCATCGGACCAATACCGCGCACCGTGTCCCCGGCGGGCGACTCGATCTTGACCACGTCCGCCCCCATATCGGCCATGAGTTGCGTGGCAAACGGGCCCATCAGGACAGTGGTCAAATCCAGCACACGCAATCCATTCAACGCACCAGCCATGCGGTTCTCCTCGGGGTTTGAGCATGAATTATCGGTAGCCCTTGCGCGGTCAGGTGTCTCCTACGGCGCCATGACACCCCAAAGGCGGCCACGCTCATCCACAGTGGCCATTCGCAAAAAAAATGGCGGCGTGATCGGCACCTCACCCCTTAGGGCTGTTTTCTGGGGCTCATCATGGCGCGGGCATCGCCGACAGATCCGGCATGTGCGCCCACGTCATCAGCTCAGCGGCTTGCGCCGCATCGGCCAAAAGCCAGGCGTCGTGCCACTCTGGCGCAATGACCACAGGGGTGCGTTTTTCGTCTCCGGGCTTGTGAAACTGCTTCATCACCGGATGCCCATCTGCATTGACCGTCAACATGGAAAAACTCACCACCCGCTCCCCTGAAGCGAGGTCTGTCCAACGGTCCCAAAGGCAGGCAATGCCAAACGGCTCGCCAGACGTGCGTTCAATTTTCCATCGGACAGCCTTGCCCGATGCGTAACTGGGCTCGTAAAAGTGGTCGACCAACACCAGGCCAAACTGTCGCTGCCGCCATGCGGTTCGGTAACTGGGTTTTTCTGCCACCGTTTCGCTGCGTGCGTTGTAAGTGTGCCGACTGATCTTGGTGTCCTTGGCCCAAGCCGGAATCAAACCAAACCGAGCCAAACCACAGGCCACACGTTCGGACTGGCGACTCTTGACGACCAAGGGGGCCAGGTAACCGGGAAAGGTTTCGTCTGGGTAGCCTGAAGGCAGATCGACACCCAGGGTTTCTTTGACCCACTGGGCGCGTCGGGTTGGCGTGAAATTCGTGCACACGTTTAGAGTCGCATCCTTCGCAAGCTGGCGAAAAACAGCTCCGACTGAAGTCGCTCCCCGTTGGCCTGTTCCGCCACACGCTGAGCGAGCGCGGCGTCCACGGGTTTCAGCGCCACGCCGGTCGAGGCCGCCAGCACCTGTGCCTGGCAGGCGCGCTCCAGGTAGTACAGGTCGTCATAGGCATAGTCCACACGTTCACCGCAGACGATGACGCCGTGGTTGCCCAAGAACACCACATCTGCCCCCTGCATGGCATGCGCGATGCGCTCGCCTTCGGTCATGTCCAAGGCCAGTCCGTTGTAGTCGGCGTCCACCGCCACGCGGCCATGAAAGCGCATGGCGGTTTGGGACAGCCGCGTGTCCAAAGCTCGGGCCGCCGTCAAGGTCAGGGCCGTGGCGTGCGGCATGTGGGTGTGCAGCACGACCGACTTGCGCGCAATGCGGTGCACCGCCGCATGGATGAACATGGCCGTGGGCTCCACCGGGTGACGGCCCGCCAGCTGCTCGCCAGCTGCGTTGCACATCACGATGTCGGCCGCTTGCACCTCACGCCAATGCAAGCCTCGCGGGTTGAGCAAAAACCAATCGTCCCGACCAGGCACCGCCACACTGAAGTGGTTGCACACGCCCTCGCTCAGCCCTTGATGGGCGGCCGCACGCAGGGCCAGCGCCAGATCTTCGCGCAGCGGCAACAGGGTTTCAAAGGTTTGATTGGCTTGCATGGTGTACCTCCATTTTCCATTCACGGGTGATTCGATTTGCGCAAATTTGGCAGAAGTGGGCCGACTTGCCTTTTGGCATTTGACCAGACCCCAAACGGGTCAGCGGCGAGTATGCAATGACAGGGGTGGAGCAGGTACTGGTCAATGGATCGTGATGGTGGCTAATTTTTCTGTCTGAACACAGAAGGTTCAATGGGCGCGGGGTCTCAATAAATGCGCAACATTTTCAAAAAGCCCAAAATCATCCCACTTGCCAATCATTGATAATTTTGTTAATTTTTGATCTGACTTTCATCCACGGAACTCCAATGAAAAAATTCACTGCTTTGCTGACTGTTGCCCTCCTGACCTTGAGCGCTCCCGCTTTTGCTGCCAAGTGCGAAGCACAAGCTGCCGAGAAAAAACTGGCAGGTGCTGCCAAAAACAGCTTTGTTCAAAAGTGCGAAAAAGACGCTGCAGCGGCTTTGGCCACCGCCACCGCCACATGTGAGGCACAGGCCGCTGATAAAAAACTGGCAGGTGCAGCCAAAAGCAGTTTCACCCAAAAATGCATCAAGGATGCCACTGGCGGCTGATTTTCTTGGCCGCACAGGGGCTCATGCGACCACTCTGACCCCAACCAAGAAATTGAAATTTGCAACCGCTTGGTGTTTGGTTGAATTCCGGCATACTTTGCAATTGGGCGATCCACAAACAACCGCTTCTGAGATGGCGGACCCCCGAAAAATAGAGCCTGCGCATCCATGATCAGCCCCATTCACACACCTTGATGAGCCAACAGCAGACCCCCAGCCCAGTTTCTTTGCCAGCTGCCGACACAGCAGAACGCCGCTTGGTGCAGGTGCTCTTTATTGGCGTCTTCATGGCGGCACTCGATACAGCCATCGTGGGGCCGGTTCTGCCTGCATTGCGTGAAGCCTTTGGTGTCGACAACCGATCCGCCGGGCTGCTGACCACCGTTTTTTCTCTGAGTTCGCTGTGCAGCACGGCGCTGATGGCTTACTTCAGCGACCGCCATGGCCGCCGACCGGTGTATTTGACCAGTGTGGCGCTTTTCGCCATCGGCTCTTTGTGCATCGCCGCCTCACCCGACTTTGACATGCTGCTGGTGGGCCGTGCCATCCAGGGCATCGGCGCAGGGGGCATAGCGCCGGTGGCCAGTGCCGTGATTGGTGATGTGTTCAGCGCCGAGCGGCGGGGCCGCATCTTGGGGCTGATTGGCGCCACCCACGGCATGGCCTTTGTGCTCGGGCCGCCCCTGGCGACCTTGCTCACCTCCACGCTGGGCTGGCGTTGGCTGTTTTTGGTGAACCTGCCCGTCGCTCTGCTCGTGTTGTGGTGGGGCGCCCGCAGCTTGCCGAGCCAGCGCAACAGCGCGGCACCAGGGCGCATTGACTTGGCTGGCATCACCTGCACCTTGTTGTTGCTGCTGTGCTTGGTGATGGGCATTTCGCGCCTGCCGGACTCGGCCACCGGGATGCTGCTGTGGCCATGGTTTCTGGCGGCCAGTGGAGCACTGCTGGTCGCATTGGTCGCCATTGAAAAACGACAGGCGCAACCCTTGATACCCATCGACCTGTTTGCAAACCGGCAACTGGCTTGTGCCTCTGTGCTGACGCTGGGGGTGGGATTTTCCATGGGCGGCATTGTCTTTTTGACCTCCATCGCCACACTGGCCTATGGGGTCAGCGTGGCGTCCGCGGGGCTGTCCCTGCTGCCTCTGGTGCTGTGCTCCATGGTGGGCTCCATGGCGGCAGGTCGGCTGCTCAACCGTCTGGGCGCTCGAAGCATGGTGATCTTTGGCTTCGCGCTGCTGACGCTGGGCTACCTGCAAAGCGCCGTGCCTCAGACCGGATTGACCGCGTTCTTGATCGCGTCGGTATTGATCGGGATTGGTGTGGGTGTGGTGGTCAGCGGCGCGCTGCGCACCATTGCGATGGATGAAGCACCGCCTGCCCAGCGCGGCACAGCACAGGGCTTGATCACGATTTTGAATGCCGTCGGCACGCTGTTGGCGGTGACCTGCATCAGCGCCATGGCCGACTTTGAAGGCGGTGAGCTGACCGGCTTTGGCCACGCTTACCTGGTCCTGACCTTGAGCATGCTTGTGATGCTGCTGGTGGCGTTCGGGCTGAAAAAGAAGTCCACCGAGCCGGCTTAAAAAACAGCGTGTTCCCCTCGATCGGGCGCGCCCTCCCCTTTGACCCAACGGGCATAGGCATCGAACAGCGTTTGTGACCCGTGGGAGGGTGTGGCGCGGGCATCGTAGCGCTGCGTCTGAGCGTCCCACACCAACATGGATTCGGTGGCGTAATAGCGCCCAATGCGGGCCAGCTCGGCCTTTTCGGCAGCTGCTGGAATGAGCTTTCCCAACACGCTCAAAACGCCCACGATGACGTCCAACAGACCCACCGGAACGCGCTTGAAATGAGGCGGCATCCCCAGCAATGCAAACAATTGCTCGCCCTGCGCCAGCGGCGTGATGGCAGGCCCCGGCCCACCGATGGGCAAGATCTGGTTGTGCCGCGACACATCATGAAGACACCCCACCAAAAAATCCGCCAAATCATCGTCGCTGATGGGTTTGCAGGCGGTCAACTGGCCATCTCCAAAAATCAAAAACGGCTTGCCTTTTTTGACACGGTCGAGCTGGCCCGACAGCGATTTAAAAAAAGCCGTGGGCCGCACGATGGAATAAGTCAGGCCTGATTCGATCAAGGCTTTTTCAAAGGCCAGCTTGGCATGCTGAAACGCCAACAAGGGCTTTTGCACACAGATGGCCGACAGTTGCACAAAATGTTTCACCCCCGCAGCTTGTGCCGCTTGCAGCGCCCAGACATGGGCTTGGTGATCGACCCGCCAAGCATCTTGGGGTGAGCCCATGCGCGAGGCCATGCAAGAGACCACCGCATCCACATGGATAGGCGCCAAATCCGCTTGTTTCCAAAAACCCTCTTCGGTCGCATTGCCCCAAATGATCGTGGCCCCAGCCAGGCGTTCCGACAGGTTGGAATCGGCTTGCCTTGCTCCCGCACCTTGGCGGGGCCTGACCAGACAAACCACCTCATGGCCACGCCGCAGCAACGCTCGTGCTGTGGCGGTGCCGATCGTGCCGGTAGCCCCGAGCAAAAGCACACGCTGGCCAGCCCTTGATGCCACACCCATCTCTGGCGATGGTGTGGTGCTGTCTGAGCACGACAAAGGGCTGGAAAGCATTTCGGTGGTCACGCCGGGAATTCCCAAATTAATCAGAAATTCAATGTTACTGTGATTTAACTGAGGGGACTTGGCGATGCCGATGTCCAATTCTCGACCGCTTCAACGCAATTGGCCTTAGCATTGGGTGTGCCCCCATCCTCTTCCACCCCTCCATCTCTTCCACCCGCCTTGTCCGCGCTGAGGCGCGACATCGAGTCGCCTGCAGGTCGCCTCAGCCTTTACAGCGCGGAGCCGCAAGGGGCAGCGCGCGGGCTGCCACCCCTGTTGCTGGTTCACAGCGTGAACGCCGCAGCCTCGGCTGCCGAGGTGGCCCCCCTTTTTGACCACTGTGCGCGGCAACGCCCGGTCTACGCTTTGGAACTGCCAGGTTTTGGGTTTTCTGAACGCAGTGCCCGCGCTTACACCCCGCGCTTGATGACGGACGCTTTGCATGCTGCGCTGGCCATCATCCAGTCCGAGCACGGCGGTGCAGTCGCTGATGTGTTGGCGTTATCGCTGTCCGGCGAGTTCGCTGTCCGTGCCAAGACCGAGGCGCCGCACACCATCCGGCGGCTTGCACTGGTCAGCCCAACCGGATTCAGCGGGAAAAAACGGCGCTATGGCCCCGCCGGTGGTACGCTGGGTTTGCCCTGGCTTTACCATTTGCTGACCCTGGACTTTTGGCGCCAAGGTATTTTCAATGCCTTGACCAGGCCCAGTGTCATTCGGTATTTTCTCAAGCGCACTTGGGGATCTGAACACATCGATGAAGCCTTGTGGCGTTATTGTGTGCTGACATCGCGGCAGCTGGGCGCAGCCAATGCGCCCTTGTATTTTGTCTCAGCCTACTTGTTCAGCACCGACATCAACCAACTGTACGAGAGGCTGGAGGGTCCTGTCTGGGTCTCTATGGCCACGCGAGGAGACTTCACCGATTACCAGGGTCGGCACACGGTGGAGGGCAAAACAAACTGGCAGTTTTGTGCCATTGCAGGTGGCGCGCTTCCATTTTTTGAAGACTTGCAGGGTTTCACCCAGAAACTCGACCCGCACTGGGACTGATCGCGTTGGCAGCCAAGCCCTTTTTGGGGCGAAAATCCCGTCCACAATCGTCCCCCACACTGGGCCCATCTTTTTGACATTTCGTCCTTGAAACCCCCTTGTTCATCCGCCATGAAAACAGTCCAAAATTCCAATCCTGTTGTTGTTGTCACCGGCGGCGCTCGCGGTATTGGTTTGGAAATTTGCAACACCTTCCTTCAACGCGGTTACCGAGTGGCGGCGCTGGATGTTGACAAGCACACGCTGGCCAAGGCCGAAGGTCATTTCAACAACCCGGACTTTCTGGCCATTCATTGCGATGTGTCCAAGCCCGTTCAAGTGTCTCGCTCTGTCGCTCGCATCGAGAAAAAATTCGGCCGCATCGATTCACTGGTCAACAACGCGGGCGTGGCCATTTTCAAACCGATACTGGACGTGACTTGGCAAGATTGGCGATCCATCATGGACACCAATTTGGACGGTGCCTTTTGGTGCACCCAGATTTGTGCCAAGGTCATGCTCAAAAACGGGGGTGGCAGTGTGGTCAACATCGCTTCGATCTCGGGACTGAGAGCCAGCACCCTGCGGGTGGCCTACGGCACCAGCAAAGCGGCCCTCATCCACCTGACCAAACAACAAGCCGCAGAATTGGGGGATGTTGGCATTCGCGTGAACTGTGTTGCGCCCGGGCCCGTGGCCACTGAAATGGCCAAGTTGGTCCACAGCAAAGCCATCATCAAGGACTACCACGACACCATCCCCATGAACCGTTATGGCGGCACGGAAGAAATCGCCAACGCAGTGGCCTTTTTGTGCAGCACGCAGGCCAGCTACATCAATGGCCAAACCCTCGCGGTAGACGGTGGGTTTGACGCCGCGGGGGTGGGTTTGCCCACTTTGCGCAAAAGTAGGCCCAGCGCATCACCGTTGACGCTACAGTCGAAGCCGAAGCCGAAGCCGAAGCCGAAGTCGAAGTCGACTTGATCCGTTGCGCCGATTTCAGCTGAACCAGTGCCTGCCAACTGAACATTTGGGTCAGTTGGCGGTCATGGCTGAAGGGCTGCGCACGTCAGCGGTGTTTGCCGCCTGTGCCCGTCATCTCGGTGTTCAAGCGCCGGTGCTGCAAGGCTTGCAAGTGGTGTCGCACGGACTTGAGTCGCTCGGGGTCCATCTGGCCCATCACCACACCCTCACCGAGGGGGAGTTCCGCCACCACCTCCCCCCAAGGGTCGATCAACATGCTGTGTCCATAGGTTTGGCGGCCACTGGCGTGGGTGCCACCTTGCGCCGCAGCCAAAACGTAACACTGGTTCTCAATGGCACGTGCGCGCAACAAGACAAGCCAATGGGCCGTTCCGGTCGGCACCGTAAAGGCGGAAGGTACCAAGATCAGATTCACCTCGCCCATGGCACGGTAAAGCTCCGCAAAGCGCAGGTCATAACAAATGGACATGCCCACGCGGCCAAAGGGTGTGTCGGCGACAACGACCGATGTTCCCGCCACCATGGTGCGGCCTTCATCCAAATGGCGTGTGCCGTCTTGGTAGCTGAAGAGATGCATCTTGTCGTACCGCGCCACCCTCTCGCCTTGTGGATTGAAGAGCAGTGCCGTATTGGTGACCTTGGCTGGGTCCAAGGTCTTGATGGGGAGTGAGCCACCTGCCACCCATATCGCATGTTGCCGAGCTTTGGCCGTCAGCATGTGTTGGATGGGCCCATGTCCCAACTCTTCGGCGATCGTCAATTTGTCGGTTTCACTTAAACCCATTTGCACAAAGTACTCGGGTAAAGAAACCAGTTGGGCACCCTCGGCGACGGCTTGGTCAATCAGTCTTTCGGCTGTTGCCAAGTTTGTTGCCAAATCCGGCGCTGAAACCATTTGCAATGCGGCTATCTTCATGTGTGCTTTCAAGTGCAGTGGCCCAAAAAACCCCCCTTTGACTCCAGCAGGCTTTAGCGGGTCATCATCACAACCTGATCTGCAGGAACGCTGATGTCCAATTCAACCAATTCACCACCGGTCTGCAGCTTTGGAAAGCCCAAGCCTGCCACATTGAACCGGCCAGGCTTGGCAGCCGGTACGGGGCCTTTGGACGCAACGCCATCCCCACGTGTCAAGGCTTTGTTGCCGTCGCACACGGACAAAAGAGCCGCTTCAGTCAACTCCACCGCCCGAACCTGAGTCAAATCAGACTTATTCCTGACCGGCAAGATGCGCCCCACGCTATCCAAAAGGCGAACGGTTTGAAATTGTGGTGCCCAACCTGCAGCATCCATGCGCCCGGCAATGATGCAAGTCGATGCCTGAACGCCATTTGACAAAAGACATGCCAGTGCGGCAGCCCAAAGAAGCGGCTTGGCTCGCCATGGTATTGAGGGCAGGTTCATCAGAAATTCCGTTCCAGAAAACATGTACATCATCCGTTGTGGATACCCATTGCGCCCATTCTGGGGCTTGAGCAAGAAGGCTCAATAAAATTTGATTTTCCCAAGCACCCTCGGCTTGTCTCCGGGTTCGAAGACAGCCGCCTCACCTTCCTCCAGGAAAATTCTTGCTTCTAAAAGACCAAAGTCACTGCTGAGCACCCCTTGGGTGAACGTGACACCGTGCCCAACGTACACATTGTTTTTGCCTGATGGCGCTTTATTGAAAAAGCCCTGGGTCGGGATCGATCTCAATGCCCTGTCCAGGTCTGGCTTGAACACACCGGGACGAACGACCAACCAATCCGTCGACGTCAATCGGTCAAAAGCCAACTTGGCTGTTTCTTCACACCGACAAAAACTGCTGGCATAAACCTCGCCAATGGGAATGTTGAGTTCTTTGATCCGTTGGCCTATCCGCCTGCTTTGCGCTCTGCCCTCGTCATTGAGCTGACGCGAACCAGCAGAGCAGTCATGGGGGCGTTCAGTGGGCGGGTTGAACTTGACGGGGTCCTTGCCTGGCGTGATGGCGTGCCTGAAAAAAATGTTCAAACCACCTTGTTGCAATCTCTCAATCAACTGTTGATCCTGCGCTTGCGAAAAGCCCGTCGAAAGGCAGAGGATCCATCCAAGAAATCCAGCAATGATTCTTTTCGAGGCACGCATGTTTAAAACGAAAATCAAGAGCGAAATTTATTTATCAAGCCAAGCCAAAATTTGAGCCGTGACCGCCTGAGGTTGCTCTCGATGCAAAAAATGACCCGCCTTTTCAATCAATTGAAAGTCATATTCAGCGGTGAAATATTGGGATTGATCCAGCATCAACTCAGCACGCAGGTCCTCTGCGCCGCACAATGCGAGCGTGGGCACGCCAATTGGGCGAGCCATTCTGAGCCTTAAATCAGCATGCTCAGGATTGAATTTGTCCTGATCAAACATCGCGCGGTAGTAGCCCAAGGTGGCGGCCAGAACACCGGGTTGAGACAACATTTGCTTGATGCTTCGGATGTGCTCTTCGTCTTGAAATCCTTCAACAGTCCAGTATGCCCACAAGTAATCAATGAAGGCCATGTCGTTTTGCCATATGGCTTTTTCAGGCAAGTCCTTCAATTGAAAAAACCACCAATGGAATGAGCGATGGATGTGCTTGGCATCCAAAATACTTTGCCCGACCTTTTCGGGGTGGGGAACCGCCATCAGAACCGCTCGCTTGAACAATTCAGGATAAGCCGCCAACAGGCCATAACCGATGATCGCGCCCCAATCTTGTCCTACCAAATGACAGGTTTCATGCTGACAAATCATCTGAGTGAACTGCGCAATTTCATGAACCAGCGTGGCCTTGTCATAAAAACCATCCGGCGGGACCTCTGTGGGTGGATAGCCCTTGAGGTAAGGTGCGATCACCCGGTACCCCTGCGCACTCAGCGCTTCGATTTGGTGACTCCAAGTCAAAGCGTGGTCAGGAAAACCATGCAACAAGATCACAGTGGGACCGGTGCCTTGCTCAATGTAGGCAAACTTCAAGTGCCCCACTTGAATGAATGGATGGTCGTGATTTTTCATTTCAAACACCCGTGTTGATCACGCTTTGTTTTGAGGCTGGACATGTCGGAAAATTTTCATCGGGCCCGGATCCCCCATGCGAAACCAAATGGCCGACAAAACAAAGGCAAGCACCATCATGAACAAAGCAGCACCAGAGAGCAGTGCCGTGATTTCTGTGTCTCTTTTTTCCAAGATGAATTGATTCGACAAGTGCTGATAAACTTTTTTCAAATCATCCGCCGATCCCGCTTTGAAGTATTCGGCCTCGGTGATCTTGGCGACGGCTTTGAGTGATTCTTCATCGACCTGGGCATAAAACGAAGAACCCTCAAAGCCTGGAATGAACCCGTTGGGGGTTCCAAATCCAACGGTGTACACACGAACGCCCAAGTCGGCTGCTTTTTGGGCCGCCCACAAAGGGTCTGGCCCCGATGTTCTGCGGCCATCCGACAACAAAACAATGGCACCCCCTTTGAAGGAGCCAGGGGGTTCAGGCGCTCGCTCTTTTTCAGAAGGCTTGGCATCCAAGCTGCGGGCACTGTTGTTCAGGCCACCCCCAGCGTCACCCCAAAAACCAGAGGGGCTTGAGGGAAAAAGCACCTTTTCCAAATCCAGCTTGGCCTCTGGCCGTAAAGTGGCCAAAGCCATCAACAAACCACTGCCTGTCGCGGTGCCTCTTTGCAATTGAAAACGGTCAATGGCTTCGACCAATTCGGCCCGTTGAGGGGTCACATGCTGCACAACCTGGGCGTTGGCCGCAAAGGACACGATGCCGACTCGAATATGGGAAGGTAAATCTTGTAAAAAATCTTTGGCCGCCTTTTGCGCCGCTTTGATGCGGCTGGGTTCCACATCTTCGGCCAACATGCTGCGAGAAACGTCCATGGCCATGATGAGGGTCATGTAATCGGCTGGCAAGGTGACCCGCGCCACGGGTCTGGCAGATGCGAACAACAACAGCCCCATGGCCACGAACAACAGCGCTGGTGGAACATGGCGTCGCCATGCCGATGGTGTTTCGATGTTTTGCACAATCCATGAAACGGCCGAAAAAGAAACCACCTGTTGACGCTTGCGCCTCAATAGCCAAACATACACGCCAGCCATCAGCGGCATCAGCACAAAAGACCAAAGCATGAAGGGGTGTAAGAATTGCATCTTTATCAGGGTTTAAGCCAGTTTCGCCAATTTACCATTGACGCTTATGCTGTGGGTCATTTATGAAACGTGATGCCGTTTTCAGCAAAAGTCTCCATCCAAGGGGAACTGGATCACTTGCGCCTGAATCGAATCGTCAAACACCTGACCCATCTGTGTCTACATCTGAATCTATAACGCCAAAAAACAGATACCTTGATTTCAATAAAATCAAAAATCGATCTGATTTTGTTGCTGTTTTTTTGCTTGGCGTTCTTGTCAGCTTGTTGTGTGTGGGGCTTTTTTCCAACGCATTTAAAAACCAACAGATACTCACGCAAAAAGACATTGATGCAGCGGTTTTGCACACGCTTCATTCCAAAGAGTTACCTTCCCCAAGCAGCAAAGCAGCCGCTGCCGTTCAAGGCGCCGTGGTCCGTGTTCTGGCTTTTGCCGCAGATCCGAAAAACAAAAATGCCGACATTGAAAGTGGCGTAGGCACTGGCGTTGTCATCAAGGACGATGGCACGATACTGACCAACTTTCATGTGGTGGCCGGCGCCAAAAAACTGCGTGTCACTTTTTCCGATGGCACAGAAACAGAAGCCTTTGTGATCGGTGTCCAGGCCGACAAAGATTTGGCCGTATTGAAGCCGCAAAAAATTCCGGACGATTTGGAAGCGGCCATTTTGGGCTCCAGTCAACAACTGGCGCCCGGCGATGTCGTGGTTGCAGTCGGCTTTCCATATGGGATGGGTCCCTCGGTGTCGTCGGGTGTGGTGTCCGGTTTGAATCGACACTTCAAATCACCCGATGGGCAACACATGCTCAAAGGACTGATTCAATTTGACGCAGCAGCCAATCCAGGCAACTCAGGCGGACCCTTGGTCAACGCCTCAGGCGAAGTGGTGGGCATTGTCACCGCCATCCTGAACCCCACTTCAGCACGTACTTTTATTGGCATTGGCTTTGCTACCACCATTGAAAGTGCTGGCAGCGCTGTGGGTCTGCCCCCATTTTAAAATTCAAAGGAACACATATGGCGAATGCAACTGAGGCTTGGCGCGGTGCCCATCGGTCCATGAACACCACCGAACCCGAGAAAGCTGCAGCCCTGATGCAGCGTTTGTTGTACGAAGTCAAAAGGGTGGTGGTCGGACAAGACGTTTTTTTAGAGCGCGTCCTGATCGCTTTGTTGGCACAAGGGCATCTGCTCATTGAAGGTGTTCCGGGTCTTGCCAAAACACTGACCGTCAACACCTTGGCCAAATCGCTCAACGGCACTTTCAATCGCATCCAATTCACGCCGGATTTGCTGCCTGCAGATTTGATCGGGACGCGCATCTTCAACCAACAGACCAGCGAATTCAGCACCGTGCTGGGTCCCGTATTTACCCATCTTTTGTTGGCCGATGAAATCAACCGCGCGCCCGCCAAAGTTCAAAGCGCCTTGCTTGAAGTGATGCAGGAGCGTCAAGTCACCATCGCAGGACAAACGCATCGGGTTCCATCGCCATTTTTGGTCATGGCCACACAAAATCCGATCGAGACAGAAGGGACCTATCCCCTGCCAGAAGCCCAGGTTGACCGGTTCATGATGAAGGTGCTGATTGACTATCCGAGCGAGGACGAAGAATTCGTCATCGTTCAAAGGGTCATCGCCGGAGGCGCTAAAGCGACGGGCGTGGTGAGCCTTGAGGAACTCCAATCGCTACAACGACAGTGCCGGCACTGCTATGTGGACCCCAGCCTGGTTCACTATGCGGTCAAGCTCGTGTCAGCGACCCGTTTCCCAGAGCAATATGGCTTGGCATCTATGAAGGGATTGATCAGCTTCGGCGCCAGCCCCCGGGCCAGCATCGGCCTCATCGAAGGTGCGCGCGCATTGGCATTGCTTCGCGGTCGTGATTACGCATTGCCCCAAGACGTGGCCGACTTGGTACCCGATGTCCTGAGGCATCGCTTGGTTTTGTCCTATACCGCTCTGGCCGAAGGCAAGAATGCGGACACTTTGATTCAAGATGTGATGCGCGCCGTGCCGATGCCAGACCAGCCGCTGGAAGCGCATGTCCGCTGAGGCCTTGCTCCAACATTTGGAGTGGACTGTCATCCGACGGCTGGACGGCATGCTCCAAGGCGATCACCGAACATTGTTCAGAGGATCAGGTTTGGAATTGGCAGACCTGCGCGAGTACCAAGCCCAAGACGATGTGAGGCACATCGACTGGAATGTGACAGCTCGCATGCAAACACCCTATGTGCGAGAGCATCAAGAGGATCGAGAAATCAATGCTTGGTTTTTGTTGGACTTGAGCGGCTCCATGGACTTTGGCAGCGCCGATGTCAGCAAGCGTGATGTGATGCTGCGCTTCGTGGGCGTGATGGCCAAACTGCTCATGAAACGCGGCAATCGAATCGGCGCCTTGGTTTTGAACCCTGCAGAACCAGAAGGCTTCAAATACATTCCTGCACGCATGCACCGGCGCCACTTGTTGCATTTGTTGCATGTCTTGCAGACATCCCCTGTCTCCCAGCAATCCCATCAAACCCGATTGACCGATTGGCTCAGAAAAGCCAATGGCTTGTTGAAGCGCAGGTCCAGCGTTTTTGTGGTTTCAGACTTCATGGGGGCCTTCAACTGGGCAACAGAATTGAGCGCTCTGGGCCAGCGGCACGAAACGGTTGCTGTGCGTTTGTTCGACCCCGCAGAAATCAATCTGCCCAACGCAGGCTTGGTGCTGCTTCAAGATTCAGAAACCTCAGAACAATTGCTGCTGGATACGGCCAACCCAGGATTCAGAAACCGTTATGCCCAAACGGTTGAAAAGAGAGAGCAGCAACTGGCCGACTCGTTTGCACACGCCGGTGTTGATGCACTAGAGCTCTCAACGGATGAAGATTTAGCAAGTGCGTTGATTCGCTTCTCTGAGTTGAGAAAACGGAGAGTTTGGCGTGCCTGATTTCAGCTCGATCTATTTTTTGTGGCCCATGATGCTGTGGGCATGCGCACTGGTGCCTGCCCTCGCGCTGGTTTATGTGCTGAAAACGAAAAAGAGACCGCCCATCATGCTGGGTTTGGGCTTGTTGCTGTTGTGTGTCTCATTGGCAAGGCCACAAACGGTGTTGATGACTCCCGTGCGGGATGCCACGGTGATGCTGGTCATGGACACTTCGGGCAGCATGCGCGCCAAAGATCTTCAGCCGTCACGCATCGAAGTGGCGCAGAAAGCTGCTCAACAATTCATCGAAGACAAACCGCGCAGATTGCGCTTAGGTTTGGTCACTGTGGCAGGCACTGCGGCTCTGGCACAAGCGCCGACCGAAGATCGTGATGTTTTGTTGAAAGCGATCGATTACTTGCCGCTGCAATATGGCTCGGCCTTGGGTACCGGGATCTTGGTCTCGCTAGAAGCTTTGTTGCCGGGTGCAGGCATTGATGCACAAAAGATCATCAACGAATCGGCTGAGCCAGGTGGCGCCAAAAACCAACCCAACTCAGGCCAATCCTTGGACGACAAAAAAGCTGGCCCCAACACGGCCAACCCATCGACAGGTCAGGGTCGACAGATGGCCATCGTTTTGATGAGCGATGGACAAAGCAACATGGGGCCTGAGCTCAAGAAAATAGCCGATTTGGCCGCCACACACCAAGTCAAAATTTACACCGTGGGCATCGGCACCACCGAAGGCGATGTGGTCCAAATACAAGGCCGCAGCATGCGCGTCAAGTTAGAGGATGAGGCACTCAAAAAAGTTTCAGCCATCACACAAGGCGAATATTTCAAAGCCGACAGTACGCAAGCGTTGAAGGGCATTTACAACCAGTTAGGCCATCGGCTTCGGTTTGAAAAACGCGCCATGAGTGAGGTCACTGCACATGTGTCAATTTTGGCCCTGTTGCTTGTCTTGGCCAGCGTCGCGCGCAGCTTTGTCAGAATGGGAAAAATTATCTGAGTCCCTTGTCTGACATGGCGCTCTTGGCGACGACACATTGACCCGTTTTGAGGCCTCGTGCCGTTGTTTGACCGATCAGGGCGGTCCAAGGGCGCGCACTTTCAAGCTGAAATCTCCGCACCATGCCAAATCTAAGCCCGCGTGAACACCCGATGCCTCAAAAATAAACGTAGCTTTTCTTTGCCGCCAACTCCAGAATGACCCCATGAGCAAAGATCAAGAATCCCTAATCACCGCAGACGGTCTGCGCTACAAGACCAAAGAAGGTGGCTCACCCTTCAAGGACTCGGCCAACATGTCATCCATCAGTTGCTACAAATGTGGGCTGCACAAGCCCAGGGCATTGGGCGTTTTCAGGCAAATGATCAATCAACGCATGTTTCTGTGCGGCGACTGCTTAACAGCCAAGTCCACGTGAGGCCGTGCGCTCATCGAGACGGCCACCGCATGGGTATCAACAAAGCCCTAATGCGCGTTTGATCTTGGGCTTGCTGGCTGCGCAGCTGGACCCACTGCAAATCAAACGTGGGGTTTTAAAAGCAGCAAGTTGGCTGTCAAGTTTTATTCACCTCACCCAGGGCGATCCGAACTTTGACCGATGAACAATGATTTCGTTGGTACAACGCGTTGGCGCAGCTCGGGAGAAAAACGTTGTGATGTCTTGCGCATCAAACCTCTTGAAGTTTGTCCAACTTCGGGGAGTTGGTTCAAATGCTGAGCAATTCAAATTATTTATGGGGTTTCCCCCCTTTCAGACATGATGAAAGCCAAGCCAAAATGACTTGTTCATTTTGCATCAAGGAGTTGTCAATGAAATTGCTTCGCTGGATTAAGGTTTCCCTCAACTTACTGGCTTTTGCTGCTGTTGCAAGCGTCCATGCACAAGGGTTTCCAGAACGGCCCATCACGATGATTGTCCCGTTTACCCCAGGTGGTGTTTCGGACATCACGGCTCGTCCTCTGGCGATTGGAATGGCCAACAACTTGGGCCACAACATTGTCATCGACAACCGAGGCGGTGCTGGTGGCGCGATTGGGATGTCGGCCACGGCCAAGGCCAGGCCTGATGGCTATACCCTGATGATGGCCTTGCCCAGCATCATCACCATACCGATCTCGGACCGCATCAGTGGCAGACCTGCAACGTTCCAGATGGACCAATTCAAGCCCATCGCACGCTTGACAGCCGATCCCACCGTGCTGGCCGTTCGAGCAGAAAGCAAATGGAATACCTTGGCTGATTTCGTCCGCGACGCCAAAGCCCAATCGGGCAAGATTTCATACAGTTCATCAGGCATTTACGGCACGACCCACGTCGCCATGGAAATTTTGGCCAACGCAGCGGGCCTTCAAATGATTCACGTCCCCTTCAGCGGCGGTGGACAACAAATTCAAGCCCTGTTGGCGGGCCAAGTGGATGCCACCATGCAAACACCCGGTGCGATTGCTGCACACATTGCTTCAGGCAAACTGCGCATCCTCACGGCCATGAGCCGCGATCGTGTACCGTCCTTGCCCGATGTGCCGACCGCCCGTGAATTGGGGCACGACGGTGAGTTTTATCTTTGGACTGGCGTATTTGCACCCGTGAACACGCCAGATGCCGTGGTCAATCGCTTGCGTACAGCCGTCAAAGAAGGCTCAGTCCACCCTGCGTTCACTCAAGCGATGGCAACGCAGCGCACGCCTGTTCAATATTTGGACAGCGATGACTTTGCACGTTTTCTGCAAGCTGACACGCGACGGCTCGATGCGGTGCTCACCAAGATGGGCAAAATCGAGTGACATGAATTTTGTGAACAGGATGATGTATGAAGATCGTTAATTTCCAGTCCCAGTCAGGTGCTCGCGTTGGTGTACTCGATGGCGAATTCGTTGTGGATGTTCTGGCCGCGCACCAAGCCGGTTCGGTTTTCACGCCAGAAAATGCCGCCCTGCTGGGCAATACCGTGTCGGTCATTGCGCATTGGCAAGCGTTGCGCACTGGCTTTGAACAGGCCGTCAAAAACAGCCAACTTCATGGCGCGGGTCGTTTGAACAGCCAAGCTGTGCGCCTGTTGGCCCCCATGATTCCAAGTTCCATTCTGTGCTCTGGCAGCAACTACTTGAGTCACAACGCTGAAAAAGCCAACGCAGACATCAGCGGCAAAGAACCAGAGTTTTTCATCAAGACAGGGGACTGCGTGGTCGGGCCTGGTGCGGAGATCGTGCTTGACCGCATACTGACTCAGAAGCTGGATGGCGAGGTGGAGCTGGCTGTGGTGATTGGCAAGTCGGGCAGGCATATCCCCAAAGAAAAAGCACTGGAGCATGTTTTTGGTTACACCATCGTCAATGACGTCACCGCACGCGACCGTCAAGTCCGCAAGCGCCCTGACGGCAGCTTTTGGTACGAGTTGGGAAGGGGTAAATTTTTTGATTCGAGCGCACCCCTCGGGCCATGCATCACCACCGCCGACGAACTGGGTGACCCACAAGACCTGATGGTGCGTTCATGGGTCAATGGTGAACTGCGCCAAATCAGCAGCACATCCCAAATGATTTGGAGCGTTGCGCAGTTGGTTCATTTTTTCTCAGTCAACGTGACGCTGCGACCTGGGATGGTCATCATCACCGGGACACCGAGTGGCACCGCCTGGTCCACTGACGCAGAACTGGGTGGGAAATGGAGCGGCACAGACGGCATGGTGCCCGCCACTGGCTACCTCAAAGACGGTGACCGCATTGTTTGCGAAATCGATCGAATTGGACGACTCGACAACACCGTGAGAGAACTGCGCTGAAGGTCAGTGTCTTGAAGCCGATCACGGTTTGATCAGGCATGGCGATTTCAGTTTGACCCGTGCGTGACCCATGAACATGGGTCACGCAGGTCCCCCGATCAGGCGTTGCTGAAAACACCGTCATCAAAGTGCAGCGCTGTGTCCCTTGATGTAAGTCTCTAAAAAACCAATCTGTTGACCCATTTGTCGAATGTTGTCTTTGACGACATCACCAATAGAAATCACGCCTACGACCCGCCCTGCTTCCACAACCGGCAGATGACGGAAGTTACGGGAGGCCATCAAGCCTGTGCAGGCTTCAATGGGATCGTCCAGTTTGACCGAGACCGGGTTGGCCGTCATGACTTCTTGAACGAGGACTTGTTTGGCATCCAGACCGGGCAAAAGGACTTTGATGGCACAGTCGCCCTGCGTGATGATGCCCATCAGCTTTTCGTCCTGGATCACCAAGATCGCACGCACACGGTTATCCCGCATCAGCTGTAACGCCACGACCACTTTGTCGTCTGGTTTGACGCTGATCACGGCAACGGTTTTTCCTTTTTGCGTTAAACATGTTTTGACGCTGCTCATCTGAGTTCCTGTTCACGGTTTTCTAACTGGTAAATTTTCTCATAGTCACTGACATCGTGCAGGCGATGCATGCATCTGTTCAAGCGCCTTTGGTCAATCGCGGTCCTGTATTTTGCTAATCACCCAACAGGCAATGGCAATCATCAAAATAGCGCCACTTTCATACAAAAGAATGGAAGGGTCACCGTCCTTGCCCTGAAGGATGATCAGGCGGCTCAAAGCAGTCATGGCAATGACCAAAGGTATGGTGATTGGAATTCGGTGGCTGCTGTAAAAAGCGCCCAACATACCTAATACTTCTGCATAAATAAACATCAGTAACAAGTCCTTCAGCGCTACGCTGCGCTGCTCGATCAACAGCATCACTTCTTGCGCCATGGCACCCACTGTGAACAGCGCAATCGTGACAAGAAAAACTTTTTCAGTCACGTCAATGATTTTTTTGATCGGCATAAGGTCTCCTGCATTGCGGGTTGATTCGGACATTATTCAATGAATCCTGAAAATTGAAGCGGCCCATTTTTGAAGGGCTTGGCGTCTCTCGAACTTTTAGCCTGGCTCAATGAACTGAATTGCCTGGGTTTGCCCTGCCCCCCAAGCCCTGTTGGATGGCGCCGCACGGTGGATGCACTGACCGACCGCCACCGAACTTGCTGCGCAACTTGCAGTGACATGGGGTCTGAGGATGACCGCCCCATTCGGTCGGATAAACTGGCGCTCAAAAATTGACCATGAAAACGCGACGCATCCCCCATCCTGCCTTGTCCCATCGACCGTGTTGCACCTGTCGTGATCTGGGCAGTCTCGCGGGGCCGCGATGAGCGATTCACCCACATCACGCGGCATCAGCCGAGGGGCACTCGTCCTGGCGGCAGCCACCGTGGTCAATCTGCCCTTCGGCACCGTCTATGCGTTTTCGGTCTTTCTCAAACCGATGGAGTCGCTGCTCGGTATAGGTCGGGCCGAGATGGCGATTGTGTTTTCCATGGCGTCGATCTTTCTCACGATCGGCATGCTGATTGGCCCCGCCCTTTACCGTCGCTTCGCGCCCGTGCCCCTGCTGCTGGTTTGCGGCGCACTGAGTGCCTCTGGCCTGCTGATCTGTGCCACTGCACAGGGGATCGAACACTTGCTGCTGGGCTACGGCGTTCTGTTCGGACTGGGCGGCGGGGTGGCTTTCATCATGATGCAGCAGGGTTTGAATCAGACCATCAGCCCGATGAGCGGGTTGGCCAACGGCTACGTCGTCAGCCTCTATCCCCTGGGTGCCATGCTGGGTGCGCCGGTCTTTGGCTGGGCCATCGAGGCGTTCGGCCTGCGCGCCACCTTGGCGGGTCTTGCGCTCACAGTGCTGACTGGCTGCGCCATGGCTGCAATGCTCTGGCGTTGTGCCCAGGTTCGCATGCAAGATCCTGGCGCGAGTGCCGCCGACAGCGAGGCCCGCCATTGGGGCTTGTTTGCCCGGCTGTTTATTGTTTTCTTTCTCGCAGCCTCAGCGGGTCTGATGGTGATGAGCCAGGCCGCTGGCATTTTGCAGGCCTATGGCGCAAAAAGCCTGTTTGCGCTGGGCGGCACCACGTTCATCACCGGTGCGATTGCCGCTGCACGCATGGGTGGGGGCTGGCTCATTGATCGTTTCGCGGTGCCTCGCGTGGCCTGCGCGGCCCACCTGATCGCCCTCAGTGGTTCGAGTCTGCTGTTGTCCTGGCCGGGGCCGGGCATGGCGGTGCTGTCCATGACGCTGATCGGCTGCGGCTATGGCTTCATTTCGGGTCTGACGGCGGGTGCCATAGCGCGCTACTGGCATCCCAATGCCTTTGGCCGGGTGGCCGGCCAGTTGTACATTGCCTGGTGCATTGCGGCCATCAGTCTGCCGGTGCTGGCGGGCTGGCTGTACGACCAGACCCAGGGCTATGACCAAGCCATGCGCATTGCCGCGGGCGTGAACCTGCTGGGTGCGCTGCTGGCTTTGAGCTTGCCGGCCACCGCGAGCCCTGCCGCATCCATTTCCCCAAGATGATCTGCGAATAAAGGGTAAATCCCAGTGAAGCAAACAACCACGATTCATCAAAAATCAGCGCAAACAAAGAATAATCACAGGGATTAACCTAGGAGCGGCCCCTGCTCTGACCTGCAGGGCCAACCCCAACGCCTCTCAAAAGGAACAGATCATGAAGTTATCCCGTGTTTTGCTGCCCATCCTGCTGACCAGCTGGCTGAATGTGGCCTGCGCCTCTACCACCGCCACCCCTGCCACCAACACGGCCAGCGCAAAACCCGCCACAACGTCCTACGAGCCCGTGCGTGGTCAAGCCGGCAAAGATGTGATTTGGATCCCCACCCCGGCAGGTCTGATCGACAAAATGCTCTCTGCAGCCAAGGTCACCGATCAAGACAGATTGTTTGATTTGGGCGCAGGCGACGGCATCATCGCCATCACCGCAGCACGCCAACACGGCACCCCATCGGTGGGCATTGAGTACAACGCCGACATGGCCCAATTTGCCCGACGCAAAGTTGCCGAAGCGGGCGTGGCCGACAAGGTGAGGATCATCACAGGGGACATCTTCCAAGAAGACTTCAGCTCTGCCACCGTGGTGACCCTCTACCTGCTGCCTCAACTGAACTTGAAGCTGCGCCCTCTCTTGCTCAAGATGAAGCCAGGCACTCGGGTGGTCTCGCATGCCTTCACCATGGGTGACTGGGAGCCCGACGAAACCATGTCGTATCAGCACTCACAAGGCTACTTTTGGGTGGTCCCAGCACAGATTGAGGGCAATTGGCTGATGACCGGGCTGGATGGCGGGCCCATGCGCATGAGCATGAGTCAATCCTTTCAAAACATTGGCGGAATTCTCACGCGTGGTGGCCAAACCCATGCCATGCTGGGTGCCCGATTGCGTGGCGATGAAGTCAAATTCCAATTCATCACTCAGGACCGCAAGGTGCACGCCTTCTCTGGCCGTGTCGAAGGTCGACGCATCACGGGCACTGTGGTCTCTGAATACATGCATACGCCCGTCGAAATCACCCGACCCTGAAACGCATGAGCCATCGTTGTGAGCCGGTGCCTGACCATCAGCGCTGGGTGGTCATGTCAACCTGCAGCGGTATGTTGAAAATTCGAATGGCATTTTCATAAGCAAGTTTTCTGGCAGTCTCTATGGGCAACTGTCCCAGCAACGCCCGGGTCCTTTGGACGCGCTTTTCAAAGGTGTTGCCCTTTTGCATGACCCATCGACTTTGATGGGCGACGTCCATGCCCACAAAAAATCTGTCCGGAAAGTTGAGAATGACTGCCTTGTAGGGATCAAGGAACACCCCGTCCTCCTCCATTTTGGAGGTAAAAAACTCCGCTCTAGGCCATCCACTTCCGTAACCGCCGGTATTGGTCATGTTGGAAAGGTCGCAATACAGGGCGGGATGATTTCCCAAAAGCGCTTGCATCTGGGTCGGATTCGATCGACCACAACCATGCGCCCAAACCAGCTTCAACTGCGGGAGTTCGTTGAGAACACGCCCTAATTGGTCGACCAGGTCAGGATAGGCCTCCATGTGGATGACCACTGGAACGTCATGGCGCAGGGCGACCGATGCAATTTGTCGGATGAAAACCGAGTCGAATGGCTGGTTGATTTCTGCGTGTCTTCCGATCTGACCGCCATCGCCAGCATACGCCCAGTGTCTGACCAATACTTCGCCGATGCCAACGACTTGACGCTGCGCCAATTTTTGATCAATTTCGGACAGGATTTTTTGTGCAGCACGGCTCGGGGCATTCCAATCCATGAAGGTGAAATCCGGCCGCTGCATGCCTGCGAGGACGAATATCTGTCCAGGATGACTTTGAGCGATGGCAATCACCGCCTCATCGGTGGTGGGCGGATCCTCGCGAACGCCCAAATAACGCGGCATGACAATCTGCGCCATCACCCCACTGGATCGGTAGCGGTCCAGTACAGACTCGGTGACAAAAGCATTTCCCCAATGGGCATGCCCATCAATCAGAGGACCGCTGTATCCGTTCGCATTGAGGCATGCCACAAGTGCGCTGAGGAAAACAAGCATCTGCTGAAGAAGGTTAGGCTTGCGTGCCTGAGTCATGTCAATTCTGCTTTGTCAATGTCCACTTGGCAATGCACTGGTAAAGCAATGTGCGGTCCAATGGCTTGACCAAATAATCTTGCATGCCCACATCCAGACATCTGCGGCGTTCATCGGGCATCGCATTGGCCGTGATCGCAATGATGGGCAAGGCGTTGAAACGTGGGTTGGTGCGGATGTGCTTCGTGGTATCCATGCCATCCATGACGGGCATTTGGATGTCCATCAAAATCAAATCAAAGGGCTCTTGGGTTTGCTCAAGCAAGCCTAGAGCCTCTTGGCCTTGTGTCGCCACCACGGCGTCAATATTCACTTTTTTAAGCAACACCATCAACAACTGCCTGTTGAGGACATTGTCTTCGACAACCAACACACGGATTCCCGTAAAGTCAAAGCCGTTGATGGCGTTGATGTTGGCGGATGGAATTTTGTGATCCATGCGCGGTGCCTCAGCCATTTCAAATGGCAGATCAACACAAAAGGTGCTGCCCAAGCCCAATTGACTGACCACCGAAATGCGCCCACCCATACGGTCGCACAATTGCTTGCAAATCGCCAAGCCCAAACCCGTGCCACCGAAAATTCGAGTGGTCGACGTGTCCGCTTGGTTAAAGGGTTCAAACAGCTTGTCCAACTGGGCGTCCGTCATCCCCACCCCTTGATCTTGAATCTCAATGTGCAGGATCTTTTGGGGAAACTCAACGACTTTTAAGGTCACACGCCCACTGGCCGTGAACTTCATCGCATTGCTCAACAAGTTGTTCAATATTTGCGAAATGCGCAAAGGATCAGATTGAATCCAAACAGGCGTTGTGGGTGCGATATCCAGCACCAAAACAAGCGATCGGTCTTCCGCCATCAATTGCTGCATGCCCACAACATCTTGAAGCAACTCCGACAAGTTAAAACGGACCGACTCAATTTCCAACTTGCCCGCTTCGATTTTTGAAAAATCAAGGATGTCATTCAAAATTCGAAGCAAAGAAACGGCCGCTGCATGCGCACTGCGCACATAACGCTCTGCCACAGGGGGCAACGCCTCTTCCAATGCCAACTGGTTCATCCCAATGACACCGTTCATAGGTGTCCTGATTTCGTGACTCATGTTGGCCAAAAATTGGCTTTTTGCGCGCGTTGCCGCCTCTGCACTGTCACGCGATTTGGCCAGCTCTTGTTGTTGTTGGCGCTCTGTCTTTTCGCTCAAATGGACTTGACGCATCAACACCGCGGTCACAGCCAAGACTGCACACAGTGCGGCAAAAGTCCAAGAGAGCAAGCGCCCAAACTGGCTGGCCCATTGCGTCAATACCGCGTCTCGATCCACGTGAAAGGTGACGATGAATGGATAGCGCGATGACGAACGGAAAGCCGTTAACCATGTGTCGGTTTGTGTGCCAATTTCTTGGCGCTGAATCTCTGGTAAGTGATGCAATAAAGAAAAAGACGAAGACGACGCCTTTTCTTGCGAATTCATCAACAATTGGCCATCAAAACGCACCAACTCAAACCAATCGCTGCTGATTTGCCGATATCGCTCCATGCGGTTGAGCAAATAATCTGGATTGATGGCGGCCAAAATCCACACCGCATCGGCCCCTTCGCCCAAGCGAAAAACCAATGGCAAAAATAAACGGATGGACTGCACATCCTGAGCGTCTGGCAAGATCTTGAGACCATCGGCGTAATCCCGACCCGCCATCATCAGGCCCACTCTCAAGCCCGAAAAATGACCTATGCCCGTGTCGATTGGCGCAAATTCGCCAATGGCCGGTTTGACACCCACATTCGATGAATTCGTGCTTGCAATGATGCGTCCCTTTGCATTCACCACGGACAGCGATCGCAAAGCAGGTTGGCTGTCTTGCAAGCGGGTCAGCAAGCGATTGAGCGCCGCAGGTTTGGCCTGACCCAGTGCTGTGTCGGACAACTCCGGCAGCGTCAGAACCATGTTTTCAATCAACTGGAAGGTTTGCGTGATTTGGTCTTCCAGCACCAGGGCATTGGCTTGAGCACGCTGCAACTGAAACGAAAGCTGCACGCTGCGCTCGAGGTGTGCCGAATACCCGACGCCCCCTAAAACCGACAGAAAAAACAACCCCAAATAGAGGTAAACAAAACGAGAATAACCCTGACTTGGCTTCATCGTTTAAGGTTTGACGACGATGGGGTTGAGTTGGTAGCGCGAAGCGGTTTTCATCAAGCGGCCATCTTTTTTAACATCGCGCACAAATTGCTCCAAACGAAGCGCCCATATTTCATCTCCGGGGGCCATGGCATAGGCATAGGGTGTTGCATGAAAGGGGCTGGTTGGAGACACCAAACGCGCCCAATCCGTGGTTTTCAGCATCCTTCGGCTGTAAGGATAATCGGTCATGAACACATCCGCACGACCCGACGTCACCTCTTGCTCGCGCGCCATAGGCGAATCTACCACTTTGAGTGTGGCGGCTTTCAATCGTTCGCGCATCACGGGCTCATGCAAAGTGCCTTTCATGACCGCCACCACCACCCCAGGCTGATCAATGTCTGTCCACGTTTTGATGTGCCGATTCGTGCGTGTCGTGATGCCGTAAATGTCACTCACCAAGGTGGGTTGGGTGAACCGCAATTTCTCTGCCCGTTGGGGCGTGACACCGACCGCGAACATGGCGACATCGCACTTGTTGCCTGTCACATCGGCAACGAGGTTCGCAAAAGACGAATCCACAAACTCAACGCTGACGCCCAAGTCTTTGCCCAATTCGAGCGCCATTTCAGCATCCACCCCTTCCAGCAACTGAGTTTTAGAATTCCGGTAAGTGATACCATAATACTCAGGCCAGATGCAAACGCGCACTTTTTTATGATTTAAAACGGCTGCAAGCCGATTGGGTGTGTGCTGTGCGAACGCCGTCAAAGCAACACAGGCGCAAAGAATTGCGCCAATCCATTTGGTTGTGATGATGCAATATGAAGTCATGTCCCCACTCAAGTGTGTAGCCCCAATTTCAAGAACTTGTCAGGTCGCTGGACCCATGATTCAATTGTAGTGTTTAGCCAGCCGCCACGCCCCCTGCGTCTGCCTGCTTCACGTCCGAATCAAGCCCAATCCCCCTTTGGAATTGAATGCCTGACTGGGAAAAACCCGAGCCAAAGCGACAGCCGGCAAAGACACATGCTGCGTCAGTACCTCTGACAACACCGATCGAAAATCTGTGGTGACGGCCAAGTCTCTGCCCTCGTAAAGGGCTTTGGCCTGCAGCCCAGGCCATGGACCGTGAACTTTTGCCCCAGCCACCGCCCCCCCCAGCACCCACATGACGTTGCCATGCCCATGGTCGGTCCCCCGGTTGCCGTTCTCGCGCACCGTGCGGCCAAATTCAGACATCACCACGATCACCGTGTCCTTGAACACGGGCCCCAACTGTTGCGCCATCGCGGCCAACCCCTGCCCCAAAGGGGCCAGTCGTTTGGCCAATTGTCCCTTGCCGTTGCCTTGGTTGGCATGGGTGTCCCAGCCGCCCAATGCCATGAAACCCAGTTGCACATGGGCATCTTTGCGCATCAAAGTGGCCAGTTTGCCCGCATCTTTTGCAAAGCCATCGGGCAAAGGTGCGCCGTTGTTGGCACGCACCATTTCTTCTTGCAACATGGGGCTGTGCAAGGACGTCTGAATTTCTTCCCGTGCCTCGCGAGAAGCCCGGTAAGCCGCGGCCAGTGGGTCGTCTGCACTGTACAGTTTGTCAAACGCACGCCCCACAGGCGCTTGATCCAACGCTGAAGGGCGGATCGTCGCCAGACCGCTTGGAATGTTGGCCACCGTATTTTGTCCACTGAAAATGCGGGGCATGACAGCGCCAACACTCACCGCTTGTGTCGCTGAACGTTGTTGGGGCGGTAGCCGCTGCAATTCACCCAGCAAACGGTTCATCCAACCATCGGCCGTGGACTTGCGGCCAGGGGTGCCCGACTCCATGAAATCCTGCGCATCAAAATGCGAACGGGTGGCATCGCTCGAACCGGATGCGTGCACAAAGGCCAATTGCCCTGCTTGCCAATAAGGCATCAGAGGGACCAGTGCAGGGTGCAGGCCAAACTGGCCGTCCAAATCCAAGGCCCCATCCTCGGCACCCGGCTTGGCCACTGCAATCGTGGGGCGCCATCGCGCATAGTCGGCATCGGCATAAGGCACCACCACACTCAAGCCATCCACAGCACCCCGCAAAAACACCACGATCAAGCGCTTCGGACTTGCAACAGCGGCATCTCCCCTCGCCGCCCATGCGTGGGGTCCGACCGCCATGAACCCCACAGCACCCGATGTGGTGTGTGTCAAGAATTGTCTTCTGTGCATAGCGAACCTCTCGAACTTAGTAATGCATGAAATCAGGGCTGCCCAATACCAATGCCGAGCGCAGTGAGGCATCGGTGGCCTGCAACGCTTCTTTCAAACGGGGTGACACAGAGCCCCCAAGCGTTTGTTGCAAACGAACACCATCCACCGGCTTCATTCGCCCTTTGGAGTTCAAAACAGGCACGGCTTGCGGCTGCAACTGAGGGTCAGGGTTCACCTTGATCTTGCCTACAGGTTCCTCGAAGGCCACTTCAGACGGCCCCTTTGGAAACTGACCCGATGCAAAACTCACCGCAAAATCAACCCGGCTGGTCATGGCATCGGGATTGAGCCATGCGTCTTGTGTGTTTTTGTAGCCGTCAGGCGTTAGGCAGCCATACAGCGGCATGCCCATCTGGGTCAAGGCGTTCAACAGCGGCCGCACGGGCCCCACCGGCTCACCGGCCGCACGCACCACCGAGAGCACATAGCGGTAGGGGCTTTTGAACTTGACTCCATAAACCTTCGGGTCGCGAAACTCGGCACTGTCAAACAGGGTTTGCAGCACGGCTCGGATGTCACCCTGCGTGGCCTGAAACCGTTGGCTCAAGCGCGCCACCAAAGCTGGCGGGGGTACATCGGCCACAAAATACTGCGCCAATTTGAAGCTGATGTGCCGTGCCGTGTCGGGCGACGCAGCCAGCACATCCAGCGCATGCTCGCCCTCGGCTTGGCCTTGGTGGCTCACGCTGTGGCCCAGCCACTGTTTGGTGCCACGGTCGTGCCGCGCCGCATCAAAATAAAACGCCGAACGGCCTGCGCCGCGTTGGTCATTGATGGTCCACCCCGTCAACATGCGGGCCAGTTGGGTCACATCGGCTTGGGTGTAGGCGCCGTCCACGCCCAGGGTGTGCAGCTCCATCACTTCGCGTGCGTAGTTTTCGTTCAAGCCCTTGGCTTTGGCGCCGCCGGGCGCCTTTTTGCGCAACTCGGTGTGGGGCGCGGCAGACAGCCAGTTGTCCAAATAAAACAGCATGGCCGGGTGGTGTGCTGTGGCGCCCAACAAATCACGGAAGCGGCCCATGGCGTGCGGGCGAATCGCCTCTTGCTCGTAGTTCACCACCAAGGCGCGCGTCATCCCCTTGCCTTGGAACACATTGAAATGGTTGAACCAAAAATCCACCATCACCTCTTCCAGCTGCCTCGGGCTGTGCAGCGACCGCATCAAGCGCGCTTGGCCCGACTCGGCTGCCAGCGTTTGGAAAAACTCGCGCTGCACGGGCATGCCTTTGGCTTGGTTGGATCTGACCTCTTTTTGGGTTTCATGAAACTGCTGGATCAGCTCTTTCTGCGACAACTTCAATGTGCCCAGGCCCTCTAATTGACGCACCAAGCCGCTCGGCAAAGGCAGTTGCTCGGGCGCCAGTTGCTCCGCGATGTAACGGTCCACCCCCATTTGAGTGACCCGCTGCACATCGCCCGGTGCGATGCCCAAACTCAAACGGTTCACCACATGCACCACCAGTGCCGGTGAAGACGGTTGTGCCATCGCCGACCCAGGGGTCAGTGCATTGCAGACTGCCCATATCCAACCCCAGCTTAAGAAATGCTTTGACATGGTTCACGCTTTCATTGGTTGAGCTTGCACACCAAAAAAAACGGCTTGCGCTTGGGAACGCAAGCCGTTGAAACAGCCTTTCACTACAACGGGGCTTAAATCACCGTGGTCGTGATGGCGGTGGCCACCAGCAAGGTCACGAGGTGGCTGTCGTAGTTGTACTGGTACACGTCGTAGGTCGCACCACCAATGGTCACGTCGTTGGCACTGGCGTTGCCGGCTGTACTGGCCACCACGTTGTAGGTGGTGCCGTCCACATCGGTCAGGTTACCTGTGCCCGCTGCCAGTGTGCCCAGCGTTTTGCCCAGGGCTTGCAGGTTGAGTTTGTCGCCCGCATTGCCCGTGATGCGCAGGGTGTCGGCCACGGCATTGCCCGTGGTCATCTCCAACACATCGCTCAGACTCAGGTTGATGGTCTGGTTGCTCCCGCCCGACATGCTCAAGATCTCGAAGTTCTTGAACATATCGCCAGTGGTTGCACCATTTGCGCCAATGAAATTGAACACATTCGTTAAAGTGAACGCGATGGTATCGACTCCGCTGCCACCGTCGTAGTGCGCACCGGCAGTCAGCAATCGAGCCACGATGCCGTTGGTGGTCAACGAATCGTTGCCCGAGCCCAACTGGATATTGGTGAACGAGAACTGGTTCACAGCACCCATGGTGACGGCATCGTTGCCATCGCCGGTGTCGATGATGAAGCCGCCGGTGTAGGTGCCGCTGGCCGTTTGGGTGGTCAGCGTGTCGTTCACACCGGCGGTGGCGGTCCAGGTGTCGTCGTCTTGTATGGTTGCCGTCACGCTGGTCTGCACCGAGAAGTCTGCCAGGGCAGAGCTCACGCCGTTGATGGTTTCCGCGCCCTCGGCGTTGCTGTCATTGGTCAGTTGCACCGCCACCTGTTTGGTGGTCTCGCCCGCCACCCAGTTCAGGGTCTGACTGGCAATGGCGGTGTAGTCGCTGGCGGCCAAGGCCGTGTTGTCGGTGGTCTTGAAGTAGCTGGTGCTGGCTTGCGTCAAGTCCCCACTTCGGGTGATGGTGAACACCGCGTAGCTGTTGCCCTCCAAGATGTTGTTGTTGCCGAAAGTGACGGCGTAGGCGTTGGTAGCGGCCGTGACGTCGTCGTCCACCAACGTGGCGGTGGCATCAGCCACACCGGTGGTGTAGCCGCTGTCGGTGGCCGACTGGCCAATGATGGTTTCGTTGCCCTCCACCACGCTGTCACCCACTAACTGTACAAAAACCACCTTCTGGGTCTCACCAATCGCCCAGCTCAGGGTTTGGCCTGCGTTGACCACGTAGTCCGAGCCATCGGTCTGCGCCGTGCCGCCGTTGGTGCGGAAGTAGCTGGTGCTGGTTTGCGTCAAGTCGCCGCTGCGTGTGATGGTGTAACCAATGGAGCCAGCCGACTCGATGGAGTTGTTGGCAATGGCCGCCACGGCATAGGTGTTGCCGCTGGCGGGGGTGTCGTCGTCCACGAGGGTGGCGGTGGCCGTGGTGGTGGTGATGGCGCCTTTGCTGGCGTTGCTCAGGCCCACGATCAAGGTCTCGCTGCCCTCGGCTGTGCCGTCGTTGACCAAAGGCACCCACACCACTTTCTGGGTCTGGCCTGCTGCAAAAGTGACCGTGCCGCTGGCTGTGGTGTAGTCGGTGCCCACCGTGGCGGTGCCGCCTGAGACCACCGACCAGTCCACCGAGTCGCTGCCCGAGGTCAGACCGCTGCGGGTGATGGTGTAGGCCACAAAGCCCGCGCTCTCGGCGACGTTGTCGGTGGTGACCGCGATGCTGAACTCGACGCGGGTCGCGTCATCGTCTGCGATCGAGGGGAAGGCCGCACCAGCCGACACCATGCCGCTGCTGGGGTTGAGGAGGTAGCCATAAACTTGCTCGGTGGCCTCGATCTGAGCGTCCTCCAAGGTGGATACCAACACGATTTGGCTGGTTTCGCCCACGGCAAAAGTCAGCGTGCGGACCTCAGGCGTGTAGTCCACGCCCTCTCGGGCACTGTTGCTGGTGGTCAAGAAGTCCACCGTACCCGTTGCCGAGCCGTCGGTGCGCGTGACGGTGAAGCGCCTGCTGCCGGATTCTGCTCCGCCCGTACCAGCGGCAGCCACTGACCACACGTTGAAGTCGTTGTCGGTGATGGTGGCTGCGGCGCTGGCGGTGGCAATGGTGCCCGAGGTGGCGTTGGCGATGACGCCCACCACGGTCTCGTCGGTGGCTTCGGCCAGTGTGTCGTTGGTCACCGCCACCAGAACGGTCTTGGTGCTCTCGCCTGCGGCAAAGGTGAGGGTCTGGCTCTCGCCGGTGTAGTCCACGCCTTGTGCGGCAGTGCCGCCAGCGGTGCGGAAGTCGATGCTGGCCGTCCCCGTTGTGGCACCGCTGCGGGTGATGGTGTAGGTGATGAAGCCCGCACCCTCGCTCACGTCGGCCGTGCTGACGCTCCACACCGATTGGTCGTTGTCCACGATGTTGGCGGTGGCATTGGTGGTGCCGATCTGGCCGGCCGATGCGTTGGCCAGCACACCCACCACGGTTTCGTTGCCTTCCAAGATGGCGTCGTTGGTGATGGCCACCAACACCGTCTTGAGGTTCTCGCCCGCCGCAAAGGTGAGCGTCTCGCTTTTGGCGGTGTAGTCGCTGCCCGCAATGGCCGTGCCCCCCACGGTGGAGAAGGTGATGGAGGCTGTCTGCGAGGCGTCGCCATTGCGTCCCACTGTGAAGCTGATGAAGCCGGCCCCTTCATCGACCGTGCCTACCGTGCCCTGTGTATTGACAAACCACGACATCAAATCGTTGTCGGTGATCGACGGAACCGCCGTGGCTTGGGTCAGGGTGCCCGAACTGGCGTTGGAGATGGTGGCAGCCACCAGCTCCACCTTCTCAATCACGCTGTCGTCGATCACCTGCACCAGCACGGTCTGGGTGGTCTCGCCGGCGGCAAAGCTCAGGTTCCGGTGCACCGCTACAAAATCCACCCCAGGTGTGGCGCCGCCACCGATGGTGTCAAAGTCTATGGTGGCCAACGCGCTGGTGTTGCCGCTGCGCGTGATGACGTACGAGATGTAGCCTGCACCTTCTTCGATACCAGCGGCATTGACGCTCCACAAAGTCTGGTCGTTGTCGTTGATGGTGGCGCTGACGGTGTTGGTGGTGATGTTGCCTGTGTCGGCGTTGCCAATGCTGGCCACCACGGTTTCGTTGCCTTCCTTGAGCGCATCGTCGTTGACGGCCACGCGCACGGTTTGGCTCATCTCACCGGCGGCAAAGCTGAGCCTTTGGGCCATGGCCGTGTAGTCGGCGCCTGCCGTGGCGGTGCCACCGGCGGTGGTGAAGTCAATGTGGGCTGCAGCCGAAGCCCCGGTGCGGGTGACGGTGTAGGTGATGAAGCCCGCACCTTCGTCGACGGTGCCTGCACTGGCCACGCTCCAGTTGGACTGGTCGTTGTCTTGGATGGTGACGGACACGCTGGTATTACCGATATTGCCTGTGGCGTTGTTGGTGATGAGCGCGGTGAGTGTTTCATCGCCCTCGGCCACGCCGTCATCGGTCACGGCCACCAAAATGACTTTGCTGCGCTCGCCCGCCAAAAAGGTCAGCGTCTGGTTGGCTGCGGTGTAGTCGCTGCCGGCCGTAGCCGTGCCGCTGGTGGCAAAGGTGATGGTGGCGGATGCCGACGCATCGCCCGTGCGGCTGACGGTGTAGGCGATGTAGCCCGAACCTTCGTCGATGGTGGAGCCCGCGCCGCTGGTGACGCGCCAGATGGACTGGTCGTTGTCCAAAATGCTGGCACTGGTGGTGCCGGTGACGATGCTGCCCGCGGTGGCGTTGCTGATGGTGGCGTTAAGGGACTCGTTGTCTTCTGCCACGTTGTCGTCCACGATGGCGACCTTGACGGTCTTGGTCATCTCGCCTGCAGCAAAGCGCAGCGTTTGGTTGGTGGCGGTGTAGTCGCTCACTGGGTTGGCCGTGCCACCGGCGGTGGCAAAGTCAATGTCGGCTGCGCCCGTGCTGCCGGTGCGCGAGATGGTGTAGACCAAAAAGCCCACGCCTTCGTCCATCAGCGTGCCTTGGCTGGAGACGCTCCACAGCGACTGGTCGTTGTCGTTGATGGTGGCCGTGGCGGTGTTGGTGGTGATGTTGCCTGCACTGGCGCTGCTGATGCTGCCCACCACGGTCTCGTTGCCTTCGGCCACGTTGTCGTCGTTGATGGCCACCTGAATGGTCTTGCTCATCTCGCCTGCGGCAAAGGTCAAGGTCTGGTTCGCTGCGGTGTAGTCTTTGCTCACGCCTGCGGTGGCCGTGCCACCTGCGGTGGAGAAGTTGATGGTGGCTTGAGCGGATGCGCCGGTGCGGGTGACGGTGTAGGTGATGAAGCCTGCACCTTCGTCCACCGAGCCCACGCTGGCCACGCTCCAGTTGGACTGGTCGTTGTCGATGATGGTGGCCACGGCCGGGTTGCTGGTGTTGTTGCCCTGGCTCAAATTGCTGATGCTGGCCACCACGGTCTCGTTGCCTTCGGCAGCGTTGTCATCGGCAATGGCCACACGCACGGTTTTGCTCATCTCGCCTGCGGCAAAGGTCAAGCTCTGGCTGAGGGCGGTGTAGTCTGACCCCGCCGTGGCAGAGCCGCCTGCGGTCTCGAACTGCACTGTGGCGGTGCTGGACAGGCCTGTGCGGCTGACCACGTAGGTGATGAAGCCGGCGCCCTCGTCCACATCGCCTGCGCTGGCCACGGACCAGTTCATTTGGTCGTCGTCCAAGATGGTCTCCGTGACGGTGGCTGTGGCGATGGTGCCCACGCTGGCGTTGGTCAGGCTGACGACGACGTTCTCCTCGTCTTCGGGCAAGCCGTTGTTGAGCAGGGCCACCTGCACGGTTTTGCTCATCTCGCCTGCGGCAAAGCTCAAGGTCTGGGTGGTGGCGGTGTAGTCCACACCGCCTGTGGCCGTGCCCCCGGTGGTGCCAAAGTCAATCGTGGCCGCAGCACTGGCACCGGTGCGGGTGACGGTGAAGGTGAGGAAGCCTGAGGCCTCGTTCACGGGGCCTGCGCTGTCGACGCTCCAGATGGATTGCTCGTTGTCCAGAATGGTGGCCGTGGCCGTGCCGGTGCTGATAGCGCCGGTGCTGGCACCGCTGATGCTGGCCCCCACAGTTTCGTTGCCTTCTGCCTCGGTGTCGTTGGTGATGGCCACCTGGACTGTCTTGCTGGTTTCGCCTGCGGCAAAGGTCAGGGTCTGGCTGGCAATGGCGGTGTAGTCGCTGCCCGCTGTGGCGGAGCCGCCGCCGGTGGAGAAGTCGATGGTGGCGGCACCGGTGGCACCGGTGCGGGTGACGGTGTAGGTGATGAAGCCGGCGCTTTCGTCTACGTTGCCTGCGCTGGACACTCTCCAGTTGGATTGGTCGTTGTCAACGATCGCAGCCGAGGCCGTGCCCGTGCTGATGACGCCGGTGCTGGCACCGCTGATGGTGCCCACCACGGTTTCGTTGCCCTCGGCCAGGGTGTCGTTGGTGATGGCCACCTGGACTGTCTTGCTGGTCTCGCCCGCTGCAAAGCTCAGGGTCTGGCTGGCAATGGCGGTGTAGTCGCTGCCGGCTGTGGCGGAGCCGCCGCCGGTGGAGAAGTTGATGGTGGCGGCACCGGTGGCACCGGTGCGGGTGACGGTGTAGGTGATGAAGCCTGCGGCCTCGTCCACACCGCCCGCGCTGGCCACACTCCACACCGACTGCTCGTTGTCGTTGATGGTGACCGTGGCCGTGCTGGTGGTGATGTTGCCGTTGGTGGCTGCGGTCAGTTGCAGGTTGACGGTTTCGTTGGTCTCCAGCGTTGCATCATCGGCGATGTTGACGGTGATGATCTTGAAGGTCTCGCCTATTGCAAAGGTGACGGTGCCGCTGGTGGCGGTGTAGTCGCTGCCTGCGGAGGCCGAGCCGTTTTGCGTGGTGTAGGTGACGGTGCCGCTGACGCTGGTGTCGCCGCTGCGCAGCACCACAAAGCGGATGACGCCTGCGCCTTCGTCCACACCCAAAACGACATTGTTGGCGTCCAAAAGTTGGGCACCCGCTGTGTCGGTGGGGCCCAAGACGCTGTAACTGGTGACGTTGGACGATGTGAAGGTGGCTGTGGTGGCCGTGCTGGGGTTGCCCGCCACGTCGGTCTGTACGGCGCTGACACCGGCGGTGCCGCTGCTGAAGCTGGCGGTGCCAGTGCTCGGCTGGGCCGTGGCCAGATTGACGCTCCACACGCCTGAGCCGTTGGCGGTCACGGTGTAGCTGAAGCTGTTGTTGGTGCCGGCGTTGTTGTCGGGGTCGATGGTGACGGTGACGGTGGCATCGGGCTCGGAGGTGCCGTTGATCACCGACTGGCCACTGAGTGTGGAGCCTGTAGAGAGCGCAAAGCTGGGGGCGGTGGTGGCGGTGTCCAGCGTGTAGTTGTGGTCTGAGCCTGCCAAGTAGGCACCCCCTGCGCTGAGGGTTTGCGTGATGAGCTGACCGGCACCATTGCCAAGTGTGACGCCTGTGGCTGTCCAGGTTTGGCCGGTGACGGTGGCCGTGACCCACGTGGTGCCGCCGTCGGCAGAGACCTGAATGGTTTCACCTAAAGCCAATGTGCCGGTGAAGGTGCCAGTGACCGTCTGGCTGGCCTGGTTGGTGATGAAGTCGGTGGTGTCGCCGCTGTCTGCGCTGAGCGCGGTGATGGCGTTGACTGCGGCCGTGGGGGCGGCTGTGGATTGCACGTCAATGGTGAAGGTGGCTTCGGCGCTGATGTTGACACCACCGTTGGCGGTGCCACCGTTGTCTTGCACTTTGAAGCCAATGGACGCATAGCCTGCGCCACTGCCGCCTGCGGGGGTGTACACCAAAGTGCCTAAGCTGGCCGCAGGAATCACTTGGTTCACCGTGACCGCCACGCCATTGAGCGTGAGGGTACCTGCCGCGGGCAAGGTGGTGATGATCACATTGCTCAGTGTGTTGGGTGTGCTGTCAGTGGCATCAGCAAATCCAAAGTCTGATGCCGCAAAAACTTTGCTGCCGCCTTGCAATAGGGTCAGCGTGGCATTGGTGCCTGTGGGCGCGTCGTTGACGGCGGTGACGGTGATGCCCACGGTGTCGCTGTCGGTCAGCGGGGTGCCAGCACTGTCTCTGGACAAAACTGTCAAGGTGTCGGCACCGTTGTAGTTGCCATTGCCTTGGTAGCTCAGCGTAGCCAAGGCCGCGTTGATTTGCGCTTGTGTGCCGCTCAAGGTCAAGGTACCGCTGTTGTTAGCGCCAGCGCTGATCGTCGCGCCGCCTGCCAGGCTGACGGTCAAGGCGCCGTTGAGCACGCTGATCTGGGTCGTTGCCAAGTTACCGTCAGCGTCGTTGACGCTGATGCCGCTGATGGCAAGGGCGGTGTCTTCGTTCACGGTCTGCGCTGTGGGCACGGTGTTCACCGGTGCTGTATTGGGTGTTTCACCAGCAGTTCCAACGTCACCGCCACCACCACCCGAAGCCGCCACACCTACCACCACCGCCCCACCCAAAATGGCGCCCAAGGGCAGTGTTGCAACGGGTAAAAGTGCCGCTGTTTCTGCAACCACCACTTCGGCAGCGCCCACGGCCTCAACCTCAGTGACTTTTGTAGCTTGCGCGATCAACACATCTTCTGAATAACGCCAGTTGCTGGTGTCTGCCACCGCTTGAGTCATGGCCTCGTCGAGGGTGTCTGACTGGGTGAATTCAAGCTGTGCATCCAGCTCCAAG
Organism: Comamonadaceae bacterium; assembly: GCA_021299875.1. Lineage (GTDB taxonomy): Bacteria > Pseudomonadota > Gammaproteobacteria > Burkholderiales > Burkholderiaceae_C > Limnohabitans_A. The sequence continues at coordinate 45,248 of JAJTEW010000003.1, read as the reverse complement.
TCGTCTGCATGATTTTTAGCGGTAGCCGCCTTGGCTTTGGTCGCCACACGCGCTGAGGGCTTAAGGCCATCGGTATTGACGGCCCATGGCATGCCGGCATTGGCCTGTGGTTTCAACAGATCCGCCGCATTTGTTGACGGTGATTGCGGGGCAACGATGGCGTCACGAGGCAGGACTTGGGGTGCTTTGTTTTTCATGGGGGCTCCTGATGAATGAAAAATATGCACCCTATATTACTACATTAAAATTTCATTTTTATAGCTTTTAAACTGTTAAAAGTAACAAAATATTACCGAAGAAGTGAAATCCGCTTCGCTGACGCCAAGCATGGCGCTCTGGGAACGGGCCAAACCGCAGGTGTTCTCCATTTTGTGTAAGCGGTCAAATGGCAGGAAACGGCCGAACATCCAGAAAGATGAACCGTGGCCGTCAGCAACGAATGGATCGACCCGCTACTGGCGGGCGACAAAAAGCCAGAAGACCTCATTGGAGAAAACGACCTGCTCAAGCCGCTGACCGAGCGCCTGGTCGAGCGTGCCTTGGAGGCCGAGAGCTTGAACTCTTTGAGCATCCGCCAGAGATTCGGCGGATCACTGACACGACCGACGCCATCGGGTCGGTGAAGATGCGCTTGCGCAAGGTGACCAAGGACTGATCCCCGCCCCGTTGACACAAAACGCCTGACACCCTCGTCCCAAACGTCAAGAATTGGCCATAGACAGGCGCGCTAAGGCTTTGTCGTTGGTGTGGTGTGAGAAGTTTGGAGACGGCCCTGGCATGACTTTGCCTTTGAGACGGCCTTGATCCATGGAATTCACTCAGCCTTTGTGCCGGTGTCTTTGATCACTTTTCCCCAACGCTTTATTTCTGATGCGATCCAATCGCGAAACTGATTGGGCGTTGTGGCGACGATTTCAAACTCCATTTCCAATAAGCGTTTTGTTATTTCTGGAGACCTGACAATTTTTACGATTTCACGGTTGTAGCGCTCAATGATTGGTTGAGGGGTACCGCCTGTCGTTAAAAAACCAATCCAAGAAGTGGCTTCGAAATCCGGATACCCAGATTCATTCAAAGTGGGAATCTCAGGTGTACTTGCGAAACGCTTTTGACCCGATGTTGCCAGCAGTTTCAATCGACCCTCCTTCACAAATTGTTGAACATTTCCGGGCACAAAGAAAGCAGCCTGAATATTTCCGCTGATTAAATCTGTGACCGCTGGACCCGCACCGCGGTACGGAATGTGTGTCATGTGGAAGCCGGCTGCTGACTTGAACATTTCCATTGTCAGGTGTGAGGCACTGCCCATGGCCACAGAGCCATAAGAATACTTACTTGGATTCGCTTTCGCCTTTTCTAAGAAATCCTTGACACTGTTGAATCCAGCCGCGGGATTCACGACAAGGTATTGCGGTGCCTTGACCATTAAAGTGATTGGTGCAAGATCTTTGACTGGGTCGTAGGGCATCTTGTCAAAAAGACTCACATTGATTGCCAGTGGACCGTTATAACCAATCAACAAGGTATGTCCATCGGGCGCAGCTTTGGCCACCATATCTGCACCGATGTTGCCACCAGCACCCGGTCTATTTTCAACCACGATGGGTTGCCCCAAGACTTCTTGCAGTTTGGGGGCAATGAGCCGCGCCAGAACATCATTGGTACTTCCAGTGATGGGCACAATGATTCGAATTGGCTTTGTCGGAGACCATTCTTGGGCCGAAGCTGCGAATGGTGAGAACAGGCCCAAGCCGATCAATGCAAAAACGGGGAAAAGACGGCGATTGAGAGGTTTCATTTTGTCTCCTGTTGAAGTTTACTTTTTCGACTTTGAATTCATATCGAATGGACAGGTTCGTCGAGTCCATTAGCCAAGTGTGATTGAGCCCAAATCTATCGATCACCAGCACCAAAAGCCCATGCAGGTTGCAAACGTTTGGCCAAGGCCATGGTTCAGGTGTGAAAACAGTGTTCGCAAATCCCCGTTCTTCGTCCTGGGCACGATGAGTTTTCTGCCTGAGATATCCAGGTTTTGCCACGATCTTTGCAGCAACTCACTCTTGCGTGCACCTGAGTCTGCGAGTTGTTGACGCCGATGACCTTGTGATCATCGGCGGCGATTTCAGTTGAGCCCATGCGAGCCAATGAACGATCCAGTCCGCTGTCAGTCGCAGGGAAGCGTACTACTGGGCTGTAATCCCCCTGGCCTTGATGAGCCGCCCCAAGGTCTGGTTCTCACGGCGCAGATGGCCGGCAAAATCTGCCTGCGTACTCATGACGGGTTCTGCATTCAAGTCGTTTAAGCGGGTGACGACATCCGGCGCTTTCAGGGCCTTGGCGAACTCGCCATGGATGCGAGCAACAATCGCTGGTGGCGTGCCGGCAGGGACGAACAGTCCGGTCCATTGCTGCGGCTTGAAGTCGGGAAAGCCCGCCTCGGCGAAGGTGGGAACGTTCGGCAGCTGCGCGATGCGCTTGTCACTGGTGACGGCCAGCGCCTTGACCTTGCCCCCGACCACCTGCGGCACTGCCAAGGTACTAGAAATCAGCAGCGTCTGGATATGTCCTCCCATAAGGTCCGTCATTGCCGGACCGCCCCCCTTATAGGCGACGTGCGGCAGCTCAATGCTGGTGAGGTCCTTGAACACTTCGAAATAGAGGTGGTTGCTCGTCCCGATTCCTGGACTGCCATAACTCGCCTTCACGCCACCGGTTTTTGCATAGGTAACGAACTCCCTCACCGTTGCTGCTGGCACCGAAGGGTTCACCAGCATGACGAGCGGGATGCGTGCGAGCAAACTCACCGGCATCAGGTCCTTGAACGTGTCATAAGGCAAGTTCTGCATGAGGTGAGGGTTCGCCGGAACACTGTCTGCGCTGAGCAGAATGGTGTAGCCGTCGGCGGGTGCCTTGGCCAGAAGTCCTTCCGCAAGGGTTCCGCCCGCGCCTGGCCGGTTTTCTATCACGACCGGCTGGCCGAAACCCTCCTGCAGCCGAGCCTGCAGGGCACGGGCGATCGTGTCTGTCAGCCCGCCCGGGGCGAAACTTACAATAATGCGAATGGGCTTGGCCGGCCACTCTTGAGCCGAGGCGGTGGAAGCAGTGACCGCGACCACAAAACCGCTCACTGCGGCTAAGATGCGGGCGAGAAATGTCCGCTTGTGCATGATGTCTCCTTTGTTTTCGGCGCCAATTGTCGGCACAGACTGTTCGCATCATGGACATGCGTCTCTGAATTTGTCAATTCGAATTGGCTTGATAAAGCCAACACACCTCAAATATAGAACCTATGGACGCAGAATCCGACGAAAAGCCCACACCGGTTGCTGGTGAAAGTGTGCGCGCTGTGGAACGGGCGTTGGATGTGCTGGCCGCTTTCGGCCCAGCGCACCCTGACCTCTTGGTCGCGGATCTCGTGAAGATCGTGGGACTGAGCCGACCGACCCTGTACCGGCTGCTCAATACGCTGGAGAAAAAGGGCTTCGTGACCTCCTCCGGCGAGCCGCAACGGTTCCGCCTGGGGCCTGCGGTCGCGAAACTCGGACATGCCTGGAGCGCGACCTTGGACCTCAGTTCCCTCGCCAGGCCTTTGATGACGGAGGCATGGACTTTCACGACTGAGACCGTTGCATTGTTTGTCGCCCGCGGCGATTTGCGCCTGTGCCTGGCCGAAATGCCGAGTCCACAGCCCATCAGCTTCAGACGCGGCGTTGGCTATACGGAAAAGCTCGTGCGAGGTGCCAGCGGCCGTGCCATCCTTGCCTTCACGCCGCTGCAGGCCGGCCAACTGGAAGCCTTTGCGGCAGGCACGAACGCCGACCTTGCCTGGCTTCGAGACCAACTTGCCATGACCCGCGAGCGCGGATATGCCATGGGCCACAACGAACTCATCCAGGGGGCCTACGCGGTTGCCGCGCCTTTTTTCGACGGTACCGGAACCGTGGCTGGTTCGCTGGGGGTGTTCGGGCCAGACATCCGCCTGACCGAAACACGGGTCAACGAGTTCGGGCAGTTTTTGCGTGTGATGGCTGACCGGCTGACCGCCAGCCTTGGAGGCCGCAGGTGATTTGACTCTCAAGACTGACTGTTCATATAATGAACACGTTAACCGCAGAATGGACAGCCCATGAATGACATGATGAAGACGCTGGTGCGCACAGGCCCGGGCACTGCCACGGGCAACTTGCTGCGTCGCTACTGGATTCCGGTTCTGCTTTCGAGCGAAATTGCACAAGCCGACGGACCCCAAGTCCGCGTGCAGATCCTCAGCGAAAAGCTGCTCGCCTTTCGCGACAGCGAAGGCCGCCCAGGACTCATCAGCGAGTTTTGCTCGCACCGCGGAGCGTCGCTTTACTTCGGGCGCAATGAGGACAACGGCATCCGTTGCAGCTACCACGGACTGAAGTTCGACATTCTGGGCCAGTGCGTCGACGTCCCGCAGGCGCCACAGGTGTGCGAAAGGATGTCGATCACCGGGTACCCCTGCATCGAACGCGCCGGGATTGTCTGGGCTTACATGGGTCCAAAGGACAAGCAGCCCCAACCGCCTGGCGTCGAGTGGGCGAACCTGCCTGACAGCCACGTGTTCGTGTCCAAGCGGACTCAGGAATGCAATTACCTGCAGGCGATGGAGGGCGGCATCGACACCAGCCACGTGTCCTTCGTGCACAAGTACGAGGTCGATAACGACCCCTTTCACCAGGGAACGAAGGCCAACGATTACATCAAGAAAGACGGCAACGTCACCTTCGAGATCGAGAAGCACGACGGCGGTCTCACCTTGTTTGGCCGGCGCATGGGAGAACCAGACTCGTACTACTGGCGCGTTACCCAGTGGATCTTCCCTTGGTACAACTTGATTCCGCCGTTTGGAGACCATGCGCTCGGTGGCCATGTGTGGGTGCCGATCGACGACCACAACTGCTGGGCCTGGAGCATCAACTTCCGCCCTGACCAACCCTTGTCCGAGGAAGAGCGCCACCACCTCGAAGAGGGCAAGGGCGTTCACTGCGAATACGAGCCCGGCACCAATGTGCCTGGTGGCAGCTTTCGCCCGAAGGCCAACAAGGACAACGACTACCTGATCGACCGCCAAGCGCAAAAGGAACGCCGAGCATTCAGTGGCGTGTTCGGCTTTGCAGCGCAGGATGCCTCGCTGCAGGAAAGCATGGGGCCTATCCAGAACCACGAGGTCGAGAAACTGCTGCCATCAGACCGCGCCATCGTGATGGCACGCCGCATGCTCTTCGAAGCGACGGTCGGCCTTGAGCAAGGCCAGGAACCGCCGGCAACAGCTTCGACCGCGCAGAGGGTCCGCGCCGCCGGCGTGCTGCTTCCCCGCGAACAAAAACCACAGGAGTGGGCGCGGGATCATCTCGTGTCCGGCAAAGACCAGCCGGTGTTTTCGCTGTGAGCGGTCGTCTCGATGGCAAGGTCGCCCTGCTCACGGGCGGCGGGGGCGGGATCGGAGCAGCAACCGCTGCCTTGTTTTGCGCCGAAGGTGCCCAAGTCTTTATCGTCGATATGGATGGCGCGGCGCTCGAGCGCACGGCGGCCCTCATCGGCGAAAGCACGCCCGGCGCGAAGTTGCAGGTCATGACCGCCAACGTGGCCGACCCGGCTGCCGCCACGGCTGCTGCCTCCCAATGCTTGGCCACTTTCGGCCGGATCGACATCCTGGTGAACAACGCAGCCATGCGCAACTATTCAGCGTTCGCGGACGCCACGCCACAAGAGTGGCAGGCAGTCTTGAGCGTGAACATGATCGGCAACGCGAACTTCTGCCGCGCCGCCCTGCCCGCCCTGCGCGCATCAGGCAAGGGCGCCATTGTGAATGTCTCCTCGTGCTATGCCCTCAAGGGGCGCAAGGGCATGGCGCTGTATGACGCCACCAAGGCTGCACTTATTGCCATGACTCGCACGCTGGCGTTCGAGGAAGCTGCCAGCGGCATCCGGGTCAACGTGGTGTGTCCCGGCTCTACGCTCACCGAGTTTCACGTCAACCGGACAAAAGCTGCGGGCAAGAGCGTCGAGGAGTTGAAGGGCCAGCGGCAAGACACCTCATTGCTCGGTCGCTGGGCCGATCCGATCGAGATTGCCCGGCCCATCCTGTGGATGGCCTCCGAGGAAGCGTCCTTCATCACTGGCACGACCCTCGTGGTCGACGGCGGCCTGCATATCAAATAACCATGATCATTCAAAACCAGGCCGAGCTTACGCAAGCAGTTCTCTCCGAGATCGCACGCACACCTGATCTGCGACTGCGGCGCATCCTCGCGGCGGCTGTGCAGCACCTGCACGATTTTGTGCGGGAGACGGAGCTCACCGAGCCCGAATTCCGGAAAATTTGTGCCGTCATCGCGCATTGCGGACAACTGACTACCCCGTCACATAACGAGGTCGTGCTGGCTGCTGGATCACTCGGTGTTTCCGCGCTTGTGTGCCAGTTGAACAACCGTCGGGGCGGCACCCTGGAAACAACGGCCAACCTGATGGGTCCGTTCTGGCGGCAGGGCTCGCCGTTGACCGCCAACGGTGGTTCGATCGTGCGCTCGCAGACCCCGGGCGACCCGGTCTTCGTGAAGGCCTGGGTGCAGGAAGAGTCCGGTGAACCCGTCGCTGGTGCCGAGGTCGACATCTGGCAGGCCTCAGGCGAGGGCTACTACGAAAACCAGGATCCTCAGCAAGCGGACATGAACCTGCGCGGCAAGTTTGTCACCGATGCCCAAGGTTGTATCGAGTTTCGCACCGTCAAGCCCTCCGGCTATCCGATTCCGGTGAACGGCCCAGTTGGCGCGCTGATCCGCGCACAGGGCCGGCACAACATGCGGCCCGCGCATATCCACTTCCTGATCCACAAGTCGGGCTACAAAACGCAGTTCTCACAGCTGTATTCGAGCGACGATCCGCACCTGGAGACCGATGTTCAGTTCGGCGTCACGCGGGCGCTCGTTGGCGACTACGTTCTGCACGAGAACGGGCCCGCGCCGGCAGCGGACGTCGTCGGGTGCTGGTACTCGTTGGAGCACCGCTTCGTGATCAGCCATGGCGAAGCTGCGTTGCCGCCCCCGCCGATCACAGGAAAATCTCAGGCCGCCCGGCCGCCGCTCGTCGTACTCGAAAGATCAACCGAAGGAATACCCAGATGATCAGCCAACAAGAGCGGCAGCAAGCCGCGGATGCCCTGTTCGAAGCGGGCCGTACCTCCAAACCCATCCCGCAGGTGAGCAAGACCTGGCCGAAGATGGAGATCGAGGACTCGTATGTGGTTCAGCAGCTTTGGGCGGACAAGCGCGTGCAGGCCGGCGCGCGGGTGATTGGCCACAAGATCGGCCTGACCTCGCGCGCCATGCAGCAGGCATCCAAGATGACTGAACCCGACTATGGCGTGCTGCTCGATGACATGACGTATGCCGATGGCGCACGGATCCCCGTGTCGCGTTTTTCTGCGCCCCGGCTGGAAGTCGAACTCGCATTCGTGCTCGGAAAGCGAGTGGGCGGCAAAAACGTCACCATCTACGACGTGCTGGACGCCACCGCTTACGTGACGCCGGCACTGGAGATCATCGACTACAGGACCGAGGTGCCGCGCGCCATCGTCGACACCATCGCGGACAACGCCGCTGCGGCCGGCATGGTGACGGGCGGCCGTCCGGTGCGCCCGATGGACGTCGACCTGCGATGGTGCGCCGCCACGCTTTCGAAGAACGGCATTATTGAAGAGTCGGGTGTCTCCGCAGCCATCATGGGCCACCCTGCAATAGGCATTGTCTGGCTGGCCAACAGGCTGGCGCGGCACGACATCATGCTGGAGGCCGGGCACATCTTGCTGGCCGGATCGTTCACCCGCCCGGTCAATGTCGCAGCAGGCGACGTGATCCATGCCGACTTCGGGCCGCTGGGCTCGATCGGCGTCTCTTTCTACTGATTGATGGCCGTTACCCACCAGAATGATTACGCGGCCTCACTCTCACAGCGCGGGCCAACGGTTGCGCAAAATTGGCACGCCCTAGGCCATCCTGACCGGATCACTAGAGGCCGGGCACTTCTACTCAGCACAGGAGGCTGCGCTCGTTGCGGCCGGCAGCGACCTAGCCCTTTTATGCGCTTCGGCGGACTCGCTGTCCGACTGCTTGCGTGAGAGCGTCTGACCCGTTATTGACAACATAGTACCCCTTCCACATGGCTTCTGAATCGGCCCAGAAATCAAAGAAGCTCCACACTTTAAGAAGAGAGAGCCTTGGTTCTGGACATCGCAACATAACCTTGAGTGGCATGCTGGCCAAAATAGGAGTCACATTCATTTGCTGAGCGGGTAAACCCCTAAAAAAGTAGACAACCAAACGATTGTTTTGTACGTTCTGAGTCGATAGCATGAGGGGCAAGCTTCACTTCCCGCCACTTGGCAATTTTTTAAAACAACCAGGAGTCATCGATGAAGAAACAATTGTTAGTTACCTTTGCAGCACTCACTCTTGCACTGCCATCACAAGCTCAAGACTTCCCAAGCTTGTCACTCAAAATGGCGCATCCACTGGCTCAGACTTTCCCTGGTGCCGAATGGGATAAGTGGTTTGCAGATGAAATTGAAAAACGATCTGGCGGCAAGATCAAAATTCAGATTTTCTGGTCGGGTCAGCTGGGCGGTCTCACAGAAATCAAAAACTTGGTAGGCAATGGCGCTGTAGACATTGGCGTGTTCGCACAAGCTGTTCATGCCGCAGAACTGCCATTAACTTCAGTCTCGGCGGGCCTGCTCAATCGCGTATCGGCGGATGCCAAAACAGGTTCCGAATTGGCGCGTGCCAGCTACGCCACCAAAACAGTCAGCGATGAGCTCCAAGCTCAAAACCTCAAAGTCATCAAGTGGACAGTCCCCTCCCCTTACAAATTGCTTTGCAACAAGGCGATCAATACGTCAGCAGACCTTAAAGGTTTGAAAGTCAGAGCGGTCGGAGGTGCTTATGTGCCGATTTGGATGGAAGCATTTGGCATGGTGCCTACTCGCGTTCAAGCGACTGAAATCCGTGAAGGTCTGCAACGTGGAACGCTCGATTGCAACTTCGGCCCCATCGAATGGACGCCTTTTTCAGATCTGCAAAAAGTCGCTCCCTATCTCTCAGACTTGAACACCGGCTCTTTCACAACCTTCCAGATGTATGTGCCTGCCAAAACATACAACGCATGGCCACGCTCGGTGCAAACGCTTTTCACACAAGTGGCTCAAGAGGCCATGCAAAAAGACCTTGCTGCCTTGCCAAAAGTCGAGGCAGATGCTATGGATAAATTCAGAGCAACAGGTGGCAGCATTGTTCCGATGAAAGACCTTCAAAATTTCATTGCACGTTCACCCGACATGATCCAAATCTGGGTTGATAAATCCACCAAAGATGGTCTCGGCGAGAAAATCAAAGAATTGATTCCTTTGCAAAGGAAAGCTGCTCAAAGCTTTGTAAATTCACGCAACTGAACCAGTTAACAGATGAGCAAGTTGATCGTCTGGACTGAAAAAGCAGCACTTGCGGTTTGCGCAAGTGCTGTGTTCATCATGATGACTGTGGGTGCAATAGACATCGTGATGGGCAACGTGTTGGGCTTCTACTTGTCGTATAAAGTTGAGTTGTCTGGGACACTATTGGCGAGCAGTATTTTTCTGGCTTGCAGTCCGGTTCAAAGAGGGAATGAACATATCCGCGTGGATTTGTTTGAATCCTCTATGGGTCATAAAACCAAAAAAGCAACGGCATTTCTTGGTACCCTTTGCGGCCTATTGTTTGTAGGCCTGATCACTTACGGTCTTTGGAATCAGGCCATCAAAAGCGTGATGATTTGGGAGGTCTCTGCGGACACCTCCGGATTTCCAATTTGGCCTTGGAAATTGGCATGCCCGATCGGTGCAAGTCTTTGCGTTTTGACCATGATGGGTCAGTTGATTCAGCAAATTTTCACCCCTCCAACATTGAAGGAAATCAAGTGACTACAGGACTTTTTGGTTTTGTAGCCATGCTGTGCCTTTTGGGTTTGGGCGTTCCAGTAGCGTACGCAGTTGGCACTGTTGCAATCTCTGGTATTTTTTATGCTGTCGGTTCAACCTTTTTGTTGTCCACGATCCAGTCTCTGCCCTACGCATTTGCCAGTGACTACAACTTTGTTGTTGTCCCCTTGTTCGTTTTGATGGGCACTCTGGCATCACGAGCTGGGATCATTACTGACTTGTACAAAGCAGCTTTTCAGTTGACCAGCCGAATTCGCGGAAGTCTCATGATGGCGACCGTGATGGCTCAAGCCATGTTTGCAGCCATATCTGGCTCAACCACCGTTGCGGCGAGCATCTTCACGCGCATGGCCTTGCCAGAGATGATCCGTTACGGATACAACCCAGGCGTTTCTGCGGGTTGTGTTGCTGCTGCAGGCACTTTGGCTGGGCTCATTCCGCCCTCTATCGCCATGGTGCTTTATGCCGTGTTGACAGGTGAGCCCATTGGCAAGTTACTGATCGCAGGAATCCTGCCTGGCGTTCTGACCGCTGTGGGCTATATCGTTGGCATTCGGGTCATGCTGGTGTACAAACCTGAATGGGCCCCGCTAATCAGCGAAAGATTCAGCTTGAAGCAAAAGTTGCAAGGTATTTCAAAAGCTTGGGCTGTTTTCTTGCTGATTGGTTTGGTTGTTGGCGGCATTTATACAGGCACGTTTCCGCCTTCAGCTGCGGGTGCCGTTGGAGCAACCGGCGTTCTTCTGATTGCACTTTCTACCAAGCGTTTGCCAAAGGGTGCTCTGTGGGAAAGCCTCATTGAAAGTGCGCGGATCTCCGCTGTATTGTTCTTGATCGTGATGGCCGGACTCTTGTTCAGTCGATTTTTGCTGATCAGCGGCTTCATCGGTGATCTCAAAGCCTTGGTGGTGACCCTCGAAATGAGTGCCGCTGTATTTATTGCCTTGGTGGTGATCCTGTATCTGATATTGGGCTGCTTTGTCGACAGCGTGTCCTTGATGATCATCACGCTTCCTTTTCTTTATCCCATTTCCACGTCTCTGGGGATCCATGGCATTTGGTTTGGTGTGCTGATCATCAAACTCATCGAAATTGCAGCCATCACCCCGCCAGTCGGGCTCAATCTGTTTGCAGTTCTGTCATCGGCCAAAGGGCAAGTCAATTCGCGTCAGCTGTTTGCGGGTGTCATGCCATTTCTCGTCATGGAGGCTGTACTGCTGGCGTTGCTGATTGGCTTTCCCTCCATTGCCACCAGCTTGCCTGATCTGATGGACTGAAACGTAGGAGACAAGCATGAGGGCGACAGACGCGCTGGACAAGGCGGGGCTGAGAACGCCTGACGCCATCTTTGTCAAACAAGGGGGCGTCGCCGTCAGCTACCAAGAGGCGGTATCGATATCTCATCGAATAGCCTCAAAAATCCAGGACATGGGCATCGCACCAGGTACTCGTGTTGCCTTTTTATCTCCGAACGACTGGCGCGGTTTGATTTTCATGTACGGGCTTTGGCGTGCCGGCATGGTGCTGGTGCCTGTCAATGTCAGAAACAGTCCGGCCTTGAATGCTGGCATTTTGCGGCAACACAAACCATCAGCCATGGTTTATCACAGCCATGTCGCTTCTCTCGCAGAGCATGTCAAAAATGAACTGGGCTCAATGTTTCAATGGTGTTGCCTTGACCAAGAAGATGGTGAGATACCCTCATTACAGGACTGGATGGCACCACCAGGCTCGATCGCCCAAGACCTCCCCAATGACCCATTGACCCCATGGACTCTGTACTCCACAAGTGGAACAACGGGCAGTTCCAAGGGGGTCATGCACACGCACCTATCGAACTATGTGACCAGCATGGACATGCTGTTTTCAATGAAAGCACATGAAGCCAAACGACATTTGGTCGTGGCTCCGATGACCCACTTCGCAGGCAGTTTCATTTTTGCACTCACCATGACCGGGTCTACGCACATATTGCTGGACAAGGCGGATCCCTTGGAAATTCTGCAAACAATTGAGCAAGAGAAAATTCAAATCCTCTTTCTCCCGCCTACTGTAATCTACATGCTGCTGTCGTCTGAAAAGATCAAATCGTTTGATTACCGGTCGTTAGAAAATTTTGTCTATGCAGCTGCCCCTATGGCTGAAGAACCACTGAAGCAGGCTTTGTCAGTTTTTGGGCCGGTCATGGTGAACATGTACGGTCAAGCAGAAGCCATCGGCCCCATCACGTCTTTGTCACCCACTGAGCACATGGACGGCGAATCGCCTGCGACACCCAACGTTCTTCGTTCAATTGGTTCACCCTCCATCAGTCGTCAAGTTCGAGTCATGCGCGATGATGGTCAATGGTGCGAAACAGGTGAACCCGGCGAAATCGTGTTACGCGACTGGGTCAGCAGTGCAGCCTACCTTGAAGATGAGGCTGCAAGCACGCTCGTACACCGATATGGCTGGTACCACACAGGCGATGTTGGCGCGATGGACAAAGATGGCCGCATCACACTTCTGGATCGAAAAAAGGATGTGATCATTTCGGGCGGATTCAACATCTACTCGGCCGGTGTTGAACAAGCCTTGATGACGCACCCTGCCGTTCAAGAAGCTTGTGTTTTTGGCATTCCAAACGACAAATGGGGCGAGTCTGTTCACGCCGTTGTGGAACTCAAGTCCGGCTTTGTGGTGGAGGCCGTTGAACTTCAGAACTTGGTCAAGACGCAGATCGGCTCAGTCAGTACGCCAAAATCACTGGAATTCACGGATCAGCTACCAAGAAGCGCGACAGGTAAAGTACTCAAGCGCGAACTACGACTGCGCTACTGGCAAGGAAGAGACAGGGCCATATGATTCGCCAAAGTGACTCGACAAGTGTTTTATCGGACTACGACATCAGCGGCCTTGATCCATTCCTGATGAAGTTTTTCAACCCTGTCTGCAACCGTCTCAACCGCTCCAACAGAAGCCACACCCTGCCCTGCACTCCATGCAGTTTTCCAACTTGCCAGATCACTCGCCCCCTTGGGCAACAAACTTCCGTCTGCCTGCATGATGCCTTGGGCAAGCAAGGACGACTTCAAAAAATTTGCCGGAATCCCTGTCACAGCATCGGTCTTCACAATGTCATCGGCTCCAGCCGCGACCAACGCCTCTTTGTAGTCTTGCGACGCCATGCTTTCAGGCGTAGCGATGAACGGTGTGCCCATATAGGCCATGTCAGCACCAGCCATCTGAACCGCCCTGACCTGGCGACCGGTTGTCACACAACCCGCAACAGCCAAAGGCCCAGCCCAAAAACTGCGCACCTCCTCGATAAAGGCAAAGGGATTGATCCAACCGGTGTTGCCGCCAGCGCCGGCCGTCAGAAGTACCAACATATCAACGCCAGCCTCAATCGCCTTCCTCGCATGTCTGACGGTGGCCACATCTGCCAGGACCCGGCCACCATAGGCGTGAATTCGGCCAACAACATTGCCCGGCGATCCAACAGAGGTGATCACCCAAGGTACGCGGTGGTTGATCACAATATCCAGGTCATCATCCCGTCTTCCATTGGATGGGTGGAGTATCAGGTTGGCCGCGACAAGTCCGCTTGCGCCGTGAGTTCGATCTTTGATTTCAGACAACCATGCATCCAGCAAAGCTGGCGTTCGCGCATTGAGGGTTGGAAATGCACCAACAATGCCCGCGTTGACAGATGCCACCACAAGCTCAATACCGCTCACCAAAAACATGGGTGCAGCTATCACCGGCACCCTGAATGAAAAAGTCTCTTTGATTTGCATGCTGCACGAACAATAAGGTTTTGAGCCAATGGCCATTGAAGCACTGACCGAGTACTTCAAATTGACGGTCTATATGCCAACGCTTTCCAAGTTACCATGAATTCATCGAAGGAGAAAACCTTGTTATCCCTTGACTATGCAGAGATCACGATACCGGACATATTCAGCAGCCACGGAAAATTTCGCAAACATCAAGAGGCTGTTGTTTGCGGTTCAGTCAGGCGGACTTGGGGTGATTTCAACGACAACATGAACCGCGTCGCCAATGCACTCTTGGCGTCTGGCGTCGCACGCGGTGACCGTGTTGTGGTCATGATGGGCAATTCAGTCGAAATACTCGAAGTCATGTTCGGTATTGTCAAAGCAGGTTGCTGCGTGGTGCCGCTGTCCGGTTTGCTGACGGGGCAGCAACTGGCTTCGTTGATCAAGGATTGTGGCGCCAAACAGGCTTTTGCAACCGCAGACTTCATAGAAAGACTGCGTCCATTTCAAAATGAACTTGTTCACCTCAACGCGAACCATCGCTACGTTGTACATGGTCAAGCCGAAGGTTGGCTGAACTACTCAGAGCTCACAAATGGGCAATCAACCACTACCCCAAGTGCCGTCTATCGCTCCGAAGACGCCTTCAACATCATTTACAGCTCAGGTACAACGGGCCTTCCAAAAGGCATCATGCAGAGCCACCGTGCCAGGGTTCACTGGGCAATTTCAAATTCTATTGAGATGCGGTTCAGTGACCAAAGTCGTGCACTGACCACCACATCCCTTTATTCAAATGGAACGTGGCTCATGATGCTGCCCGTTCTGTTCAGTGGTGGTACCTGCGTTGTGATGCCTGCTTTCGATCCAACGGAGTTTTCAAGACTGGTTGCGTACGAAAAAATCACGCACACTTTCATGGTCCCAGCCCAGTACATTGCACTGCTTCAAACCGATACGACTCAGCATGATTACAGTACATTGGACGTACTTTTGTGCGCCGGCTCGCCGCTCAGGAGAGATACCAAACGCCAGGTTATCGAGCGTTTAGGAAACAAGCTCATCGAACTGTATGGCTTCAGTGAGGGCTTTGCAACGATGCTCAAGCCCAATGCACCGGCTGACAAATTCGATACGGTAGGCACCCCCGTTCTTGGGTTTGAGGTCCGCGTTCTGGATGAGTCAGGCGCTGTACTCGGACCGGGGGAGATTGGCGAAATCGCAGGTTACGGTCCGGGAATGATGTCTGCTTATCACGGCAAGCCGAGTGAGACTTCAGCGCTGATTTGGCAGGATGAGCGGGGCAGAACCTTTATTCGCTCGGGTGACATTGGTAGCCAAGACGAAGATGGCTACCTCAAACTGGTCGACCGTAAAAAAGACATGATCATTTCTGGAGGGTTTAATGTCTTTCCATCCGACTTGGAAGAAATAATCGGTCAACACCCGGATGTACTTGATGCAACAGTCATTGGCGTACCGCATGAGCGTTGGGGTGAAACACCTTTGGCCTTGGTCATTCTCAGGCCGGGTGCAGTATTCGACGCCTCGTTGATGCTCCCTTGGTGCAACGAAAGATTGGCCAAACACCAAAGACTCTCCAACATTGAAACGCGTGAAGACTTCCCACGCAATGCCTTGGGCAAGGTTTTAAAACGCATTCTCAGAGAGCCGTACTGGATAAATGTCAAAACTTAAATTTTCAGGTGACACGATAGGGTTGCCCAGAAGAGCTCAATCAAGCGTTTACCATGCAGCCAAAACTTTTGCCCTAATGCGATGAAAACAATCACCAAACCAGCGCCTAAAGCCAAGAAGCCGTCTAAAAGTGTGAGCGCTACCACCGTACAAACCAAAGACAGTGAAAGTGGCTTGATTGTTGACAGGAGAGCTGAACTGATTGAAAAGGCTGCTCTTTTGTTTGGTGCACGTGGGTATGCCAACACTTCAATGCGCGATATCTCGGCTGCATTCGGTATTTTGCATGGATCCATTTACCACCACTTTGGATCTAAAGAGGAACTGTTCATCACAGTCTACGCCTCTGGTGTTGACCGTTTTGTCAAAGACGTCGAAAAGGCCATCGAGCCCTACTCTGACCCATGGCAGCGACTTGAAGTCGCATGCATTGCCCATCTCGAAGCCTTACTCATGAGAGAAAGCCCGGCCGCCACGGTGTTGGCCGACTGGTCCGCCAATTACTCAGAGAGCATGCGTACAGCACTGGTTGCGCAGCGTGACAGGTACGAAAAGGTGTTTTTGAAATTGACCGATGCGGTGGAATTGCCGCAGGGCATCAAGAAACGTTACTTCCGCTTGGGTCTTCTTGGGGCATTGAATGGCGCATTGATGTGGTACCAGCCTGGAGGAGACTCGCCCGCTACCGTCGCAAAACAGCTTTTTTCCTTGTTCAGGAAAAAAGCCGAGTCCACAGACATTTGAGTTTCATCAAAAAACCAAGCTCACATTGGGTTGATCAATTGCTTCGCTGCAAAATGGTGATGGAGCAAGCCGCCTCATCGAAACCAATCACACCACCGCCGTTCTCTGCAAGCGCGATATTCGCGCCTTCAGATTGCCGGCTACCGGCTTCTCCCCGCAACTGGGTCACCAGCTCATAAATCATGGACAGTCCTGTTGCCCCGACCGGGTGACCCTTGGACACCAAGCCGCCTGACAAATTGATGGGCAACTCTCCGCCAAGTGAAGTGGCACCGCTGGCGACGAATGAGCCACCCCGACCAATTTCGCAAAATCCGAGCATTTCAGCCTGGTAAATTTCACAAAACGATGTCGCGTCATGCACCTCAGCAATATCGATGTCCGATGGGTTTAAACCGGCCTTTGCATAGGCCTTTTTGGCGGCTACGTGCGAAAGTCCTGGCTCTACCAAGTCACGATACTTTCCGCCAGTCATCACGCTTGCGCTTACAACAATGGCCCTCTCCTGCACCCGCTGAGGTAATGCGCGCAAAAATCGTTCAGAGCAAAGCAATGCAGCTGACGCGCCATCACCCACGGGTGAGCACATGGCACGGGTCAAAGGCCAACTGATCTCTCGATCATTCAGCACTTCCTCCGGTGTGATGGTGAATCGGTACTGTGCATTGGGATTGAGGGCCCCCATGGCGTGATTTTTAGAAGATGCATACGCGATTTGCTCTCGCGTCGTACCAAATGTCTTCATGTGGTATGCAGCTTGCATGGCATAGGTATCCATGAACAAGGTGCCTCCACCGCTATTGGTCACAAAAGGCTTGCCCGATTGCTCACCTGCCATGCGGTAATACGCCTGCCACTCTTGCGGATCAAACTGATCAATGCCACCTTGAAAAATTTCCATGGTGCGCTCTGGATCGCCCGGAAAAAATGTTTTTTCCACACCCATGGCCAACGACAAATCACACTCACCAGAAAGAATGTCCTTGTACGCACCGTGAAACGCCATAGAGGCCGTTGCACAGCCGCCTTCTACGTTGATGAGTGGCACCCTTTCCGGAAAGATGCCTTCACGCACCAAGGGGGTAAAACAAACCTGGCCACGAATATTTCGTTGCCCAAAAGTGCCCATTCCGCAATTGCCAAACCATGCCTGCTCAATTTGTTGAGCAACATCGGCTCCCGTATCTGAAATCAGCCCCATGAAAGCGTCTCGGGAGAGCTCTTTGAAAGTCTTATCAGCCTGCTTACCAAAGGGCGTGCATGAAACACCAATCACATAAACATCGCTCATCAGAAACCTCCAGAGATCAAACCGTTTAACCGAGAACCAAGGGCAGCTGCGTAGGACCGCGCATGACGAGCGCATCCAACCATTTCACTTCACCTTGCCCAAAACGCATGGATGGATATTGGGCAACAAGAGAGCCAATGCACACCTTGGCCTCAAGTCTGGCCAAAGGTGCACCAAGGCAAAAATGAAGACCTTGACCAAAGGTCAAATGTCGATTGGGTGTGCGGTCCAGAATCAGCTCATGTGGTCGATCAAATCGACGCGGGTCACGATTGGCCGCATTGATCATTGCAAAAACGCGGTCACCTGCGACCAACTTCTTGCCATGCAACTCGTGATCGACCGCTGCAACTCGCGCAATGCTGTTGCTGGGTCCGTCATACCTTAAAAACTCTTCTACAGCCGAGTCAATCAGTACGGGTTCCTCATGAAGTCTTTGCTTTTGCTCTGGGTGATTGATCAGCGCCACAACGGCACTGCCCAGCAGACTGGTTGTCGTTTCATGCCCACCGAATAGAACGAGCATGCACATGGCCACCAACTCATCCTCGCTCAGCGCACCATTCGCGTCGGTGACAGAAACCATGGACGTGATGACATCGTCGCCGGGTGAGTTTCGCCTCTGCGAAATCACATCACGAAAATAGGAGGACATGCGATCAGCACCGTCTCTGGCTTTTTTGTATTTGTCGTCTTCTGATCGGGATGTGCCGATAAACAAACGCAGATCATCGGACCACCGCTTAATTTCAGCGAAGTCCTCACGTGGCAAGCCCATCATGTCCAAAATGACGTAGGCGGGCAGCAAGACTGCAACTTTTTCCATGAAGTCCACATCGCGTGACGGATCCATGCCTTCAAGCAGTTGCTCAACTGTCTTTTTGATCGCGCCCTCACGCGACTGAATCAATTGAAGCGAGAAGACGACATTCATCATCTTACGAAGCCGAGTGTGCTCAGGTGGCGCCTTGAACACAAGCCACTCATTGAGATACCGCATCACACCAGACAGAATGTCCCTGCGCTCGTCTTTCAAGGCCTCATAAAAAGGGCGCAAACGATCCGACGACATGTTGGATGACATGGCCACCTGACGGACATCGTCGTACCGCGTGATGATCCAACTCTTGATGGCCGGACTCCAGTGAACTGGATCCCTTTCTTGCAGTGCCTCGTAGAAAGGAAAGGGATTGGTTCTGATCGCCTCGTTGGACGGATCATAAACAAGCGGTTCGTTCATAAGTCCAAAACCAAACAAGGGGTTAACGATCGCGAGCAGCAGGGTGTGAAGGCGTCATTTCTCTCATGCTCTTCAGGCAGCATGAACTGATCACGATGGTCTGGCGTGCCCTCCAAGACCCGAGTCAAGCACGAGCCGCAATGCCCCTGCTCACAAGAAACCAGCACGTCAACCCCGGCCGCAGAAAGTGCTTGTACAGCCGTCTGACCAACGGGAACTTCCACAAGGGCACCCGTTGATTGAATCTTGATGGTAAAAACACGATCCATACGAACAGACCCTTCTGCAACAGTTTCATATGCGCCGCCAAAGAGCTCTTTTCTTATTTTTGCATCCTGTACACCCACGCCCTTTGCAGCTTTGATGACAGCATTCATGAAGCCTGCTGGGCCGCAGGTATAAAGGGATGCTGTGGCATCTGCGCTTGTAAAAATGGAATCAACGCTGACTGCATTTTCATCGTCGAATGAAAAAATAACGCTTGCAGCGTATTTGGATGATTTCAGCTCGTCCACAAACGCGGCACTTCCACGACTGCGTGCGTGGTAGTGGAGTCGGAAATTTCGGTTTTGCGCACTGAGCGTTTCGGCCATTGCCAAAATGGGCGTGATGCCAATGCCACCTGCGACCAAAACGATGGGCTCAGAATTCGATTGCAAGCCAAACAGGTTCCGAGGTCCACGCACTTCCAGGGTTTGACCGTTCTTTATCTTTTCGTGAAGATTCAGCGAGGCTCCAGTGCCGTTGGCATCACCCAAAATCGCAACACGCCAATTTTTTTCGCTGTGGCGACTGCACAATGAGTATTGCCTGACCGCATCCTTGCCATGGCGATCACTTGCCTTGATGTCGATATGCGCTCCAGCTTCCCAATTAGGCAAGTCGGCCCCATCCGGTCTTGCAAGCTCAGCGATCATCACATTGGTGCCCTCAATCGACCAATTGACAACCGTCAGATCTGTAAATTTTGCTGAAGCTTCATTCATAGGGATGGCATCCTGAGACCGCCATCCAATCGAATGGTTTCCCCATTGATCATGGGATTGGCCGCAAGGGCCATAACAAACTCTGCAAACTCCTCGGGTTTACCCGGACGCTTAGGCCAAGCGGCGTTTTGCAACAACCCGTCAAGAACCTCCTGCGTCACATGGGCTTGAACCATGGGTGTCATGAACACGCCAGGACAAATGGTGACAACACGGATCGCGTGCTTGCCCAACTCCCTGGCCAGCGGCAAGGTCATGCCAGCAACGGCTGCTTTGGAGGCCGAATAGGCAGCTTGCCCAATCTGGCCATCAAAGGCTGCTATCGATGAAATGTTGATGATCACCCCCCTTTGACCGTTTTCCGTCAAAGGCAGATCAATCATTTGCTCGGCTGCCAAGCGAAGAACATTGAATGTGCCAAGCAGGTTGACATCCATGACTTCTCGAAAGAGTTCAAGCGTATGGACGCCCTTGCGGCCAAGCAAACGTGCATTTTTACCTACGCCTGCACAGTTCACAATCAATCGAGCAGCACCAAATTTTTCAGATGAGTCGTTCAATGCACTTTTGACTTCAGACTCCGAAGTGACATCACAAATCACATACCGAACTGATGCAAGCTGCGGCCCATCGTGGCGATCCAAAACAGTCACCTTGAAACCGGATTCGCTCAACTTGCTGACCAAAGCCTGTCCAAGGCCGGATGCGCCTCCAGTCACGACTGCTGTATTGATTAACTGATTCATGCTGATAAGCTTAGCAGAATGAAACATACCAAACAAGTGGTTGGTTGGCAGTATTTTCAAACATTTTGAGTGTCATCCAAGATCATTGGGGAAGCACTTCAACCACTGTTGATTCCAACTGGAGAACCTCTATGGACACCCCTCGGAAAGACTGGAAAGGCTCACGCCTGTCAATGACCCGTGAAGACGGTGTAGCTGTCATCCATCTGTTCAATCCACCTCACGGATTCATGGACGAAACCATGGAGTCTGAGCTTCTCGAAGCGTTGGATAAGCTGGGAACATGGCGCGATGGTCGTGTTGTCGTGATCACGGGAGGCGAGCCTGACATGTTTGTTCGTCACTACGACGTTTCGATCCTGCAACATCGCTCACAGGCCATGATCGAGCGCGGTAAAACCTTTTCAATAGAACGCTCAGTCCCCAAAAGCGTCATTCACCAGTGCATAGAACGCATTGATAACAGCCCACTTATTTTTATTGCCGCTCTTAACGGTACGGCAATGGGGGGTGGTTTTGAGTTGGCTCTTGGATGTGACATTCGACTGGCACAAGATGGTGTCTACCAGCTGGGACTGCCCGAGCTGAATTTGGGACTCCTGCCAGGCGCAGGCGGGACACAAGCCATGGCCTCATTGATCGGAACGGGCCCCGCCCTATTCAGCCTCCTAACGGCCAAGGTTTTCACCCCCCAGGAACTGCTTGCCGTGGGCTTAGTTTCCATGTGCACAGATGATGTGATGGCCGATGCCATGAAGCTTGCAAGACAAATCCAAGCCGTTCCATCGAGAGCATGTGCCAACATTAAAAAATTGGTCAGAAACGCTCCGCGTTGGAGTCAGGAACAAGGCTTGGCGGCTGAGCGCACTCTTTTTTGCGACTGCATGGTAGACCCTGAAGCACAACCCCTGATGGAAGCTGTAGCGAGCGGAAATCGAACAATTGCTGATCAGCCTGTGCTTCTCAAACGTTGAAATTCAAATATTGATTGTGAAGGCTCACCCCATGGAACACTTTTTGACCGAATCACAGAATGCGAGGATCGTTGAAGTCCTCAGCTGCGATCCTCAGGTACCAGTATCTGAACGCATTCGAATTCGCCAAGATGCTCGAATGCCCCTTGCGCCAAAGGAAGTCCGCATTGGTATGTTGGCCATGAATATTCTTCCAGCAGACTTGCTTCAAATGAACAGGCAATACGGCCATCAGCCCTCTGTTCCCTACGTTCCGGGACATGAGGGAGTAGCAGTTGTGCTTGAAACAGGCAGTGAGATCACAGACCTCCATGAAGGTGACCGAGTGCTTCCCATTGGCGTTTTCGGTGTTTGGGCTGATGAACTTGTTGTTCAGAGACGGTCTTTGATCGCTGTTCCATCGAATTCGGATGTGCTCCAGCAAGCCATGCTGGCTGCTAACCCAGCAACTGCTTGGGTGCTTCTTAAGCATCAAGCAGACATTCAACCCGGGCAGTGGGTTGTTCAAAACGCCGCGAATTCTGCTGTTGGTCAGTGCACTCGGCAGTTGGCTGCCCACTTAAACATCAATTTGATCAATATCGTACGTCGTCCTGAGGCCGTGGCATCTGATGAAAGCGGACACTGGTTAGTCGACGATGGCAAGGAACCGGACTCACTCAAGGCTGAGGTTCAGAAAATAACGCGTGGTGAGACCGTTGTTCTGGGCTTAGATGCTATTGGAGGCGTCGCTTCCCAGGCTCTTGCCGCCAGCTTGAGTCCGCAAGGTCGATTGGTGCTTTACGGTCTTCTCAGCGGCGCTCCCAGCAGCATCTCAGCGCACGACCTGGTTTTTCGAAACATCCAAGTACATGGATTTTGGCTGGCCAACTGGTTCAGCGATCCCGAAAACAAACAAAAGGCAAAAACCGTATATCCAGCCTTAATTGAGATAGCAGCTCAAAACAAATTGCGAATGAACGTTGAAAAGATTTACGAGTTAAGCGACATACACGAGGCAATCGTTCACTCAGCTCAAGGTGGTAAACAAGGCAAGGTCCTGCTAAAGGGAATGTACTTTGATGAATGAAATAAATCATCCCTTGACCTGACGAGGCTCCACACTTTGAAAAACTGGAGACCTCAGCAAGAATTCACTCTTTTCTTCGCCTGATGTCACAACATCACACCGCAGCCAACAACCTTGTTGTATTGAGCTGCGCGGTTGACGCACTGACCGATTGCCACCGCAATTAAAGATGGATAACTGCACGGTGTCAAAACTAAAAGGGAGCAGTCAAGCCGCACAAAAATTTTCTGCGGTGTTGACCGATCGTGTCTAAGATTTTTATCGTGCAGTCAGAAGTCGATTCAATGCATCTCCAGTCACCGTGGGAAACCAGTTCACTTGGTGGATGATTCAAAATCGGAGAACCATGGCCCCAAAGATCAACGCGTCGATACCTGTCGGCATACTGATTGAAGGCAGCAGTGATTTAAACCCTGCTCAATCGTTTTACGAATTAGACCGTTTATTACACTGGTTGGGCCTGCAAGAGGTTACCCAGATGAGGTCATCTGCTCAAAATGCTGACCACTTTATTGAAGTTCGGCTCCAGCAGCGGTATTTCGATCTTTGGTGCCCGGGTTTTGACACACTGCAGGTAAGAACACTTGCTCTTGATGTGGATTTATCAGTTGATCAGACTCTGGAAAACGAAGTCGTCCTGACCATGCTGGCTGCGCCACAGGTCATGACGTTTAAAAGTGTGGCGCAACTCGAATCGCACATCCGTGTACGCGTCAATATCGCCAGGGCATCAGCTAAAACCTCCTTGGCATTCAATACAGAAGCGGCTGAGCGACCTTCAGATACTGGCAAGGAGACTCCGAAAAGGGGTTTGTCATCCGGCAAGGTGTCCGTCTGGAGGAGGCCATCATCGCTGCCACCCAGCCCGCAGTCACAGGTCGTCAGTATGAGTTTTCCTGTTATCGAGCGGCTGAGTATTTAGTGCTGCTCGGTCTGACACAGGAAGCCAAAATCGTGAATCCGACTTATTTGAAAGAGCTGGAGGCACAGTGTCGAAAGCAAGTTCCAGGGTCAGATCCATTCCACACCACCTATGCCTATGAATACGGGACGCCCGACAACCCAATACCCATGCACGATTAAGTGCCGGGAGATTGTTTATGGTTCAAGAACCCCGACGATCGTTCCTCGGATGTCAAAGGTTTTAAGGCTCATGGGTGTTTTAGTTGGGAGGCGGTTTGTTCAGCAATTTCTGGCGACGAGACAAACCCTTTGACCTGACTTCCAAGTGCCTCGAAATTTACCACTGGCGTGATGGTGCGTGCATCAATTCGAGCGGCGTTCTGTCAATGGATGAGAGCGAAGTTGAGCGACAAGTAGAACTCACACGGCAGTCTCCTGAAAAATTAGAGTCCGTAATGTCAAAAATGATGGTTTACCGGGACCCCGCAGGTGTTTACGCAAATGGGGGATGCATCGACTACACACGAGATACCACGCTCTTTGTTTTGAGCGTCAGGCTGGTCAATCTCTTTTTCGTTGCTCAGTTTTAAAACCAAAGAACAGCAAACGTATTGATTTACGCTTAGCCAAGCCCTGACGCT
Source organism: Comamonadaceae bacterium (assembly GCA_021299875.1). Taxonomy (GTDB): domain Bacteria; phylum Pseudomonadota; class Gammaproteobacteria; order Burkholderiales; family Burkholderiaceae_C; genus Limnohabitans_A. Next base: position 21,201 of record JAJTEW010000003.1, on the reverse strand, counting down.
GTTGACGCCAATGCTTATGTGATGAGCACCATCGATCTTGATTGATCAGAGGCGGTGCCCAGCAACCAGCACTGGCAATTCATTTGGCAGCAACTTGACTGATCATTTTTTTCGGCTTACTTGATCAAATCTGCTTTGGCAGCAATACCTTTTGATTCATTCGATATAAGAGACGTGGCATGCCCAAGTGCTTGACTTCAACTGTCCTGATCGGCCACGGTAGTTATCGTCAAACACCCGGGTAAACCTGCACTTGTCACTTGTAACCAAATGGTTATGATTGTTTTGACAGGTTCTTCACCCCATGAAGTGCCCGAGACCGGAGACAGCACCATGGCCATTGAAACACCGGGTTATGCGTCCAAACACGCCGCACTGGGAGCGCTGTCGTCGCGCTATGTCCAGGTCGACGAATTGCCTTGGCTGGCCACGCGTTTTCCGGGCATCCACATCAAAGTGCTCATGGAAGACGCCGCCACCGGCTTGCAAACCGTGCTCACCCGCATGGCTCCAGGCTCCACCCTCACCGATCACGAACACGTCGAGCTCGAGCAAAGCTGGGTGCTCGAAGGCAGCCTGGTGGACCACGAAGGCGAGGTCACGGCAGGCAACTACGTCTGGCGCCCTGCGGGCAGCCGGCATTCGGCCAGCGCCCCACATGGCGCACTGGTGCTGGGTTTTTTCCTCAAGCCCAACCGTTTTTACTGAATGCCCTACAGAACACCAAGCCTGGAAAATAATTTATGAAATTTGGAGACTTCGTCAAAGTCAAATCCTTGTCTAACCCTCAAGGCTTCAAGGAAAACCTGAAACGATTGGGTTTGCCCATGCCCTGCGATGACGAGCTGGAATCGGGAGACACCGCCGCCATGGCGCAACCCCTGACGGTTTCCGGACTCAAGGTCGGCAACCGCTACGCCATTCACCCCATGGAAGGCTGGGACGGTCTGGCCGATGGCAACCCTTCTGACAACACCCGCCGTCGCTGGACCCTGTTTGGCCGATCCGGCGCCAAAATGATTTGGGGCGGTGAAGCGGTCGCAGTGCGGCACGATGGGCGTGCCAACCCCAAACAATTGGTCATGAGCGCGCAGACGCAATCGGGCATTGCGCAACTGCGCGAAGGGCTGGTTCAGGCCCACCGCGAAAGCCTAGGCAGCGACAAAGACCTGGTCATTGGCTTGCAGCTGACCCACTCGGGCCGTTTTTGCAAACCTCACCTGGAAACCCGCATGGAACCCCGGGTACTGTACAAGCACCCTCTGCTCGATGGCCGCTTTGGTCCCAAGGAAAACATGGTCGTCATGTCCGACGGAGAGATTCGCCAGCTGATCGAAGACTATGTGGTGGCCGCCAAGCGCGCATGGGATTGTGGCTTCCAGTTCGTCGACCTCAAACACTGCCACGGTTATTTGGGACACGAATTCCTGTCCGCCAAAACACGTGAAGGCGACTTTGGTGGCTCCCTGCACAACCGCACCCGCTTCATCCGTGAACTGGCGCAAGGCATCCGCGCCGAAGTGCCGGGCATGGCCTTGGGTGTGCGCTTGTCAGCGGTGGATTTTTTGCCCTACAAACCCGACCCCAGCCTGTCCGACGACGAGTCACTGGGCCCCGGCATTCCGGTCGATTACGCCAACGCCCTGCCCTACCGCTACGGCTTTGGCGTCAACGAATCCAACCCGATGCTTTACGCCCTGGACGAGACAGCGCAATTTCTCAAAGTGCTGGAATCCCTGGACATTTCCATGGTCAATGTGACCGTGGGCAGCCCGTATTACACGCCCCACGTGACCCGCCCGGCGCTTTACCCGCCTTCAGACGGCTACCAACCACCAGAAGACCCGTTGGTTGGGGTGATGCGCCATCTGGCAATCGTGCGCGACCTCAAAAAAATGTTTCCCGCCATGGCGTTTGTCGGCAGCGGCTACTCCTACCTGCAAGAGTTCTTGCCGCATGTGGCCCAAGCCGCGGTCAAGCAAGGCTGGACCGACTTTGTGGGCCTGGGCCGCATGGTTCTGGCCTACCCCGATTTACCCGCCGACGTCCTGGCGGGGCGGGCGGTACAGCGCAAACGCCTGTGCCGCACCTTCAGCGACTGCACCACAGCGCCACGCAATGGCTTGGTCTCGGGCTGCTACCCGCTGGATTCACATTACAAAAAGTCGCCGGAAATGGCCGTGCTCACCCAAATCAAAAAAGCCGCCAAGTTGTCCTGATCATCCCTTTACCATGCCCACCCGTCCCATCAAGACCACCGCGCGCAACCCCGTGGACAGCCGCGATCGCATCTTGCAAGCGGCCCGCCAGGAGTTTGCTGCGCACGGCTTGGGTGGCGCACGGGTGGACCGCATCTCTGAGCAAGCGGGCATCAACAAGCGAATGCTGTACCACTACTTTGGCAACAAGGACGACTTGTTTGGCGCCGTGCTGGAAGCCAACTACGCCCACAAGCGCGCATCCGAGCAGGCCATGCGCCTTGAAAACGAAGAGCCGCGCGAAGCCATTCGCAAACTGGTGACGCTGACCTGGAATTACTACATCGATCACCCCGAGTTCATGACCCTGCTCAACAGTGCCAACTTGCATCAGGCACGGCATGTTCAGGCATCTCCCACCGTCAAGAAGATGCGTAATCCGTTCATTCACATGATCGGCAACATCCTAGACAAGGGCGTCCAAACGGGCGTGTTCAAGCCCGGGGTTGACCCGGTGCAGCTGTACATCTCCATCGCGGGACTGTCCTACTTTTACCTGTCCAACCAGCACACCTTGTCGGCCATCTTCGGGCGCAAATTGCTCAGCCCTGTCGCCAAAACCAAACGCTTGGGCCACATGGTGGACATGGTGCGGTCTTACCTGGAACACGACGCATGAACCTGCCTCTTGAATTCATCGACGAAGCGCACCTGGAAGACGTCATGAGCACGCCTTCGCTCGCGCTGGTTCACAGCCTGGCGCAGTTGCAAGGCGATATCCTCATCCTGGGTGTGGCGGGCAAAATGGGGCCCACGTTGGCGCGCATGGCCAAACGAGCAGCACCCCAAAAACGCGTGATCGGGGTAGCGCGGTTTTCAAACGCACATCTGATGCGCAGCCTGAGCGCGCAGGGCATTGAATGCATTCAGGCCGACTTGTTGTCGGCCCAAGCCCTAGAAGCCTTGCCCGATGCGCCCAATGTGGTGTTCATGGCAGGCCGGAAATTTGGCTCGCAAGGCAGCGAATGGCTGACCTGGGCCATGAACGCCCATGTGCCTGCGCTGGTCGCACAACGCTACAAAACCTCCCGCATCCTGGCGTTTTCCACTGCTTGCGTTTACCCGTTTGTCGACGTGCATGGCCCCGGCGCACCCGAAAGCCTGGCCCCCACGCCGCCCGGCGAATACGCCAATTCGTGTGTGGCACGTGAGCGCATGTTCGAACATTTTTCGCACGAGCACAAAACGCCCGGCTGCCTGTTGCGCCTGTCTTACGCCATAGACATGCGGTATGGCGTGCTGCACGATGTGGCACGCACCATTTGGCAAGGGCTGCCGCTGTCGGTGGCCATGGGCCACGCCAACATCATCTGGCAAGGCGATGCCAATGATTTGGCCTTGCGCGCTCTGAGTGCCTGCACCACGCCCACCTCGGCCATCAACCTCAGTGGCCCGCCCATTTCCATCCGCGATGTCGCCACACGCTTGGCCAAGCGCATGGGCAAAACCGTGCAGTTCACTGACACTGAAGGGTCCACCGCTTGGCTGGTCGATTGCCAAAAAGCCGATGCCTTGTGGGGTACACCCTCGGTGGCTCTGGACACCCTCTTGGACTGGACCGCCGCCTGGGTCATGAAGGGCCACAAATCCTTGGGCAAACCCACCCACTTCGAGGTCCGCGATGGCCACTACTGATTTGTCCAGCTTGTTGCCCGCAGCCGTGTCGCAGGTTTTGCGCCAAGGTGCGGTGATTCCGGCGCACCCGCTGGCCCTCAATGCCCAACGCCAGCTTGACCCCCGCAGACAAAGGGCGCTCAGCCGCTACTACCTCGATGCTGGCTCTGGCGGCCTGGCCGTGGGTGTGCACACCACCCAATTTGCCATCCGTGAAAACGGCCTTTACACCCCCGTGCTGGAAATGGCCATGCAAACGGCCCACGACTGGACGCCATTGGGCGGCAAGCGCCCCTTGGCCATGATTGCAGGCGTGGCCGGTCCCACCCAGCAAGCCTGCGCCGAAGCCGCCACGGCCAAAGCCATGGGCTACCACGCAGGCCTGCTCAGCCTAGCGGCCCTGCGCGGCGCCAGCGAAACCGAGATCCTGGCGCACTGCCGTGCGGTGGCGCAGGTCATTCCGCTGGTGGGTTTCTACCTGCAGCCCGCTGTGGGTGGCGTGGTGCTGTCGGCCGACTTCTGGGAAGCCTTTGCCCGCATCGAACAAGTCGTGGCCATCAAGATCGCACCCTTCAACCGTTACCGCACACTGGACGTGATTCGCGGCGTGGTCGCAGCCCATGCCGAAGACCGCATCACGCTGTACACCGGCAACGACGACCACATCGTGCTGGACCTGGTGACACCTTTTCACGTCAAGCGCGGCGCCGAATCCGTGCAAGTGCGCATCCGTGGGGGCCTGCTGGGGCATTGGAGCGTCTGGACCCGCAAGGCGGTTGCGCTGTTGGAGCGTTGCCAGCAGGAAGCCGCACGAGAACACGTATCGGCTCAGCTGCTGGCCCTGGATTCGCAAGTCACCGATGGCAACAGCGCCCTGTTCGATGTGGCCCATGACTTTGCCGGTTGCATCGCCGGTTGCCACGAAGTCTTGCGCCGCCAGGGCTTGCTCGAAGGCATCTGGTGCCTCGACCCGCACGAGGCCCTGAGCCCAGGACAAGCCGAAGAAATCACCCGGGTCAGCCAAGCTTACCCAGACTTGACCGATGACGATTTTGTAGCCCAGCACCTGGCCCGATGGCTGGGTGCTTAGCGTTTTCGTGTGGCTGTTGCAAGACAGCTTGTTTTTAAACTTTGATCCATGAAATGAGGAGACAGCAATGAAAAAGCGGACATTGATTCAAGCCATCGCCCTGGGACTCGCCCTGGGCACAGGCGCCAGCGCCATGGCGCAAGCCACCTGGAAACCCAACAAGCCCATCAACCTGATCGTGCCCTGGGCCGCAGGCGGCTCCACCGACCAGATCACCCGCATCGCAGCGGCCGAGATTGAAAAAACCTTGGGTCAAAAAATCGTGGTGGTCAACCAACCCGGTGCCTCGGGCTCAATTGGCAGCAAGAACGCCTGGGAAGCCCCGCGGGATGGCTACACCTGGACCGCAGGCGCGGCGCAAGACTTGGGCACCTACCAGGCCCTGGGCATGCTCAATGCCGGCATCAAGGACTGGCACCTGTTTTTGCATGTGGCCAACATCGCCGTCATCAGCGTGAACCCATCCACACCCTATCAAAACATCGGTCAATTTCTCGATGCGATGAAAACCAAATCCGACATCAAGGTGGCCACGGCCGGCGTGACCTCGGGGGGACACAACGCAATGGAAGCTATCGTGGCCGTCACGGGCAACAAGTACCGCCATGTCACCTATGACGGCGGCAACCCGGCCGTGATCGCCACCGTGTCCGGCGAGACCGATGCCACCTCACAACTGGCCGTCGAGCAAGCCGAAATGATCCGCGGCAAACGGCTGCGCCCCCTGGCCACCGTGTCGGACAAACCGCTTGAGATTGAAGGGCATGGCGTGATCGAGCCGATCTCCAAGACCCTCGCCAACTTCAAGGCCCCGGCCAACTACTTTGGCATCTTTATTCCCAAAGGTGTGCCTGCCGAAGTGGTGGCCACGGTCGAACGCATCTGGTCCACCCAGATCGCCAACAACGAAGCCATCAAGAAATACGCCGTGAACCGGGGCGCCTTCTTTGGTCCCGCCAGTGGTGAGGCCGCACAAGCGGCGGCCTTTCCCGCCGTGCAAGCCAACGCCTGGCTGTTGCACAACGGTGGCAAAACCAAGGTGTCGCCCGACACCGTGGGCATCGCCAAACCCTGACGGCACCACATGGGGCAGGCGCTGGCCTGCCCCACTTTGACAAAGGCCGGCCATGAGCATGGAAGTAGAAGACGAAGAAGTGACATCACCCCGCGAGGACTTGATCGCGGCGGTGCTGTGTGTGGCCTTTGGCTTGGCGGTGAGCATTGGCGCTTGGCGCATGGACCGGCTCGAAAAGCTCAGCATCAACCCCTATGAAGTTCCAGGCTTGGTGCCCTTTTTTCTGGGCTGCGCCATCACGGTGTTGGGCTTGGTGCTCTTGATTCGGGCCTGGGCTCAGGGCGGCTGGCAAGCACCCGCAGCCTTGGCCAAAGTCCAAGACCCCACCTTGTTGCGGCACATGGCGCTGGTGTTTGGCTGGTCCATGTTTTATGCGCTGGTGCTGGTGGGCAAAGGCGTGCCTTTCATGCTGGGCACCTTCTTGTTCATCACCGTCTTCATAGGGGTGCTGGACCGTCAACGGCAAATCGAGTTGGGCCGATCGGCCAACGCCCAGTGGGTGCGCGCAGCCATCTATGGCGGCTGTTGGAGCCTGCTGGTGGCGCTGTCTTTTGAATACATCTTTTTGGTCAGGTTGCCGTGATGTTTGATGGACTCTTTGCATTTGGACACTCGCTGGCGTCGTTCATGACGCTCGAATCGGTGTTCATGGCGCTGGCCTCATCGCTGGTCGGTGTGATCATCGGCGCCCTGCCGGGCCTGACCGCCACCATGGGTGTGGCGCTCATGACCACCCTGACCATCAAACTGCCCTCGAGCCAAGCGCTTTTGATCCTGATCTGCACCTACGTGGGGGCCATCTACGGTGGCAGCCGCAGTGCCATCTTGCTCAACATCCCTGGCACCCCGGCTTCGGCCGCCAGCTGCCTGGACGGCTACGCCTTGGCACGCCAAGGGCATGCGGGCCGCGCCATGGGCATTGCCACCACCGGTTCGGTGCTGGGCACCTTGATCGGCATGTTCTTTCTGGCCCTGTTCACGCCCTTGTTGGGTGACGTTGCGCTCAAATTCGGCGCCTATGAATTTTTCTGGCTCGCCGTGTTTGGCGTCATCATCTCGGCCACATTGACCGGCGGCGATGCACTCAAAGGTTGGATCTGCGGCTTTGCAGGTTTGTTCATCGCCACCATCGGGCAAGACGGCCTCCATGCCTTCGAGCGCTTTTCCTTTGGCAACCGTGACCTGGCCGGTGGCTTTTCATTGGTGCCGGCGCTGGTGGGCGCTTTTGGTTTTGCCGAGATTCTGGTGGCCATGAAAGAAAGGCGCCCCGTCCCCAAAATCAACCCCTTTGACACCGTCATCCCCAAACTCAAGGACGTGTTTCAGTACCGGCGCACGATTTTTCGCTCCGGCATGATTGGGACCTTCATTGGCATTGTTCCGGGTGTTGGCGAAGACGTGGCCGCCTGGTCTTCTTATGCTGCCGCCAAACGGGCCAGCAAGGAAAAAGAAAAATTTGGCAAAGGCTCTATCGAAGGCCTGATGGCGGCCGAAACCGGTGACAACGCCTGTGTGCCCGGGGCCATCATCCCTGTGCTGACCTTGCAAATCCCGGGCTCGGCACCAGCGGCGGTGCTGATGGCGGCCATGCTCATCCACGGCATTAAACCCGGCCCCATGATCATGCTGGAGTCACCCCAGTTTGTTTACGACGTGGTCGCCATGATGCTGCTGGCCACCATCGGCATCCTGATCTATGGCCTGGTCTTGACCAAGTTGCTGGTCAAGGTGCTGCGCGTGCCCACCACCATCATCGTGCCCATGATTTTTGTGCTGTGCGTGGTGGGTACCTATGCGTTGTCATCGCGCCTGTTTGACGTGTGGACCATGCTGTTCTTTGGTGTGCTGGGCTATGTGCTGCGCCAATACAAATTCCCGGTGGCCCCTCTGGTTTTGGGCATTGTGTTGGGCGATCTGATGGAAAAAAGCCTGCGCCGGGGGCTGGTCTTGTCCGACGGCGATCTGACACCCTTCTTCACCCGCCCGATTGCCGGCTCCATTTTTGCGCTGATCGCCATCATCGTGCTGATGCGTGCGCCTTTCATGAAAAACCTTTTTAAGCGCCAAAGCTCATGAAGATCGCCCTGTGCAACGAAGTACTGGCGCCCATGCCATTTGCGGCGCAATGCCAGATGGCCCGTGACATGGGCTACATGGGGCTCGAGCTTGCCCCCTTCACCCTGACCGACACCCCCGAAAGTTTGACCACTGCCCAAGCCCGGCAATATGCCCAAGTGGCGGCTGACCATGGCCTGGTGATCACCGGCTTGCATTGGCTGCTGGTGAAGCCAGAGGGTTTGTCCATCACCCACCCGGTCGCCCAGGTGCGCCAGGCCACCACCGACTTTTTGAACCACCTGTGCGAGATTTGCGCCGCCATGGGCGGGCGTTATCTGGTTCACGGCTCACCCAAACAGCGCAGTATCCACCCGGGGCAAACCCATGATCAAGCCCTGGCGCTGGCGCAAGACGTGCTGGCCAAGGTGGCGCAAACCGCGCAAAACTTTGGCGTGACCTATTGTCTGGAGCCCCTGTCTGCCGACCAGACCTCGCTCATCAACACCGTGGCCCAGGCCGCAGCGGTGGTGCAACACATCGACAACCCATTTTTCAAAACCATGCTGGATACCAGCTCGGCTGGCCTGGCCGAAAGCCTGTCCATGCCAGATCTGATTGCGCTGTGGATGCCTCAGGGCGTCATGGCGCATGTGCAGTTGAACGACCCCAACCGCCGCGCTCCCGGCCAGGGCCAGATGCAATTTGGCCCCATCTTGGCGGCCCTGCGCCAGCAGGCTTACAGCGGTGTGGTGGCGGTCGAGCCATTTGATTATTTTCCCGATGGCCCTGGCTGCGCCGCCTGGTCAGCCGCCTACCTCAAAGGCCTGCTAGAAAACGCAGCGCCCCTTACTCGCCAGAAGCCCCCTTCGCCCTGAAACCCGAGACACCCAGCATGCCACCCATCTTTCGCATTGCCGAGATTGAACTGCTTGAAATTCCGGTGGTCCTGCGCATGCCCTTTCGCTTTGGCGTGGTCACGCTGCGCCAGTGTTTTCAGGCATTTGTGCGGGCGCGCATCGTCATGCCCGATGGCCAAAGCCACTGTGGAGCTTCGGCCGAAATGATCGTGCCCAAATGGTTCGATAAAAACACCCAGCTCAGCGACGAAGACAACTTCGAGCAAGAACGGCTTGTGCTGCGACTGGCCAAAGCCGCCTATTTGGCCGATAGCAGCCCCGACACCGCCTTTGGTCACTTCGCACGCCACCACGAAGCCCACCTTCGAGCCTGCGCCGCAGAAAACCTCAACCCACTGCTGGCCAACTATGGCCCTGCGCTGATTGACCGCGCCCTGATCGACGCTCTGTGCCGGGCCCTGGGCCAATCGTTTTATGCCGCTGTGCAGCACAACACCCTTGGCATGGACGAACGCATGCCCTCCTTTCAGGGCTTGAACCTGGCCCGCTTTTTGTCCAGCCTCAAGCCTGCCTCAACTCTGCACGCGCGGCACACCGTGGGCCTGCTGGACGCCATCACGCGGCAAGACGTGACCGAGCCCGTCCACGACGGTCTGCCCGAAACCTTGCAAGAAGTGCTGCAGGTCTACGGCCACCGGTATTACAAACTCAAGGTCAGCGGCCGCATCGACGCCGACATCGATCGGCTGTGCGCGATCGCCTCCGTGCTGGACAGCCTGCCCGAGCACTACCACGCCACGCTGGACGGCAACGAGCAATACCAAAGCGCAGAGCAACTTCTCGAACTGCTCACACGCATGCGCGCCCAACCCTCCCTGCAACGGCTGGTGGCGAGCATCCTGTTCATCGAACAACCCATTAACCGCCTGCACGCGCTGGATGTGGACCTGAACCAACTGGACTTGGGCATGCCCGTCATCGTGGACGAATCCGATGGCCTGCTCGACACCTTTGTGATGGCCCGCGAACGCGGCTACACCGGCATTTCCAGCAAAACCTGCAAAGGGGTGTACCGTTCGCTCCTGAATGCGGCACGCTGCGCCGCCTGGAACGAAGCAGCATCGGCGCCAGGGCGCTATTTCATGTCGGCCGAAGACCTGACGGTGCAAGCCGGTCTGTCAGTGCAGCAGGATCTGGCCCTGGTCAACCTGATTGGCGTGACCCATGTCGAGCGCAATGGCCACCATTATGTGAATGGCCTGCAATCGCGCCCCCAAGCCGAACAAGCCGCCTTTTGTAAGGCTCACCCAGACTTGTACGAATACAGCCACGGCGCTGCCCGCCTGCGCATCCGAGAAGGCCAGCTCCACATCGCCTCGCTTGTTGCACCCGGCTACGCCAGTGCTGTGATGCCCGATTTTTCTGCCATGCAAGCCCTGTGAAAAAACAGTGAAATATCGCGATACCCTCACCGTCTGAAGTCAACCATCTGGAGACAACATGAAAACATCTCAACGAACAGCTCTGATATCCATGACCTGCATGGCGCTGCTGGCCCCATGGACCGCCAATGCTCAAGGGGCCTATCCCAACAAACCGATCAGAGTGGTCGTGCCATTTGCGCCTGGCAGCACGACCGACATCATTGCCCGCGCGATTTCAGACAAGATGAGCCAGAGCATGGGGCAACCTCTGGTGATTGATAACCGTGGAGGCGCAAGCGGCACCATTGGTCAGCAAGTGGTCGCCACGGCTGCATCTGATGGATACACCATCATGATTCACTCCTCATCGCACACCGTCAGTCCTTCGACTTTTGCCAAGTTGCCGTTTGACACAGTGACCGACTTTGCAGGCGTAACCCCGATTTCAAGTACACCCAATGTGTTGGTCATGTCCCCTGCCAAGAACATCAAGACGCTGCAAGAATTGCTGACTGCTGCGCGCACCAAGCCAGGGGGAATGAATTTTGCGTCAGCTGGTCAAGGCAGTGCGACGCATTTGAACGCTGAAAAATTCAAATTGGCAGCAAAAATCGAAGCCACCAACATTCCTTTCAAGGGTTCCAGCGAAGCGGTGACCGAAGTCATCTCTGGTCGTGTCGATTACTATTTTTCACCCATAGCGCCCGTCATTGGTCAAATTCGAAGCGGTCAATTGGTCCCATTGGCCGTCGGCTCATCCAAGCGTGCAAGTGCTTTGCCGCAAGTGCCGACCACTGCAGAAGCCGGTGTGCCTGGCTCAGAATTCAATTTTTGGATTGGCATGATGGTCCCCGGGAAAACGCCCAAAGACATCATCAACCGATTGAATGAAGAGGTCATGAAGGCCTTGGCAACTGCCGAAGTCAAAGAGCGTTTTTACACCTTGGGCGCTGATGCCTGGACCATGAAGCCTGATCAGTTTGACGCCTACATACGCGATGAAATCAAAAGCAATGCGGTGCTGGTCAAAGCTGCAGGGCTCTCACCTGCCCCATGAACGCCAGCATTCAATAGCCTTGGAAAAGCAATTAGGACGCTTGATGCTCGGCCATTTTCAAACACGTTTACACCCTCACCAAAAGGCCAAGCTGTGTCCTTGATTTTGAATCTGCCAACGGCTAACCGCGGTCTGGAATCCTACAAACTGCGCGGCAGCGCGCCTTCAGAACCCAAGTCCCGTAAGCCATTCAACCGCATGGCCTACTCGGCAGCACATGTGGTGTCCGATCCACTGGCAGTGGTGGACCCCTGGCTTCAATGTGCGGTGGATTGGGATGCCACGATCGCCTACAGACGCCACTTGTGGTCTTTGGGCCTGGGGGTGGCCGAGGCCATGGACACCGCGCAGCGTGGGATGGGTCTGGACTGGCCGACTTCATTGGAACTGATCCGCCGCACACTGGATGCAGCCCAAGATGTACCGGGATCGCAAGTGGCCTCTGGCTGTGGCACAGATCATCTGGTGTTGGCCGATGTCAGTAGTGTCGATGAAGTCATTGCAGCCTACGAAGTTCAAATGGAGGCGATTGAAAAGTTGGGGGGCAAACTCATCATCATGGCCAGTCGGGCACTGGCGCGTGTGGCCAAGAGCCCCGCAGACTATGAGCGCGTTTACGACCGAATCTTGGGTCAGGTCAAACAACCCGTGGTGCTTCATTGGCTGGGCGACATGTTTGACCCTGCGCTCAAAGGCTACTGGGGCAGCGCTGATCTAGAGCAAGCCATGAACACCGCCTTAGGCATCATTCAAGCGCACTCTGCGAAGGTAGATGGCGTCAAAATTTCCTTGCTCGACAAAGACAAGGAAATCACCATGCGCCGTCGCCTACCAGCCGGCGTGCGCATGTACACCGGTGACGACTTCAACTATGCCGAACTGATTGCGGGCGATGGTTTTGGACCTGACATCGTCAATGGGCAAAGCGACGCGCTGCTGGGCATATTTGACGCGATTGCACCAGCAGCCAGTGCGGCACTGGCTGCTCTGGCCGATGGAAAGCTGGATACATTTCACGCCATCTTGGGACCAACGGTTCCGCTGTCACGCCACATCTTCATGGCGCCTACCCGTTACTACAAAACGGGCGTGGTCTTCATGGCTTGGCTCAACGGTCACCAAACCCATTTCAGCATGATTGGTGGACAGCAAAGCACACGTTCAGTTCAACATCTGGCAGAGTTGTTCCGATTAGCCGATAAGGCCAACCTACTCGAGCATCCAGAATTGGCCACTCATCGAATGAACAGTCTGATGTTGCTACATGGAGTTGAATGAACTCTGAAAGGCTTATTTGCCGTGTTGTGCTAGGCGTCGCCCAGTGTCTGTTCTGGTCACGGCACGAACGGTACGACCTACCCGCTGGTCATATCGTGATCGGCGAGAACAGTTCTACAAGGATGACCGCTATTTACCAGCCATCCCTTGCTTAGCATCGGCGGCCTCCTTGCGCACATTGTCCAGAGTCTTTTGAATATAAGCCCGTGCAGTACTTGCAGGAACAAAGCTGTCAGGAGCGGCCAATTCGCTGCGCAGGTAGTTTTTGTAATCTTCAGACGCGGCCATTTTTTCGAGGGCATTCGCAAGAACCTGAATTCTCGCCGGGTCGGTACCCGAGCGCGCAAAAATCCAGCGAATCTGCGGTGTCCAAATGTCGTAGCCTAACTCCTTGCCTGTGGGAATATTCTTGAAAAGCGGAAAACGTTCTTCTGTTAGCGACAGGAGTGGTCTGATTTTTTGAGCTTCAAGTAATGCTTTGACGTCGCCGGCTTGCTCGTAAAGCAAATCACCGTGCCCACCCAAGATTGAAGTGTATCTTTCCGCTGGTTTTGATACCGGAATTACGTTGAGCCGAATCCCCTTTGATGTCAGCAAATCTGCGTGCACTTCATCAATGATGCCTAGGCCGGCCACGAACAGGGATATTGACCCTGGTTTGGATTTTGCTTCGCGTTCGACGTCAGCCCATGTCTTGAAGCGACTCTCCGTGGCAACGAAAATAGCGCCAGGTTGATTAATCAAGACCCCTAAAGGCACGAAGTTGTCCAGCGTCCATTTCGGCGCGTCTCCGCCAATCAATGCATAGAAGTCGCCCGTGACGACAACGCTGTAACCGTCGGCTGGCTTGGAGAGCAAGCGCTGAACGCCAATGGTTCCACTGGCTCCAGGCAAGTTCACGACGGGTGCGGCTACTTTGAGTTCTGCTTCCAGAAACTTAGCCACCATCCTGCCAGTAATATCTGAACCGCCTCCCGGACCCCAGGGCACAATCACTTCGATTGGGCGAGACGGAAAAATCGCTTGGGCAGGTGCAAGGGAAAAAATTCCCGTCAGTAAGCTTGCTGCGATTCCTGCCAAGGCAAGGCGAATTGTCAGGGCTGCAACATGCAGTTGCTTCATGATCTGAAAGGTTTTGATATTCATGTTGTACTTCTTTTTTTAGGCTGTTGTTGCCGAAACACGGCCGTAGGGTTTTGAGCCGGCGATCTGGGTGCGATGCATGATGCGACGGGAGTTTGAATCAAAGTCCTCTCGCCGATGCATGACGCATCTGTTGTCCCACAAGATCAAATCGCCAACCTGCCACTCCTGATACCAGCTCAATTCTTTTTTCGTGGTGTGTGCCCAGACCGCATCAAGTAATTCTTCGCTTTCATTGACCGGTAAGCCAACAATATAGGCGTTACGGCGACGGCCCAAAAATAAACACTCACGTTTTGTTACTGGATGGGTAATGACCATGGGATGGCGGGCGCCTGGAGTTTTCGAGACGTCGGTAACTGCTTCATAGCCGCCGCGCAAGCCCCCTACACTGTTGGTACTCGAATCGTGAACACAAAGGCGTCCTGATACACGCTGTCGCAGGTCCTGTGGCAATGTTTCCCAAGCTTGGTACATGTTGCAAAAACCGGTATCACCCCCCACCGGCGGAATCTCAAGAGAATACAAGGCGCTGGCCATTGGTGGGATTTCGTTGTATGACATGTCAGTGTGCCAAAGCGCCTCCGCGTTGCCGAGGTCACCTATGGCGACACCGTTCTCAACCACGTTGGAGATAACGGTCACGAAATCGCTCCCGACATCGGTTCGCACGCCCTTTGAATACGTGGGAGCCTTGTCTAAGGGCCCCAGCATCGCAGAGAACCGTTCCAGGTCAGGATCGGAAAGCTTCTGCCCTCTAAAACGCAAGACCAGATGCTCTGACCAGGCTTCAAGAATAGTTGCCCTTGTAGCAGGATCTAAGGCTTTGGACAGGTCTATGCCTTCGATATCTGCCGACAAGGCCTTACCGCTGGAAATCACTTTGACCTTATTCATTTGCTAACTTCCTTGAAATTAAAAAATCCATACCGTCTGACACGTGTTTCATCGAGTTCGACGCCCAGACCAGGACCGTCGGGCAGGTCTAACCAGCCCTTGCTTAAGTCGAGTTTGTCGGTGACTATGTCGTCAACAGTTTTGAGGGGCCCCACGCATTCGAGCCCTTCAATCACATTAGGTGCGCTCGCGCCCAACATGATCTCCGCCATGGTGTTTACACCGAGCCCAAAACCATGCCCCAATACGCAGGAAATTCCTGCGGCTTCGGCAGTCGCCAGCATGCGGCGAGTCACCAGCAAACCACCTTGTTTCATTGGTTTGACCTTGACCAGATCCGCAGCTTGTGCACGAATCACTGCAATAAGACTCGCATGATCGACGACGGACTCGTCGGCCATGATTGGAAGGAAGGGGCAGGAGCGACGTACGCGTGCCATGCCTTCTAGATCATTGGCGGGTACTGGTTGTTCGAACAACTCCAGGTTAAGAGGCTCAAGTCGACGAGCCAGGGAAATCGACGTTTCGACGTCATAACCTGCATTGGCGTCGATACGCAACTTGAAAGCCGAGCCAACAGCTTGACGAATAGCATACAGACGCGCGAAATCGGCATTGATGTCGTGACCAACTTTGACCTTTGCGGATTCGAAACCACGGTTTTTCCATGCGAGTGCCTCAGAGGCCGCCTCGTCTGGCGGAAGAATACCAATCCATGCATTGAACTTAAGCCGGTCACGCACCGCACCACCAAGCAAGGTCGTCACGCTGACGCCGCGAGCGCGGGCTGACAGATCGCAGCATGCCATTTCAATAGCCGCTTTGGCGTCGTACAACCGCGGCGCAAGACGGTTCATCTGATCGATCCGCTTGTGAAGGTTTTCCGCGTCAGTCCCAATCAGTGCTGGAGCGAACACATTAGAAAGTGCCAGAAGGGTTTCTTCGATACTTTCTTCTGAATAGCCAGGCACTGGGTCAACGTTTCCTAGGCCAACAGTGCCATCATCTGCAGTGATTCGAACCACCGCGCTGCGCTGCTCATGAGTACTCTGATAGGACGTACTGAAAGCGCCCACCAAGGGAACGGCTACCCCGAATACTTCTACCAATTCAATTTTCAACTCCGACACTCCGGTTCAAAGTTAGATCTGGTATTCCGCTAGGAATTCTATTTTTTTGAATTTGCGCTTTGATGGTATGACCAAAGAATTTTTACATCTCCAAAATATGTTAGCTGAATAAAATTTTGTTTGGAAGATTAAAAACTGGGTTGTGTATATCGTTTTCCCTTGTGACGTGAAACACCTTGGGCATTCCTCTGATCTTGACCCCGGTGAGCAACTCATCACACTTTGACCCACAACCCTGTTGGATTGAACTTAGCGGTTAATGCACTGACCGACTGCCACCTCGATTGCTGCGCAACTTGAAGTGACATGTGGTCCAGGTGGCCATATCTCCGAAGCAACATGGTCTGATCCCGATGACCGAGAATTTGCGAGGCAACCCCAACACCCACGCCATTCCTCAACAGCGATGCAGCGACCCAATGTCGCCAGCGATGTCGAGGTCTTGCCATGTTCGCTGCAGCAACTCACTCTTGCGTGCGCCCGATTCCACCAGCATCCAAACGAACAGCGTGAACAAGCGGTCCCTGCCCATTTTTGCGGCCAGGCGCAAAGTCAAGATACCCTGTTCAGACGATGCAACGCAACGAATTTTTTCCTCAAAGCGCTTGACGGTGGGACTGAACGCAAGATTTGCAGGAGGTTCGGCATTCAAAGCCATCATCGAAAAAGACTTGCAATGGTTAGGCGATGCCGTGAAATCGGCCAATTTGCAATTGAGCTGATCGTTCAAATTCCCAAGCAGGTCAGCCCAATGGCTGGCTACTTGGTTGCATCATCGCGTCTTCTTTGCATCCCATGGACACGCGGGGCGCTCTAACGGAGCATTTACGCCAGAAGGCAACTAGTGACATTCGCTCGCCTAATCCACATCTTCCTGTGGCCCACTCCCGCATTCAGGGTCGGTTCTGCCCACCCTTCAGGCTCAATCTATATGGCCTTTTTGGAAAATGCGGAGGCACCACCATTACGAACCTGGCCGTTCTGACGAGGGGAGCCTACAATGGCTGAAAGTTTCCAAGGCTCCGTGTTTTCGCTCTTCTTGCGGCGCCAAGTTCAGCATCAACAAATATCTGGGTGGAACAATGACATCCATAACTTTTAATTGACTGCACCATACGCATTTTCAAGCAGGTGTTCTTTGAAACGTCGGCGTGATTTTTTGATCACGCTTGCTGTCAGTTTGTTTTTTGCTCCCCCATTCGCCACAGTTGCACAAACTGTCGGTCACAACAATCAACTCGACATCACCCTACTGGAGGGCCGTCATCTTCAGTGCGATTTCTCACTGAATTTGCTGCCCTTGCTCCACAGCCATCTGGCACCAAAGTCTCACCCTGGTGAATTCCTGCAGAGTTTTTCCAAACTGTCCGATGCCGCCATGGACAAGGAACTGGACAAGCTGACCCAAGCTTTGAGCGCTCAATCCTTTTTCACTTTGCCCACGGGAGCCAAGCTCAGACTGACGCAGTGGCAGCTGCCCAGCAAACAACTGATCCGCGAGGCCATGAAGGTCAGTTTGATCTTGATGCAAATGCCCCCCAACGCAGCCTCCCACATTGACCCCATGATGCTTCAAGCGAAGGCGTTCAGCAAGGTGCCGGTGACGCGCGTCCAACTGCAAGTGCACCCTGCACTTTTCCCCATTTTTGTCGCCCACAAAGAGGATAAATTTTGGCTAACACCCGAGATTCCCACAGCGATCATGGACATCTATTGATGTCCGTCATTGCCAACCTCCAAAAGATTCAAGATGTTTAGAGCTTCACTCCCGGCACTTTTCATCCGAGGGTGCGTGGTTTTCTGGCTTCTCAGCTGGACGGCGGTCCATGCGCATTTGATCGATGCGCAAAAGGGTTCCCTGAGTCTCAAAGCCGAGCGAGCTTACCTGGCCATGTCCATTCCAGTGGCCGGGTTGAAAGGGGTCGATGACGATGGCGACGGCCTCTTGTCCAGCGCAGAATTCAATGCGCACCTGCCAGCGATAGAAACTCAAATCAGGAACGGCATCGGGCTCAGCAGCGCCACAAGGCCTCTAAGCCTGCATGAGTTGATGATTCAATTGTCTTTGAGCAGCGACAAACCCGCCCCCGAACGGCAGTTGTTGGTCATGGGGCATTTCGCGTTGGCCGACACGGACAATGATTTGCGATTCAAGCTGCAGATTTTTGGCCAGCAGGCCGATGAGAAGCGGCAATACATCACCGTGACCCGCGAGGAAGAGACACAGCTGTTGACCCTGAGCCCAGAGCACCCTCAATGGAATGTGTTCCCATCCCTGCTCCAAGTCTTGCAAACCCAGATTCAGCTGGGTATTGAGCACATCCTGGAGGGTGCAGACCACTTGCTGTTTTTGTTGGTGGTTCTGGCGGCCGAGAGCAGCTTGTGGGCCATTGTGTCGGTCTTGACCGCCTTCACCATCGGTCATGCAGTGACTTTGCTCGTCTGCAATGGCTTGGCTTGGACCGCCCCGCCCGCGCTGGTGGAGCCGGCCATTGCGGCCACCATTGTGCTGATCGCGCTGAAAGAACTGTTTCGAAACAGCGCCCAGCAAAAACATTCCCTGCTGCAACGCTCGATTTTGGT
Organism: Comamonadaceae bacterium; assembly: GCA_021299875.1. Taxonomy (GTDB): domain Bacteria; phylum Pseudomonadota; class Gammaproteobacteria; order Burkholderiales; family Burkholderiaceae_C; genus Limnohabitans_A. The sequence continues at coordinate 2,737 of JAJTEW010000003.1, read as the reverse complement.
GTTTGCCTGCGCCATCGTTCACGGCTTGGGCCTGGCAGACGCCTTCACCGACCTGGGCTTGAGCGGCACAGGCAAACTGACCAGTCTGGCAGGTTTCAATGCTGGCATTGAAATCGGTCAATTGGGCGTGGCCGTATTGGGCGTGGCATTTTTCCAAGTGCTGTCGACCAGCTTTGGCCCTGTTGCCGTCACTCGCCTGAAACAGGGCTTTTTAGGTTTTGCCGTGATCTTGGGGGGATGGTGGTTTTGGGAAAGAATTAATTGAACATGTTCAATCAAGGCGTTTGGGCTGATCTGAATACCGCACCTTGATTGTTCATCAACTGATTTTCACACTGTCAACCTTTCGAGCGGCAAAGCGATGCACGATAAAGTACGACTGCGTGATGGCTTAAAAAAACCAAGTGGTGTTGAAAAAGATCATCATGTTTGGGTGCTAGCAGCTGATGGAACACATGGAGAAGGTTCAGGGCAAACACAAATGAGCGCTCGTAACGAAATAGCGCTTCAGTCTTAAGATGTTCAAGTGCGCAACGGTTTGTCTCTGGGCAACGGGTGGCGCTTGAGCTTCAGCCAGGTTTGCCAATGGGGTAAAAAAGGTAGCCGCAGGGATTGCAGCCGCCTAGCGAAGTGGTTTCAAACTCAAACCCGGCACTATTTAACCGTGCCTCCCAGGTACTTGTTCGTAGTGAAACTATCGCCAGTTCTAAAGAACGGAATACTGTTGGTACTCCCGATGTAGGCACCCTTCATCAAGGGATACATGTCCTGTGTCGTGGTCACGCCCTTCGCATCCGTCGATACGTGACTCGACACCGTATGCGCGTGGTAATGGTAACCAATGGCGTTGTGGTCGTGAGCGCCAAAACTGTCCAAGGTGTTGTAGCCCAACATGGCGCTGTCGGTGGTGGTGCGGTATCGGCCAAAAAGTGCAATGCCGTCATAGCCGAAACCCAGCAAGGGCGGATGGGTTTTACCCACGTAGTCGGCATCGTTGTACAGCGTTAGTCCTTGTCCAGACTGGTAGCCATCCGCATGACAGTGCGGGCCGCCGCCGCCCTGGCCGACGTGGCATCCACTGGCCGACAATTCTCCGGCCAGATGGGACGGCACAAGTCCGTTGTTGTAGGTCGGAAAAATGACCGAACCGTCAATCAAAATACCGTTGTCAGCCGAATCGGCCCAGGTGTAAACGTTGGGTGTGGCAACCGCGGTCCAAAGACTCGATTGCATGTCATACCATAAGTTCTTGGTAACAGATGTGCTGGTGCCACCGCTTGGATACACGTTGGTGGTAACGGACGTCACTTGGCCATAGTCCTTCATGGGAATCATGAAAATGTAGTTTTCAAGATTCGAATACCGCGTGACTGTGGCATTGGCGTAGGTTGAGCCAGAGCTGCCGGGAGGGTGGGGCACATCTTTTAAACCATTAGGTGAAGCCTGGTTGCCATAACTCACCACCACCATAAAGGGATGATAGGTTTTTACTCCTGTGGAAGAGGTCGCATACTCATTGGTGAAATACACATAAGGCACCAAGTTTTGCCCGGGCGTGCCATCTGCAATCGAGTCGCTTACCAGTTTGGTTGCCAATGCTGCATCCCGGTAGGCTGTGTAAACATCGGTGGAATAACGAAGTTTTTCGCCATTGGCCTCCACTGCTGCCTTAATAGCGGCCAACATGGTAGTGGCCGCAGCCTTGGTCGCCGCATTTGTTCCAACAGCAGCGACTTGGCTCCTGTAGGTGGAATTGACTTTTGAATAGATGCCTGTCGTGGTGTTCTCTACAGAGTCCGTTGTCACCTTGGATAAAAAGGGCGCTGCGCTGTTCGTCACAAATGCAATGCCATTTGGATTCATGAACGAGGGCATCCCGAGTGACAAGGGAGTCGAATACATGTAAAAGGACGTCGCTGTTGCGCTCAATGCGTAAGCACCGCTGGCCAGATTGACGTAGTAGCCCGAACCCGCGAAAGAACTGTCCTTGGTATACGTACCGGTGTAAACGGTACTTCCGTTGACAGTGGCCGACGTGGTGGCATATGTATAGCGATTTTTCGCCTGCAAGGTAGCCACTTTGGTGGTCGCATTGATACTCACGGCGAAGGTGACAAAGCCGTTGCCCGTCGCACTCGTTTTGCCAAAGTTGTTGACAAACTTCAGCGTGGAGCTCGAAAGGCTCCCGCCCCAGTCAATGGAGTTGTTCGGGTGCAAATAGGAATCGATGCGGAAATACCCATCTCCAGCAGTCACCAGTTGCATGGTCTTTGTGAGATAGTCTTTGTAGGTCGAGGTAGAAGCCAGCGAGCCAGATGCCAGCGTGTAGCCCGTTGTCGAACTGTAGGTCGAGCCGATGGTGGCGTAGCTGGACGTGGTGCTGGTTGTCCCAGCATTCGAGATCATGTAATAACCACGATTCGTGACCGTACTGGAAAGGGTCGGCGAGCCAGAATAACTTTTGGCTACTAAGGTTTCAAAGTTAGCAGGGGTTGCATAGCTGGCCGTGGTGCTGGTCGGTGTCACCGACACCGCACTCGAAGCCGCACTGCTGCCCACGGAGTTGGTCGCTTTGACCGTGCAGCTGTAGGCTGTGCTGTTGGTCAGACTCGATACCGTGATCGGGCTGCTGGTGCCGGTCCCGGTCTTGGTCGTTGTGCCGCTCACGCACGAGGCGGTGTAGCCCGTGATGGTCGATCCACCGTTGGAGCTGGGCGCTGTAAAGGCGATGCTCGCG
>JAJTEW010000021.1 GCA_021299875.1 Comamonadaceae bacterium | reverse complement strand
ACACCCCCCTCAATGCATTTGTCACAGGCGCCGCCCAAGGCATCGGTTTGGCGATTGCCAAACGCTTGGCCCAAGATGGTTTTCATGTGGTGGCCATGGATCGCCAAGCCGAGGTGTTGGCCGCCGCTTTGAAACCCTTGCAAGCGCAAGGGCTGCGGATGAGTGCGGCGGTGGTGGATGTGTGTGATCGCGCCAGCGTGCACCAGGCCTTGCAAGCCCATGCGCGGGTGGATGTGATGGTGTGCGCGGCAGGTATCTACAACGATGCCCGGTTTTTGGAATTGACCGAGCAAGCCTTCACCCAAATGTTGCAAGTCAATGTGGTGGGCACCTTCATTCCTGCGCAAGAAGCCGCGCGGCGCATGGTGGCGGGTGGGCGCATCGTGACCATTTCTTCGCGGGGTGCTTTGGGCGGCACCCGCTTTGCCCACTATGTGGCGTCCAAATCGGCCGTGGTCGGGCTCACCCGTGCCATGGCCATGGAATTGCGCGACAAAGAATTCGCCCAGTGGGAAGCTTTAGAGCCACGTGGAAAAGCCGCATCGCCCGACGAAATCGCGCATGCGGTGTCTTTCTTGGCGTCTCCCCAAACCCACTTCATCACCGGTCAAACCCTGTTTGTGGACGGCGGAAAATCGCTGGGGGGATTGAGCATCTGAGCCCCAAGCCTGTGAAAGGCCTGGGTTCAGCGTGGCCAGGGGTCTGCCGGGGCAAAGCCCCGGCAGACCGTCTAACGCTTTAAGCCGGGATCAGCAGCAGAGCGCAGGCACGGGCGGCCTCTGGGCTCAAGTCTTGCCCACCAGCCACTTTGCCCCAGCCGCCTTTTTCAATCAGGTTGCTGCGTGACCATTCATCGGTTTTCTTCAACTCCACCAGATTGGCTGCATATTTGCCGTCTTGCTTGAAAGCAGTGGCACACACGGGGGCCATGGCCGCGGTCAATGCGGTGGCCACCTTGACACTGGCAATGGCATCGGTTTGGCTGGCGGTGTGCCAACCTGAAAAACTAAAACCCACCACCGACAAAATCACTGCGCCAGCGACAGCACCCCACAAAACGGACTCGGTTTGAGCAGGCCATTGAATCATGTGAACTTTCTTTATTGAGCGGAAAACACTTCCGAGGTGGGTGAACCTAATGTACGCCCGTGGGCTCAGCTTGGGGGCTTATATATATTTGTTTTATTCCAAGCACTTGCGACTGTTCAGAGGGGGTTTGTGCTAAGTTGCCAGCACCGCGTCTTTGAATCCCCAACCCAACACAACCATGACTGCTTCAAGCACACTCCCCCCGCCCAATCTGAGCCATGATGAGCAACATTTATTGCACAGCTTGCGCCAACATCGGCAAACCCATCGGCGCATCCAAATGCCAGTGACGGCACCTGCGCCGCAAGCGCCTGCACCCTTGACTTGGGGGCAAAAGGTGGCCGATCACGTGGCGGCCACGGTGGGGTCTTGGCGCTTCATCATCATTCAAAGCACATTGATCGTGCTGTGGATCAGCTGGAACACGCAAACCAGTGGCCCGTGGGACCCCTATCAGTTTATCTTGCTCAATTTGATGCTGTCATTCCAAGCCGCCTATACCGCGCCGGCCATCATGATGAGCCAAAACCGATTGGCCGAAACCGATCGGCGCCGCGCTGACAACGACTACGAGGTCAATGTCAAGGCCGAATTGGAAATTGAGTTGCTGCACGAAAAAGTGGATTTGCTGCGAGAACAAGAACTCAAGGCCTTGGCCGACTCGGTGCACCGCTTGTCCAAACAAATCGAAACCCTGCTGGCAGCAGGCCAGCGTTAAAGCTTATTTCGCACCCGGCAATTTGCCACCACTTTTCACGCATTCATCGATGGTTTTGAACTCGGTGAATTTTTTCGTGCGCTCATAGCTGGGGCTGCTCTTGTCGTGGCAAATGCCCGAGTCCGATTTTTTCACCACGGGTTCAGCCGCCGCCGCAGTTTTGGCGGGCAAGGTGCCGCCGCTCTTCACGCATTCGTCCACGGTTTTGAAGGCGGTGAACTTTTTGGTGTTGCCATAGCTGGCACTGGTTTTGTCATGGCAAATGCCCGTGTCAGACTTTTTCACCGCTGGTTCTTCGGCTGGTTTGGGATCAGCGGCCAGGGCCAAACCCAGGCTCAAGCCGAAAAGAAGGGTTGTCAAGCATCGAAAATTGGTTTTTCTCATGTACTGCTCCTGGTGATAAAAAATCGCGCGGTGACGCAGGAAAACCCAAGGGTGCGGATCACAGTCGGGTGACTTTGGCTTGCAACAAAGCGCTCTGCCCGCGGGCCAAGGCAGCCAAACAGCGTTCGATGGCAGCGGGGACATCGGCAGGGTCGCTGACCCACTCCCCATGGGCACCAGCCGCTTGGGCCACCATGGCGAAGTTCATGTCGGGCGCCAAGTGCGCTTCATAGGCTTGGGTGGCTTTGGCCACCCCTTCGGGGAAAACACGCAAGGTGGCTTCTTTGACCGCGGCCCAACCACCGTTGTCGAGAACGATGGTGAACACCGGCAAGCCGTATTGCTTGGACACGGCCATGCTGGACTGCGGGTTGCCGAAATAAAACGAGCCATCGCCCGAAAAAGCCACCACGCAACGATTCGGTTGGGCCAACTTGATGCCCAAAGCCATGCCCGCTGAAAAGCCCAATCCGCCACCGGCCAAACCCACGTGGGAACCCGGCACCGTGCGCGGCACTTGCATCGCCACCACGGGGGCGTTGCGGATGGCTTCGTTGAGCACGATGGCGTCGGCCGGAATGGCGTGGGCCACAGCTGCACACAAAAAATGGGGGTTGATTTGCCCGACTTTTCCCGGGTCGGCGGCCAAATCGGTGGCGCGTTGACGACGCTGTTGTCCCTCCTGGGCCATGCCAGCGACCCGCGCTTGCGCTGCTTGGGAGAACGCCGGGTTCACGCGCTGCTGCATGCGCGCCAAAATTTGCGCCAAGATGCGACCACTGTCACCCGGCATCTTCAAGTGGCGCGGAAAACTCCACATCGGGTAGCTGCGCTTGTCGATGTCCACGTCGATGTGGGCCCACCAGGTGGCCGGGTTGACCGGCGTATCGCGCGGTATCCAAGGCACATCCACATCCACCATCAAACCCACATCGGCCTGGGTCACATGGGCCCCAGGAACGAAACCACTGAAGCAAGGCGAGTCGTGGGGAATGTTGAGATCCACGGCATTGCACTCAATCACACGGATACCTGCCAAGCGGGCCAAAGCATCCAGGGTGGCCACCGTCGCTGGGTTGCGACCGCTGTATGAGGTGATGATCAAAGGATGGCTGGCGGCCAACAGACGATCGACCACTTGATCAACAGCATCGGGATCGGTGCCCAAGGCGGGGGTCGCGCCATATGCTTGAGCGGGGAAATCATGCAACTGATCGTCACGCCAAGTTTCGGTCAAGGTTTCCCAGGCAAAGGTCAAATAAACAGGGCCCTTGGGGTCGCTTTGCATCACGCTGTGGGCACGGCGCAAGGCTTCCTTGGCGATCACCCCAGACGGGAGGTTGTAGTCCCATTTGACATATTGGCGCACCAAGCCACCTTGGTCATAGGGCTCTTGCACAAAATTCACAAAGGTGTCGCGGGTGCCGGGCAATTCACCATGCGAGGTGTAGGGCGCGCGTCCCGCCATCAGCATCAGGGGCAAGCGGGCTTTGGAAATATTGTGAATGCCCATGCTGGCATTGGCGGTCCCCGCATCCACATGCACCAACACCCCTTGGCCCCGGCCCGAGGCCAAGGCATAACCGGCGGCCATGTGGACAGCTGTGTTTTCATGCGGGCACAAAACCGTTTTGGGAAAAGCCTGACCCTGCTGGCGCCAGCGCGCCATCTCTTCGATCAGTGGGGCATGGTCGGTACCCAGATTGCAGAACAAATAATCCAAGCCCAGATCATTGAAGCCTTGCAGCAGATGATGGGCGGTGGTGTGCGTCTGGGACTGATCCATGGTCATGGGTGAGGACCCCATGGCGCAGCCATCATGAGTTTGTTTTCTTGCTTGAGGATCATGGGGCGCAACTTGCCCGCAAAAGCCATGAAAGCCTGATCGGCAAAAACACCCGCCCAAAAAGCACGGCGGTCGGCATCGTCATCAAACTTCCAAACGTGGATGATTTCGTTCAAAGCACCGACATCGCCCGTGAAATAACCAATCAATTTCTTGGGGTGCTTGTCCAAGGCAGCCCAACCTTCTGAGCCATACAAAGAAACCACTTCGGCCATTTTGCCGACCACCACTGAATAGGTTCTCAACTCATACAAAGCCATGACTTTTCTCCTGTTGAATGTCGTTTCATCTTACCAAATGGGGGTGACAAGTCCTGCCTTGCTTCCCCCTTGTATACCCTGATTCCGCGCGTCAAAGGGGCTCGACACCGGTGCGCGATACGTCACCCCACACATCGGCTTGCTGACACACATGAACCCAAGCTTGCGCTGGCCCCAAGCGGGGACTTTGTAGGTCCAAGGCCACGGCGTAAATGGTTTGGTGCGCGATGGCGCTGGACAAAGGCCCCACCC
>JAJTEW010000016.1 GCA_021299875.1 Comamonadaceae bacterium | reverse complement strand
CACATCGGGGTGCTCCAGCAAGCCGTCTACGGCTTCTTTGTCGCCTTGCACCACGTTGAACACGCCGTCAGGCAAACCGGCTTTTTTCAGCAAGTCGGCGATGAACAACGACGGTGTCGGATCGGTCGGGCTGGGTTTCAAGATGAAGGTGTTGCCCGCCGCAATCGCCACTGGGAACATCCACATGGGCACCATGACCGGGAAGTTGAAAGGCGTGATGCCCGCCACCACACCCAGGGGCTGGCGCAGCGTCCAGTTGTCGATGCCAGTCGAGACTTGGTCGGTGAAGTCGCCCTTGAGCAACTGAGGGATGCCGGTGGCGAATTCGACGATGTCGATGCCGCGCGAGACTTCGCCCTGCGCGTCGGTGAACACCTTGCCGTGTTCGGCGGTGATCATGTGGGCCAGCTCGTCTTTGTGGGTGTTCAGCAGTTCGAGGAACTTGAACATCACGCGGGCGCGGCGCAGCGGCGGTGTGTCGGCCCAGGCGGGGAAAGCGGCTTGCGCAGCGGCCACGGCTTGGGCCACTTCGGCGTTGTTGGCCAAGGCCACGTTGCCGGTCACGGCACCGGTGGCGGGGTTGGTGACGGGTTGGCTGCGGCCCGAAGTGCCTGCGGCGATATGGCCGTTGATGTAGTGGCCGATGGGGGTGACGCTCATTTGGGACTCCTTGTGGCTTGCGCTGGTTGCTCGTCGATTTTTCTTTTGTAGGCGCCCACCCTGTGAGCTCCTCCATTTCGCCTTGCAGTGTAGGCACCGTCGCTCACCCTCGCAATGCCGCAAAACTGAATTGATTGTTCAAAATAGTGAACAATGTGCGCATGGAAGAGCAAAAAATCAACACCCTTTGGACCCACTTGCACTGGCTGAGCGTGCTGGCGCAGCAAGGCAGTTACACCGCCGCCGCCGCCCGATTGGGCGTGAGCAAGGCCGCCATGAGTCAGCGCATTGCTGAGCTGGAGCGCGCCGCCAAAGTCACCTTGGTGCAGCGCACCACCCGCAGCCTTCGCCTGACCGAGGCGGGCCAGAGGCTGGTCGACGAGACCCGTGCGTCTTTTGAGCAGATCGCGCAGAGCTTTGCCCAGGTGCGCGATTTGGCCGAGCAGCCCAGTGGCTTGCTGCGCGTGACCGCGCCCGTGGCTCTGGCAAGGCAGCAACTGGTGCCCTTGTTCGCCGCTTTCCTGAAAGATTTTCCGGATGTGCGCATTGAGCTGGACCTGTCCGACCGCCTGAACGCCTTGGCCACCGAGGGCTACGACTTGGCCATCCGCCACACCGCCCGCCCGCCCGACACCCATGTGGCTTGGGCACTGTGCGCCACCGAATCGGTGCTGGTGGCCACCCGTGCTTACATCGGCCAACATGGCGATCCGCAAAGCCCCACCGAGCTGCAAGCCCACAACTGCCTGCATTACCCCCGCTCACAAGACACGCCCGCTTGGACCTTCGAGCCGCGCCAACCCTCAGAAGCGAGTGAGCGCATCACGGTGCCCGTGAGTGGCAACTTCGCTGCCAACAACAGCGAGGCCTTGCGCGAAGCCGCGCTCACTGGCGCTGGCATCGCCCTTTTGCCTGACTTCAGTGCCCAAGCCGAGTTGCGAAAAGGCCAGTTGGTGAGGGTGCTGCCCGGCTGGAAGCCCGTGGGCGCTTTTGCCGAAACCATCTACGCCATCAGGCCGTATGCGCCGCATGTGCCTCGGGCAGTGACGGCGCTGGTGGCGCACTTGAAGGCTGGGTTGGTTATGGGGTTTGGGACGTGATTTTCAGCAACCGATGAAACTTGGTACGGCTGTTTCAATGCCGCCAAGGTGAACTCAATCAGGTTCAGTTTGAAGCCAAGCAGGGATATCTCGTTGGCCGTGCAGCACGCGCCAAACATCGATGTAGTCCTCTTTTTCGATGTAAAAAACACCATGTGGGTAGCGGGTCAGCGGCCAAAACCGAAGACCTGACAGGTTCAATTCGTGGGCGTACCGCGGGGATCCCGTTGCGGGGTGACGGCTGATGTGGGAATAAGCTTTTTCAAGCGCATCAATCAAACCGAGAGCGGCAGATGGTGCACCTTCGTCTAAATAATAGGCAACAGCTTGCTCAACATCCCTAAGGGCCAATTCGCGTGGGATGACTGGCTTGGTTTTCACCGTGGTGAGTGGGTCCGTATGCCTTGGTGAACCCGTTCACGCAAACCGTCAAAGTAGTTCGCACTGACCGGTGCCGTGGGTGAGGAACTCGCACCGCTCAGTAGCAATTCACGCAATTGCAGGCGATCTTGGTCCTTGCGGATTAATTCACGCACGTACTCGCTGCTGGTGCCGTAGCCGCGTTGGCTGACTTGCAGATCCACGAAGGTCTTCAAGGTTTCAGGCAAGGAAATGTTCATGGTGCTCATACCTTCAGGATAGTGAGTTTGGCAAAAATTGGCAAGATACATCAAGGTTCTTGGATCTTTTAACCCCAACTCAGCCAACGATGGGTCACTTCGGGGGTCATTGGATGATGTGGTCGAAGTGCCGCAGGCGGTCAGATGCTGAGTTGGATCTGGCCGGCAGCCATTACCCGTCGTGCATCATCTTGCCCCAGCGCAAAGGCATCCTCCACCGTTGTGCCTGGTCGGCAATCCCATGTGGACACGGGCACCTTGCGGCTGGGCTGCCAGTAGGTGCGCCCGTGTGCCTGAAACAGCGCTGCTTGGTCAGGGTAGTGGCGCGTCAGCAAAACCAAGGTGGCTGCTTTTTCTGAAACGGTTTGAGCCGGGATCGGCGCGTTGTCGGTGTAGCCGCCGTCAAAAGCCCATCCGCCTTGCAGTTTGACGCCCGACATGAAAGGGGGCGCAGCCGCAGCAGCCCGGAGGGTGATTTGGGCTTCTTGCGCCGTGCCGCAGTCTTGCAGTGCAAAGAACGCCTGTTTCAAACCCAGAAAACGTGGCAGGGCTGGGTGAATGTTGTGAAACAGTTTTTTGTCCATCAAGTAAGCCAGAGTGCCTGCCGCTACGCTGCCAGCAAGGCCCAACGCCCAGGCCGGACGCGTCACAGCCACCAACAAGCGGCTGTGGGCGGATTGAATGTCTTTGAAATGGTCTTCGTTCACGAATTGTGCGAGCCAGGCGGGTAAACCGTTTTATGAGCAAAGTTCAATTGCAGGCGATTCAGGCCGCGCCAGTCAAAAAGCCGGGCATTGGCCGCATACAAACGCTGGCAGGCCTCTAGGGCCGTGTGGGTGTTACCCGCCAAAAACGATGCGGCTATCGCTGCCCCTGCGCTGGTGCCGACCAATGAGGCGGGTAAGCGTGCGCCGTAAGCCTGTAACTGTGTCAACAGACCGGCTTGCCACCAGCAGCGGTTGCCGCCGCCCGCAAAAACCAGCGTCTGGATGTGGGAAAAATTCAGGGCTTGCATGTGTTGCGTTGGAATAAAAATGTATTCAATTTGCCTGTCATTCAATGGGTTTAGTCATGAAATCATGGTTCAAAGACAATCCTCGCCCACCGTGTGCGGGTCTCGGTCAACATTTGGGCAACTGGATGTCGCGCTGGGAGCCCGCATTGGAGCGGATCGAATGAGTCTGATCCGTCATGCTGTACCCGAAGATGCTCGGGCGGTGGCTGAAATCCACGTCGATGCCTGGCGTGCTGCCTATTCGGCCATCTTGCCTGAGGCGTTTCTGGCTTCTTTGACGGTTGCATCGTGCCAAGCCTTCTGGGCGCAGGTTCTGGCCGATAAGCAGGGAGATTTGCTGGTGGCCATGGCGAGTGATCGCATGTTGGGCTGGATCAGCACGGGGCCTTGTCGGGGCCAGGATGCAGCCATGGATGACGCCGAAATCTGGGCTTTGTATGCATCGCCCTCCGTGTGGTCCACCGGTGTGGGGTGTCAACTCTGGTCGACGGCCCGGACCCGTTTGCTCGAACAAGGCCATCGGCAGTGCCGTTTGTGGGTGTTGGCGCAAAACGCTAGGGCGATCCGTTTTTACAAGGCAGCCGGGTTTGAGAGGGACGAGTTCCCAGCAAAGACATTTGAGCTGGGTGGCACGGTGGTGCAGGAAATACGTTGGTCCTGCCGTTTGGAGGCTTAACCATGGACGAGGACACGGATGAACGTGACGGATTCAATCCACTCTGTCGCGGTCGTCCTTGGGCCATTAAATAGCACCTAGTTCAGCTCAGGCACTCATATTCCCTGCGCCAGCACAGGAAAAAGCTTGTGAAGTCCGTCTGCCATCACCTCAACCGCCAGCGCGGCCAAAATCAAACCCAAGAGGCGGGTCATCACGTTGATACCGGTTTTGCCCAGAATGCGGGCGATGGGGGTTGCCAGCGAAAAGCACAGGGCCGTGGCCAGCGCGATGAACACGCCGTAGCCCACGAGGGTGGCCAGTTGGGCAAAGTCTTTGGCTTTTTCGGCGTAAATCACCACGGTGGACATGGTGGCTGGGCCTGTCAGCAAAGGGATGGTCAGCGGCACCACGGCGATGCTGGCCCCCATGGCGGCTTTGGTTTCGGCGTCGTGCACTTCATCGGCGTTGGCGCGGGCTTCGGCGGGTTGGGCGTTGAGCATCGACAAGGCCGCAGTCAGCAGCAGCATGCCGCCGCCCACCTGAAAGCTGGCCAGCGAGATGCCAAAGAACGCCAAAATTTGCAGGCCGAGCAAGGCGCTGGCGGCGATCACCACGAAAGCGGAAAAGGACGACACCCAAATCGTTCTCTTACGCTGGGCCGGGCTGAAGCCCTGGGTGTAATGGATGAAAAAAGGGACGATGGCCAAAGGGTTGACGATGGCCAGCAGGGTGATGAGCGGTTTGAAGTCCATCGCCGGATTGTGACCGGCTTCAGGCTGCTTGGGCCGTGCCTGATCAGGCCGCTGGTGTTCGGCGGCGGAACATGCCCCAGCCTTCCATGTGCAGAACTTTGTCGCCGTGCTGGTTGAACATTTCCCACAGGTTGCGCGTCATGCCCACATCGGGGCGTTTGCTCATGGGTTTGGTTTCGAGCATGGTGCTTTGCATGCGCAAGGTGTCACCGGGGTAAACCGGTTTGAGCCATTTGATGTTTTCCAGACCCGGCGAGCCGAGGCTGGAGGTTTCGTGCAAAAAGTTGGTCACCATCAGCCGCATGGCCATGGCGCAGGTGTGCCAGCCGCTGGCCGACAAGGCCCCAAACACCGAGGCCTTGGCCGCTGCGTCGTCCAGGTGAAAGGGCTGCGGGTCAAACTGGGTGGCAAAAGCGATGATCTCTTCGCGGGTGGGCGAGATGCTGCCCAGATCGCGCACTTGGCCCACGGCCATGTCTTCCCAGTAGTACTTGATGGGGGTCTCGATGAGGGCCATCAACGTCCTCCCGAGATGTCCAAAAAGCTCATGGTGGTGTAGCTGGCCTTGTCTGACAACAGCCACACGATGCCTTGTGCCACTTCTTCGGCCGTGCCGCCGCGTTGGGCGGGGACCAAGTGCTGCAGTTCTTTGACCCGGTTGGGCAGACCGCCCGAGGCGTGGATTTCGGTTTCGATCAGACCCGGGCGCACGGCGTTCACGCGGATGCCCTCGGCAGCCACTTCTTTGGCCAAACCTATGGTGAAGGCGTCGATGGCGCCTTTGGCGGCGGCGTAGTCGACGTATTGGCCGGGGGCACCCAAACGGGATGCGGCGCTGGACACGTTGACGATGCTGCCGCCTTCGCCGCCATGCCCTGTGCTCATGCGGCGCACGGCTTCCCGGGCGCAGATCAGGCTGCCGATCACGTTGATGTCGAACATCCGTTTCCAGCGGGCCACGCTCATTTCGTCCACACGGGCCTTGACATCGACCACCCCCGCGTTGTTGACCAGGCCTGACAGGCGGCCCAGCTTGGCGTCGATGTGTTCGTACATGCGCAGCACCTGCGCTTCGTCAGCCACATCGGCCTGCACCGCGATCGCGTTGCCGCCTGCACTGCGAATCTGGCGCACCACCTCATCGGCAGCGAGCGAGTTGGCGGTGTAGTTCACGGCCACCGTCCAGCCCTGCTGGGCTGCCAAAAGTGCGGTGGCCGCGCCAATCCCTCGGCTGCCACCCGTCACCAACAAGACCTTGTTCATCGCGTGTCTCCTGCAAAAATGGTTGGTTGCGGTTACAACCGCAAAGAAGAGATTACACAACGCACAAGGAAACATCATGGGTCGCACAGTGGACTATTACCTCGCCCCGCAAAGCCCCTGGGCTTATTTGGGCCACCAGCGCTTGGCCGATATCGTGCAGCGCACCGGTGCCACCGTGCGCGTGAGGCCCATCGACTTGGGGGGCAAGGTGTTTCCGATCTCGGGTGGTTTGCCCTTGGGCCAGCGTGCACCACAGCGTCAGGCCTACCGTTTGGTGGAGCTGCAGCGGTTCAGTCAGCATTTGAATGTGCCTTTGAACCTCAAGCCCAAGTATTTCCCGGTGGGGGGTGACGATTCGGCCCGCCTCATCATTGCGGCCGACCTGTCCCAAGGTCCGTTGGCAGCCATGAAAATTGCGGGCGCGATTTTGACCGCCTGTTGGGCCCAAGAGCGCAACATGGCCGACGACAAGGTGCTGGCCCAATTGCTGCAAGAGCAGAATTTACCCGCCAGCTTGATGGACCAATCGCAAAGCCAAGCGGTGCAAGAGCGCTATGAAAGCTACACCCAGGCGGCCATCGATGCGGGCGTTTTTGGCGCGCCCAGCTATGTGGTCGAGGGGGAGATTTTTTGGGGCCAGGACCGACTCGAATTTGTCGAGCGCGCATTGGCCCGTTGAAGAGTTTTGACCAATCAGGAGATGTGCATGGGAAAGATGATTGAACTCCAAGCCGCAGATGGTACCGTGGTGCCTGCTTACGAGGCCCGACCTGTCGGTTCGCCCAAGGGGGCAGTGGTGGTGATTCAGGAAATTTTTGGGGTGAACAGCCACATCCGCGCCGTGGCCGACGGCTATGCCGCCGAGGGTTACCTGGCCGTGGCTCCGGCGGCTTTTCACCGTGTCAAGCCCGGGGTGGAGCTGGGTTACACCGATGCCGACATGGGCGAGGGTTTTGGCTACAAAACCGCGGCAGAGGCCTTGCCCGCGCCGGGTGTGATGCAAGACATCCAGGCGGCGATTGACCATGCGGCCCAGGCCTCAGGCGGTAAGGTGGGCATCGTGGGGTATTGCTGGGGTGGTTTGCTGACCTGGCGTGCGGCCTGCACTTTGTCGGGCTTGAGTGCCGCAGTGCCTTATTACGGTGGGGGTGTGACCACCGAGGCCGAAACAGCCCGGCAGCCTCACGTGCCGGTGCTGGCGCATTTCGCCGAAGAGGACCGCTGGATACCGATGGACACGGTGGCGTCTTTCCAAAAGGCCCATCCGGAGGTGACGGTTCACACCTATGCGGCGCATCATGGTTTTAATTGTGACCAGCGTGGTTCTTGGCATGCGCCTTCGGCCCATCTGGCGCGCGAGCGTACCTTGGCTTTTTTCAAAGAGCATCTGGCTTGAACTGTCCAGCCCATGGGGCGCCCGTCCAAGCGGCTGGACGGTGATCAGTTCCCCGTTTGGGCCAGGTAGCGTTTGCGCCAGAACACCAGGCCCATGAGCAGGGCAATCGCACCCATGCTGCCCAGCGTCCACCAGAAGGCGCTGGCGGTATGTAACCAGGGCATGAATTCGAAGTTCATGCCAAAGATGCCGGCAATCAGGTTCAAGGGCAAGAAGATGGCCGTGAGCGCTGTCAGTGTGCGCATGATGTCGTTGGTGCGGTTGCCTTGGGCGTTGAAATGCATTTGCACGGCGGTTTCGGTGTTGTGCTCCAGTCGGCGCACATGGTTCACCACGCGGTCAATGTGTTCCAGCACATCGCGGCAGCGAACCTTGAGCAGCTCGTGCTCGCGCAGTGCAGCCGCGTCACTGCTCACGACCCAGTCGTCGAGTGTTTCGTGCAAGTTGAGCATGGCGGTGCGCTGGTCATCGCACAGGTCTTCAAGTTGGTGCAAGGCCAGTCGGGCTTGCAGCAAGGCGTCCCAGCGGCGAAAGCGTGCATTGGGGTGCAGTAACTCGGCCTGCCAGTGGTCGAGTTGGCGGCTCAGTTCGCGGCGCAAATCCAGGTAAGCGTCCACCATCTGGCTGACGATGCGCAGCATCATGTCGGCTGGGCTCAAGGGGATGCCTCGTGCACCGGCAGAGCGTGGGTCGTGGGCCAAGGTCTTGTCACCCGTCGCATTCAAAAGGCGGCTGGCGTAGGCTTCGCGCACGGCACAGTCGTCGGGGTGCACGCTCAGCAGCACCCGCTCGAACACCGCAAAACCCACTGGACTGGTGTCGATGCGCTGCAAGATGGGCGGACCGGGACGTTTGCCTGGGGCGGGTGCGGTCTTGGTGTCGCTGTGCCGGGGTGCGGTCCCAGACTGCTGCGCCAATCGGCGAAACACCAGCAGATCGTAATGTGAGGTGAAATCGAAGCGAGAGGGCAGTTGACCGTTGAGCAAGTCCGAAACGTGCAGGTCCACCAGGCTTTGCCCCGTCACTTGCTGCAGGCAGGCCTGAATGGCGACCACATGGCGCTCGAAGTGCTCTCGAGAAAAGGCCAGCCAGAGAAAGCCTTGTTCCGGCAAATCCTGCGGCAGCGACGTGTCAAGGTTGTCAGACTCTCGGGCCTGCACCTGGTTGCCGGTGATGCTGAAGACCCTCAAGCCGGGAGGGGGAACAGGCCTTGTGGTGCCTTTCAATGGGTCGCGATCCAGCGCGCTGCGTCGCGCGCAAAGTAGGTCAGCACGCCATCGGCACCCGCCCGCTTGAAGGCCAACAGGCTTTCCATCATGACCAGGTCGTGGTCGAGCCAGCCGTTTTGCGCAGCAGCTTTCAGCATGGCGTATTCGCCCGACACCTGGTAGGCGAAAGTAGGCACCTTGAACTCGTCTTTGACGCGGCGCACGATGTCCAAGTACGGCATGCCGGGCTTGACCATCACCATGTCTGCCCCCTCGGCCAGATCCATGGCGACTTCGCGAATGGCTTCGTCGGTGTTGCCGGGGTCCATCTGGTAGACCTTTTTGTTGCTCTTGCCTAGGTTGCTGGCCGAGCCGACCGCGTCGCGGAAGGGGCCGTAAAACGCACTGGCGTACTTGGCGCTGTAGGCCATGATGCGCGTGTGGATCAGGCCACGCGCTTCCAGCGCTTGGCGGATCGCGCCGATGCGCCCGTCCATCATGTCGCTGGGCGCCACCATGTCCACGCCCGCTTCGGCCTGGGTCAAGGCCTGTTGCACCAGCACGGCGGTGGTTTCGTCGTTCAAGATGTAGCCGGTTTCGTCGAGCAGGCCGTCTTGGCCGTGGCTGGTGAAGGGGTCGAGCGCCACATCGGTCATCACGCCCAGTTCGGGGAAACGCTTTTTCAACTCGCGCACCACCCGTGGCACCAGGCCGTTGGGGTTCATGGCTTCGCTGCCAGTTGGGTCCTTCAGGCTGGCGTCGATCACTGGGAACAGCGCCATGACCGGGATACCGAGCTTGACGCAGTCTTCGGCCACGGGCAGCAGCAAGTCGAGCGACAGGCGCTCAACGCCGGGCATCGAGGCCACTTGCTGGCGCTGGTTTTGGCCGTCCAGCACAAACACCGGATAGATCAGGTCGTGCGGCGTGACCCGGTGTTCGCGCACCAAGTTGCGGGTGAATTCATCACGACGCAAGCGGCGTGGGCGGTTGGCGGGGAAGGGGGCGACGGGGTTCATGCTGAAAATTGTGCCTGAAGTCCTTGCAGATGCCAAAGTTCAGCGGGCATCTTCAGTCGCTCAGGCTACAAAGCCGTCGTCAGCAAGGCGGGGGTGTGTCATAAACATCAAAACTTTCATTAAATACAAAATCGACCTTGTTATCGGTTTTGATATTTGATAAATTGCGCTTGGGCAGCTTGCTGCCCCCCGCTTTACCTCCCTGAGCGGGGCCTGGACGCGGTAACGCCGACAGGTTTCCCACCCTCGGCCCCTGGCCGGGGGTTTTTTTTGCCTGCTCGCGCTGAGTGTGCGGCGCCAGCCATCTCTGACTACACTTGAGCCATGCTCTGGATCAAAGCCCTTCACATCGTGTTCATCGCCAGCTGGTTTGCCGGTCTTTTTTACCTGCCCCGAATTTTTGTCAATTTGGCGATGGTGGAGCCGGGCTCGGTCGCAGAGCGGGAGCGTTTGCTTTTGATGTCTCGCAAGCTCT
Organism: Comamonadaceae bacterium; assembly: GCA_021299875.1. Taxonomy (GTDB): domain Bacteria; phylum Pseudomonadota; class Gammaproteobacteria; order Burkholderiales; family Burkholderiaceae_C; genus Limnohabitans_A. Next base: position 7,343 of record JAJTEW010000016.1, on the reverse strand, counting down.
ACCGCTTCATGACCATTTTGGCGATACCGGCCTTGGCTCTGGGCTTGTGGCTGTGGCTTTATTACCGCATTGGGCTGGGCGGTGGGCAGGGCTGGATGCATGCCAAATTGCTGATCGTGGTGGCGCTCTTGGCCTACCACCACAGCTGCGGCGTTTTGTTGCGTCAGTTTGAAGGCGGCCATAACCAGCGCAGCCATGTTTGGTACCGCTGGTACAACGAAGCCCCGGTGCTCTTGATGGTGGCGGCGGTCATTTTGGTGGTGGTCAAACCCTTTTGAAGGGGGCTTTCCGATGGGGGCAACATGACACGGCGCACATCAGCCGCTTGGCCCTTGTTCTGCATTTATGCAGTCCTGATCGTCTACGCCAGCCTTTATCCATTTGATCACTGGCGCTTTCAGGGCGTCATGTCGTGGTCATTCCTGACCGCTTCATGGCCACGCTATTGGACGGGTTTTGATGTGCTGTCCAACGTGCTCGGTTATGCCCCAATGGGTTTTTTGCTGGCTTTGAGTTTGCGCCGCATGCGGCCCCGTTGGCCGGCTGTGGTGGTCGCCACTTTGCTGGCCGCATCTTTGTCCTTGGCGCTCGAATCGTTGCAGATGTTTTTGCCCGTTCGTGTGCCTTCCAACGTGGACATGGCTCTGAACACGGCCGGGGCTTGGGTGGGCGCGGCCGTGGCGCGTGGCTTGGTTTGGGTTGGCCTGATGGACCACTGGAACCGTTTTCGTGACCGTTGGTTTGAAACCGAAGCCAGTGGCGCTTTGGCGCTGTTGGCGGTTTGGCCGTTGGCCTTGTTGTTTCCGGCTGCGGTGCCTTTTGGCTTGGGTCAAGTGCTGGAGCGTTTGGAGGGCACTTGGATCCAGCTCCTTCAGGACACGCCTTGGCTGGAGTCTTGGCCTGTGCGCGAGGTGGAGTTCCAGCCCCTGCTGCCCATGACCGAGTCGGTGTGCGTGGCGCTGGGTTTGCTGCTGCCTTGTTTGTTGGCGTATGGCGTGGTGCAGCGCAGGCCGCAGCGCTGGGTGTTGGCGGGGTTTTGCTTGACGGGGGGCTTGCTGGCCAGCGCTTTGTCGGCGGCATTGACCTATGGGCCTGTGCACGCTTGGGGATGGGTCAGTCCTGAAGTCATGCAAGGGCTTGCCGCTGCATTGACCCTGGCGCTGGCTTTGTCTTGGGCTTCGCCACGGTTGTGTTGGGTGCTGGCTCTGGCCGCACTGGTGCTGCAGTTGAGTTTGCTCAACACGGCCTCGGCAGACGCTTACTTTCCATTGACCTTGCAGACCTGGGAGCAGGGGCGTTTCATCCGCTTTCATGGCCTGATCCAGTGGTTAGGTTGGTCGTGGCCTTTTGCCCTGCTGGTTTACTTGGTGCGCAGATTGTCCATGTCTCCTTCTGCTGGGCGTGCTTGAATGTGAGGCCTGCCCCAGCAGGCCTAAAATTGCCAGATGAGCACTCCCCAGACCCCACCCTATTTCAAGCGGCACATCTTTTTTTGCCTCAATGAACGCAAAAACAACGAGGCTTGTTGTGCCCAGCACAATGCGCAGGCCGCTTTTGACCACTGCAAAGCCCAGGTCAAAGCCCATGGCTTGGCCGGGCCCGGCGCCGTGCGGGTGAACAAGGCCGGTTGCCTTGACCGATGTGCGGGTGGCCCTGTGGCGGTGGTCTATCCCGAGGGGGTCTGGTATTCGTATGTCGACCACTCGGACATTGACGAGATCGTCGAATCGCACCTGAAAAACGGTCAGGTGGTCGAACGCCTAGTGACCCCCGAACACTTGGGACGCTGATGAACCAGGCCACCCAAACCCTGACTTTGCAAGGCGAAGTGGGCAGCTTGGAGGTGCTCATGGACTCGCCCTCAGAAGGTGTTGTGCTGGGCACGGCGGTGATCGCCCACCCTCACCCCTTGTTTGGCGGCACCATGCACAACAAAGTGGTGCAAACCTTGGCGCGTGCTTTTGTGCAATGTGGCTGGCGTGCTGTGCGTTTCAATTTCAGGGGGGTGGGCGCAAGTGCGGGCACCTACGACGAAGGGCGGGGCGAGGCCTTGGACATGCAGCGTGTCATTGAGCAGTTGGTCCCAGATGGGCCTGTTGCGTTGGCAGGGTTTTCTTTCGGCGCCTTTGTCACCACCCATGTGGTGCACGCGCTGGGCGAGATGCGTTTGCCGCGTGCCTTGGTGCTGGTGGGCACAGCGGCTTCGCGTTTTGAGGTGGCGCCAGTGCCTCAAGCGCTTCATGAGCGTTGCCTGGTTGTGCATGGTGAGCAAGACGACACAGTGCCACTGGCCAGCGTGATGGATTGGGCGCGGCCCCAATTCCTGCCAATCACCGTGATTCCGGGGGGTGAGCATTTCTTTCACGGACAATTGCCCTTGCTCAAATCCTTGGTGATTCGTCATCTGAAGGCCTGAGTGGCTTGACCTGCTGGGCGCCCACTTCCTTTTTTGCTGCCCCCCGTTGACGGCGCCCATCCGGCGTCACCCGCGGCGGGTCGATTTTCATGATTTATCCGCAATGAACACCTTCTTCAAAATCTTGGCCAGCTGTTTTTGCCTGGTCTTTTCTTGGGCAGCCCAAGCCCAAATGCCCCAGCCACCCGAGTTGGCCGCCAAGGCCTATCTTTTGATGGACGTCACCGCCAATCAGGTGTTGGCCGCCAAAGAACCTGACATGACGGTCGAGCCCGCGTCTTTGACCAAGCTGATGACCGCTTATTTGGTCTTCGATGCCCTCAAATCCCGCAAACTGAACCTTCAGCAAACTTTGCCCATCTCGGAGCGGGCCTGGAAGATGCCCGGTTCGCGCATGTTCATTGACCCCAAGATGCAAGTGCCTGTCGAGGATTTGATCAAAGGCATGATTGTGCAGTCGGGCAATGACGCCACCGTGGCTTTGGCCGAAGGGGTGGCGGGCAGTGTGGAGCGGTTTGTCCAGCTGATGAACGACCAGGCCCGAATTTTGGGCATGAACAACACCGCCTACAAAAACCCGGAGGGCCTGACCGCCCCCGGTCACACCACGACCGCACGAGACTTGGCTGTGCTCGCTACCCGCTTGATGCGTGACTTTCCTGACTATGTGCCTTACTACGCCATCAAAAAGTACCGTTATTCAGGCACCCCTGCCGCCAACGACACCAACCGGAATTTGCTGCTGTTCAGAGACCCGTCGGTGGACGGACTCAAAACCGGTCACACCCAAGCGGCGGGTTACTGTTTGGTGGCTTCGGCCAAACGCGAGTTCCCCAATGTGGGCGCGCGCCGCTTGCTGAGCGTGGTTTTGGGTGCTGAAAGTGAAAACTCTCGCGCCAACGAAAGCCAAAAGTTGCTCAACTGGGGCTATGCCGCGTTTGATGCGGTTAAGTTGTTCGATGCCAACCAATCGGTGGTGACGCCCCCGGTCTGGAAAGGCAAACAAGCGGTGGTCAAACTCGGATCAGACCGCCCCTTGATCGTGGCGGTGCCATCGGGCACGGCGGCCCAATTGAAAACCCAGGTGGTTCGCCCCGACCCCTTGATCGCACCATTTGTCAAAGGCCAATCTGTCGGCAGTCTCAAGGTGATGCAGGGTGACAGGCCCTTGTTCGAGCTGCCTTTGACGGTGCTTGAGCCGGTCGAACAGGCGGGCATTTTTGGGCGCGCTTGGGGTTCGGTGCGCTTGTGGATCAAGTAAGCCTTGAGTGTGCACAAGGCGTCAAATTGTGGATAACTTGCCCAGAGTTCGCTGTGCGGTTATACTGGCGGGCTTTTCCGCTTTTGGGGCGGGGAAGTTTCTTTTGTCAAAATTCAACGTTTAGGGACGTTACAAACAATGCCAACCATCAATCAATTGGTGCGTCAGGGGCGCGAGGTCGAAACGATCAAGTCCAAAAGCCCTGCGATGCAAAACTCTCCACAGCGTCGTGGTGTCTGCACTCGCGTGTACACCACAACGCCTAAAAAGCCCAACTCCGCTCTGCGTAAAGTCGCCAAAGTGCGCTTGACCAACGGTTTTGAGGTCATCTCCTACATCGGCGGTGAAGGCCACAACCTGCAAGAGCACTCGGTGGTTCTGGTGCGCGGTGGTCGTGTCAAAGACTTGCCCGGTGTGCGTTACCACATCGTTCGCGGTTCTTTGGACCTTCAAGGCGTGAAAGACCGCAAGCAGTCTCGCTCCAAGTACGGTGCGAAGAAGCCAAAAGCCAAGTAAACCCTCGCGGGTTGAAATTTTCGGTGCTGTTTCCCGCGTGGCGCGGTGATCCAGCGAAGTGACCCGAAGCCCGGAATTGTCCAGGTGGGTCGAGTAAGTGAGTGGTTTTGAATAACCCTCGCGGCGTCTGAAAAGATGCCAACTGAAGCAATATGAGGTGAAATATGCCACGTCGTCGCGAAGTCCCTAAACGTGAAATCCTGCCGGATCCCAAGTTCGGCAATGTCGAGTTGTCCAAGTTCATGAACGTGATCATGGAAGGCGGCAAAAAAGCTGTGGCCGAGCGCATCATTTACGGTGCCCTCGAAAACATGGAAAAGAAAACAGGCAAAGACCCTGTCGAGCTGTTCTCCATCGCCATCAACAACGTCAAGCCCATGGTGGAAGTCAAATCCCGCCGCGTGGGTGGTGCGAACTACCAGGTGCCTGTTGAAGTGCGCCCTGTTCGTCGCTTGGCCCTGTCGATGCGCTGGATCAAAGAAGCCGCTCGCAAGCGCGGTGAGAAGTCGATGGCCCTGCGTTTAGCCAACGAATTGCTCGAGGCCAACGAAGGCCGTGGTGGTGCCATGAAAAAGCGTGACGAAGTTCACCGCATGGCCGAAGCCAACAAGGCGTTCTCGCACTTCCGCTTCTGATTCACAAGGGCTTCACAAAGAAGCCCGACACTGTCAGAAGCCAGCCCGCTGGCCCCAAAAGGGGTGGCGGGCTTTGGTACTTAATCATTGGAGAAACATATGGCTCGCATCACCCCCATCGAGCGTTATCGCAACATCGGTATTTCGGCGCACATTGACGCTGGCAAGACCACCACGACCGAACGTATTTTGTTTTACACCGGCGTGAACCACAAAATTGGTGAAGTGCACGACGGCGCTGCCACCATGGATTGGATGGAGCAAGAGCAAGAGCGTGGCATCACGATCACCTCGGCCGCGACCACCTGCTTCTGGAAGGGCATGGACGGCTCTTTCGAAGACCACCGCATCAACATCATCGACACCCCCGGCCACGTGGACTTCACGATTGAAGTGGAGCGTTCCATGCGTGTTCTGGACGGTGCTTGCATGGTGTACTGCGCTGTGGGCGGCGTGCAGCCCCAGTCTGAAACCGTGTGGCGTCAGGCCAACAAATACAAAGTGCCACGTCTGGCCTTTGTGAACAAGATGGACCGTACAGGTGCCAACTTCTTCAAAGTCGTCGAGCAAATGAAGTTGCGCCTGAAGGCCAACCCTGTGCCCATCGTCATCCCGATTGGTGCTGAAGAAAACTTCACCGGCGTGGTGGATCTGCGCAAGATGAAGGCCATCATCTGGGACGAAGCTTCCCAGGGCATGAAGTTCACCTTCGAAGAGATCCCTGCCCACTTGGTCGAAGTGGCCAAAGAGTGGCGCGAAAAGATGGTGGAAGCGGCCGCTGAAGCCTCCGAAGAGCTGATGAACAAGTACCTCGAAGAAGGCGACTTGACCGAAGAGGAAATCACACACGGTTTGCGCGTTCGCACCATCAACAGCGAAATCCAGCCCATGTTGTGCGGCACCGCCTTCAAGAACAAAGGCGTTCAGCGCATGCTGGATGCGGTTCTTGAATTGATGCCTTCGCCTTTGGACGTGAAAGCCATCAAGGGCTTTGACGAAGACGAAGTGGAAATCACCCGCAAAGCCGACGACAACGAAAAGTTTTCGGCATTGGCATTCAAATTGATGACCGACCCGTTCGTGGGCCAGTTGACCTTTGTGCGTGTCTATTCCGGCGTGTTGAAAAAGGGCGATACCGTGTTCAACTCGGTGCGTGGCAAGAAAGAGCGCATTGGCCGTATCGTTCAGATGCACGCCAACAACCGTGAAGAAGTCGACGAAATCCGTGCCGGCGATATCGCTGCTTGCGTGGGTTTGAAAGACGTGACCACAGGCGAAACTTTGTGCGACCCCAATGCGGTGATCACACTCGAGCGCATGGTGTTCCCTGACTCGGTGATCCGCCAAGCCGTTGAACCCAAGACCAAAGCCGACCAGGAAAAAATGGGCATCGCTTTGTCCCGTTTGGCGGCGGAAGATCCATCGTTCCGTGTACAAACCGACGAAGAATCGGGCCAGACCATCATTGGTGGGCAGGGCGAATTGCACCTGGAAATCATCGTGGACCGCATGAAGCGTGAATTTGGTGTGGAAGCCAACGTGGGCAAGCCTCAAGTGGCTTACCGCGAAACCATCCGCAAAACCGTGGAAGAAGCTGAAGGCAAGTTCGTGCGTCAGTCCGGCGGTAAGGGTCAGTACGGCCATGTGGTGCTGAAGGTTGAGCCTCAGGAACCCGGCAAGGGTTTCGAATTCGTTGACGCCATCAAAGGCGGTGTGGTTCCTCGTGAATACATCCCTGCGGTAGAAAAAGGCGTGATCGAGGCTCTGGGGCAGGGCGTGTTGGCGGGCTACCCCGTCGTGGACGTCAAAGTCACGCTGCACTTTGGTTCGTACCACGATGTGGACTCGAACGAAATGGCCTTCAAGATGGCTGCCATCTTTGGTTTCAAAGAAGGTTGCCGCAAAGCCCAGCCCGTGATTCTGGAGCCCATGATGGCGGTGGAAGTCGAGACCCCAGAAGACTACGCCGGCAACGTGATGGGTGACTTGTCCTCACGCCGCGGCATGGTCCAGGGCATGGACGACATGGTCGGTGGTGGCAAAGCCATCAAAGCCGAAGTGCCATTGTCCGAAATGTTCGGTTACTCGACCACGCTGCGCTCCATGTCGCAAGGTCGTGCCACCTACACGATGGAATTCAAGCACTACTCGGAAGCGCCGCGTAACGTTGCCGAAGCCATCGTCGCTTCAAGGGCTAAATAATTGAAAGCGTGCCGGACCAAATTCGCCTGCGAATTTGCTCGGGCACCTCTGATTAGAAATAGTCAGATCTGAAAATTCAGAAACTGTCTGCGATCAAGTGCCACTCTGTGCCCGTGCGGAGTGATCAAGCAACCTGATGCAAACATTAAACCAACACACGGGCATTGCTCTTTTTAAGGATTGAAAAATGGCTAAAGAAAAATTCGAACGGACCAAACCCCACGTGAACGTGGGCACCATCGGTCACGTTGACCACGGCAAGACCACCCTGACGGCGGCCATCACCACCGTGTTGGCTGCCAAGTTCGGCGGT
>JAJTEW010000002.1 GCA_021299875.1 Comamonadaceae bacterium | reverse complement strand
CACCGGCCCCACGCACATCTTCAACCTGGGCCACGGCATCAGCCAATACACCCCGCCCGAGCATGTGACGGCGCTGGTCGAGGCGGTGCACAGCCATTCACGAAAATTGCGCCAAGGCTGACAAGGCAGCCGCCGGCAAGCCTTGTAAGTGGTCTGTAGGCACCCTGGTGATTTGCGGGCACCCGTGCACGTGGCCTGCAGCCAGTAGTCAACGACCAGAGATCTGAAGCACCACGCCTTGCACGCCCGTCTTCACACCGGGCAGTTCGACCTGAAGATCGCCCTCTTGCTTTTGCGCCGATCCCGTTTTGGAGATGCGGGCCACCAGGCGCACCTGTGCCAACGATGACAACAAGGGCGGTGCGCCCATGCCCATGCTGTCGCTCAAGCCAAAGCGCACAGGCCATGCAGCAGGCGTGCCGCGCCAGATGGCCACGGGGCGACGCGAGCCATCCTCGGCCAAGGCATAGACAAACAAAGTCGCCCCTGCACCGATTTGGCTTTGCACATCAGAAGAAACACGAACTTCGCCCTGAATCAAGAGCCGCTGATCGTCCGGACTGCCCGCTGCTTTGACCTCGGCCCCTTGCGCTTGCTGTAACTGACCCGCCTTCGCAACGGCTTGCTGCAGACCGTCAGCAGCCTCGCTGTTTGCGGGCACCTGGCTCAAGGCTTGTTGCCAAAATTTTTGCGCCGCATCGTATTTTTTTTCAGACAAGGCCGCACTGCCCGCCAACACCAAAGCGTTCAGGTGCTGGGGCTGCGTGCGCAACACGTCTTGAATCCATTGCCAAGGCTCTCCGGCATACACACCGCCCGCACTCAAGGCTTTCATTTGCGCGCGCTCGATCCAGAGATCGGGCTCAGGCGCCAAGCTGAGTACCTGAGCCAAGGCTTGCTCGGCCAAAGCATGTGCGTTTTGGGCGGCATGCAAACGCGCCAAAGTCAACCAAGCCTCGGCATCCTTGGGTTGTTTTTGTGTGGTCTGCAGCCACTGTCGGGTTTGCTCGGCCAATTGTTCAGGTGTGGTGGCGCTGATCTTGACCCGTTGACTCAAAGGCACAGTCCACCACGCCTGCGGCGCACCCCGTTGCACATAACTCAGGCCGCTGAGCAAGACCAAGCCCACCACGATCCAGCGCCACGCCACGGACAGGCTCGCGTTCGAGCGGCTGATATGGGCCTGTGCGTCATCGTCCAGCACGTGACGCAACAACTCATCGCGCGCCGATTGGTGTTGCGCCGCATTCAAGCGCCCCTCGCTCAAGGCACGGTCCAAATCGGCCAAATGTTGCTGGTGAATTTGACGGTTCACTTGGGATTGCACATCGCCGTTCACAGCAGGCACTTTTTCCTTCAAGCCCCGCTGCACCACCCAGGCGGCCAAGCCACCCAGGCACAGGAGCACACACAACAAACCCATCCAAGGCGGCAAAAAGGACATCAGGACTCCAGCATTCGGCGAACGCGTTCGCGCTCGCTGTCGGTCAAAGGTGCTGGCTCAGCAGGCGTGCGGCGCATCAGGCGCAGCGCCACCGCCAAGGCCATCAGCAACAAGGCAAAGGGGCCAAACCACAGCAGCCAGGTCACGGGCTTGACTTCGGGCTTGTAGAGCACAAAGTCGCCATAGCGTTTGACCAAAAAGCTGCGGATATCGGCATCGCTTTGGCCTTGCTCGATCAAGCTGCGCACCTCACGGCGCAAGTCGACTGCCAACTCTGCATTCGAGGAGGCCAAGGATTCGTTTTGGCACACCAAGCAGCGCAGCTCGGCCGCGATGTGGTCCCAGCGCGCTTGGATCGGCGCGGTCATGGGCGCATCACCCTGCGCCAAAACGGTGGCGCCCACACCCGGCAGGGCCGCTTGAACAACCGGCGCAGTCGGGGCCATTGACGCCACCGGCGCACTCGGCGCTTGGGCCCCCACCGAAACAGCCCACCACAATGCACTGGCCAAAACACCATGCATGGCATTTCGCCGAATGGAGAACACCAAGCGCTTCACTGCAAACTCCGCATCAGAGGCAGCAATTTTTGCTGCAAAACTTCCGGCGTTAAAGCCCCGGCATGCTTAAAACGCACCACACCCTGGCGGTCCACCAAATACGTCTCAGGCAAGCCATACACACCAAAGTCCATGCCCACCCGACCATCCAAATCGAGCAGGTTCACGCCAAAAGCTTGACCTTGTTTTTGCAACCAAGCTTGGCTGCGCGCCGTGGCTTTTTGTACCGCTTCAGGGCTCAACGGGTCTTGCCCCGACAACTCTGAAGCCTGTAGCTCTTTGTAATTGATGCCCACCATTTGCAAACCGGGTTGACGGGCCAAAGCCATCAAAAGGGGATGTTCTTCTTTGCAACCTGCGCACCAAGTGGCCCACAGGTTGACGAGCGTCAGCTGCCCCTTGAATTGCTCAGCGCCAAACACCCCAGCCCCGCCCACCAAAGGCAACTGGAAAACAGGCGCCGGTTGACCGATGAGCGGCGAAGGAATTTCTTGTGGGTTACGCGTCAGCCCCACCGCCAAAAACACCGCCATGCCCAAAAACAGCGCCAGCGGCACAAACACCCAGCGCGGCATGCGCCGGGTTTGGCCAACGCTGGTTGGAACACTCATCCCAGTGCCCCCAGCTTGCCAGGGGCCACTTTCGCTGCGCTCGCACTGGACTTCACAGGCGCCTGCCGGTAGCGCCTGTCAAAAGCGGCCAAGCCCCCGCCCAACACCATGAACACCGCACCCAGCCAAATCCACGACACAAAAGGCTTGTGGTAGACCCGAAAGCTCCACTGGGGTGGCTCGCCCGCCAAGGGCTCGCCCAAAGAGACATAACGGTCACGCCAGAGGTTGCGGTCGATCCCCGCTTCGGTCATGGGCATGGCACTGGAAACGTAGCGCCGTTTTTCAGGCAGCAAAGTGCCCACCTGCCGTTCGCTGCCCGGCTCGCCTTCAAACAAATGCACTTGCGCGCGCAAGGCCAAATAATTCGGTCCCAAATGGTTGCCCACACCGATCAGTTGGTAACGCACACCGGCCACCGTGACCGAATCACCCAGACCCAAACGCACGTCACGCTCCACCTCAAAAGACTTGACGCCGGTGATGCCCAGCACCAGTACCGCCACGCCCATGTGCGCGACCTGCATGCCCCACCAAGCCAGGCCAGGCGATCCAGGCACACGCAGGCGCTGCGCGATTTGCCAAGCGCCCGACAGCACGATCCAGCCGCCCAGCGTGCCGCCCATCACCGTGAGCCAACCGCCGGCGTTGGTCACGGCCTCTGCAGCCTGAGGCGCGGCGCCCCAAGTGGCCCAAGCACTGGCCAACAAAAGCGCCAAGGCCCCTGGTACCAAGACAGAGCGCACCGCCGCCCAGCGCGCCACGTGCCAAGGCACCACCGTGCCCGGCACCATGGCCAGCAAGAGCGGCACCATCAGCGGCACAAACACGCGGTCGAAATACGGTGGGCCAACCGACAACTTGCCCAGGTTGAGCGCGTCGATGATCAATGGGTACAAAGTGCCCAACAACACCGCCGCCATGGCCACCACCAAGAGCACGCTGTTGAGCAGCAAAAACGATTCGCGCGAACCCACGACAGGCTGCGAGGCATTGGCCCACTGGGGGGCGCGCCAGGCAAACAAAGCCAGCGACACACCCACCACCACCACCAAAAACAGCAAGATGAACACCCCCCGCCCCGGGTCGGTGGCAAAGGCGTGCACCGAAGTCAACACGCCCGAGCGCACAAGGAAGGTGCCCAACAAGCTGAGTGAGAAAGCGCCAATGGCCAAGAGCACCGTCCAGGCCTTGAACTGCCCACGCTTGTCCGTGACCATGAGCGAATGGATGAGCGCTGTAGCCACCAACCAAGGCATGAGCGAGGCGTTTTCAACCGGGTCCCAAAACCACCAGCCGCCCCAACCCAATTCGTAGTAAGCCCACCAAGACCCCAGCGCAATGCCCAGCGTTAAAAAGCCCCAGGCCGCCACCGTCCAAGGCCTTGCCCAACGCGCCCACGCCGCATCGAGCCGCCCCGAAAGCAGCGCCGCCATGGCAAAAGCAAACGCCACCGACAAACCCACATAGCCCATGTAGAGCATCGGCGGATGAATGACCAAACCCGGGTCTTGCAGCAAAGGTGTCAAATCACGCCCCTCGGCGGGTGCCGGGAACTGCCGGGCAAACGGATTGGACAAGGCCAAGATGAAGACCAAAAAGCCCACCGACACCGCGCCCATGACGCCCAGCACTTGCGCCACCATGGCTTGCGGCAAACGCTTGGAAAACATGGCCACGGCCACCGACCAGAATGCCAGCATCAAGACCCACAACACCAAGGAGCCTTCGTGACCTGCCCAAATTGCCGAGAGGCGGTATGGCGTAGGCAGCAAAGTATTGGAGTTGTTGGCCACATACACGACACTGAAATCGTGCACATAAAACGCATGCCACAAAGCACCAAACGACAACACAATCAAGACCAGTTGCAACTGCGCCAAAGGCCTGGCCAACGCTTGCCAGCCTGCGCGGCTCACCGACAAACTGCCCCACAGCGGCAACACCGCTTGCGCCAAGGCGACCCAAGCCGCCATGATCAAGGCCATGTGGCCGGCTTCAGGCCACATGCCAGGCTCCTGAAAAAACAGCGCGCATCATTGCGCCACCGCCGCACCGATGCGGGCCTTGGCCGCCTCGTCCAACGCATGCTGGGCTTCGGGTGGCATGTAGTTTTCATCGTGCTTGGCCAGCACTTCACTGGCGACAAACTGTCGACTGGCGTTCAAACGACCCTGCGCCACCACGCCCTTACCCTCTTTGAACAGATCGGGCAAGAAGCCAACATAAGACACTGGCACCTCTTGATGCGTATCGGTCACCACAAAGGCCACCGCCATGCCGTCGCGCTGGATGCTGCCTTCTTTGACCAAACCGCCTACCCGAAAGTGACCGTCTTTGGGCGCTTCGCCTGCCGCGACTTGCGTGGGTGTGAAGAAGAAAACCAAATTGCTCTGGAACGCGTTGAGCACAAAAAACAGCGCACCGCACACGAGCAGCAAGCCCAGTCCGATGCCGAACAATCGCTTGTGGCGGTTTTTCATGACGCGGCTCCCGAGTTGAAAGACTTGTAGGCGGACGCGGTCGGTGCGACCGAGTCGGGTTCATGGGTTTCCTCTTGCGCAGCGTCCATGGCCTCGCACACCGCGTCCAGCGCTTGCCGACGGCCCACCCGCGCAAGCCACACCTCCAGCACCATCAAGGCCGCACTCACGCCCATGCTGCCCCAGACGTACACGCCATAGCCACCCATGGCCCAAAACTCGGACGCGCTTTGCCAAATCATGCGGCACCTCGCCAAGCCCGGTGTGCTTGTACCTCGGGCAGCTGCTGGACCCAAGCCGCATGGCTCTCACGTTCCAGAATCAAACTGCGCACACGCCACAAGGCGATGGCCACGGCATAAATCCAAACCGCGAAGCTCATCAGCAACATGCCCGTCAGCATGATGCTGGCCATGCGCGGCGACTGGGTGAACGAGACCGATGCGCCCTGATGCAAGGTGTTCCACCACTGCACCGAAAAATAAATGATGGGCACGTTGACCGCGCCCACCACCGCCACCAAGGCACCTGCCCGGTCTGAGCGGCGCGTGTCCTCAATGGCCGAGGTCAGCGCGATGTAGCCCAAATACAAAAACAGCAAGATCAGCATCGAGGTCAGGCGCGCGTCCCACACCCAATAGGTGCCCCACATCGGCTTGCCCCACAAGGCCCCGGTCCACAGCGACAAAAACGCAAGCATTGCCCCGGTGGGTGCCAGCGCCCGCGTCATCAAGCCCGACAAACGCGTGTTGAACACCAGCCCCAAAACGCTCCAAAAGGCCATGGCCAAGTAAATGATCATGGCCATCCACGACACCGGCACATGGATGTAAATGATCCGGTAAGCCTGCCCCTGCTGCGCGTCAGACGGTGCCACCATGAAGCCCACCCACAAGCCTGCCAGCGCCAAGGCACTGGCAATCAGCGCCAGCCATGGCCACAGGCGACCCGCCAGTGGATAAAAGTGTTGTGGGGCAGCGTAGTGAAAGAGTTTCAAGGATCGGTCCTTTTCATTCCAACGCCAGGCGCAGCGCTGCCGCACAGGCCCAGGGGCTGAGCGCAGCCGCTGCCAGCAACAGCGCCAGCAACACCGAGACATGGGCCTGTGCCCCAAGGCCGCGCAACTGCGCATCCACCGCACCGGTGCCAAATACCAGCACCGGCACATACAGTGGCAAAAGCAAAAGCGACTGCAACACCCCACCGCCGCGCACCCCCAAAGTGAGTGCTGCACCAATCGCGCCCAGCAAAGACAACACCGGCGTGCCAATCAAAAGCGTCAAAGCCAATATGCCCAGAGCTTCTGGACCCAGGCCAAATTGCAAACCCAAGATCGGCGACAGCAAGACCAGGGGCAAGCCAGCGATCAGCCAATGCGCCAACAACTTGGCACTGACCAGCCAAGACAGGGGCGCAGCCGACAAAGCCAATTGCTCCAAGCTGCCGTCTTGGTGATCGGCCTCGAACAAACGGCCCAGGCTCAGCATGCTGGCCAGCAAGGCCGCCACCCACAGCACCCCTGGACCGATGAGGCGCAAAGTGCCTGGCTCGGGGCCGATCGCCAATGGAAACAGCGCGGCCACCACGACAAAGAAAAAAACCGCGCCGAGCCACTCGGCCTTGCGCCGCAAGGCCAGGCGCAGGTCACGGCGCAGCACACCGGCCATGGCTTGCCAGGGGCTGGGGTGAATCTGTACGCTCATAGCGCCCGCGCCACGGCGCCCAGTTGAAACCGCTCACCTGGGCCTTGCAAGCCCACATCGTGGTGGCTGGTCATGACAATGGCGCCGCCAGCGTCCACATGCGATTGAAGCAAATTTCGGGCGATGGCGGTGGCTTGGGTGTCCAAGCCCACCAAAGGTTCGTCCAGCACCCACAAGCGCGCGGGGCTGGTGCGCAAACGCGCCAAGGCCACCCCTTGCCGCTGGCCTTGCGACAGCACTCGAACGGGCAAATTCGCCCGACTTTTGAGGCCCTGCGCGGCCAGGGCTTGCACCGCCTGTTCGCGGCTGAGCGTCAAGCCACTGACCTGGGCGTCAAGGCACAGGTTTTCGGTCGCGCTCAAATCGGGCTTGAGGCCCAAAGCATGGCCGATGAAATGGAGCACCGAACGGTCAGGACGGGCAGACAGAGCAGGTGGCAGACCTTCGAGGCAGTCCAGGTCCGGTGAAGCCCAACGCACTTGACCATGCGCCGCAGGTGACAAGCCACACAAGATGCGCAGCAAACTGGTTTTGCCACACCCATTGCCGCCTTCGATGTGCAGCCAACTGCCCCTGGGCACAACCAAGCTCACGCCCTCGAACAAAGTCCGCTGGGCCTTTTGGCAGGCCAGGTCCATCGCTGAGAGCACCCAAGATGCCATGAAAAGGCCTTCTGGTCGGTTGAAACAGCAGCAAGTGTAACGACAGATTGACACTTTGTCTGTTCAAAGCCTTGCTGACGTGGGCAAATCAGGGCAAACACTGAGCCCCAAGCCGTCTTGGGGCGTAAAAAAACCGCCCAGAGGCGGTTTTGAGGAACCCGACGGGAAAAATCCAGCCGAAGAACCTGAGGCATCAAGCCTTTTTGGCCCAGGCTGAGCACCAGCCTTTGGCGGCCACTTGCTTGCCTGCAAACAAGGGGCAACCACCGGCAGCCGCACCGGCCTTGGCTTGGAACAAGGCGCAGTTGGCGCAGTTGTTGCCCGCCGCGTACTTGGGGTTCTTGGCTTTGTCGACCTTGGTCGCATCGGCTTTGTAAGCCAAGCCCACGGCTTGCGGGTCTTTTTCGTCGACCATGGCTTGGGCCGAAGCTTGGCTCACAGCCAAAGTGGCTGTGGCGGCCGTGGCCACTTGCATCATGAACACGCGGCGGGTGGAAGAGATTTCGGTAAAACGGGACATGAACTGCTCCTGAAATAGGTAGCCAGAAAATACTGGACAGTTCATTGTGCGCCAGATCAGTCACCTTGTCATTTTTAACGGGATACCCGAGCAAATCACACAGGAAAGCCCGGGATTTGTAATGTCAACCCCCATGGACACAGGCATGTCAAAATGCAGCTTTCTTGACACGCCTTTAGAAAAAGGGTTTTGACATGCTGCAACTCCTGCTCGGTTTGGTCCTTTTTTTAGGCATCCATTCACTTCAAAGCCTGGCACCCCAGGTCCGCCAAGACGGCATCGCCCGTTGGGGTGCGCTGGGATTCAAGGCGGTTTACGCTGCCATTTCCTTGCTGGGTCTTTATTTGTTGGTGCAAGGCTATGGCCAAGCGCGCCTCGACCCGGTGGTGCTGTGGACGCCGCCTCGCGGCATGCAACACGCCACGATTTTGCTGATGTGGTTGGCCATGGTTTTGCTGGTGGCCACGTATGTGCCGGGCAACCAGATCCAGGCCAAACTGCGCCACCCTATGACCTTGTCGGTCAAAGTCTGGGCGCTCGGCCATTTGCTGTCCAACGGCAATGCGGCTGATGTCTTGCTATTCGGCGGCTTTCTCGTTTGGTCGGTGCTGGTCTTCCGCGCCGCCCGAAAGAGGGACCGCCAAAGCCTGCAATCTGCGCCCGAAGGCAAGCTGCTGGCCACTGTGCTCGCGTTGGTGGTGGGCACCGGCGTATGGGCGGCTTTCCTGATGGGTGGCCTGCACCTTTGGCTGGTCGGTGTGATGCCCTTCACCCGGGCTGGCTAACGGTTCCTGCGATCGGGTCCTAGGCACTGAAAAAATTCGACATCAAGTGTAAATTTAACTTGACACTTTGCCGCGTCTTTTGGATGATGGGCCGAGAACAGTTTTGCGGAACGCCCCATGGCATTGACCTTCCCTTTTGCGGCCATTGTTGGTCAAGATGAAATGACCCTCGCCATCCAGGTGGTGGCGGTCGACCCGGCCATCGGTGGCGTACTGGTGTTGGGGGACCGGGGTACCGGCAAATCGACTGCCGTGCGGGCCCTTGCGGACCCGCTGCCGCCCATTTCGGTCGTCAAAGGCTGTCCTTACCGCTGCGACCCGGCCAAACCCGCAGGCGCCTGCCCGGTCTGCCAAGCACGCGATCCCAAAGCCAAAGTCGTGACCGAACGCCAGAGTGTGGCCGTGGTCGATCTGCCTTTGGGCGCGACCGAAGACCGCGTGGTCGGCGCGCTGGATCTGGAAAAAGCCCTGTCGCAAGGCATCAAATCCTTCGCCCCCGGCCTGCTGGCCCAGGCGCACCGAGGCTTTTTGTACATCGACGAGGTCAACCTGCTCGACGACCACCTGGTGGACCTGCTCATTGACGTGGCCGCCTCGGGCGAAAACCTGGTCGAACGCGAAGGCCTGAGCGTGCGCCACCCCGCCCGCTTTGTGCTGGTGGGCAGCGGCAACCCCGAAGAGGGCGAGCTGCGCCCCCAATTGCTGGACCGTTTTGGCCTGTCGGTGCAGGTGCGCACGCCGCAAGACCTGGCGCTGCGCGTGAGCATCATCAAACGCCGCGACGCCTTCGACAAAGACCCTGCCGCCTTCAAAGCGCTGTGGCACAAGGACAACCAGAAGCTGCAAAAACGCATCCTCAAAGCGCGTGAGCTGCTGGACCAAGTCGAAGTGAGCGACGACATGCTGATGCTGTGCACCCGCCTGTGCCAGCAACTGGGCACCGACGGCCTGCGCGCCGAACTCACGCTGCTGCGCGCCACCCGCGCGTATGCCGCGCTACAAGGCCACAAAGCAGTGAAGGCCGAGCACCTGCAAAGCATGGCCCCACTGGCCCTTCGCCACCGCCTGCGCCGCAACCCGCTGGACGACACCGACTCGGGCGCGCGCGTGCAGCGCAGCTTGCAAGAAGTGCTGGCCGCCTGAATTGGCTGCACGCATGGCCCGCGAAGCCCCAACACCGTCCACCCCTTCGGACCCGCTGGAGCGCTGGAACGACGCGCTCACCACGCTGCAACTGCTGCAACTCGACCCCCACGGTTTTGGCGGCGTTTGCCTGCGCGCGCCACACGGCCCGGTGCGCGAGCGCTGGTTGCAAGCGCTGGCGGGGCTGGGCATCGGCTTGGTGAAAGTGCCCGGTTCGGTGGACAGCGAGCGGTTGCTCGGCGGCATCGACCTGGCCCATACCCTGCAAACCGGCCAATTGCACCTGCAAGCGGGCCTGCTGCAACAAGCCGATCAAAGCCTGGTGTGCCTGCCCATGGCCGAACGCCTGTCGCCCGCCCTGCTCGCGCCTTTGGTGCAAGCCCTCGAACAGGGCCAGGTGCCACCCACCCGCCACAGCGCAGCACCCACACCCACCCGCTTTGGCGTGGTCGCGCTCGACGAATCCTTGCCCGACGAACCCGGCGTGGGCGCAGCCTTGGCCGAGCGCTTGGGCGTCTGGCTGGACCTGAACGAACTCTCGCCCAGCGACATACACGCGGCGTTGCAAGACGAGAGCGGCGGGTCTGATGGCCTGCAGATTCGTCTGAGCCCCGGCGCTTTGGCGCGCGCCCGCTTGCACCTGTCCCAAGTGCAAGCCACCGATGCGCACATGCAAGCGCTTTGCGCGGCCGCTTTGGGCCTGGGCATTGGCTCTTTGCGCGTGCCCAGCCTGGCGCTGCGCGTGGCCTGCGGCCATGCGGCGCTGAACGGTCGCAGCACGCTGGACGCCGACGACCTGGGCTTTGCCGCGCGCTGCGTGCTCGCGCCACGCGCCACGCAGTGGCCAGCTGAACCATCTGCCGATCAAGCCGCAGCCGAGCCAGCGCCACAGGAAGACGCCACACCGCCACCCGAGCCCCCAGACAATACCGACCAAGCGCCTGAGAACGACGCTGAAGCAGACAACACCCAAGACCCCGACCCACCACCTGAACAGAACGCCGAACCGAGTGCAGAAGACCTGCAAGACATGATGGTTGCCGCCGCTTTGGCCAGCTTACCGCCGCACATGCTGGACGCGCTGATGACGCGCCAAGGCGCGGCCAGCCATAACACCTCGGGCCGCAGCGGCCAAACCCGCGCGGGCTCGCAGCGCGGCCGCCCCCTGCCCCCACGCCCGGGCCGCCCCGGCGGTCAGGCGCGCCTGCATGTGCTGGCCACTTTGCGCGCCGCCGCACCCAAGCAGCGTTTGCGGCAAGCGCACAGCACCGGCCGCGTCGCCATCCGCGTCGAAGACTTCCACATCCAGCGCTACCAGCAGCGCGCCTCCAGCTGCCTGATCCTGGCGCTCGACGCTTCGGGCTCGGCCGCTTTGCAGCGCTTGGCCGAGGCCAAGGGCGCGGTCGAGTTGTTGTTGCAGCAATCCTATGCCCGGCGCGACAGCGTCTGCATCGTGGCCTTTCGAGGTGCGCAGGCCCAGCTGCTGCTGCCCATGACGCGCTCACTGGTGCGCGCCAAACGCGCCATGACCGGCCTGCCCGGTGGCGGCGGCACGCCCTTGGCCCTGGCCCTCAAGATGGCGCACGAACAAGCCACGCAACTGCAGCGCCAAGGCGTCACGCCCATCTTGGTGGTGCTGAGTGACGGCCGAGCCAATGTGACGCTGCAAGGCTTGGGCGGCCGCGCTCAAGCGCAAACCGATGCGCAAAGCTGGGGCCAGCAGTGGCGCGCCAGCGGCCACCGCGCCTTGTGGATCGACACCTCGATGCACCCCGATGCACAGGCGCAGCAACTGGCCGCCACCATGGGCGCGAGCTACTTGCCCATGCCGCAGGTGCAATCGCAGCGCATGGCCCACGCCATCGAGCGCGTGCGCAGCCCGCAGGCCTGAACGGTCATGTTTGACAGCTTCTACCCCAGCATGTCTTGGACTGAGCACCAAGCCCAGCCCCAGATTTGGCCGCACGCACAACACAGCCGACAGGTGCAAGCAGGCGGCATTCAATGGCATGTTCAAACCATGGGCCAAGGCCCGTGCATGCTGCTTTTGCACGGTACCGGCTCAGGCAACTTCAGTTGGCGCGGCATGATGCCCACACTGGCCGCGCATTTCATGGTGGTCGCGCCCGACCTGCCCGGCCACGCCTTCACCAGCCGGGGCCCCGAGGACGCGCTGTCGCTGCCCGGCATGGCCGAGGGCCTGCGTGCACTGATGCTGCAACTCAAGCTCACGCCACAGGTCATCGTGGGCCACTCGGCGGGCGCGGCGATTGCCGCGCACATGGCGCTGCACTTTGACAGCGCAGCGCGCAGCACCCTGATCGGTCTGAACCCCGCTTGGCTGCCGCTGCCGGGCGTGGCGTCTTGGCTGTTCGGCCCAGCAGCCAAACTGGCAGCGCTCAACCCGCTGTCGGCCTGGGCCACTGCCAAAATGGCCGCCAAACCGGGGGCAGTGGCCGAGTGGATCGCACGCACCGGCTCCACGCTCGACCCGCAAGGGATCGATCTTTACACCCGCGTGCTCAGCAACTCGGGCCATGTGCACGGCGTGTTGTCGATGATGGCGGCTTGGCGGCTCAAGCCCTTGGCCGCACGCCTGCACGAGATTCGCAACCCCGTGTTCATGCTCATCGGCGCACAAGACCAAACCGTGCCACCGGCTTTGGCCGACGAAGCCTGCCAGCGCTTACCGCAAGCGCGGCAGCACCTTCAGTCTGGTCTTGGGCACTTGGCACACGAACAAGACCCGCTGGGCACGGCCCATGACATCTTGCGTTGCTGCGGTACGGCATAAAACCATGGCCTCGGACGGACGCCCGTCTTGTGGTACTTTCAAGACATGGTTTTGTCGCTTGATTTCCTCTCACTGCCCTTGTTGGCCGGCGCTGCACTGGTGTTCGTCAGTGTCTTGGCGGGGGTGTTTTCTGCGCGCATCGGTTTTTCGTTCCTGCTGATTTTTTTGGTGGTCGGCATCTTGGCGGGTGTCGACGGGCCAGGTGGACTGGTGTTTGATGATTTCCGTTTGAGCTTTTGGGTGGGCAACGTGGCCTTGGCCGTGATCTTGCTTGACGGCGGTTTGCGCACCCAGATGCGCACCTTTCGCACGGGGCTGCGGCCCTCGCTCCTGTTGGCCACACTGGGTGTGGTGCTGTGCACCGGCATCACGGGCGCTGCGGCTTATTGGCTGCTCGATTTGTCTTGGCCATTGGCCCTTTTGGTCGGGGCCATTGTCGGCTCCACCGATGCGGCAGCCGTTTTTTCCTTGCTCAAGTCCTCTGGGGTGCACCTCAATGAACGGGTCTCCGCCACCTTGGAGATCGAGTCGGGCTTGAACGACCCCATGGCCGTCTACCTGACGCTGACTTTCATTGCCATCGCGCTGTCCATGGCCAATGCAGAAAGTTTACCGCTGAGCGCCTCCGAAATTTTGCTGTCTTTGCTCGAACACTTGGGCTGGGGCGGCATCCTGGGCTTGGGCTGCGGCTGGGCCATGGCGGAATTGGTCAAACGCTTGGGCCGAGGCGAGGACGGCGGCGGCGGCATCCGTGCCCTGCTGATTGTGTCAGGTGGACTCACGGTGTTCGCGCTCACCACTTGGTTGGGCGGCTCCGGATTTTTGGCGGTGTACCTGATGGGCGTCGTCATTGGCAACCGGGCACGCAGGCAAGTGCGTGCGTCCTTGTCGGCCATGGACGGCTACGCTTGGCTGTCCCAAGCGGGCATGTTCTTGTTGCTGGGCTTGCTGGTCACGCCCACCGAGATGATGAAGTCGCTGTGGCCCGCCATCGGGGTGTCGCTGGTGCTGATGTTCGTGGCCCGCCCGCTGTCGGTTTGGTTGTGCTTAAAACCGCTGCACTTTTCCGGACGCGAAATCGCCTTTGTGTCTTGGGTGGGTCTGCGCGGTGCGGTGCCGATTGTGTTGGCGGTGTTCCCGGTCATGGCCGGTGTCGAAGGGGCCAGCATCTACTTCAACGTGGCCTTCATCGTGGTCCTCACCTCATTGGTGCTGCAAGGCTCCACCATCGCATGGAGCGCACGGCGCCTGAACGTGGTCTTGCCCGACCTGGACGACACCGAACACGCCCGCTTGGTCTTCGGTGACTTTGTGCTGGCCGCCAGCACCTCGATGGGCGACCTGTGCATGTTTTATGGGCTGGAACTGCCTTGCGATTCAGACAAAACCATTGGCCAATGGCTGGCCGAAAGCTTGCACCGCCCGCCGGTTGAAGGTGACACGGCGCACTTGGGCAAAGCCGAGGTCAGTGTGCGCGCCACCGAAGGCAATCACATCTTGCAAGTGGGCATCCGCATCACCTGAAGCGGCTCATCGCAAAAATTCGACCACCGTTTGTTGTGACACCTCCGCCGCTTCTTCTTGTGGCAAATGCCCCACTTGGGGCCAAGACACCAACCGACTGCCCTGTATGGCTTGCAAATAATCCTGAGCGTTGCTCACGGGAATCATGGCATCGGCCTCACCCCACACCAGCAGCGTCGGGGCCTTGATTTGGCGCAAAAGTGGGACGGGCTCTTGCAACACCGTTTGTTTCAAACGGTCCAGCATGGCTTGGCGCGCCCCAGGGGCCAAGGTCAAATCGTGGTAACGGGTGGTCACCGCCTCACTCAGGCTGTCTGGCCGGGCATAGGCCGATTGCAAATTCATGCGCAGCAAAGGCTTGGGCAAGACATGGCGCATGAGGCCCCATGTGGCAGGCACATCCATCGGCTTGCCGTACTCAAAACCAAAACTGGCAAAGCCATCGGGCGCCACCAACACCAGCTTGTCCACACGTTCCGGATACCGGGCAGCCAAAGTCCAAGCGATGCGTCCACCCATCGAATGGCCCACCCAGCTGGCGCGCTGCAAGCCCAAACTGTCCATCAAGGCGATCAGCATCTCGAGGCTGCGCGCGTCTCGGTAATCGTGAGCGGGATCGGGTGGGCTCAAACCACTGCCCGGCAAATCGATGCGCACCACTCGGTGGGTGGCAGACAGCGCTTTTGCCCATGCATCCCAAGTGTGAAGGCTCGAACCAAAACCATGCAACAACACCACCGCCGGGGCGTCGGTCGGGCCGCTTTGACGCACATGGAGTTGCCACGGGCCCACGCTGCGCATGTCAGCAGGGGCCGCCAAATAGCGCGCCTCCAAAGCCGAGCGCGGCACGTCGGGCGTCCAAAGCCACAAAGACAAGGCGGTCAAGGCAGTCAGGGCCAACACGCTGGCAAGCCTTTTCATGGGGCGCGGGCCACGCGCGTCAAAGAGTTCATATCAGGGCTTGGGGCCAAAAGGGCCATTGAGCATCACGGTCTGCACATTGAGCACGGCCGCAATACTGACCCAAATCCAATATGTGACGAGCAACAAACTCGCCCAACGCGATAGCCGCCACAAGCCCATGACCAAGGCCAAGATCGAGAGCCACAAAAACACCACCTCAAAGAGCGCCCAATCAGGCCGCTGCAACTTGAAGTAGAGCGCACTCCACAAGACGTTGAGCACCGCGTTCACCCCAAACAAATACAACACACGGCGGCGCAAGGCCAGCGTGTCGGCCGCTTGCCAAGCCAGCCAAGCGCTGATGGCGCACAAGGTAAAAATCGTGCTCCAGATGGCACCAAAAGCGGCGTCAGGCGGCTTCCAGGGCGGGTGTTTGAGCGCAAAGTACCAAGGCCCCAACTCGCTCAGGGCCGCGCCGATGCCCGCTGTGGCGTAGCTGAGCACAAAGGCCAAGAGCAGAGCACGCACAGGCGCTTGGGGCTTGCGCCTCAGGGTGTGCATCAGCAAACCGTGTTCGGGGTGCTGGCTCACTCAAGCCTCATGTGCGTGCCAAACCCAGCAAATGGGCCATGTCCTTCAAGAAGATGCGCACGTGGGCCATCGGGTCCTTGCGTGCCAACTCTTTGTTCATGTAGGACTCAAAGGTCAGCCGTTGCACATCGCGATCTTCGCAAATCTTGACAAACTTTTCGCGGCGTTTGTCGTTTTGGTACCAGAAGTACTGCATCACGCCCAAGATCCAGAACACACGGCCATGTTGCTTCATGAAACTCTTACGGCCTTGCTTCAGGCAAGCGCTGTTACCGGTTTTGAGGGCCTGGTGCGCGGCCTGAGACACACGCCGCGCGCAATCCATCGCGTAATAAATGCCTTCGCCAGAGGACGGGGCCACCACGCCTGCCGCATCACCAATCACCACCACGTCTCGGCCGTTGTCCCATTGGGGCAGCGGTTTGAGTGGGATGGGTGCGCCTTCCCGGCGCAAAGTAGGGGCATGTGTCAGGCCAGCAATCTCGCGCAAGCGCGCCGTGGCACTGCGCAAGGAGTAGCCCTTGTCGGCGCTGCCCATGCCCACGCTCATGGTCTTGCCGTGCGGAAACACCCAGCCATAAAAATCGGGTGACACTTCGCCTTGGTAATACACGTCGCAGCGTGCCGCGTCATAACCGGGCTGGCCCACAGGCGACTCAATGATCTCGTGGTATGCGAACACGTATTTGGTTTTGTGGGCGTTGGGAATGGCTTGGCGCGCGACTTCTGAGCGTGCACCATCGGCCCCCACCACCATGCGGGTGGACACCTTGACGGGCTGTGCATGCTCGGCTGCAGCGTGCTCTTTGGCTGTGACCGGGGTGTAGTGCACCCACAGCTGGCCATGGTCGTCGTGCTGCAGCTTGTCAAAAATCGCTTGGCAGCGCACGGCCCCCGATTGGGCTGCGCGTTCGCGCAAATACTCATCGAACTCGTCGCGGTCCACCATGCCCACATAGCCGTTGTCAATCGGGATGTCGACCTTGTTGTCGGCGGGTGAGATCATGCGGGCGCAACGCACCTTGGCCACCAGCAGGTGGTCAGGGATGTCAAAGTCCTTGATCAGGCGCGGCGGTATCGCCCCGCCGCAGGGCTTGGTGCGGCCTTGACGGTCCAGCAACAAAACACGCCAGCCTTGGCGCACCAGGTCGTGTGCTGCGGTGGCGCCCGAAGGCCCTCCGCCCACCACCACAAAGTCGTAATCGGTTTGGTTCATGAGCTTGACCCACCTTTGAGTAATACGGGACCATCAAAACGCAAGAGCTGACGTTGCGCAGGCCCGGCACGCAGGCGCACAGCCACCGCCGCCGATACCGCAAACATCAACGCTTGCATGCCAAACACAGCCGCATAAGCCGTGCGCTGTTCACCCAACAAGGCATGGGCCAAGTCGCTGGCAGCCGTGCCCAGCAAACCACCCAAGCCAAAGGCCGCCGCTTGCGCCGCGCCCCACAAACCCATGCGTGTGCCTTCGCGGCCCGCGCCACCTTCACCGGCCAGGCGCATCATGGTGGCAATCGCCGCGATCGAGAAAGCGCCGTTGGCCACACCCAGAAACACCACGTTGGCCTTGAGAGGCCAATCGACCGACAGCGCCGAGCTGACCAAACCCACCGTGGCCAAGGCCGAAAACAAACAGCCGCCCACCATCCAGGCTTGCACCGATCCCAGACGCCCCGCCACCCAGCGTGAACCGGCCCCAGCCACCGCCAGCATGCCGATCAACACACCCATGTGGTGCCAGCCCGACAGCTGCGTGGTCTGCCCCGGCGAGAAGCCGTGCACCGCGCCCGCGAAGGGCTCCAGGATCAAGTCTTGCGCGCTGTAGGCCAGCATGGACATGAACACGAACACGGTGAAAGTGCGCGCCGCAGGCTCGGCCCAGACCTCTTGGAAGGCCTCTTTGAAATTTTGTTTTTGCAAGCGCGCTTTGGCCAAGCTGTCGGACTGCATCTTTTCGGTGGCGGGGTCCATGGGTGTTTCCAGGCCCCACAAACACAGCGCCGTGATGCCTGCTGTGACCAGGCTCAGTCCTGCCGAAACCTGCAACAGCACCTGCGGGCTGTAAGGGTCGATGAGTTTGCCCACCACACCGGCAGTGACCGCGAAACCCACGATCATCATCAACCACACGGTGGTGGCCGCAGGCGCCCGGCGCTCGTCGGGCACGCGTTTGGCCATCAGGGTCAGCAGTGACGTGCCACAGGCACTGACACCGAGGCCAATCAAACTGAAGGAGAACCAAGCCAGCAGCGCGCCATAAAGAGGCTGCGAGGCCATCCAGACGGTGGCCCAAGCGGCCATCACGCCGCCCACGCCCAGCACCAGCATGCCGCCCATCATCCAGGGCGTGCTGCGCCGTCCCTTGTCGGCGCCAAAACCCATGCGCGGGCGCACCATTTGCACTGCGTAATGCCAAGCCACCAAAAAGCCCGGGAGCAAGGCAGGCAGCGCCAACTCGACCACCATGATGCGGTTGAGCGTAGACGTGGTCACCACGACCACTGCGCCCAGACAGGCCTGAATCAGACCCAATCGGATGATTTGGAACCACCCAAACATCGAGGGGTTCAAGGCTGTGCTCATGCGACCCCCGCCGTCTGTTGCAACAGACCGAGCTGACGCAAACCCCAAGCGCTGACCATCATGCCGCTGACGAACAGCGGCACGCCAAAGGCCGACACATGCAATGCACGCTCAACAGGTTGGCGTAAAAATTTGAGCATCAAGGGCCCTTGCAACACCGCAAGGGCCAAGACAGCGGACGAGTGCCATGGCAACTGCCAGTGGGCCAACAGCAAGGCCACCACCACCTGCGACACCAGCATGAACACGCAGGCCATGCGCGCCGCACCCTGTGCACCCAGCTGCACCGGCAGTGAAGCCACACCCATGCGGCGATCGCCTTCGATGGCCTTGAAATCGTTCAGCGTCATGATGCCGTGCGCACCCACGCTGTAAAGCAGCGCCAGCGCCACCGAATGCGGACCAGGCCAAGCCCCACCCAGCATGACGGCCGTGCCGGTCAGCCAAGCCAAACCTTCGTAACTCAATGCGCAAGCGCAATTGCCCCACCAACCGTTGTTTTTCAGGCGCACCGGCGGCGCGCTGTATGCCCAAGACAGCGCAATGGCCAAGGCGCAGGCCGCAAAACCCCAAGGCCCCATGAGCGTGGCCCAGATCAGCGACAGCACTGTCCAGGTGATGGCAATGCCCAGCCCCCAGCGACCGGGCATGCGCCCTGAAGGGATGGGGCGGTTGGGTTCGTTGATGGCGTCCACATGCCGGTCAAACCAGTCATTGACCGCCTGGCTGCTGGCGCACACCAATGGGCCCGTCAGCACCAGACCCAAAAGCAACAAAACCCAGTTGGCGCCAATGTCTTGGCCCGAGGCCACCACGCCGCAGGCAAAGGCCCACATGGGTGGGAACCAAGTGATGGGTTTAAGGAATTCGGCCACCGTGCGCCAAGAGGGCCGACTCAGCGGCACCACCCGTGCGGCATGCACTGCGCCTGCAAGAGAAGCCTGGGAAGGGGGCGTGTGGGCCAGTGGCGGGGTGTCCATGCCCCGATTGTGAAGAGAGTTTTTAAAATGTCAACTAGGATTGACACTTATCGTCAATTTTAATTGACAGTCTTCAGGGATTGTCGGTTTCGGCTTCGGCCACCATGCCAAAGCGACGCAACTTGACGTAGAGACTTTGGCGCGACAAACCCAGCATTTCCGCGGCCGAAGCTCGGTTGTTGTGGGTCAACTCCAAAGCCGCTTCGATGCACATGCGCTCGATGGTGTCCACCGTCTCGCCCACGATGTCCTTGATCGGGCGGCGCCCCACCAGCTGGGTCAAGTCGGCAAAGGGGTTGGCCTGGCTTTGCGTCACCGAGGCGCCACCTTGCAGGCGACGGTCCATGTCGCGTACAAAAAAGGCAAACATCGGCTCGGGGCGGGCCAGGCACACCGCAGAGACCTCGACCGGCAGGGTCATGCCCGACAGGGTGCGCACTTCGGTGGCGAAATTGCGCACGGGCAGCTGCTGACGCAAACTGGTGTTAAGCACCCCCCAGTCCACCGCACCCCTCAGCAACCAGCGCTCCAGGTTTTGACCCACCACCTGAGAGGACGCGGTCAGGCCCAGCAAAGCCATGCCTTCTTCGTTCACACTTTTGATCACGCCCGTGGTGTCGGTCAGCAACCAGCCATCTGGAAAACGCTCCATGGCCTCGCTCAAGACAGCCGAAGAACCTGGATCTTGGTGGGCCAGGGCCGTGTTCTCACGTGTGACCAAACGCACCAAAAACTGCGCCCCACCCTCCTGGCGGAACACGGTGGCCGACACGGTCCAGGGATGGCAATCCCGCCACGCGGGCCGCGCACATCTCAATCCGGCCAGTCGCCAGCGCCATGCGCAGCAAAGACTGAACTTCACCCTGACTCTCACCCTCAAAACATTCACGCACGTCACGACCGACCAACCGTTTGCCCGCATCCTTGAGCAAAGCCTGCGCACCCACATTGGCCTCCAGCACGCGCTGGCTGCTGGCGTCCACCATCAAAACCGCTTCAGTAGAGGTGTCGAACAACACGCGGTAACGTGCCTCGATGTGGCGCAGACGCAAATAGTCGCGCTCCATCGATTGCTGGGTCTCAACCAGTCGGCGCTGCAATTCGGCCAGGCTCTCCAAGTCACGCCCCATGGCCAACAACTTACCGCCAGCCAAGGGCAGCACCACATACTGCAGGGCCACCTCATTGCCGACGGGAGACATGTGGTTGACATGACGCCAGCGCATCACATCTGGGACGCCTTGCGACAGCAGCATTTCTTGGACTTTCACACGACTCTCGCTGGTGACCGTTTCGATCCAGCGACGACCGATCCAAGTCTGGCAACCCAAAGAAGCCAAGGTATCACGCCCAGTTGAAACGTCTTCGATCACCCCTTGCGGGTCCATGACCAAGGTGACGTCAGACACCACACCCAGCAATTGGGAAAAGGTGGACGGGTCCAAAGAGGGAAGCTTCATGTTGTAAACCAAACGGGTTGGAGCATCAGGAAGTTGACACTTTTATTTGTCCACCGAGTATAGGCTGATGCAGCCCACGCAATCCCGAGGAGATGGGTTTTAATTGTAAGAAAAAGAATCGATTGGCCAATTTATGCACCCCCTGCAGACGTCAAAAGCATCCCCTTTGTGATGCAAGCCACCGTCTCGGGTGCATCTTCAGCGATCAGTTGGGCGTGCAGCCCTTTGAGCAATTCAGGTGAATGGAACGCCATGGGGCCACCCACAAAAACTTGCAGGTTCAGGTTGTCGGAGGCCTCCCGCAGCTGTGGGAGCAAGGTCTGCAGGGTGCCCAAATGCCGGTCGGTGCTGACCGATATGCCCACCGCATCGAACCAATCGGACACAAACATTTTTTTGAAATCCACCACGTCTTGGGGCACGGCCACGGTGACCACCCAGCCGGCGCGTTTGAAGAACTCACTGAGCATGAACAAGCCCATGCTGTGCTGAGCAGCTGGCTCGGTCAACAAAAGCAAACTCAGGCCGTTGCGCTGCTGAGGCGCTTCTTGAAGGAACTCTGCACTGAAATCATGCAGCAGCTGCTGGAGATGAGAGGACGCAATGGTGGTCATGGCGAAATCCAAGCGGTCCGAACACCACCAGTCCCCCAAGAGGCGGGCACAGGGCGTGATGCCTTGCAGATAGATGTCTTCCAACGACTGGCCCTGGCGCTGCCAACCAAACACCACCTGCCTTGCCGCATCCAAACCCTGCAAACAGGCTTGGGCCAAAATTTGAATTTGCCCCAAGTCAATGGCCGACTTGCCCGCAAATGAGGTACCACCCACCAAACGCGGTCCGACGGGCGTGCCTTGCCGCAAGGCTACGGGCAAGGGGGTCACACCCTGGACCACCGGACGGGCTTGGGCGTTTTCGAGATTGAATTTGGCCATGACATGCACCGATCATCAAAGGGATACACCAGCGGCAGTCTCCGGGGCGTCGGAGTGATCGTCGCAAGGAAGCAAATGAAGCCATCCAAATGACCCCATTCAACACAGGCTTGAGTGTGGGTTGAATTCACCGCACCGCATCTAGTGTAAACCCTGATTACTTAAAATATTGTCAATTTATGTTGACACACTGTATGTCCAGACTTACATTCACTCCAAGCCCCAACACCCAAACAGGTCCTCCATGTCCACGTCCAGTCACCAGGTTTTGTATACGCCAGCGCAACGCGCACGGCGTGACGCGACCGCCTGGACGCTGGTGCAAGGGATCTTGGCACCCGTTCAGTTCCTGATTTTTGGCATCAGCCTCTATTTGGTGATCAACAGCTTACAGACCGGCGAGCACACCGACTGGGCCCTGGCCTCGGTGGTGATCAAGACCGTGGTGCTCTACGCCATCATGGTCACCGGCGCCATTTGGGAAAAAGTGGTCTTCGGCCAGTACCTGTTTGCCCCCGCCTTCTATTGGGAAGACGTGGTCAGCATGGGGGTGCTGGCCCTGCACACCGCCTACCTTTGGGTTTGGTGGCAAGGCGTGTGGAGCCCCACCGACCAGCTGCTGCTGGCCCTGGCCGCGTATGGCAGTTACGCCATCAACGCCGCGCAATACATCCGCAAGCTGCGCATGGCGCGGCTGCAAAAAACCGTAACCCCATCACTGCCCGACACGGGCGCACAGGCCAGCACATGAGCACTGTCATCCCGATCCGCGCCGAAACCTCCGCGCAAACCGCCGGTTGCACCGACGTCGTGCCCTTGGTCGAACGCGGCCAGCGCGAGGTGTTTTGCGGCCTCACCGGCATCATCTGGCTGCACCGCAAGATCCAAGACGCTTTCTTTTTGGTGGTGGGCTCACGCACCTGCGCCCACCTGATCCAGTCAGCGGCAGGCGTCATGATTTTTGCCGAGCCTCGCTTTGGCACCGCCATCATCGACGAGCGCGACCTGGCCGGTTTGGCCGATGTGCACGAAGAACTCGACCGCGTGGTCGGCCAGCTGTTGGCGCGCCGCCCTGACATCCGCTTGTTGTTTTTGGTGGGCTCTTGCCCGTCGGAGGTCATCAAGCTGGATTTGTCGCGCGCGGCCGAACGCCAAAACCAAATCCACCACCCCAAGGTGCGCGTGCTCAACTACTCGGGCAGTGGCATCGAAACCACCTTCACCCAAGGCGAAGACGCTTGCCTGGCGGCCATGGTCCCCGGCCTGCCCGCCAGCACCGACACCGCGTCGGCCCTGATGGTGGTCGGCACCTTGGCCGATGTGGTCGAAGACCAGATGCGCAGCCTGTTGGAGCGCATGGGTTTGCAGGTCAGCTTCTTTCCCCCTCGCAACAGCCAGGCCATGCCGGTGGTCGGGCCCAACACCCGCTATTTGTTGGCCCAGCCCTTCTTGGCCGACACCGCCCGCGCCCTGCAGTCGCGCGGCGCGCAACATTTGCCCGCACCCTTTCCACTCGGCGTGGAAGGCACCACCGCCTGGCTGCAAGCGGCCGCCACCGAGTTTGGCGTGGCCCCCGAGGTGTTTGAGCAAGCGACCGCCGCACCGCGCCAACGCGCCGAAAAAGCCTTGACCGTGCAGCGCCAGATGCTGCAAGGCCAGCGCATCTTCTTCTTCCCCGACTCGCAACTCGAAATTCCTTTGGCCCGTTTTGTCCACCGCGAATTGGGCATGGACTTGGTCGAGGTGGGCACCCCCTATTTGCACCGCCAGCACATGGCCGCCGAACTCGCGCTGATCCCCGCAGGCACCCGCATCAGCGAAGGCCAAGACGTGGACCTGCAGCTTGACCGCTGTATCGCAGACGCCCCCGATTTAGTGGTCTGCGGCCTTGGATTGGCCAACCCACTCGAGGCGCAAGGCATCACCACCAAGTGGGCCATCGAACTGGTCTTCACCCCCATTCAGGGCTACGAACAAGCGGCCGATTTGGCCGGTTTGTTCAGCCGCCCCCTCAAACGCCGCCTGAAGCTGGCGGCATAAAGCGCAGGAACACCCCATGCAACTGACGCTCTGGACTTACGAAGGACCGCCCCATGTGGGCGCGATGCGCGTGGCCACCGCCATGACGGACGTGCATTACGTGCTGCACGCACCGCAAGGCGACACCTACGCCGACCTGCTGTTCACCATGATCGAGCGCTTGCCGCGCCGCCCCCCCGTCACCTACACCACCTTTCAGGCACGTGATTTGGGCGGCGACACGGCCGAACTCTTCAAAGACGCGGCCCGTCAAGCCATGGCGCGCTTCAATCCTGCGGCCATGTTGGTGGGCTCGTCCTGTACCGCCGAGTTGATCCAGGACGACCCGGGCGGCTTGGCCCAAGCCCTGCAACTGACCATCCCCGTGGTGGCTTTGGAGTTGCCTTCGTACCAGCGCAAGGAAAACTGGGGCGCGAGCGAAACCTTTTACCAACTGTGCCGTCACCTGGTGCACAAGCCCGCCGCTGACAAGGCCGCCAAGGCACGCCCCACTTGCAACATCCTCGGCCCCAGCGCCTTGGGCTTTCGCCACCGAGACGACGTCAAGGAAATCACCCAGCTGCTGAACCAACTCGGTGTGGACGTGGCCGTGGTCGCGCCTTTGAGCGCCAGCGTGGCCGACATCCACAAGCTGGCCGAAGCCGACTTCAACGTGGTGCTTTACCCCGAAATTGGTCTGGCCGCTGCGCAGTGGCTGCAGCGCCAGTTCGACCAGCCCTACACCAAGACCGTGCCAATCGGTAGCCACGCCACGCGCGACTTCATCGCCGAAGTCTGCGCCCTGACCGGCCTGCCCTCACCCGCCAACGACCCCGAGCATGCCCACGCCCACTGGTATGCCCAATCGGTCGACTCGACCTACCTCACGGGCAAACGCGTTTACCTGTTTGGTGACGCCACCCACGTGGTGGCTGCTGCCCGCATTGCCAGCCAAGAGATGGGTTTTGAGGTGGTGGGCCTGGGCAGCTACAGCCGAGAATTTGCCCGCGAAGTGCGCGATTGTGGCAAACGCTACGGCGTCGAGGCCCTGATCACCGACGACTATCTGGAAGTCGAAACCCAAATCAACGCGCTGCAGCCCGAGCTGATCTTGGGCACACAAATGGAGCGCCACATCGCCAAGCGCCAAGGCATCCCCTGCGCGGTGATTTCTGCTCCGGTTCATGTGCAAGACTTCCCGGCCCGCTACGCGCCGCAAATGGGTTTTGAAGGCGCCAACGTGCTGTTCGACACCTGGGTGCACCCGCTGATGATGGGCCTGGAAGAACACCTGATTGGCATGTTCCGCGAAGACTTCGAGTTCCACGCCGGGGCGGCGCCCTCGCATTTGGGCAGCACCCGTCCAGCGGCTGAAAACCTGGCTCCGGTGGTCACTGCACCCGTGACTTCACCCGTTGCCACCACGACGCCCATGCCTGTGGCTGTAGCCGCTCGCACCGACACGCTGACCACCGACATCGTTCACAAGGTCGCCGCCCCCGCCCAAGCCGCTTCGAACCAGGCCACCTGGAGCCCCGAAGCCGAAAAGGAGTTGGGCAAGATCCCGTTTTT
The DNA here is from genome assembly GCA_021299875.1 of Comamonadaceae bacterium. Classification (GTDB taxonomy): domain Bacteria; phylum Pseudomonadota; class Gammaproteobacteria; order Burkholderiales; family Burkholderiaceae_C; genus Limnohabitans_A. The sequence continues at coordinate 400,173 of JAJTEW010000002.1, read as the reverse complement.
TGTGCGGGGCAAAGCGCGCCGCAACACCGAACGATTTGCCCAAGACCTGGGCGTGGCAACCATCACCGTGGAGACGCTCTACGATGCCAAAGCCCATTTCAGCCGGTAAACAGGCTTCCTCAGTTTCACCGCGCATGAGCGTGGTGCTGCTGACCATGGACAGCCACTTGGCCAGCGCCGCGCAGAGCGCTGCCGAGCGCCTGGCCCGCGATGTGCCCGGCTTGCACCTGCAAACCCACAGTGCCGCGGCCTGGCGCGACAGCGAACAGGCTCTGGCCGCTTGCCTGGCCGCCGTGGCGCAAGCCGATCTGGTCATTGTCACCATGCTTTTCATGGAAGACCATTTCCTGCCGGTGCTGGACGCCCTGCAGGCGCGCCGCGAACACTGCGACGCCATGGTCTGCATCATGTCGGCCCCGCAAGTCACCCAACTCACCCGCATGGGCAAGCTGGTCATGGGCCGCGAATCGAGTGGCCTGATGGCCTTGCTCAAAAAGCTGCGCCCTAGCGCTAAAAATAAAGACACGGGTTCGGAGACAGGCGCACCCTCGAGCGCCGGGGCCAAGCAAATGGCCATGTTGCGCCGCCTGCCCAAGCTGCTGCGCTTCATCCCCGGCACCGCACAAGACCTGCGCCTGTTCTTTTTGACCATGCGCTACTGGTTGGCTGGCTCTGAGCACAACATCGAGCACCTGGTCAAAACCCTGGTGCACCGCTACGCTCAAGGCCCACGCGAACCGATGCGCGCCCTGGCCCAGCCAGAAGACCCGATCGAATACCCCGAGGTGGGCCTGTACCACCCGCAGATGAAAAACCGCATCAGCGAACAGCTGAGCGATTTGCCCGGCCACGGTCGCAAAGACCAACCCGCCGTGGGCCTGTTGTTGTTGCGCTCGTATTTGCTGGCTGGCAACACCGCACATTACGACGCGGTCATCGCCTCGCTGCAAGCGCGAGGCCTGCGCGTCATTCCCGCCTTTGCCAGCGGCCTCGATGCCCGCCCGGCCATGGACCGTTTCTTCAAGCAAGGCACGGGCTCCAAGATCCAATCCTTGGTGTCGCTCACGGGCTTCTCGCTGGTCGGTGGCCCGGCCTACAACGACGCCAGTGCCGCCGAAGTGGCCCTGAGCGAACTCGATGTGCCCTACATCGCCGCGCACCCACTCGAATTCCAATCGATTGAGCAATGGGGAGACTCCACCCGAGGCCTGCTGCCGGTGGAAAACACCATCATGGTGGCCATCCCCGAACTCGACGGCTCGATCTTGCCCATGGTCTATGGTGGCCGCCCTGGCCCCGCCGGGCAAACCTGCCACGGCTGCGACAAGCGCTGCACCTTTCCGAGCGGTCCGCGCAGCCAGGACATGTTCACCTGCAGCGAGCGCACCGAAATGCTCACCGCCCGCGTGGAACGCCTGGTGCGCCTGCGCGACAAGCCCCGCGCCGACCGCAAGCTGGCCATCGTGCTGTTCAACTTCCCACCCAACGCGGGCAGCGTGGGCACGGCCGCTTACCTGTCGGTGTTCCAGTCGCTCTTCAACACCTTGCAGCGTTTGTCGCTCGAAGGCTACCAAGTCAGTTTGCCGGACAGCGTAGACGACCTGCGCAACCGCCTGTTGCACGGCAACGCCAGCCAGTTCGGCACGCAGGCCAATGTGCTGCACGCCATCGACACCAGCCACCACGTCAAACACGAACGCTGGCTGAATGAAATTGAAGCGCAATGGGGCCCTGCTCCCGGCAAACACCTGACCAACGGCCAGTCCATCTTTGTGCTGGGCGCAGACTTTGGCCAGGTGGTGGTCACAGTGCAACCGGGCTTTGGCTACGAAGGCGATCCGATGCGCTTGCTGTTTGAAACCGGCTGCGCCCCCACCCACGCCTTCAGCGCCTTCTACCGCTACCTGCGCGAGGACTACGCTGCCGACGCGGTGCTGCACTTTGGCACGCACGGCGCACTTGAATTCATGCCCGGCAAACAAACCGGCCTGTCGGCCCAGTGCTGGCCCGACCGCCTGATCGATGCGCTGCCCAACATCTACCTGTATGCCGCCAACAACCCGTCCGAAGGTGCGCTGGCCAAACGCCGGGGCGCGGCCACGCTGGTGAGCTACCTCACGCCCTCGCTCACACACTCGGGCTTGTACAAAGAACTGGTCAGCCTGCAGCAGTCCATTGAGCGCTGGCAGCAAATGGGCCCTGACCAAGCCCAGGACCGCGACAGCCTCACGACACTGATCCGCGAACAAGCGCAGAGCATTGACCTGGCCGTGCCCACCACACCGGACAGCGACCCGACCGCCTGGATCGAGCAACTGCAAAACCAGTTGCTCGAACTCGAATACGCCCTCATCCCCGAAGGCCTGCACGTCATGGGCCAGGCCCCCACCCGCGAGCAGCGCTTGGGCACCCTCAAAGTCATGGCCGACGCCATGGGTTTGACCGCAGCCCAAAACGCCGCTTTGATGGAAGCCTTGGTCGACGGCGCCAGCCAAGCGCAACTGAACACACAGTTCAGCACCGAACTGAATGCCAGCGACAAAGCCCAAGCCGAGACCTTGCGCCAACTGGTGCGCAGCAACCAATTGCTGGGCGAAGACCATGAAATGCAAGGCCTGATGCGCGCCCTCGACGGCCGCTACCTGCAACCCGCCCCCGGCGGCGACCTGATCCGCAACGCCAACGTCTTACCCACCGGGCGCAACCTGCACGGCCTGGACCCTTTCCGCATGCCGTCGGCCTTTGCGGTGCGCGATGGCATGCGCCAAGCCGACAAACTCTTGGCCCGTTACCAGCAAGACCACCAGGCCCTGCCCGAAACCGTGGCCATGGTGCTGTGGGGCACCGACAACCTCAAGACCGAAGGCAGCCCCATGGCGCAAGCCCTGGCCTTGATGGGCGCAGCCCCACGCTTTGACAGCTACGGCCGCTTGGCTGGCGCCCAGCTGATCCCCTTGGCCGAACTGGGTCGCCCGCGCATCGACGTGGTCATCACCTTATCGGGCATCTTCCGCGACTTGCTCCCCATGCAAATCCGCTTGCTGGCCGAAGCCGCCTTTTTGGCCGCCAGTGCCGACGAACCACTCGAGCAAAACTTTGTGCGTCAACATGCCCTGGCCTACCTGGCCGAGCACGAAGGCAGCACCCTGGAGTGCGCCGCACTGCGCGTGTTTGGCAACACCGAAGGCGCTTACGGCGCGAACGTGAACCAGCTGATCGACAGCAGCTGCTGGGAAAACGAGAACGAACTCGGCGACGCCTTCACCCAGCGCAAAGGCTTTGCCTACGGCCGCGAAGGCCGCCCCGTGCGCAACACCTCGGTGCTGCAAAGTGCGCTGGCCAGTGTCTCGCTGACCTACCAAAACCTCGACTCGGTGGAACTGGGCGTGACCAGCATCGACACTTACTTTGACACCTTGGGCGGCATCAGCCGCGCCGTGCTGCAGGCCAAGCACCAGCGCGACGGCAACGCCGCTGAAGCCCCGCCCGTCTTCATTGGCGACCAAACCCAAGGCGAGGGCGTGGTGCGCAGCCTGACCGAACAAGTAGCGCTGGAAACCCGCAGCCGCATGCTCAACCCCAAGTGGCACGAAAGCATGCTGCAGCATGGCTACGAAGGCGTGCGCCAGATCGAAGCCCACCTCACCAACACCATGGGCTGGTCGGCCACCACAGGGCAAGTGCAGCCCTGGGTCTACCAGCAACTGGCCCAGACTTTTGTGCTGGACCCCGCCATGCGCGAGCGCATGGCCCAGCTCAATCCCACCGCATCGGCCAAAGTGGCCAACCGCCTGCTGGAGGCCACCCGCCGCCAGTATTGGCAACCCGACGCCGAGACCATGTCAGCTTTGCTGCGTGCCGGCGAAGAACTTGAAGACCGCCTTGAAGGCATACAAGAAGGACTCCCAGCATGATCGAAACCACCAGCATCCCCGTGAACAGCATCCAGAGGGTACGCGGCGCAGACGGCGAAGGCAGTGTGCAGTTCCAGATGGACCCCACCGTCAAGATCGGCACCGCCAAGGTGTTTGCGGTCTACGGCAAGGGCGGCATTGGCAAAAGCACCACGTCGTCCAACCTGTCGGTGGCCTTCAGCAAGCTGGGCAAGCGCGTGCTGCAAATCGGCTGCGACCCCAAGCACGACTCCACCTTCACCCTGACCAAAAAACTGATGCCCACCGTGATCGACGCACTCGAAACGGTGGACTTCCATGCCGAAGAGCTGCGCCTGGATGACTTTGTCTTCAAAGGCTACAACGGCGTGATGTGCGTCGAAGCCGGTGGCCCGCCCGCAGGTACCGGTTGCGGCGGCTATGTGGTCGGCCAAACCGTGAAGTTGCTCAAGGAACACCACCTGCTCGAAGACACCGACGTGGTGATTTTTGACGTGCTGGGCGATGTGGTGTGTGGCGGTTTCGCCGCCCCGCTGCAACACGCCGACCGCGCGCTCATCGTCACTGCCAACGACTTCGACTCCATCTTTGCCATGAACCGCATCGTGCAAGCGATTGGTGCCAAAGCCAAAAACTACAACGTGCGTTTGGGCGGCGTGATCGCCAACCGCAGCGACGCGACCGACCAGATCGACAAGTACAACGCGGTCACCGGCCTCAAGACCATGGCGCACTTCCCCATGCTGGATGAAATCCGCAAGAGCCGTCTGCAAAAGTGCACCCTGTTTGAGCTGGAACCCACACCCGCTGTCAAGGCTGTGCAAGACGAGTACCTGCGGCTGGCTGCTGCGCTTTGGCTGGGCGCAGATGCGCTGCCGTCTATCCCGATGAAAGACCGCGACATTTTTGACCTGCTGGGTTTCGACTGATCACCCACCAGAAAGCACACCATGAACAGCACCACCGCTTACGAACAACGCCGCAGCCAGATCGAGCACTACTTCGACCGCACAGCGGCCGATGCCTGGGCACGCCTGACCTCGAACGAGCCGGTGGGCCGCATCCGCGCCACCGTGCGCGCCGGGCGCGACACCATGCGTGAGACCCTGCTGTCGTGGCTGCCGCAAGACCTGCGGGGTCTGCGCGTGTTGGATGCCGGTTGTGGCACCGGCGCGCTGGCCTTGCAAGCGGCCCTGCGCGGTGCCCACGTTGTGGCCATCGACCTCTCGCCCACCTTGGTCAAGTTGGCTGCCGAACGCATGGCTGCTGAACACCCCACCCTGCCCGGCTCGGTGGAATTCATGTCCGGCGACATGCTCAGCCCCGACTTGGGCCACTTTGACCATGTGGTCTGCATGGACTCGCTCATCCACTACGACAGCGACCAAATCGCCGAAGCTTTGGCCGGTTTGGCCCAGCGCACACGCGGCTCCATGGCCTTCACGTTTGCGCCGCGCACACCGCTCTTGGCCCTGATGCACAGCGCGGGCCGACTGTTTCCGCGCAGCGACCGCTCGCCTTCTCTCTCGCCCGTGGCACATGCCGACTTGCTGCAACGCATGCAAAACCACCTGGATTTGCAGGGCTGGCAAGGCGCACGCATGCAGCGCGTGGCCAGCGGTTTCTACACCTCTCAAGCTTGGGAGTGGACCCGCTCATGAAACTGCGTGTCCCCATGCCCCGCTGGTTCACGGCCTACGGCACACGCTTCATGCCGTTTGCCGATGCGGCCTCGCCTGAGCTGCCGATGGCGCGCCTCTTGCGCCTGTCGCTGTTCCAGGTGGTGATCGGCATGGTGACGGCGCTGCTGGTGGGTACGCTCAACCGGGTCATGATCGTGGAGCTGCAAGTGCCCGCTTGGTGGGTGGCTTTGGCAGTCGCCATCCCCATGGTGTTCGCACCGTTGCGCACCCTGATCGGTTACCGCAGCGACACGCACCCCTCGGCGCTGGGCCTGCGCCGCATTCCCTATTTGTGGACCGGCACCTTGCTGCTGTTTGGCGGCCTGTCCATCATGCCCTTTGCCTTGCTGCTGTTGTCAGAGCCCGAGGCCGCCAACCTGTGGCTGGGCCAACTGGGCGCCTGCCTGGCTTTTGTGTTGGTGGGCACCGGCATTCAGGTCACACAAACCGCTGGCATGGCGCTGGCGCATGATTTGGCCAACGACGACAAGCGCCCCCGCGTGGTGGCCTTGCTCTACAGCATGCTGCTGGTGGGCATGATCGCCAGCAGCGCGGTGTTTGGGTGGTTGCTCGCCGACTTCAGCCCGCAAAAACTCATTCAGCTGGTGCAAGGCTGTGCCGTGATGGTGGCGGTGATGAATCTGGCCTCGCTGTGGAAACAAGAGGCTCGGGGTGCCAAGCGCGGTCGCCGCGAAGCCGGGGGCTTTGCCAGCAGCTGGCGTGACCTCATGGCCCAACCGCAGATGCGGCGCTTTTTGTGGACCCTGGCCTTGGGCACCTTCGCCTTCAACATGCAAGACATCGTGCTCGAGCCCTATGCCGCCGAGATCCTGAAGCTCGACGTGGGCGCCACCAGCGCCCTCACGGCTTTGAGTGCCGGTGGCGCTTTGCTGGCTTTCCTGTTGTCAGCCCGCTGGCTGTCGGGTGGCATGCACGCCTGCCGCTTGGCCAGTCTGGGTGTGCTGCTGGGCTTGCCCGCATTTGCGATGGTGATTTTTTCAGGCCCACTCGAAGCCGCCTGGATGTTCCGCATCGGCGTGGGCCTGATCGGTTTCAGCGGCGGTTTGTTTTCGGTCGGCATGCTGGTCACCGCCATGGGCATGGCCCAAGACGGCAGTTCGTTGGGCAAGCTGGGCGGTCTGGTCATCGGCACTTGGGGCGCTGTGCAAGCCACCAGCGCGGGTGCGGCCATGGCGCTGGGTGGGGCTTTGCGCGACGGCGTGTCGGTGCTGGCCATGTCGGGGGCTTTGGGCGAGGTGCTGGTCACCCCCATCACCGCTTACAGCTTCGTCTACCACCTGGAAATGTACTTGTTGTTTGTCGTGCTGGTGGCCTTGGGCCCGATGTTGCGTGCGAGCCGTTTGGCCGCGCGGGCAGAGGTCCCAACAACCGGCACCCCCCAACCCTTTGGCCTGGCGCAACTGCCGGGTTGATGCATTGATTTTTTGAAGGAGAACAGCCATGGAAACAGGCGCTATCACACAGTACATCGATGTGGCCCAAATCGTCTTGTACATGTTCTGGGCATTTTTCGCCGGTCTGATTTACTACCTCGTGCGCGAAAGCCACCGCGAGGGCTACCCGATGGATTCAGGCCGTGAAAACGGCCCCAAGATCGAAGGCTGGCCGCCTGTCCCAGAACCGGTGACCTACAAAACCGAAGATGGCCACACCTACCTGTCACCCGACCTGAACCGGCCAGATGGCGAGTACAGCGCCAAGCCCATGCACGGCTGGAACGGTGCCCCCCTTGAGCCTGTAGGTGACCCGCTGCTAGCGGGCGTAGGCCCGGGTGCCTGGGCCATGCGCGCCGACGTGCCCGATATGGAACACGGACACCCCAAAATCGTGCCCATGCGCATCGCCACAGACCACTCGGTGGCCAAGCGAGACGTGGACCCACGCGGCTTGCCCGTTTGGGGCGCTGACAAGGTCGTGGCAGGTACCGTGGTCGACCTGTGGGTGGACCGCATGGAAATGGTGTTTCGCTACGCCGAGGTGCAGCTGGTCAACTCCGACAAGCGCGTCTTGTTGCCCATGAACTTTGCACGCATCAAAAAAGATGGTTCGCATGTGCAAGCGATTTTGGCGCACCAGTTTGCCAACGTGCCGCAAACCAAATCGAATGACCAGATCACCTTGCTCGAAGAAGAAAAGATCACGGCTTACTACGGTGCAGGCACCTTGTACGCGACGCCTGAGCGTCAGGAACCCATCATATGAAAGCCACCCACGAACACGAGTGGGAAGCGGCCCCCGGCCTGCCCAGCGCCTTGCCCCATGGCGAGCGCGTGGTCTGGCAGGGCGCACCCGACTGGAAGCGCTTGGCGATTCACGCCTTTCATGTCCGCAAAGTCGCGCTGTACTTTGCGCTGATGTTGGCGGTGCAAGCCATCAACCTGACGGCTCCAGAGGGCCAGATGGATTGGAAACCCTTGGTGGTGGCTGGCAGTCTGTATGCCTTGGCTTTGGGCTTGCTTTTGGGCACTGCGTGGTTTTCCGCCCGCAGCACGCTCTACACCCTGACCAACAAGCGCGTGGTCATGCGCATTGGCATCGTGCTCACGCTGACCTTCAATCTGCCCTTCAAACGCATCGCGGGCGCTTCACTCAAGTCCCAGGGTGCGGGCACGGGCGACATCGCCTTGGCCTTGCACCCCGAAGACCGCATCGGCTGGGCCCACCTTTGGCCGCACCAGCGCGCTTGGTATGTCACGCAACCGCAACCCACACTGCGCTGTGTCCCCCATAGTGTTCAAGTGGGCGAGCAACTCTTGGCCCTGTGGCGTGCCGAACGTGCAGGCCAAAGCCTGCACTTAGGTGATGCACCAGTAGTCGAACCCGCTCATACACCCAACCAGGGCATGTTGGCATGAACACCTTACCCAAGCATGGTTGGCAGGTTCACAGCCTGAACCGACCCATGGCCTGGATCGGCGTGATGCTGCTGTCCATGCTGGTGGCGGTGGGCTTGGCACGCTGGTCAGGCCTGGACCCGCGCACGCCCGACGCCGCCGTGCAGTGGCAACGCGACCTGCAGTTTCTTGACCTGCGCAGCGGTGACATCGCCGTGCTCGACGTCCACACGGGCCAGCAGGTGGCCCAGTTCTCGGGTGAACAAGGCTTTTTACGCAGCACCCTTCGGGCCTTGGCGCGCGAACGCCAGCGTGAAAACCTGGGCAAAGAAGCCCCCTTTTTATTGATCGGCCGCACCGATGGCCGCATGACGCTGCAAGATCCCAGCACCGGCCAGCGCATTGACCTCGAATCGTTTGGCCCCAGCAACGCCGCCGTGTTTGCCAGCCTGCGACTGGCTGGCCACAAAGCCCCCTGAAATTGAAACATCCCGCACCGGAGAAGCCCATGACCGCCAATGCCGTCCACACCATCGAAACCGCTGAAGATGCCAACAAAAAGGCCGTGCACGACGACATGATCAGCCCGCGCTTTTACACCACCGACTTTGCGGCCATGGACCGCATCAACATCGAGCCGGTGCGCGCCGAGTGGGACAGGATGATGGCCGAGTACGAAGGCGACAACAACCATGATCACTTCCAGCGCGACGAAGCCTTTGCCGGCGAAGTGGCCTCGGGCATGGCCAGCCTGTCGCCCGAGATGCGCCAGGAATTCATGGACTTTTTGGTGAGCTCACTCACGTCAGAATTTTCCGGTTGCGTGCTCTACAACGAAATTCGAAAAAACGTCAGCAATCCCGACATCAAGCAGCTGATGACCTATCTGGCACGAGACGAATCGCGCCATGCAGGCTTCATCAACCTGTCGCTGCGCGACTTCAACCTGGGGATCGACCTGGGCAACTTGAAGCGCACCAAGAAATACACTTTTTTCAAGCCCAAATACATTTACTACGCAACCTACCTGTCAGAAAAGATTGGCTACGCGCGCTACATCACCATCTTCCGCCAGCTTGAAAAGCACCCCGAAAAACGTTTTCATCCCATCTTCCGCTGGTTCGAGTTGTGGTGCAACGACGAATTCCGTCATGGTGAATCGTTTGCCCTGATCATGCGGGCCAACCCCAAGCTGCTCAGCGGCGGCAACAAGCTGTGGATTCGCTTTTTCTTGCTGGCCGTTTACGCCACCATGTACGTGCGTGACCACACCCGCCCCATGCTGCACGAAGCCATGGGGCTCGACTCGAGCGAGTACGACTACCAGGTGTTCCGCATCACCACCGAAATCACCAAGCAAGTGTTCCCTCTGGCGCTGGATACCGACCACCCCGACTTCCGCCGAGGCTTGGAGCGCCTGTTTGCCATTTCGCAAGCCATGGAAAAAGCCAAGGCGCGAGGCGGTGTGGTGGGCAAGCTGCAACAAGGCGTTTGCGCCGTCAAGGCAGCGGCCACTTTTGCCCGCCTGTACTTCATGCCGGTGATTGAACAAGACTTGTCGCCCCAGGTGCGCATGGAACCGGCATGGTGACTGAAGTCGTTTGGGCTTGCGTTTTCACGGCCCTGTGCTGGTGGCTCGGCACGGGTGTGATTTTGTGGCTCGACCGGCTGCCTGCGCGCAGCTTCCGTTTCAGCTTGGGCGGTTGGACGGTGCTTTTGGCTTTGAGTTTTTGGGGCGTGGCCCACAGCATGCAAGAGGTCAGCGTGTTCAACGCCTACCTCGCTTTTGGCAGCGTGATTGTCATGTGGGGCTGGCACGAGTTGACCTTCCTCACGGGCTGGATCACCGGGCCGCGCAAAACCCCACTGGATTCAGGCGTCACGGGTTGGCCGCGTTTTGTGCAGTCGGTGCAAGTCATGCTGTACCACGAGCTGGCCTTGCTGGCGAATTTTGCTGTGCTGTGGTGGATGCAAGAGGGCCAGGTCAGCCATGTGGCCATATGCACCTTTGCACTGCTGTGGTGCATGCGCCTGTCGGCCAAACTGAATTTGTTTTTTGGCGTGCCGCAAAACGGCGCGCAATACCTGCCTGAGCACTTGGCCTACTTGGCCAGTTATTTCCGCACCACCAGCGGCATGTCGCTGTGGTTTGTGCTGTCCATGAGCGTGGCCATGGGCACTTGGTTTTGGCTGGTCTGGCTCGCACAACAAGGTGCTGTGGCCATCACCACCGGTTGGGTCATGCTGGCCACGCTGCTCGGGTTGGCCATTGTTGAACACGTCATCATGATTTTCCCTTGGCCACTGGAGCGGCTGTGGGGTTGGGCCATGGGCCAAACCAGCAAACCGGCTTTGACCACACCCCCTTGAAGGCCCCCATGAACACCCAGACGCCCACGCTCACCCATGCTTACCGCAGCGAAGGTTTCGGCATTCCAACTGCGCCTAAAGGTCCAGATCTGAGCACCCCAGCGGCGCTGCGTCAGCGCCCGCTGGCGGTCGTCATTGGCAGCGGCTTTGGCGGGCTGGCGGCGGCGATCCGCCTGAGCGTCAAAGGGTACGAGGTCAAGGTCTTTGAAAAACTCGATGCCCCCGGTGGCCGCGCCTACGTGCATCACCAGGATGGCTTCACCTTCGATGCCGGCCCCACCATCATCACCGCGCCTTTTTTGCTCGAAGAGCTTTGGGCGCTGTGTGGCAAGAATTTTGCAGACGACGTGAAGCTGGTGGCCATGGACCCCTTTTACCGCGTGCGTTTTGCAGATGGCACCTGGTTTGACTACAACGGCGACGCCGAGCACATGCGCGCTGAAGTGGCTCGGTTTGAACCATCAGACCTGCCCGGCTACGAAAGATTTTTAGAAGAAGCCGAGCGCTGCAAAACACTCGGTTTTGAGGGCATGGGCGATATGGCTTTTGACAAAGTCAGCGATCTTGTGGCAGCCATTCCCGACTTCTTGCGCATGGGCGCTTGGCGCAGCCTCTACAGCTTGGTGGCCAAACACATCCGCAACGACAAGCTGCGCATCGTGATGAGCTTTCACCCGCTGCTGATTGGCGGCAACCCGTTTTCCGTGACCTGTGCCTACGCGCTCATCAACTCGCTGGAACGCACCTGGGGTGTGCACTCGGCCATGGGCGGCACGGGTGCCATCGTCAAAGGCCTGGTGAGCCTGCTGCAAGAGCGCGGCGTGCCGCTGCGTTGCAACGCACCTGTGACGCAAATCCGCATTGAAAACGGCCGCGCCTGCGGTGTCGAACTGCAAAGCGGTGAGTTCGTGCCCGCAGACATTGTGGTGAGCAACGGCGACACCGCCTGGACCTACAAAAACCTGGTGGCCCCGCAGCACCGCCGCGTGTGGACCGACCGCAAGATTGCCAACGGCAAATACTCCATGGGCCTGTTCGTCTGGTACTTCGGCACCTCCAAGCAATACAAAGACGTGCCGCACCACATGATGGTGCTGGGTCCACGCTACAAAGGCCTGCTGCAAGACATCTTTCAAAAACACAAACTGGCCGACGACTTCAGCCTGTATTTGCACCGCCCCACGGCCACCGACCCGTCACTGGCCCCAGAGGGTTGCGACACGTTTTATGTGCTCTCGCCCGTACCCCACTTGGACAGCGGAACCGATTGGCCCGCCTTTGCCGAGACCTACCGCGCAGCGATTGCCGAGAGCTTGGAGGCCAGTGTGCTGCCAGGTCTGCGCGACTGCATGGTGACCAGCAAGGTCAGCACACCACAAGATTTCCACGACAACTTGTGGTCCTACAAAGGCGCGGGCTTTGGCCTGGAGCCTTTGCTGCTACAAAGCGCCTGGTTCCGCCCGCACAACCGCAGTGAAGATGTGCCGGGCTTGTTTGTGGTGGGTGCCAGCACGCACCCAGGCGCAGGTGTACCGGGCGTTCTCATGTCGGCCAAAGCTTTGGAAACGGTGGTGCCCCATGTCAAGGCCTGAAGCCATAACCAGCACCCCAACCCACTTGAGCGCCGTGGCCACCCCCGCCGCCAATCAGTCCATGGCGCCCGTGGTGCTGCATGAGCTCGATTTCGATTCGCACGACCTGCAGGCTTGCGTGGCCATGATGCAAGGTGGTTCCAAAACATTTTTTGCAGCCAGCCGTTTGCTGCCGCCGCGCGTGCGCACCGCTGCCATCGCGCTCTATGCGTTTTGCCGTGTGGCCGACGATTTGGTGGACGAAGCCGCACCAGGCGATACGCCCTTGGTCATGTTGAAAGAGCGCTTGGACGCGATCTACAACAGCACGCCTCACGACCATGTCGAGGACCATGCACTGAGCTTGCTGGTGCAACAGTACAAATTGCCACGCCATTTGCTCGACGCCCTGATCGAAGGTTTTGCCTGGGATGCAGCGGGTCGGACCTACGACAGCATTGAAGACCTGCACGCCTATGGCGCAAGGGTGGCCGGCAGTGTGGGTGCGATGATGAGCTGGATCATGGGCCCGCAGAGCATGGACACGCTGGCCCGCGCCTGCGAGTTGGGAGTGGCCATGCAACTCACCAACATCGCTCGCGACGTCGGGCACGACGCCAGCATTGGCCGCCTTTACCTGCCGCGCCGCTGGCTTGTAGAAGCTGGCGTCAATCCTGAAGCGTGGATGGCAGAGCCCGTTTTCACACCTGCCATCGCTGGCGTAGTGGCACGCCTTTTGGAAGAGGCCGACCGCCTGTACAAGCAATCCCACTCCGGCATCGCGGCCTTGCCGCCAGATTGTCGCGCTGCCATTTGTGCTGCCAGCATGATCTACGCCGAAATTGGTCACCAACTGCGCCGCGATGGCTTGGATTCGGTCAACAAGCGCACGGTGGTCAGCACCACACGCAAGCTCATGCTGTTGGCCAGTGCATGGACCCAGGTGCACTGGATTCGCGTGAGCGCGCACACCCCAGAGCCACTGGAGGCCATCGTGGGCTTGGTGCAAGGCTGCCGCGATGCTGTTCAACAGAAAGGCAACAAGGCTTATTTTCCAAACCGTGCCATGCCCCAGCGCGTGGCCTGGATGCTCGACCTGCTGGAGCGCCGCGAAGCAGAGCGCCTTGGCCGCAACACATGAATGCAAACGCCATGACACGCCCCTCGACATGGAGCGCCTGATGAGGGTCCCCAGCCACAACATCAACGTGCGCTTGCTCTACGTGAGCCGCGCATTCGGCCCACAGACCACCACCATGACCACCAGCATCCTGTCGCAAGCCCAAGCGCACAACCAGGCCCAGGGCATCACCGGTGTGTTGTGTCAGGGTCAAGGTTTTTTCTTCCAGGTCATCGAGGGCCAACGCAGTCGCGTCAACGCGCTGTTCCACAGAATCGCTACCGATGCGCGCCACAAAGACGTGGAAATTCTGCATTACGAAGAAATCAACGAAAGGCGCTTTGGTCAATGGTCCATGGCGCTGATCCATCTGTCTGTTGACGACCCCATGGTCAGGTTGCAGCACCCAGACTTTGACCCCTACTCGGCCTCCGGTCCACAGGTCATGAAGCAGATGATGGATTTGCTGGAAGCGGGTCAGCCGATCAAATTGCCTGAGGGCTAAGTTCAGGTTGATCCAACCACTTTGGCCTTGGCCAACATCGCATGCAGCAACACGTTGCAGCCCGCTTCGATGTGCTCAGGCTTGGCGTATTCAATTTCGTTGTGACTGATGCCATCCTTGCAAGGGATAAAAATCATGCCGCTGGGTGCCCATCGCGCCGCATAAATCGCATCATGACCAGCCCCTGAAACCACAGGCATGTGGCTGTAACCCAGATTGACGGTGGCATCCGAGATGGCCGAAATGCATTCCTCATGAAAGGCTGTTGCAGAAAAACTGGACACCAAGGTCAATTCAACCGACAAGCCCGTGCTGGCTTGCAAGCTTTGGGCGACCGATCTGATTTCATCGGCCATCGCATCCACACCCGCGTCAGTGTTGTTGCGCAAGTCAATGCTGAACTTGACCCGTCCGGGAATGACATTGCGGCTGTTCGGGTGCACATGCACCATGCCCACCGTGCCCCGGGCGTGCGGAGCGTGCTGGTGGGCCGTGCTCACCACGGCTTGCATCAAGTGTGTGGCCACTTGCAAGGCATCCCGGCGCAGGGACATGGGGGTGGGGCCGGCGTGGGCCTCCATGCCTGTGACGGTGCAGTCAAACCAACGGATGCCCAAGGATCCGCTGACCACCCCAATGGTCACACCAGCGTCTTCCAGCACCGGGCCTTGCTCGATGTGGGCCTCAAAGTACGCGCCGATGGGGTGCTGGCCCGGCACCTCGGTGCCGACATAGCCAATACGCTGCAACTCCTCCAGCACGGTTTTACCCTCTTGGTCTTGGGCTTTGTAGGCGTGCTCCAGCGAAAAAGCCCCCGCAAAAACGCCCGAGCCCATCATCACCGGCACAAAGCGCGAGCCTTCTTCATTGGTCCAAAAGGCCACCTCGATGGGGGCCTCGGTTTCGATGCCGTGGTCATTCAGGCAGCGCACCACCTCCAGCCCGGCCAGCACGCCGTAGTTGCCGTCGAACTTGCCCCCTGTGGGCTGGGTGTCGATGTGACTGCCGGTCATGATGGGCGGCAAGTCGGGCTGTCGCCCTGCCCTGCGCATGAAGACGTTGCCGATTTGATCGACCGTGACCGTCATGCCTGCTTCGCGTGCCCATGAGGTGACCAGGTCCCGGCCCTGGCGGTCAAGATCGGTCAAGGCCAAGCGACAGACGCCCCCTTTTTCGGTGCCACCGATTTGGGCCAGCGTCATGAGCGATTGCCACAAACGGTTGGCGTCGATGCGCAAGGTGGGCAAGGTGTCGGGACTGAGCTTCATGGGGTGATCTCCAGAGGTGTTCATTCAGGGCTGTCACGGTAGGCTTGAAAGACATCGCGCAATTGTCGGCGAGGGGTCGTTGGCGTCGTCAGGGACTGCTCCAGTTCGTTGAGGTGTTTGCGCATTTCAGCGCCAGCCGCCGCAGGATTTTTTTGCAGGGCCGCTATCAAGTCGACATGGCGATGGGCCACACAGACTTGCCCCCCTTGGCGTTTGAAGCGGGACATGAGCAAAGACGTGGTGGGCAGCAAACCATTGAGCCACCGGGTCAAAACCGGGTTGCCGTGCATGTGCGCCATGGCTTGGTGAAATTCACCCGAAAGACGAATGGCCAACGCATGCTCCCCCTGGCGATCGGCCTCGGTTTCACTGGCGGCCAAATGCTGCAAGGTCTGCAATTGCTCGGCGCTCAGTCGCCCGGCCAGTTGCCTGGCCACTTCGCACTCCACCACCCTGCGGGCATCAAAAACACTGCCCGCATCTTCCAGACTGGGGATGGGCACGCGTGCACCTCGGTTGTGCAGCAATTCGATGACCTGCTCTTGCGCCAGACGTTGGAGTGCTTGGCGCACCAAGGTGCGAGACACGTTGAACTGTTCAGCCAACTCTTGCTCGCGCAAGCGTTCACCCGGGGACAGTCGGCGCTCCAAAACGGCCTGATAAATCGCCTCATACACCCGATCAGCACCTGTGCTGGGCACCCCTGCACGCGCCGGCGGAACACTTGAACCCTCAGGGATGGCCGTCAACCCTGTCAGGGTCTGGATGGGCTTGTCAGGCTTGGTTTTTCGAGGCAGGGGAACGCCCATTCGACGGTCATCTGTCATGATGACTCCCTGGTAACCGAGTCATTTCATGAACACTGAACAAACCCTTGGCATCCTGACTTGCCAGCCCCTGAATCCTCATGCTTTTTCGCCCTATGGCGAGGTGTTGAATTTGTTTGAACCGGCCCAGCAAACCATCAACCAAGGCACCAGCGGGCGCCTGAATTTGCCCGATGCGCTGGACTTGGCAGGCGATGATGGACAGGCGGTGTTGGCGGTATTCCATGCGCTGGCGCAAAACCCCGAGGGCCCTTGCCACATGCTGGAGCGGCACCGACGCGGCAGCCAGACCTTTGTGCCATTGACAGGTGCGCGCTGTCGTTTGCTGGTGGCATTGGGCCAAGACCAGCCCGACCTGCGCACGCTCAAGTGCTTTGAGGTCACGGGTCAGCAGGGCTTCACGCTGCACAAAGGCACCTGGCATCACCCTCTGATGGCCTTGGACAATGGCGCCTTTTTGGTGCTGGAGCGCCAAGGCCCGACCGAAGATTGCGAGATTCATTCACTGCCTTTGAGCGTGCGCCTGAGTCCCCTTTGATGCCGCTCCCATGGGATGACCCTGCGGGTTTCAGGACCAGGTTTGGTGGATGTGTTCTGCCAGTTTGACCAGACTGCGGTCTGAGCCTTCTGGTCCCACCAAAGAAATGCCCAAGGGTGCGCCCTGATGGCTGGCCAACGGCAAGCTCACTTGCGGCAAGCCCGCCATGCCCGACACGCACAACAAGCTGGTGGCCCGGTTGCGGTAGTCCTCCAGCTCGGCATCGGTCTGACGGATCCAAGGAGCCACATCGGGCATGGTGGGCATCAAGAGCACGCCGTCAGTGCCCAAGATGTGTTGCATGTGCGTGCGCCAGCCTTCGCGGAAAGCCCGCGCCTTGGCCACTTGCTCGTCCGTGACTTTGGAAGACCAGTCAAAGCGCTGGGCCACCGCAGCGCCCAACACCGGCTGGAAACGCTGAAGAAAACCACCATGCACATCCCAGGCCTCACGTCCCTGAATGGCGCGGAAATGCCAGTACATGGTGTCCATGTCACTCTGCATGATGCGAACCGGTTTGGCCTTGCCCAAGCATTGCTCCACGTTTTGCCGCACTGGCTTGAGGGCTTTGAGGGCCCCTGGCGTGGCCAGTGCCCACATGTCAGTCGGGGCCAACACGCGAATCTGATCGGGCAAGGGCTGCGCATCCTGGCCCAACAAGACATCCGCCACACGGGCAAAGGTGGGCACATCGCGGGCAAACCAGCCACAAGTGTCCAAGCTGGGCGACAAGGCCATGGTGTCTTGCAAACTGATCCGGCCATGGCTGGGCCGCATGCCGACCAGACCGCAATGGTTGGCGGGGGCGCGCACCGAGCCGCCGGTGTCTGAGCCCAACGCAAAATCGCACAAGCGGTTGGACACGGCAGACGCCGAACCCGAAGAGGATCCACCGCTGATGCGCTCGGCCACCGCGCCGTTGATCGGCGCGCCGAAATGGGCATTTTGACCGTTCATGGAAAACGCCAATTCGTCGGTGACGGTTTTGCCAACAAAGCGGGCACCTGCGTCGAGCAAACTTTGTACCACCGGGGCCGTTCGGTCTTGAACGCCCCACAAGGCCATGAGCATGGGTTGACCGCCACTGGTGGGGTAGCCCTTGACGTGGTAGATGTCTTTGGCCGCAAAGCTCAGACCCGACAAAGGACCCGTGGCAGCGTGGGCCACAAGGCTGGAGGGGTAAGGCATGAAGGCGTGGGCGGAGTCCCACAGAACGTCGGTGTGTCGGCTCATTTTCAACTCACTTTGAAAAAATGATCAGGCCACTTGCTGAGGTTGGGCCAGCAAGCAACGAACACTGTGGCCATCGGCCAGCCAGGTCACGTCCGGGCGTGTGGCCGAGCATTCTGGCACCGCCATCTTGCAACGGCTGGCAAAGGCGCAGCCCTCTGGCAGGTTCGTCAAATCAGGCGGTGAGCCAGCAATCGTTTCCAGGCGCTGGCCTTTGGCCAAAGCGCCGTCGGCACGGCTTTGCAGCAAAGCACGGGTATAGGGGTGCCGAGGCTCGCGCATCAAGGTGCGGGCAGGCCCCTCCTCCACAATGCGGCCGGCATACATCACGGCAATCCGATCGGCCACCTCCACGGCAGCACCGATATCGTGGGTAACAAAAATCACCGACAAGCCCATTTCTTTTTGCAACTCACGCAAGAGCAGCAGGATCTGGATTTGGACGGTCGCGTCCAATGCGGTGGTGGGTTCATCGGCCAGCAGCAACTGGGGCTGGCAAGCCAGGGCCAGGGCAATCATGGCGCGCTGGCGCATGCCACCCGACATCTCATGCGGATACGCCTGCAAACGACGCTCAGGGCTCGGAATTCGTACCCGCTCAAACAAGGCCAAGGCCCGCTGCCTGGCCGTGTCCTCGCTCACATTTTCGTGACGCCGAATGGTTTCGATGATTTGCTGGCCCACGCTGTAAACCGGGTCCAGCGCCAGCAAGGGTTCCTGAAAAATCATAGACGCCACGCGCCCACGGAAGCGGCTGAGTTGGTCCTGAGACAACGAGAGCACATCCTGATCGCCCACCCGGATTTGCCCTGAAATTTGGGTTTTCTTTTCGGCATGCAAACGCAGCACGGTGCGCAAGGTGACGCTCTTGCCAGAACCTGACTCGCCAATCAGCGCGACCACCTCGCCGCGTTGCACGCGCAAGTCCACGCCCGAGACCGCCTGAACGGGTTTTTTGCCGCCGGTGAAGGTGACGTGCAACTGGCGGATGTCCACATATGGGGGTGTTGGCGTATCGGGTTTCATGCCGCAACCTCCAAAGGTTTGACCGAGCTTTGCACTGCGGGTGCCCCGGTGTGGGCAGCGCCGGCCACATGCATCCAGCAGGCCACCTGTTGGCCATGCTGGGCTTGGGCCAACACCGGCATCTTTTCGCTGCAAATGGCTTGGGCGTGCACACAGCGGGTGTGAAAACGACAGCCACTGGGCGGGTTGATGGGATTGGGCGGGTCACCTGCCAATGGCGGGGTTTCGGTGCGCCGATCCGGGTCCAGAGTCGGGATGGACGAGAGCAAGGCTTGCGTGTAGGGGTGAGCGGCATGCTTGAACAGGGTTTCACTGTCGCCCACTTCCACCACTTGTCCCAGGTACATCACCATGACCCGGTCGCTCATGTAGCGCACCACATTCAGGTCGTGGCTGATGAAGATGTAAGTCAGGCCAAACGCCTCTTTCAAGTCGAGCAAGAGGTTGAGCACCTGCGCTTCCACCGACTTGTCCAGGGCAGAGACCGCCTCGTCCAGGATGATCAAACGCGACTGCAAAGCCAAGGCTCGGGCGATGTTGACACGCTGCCTTTGCCCGCCTGACAACTCATGGGGGTAGCGCTCGGCAAAGCGCTGCGGCGCCAGCCCTACCCGTTCGAGCAAGTCACGTGCCCGGTCAATGGCCTCGCGTTCGGGCAATCCATGCACCATGGGGGCAAATGCAATCGAGTCCTCCATGGTCAGGCGTGGATTCAAGGACGCGTAGCTGTCTTGAAACACCATTTGGGCCTGACGCCGATAGTCCTTCAAAGGCAGCGACTTGCTGCCCACCGTCTGGCCATCGAACACCAGCTCGCCTTGGTCGGGCGTGATCAGCTGCATGAGCAAACGCGCCGTGGTCGACTTGCCGCAACCGGACTCGCCCACCACGCCCAAGGTCTCGCCCTTGAACACCTCAAAGCTCACCCCATCGACGGCGCGCACCACGCCAGCACTGCGCCCTAACAAGTCTTTCTTGAGTGGGAAGTGCTTGACCAAGCCACGCACCGAGAGCATCGGCTGACTCGATCCACCAGCCTCATCATTGGCCATTGTCATTCGGACCTCACTGTTTGATTTCCATGGCCGAGCGCAAGCCGTCGGCCAGAAGGTTGAAAGCAATCGATGTCATGAAAATCATCGTCCCAGGCAAAGCGGCAATCCAAGGTTGCGTGTAAATGGCGGTGCGCAAGGTGTTGAGCATCAGGCCCCATTCCGGCTCAGGTGGTTTGACCCCCAGACCCAAAAAGCTCAAACCCGAGGCCAAGATCATGGACACCGCAATCAAACTCGTGGCGTACACAAAAATCGGCCCCAGCACATTGCCCAGCACATGCACGCGCACGATGGTGAAAGCCGATGCGCCAGAAGCCCTGGCTGCCTCGACAAAATCACGCCCCCGAATTTGAGTGGTCACGCTTTCGGCCACACGGGCCAAAGGCGGGATGAACACAATCGTCAAGGAAATGAGAGAGTTGGTGATACCCGCCCCCAGAGCGCCCGACAAAGCGATGGCCAACAACACCGAAGGAAAAGCGTAAAAAACATCGATGGTGCGCATCATCACGCTGTTGACCCAGCCACCCATGTAACCGGCGGTGATACCGATCAGCGAGCCGATGACAAAGGCACAAATGACGGGGGTGATGCCCATGAACAAAGACAACCTGGCCCCCACCATCAAGCGGCTGAGCATGTCGCGGCCCAACTCGTCGGTGCCCAAGGGGTGGCCTTCAAAGCCAATCGGCTTGAGGCGTTTGAGCATGGCGGACTGGTACGGGTCCATGGGTGCCAGCCAAGGCCCTAAAACAGCCAGCACCATCAACAACAGCACCACCAAAGCGGCACCCACGGCCACTTTGTCACGTAAAAAACGACGCCACACGGTTTCCCAATAACCGGCCGAGCGCTCATAGACCAGCGGTAGCACGGGGCTCGCAGCCGCATTCAATAAAGTCATGTCAATTCCTTGGGGTCGTGATCAAGTGCGTGCAATGCGAGGGTCCAGCAAGGTCTGGATCACATCCACAATGAGGTTGAGCACCACAAAAAACATGGCCAGCACCAAGATCGTGCCTTGCAGCAAAGGCAAGTCGCGCTGGAAGATGGCCGAGTTCAGCAAGAAGCCCGTGCCAGGCCAAGAAAAAACCGTCTCAATCAGGATCGAGCCCCCGAGCAGGTAACCCAACTGCAAGCCCATCACCGCCAGGGCCGTGGGGGCTGCATTTTTGACCACATGCCAAAAAATACCCAAATTGGTCAAGCCCTTGGCGCGCAAACCGACAATGAACTCTTGCGCCAAGATGTCGGCCACCAAGGCCCGCACCGTGCGCGCAATGATGCCCATCGGGATCACGCTCATGGTGATCGCAGGCAAGAGCATGTGCTTGACATGTTCCCAGTCCCAAACCCATTGGCTGGAGCCACCCGGCCCAGCGCCACCGGGCGGCAGCCACATCAGGATCGAAGAAAACACAATCACCAAGACCATGCCCAGCCAGTAGTGCGGGACACTGACGCCCAGCACAGACAGCAAAGAAGCAAACTTGTCCAACCATGAGTTCTGGAAATACCCGGCCACAAAACCAAAGAAACAGCCCAGCACAAACCCGATCAGGGTGGCCAGCATGGCCAGTCGCAAGGTGTTGCCCACGGCGGTCATGACCTCGGTCGCCACCGGGCGGTTGCTGGCAATGGAGGTGCCCAGGTCACCCTGCAAAGCACGCCAGACCCAAGTCACAAATTGCTCAGGATACGAGCGGTTAAAGCCGTACAACTCGATCAACTGCGCTTGCAAGTCGGCCGATGCGTCCGGCGGCAAAATCGACACCAGAGGGTCACCCGGTGCCAGGTGCACCAAGGCAAAACAAACCAGCGCCACCCCCAGCATGATGGGCAAGGAATAAATCAGACGCCGCAACAAAAAGCCGAGCATGCCAGCACTCCAAAACTGCAATCAAAACGATGCGCAGCCAAGCATGGCTTGGTTGCGCACCCTGGGGTGTGGGCCAGCAGGCCCACACCTGGACGATCAGTCCACCGACACTGGCGCCAAATCGACAAACCAGCTGCGGGGTTGCACGAAGCCTTTGACTTTGGAACTCATGGCACGGGGCCCCACGTCATGGGCAATCCAGACAAAAGGCGCTTCTTCGACAATGCGGGCGTGCAACCTGGCCAATGCCTCATCACGCCTCTTATCCTCAAACTGAGTCCGTGCATCGGTGATCAATTTGTCAAATTCCGGATTGCCAAAGTAACCCCAGTTGTTGGACACCGGCGGGAAGGTGCCAGTGCTGGTGAAGCGCACCAGTCCAAAGAAGGGGTCCATGGCGGCATAACTCACGTTGATGGCGTCGGCACCGTTGGCCGTCGGGTCTTTGGCACCACGACGCCAGTTGGTGAACAAGGTGTTCCATTCGATCACATCAAACTGCACATCAAAGAAGCACTGTTTGAGCGACTGCTGAACAAACTCGTTCATGGGCAAAGGCTGCATCTGGCCTGAACCCGATGCCGAAATTTGCACCTTGACTTTGAGGGGTTTGGCGGCGCTGTGGCCCGCTTGAGTCATCAAGGCCTTGGCCGCATTCACGTCGTACTTGATGTCAAATTTGGGATTGCCCCACCAAGGGTGGCCCGGTGGCACGGTGCCTTTAGGCGCAGCCATCATGCCGCCCAGGAGGGTTCTCAGACCCTCACGGTCGACACACAGGTTGGCCGCATGGCGTACCCGCCTGTCCAACCAAGGTGAGCCTTCGGCAAATGACAACTGCCAAGGCCAGACATGGGGCTGGGCATTGCTTTCAATCTTGAAGCCGCGCTGGCGAATTTGCGGCATGGCATCGGGGGCGGGCGCCTCAATCCAGTCGACCTGACCACCGAGCAAAGCAGCGGTGCGGGCATTGGCCTCAGGAATGGGGACCAGCACCACCCGGTCGACCTTGGGCACGCGCTTGGCGTCCCAATAGGTTTTGTTGGCCACCATCTCTAAGCGCTCACGCGGCACGAATCGGGCCATCTTGAAGGGTCCGGAGCCCGAGGCATCTGCCGCAAATGCGGTCCACGCCGCCCTGGATTTGTCAGCAGGCGTGGCACCTGCAGCGGCATCAAATTTCTTTTGCCAATGGCTGGGCGAAGCAATGAACAAATTGGTCAAGTTGATGGGCAAGAAAGCATCGGGTTCGCTGGTGGTCAACTCCACCGTCAGATCATCGATTTTTCGAGCGCTGCGCAGTGTGGGCATGCGCGAAGCGGTCACGCCCACCTGGCTGGCATCAAAATGAACCGCGTCTTTGTCCAACACCTTGCGCACGTTCCAAACAATGGCATCGGCGTTGACAGCCGAACCGTCATGGAACCTCACACCAGGACGCAGTTTGAAGGTCCATTTTGTTTTATCACTGGCACCAACAGCCCACGAAGTGGCCAAGCCAGGAATCAGCACACTGGGGCCATCCGATTTGGACAAGTCCCAATGGGTCAAGGCGTCGTACATCGGGATGCCGGTGAACCGGTTGCCTTCAAAGCCTTGGTCAGGCTGCCCCAAGGTGCGGGGAATGTCCGCCGCCGTCATGGCGATGCGCAAGACTTTTTCTTGCGCCTGAACCGCCATGGAGATGGCGCTGAGCCCCATCCCGACAGCCATGGTGAACGCCCAAGATGTGGGCAAACGAGTGGAAAGGATAGACCGCTTCATCACAAGACTCCAGAAAAAAGTGCGTTGAAAAAATGTGCACCAGACCTAAGGAACCAACAGATCGGTTCCTTAAATTAACATAAGCTTTAAAAGTCTGGCAAGCACTTTTTGTATGCAATCGCCGTGCCCGATGTGTCCCACCATCCCATCCAGCGGGCAAATGACGCCAGCACTTCAAATGACCATTTTTTTCTTATCAACAAGGCACAACAATGGTGTTTTCTGGCACCATTCTGGTTAGCACCTATGGTGAAAAACCCCAATTTGGTGTTTTTTTGTATGCAATGAATCCAGCCTTCATCATCCAAACGCCAGCACCATGACCCATCAATCATCGGCCTCATACCTCTTGCATACGGACTTCAGACATGGCGAATGGTTGGACCCAGGGCCTTGGCTGACGCCACTCCAAAAGGCCATCAACCCTGCGCATGGGCTCTGAAAAGGAATAAGCATCATGGACACCACCGCACAACGCCGCTATTTGCTGATCAACCCGAACACCAATGCCTTGACCACTCAGCGCCTGCAAGATGTTTTGCGCCCCTTATTGCCGCAAGGCGTTCAATTGGCGGTGCGAACCGCCCGCTTTGGTGCGCAGTACATCGCCTGCGAGGCCAGCCATGCAGTGGCTGCACATGCTTGCGTGGATGCCTGGGCAAACCAGCAAAGCGCCGCTTCCGGTTCGCTCAATGGCGTGCTGATTGGCTGCTTTGGCGACCCGGGTTTGTTCGCGCTGCGCGAAGTCAGTGGCTGCCCGGTGACTGGCCTGGCCGAGGCCTCCTTCAATCAGGCCGCATCGCACGGTCCGTTTGCCATCGTGACCGGCGGGGAGCGCTGGAAACCCATGCTGCACCGTTTGGCGGTGAGCCTGGGCTTTGGGGCACAACTGCGGCACATCGAGACCGTGGCGCCCACCGGGGCGGCACTCCAGGCCGATCCTGACATGGCGATTCGCTGCTTGACTCAGGCTTGCCAGCAAGCAGCTCAGTCCGGTGTGGCCGCCATCATCCTGGGCGGCGCAGGCTTGGCAGGCTACGCCCGACTTTTGCAGCCGCACATCCCTCTGCCCTTGATTGACAGCGCCCTGGCGGGCTTGGAAGTCATGCTCAAACAAACCTCACCGCCAGCGCCCCACGCCCAAGACGGATTTTTTGCGCAATGGCAAGGCATGCCCGAAGCCTTCAATGCCATTCCGACAAGAGATGCTGGATGAACAACAGCACAGGCGCTGTCATCCGATGAACCGGCCCCGCGACATTGACATGGACGAGATGGTGCGCATCTATTGGTTTTTCTAAAGCTGATGAATGAAAGACAGTTTGTCTTCATATCGCAAGGCTGACAAGCTCTCACCCCATGAACTTGAACGACACCATTTCCGGCGTGGGTACCGTCTTTGTCCAAGGGCTGTTTTTGAGCCTGGGCCTGATTGTGGCCATTGGGGCGCAAAACGCTTTTGTGTTGCGCCAGGGTCTGCGCCGCGAGCATGTGGGCAGCGTGGTGGCTTTTTGCGCGTTGGCCGATGCGCTGCTGATCACGGCGGGCGTGCTGGGCATGGCGCAAGCCGTGGGTGAGCGGCCTGCGCTGGCCAAAGCGCTGGCTTTGGGTGGGGCGGCATTTTTGGCCGTGTATGGTTGGCAAGCGCTGCATCGGGCGCGCCAGGCCAGCTCGCTGGCTGTGGCGGAGTCTGGCCAAAGTCTGAGCTGTGGGACGGTGCTGGCGCAAGCGGCAGCTTTCACCTTGCTCAACCCGCATGTGTATTTGGACACGGTGCTGCTGGTGGGCAGCATCGGCGCGCAGCAGCCTGCACCTTTGCAAGGCTGGTTTGCGGCCGGGGCCAGTGCGGCCAGCTTGTTGTGGTTCAGCGCCTTGGGTTTTGGGGCGCGCTGGCTGGCCCCCTGGTTTGCACGGCCGCGCGCCTGGCAAGTGCTGGACGCGCTGATTGGCCTGACCCTGTGGGTGCTGTCCCTCTTGTTGGTGCGCCACGTTGTGAATGGGCCTTGACTTATTTAAAACTTATGGAAATAAAAAATTTGACTTTTATTTCAATTGAGAATATAGTTTTGACTTGTTCTGCAACACCCGCATGAACAACTCGCAGAAAGCTCACAAGGCGTCTGCATTGGCATCGATTGACTTCGAACACCGTCTCCTGTTGAGCTGCAGGCCTCGGCATTTTTCTCACAGCTCTGCGCAAGCCCCTGGATGGTTGGCGACCCGATTGATTTTGATTTCTCCGATTACCACCCGCACGGGCTCCCCGGTCGCTTCGCCCTCGACACACCCTTTTTGCACCGGCCTTGGCCGAACAACAGCTGCCACAGCTTTGCGCCAGGCCCGCCCTGCTCTGCAAGGCCTGGACCTGACGGCCGCCCTGCGCCGCTCGGCTTGTGCTTTCACCCAACATGCTGCGCGCGGCGTCCTCGACACCACGCGCGACTGGCCGCAAAACAGCCCCAGTACCGATCAAATGCGCTAAGGCCTCAAGGCCCCTGGCGCGTTTCCCTGCGGCTTCTGGGCATCTGCCAAGAATCCGCTTTTTCCTGCATGACGGCTTCGTTTTGAAGCTGCCACGCCACCTCTCTGAAAGGCTCAAGCATGAGCAGCAAAATTTACGTGGGCAACTTGCCCTACACCATCGACGACGCCAGCCTGCGTCAAAACTTTTCTGAATTTGGCGGCGTTCTGTCGGCCAAAGTCATGATGGACCGCGACACCGGCCGCTCCAAGGGTTTTGCCTTTGTGGAAATGTCCAGCGCCGAAGAAGCCCAAGCCGCCATCACGGGCCTGAACGGCATGTCGGTCAGCGGTCGCTCCATCGTGGTGAACATCTCCAAGCCCAAAGAACCCACCACGGGTTACGGCAGCGGTTACCGCGACACCCGCAACTGATCAATTCAGTTGCCGACAAAAAAGCCACCTCGCGGTGGCTTTTTTTCATGGGCGTGACCCGTCCTGTCAGAGGTTCACTTGCGTGGGCGGTTGAACCAATTGGCCAACATGAACAGGCAGAAAACCGCGAACATGATGATGAGAATGTGTTTGATTTCCATGGTGAGTCCTAGGGTGGTGGGTCGAGGTGAAGGGTTGTGAAGTGGGTGATTATGCAGAGTTGGTGTTGGGCCGCACCGCAGCGTTGATCAAAGGTCCCATCGCCCACAAGGTCAGAGCGAGCAGCAAGATTTCGATCAAATAAACCGCCGAGTAGCCCATGACTGGGGTGGAGACCATGGCGACGGAGTCCCGCAAAATTCCACCCAACGCCATGCCCAGACCCGCAGCCGTGGCTTGCACCGCGCCCCAAGCGCCCATGGCCAAGCCGACCTGACTGGGTGGGGCCAACTGCATGCTGGCCGTCAAGGTGCCGTGGGCAAACAAACCGCCGCCCAGGCCGATCAAAAAGATGCCCAACACAAACACCGTTGGCGATGCCAGCGGAGCCGAAGCCATCACCGCCACAAAGGCCGGCAAGCCGATCCAGGCGCCCCATCCGGACATTCGGTACGCGTCAGCCCCCCGCCCCAGCACGCGAGAGGCCCAAGCAAAACCGAGCAAACCGCCCAGGGCCAGTGTGGCCGAAAGCAACGTGGTGCTGGACACGCTCATGTGCAAAATCTCGCCACCATAGGGTTCGAGCAGCACGTCTTCCATCGTGAATGCCATGGTCCCCAAGCCCACCGCCAACAACCGCCTAACGGTGTGCTGGTCTTTGCAAAACAGTTGCCACGATTGTTGAAAGGTGTATTCGATGGGCGTGCCAGGTTTGCGCATGCGGCTGCGCGGTTCTTGCTTCCAAAGCGCGACCACATTCAAAACCAGTGTGGTCACGGCCACGGCTTGCACCACCCGAATGAGTTGGCCGGGGCTGTAGTCGTGCAGCAAATAGCCCAAGACCAAAGCGCTGCCGATCATGCCGACCAACTGCATCACATACATCAGGCCCACCACTTGGGGTTGACGCTCTGGGGGCGCCAAGTCGGTGGCCAAAGCCAGACCTGCGGTTTGTACCGTGTGCATGCCCAGGCCCACCAACAGGAAGGCTCCTGCCGCTCCCACTTGACCCACCCATGCCGGCGCCTGACTGGACTGTCCAGCACCGGCCAAGACCAGCAGCGCAAAAGGCATGATGGAAAAACCACCAAACTGCAGCAAGCTGCCCATCCAAATGTAGGGCACCCGACGCCAGCCCAGTTGCGAGCGGTGGTTGTCAGAGCGAAAACCAATGAGGGCACGCAGCGGCGCAATGAGCAGGGGCAGCGCCACCATGAAGGACACCAGCGTGGCGGAGACTTTGAGCTCCACAATCATCACGCGGTTGAGAGTGCCCACGAGCATGACCATCGCCATGCCCACAGAAATTTGAAACAAAGACAGGCGCAGCAAACGCGACAGTGGCAAATCTTCACTGGCGGCGTCGGCAAAAGGCAAAAAACGTGGCCCCAAATTGGCCAGCGATTGCGTCCACGATGCGTTGGTTTTGTTCATAGAGGAAGGACCAGGCGCTTGCGCGCCTGGCCTTTCGGCGGGACAAGCCCGTTACTTCTTGACCGCCGCATCCGCCGGAGCGGTTGCAACGACTTTGGCGCCACCATTGAGGAAGCCCTTCACCCAGGTGGTGTTCAAGGTCAGTGCCAAGTGCACGCTGAAGGACGCGATCGCCACAGCAGCAATGAACACTGGAATACCAACCGAAGGTTTCACCACCAACCACATTTTCGAATAGATCATGAGGTGTCCCCTTTACTTGAGCCAGGGTGAATAGATATAAGCCAACAGGTGAGCAAATGCGGCAATCATGCCGAAAATCTGCGTACCCTGGATGAGATTGCGGTGAATCTCTTCCGATTCGGCCTGGGTCAGTCCCGTTGGCCAGACTTTGTCTGAGTTAGACATAGTTTTCTCCTTGCAGAAGACGTGCACGGCCCGCACGAGGGCTATTCTTGGCCACCACGGCCAGGAATGGGGTTGCCTTGAAATAAGGTTCAAGGTTGTTCATATCAAGCCCGCCTTGGCATGCGAAAAGGCAGCATGGCTTGAACCACCGGTGACACCAAACGCGGCACCGACAGGGTTTCATGAAAGGCGAGCAGAGGCTCACCCGCGTGGTCAAATTGCAGCAAAGCACGCTGGTAAAAAGGCGTGTCTTCAAGTTGTTCATGCACACGCACGGCTTGCGCACTGCGCATGCGGCGATCGATGCGCCAACCCGTTTTGGGCAGCTGCTGTGCTGGTGGCGTGGCCATAGGCTCCACCTCGCCTTTGGGGCTGAAGCGCAGCGACAACACACGGTCTTCGGTGCCCGGCGCTTGCATGTCATAAAACACCACCGTGCTGCCGTCGCGCGTGCGAGCCCTTGACCAGTCCCACGTATGAAAACCTTGGTCCACAGGCTCATCGCCCTCGTTGGAATCCAAGTAAGCGTGGCCTTGCCACTTCAAGTCAGGGGCATTGAGGTTGACCTCGATGCGCGAAGATGGCGCCAAAGGCCCCCATCGGTGGCGACCTCCCACATCCAGCAGTGTGGAATATCCAAACAACTGCTGTGGCCAGAGTTTGATGCGGCCCCGAATGCGGCGCGGGATAGGCACACACACTTCGTCGATATCGATGTTCAGGCAATCACCATCCCAGCTCATTTGACTGGGGCCAATCTTGAACTGGCGCTCAGTGCGCGAACAGTGGCGCTGGCCGCGCTCGGTCATGGCCCAGCGGCCTTGACCTTTGCTGTAGATGGCCACATTCAGAGCGCAATGGTTGTCTGCATTGGTTCGGCCTCGGGCACGCGACCAAGCGTAGTAAGGCGAAAACACACTGCCCACAAAAGCAATGAGGGTGATGCCGTGTTGGCCGTCGTCACTCATGGCGTCGACATACCACCAAAGGTAGCCCCCGTCTGGAACGTTTTGGTCGAAGCGAGGCTCGCCATCACGGCCTCGGCCGCCCGTTGCCCGGACAAGGCGGCCATCGGCACGCCCGGCCCCGGATGCACGCTGCCCCCCGCCAGATACAGGCCCTGCAGGGGTGTGGTGGAGCCAGGTCTGCTGAAGATGCTGGTCCAGCCGTGCGTCGCCTGCCCGTACAGCGCCCCCCCGCTCGCCGGAAAGCGTCGATGGAAATCTTGCGGTGTCGTGCGGATGCTGTTGGCCGGCGTGGGCTGCAGTGACAGACCCAGCTTTTGAAGATGCTGAAAAGTGTGGGTTTGGCATTGCTCTAAAGCCTCCTCGGTGATGCCGTTGCCATCACCACAGGCGGGGGCGTTGACCAAACAAAAAATGCGCTCGGCCAGGCCGGGCGCCAACTGAGCGGGTCGGTCTTGCGCGCACACATACACCGTGGGGCTTTGCGGCAAAAGCTGGCGCTCAAAAATGTCTTCGAACTCGCTGGCGTAGGTGCTTTGAAAAAACACGTTGTGACGGTCAAGGGTGACGCCCTCGCTGGGGGTGTGCATGGACCAAGTCACTGCCGACAAAGAGCGCGGCGGGGCCTCAGAAGGCACTGCGCGGCGCACACCATCGCCCAACAAACCTTGGCGCAAAGCGCCTGCATCGCCGTTGAAAATCACTCGGTCTGCAGGCAAAAATTCACCCGATTGCAAGTGCACACCACTCACCTTGCCTTGGCGCTGCTCAATGCGCTGGCAAGTGCTTTGGTAACGAAACATTGCACCATGTTGTTTGGCTACACGGGCCAGCGCTTGAGCCATACCGACCATGCCCCCATCCACCGACCATACCCCGTCCATTTCGACTTGCGCAATCAACATCAATGTGGCGGGAGACTGCCACGGTGATGAGCCGCAGTAGGTGGCATACCGTGCGAACAATTGACGCAAACGCGGATCTGAAAATTGTTGACCCAACTGCTGCCACAGGCTCCGCATGGGCCCAAGTTGCGCCAAAACGCCAAGACCCTTGAAACCCAAGTCACCCATGAACCGCCCCATGTTGGGACGCTGGGCACGGATCATCGGGCCTTCGAGCGCGGCATAAAGCTGACGCGTGGTTTTACAAAATTCGCGAAAACGGCGTGCTTCATTGCCACTTGACCAAGCTGCAATGGCCGCTTCGCTTTCTTGAGCGTTGGCCGACAAATCGAGCTGGCTGCCATCGGGCCAAAAATGCCGTGCCAAGACCTGCAAAGGCGAAATGCGCATCTCAGACTCGACACTGGTGCCTACGCTGCGCAACAAGTCATCCAAGACCCAGCGCATGGTGAACACGGTGGGGCCGCTGTCGATGTGTGCGCCATTGACTTCGCGGCTGTGCACTTTGCCACCGGGGGCATCAGAAGCTTCAACCACGGTCACATGCAAACCTTGATACGCCAAGGAAATAGCACTGCACAAGCCGCCCATGCCGGCACCGACGATGACAACACGGTGCTCAGACATGGCTGGGCTCCAGATCAGGCTCCAGCGCAGCAGATGGTGCGGCGAAGGGTACTTTGATCACCTGAGGTTCATAACTGCGGCCCATCCAAACGCCGGCCATTTGCAAAACCTGCATGCGAACAAAAAGCGATTCCGAGAAAAACTGATGTTTGTAGGCAGCGGCACTGGCCACTTGGTGCGCACCTTGCCGGGCGTACTGAAGCATGCTGGCGGTGTCTTGCCACAAACTGAAGGTGCATTGACGTACCAAGGGCGCTTCGCCCAATCCCATGGCCAAAAGGCAGCCAGGGGCTTGTGACAGATCGGCCTGTGCCGCAGGTGCATAACGCCAAAAAGCCATGGCCTTGGTGGGCACAATGCTGGCCCGTGTCAGCACCGCCAAAGGTGCACGCCCATCCTCTTGTCTGTCGGTATGCGAGCCCAAAGCTTCGGGGCTGCTGGTCTGCCAGGCTTGCTTGTCCCAATGGCCTCTGGCCGACTGCACCGACAGCACGCCCGTCCAACACTCGCGAGCGCGGCTGCGGTAAGCCTGTACTGCAGAACTGTCCAAAAACTGAAGCGCCAAATCGAGATGACTGAAATTGCAGATCAGGCCTTGGTGCGTGGCGCTGGGCCTGAGGCTAAAGCCCCCGCCATGCCCGCTGCCCATGACCTTGACCATGGTCAAGCCGGGTACATCTTTGTAAGGCGTCGCGCCTGCGACCAAGCGCAACCAACCCCAACCTTGGTGTTGTCGCAAAAAGTCCGCCAGCAGCACCACCACCACGCCGGACAGCGGGTCATGAAGGGTCGGGCTGGCTTCCATGACAAGTGTCCGGTTTGGCGCTGGTGAGACTACTTGGCCGCAACTTTGGCAGCGGCCAAAGCGGGCTTGAGTAGCTCAGGGAAGTCTTTGGCCATGGGTGCACCATTGAGCGGTTTGTAAGCGCCTTGGTGGCAAGTGGCACAGTTGAGCTTGGCCACGTCACCCAACGGTCCCTTGCGGTGCGCCGGGAACACCTCGGTCAAAGGTTCCATGTAAGCCAGGTTCAAATCGCGCGCCATGCGGATCCCATGCCAAGCCGTCGACCGTTGTGGGGGGCTGATTTCCCAGTTTTGGAACGATTGCGTGTTGTGGCAATACGTGCAATTGACACCCAACGCGGTCGACATGTGGGTCATCAAGCCATAGGTCCACTCGCCCTGCTTGATCGACTGTCGATTGCCCGATGGCAGCGCTGTCGGACCATTCAGACGGATGTTTTCATTGCCCAGCAAAAACGGTGTGAACGGGTCGTTGGGCAAAGAAGACAAATTGACCACTGGAGAGGGCTCGTTTTGGCCCGCCTTGTCACCCATGAAGTTGGATCCGTAAGGCTGGTGGTTGGCTTTGAACCAGATGGCATTGGGCACAGGTTCGCCGCGGTGGCAGGTGTAGCAAGTCACCCCTGTTTGCGCGACGTGCGGCTGCCAATCCGAGTTGATGTGCTGCGTCATCTCGACCATGCGACGGGCCACCACCTTGGTGTACTTGCTGTCGTCTTCAAAGTTAGGCAAGGCGTGGCAGTAGGCGCAACCCTCTTTTGGAGCCACCCAGTTGGTCATCGAGACCATCAGTCGGTTGAACTCGCCCACGCTCAAGTTGCCCAGCACCTTGACGTTTTTGTAAGCCTGCGAAGCCTTGGGGCCTTCGGACCCAGGTGACGGGATGACCGCTGGCGGTTGATTGAGCTCGGTTTTGACTTCGAGCAGGCGAGGGTTGTAGACCTGCACCATACCGGTGCCCCGGTAGCCGCTTTGTACGCTTTCGGGAATCGGGCGCTCACAGCCTGTCAGCACCAAACCCGCCAGTGTCAGTCCCAAAGCTTTGACCATGCGGCCGGTCCAGCCAGAAGAGAAGGAAATAGTCATGTTCATGGCTTGGCTCCAGTGCTCAGCGCAGGGTCAACCATCCCTGGGAAAATTTCGGGGTACGGTGGTGCCACACCGTGCTTGATGGCCCACAGGTACCAGTTGTCCACCACCGTGCCGGTCAGCAAGATGCCGATACCGCCTGTGATGGGACACAGGACTGCAAACCACCAAGCCCAACGGTGGATCGATTCCATCGTGGCGTTAAAGCCCATGGTCCAGCGCCAGAACAAAGCGGCGCGCTCAGAGGCCGTACCGCGGTCGGTGATTTGCTCAATCTCGCGCTCACCACCGAAACGGGTCACCGCCAAGATGGTTGCACCGTGCATGGCGAACAGCAGGGCCGAACCATACAAGAACACGATGGACAAGGCATGGAACGGGTTGTAGAACAAGTTGCCATAGCGCAGCGAGAAAGCCGCTGTCCAATCGAGGTGGGAGAAGATACCGTAAGGCACAGCCTCACCCCAAGAGCCCATCAAGATGGGGCGGAACAAGCCCAGCACCAGAAACAACCAAATGGCTGCAGCAAAGGCCCAAGCGATGTGCGTGCCCATGCCCAACTCCACCGCGCGGCGGTAAGTACGGGCCCACCAGAACAGCACCGATGCTGTGAGAAAAAGGCCCACAATCAGGAACCAGCCACCTTGGTTCAGGGGCGGCATGCTCAAGCCGTAACTGGGAGCAGGCGGCTCGAGGGACAACCAGAACAGCTGGCGCACAAACTGAATCGGGTCGTAATTGACCGAAGCCAGCATGTTCATGCCAATCAGGGTGAAGGCGATCAGGCCCAGGATCAGCGAGATCAAGCCCAAACCGCCCAAGTAAATGGGACCCAGCTGCGCATTGCCCAGCTTGCCCACCCAGTAGTTGATCAAGGGCTGTCCCGTGCGCGGACTGTTGCCTTGTCCGAGCGGCACCCCTTGGTGCACCGGACCCACGGCTTGCACCGTGGTGAACAGGTTTTGATAGTTGGCCATTTGCTTAACTCCTCAATTCTTTGGATTCGGTCTGTGTGCGTTCAGTCCATCTCAGACGGGCCACTGGGACCAGATCGGCATGTTCAACCACCAACTCCACCACTCGGGCCAGCCACGGCTCCAGAAGGGACCACTGAGCACGATGCAAAGGGCGCTGAACAACACAGCAGCCAGTGCCAAGAACAGACCCAAACGGTGAATGCCCAAGGTGCCGATCGAGTAACCGATGATGTCGCGAAAGAACGTGTCTTCATGCGCAGGCGTTTTGACAAAAGTGCCGGGTGCTGGGTTGGTAGAAGACAAAATCAAACCACCGTGCAAGGACAAAGCAAACACGCTGGCGAAAAAGAAACTCACGGCGATCATGTGCGCCGGGTTGTAGTGAAAATGCAGGTACTGGTAGCCGACGTTGGAGACCCAATCCAGATGGCTGTAAATGCCATACGGAAAACCGTGGCCCCAAGCACCCATGAGCACTGGGCGAATCACCACCAGGGTGAAGTAAGCAGATATCGCGACCCCAAAAGCCACAGGCACATGAAAGCCCATGCCCAGCTTGCGGCAGATCTCGACCTCGCGCATCATCCACGAGCCAAAGGCGCCGAGGGCACACACCGTGATGAGCTGCCACAGGCCGCCTTCCATCAGGGGTGCAAAGCGCAGGCCGTACGACAAATCAGGCGGTGCAATGCTGATCTGCCAAAGGTTCCAGGTCGGGCCTTGTGAGGCACCCCACAAAATGAGCGCCGTGCCCAGGAACGAAAAGAAAAGGGTTGTGACGCCGAAAAAACCGACGTAAAAGGGGCCGACCCAAAAGTCGAACAAATCACCACCCAGCAGGGTACCACCGCGAACACGGTACTTTTTCTCAAAATTCAGCATGGCCATGGTTGGGTCCTCCTGCCTTCAGTGGATGAACAGGTGCTGCATTGAGCGGGGTTCAATGACAGCACCTGGACGGCAAGTCCTGGATCAGGACTTGGGCGCTGGGAGCGAAGCCACAGCAGCGGGCAGCGGCGAGTTTTGCGCCGATGCTGCTACGGGTTTTTTCGCGCCGTCGAGCCAGTTGAATTTGTTGGTGCTGAGCAAGATGAGGTGAATCATCGCGGCCAGGCCAAACAAGAAAATACCCTGCAGCACCATGGCACGCAAAGGGTCGTAAAGTCGCCAAATTCTCCACATGGTGAATCTCCTAAATGATGTGGGACATGAAGGTGTACACAGCAGCTTTGACCCCCTGACTCATGCTCTTGGCATCTTCTGCACCAGGCAACAGATCTCGCCAGTGAACGCCGACCAGTTTGGCCAGAACGACGACCACAAACAGGCATCCGAATCCGATGAGGAAAATGGACCAGTAAGCAGGAGACTCATCCGCACGCGAATGGGTCTCGTTGAGGTGGGTGGTGTTGGGCATGACCGTGACTCCGTCAATCTATGGTTGAAAAATCAGGCTCTGAATCAGAACCAGGGACGCCACGCCCAGACCAGGATGTGGGCCAGCACAGCAACCGCTGTAAAGCCCACGGTGCCCTGCATCCAGTAGTGGTGGAACTCCTGGGCTTCCTCATCGGTGAGTCCGGATATTGATGTCTTGGTGGACATGTTTTGCTCCTTTCAAAGAGGCCTTACGACCCGGGTTGCGCACAGCCCGCGCAGATGGGCATCCGCAGCCAAAGGCCACGACATCCTGGTCAAGGCACCGCACATGTCGGCCCCTGCTGTTGTGTTGAACCGGGTGTGGCTCATGCCGCCACCCCCAAACCCAGCTCGCGGCTGGCCGCGTTCACATGGGCTTCAGTCACCTCGTTTTGGCCTTGTGCCTGCGAGAGTTGCTCGGCTTGATCGCGCAAACGCTTGGCCGCAGAAATCTGCACCAGCACCGGCTGGCTTTGCACCACATCACGCAGGCGCTGCTGGGCCTGGTCTTGCCAACTGGCATTGGGGGCCACCACGCCGCGCGCTTGCGTCGCCTCGACTTTGTCCATGTCGGTGCCCAAAGGCAGGATATGGAACAAGGCATCGAACAAGGCGTTGCACACCTCTTGAATCAGGTAGCTCGCCCCGCTGTAACCCATGAAGGGCGTGCCGGTATGGCGGCGGATGATGGCACCGGGAAACGATGCGGGAATGAAAGCAGCGCGCATCGGACTGCCGCCCGAGATTTCACTCAGGTACATGCGTTCGTTGTAGCTGCCAAACATGATCAGGGGCGTTTGGGTTTTGACCAACTCGCGCACTGCGGCGTT
This sequence comes from Comamonadaceae bacterium, assembly GCA_021299875.1. GTDB lineage: Bacteria > Pseudomonadota > Gammaproteobacteria > Burkholderiales > Burkholderiaceae_C > Limnohabitans_A. The sequence continues at coordinate 364,078 of JAJTEW010000002.1, read as the reverse complement.
GTCGGTCTTGTTACCCGCGGTGCGTGAAATGCTGAAACGGCAGGGCAAGCCCATTTCGGTTTCGAGGAAGTTTTTCAGGCCCCGCGAATAGGTCTCGCCCGCCACCACAGCAAAGCTGGCGGTGGCAAAGAAGTCTTGTGTGACAGAGCGCCACAGGTCCCACATGGGCTTTAAGGTGGTGTGCTTTTCGCGCTCAATGAAGGGCTCGGGGTCGAGGTGCAGCAACTCGCCCAGCTTGCGTAAAAAATGCGTGGTGCTGTGCAGCCCGATGGGTGCTTGCAAATAGGGGCGCTCCAGCGCCTCGCAGAGCATGCGACCGAATTCGCGGTACATGCAAATGTTCACGTCAGCCTCGACCAAGCGCGATACATCGGCCAGGTGGCTGCCCAGTGGAAAGACCATGTTGACCTCGGCGCCAATGCCTTGCACCAAGCGGCGGATTTCAGCCAAGTCACTGGCACTGTTGAAAGTGCCGTAGCAGGGGCCAATGATGTTAACTCTGGGCTTTTCGCCTTCAGGGCGTTCTTCAAAGGGCTTGCGAGCCGGCACTTTGCGCAGACCGTACTCGCTCCACAGCCAGTACATGGCGCGGTTGGCACATTGCCACTGGTCTTCGTCGATGGTGCGCGGCAAAAAGCGCGCGATGTTGGTGCCCTCAGGCGTCACGCCGCCACCGATCATCTCGGCGATCGAACCGGTCACCACCACGGCGGGCAGCTCGGGGTCCAGAGTGGCGTGGGCGCGCTTCATGGCGCCTTCGGTGCCTTCACGACCGAGTTGCTCTTCGGCCAGACCCGTCACCACAATCGGCAATTCATGCGGGGGCAAAGCATCGGTGTAATGCAGCACAGAAGTCACAGGCAGGTTTTCGCAACCCACCGGGCCGTCGATCACCACTTGCAAACCCTTGATGGCGGTGAACACATACACCGCACCCCAGTAACCGCCTGCGCGGTCGTGGTCAAGGATGAGTGGCGACTTGGGCTTGGCCACAGTGCTGGGTGGAGGAGACACTTGGTTCATGAGCCCATCTCCTCGGCTTTGCGCTTTTTCAAGAGCTTTTCAATTTGGCGACGGGTCTCGGCCTTGAACTCGGGGCGGTCTTTGGGTACCGACTCCCACACGCCTGCGGCATGTCCTGCGCCCACATCGCCAAAGAAATCCTTCATGGCGTTAAAGCGGGCCTGATTGCCCATGGCCGCCTGCACCACTTGAACCAGCGAACCCGCACCGGCTACACCCATCAAAGGACGCGCAGAGATCAAGTTGGTGAAGTACAGCGAAGGCACACTGTTTTGCTTGGCGATCTGCACCACCGGGGTGGTGCCAATGGCCAGGTCCGGTCGGTATTCGTACATGGCGTTCAGGTCTTGCTCCAGCGAGGCGCGCATTTGCACCTGCACACCTTTGGCTTGCAGCCAGGCGATGTCTTGCGCATTCCACTCGGTGGCGGGGCAAGCCGAGCCCACATATCGCAGGTCAGCACCGCATTCGATGAGCAAACGGCCGACCAACAACTCTGAGCCTTCATAGCCGCTCAGGGTGATGCGGCCATGGATCGGTTTTTGCATCAAGAGGCCGCGCATTTGTGCCAGCACTTGGTTGCGCGCCACGTCGATCTGCGACTGCGCGATGCCAGCGGCTTGCCCGATGTTTTGCAACCATTCTTGCGTACCCTCCAAGCCCACTGGGGCCGAACCCACCACAGGGCGACCTGCGGCTTTGAATTCGCGCACGCTGGCGGTGTAAAAAGGGTGGATGGCAGCGGCCACCGAGCAGTCGAGTGCGGCGTACAGCTCGCGCCACTCGCGGGTGGGCACCACCGGACCCGCGGCCAGGCCCATGGGAGCGAGCATCTGGCCAATGATGACCGGATCGGCCGGAAACATCTCACCCAGCAAGGCCACCGTGGGCAAGTCACCACGCCCAGCACGGGGCGCGGCCACTGGGCCGCTCATGATTTCCTCACGGGCGTATTTCAACATCGCACCCGCCAAGACATCTTTGGCTTCGGCATGGGTGGGCACACCAAAACCGGGCACGTCAATGCCGATGATGCGCACACCATTGATCTCTTTGGGCAACAACTGCAGCGGCACGCCACTGGCCGTGGGCACACAGAGGTTGATGATGATGACCGTGTCCACCTGCTTCGGATCGGCCTCGGCGTGCACCGCTTCGCGGATGTCTTCAAACAGCTTGCCTGTGACCAGCGATTCGGAGTTGAAGGGCACATACCCTACGCTGCGACGCGCGCCATAAAAATGCGATGTGAACGTGAGCCCATACACGCAGCAGGCCGAGCCCGAAAGAATTGTGGCGGTGCGCTTCATGCGCAAACCAACGCGCAGCGAACCAAAAGCTGGACACATGCTTTGCGGCTGGTCGTGTGGGCCGGCATCAGGCTGACGCGGGTAATCGCGGGCATATTGGTCCAGCACCTCTGACTTGCCCGCCTCTTTGGCTGCAGCCACCATGGCATCGGTGCCGGCGTGGCAACCCATGCCATCACCTTGCAGGCTCGCAGGGTTCACAGCCGTTGATGGGCTGGGGTGAATCGGGATGGTGCGTGTCATGGCCGTGTCCTGGGTTTTCAGCGTGTGGGATGCATCAAGTCTCAAGCCGCGTCATAAACGACTTCGAGCGAAGGCTTGATGTCTTCGTGCTTGCCCACCATGTCAAACACCGTGGCAGGCTCGAGCACCACATTGCGGCCCACCACATCGGCGCTGAACAGGCCCAGCAACTGGTCTTGGGTTTGAGGTTTTGGACGCATGGGCGGGGCTTCGGCTACGTTCTTGGCCAACTCGGCAAACAGCGGACCCCATTCGCCATCCGGGCGGCCGATGATTTCGTAGCTGGCGCTCTTGCGGCGGATGTCTTCGTTGGCCGGAATTGCCGCCAGGACCGGGATACCTGCATGGTTGGCAAAGGCCTGGGCTTCGCCCGTGCCATCGTCTTTGTTGATGACCATGCCGGCCACGCCCACGTTGCCGCCCAACTTGCGGAAATATTCCACCGCCGAGCACACGTTGTTGGCTACATACAGCGACTGCAAGTCGTTGCTGGCCACCACGATGACCTTTTGGCACATGTCGCGGGCAATGGGCAGGCCAAAGCCGCCGCAGACCACATCGCCCAAAAAGTCGAGCAACACGTAGTCAAAACCCCAGTCGTGGAAACCGAGTTTTTCGAGTGTTTCGAAGCCGTGGATGATGCCGCGTCCGCCGCAGCCGCGGCCAACTTCAGGGCCGCCGAGTTCCATGGCGAAAACGCCATCGCGCTTGAAGCAGACGTCGCCAATGCTCACAGCCTGGCCAGAGAGCTTGAGACGCGATGAGGTCTCGATGATGGTGGGGCAAGCCTTGCCACCAAACAACAAGCTGGTGGTGTCGCTCTTGGGGTCGCAACCGATCAGCAGCACTTTTTTACCTTGCTGGGCCATCATGTAAGACAAGTTGGCCAGGGTGAAACTTTTGCCAATGCCGCCCTTGCCATAGATGGCAATGATTTGGGTTTCTTTGGTCACTTCGGAAGTGCTGACGGCGTCGGGCTCGACGTCGGCCTCGCGGCGCAACACTTCAACAAATTTAATGGGCTGAACAGTGGTGTCGGTAGTCATGCAGTGGCACTCCAATCAAGGATCATCTTGAGACAGCTCGCATCTCCGAAGGCGGTCTCGTAGGCGGAACCAGCTTGTGTCGATGGCTGGGTGTGGGTGATCAAACCGTCGAGCGACAAGCGACCGGTGTGCACCAGTTCGTTGACGGCCAACAGGTCGGGGCGCTTCCACTCGGCGGCGATGCGCATGCGTGCTTCGCGCATGAAGGCCGGGGCGTAGGCGAATTTCAAATCTTGTTTGTAAAAACCTGCCAACACCAACTCGCCACCGGGGCGCAGTCGTTGGATCAGACTGTCGAGCAAGCTACCGTCGCCGCTCACGTCGTAAATGGTGTTGTAGTCACGGCGTGGGTCGTCTTGCGGCTGCATGACGGTGTAACCCTCGGCACCGGCAAATCGGTCGGTCTGGGTTTCCCACACCGTGGGGGCTGGCAAACCGGCAGCCACCGTGAGGCGCGCTAACAGGCGGCCCATGACGCCGTGGCCAATGATCAGTTCAGGGGCGGCAAAAGGCGCTTGCTTGCCGCCACCTGAAACCGCATGGTAGGCCGTGGCGGCCAAGGCCAGCAGCACGGCTTGGGCACCCAGATGCTCGGCCACCGGTACCACTTTTTGCTCGGTGACCATCAAATGCGAAGCCGCACCACCGAACAGGCTCTTGACCCCCGAGAAGCAATTGGCGCCTGGCACAAACACGCGCTGACCCGCTTGGATGCCTGTGTCACTGGCGCTGCGCACCACCCGGCCCACGGTCTCGTAGCCGGGCACCAAGGGGTAACCCATGCCCGGAAAGGGCGGCATGCTGCCGTCCCAGAGCATGCGCTCGGTGCCTGTACTGATGCCGCTGAATTCAACCGCCACTTCGAGCTGGCCAGTTTGTAATTCGGGCAATTCGAGCGCTTGCAGAGACAAGTGCCTAGGGCTGTTGAATACGACGGCTTGGGATTTCATGATTGTATTTTTCGTTTTACATCACAATATGTCAATGTGAATTGACATATTTTTCCGGAACCAAGGGTAAACACTGAGATTTACGCCCCACAAGGATGCGCGCATGGATGGGCATGGCGTTGGGCACCTGCTCTAGATGGGTGAAACCGGCCTCTTCCATCATGGTTTGCAGCTCTTGCGGGGTGCGCAGTCGCCCTGCCCCCATGGCCAACAGGTAAAAGTGGAAATAGGCATCGACCGAGGCCTCGGGTTGCCCGGCTTCTTCTTCGGGCTGCGCCATGGGTTCGGCCAACAGCAAGACCCCACCCAAAGGCAAAGCCGCAAAGGCTTTTTGCAAAATTTGCCGCACCACTGCATCGGGATGGTCGTGCGCCACACGCACCAGGGTGATCAGATCGGCTCCTTCGGGCAAGGGGTCATCCAGAAAACTGCCGGGGTGCAGGTCTACACGCTCTGTCAATCCTTTGGCCTGCAGTCCCTCACGGGCCAGCGCCAACACGGGCGGCAGGTCAAACATCTTGAATTTCAGATGCGGTGCGTGCGCGGCCAACTCGCTCACAAACCGACCCTTGCCTGCACCCACATCCAGCACACAGCGGTGCTCGTCAAAAAAATAGGACGACAAGATCTCTTGCACCACAAAGCCCTGCGAAGCAGCCATGAGATGCGAGTAGCGGGTGAACTTGTCCACTTCGGATGCAGGCATCGCAACGGCAGGTTTTTCGTGGGCATAAGGCCAGTACTCGGCCATGCCACCACTCCAGGCGTTGTTCAAAAACTGCAAAGGGTCTTGCATGTCTTGGTAGAGCAAATGGTTGTGCTCGATCATTTGGGCAATGCCGTCGTGCTGCGCCAAAGGTACGCCCAGCGGCCCCAAGCCAAAGCGACCTTGGCTGCGGTGCTCCAACAAGCCCAATGCCACGGCCGACAGCAACAGTCGCTGCAACACCGCTGGCGCCAAGCCTGTGCGCTGTGCCAAATCGGTCAATGGGGTCGGGGCTTGGTGCAAAGTGCGAAACAGGTCCAAGCGCACACAACCGAGCAACACTTGGCTATGCACAAAGCCCGCCATCAAATCGAACAACTTGCGGGTGCGCCGTTGCGTCAACCAACGCGTGAAGGGGTTGCCCAGCGACCAGCGGTACAAACCGGGGTGCGCATACCAGCGCTCCAAACGAGCTTGCCACGCATCTTTGAAAGAGGTGCTGGCAGCCGAGGGCGCCTGCAGAGTGGCCAGATCCAGGGGTTGGGACATATGGCTTCCTTGGCTTGTCTTGGTCTCACCGCTCAATGCGGGGTGCTGATGCGGCTTGTGGCCATCTCAGGGTGGGTCTTGAAGTAGCCTTCGCACAAGGCTTTGGGCACCAGACGCTCGGCCTCAAGCTGCACCAGCTGACGCAGCATGTCGCGGCAAGAGCAGGCGGGAATCGATGAAGCGGCTTGGTCAATCAGGCGGTCAAAATGCGCAATGGCGCCGTCCAGGCCCAGCGCTTGGGCCGAGCTCGGGCGGGCGTGCAAAGCATCTTGACCCGCGGGCTTGCCCAGCGTGGCGGCATCGGCGATCACATCGCGTATGTCATCGGCCACTTGGTAGGCTTCGCCCAAATACTGGCCTAAAAATGCCCATGGCTCGGGTGAATGCCCGCAGCTGAGCGCACCGGCACAGGTGGCCGATACAAACAAAGCCCCCGTCTTGGCGCGTTGGTACTGGCCCAAATCGGCACTGGTTTCGCACTCCCAGGCTTGCCCGGCGACGATACCGTGCGGCAAACCCACACCGGTGGTCATGTTGTCCATCAAGCGAATCAACCGATCCGGCTTAGGCACACCGGCTTGCAGCAAAACACGGTAGGCCATGACGATCAAACCGTCTCCAGCCAGCAAGGCCAGCGGCTCGCTGAACGCCTTGTGCACAGTGGGGCGGCCACGGCGGGTGTCGGCGTTGTCGAAAGCGGGCATGTCGTCGTGCACCAAAGAGGCGCAATGCATCAGCTCTAAGGCGACGGCAGCGGCATTGGTGAGCTCAGGGGCATCGTCACCGCATGCGGTGGCCACGGCCATGCACAACTGCGGACGGATGCGGGCACCGCCCGAAAAAACGGCATGCCGCATGGCGGCCACCAGCCGCGGCGGCGCACCAGTGCCTGCGGCTTGCTCAAAATGCGTGCTCAGGGCTTGTTCAGCGCGTATCAACAAACTCATGGGACCTCCGAAGGGAAGGCCTGTCAACTGGGATTGACGGGCATAAATGTCAATATAACCTGATAATCTGTACTGTCAACCTTTATTGACACATCCGAACTTGAAAGGCTTAGCCATGGGAATTTGGTTGGAATTGGGCATTTTTGGTCTGGTGTTCGTGTTTGCCTTTTGGCAAATGCACGATGTGCGCAAAGCGCAAGAACAAACGCGCCAACAGCGAGCGCGGGAAAAAGCAGCCCAACAAGCGCATGAGGCCGAAGCATCGAAGGCAGAGAAAGCCAACGAGAAAGATTGATTCAGGGCGGTACGTCAGTGCAAAAGCTGGTGGGCGTTTGCACGCCCATCGCCCAGAGGTGGGCTCTTACAAAGGGCTGAACTGAAGTGCTGCGAGGCTGGCGTAGAGCCCGCCTTTGGCTTGCAGTTCGGCGTGGGTGCCTTGCTCCATCAAGCGGCCGCGCTCCATGACCCAGATCACGTCGGCACGCTGCACCGTGGCCAAGCGGTGCGCGATCACCAAAGTTGTGCGCCCCACCATGGCTTTGTCGAGGGCGGCTTGCACCATTTTTTCGCTTTGCGCATCCAGCGCACTGGTGGCTTCGTCCAACAGCAAGAGCGGTGGGTTTTTGAGGATCGCCCGTGCGATGGCAATGCGCTGGCGTTGACCACCTGACAAACGCACGCCTCGGTCGCCCAAATAGGTGTCAAAACCCTCGGGCAGTTCGCGAATGAACTCTTGAGCATAGGCGGCTTCGGCGGCGGCCTGCACATCTTCCAGGTTGGCATCGGGGCGGCCATAACGGATGTTCTCGATCACGGTGCCCGAAAAAATCACCGGCTCCTGCGGCACGATGGCCATGCGCTCGCGCAGCGCATGCAAATCCATTTGATCGATCGGCACACCGTCGAGCACGATGCGGCCTGACTGAGGATCATGAAAGCGCATCAGCAAATCGAACAAAGTGGTTTTACCAGCGCCGCTTGGACCCACCACCGCCACGGTCTGTCCGGGGTGGATCTGGCCTGTCAACTGGTCCAGCGCCCAAGTGTCGGGCCGCGAGGGGTAGTGAAAGCGGACCGACTCCAGCTGCAAGGCAGAGCCGCCTTGCGGCCAGGGCGCTTGTTGCGGCTGGGCCGCGATTTTCAGATTCGACTCGGTGTGCAGCAACTCCATCAGGCGCTCGGTGGCACCGGCTGCACGCAGCATGTCCCCGTACACCTCGCCCAAAACCGCAAAGGCACTGGCCAACAAGATGACGTAAAACACCGTTTCGCCCAGCTGGCCTGCTGTACTGGTGCCCGCACGCACAGCGAGCGTGCCCATGTACAAACCCCAAAGCAAGACGGCACTGGAGGCCATGATGATGAAACCCACCAGCACAGCGCGTGCGCGGATGCGGCCCAAAGCGGAGCTCAGGGCGCGCAAAGTAGAGTCGATGAAACGGTTGGTTTCGCGGCCTTCTGCGGTGTAGCTTTGCACCACGCTGATGGCGTTGAGCACTTCGGACGCGATGGCACTCGAATCGGCCACCCGGTCCTGGTTGGTGCGGGAGAGTCGACGCACTCGCCGGCCCAAATAAACGCTGGGGAAAATCACCGCCACCAGCACTGCCACCACCTGCAGCATCAGCAACGGGTTGGTCCACACCAGCATGATCAACGCACCAGCGCCCATGACCAAGTTGCGCAATCCCATCGAAAACGAAGACCCCACCACGGTTTGCACCAAGGTGGTGTCGTTGGTGAGGCGCGATAGAACCTCACCCGATTGTGTGGTTTCAAAGAAAGCGGGGCTTTGCTTCAGGACATGGCCATACACCGCGTTACGCAGGTCGGCGGTGATGCGCTCACCCAGCCAGCTCACGGTGTAATAACGCCCCGCAGAAAACACCGCCAAAGCCGCTGCCACGCCAAATAACTGTAAAAAATTGCCCGACAGCTGCTCGGCCGGTGCGCCACTGGCCAAGCCTTGGTCAATCAACTGGCGCAAGACCCAGGGGAAGGCCAGCGTGGTGCCTGCGGCCAACAAGAGGAACAAGGCAGCTACGCTCAAGGCCACGCGGTAGGGCTTGAAAAAAGGCGTCAGGCCCGAAAGCGATTTGGGAGAAGTAGCCATGAACGATCAAAAAACCAATGCAACAAGAAGGCGCCATGAAAGCCCTTTAAGCATAACGGCAAACCTTGCCCCCATGACCCAGCCTGTCCAAGCCGGGCCCTTGGCCAGCCTTACACATCGATCACCACATTGCCCACCATCTGCCCGGCCTCCACAGTCAGGTGCGCCTGGGCCACTTGGTCCAGCGCAAAGCGATGGCCTATGCTGTGCAGCAATTGATCATTGACCAACATTTGAGTCAAACGCGCCACAGCTCGCAGCCTGTCCGCGGCGGTCAAGTCATACACCAAGAAAAACTTGACCCCCATGGACTGGAACAGCCAAGGGCGAAAAGGCAACGGCACCTCCAAAGCATTAGAGCCATAGCAAATCACCTGGCCGTGCGCCGTCAAAGCGCCTTCAGCAGCCCAGCGTGCAGTGGTCGAAAAATCCATGTCGATGATCACATCGGCACCACGCCCTTGTGTGAGGGCCTTGACACGCTCGGGCACCGACTCGGTCTTGTAAAAAATAGCTTCTTTCATGCCAGCAGCGTAGGCATGTGCAGCCTTGGCTTCAGACCCCACAGTGCCCATCACGCGGCCACCGGCCAGGGTCACCATTTGCGTGATGTAGTGGCCCACCGCCGATGACGCCCCGGTGACCAACACGTTTTGCCCCCGCAAATCGCCCGCCATGCGCTCGGCCAAGATCACCGACTGCACCGCCGTCAAGCCCGGAATGCCCATGCAGGCTCCGGCCGCAAAGTCTGTGCCCTCGGGCAAGAGCACCGCTTGCTCAGAAGGCAAAGCCATGTATTGAGCGCAAGTTCCCAAGGGACGTTGCCATTGGCCGTTCCAAACCCAGACCCGCTCACCCACGCGGGCAGTCGGAACACCTGAACCCACAGCTTCGATCACACCCGCGCCGTCGCTGTGCGGCACGATCAAGGGGTCTGACAAGGGCCGAGCTCGGCGGGACTTGACATCCGAGGGGTTCACACCCGAAGTGGCCAAACGCACCCATACCTCTCCGGCTTGCGGGCTGGGCGTGGGCAACTCGCCCACCTGCATCACGTCTTGCGCTTCACCGTTGGCGCTGTACCAAGCTGCTTTCATGCGGCACTTTCTTTTGAAATAGAGAGCCATTCGAAGGTGCACACGCCGTGCACAGCCGAACCAAATCGTCAGTCATGATGCCAGAAACCCCTGGCACAGAAGTCGTATTTGGCGCAGAGAAGACAGCCTCTGCAAGGGACCACACAATACGCATTCCTATAACCACTCATCTTGGATTCTCATGACTCGCTCCGGCTTGAACGTTCTCGGTGGCGAATTGATCCCCTGCTCTTATGACCCACTCACGGGGTATTACAGGGACGGTTGCTGCAACACCAGCGATGAAGATGCGGGTACGCACGTGGTCTGCGCCAAAGTGACCCAAGATTTTTTAAATTACTCGCGCTCGCGCGGCAATGACTTGATGACGCCTCGACCTGAACACCGCTTTGTGGGCTTGAAGGCTGGAGACAGGTGGTGTCTGTGCGCTATGCGCTGGCTTGAAGCTTTTCAAGCGGGCGTTGCACCCCACGTGGTTTTAGAAAGCACGCACCACAAAGCGCTGGAGTATGTGACCTTGGAGCAACTGCGCGAGTTTGCTTGGGTACCGAACTGAAGGCGGCTTGGCTCACATCATCATGCTGAGCTGAAACACGGAGTTCGGTGCTCGGGGCATGACCGGTGGGGGCAGCGGCTTCAAACGGAACTGACCCATCATCGACGTGACCCGAGCATCACGGGGCATGAAAGGAACCGCCACATCGGACAAGGTTTGTGTCTGCAGTAAGGCCTGCATGTTGTCCTGGATACCTGTCTCGAGCGCTTTCATGGGATGGTTGGCATCTGGGTACAGTTTTTCAAAACTGTGCACCTCTTCAAAGTGCTTCACCACATCCCACAGGCTGATGTCTTCAGGGTTGCCACGAATTTGGTAGCCACCGCCCGGACCACGGTGAGCGCGGATCAGCCCGGCTTCACGCAACTCTTTGAGGATAGATTCGGTGTAAGAAGAAGACAAAGACAACCCATTCGCGATTTCCTCCGTGGTCACGGGCTTGACGACTGAACGGGACGTGATGAACACAGCGATGTCAAGGGCTTTGACGGTTTTCTTCTGGATCATGGTCTTCTCCGATAACGATGAGATATTCTATGACCATACAGTCACAAAACAACCAATAATTTCAAAATAACTTTTATTCACGCCGAATGTTGCATTTATTACTACAAAAATTCAGGCCACCTGGAAGGCGCACACCCCTTGGCAGAGACTTGCCGACATGAAACGCCATGTGGCCGCCGTTTTGGTTTTTCTCACCACCGCCGTGGTGATCGACAGCCATGTGGACTGGGAACGCCTGGACGGCCGCCGCTTGTTCAACCTCAATGGGCAGCGTTTTGATGTGCAGGGATGGGCAGCTGAGCAGGCACTCCAATGGCGCCGCGATTGCAGCGCCTTTGCCCCGCTGCCACTGGACAGCCCCACCGCCCAAGCCGTTTTGACCGCCATTCAGCAGCACAGCCTGCCCGACTCGCAAAGCGCAAGAGGTTTGCAAATGCGCCGACAGGGCAACTGGAGCGTGGCCGAGGTGACTTTTGAAACCCTCAAGCCCGCATTGGTGGTTTTGCAGCTGAACACTGGCCAATGGCGCGTGCAGGACCAAGCCGTGTGGAGCGGATCGACCGCGCCTTGGAACAGCGCCCACTTTGTACGCAGCTACCTGCGCCAGCAAGCGCCCGATTTACCGCAGGCTTTGCTGCAGTGCATCGACATTGACCCTCAGCGTTACGGCCCGGGGCCCGGCGGGCTTGGGCCCGTGCCACCCAGCGGAAAAAGCCAACCATGAGCTACCGCGTGGTTTGGTTCAAACGCGACCTGCGCCTGCACGACCATGCGGCGCTCTCCCATGCGGCGGCCCAAGGACCGGTTTTGTGCCTCTACATCGTGGAGCCAGCCCTGTGGGCCCAGCCCGATGCGGCCTTGCAACATTTTGAATTTGTGCGCGAGTCTTTGACCGAACTGCACCAGGACCTCCAAGCGCTGGGCGGCAGCTTGCAGGTGCGCAGCGGCCCGGCGGTGCAGGTGCTGGCCGCGCTGCACGCACAAGCGCCGTTTGTTGAACTTGTGGCGCACGAAGAAACCGGCAATGCGTTCACCTACGCGCGCGACCTGCAAGTGGCCGCATGGTGCCGCAGCGAGGGTGTGGGCTGGAGGGAGTTTGCGCAGTTTGGCGTGGTGCGGCGCCTCACCCGTCGCAACACTTGGCAAGCCCGCTGGGAAGCGCACATGGCCGCTCCACAAGCGGTTTGGCCCGCGTTGCAATTTTTTCATCCCCCTACAACTCACGGTATCGAAGTGATGACGCCGCCGCCCGGCTTGCAGCACAACCCGCCAGATCGCCAGCGCGGTGGCCGCAGCTTGGGCCTAGAGACCTTGCACAGTTTTTTGGACGTTCGTGCGCTGAGCTACCGCGGCGGCATTTCATCCCCCTTGTCTTCGCCCACGGCTTGTTCGCGCTTGTCAGCCTATCTGGCCTTTGGCTGCATCAGCCTGCGGGAGGTGGTGCAAAGCACCCGCACCGCGCTCGATGCCCTGCCCACGCAGGCCACTCGGCACAAAGCCGGCCTGGTCGGCTTCATCAGCCGTTTGTATTGGCATTGCCACTTCATCCAGAAACTCGAAAGCGAGCCGGAGATCGAGTGGCGCAACATGCACCGGGGTTACGACGGCCTGCGTGAAGACGGCTGGAACGACGCCCACTTTGCAGCCCTGACCTCAGCCCGAACTGGATGGCCCATGGTGGACGCTTGCGTGGTCATGCTCCACCAAACCGGCTGGCTCAACTTCCGCATGCGGGCCATGCTGGTGTCGGTGGCGGCTTACCCGCTGTGGCTCGACTGGCGGCCAGTGGGCCATTGGCTGGCCACCCAGTTTTTAGATTACGAACCCGGCATCCACTGGAGCCAGTTGCAAATGCAGTCGGGCACCACCGGCATCAACACCACGCGGGTGTACAACCCCATCAAACAAGCGCAAGACCACGACCCCAAAGGCATTTTTGTGCGCCGCTGGCTGCCGCACATGCGCCGCGTGCCCGACACTTGGTTGTTCGAACCCTGGCTGATGCCGCCCGAAGTGCAGCGCCACTGCGGCCTGAGGGTGGGCAGCGGGCCCGATGCCGACATTCCCCTGCCCGTGGTGGACTTGGCCGAAGCCACGCGCCAGTCCAAAGCCGCGCTGCACGCGCGTCGGGCCGAACCCGGTGTGAGGGCGGGCAAAAAAGCCATCGTCGAGAAACACGCTTCGCGAAAACATGGCAGCGGCCACCAACGCGATGTGTTCACCCGCGACAGTGACTCCCCCAAGACCGGCCGCCGACAGTCGGGCAAGACTTCTTCAGCCAACACACCACCCAGCAACCAACTGGGTTTTGACTTTTAATCCATGCGTACCACCCTTTTCTGGTTTCGAAACGACTTGCGCCTGCACGACCAACGCGCACTGCAGCAAGCCATCGCCCACGCCCAAGTGCACCAGCAAGCCCTGATGCTGGTGTATGTGCACGAACCCGTGCAAGACGAGCCCACCGCCTGGGGCTTTCGCCGCATGGGCGCGCACCGCAGGCGTTTCATGGCCGACACGCTGCAAGACCTGCAAAACACGCTGCAGGCACTGGGCCAGCGCCTGGTGTTGCTGCACGGCCCCGTGGCCAATGTGTTGCCCGCCTGCGCACGCTGGGTACAAGCCGACACCGTGTTTTGCGAAGACATTGCCGCGCCCGAAGAAGAAGCGCAGGTGCAAGCGCTGATCAACGCGGGACTCACCGTCCAGACCTTGTGGCACTCCAGCTTGATCGAACCCGACGCCCTGCCCTTTGCGGCCGAAGAGATGCCGCAGGTTTTCACCGAATTTCGCCAACGCATCGAATCGGCGCGGCTCCAACCTTTGGCACCGCTGCCGGCGCCCCCCCTGCTGCCTGCGCCGCCGAATGAGCCCTCAACCGCATGGGTCAGCTTGCCCGGCTGGACAGACAACGCTTTCACACTGCTGCAAGCCCACACCGAAGGCGATACACACCCACGCTCGAATTTTCCTTATGTCCAAGCGCATTGCCGGGGCGGCGAGACCAGCGCTTTGGCCCACTTGCAAAGCTACCTCACGCCCCCTTGGCCCGACCGCTACAAACAAACCCGCAACACCCTGCAAGGCCAGCACACCAGCAGCCACTGGTCGCCGTGGTTGGCCACGGGCGCGGTGTCGGCCCGCAGCATTTGGGCCGAGCTCCATGCTTATGAACAGCGGCACGGCAGCAACGACGGCACTTACTGGCTGTGGTTTGAACTGCTTTGGCGCGACAACTTTCGCATGCTGCATCTGCAACACGGCCCGCAACTGTATGCAGCACGGGGCTTGTCTAACTTGCCCAAGCCTTCGCACTTTCCCAAAGACTTCCAGCGCTGGTGTCATGGCCAAACGGGCGAGCCCATCGTCGACGCTGGCATGCGCGAGCTGGCGGCCACGGGTTTTACCTCCAACCGCATGCGCCAGATCGTGGCGAGCTTCCTGGTGCACGACCTGTCTTGCGACTGGCGCGCAGGCGCGGCCTGGTTCGAATCACAGCTGGTGGACTTCGATGTCTGCAGCAACCAGGGCAACTGGCTGTATGTGAGCGGGCGCGGCACCGACCCGCGTGTGGGCAGGCGCTTCAACCCCGTCAAGCAAGCGCAAGACCACGACCCACAAGCTCGGTTTCAAAAGGCCTGGCTTTCGCCCTGACTCTGACCCGGTTCTGCCAGGGGTGCAAGGATAATGTGCACCATGTTGTTTTTCATGCGCCCTCTTGCCTTTATCGACCACACGCTCAGCGCCGCAGCATGCTGATCGGTGTGTTGTTCGCTTTGGCTGCAGGCCTGATGTGGGGCCTGGTGTTTGTGGGGCCACTGCTGCTGCCCGACTACCCCGCCGCGCTGCACACCTTCGGCCGCTATCTGGCCTTCGGACTGATCGCCCTGCCCTTGGCCTTTGTGGACCGCGCCGAAATCCGGCGCCTGACCCGCACCGATTGGGCGGTGGCGCTGAAACTCGCCGCCATCGGCAATGTGCTCTATTACCTGTTCCTGTCGAGCGCCATCCAGGGCGTTTTCCGTGGCTCAAACTGGTCCCACCTTTGGCGCTGATTTTGCTCGGCATCGCCTGCGTCAACCATGTGGAATGGGCGGCCTTGGTGCAAAACCCGCAAGCCGACACCAGCCGTTACATCACCGGGGCCGCATTGGCCTTGTGCGCGATGGTTTGCTGGACTTGGTACCCCCTCAAAAACGCCGACTGGCTGCGCGGCCATCCCGATCGCAACCCCCGTGTGTGGGCCACGGCACAAGGCCTCGCCACGCTGCCCCTGGCTTTGCTGGGCTATGCAGGGTTCTGGCTTTGGGCCAGTGCCACTCAGAACCCGCTGCCCATGCCCTTGGGACCCCGCCCACTCGAATTCTTGGGACTCATGATGACCATTGCCTTGTTGGCCTCTTGGTTGGGCACCCTGTGCTGGAATGCCTCCAGCCAACGGCTGCCCACCGCTCTGGCGGGCCAGTTGATCGTCTTTGAAACCCTGGCCGCGCTGGCCTATGCCTTTTGGCTGCGCGGCCAGTGGCCCGAACCGCTGACCTTGGCCGGTATTGCCTTCTTGGTTTTTGGCGTCATCGGCGGCGTCAGGGTCAAAGCCGTTGAAACCAAACAATGAAGGCTTCAGGGTTTTCACTGATCCCACCCAGATTCAATGTGTATACAGTTAAGAACACAAAAAAAGGAGCGCATGCTCTGGAGAACCTTTTTGGTGCGGCAGGACCCGATCAGCAGCACCACAAACGGGCATTTCTAGGGGATCAACCTGACAAGCATTGTCAGGAGAGTGCTTGATAATGGCATCGATTTTGCTACTTCTAAATCACCGATTATTTGAACCTGGAGCCCCCATGAACAAGCGTTTCCTCATCAAGGCCACGGCCGCTTTGGCCGCAGTCGCCGCCTTTGGTTCTGCGCACGCGCAAACCACCCCCATCAAATTCCAACTGGATTGGCGTTTTGAAGGCCCCTCGGCTTTCTTCTTGTTGCCTGCAGCCAAGGGCCATTTCAAAGATGCCAAGTTGGACGTGACGGTGGACTCCGGTAACGGCTCCGGCGGTGCAGTCACCCGCGTGGCCTCGGGCACTTATGACCTGGGCTTTGCCGACCTGGCCGCCTTGATGGAATTCCACGCCAACAACCCCGATGCGCCCAACAAGCCTGTGGCCATCATGATGGTCTACAACAACACACCCGCTTCGGTCATGGCTTTGAAGAAGTCCGGCATCAAGACCCCGGCTGACTTGGCTGGCAAGAAGATGGGCGCGCCGGTGTTTGACGCCGGTCGCCGCGCATTCCCGATCTTCCAAAAATCCAACAACATCGGCAACGTGACCTGGACCGCCATGGACCCTCCTTTGCGCGAAACCATGTTGGTGCGCGGTGACGTGGACGCCATCACCGGCTTCACCTTCACCTCGCTGCTCAACATCGAAGCGCGTGGCGTGAAAGCCGAAGACGTGGTCGTCATGCAGTACCCTGACTTTGGCGTCAAGCTCTATGGCAACGCCATCATCGCTTCGCCCAAAATCTTGAAGGAAAACCCTGCCGCCGTGAAAGCCTTCTTGAGCGCGTTCACCAAAGGTGCCAAGGAAGTCATGGACAACCCAGCCGCGGCCATTGAAACCGTCAAGGCCCGCGACGGCATCATCAACACCGCACTCGAGACACGCCGCTTGCAGTTGGCCATCGACACTGTGATCAACAGCCCATCGGCCCGCGCCGAAGGTTTTGGTCAGGTCAATGGCCCTCGCTTGTCCTTGATGGCCTCGCAAGTGTCTGACGCTTTCAACACCAAGACCCGCGTCAAGTCAGAAGACATCTGGAACGGTTCGTTCTTGCCCACCGCCAAAGAACTGGACATCTTGCCCAAAGCCAAAAAATAAGCCCCCTGGGTTTCGGACGGCGCATTGCCTGCTGAAACCTGGGTCATCTCTGGGTGTGTCCACACCCTGGCTTGAGCCCACTTCAACTCCACCGAGTCAGTGGGCTTTTCAAGGGGATGTTTTGTATACACTTTCGAACACCATTTCAGAGCCCACACCATGACCCAAGAATCATTCGTTGATTTCCAGAATGTCTGGCTGGCCTACAACGACGAGTTGTTGGCGCAAAACCATTTCGCCGTGGAAGACATCAACCTGCAGGTCAAACAAGGCGAGTTCATCGCCATCGTCGGGCCATCGGGCTGCGGCAAGTCCACCTTCATGAAGCTGACCACGGGTCTGAAAATGCCCAGCAAAGGCCGCATCTTGGTCGATGGTCAGCCGGTCACCGGTCCGCTCAAGATCAGCGGCATGGCGTTTCAGGCTTCATCCTTGTTACCTTGGCGCACCACACTCGACAACGTGTTGTTGCCGCTCGAAATCGTGGAGCCCTACCGCTCCAACTTCAAGGAAAAGAAAGAAGAGTACGCAGAACGCGCCCGCAAACTGCTGAACACGGTGGGCCTCGGCGGCTACGAAGACAAGTTCCCGTGGCAACTGTCGGGCGGCATGCAGCAACGCGCCAGCATCTGCCGTGCCTTGATCCATGAGCCCAAAATGCTGCTGCTCGACGAGCCCTTTGGTGCGCTGGACGCCTTCACCCGTGAAGAACTCTGGTGCATCTTGCGCGACCTGTGGACCGAGCAAAAGTTCAACGTGATTTTGGTCACACACGACCTGCGCGAATCGGTGTTTTTGGCCGACACGGTGTACGTGATGAGCAAGAGCCCCGGCCGGTTTGTGGTGAAAAAAGAGATCGACTTGCCACGCCCGCGCGACCTCGAGATCACCTACACCCCTGAATTCACCAACATCGTGCACGAGCTGCGCGGCCACATCGGTGCCATGCGCAAGACCGGTGCAGCCATCAACCAATGATCGGGAGCCCCTCATGAACAAAAAATCCCTCGAAAGCTGGTCACCCTGGATCTTGTTGGTGCTGAGCATCCTGATTTGGGAAGGCCTGTGCCGCGCCTTCAACGTGTCGGAATTCGTGTTCCCCAGCCCCTCGCGCATCGCACAACAAACCATCGAATACCGCGACGTGATCGCGGGCCACGCCTGGCGCACCTTTTGGGTGACCATGGTCGGCTTTGGCATCGCCATCGTGGTGGGTGTGTTGCTCGGCTTCATCATCGGCAGCTCACGCCTGGCCTATGCCGCCGTGTACCCGCTCATGACGGCCTTCAACGCGCTGCCCAAAGCGGCCTTTGTGCCCATCTTGGTGGTCTGGTTCGGCATCGGCATCGGCCCCGCCATCCTCACAGCTTTCCTGATCAGTTTCTTCCCCATCATGGTGAACATCGCCACCGGTCTGGCCACGCTGGAGCCTGAGCTCGAAGACGTGCTGCGCGTGCTGGGCGCCAAGCGCTGGGACGTGTTGGTCAAAGTCGGCCTGCCCCGCTCCATGCCTTACTTTTATGGCTCGCTCAAAGTGGCGATCACCTTGGCCTTTGTGGGTACCACGGTGTCCGAGATGACGGCGTCCAACGAAGGCATTGGCTACCTGCTGATCTCGGCCGGTTCGGCCATGCAAATGGGCCTGGCGTTTTCTGGCTTGGTGGTGGTGGGTGCGATGGCCATGGCCATGTACGAACTGTTCAGCGCCATCGAAAAGCGCACCACCGGCTGGGCTCACCGCGGCTCACAAGGCGAGTAAGGCCAAGAAGAGACTCAAGGGGATGACCTGGCACGCCAGCCTGCAGCTTGACTACTCGCTGGAGTCCGAGCGCAGTGTGGCCCGCTACCTGCACCAAGGCCCGCTGCGCATCTTGCAAAGCCTCTACCCCGAAGGCGATGCGGTCTGCCACAACGTGCTGGTGCACCCGCCCAGCGGCCTGGTGGGTGGCGACACCCTCGACATGCAGGTCACCGTGGGCGCAGGTGCCCACGGCTTGGTGACCACGCCCGGTGCCACACGTTTTTATCGGTCTGAAGCAGGCCAGGCCACGCAGCAAGTGCAGGCGCGTGTTGAGTCTGGCGCACGCCTGGAATGGCTGCCTTTGGAAGCCATTGCCTACAACCAATGCGATGCGCTCAACCGCGCCGTGTTTGACCTGGCCCCCGGCGCAGAAATGATGGCCTGGGACCTCACCGCGTTCGGACTGCCTGCGGCCGACTTGCCCTATGTGCAGGGCACGTTTCGCCAACACCTGGAAATCCCCGGCGTGTGGCTGGAACGCGGCACTTTGAACGCTGAGGACACCCGCCTGATGGACAGCCCGCTGGGCTTGGCAGGCCAGCGCTGCATGGCCACGCTGGTGTTTGCAGCGGGCAGCGCCATGGCCGATGAGCGCATCGAACGCGCCTTGGCCTGCGCGCGTGAATTGCTCGAAGCGTCTGAACTGCGCCTGACAGCGGGGGCAACGTCACCGCACCCGCAAATCATCGTGCTGCGAACCCTGTCCCCTTTGACCGAACCCGCCATGCAGTTGCTGCGTCAAGTCTGGGCCGCGTGGCGGCGTGAGATGTGGGGACTGCAGGGCACTTACCCTCGGCTTTGGCATGTCTAAACCTTGAGGTTTGCGGCTCGGCCAAACCGCCCCAAGCCCAGCTCGATCAAGCCTACAGCGCGGCGTAACAAGAACAACACATCCATCCCCATGCGCTGCGCCAGAACCAAACCTTCATCAGGGCCTGCCACCAACAAGGCCGTGGCCCAAGCATCTGCTTGCATGCAGCTTGAAGCCAGCACAGTGACCGATGCCACACCATTGTTCACCGGCGCCCAGCGACGTGGGTCCATGGTGTGTGCAAGGCGCGCGCCGCCAATTTCCAGACAGCGTCGGTAGTCGCCCGAGGTGGCCACGGCCAGATCCTCCAACTCGATCACGCCGCGCACCGCACGGCGATCAAACTCGGGGCTTTCGAGCGCTACGCGCCAAGCCAGGCCGCCGGACTGACCACCCACGGCACGCAACTCGCCATCCAATGCAGCCAAGGCATGTCGAACCCCGTGTTCTTGCAACACATGCGCCATGCGGTCCACCGCGTAGCCCTTGGCAATGCCGCACAGGTCGAGTTGCAAGGGCACACGTTTTCGGACTTGGCCCGCGGCTCTGTCCAGCTCCAAACAGTCGTGCGAAGCAAGCGGTTGGGATTGGCGAGCCATGCGAATGGCTTGCGCGTCGGGCACATCGCCCTGTGCACCAAACCCCCAGGCATTGACCAGCCCACCTACGCAGGGGTCAAAGGCCCCTGTACTCAGCCGCTGCACATCCAAGGCACAGTCCAAGACCTCCAGCATCTCGGCGGGCACCACCACCCAAGCGTTCACCGGCGCTCGGTTCACGCGCATGAGGTCGCTGTCCGGTTTCCAGGGCGACATCTGCTGGTCCACCTGATC
This sequence comes from Comamonadaceae bacterium, assembly GCA_021299875.1. Lineage (GTDB taxonomy): Bacteria > Pseudomonadota > Gammaproteobacteria > Burkholderiales > Burkholderiaceae_C > Limnohabitans_A. The sequence continues at coordinate 343,704 of JAJTEW010000002.1, read as the reverse complement.
GACCGCAGTGGCCAGGTCATGCTGCAAGGCATTCATGTCGAGACTGTCTTCGGCATCCAAGGTGGCCGACCAGCGCGTGCCCATGCTCGGGCCGTGCAAGGTGATGCGTTGGCACTTGGCAGCAGATTCAGAAAACATCTTCGGCATAACGTTCTTTGGCTTTGAGTTTGGCGACGCTGAGCTGCAGGGAGGCCAGCACCGTGTCGAGCGCATCGGCTACGCCCTGCGCCATGGCGCGGCTGCCGCAGACCCGTACGATGGCGCCTTGACTGACCCAATGGCGCACGCGCTCGGCGTCGCGGCGCAGGGCGTCCTGCACATAGCCGCTCCCATGGGGCACGCGCGAGAAAACCGTCTGTAAGGTGGACAAGCGCCCTTCAGCCAACCAGCGCTCAATCTCAGGGCCGAAGTAAAAATCCTGCGCCGGATCGCGCCCGCCAAAGTAAAGGTGCATGGGTGTCTTGCGCTCGTTTCGGCGGATGAAGCCGGCCAGCGGTGCCACCCCCGTGCCCGCACCGATCAGCAACACCGGCCTGCGCGTCTGGGGCAGCGCAAACCCCGGGTTGGGACGGATGAAGGCGTGGATGCTGTCCCCTGCCCTCAGGCCCAGCAGGTGCGTGGAGCACTGGCCACCGGGCATCTGACGCACGCATATTTCCAGAAAGCCGTCCTGCCAGCCCGATGCCAGTGAGTAGAACCGCGGCACGCTGGAGCCAGGTGGCACGATGCCCACCAGATCACCCGCAGAGAACCGCGCCAATCCGCGCGTGCCCAGACAAGTGCGCAAGCCCTCAGTAGGCCACGCAAAGCGCAAGATCGCAGTCGGCTGACCGTCTGCAGCGGCGAAGTTTTGACGCCCGATCAAGGTCAGCACCGTGGTCGGTGGCACTCGCGGCACATGCGCCAACACCAGCGGTTCGTTCAGCGCCTGGGCCAAGGCCAGGCCCCAACGTGCGAACTGCTGCGCGGATTGTTGGTGGATGCACTCGAGCTGCAGCAGCGCGGGCCAGCCTTGCGCGCGCAGCTGCCGCTCCAGAGCCTCGGCAAAGGCGCAAAACGCCGGATACTGCCGATCACCAAAGCCCAACACCGTGACCGGCACCGACACCAACCCCTGCACCGCCCCCTTGTTGGCCTTGGGTTTGGAAATCAGCGCTAGCGCACCACGGGCATGGGCCGGGGCCTGGCCTTCGCCATAGGTGGCCACCAGCACCAACACTTGCCGTGTGGCAGCGGTGGTTTGAAAATTTTCCAAAGCGCTGGTGTGCACGCGGTGACCGCACTTTCTCAGCGCGTCTTGCAGTGTTTGGGCAAAACCCCAGGTGCTGCCCCCCTCGCTGGCCACGAAGATGAGCACATCGGCCTGCGCCATGGGGACGTTGCCCGTGATCTGGGGGGTCTGGCTGCGGGCTTGCCACCAGATCACCCAACCCGACAGCCAAAACACCAGCACACTGGCCCCTGCAAGACCGAGCACCAAGGCCCACAGCCAAGCCGATTCGCCCGTGTGCAGCACCACGGCCAGGTCGACCACACGCTGCGCCAATGTGGCTTCTTGCCAGACCAACATCTGGCCCGAGTAGCGGTCGATCCAGCCCTGCCCCTGTGCGGTGGTGAGCTTCCAGGTGTCTTCCGGGTCGGTCGCACCCGGCACATTGAGCATGCGCAAATCTTTGACCCACAGGCTTTGCAGCGGGGCCAACTGCGCGCCCGGCAAGACAGGCTGGCCGGACACCACCGAAAGCACCTCCGGCTCAGCCCCCGCATCCAGCACCACCAGCCCCAAGGTCGATGCGCTCATGGTCAGCGCGGTGACCGACGTGAGCCACAGAACCAGCAGCACCACTCGGCCAGTGACCAAATGGGTGCGTTGCGCCAACGTGCCGCGCACCCGCGCCGCCAAGCGCCGCCAGCCCCCCATGCGCCGCAGCAACAGCACCAACGCCGATGCGCACAGCACCGCCATAGCCAGCGCAATGGCCGCTGCCAGCCAGCGTCCGGCATCACCCAGCAGCCAAGAGCGGTGCAGGTTCTTCACCCAGCGCGGCAGCACCGAGGCTTGCCAAGGGCCCAGCACACGTCCATCGGTTGGGTCGATATAAGAGGCTTGCGGCTGCTCGCCAGCAAAGCTGAACACCACGATGGCACCCGAGGGCAAGTGCCGGATTTCTTGGGCGTCAGGCACCGTGCGTGTCACGCGCTCCACCAAAGTGGCCACAGTCAAGTCGCCAGGCGCTGCGGGTGCCTGCCAAGCCTGCTGCACCGGGTCGATCGCCAAAATGGCACCACTGATGCCCAGCACCACAGCCAACGTGCCAACGGTCAAGCCCAGCCAGCGATGAATCGCTTTCCAGCTCATGCGCGTCGCTTCATTGAAGTTGGAAGGTCGCCGACTGGATGTAGGGTTTGCCGGGCTGAGGCTTGCCCGCATTCGCTTTGGTCAACGGGATGCGGACCTCTGACGGGCTGTCGCGCATGTCTTCGGCGGCGGCATCGATGCGGATTTCATAGCCCGTATCGATCAGTGCATCCGCCAGTTCGGCGGTGACTTTGAGGGTGCGCCCGGCGCCAACACTGGCACCGGTGACGCCATCCAAACGTTTGGCATCTCCGGCCGAGAGTCGGTACCAGTCAGACAGGTGCTTGTGGTACTTGGCCTTGCCACCGGCCACCCAGAGGGTTCGCACATAAGCGCCCTTGGCATCGGTGAGGTAGACCGCCAGATAGGCACCGTCGCCGCCGTAATTTTTGAGCTGCGCGATCAGCGTGACCGGACGACTGTGTGCCAGAGCGGGAAAGGTCAATGCGCAGGCCGTGGCCACCAGAGTCAAAAGCGCTTGGGTCATGGTGGTATTCCTTTGAAATTCGTTGATGGGAGTGGCCGGGGTTGCTGCGCGACGCCAGGGTCTTCGCCTTGGCGTTCGCTTTGACGCTCGCGCTTGTGCTCGCTTTTGTGCTCGTCTGGCTTGAGCTTCAAGACCTTGAGTGTTTCCGGGTCGATCTTGGCTTTGAATCTGCGGCCCTGGGCATCGGTGAAACGAATTTCATAACAGCCGTCGTCGATCTTCAGCCGCTCGATCTGCCAACCTTGGGCTGCGGCCATTTGCCGCACGGCATCGCGTGATTGCCAGCGGTTGAGCGGCGCATCGCAATCGTCCTCCGCCTGGACGGGCAACGCGCCAAGGCCCAGCAACAACACCAGCAGCCCCTGGCTCAACGTGCGAGAGCATTTCATGAAAGGCTCCTGTCAAGCCAGTTTGAGCATCAGGCTTTAGATTGAGGGCATGGCGAAAAAACCATGGGCGTTCAGACCTGTTGGCGCGTTCACATTCGATGCGCCGCTAAGACCTCCATGATCCAGGTTCTTGTTCGACGCGAAGTTGATCCAAGTCACTGTTGGGCGCGGGTCATCGTGCTCAGATGCAAATCATGTTTGTTTTGTCATGAACACTTCTGCGCATTGGATCGGCTTGCTGACCGCTCTGGGGGTGGGCTTGCTGATGGGTGTGGTGCGCGAGCGCCGACACGAGCCACACAGGACCAAGGCGGGCACGCGGACGCACGTGCTGGTGGCGATGCTCGGCTATGTGAGCTGGACTTTGGGCACCTGGCCATTGGTGGCCACGGTCTTGGTGGTCGGTGCGCTGGTCATCGGCGGTTACCAGGCCACTGCCCAAACCGACCCCGGCCAGACGGGTGAGGTGGCCTTGCTGGTGACATTGATGCTGTCGGCGCTGGCGCAACAAAGCCCGAGCTTGTCCGCCGGTCTCGGCGTGCTGGCTGCGGCACTGCTGCATGTCAAACAGGCTTCGCAGCACATCAGCCGTGTGCTGATCACGGATCAGGAACTGCAGGACGCCCTCATCTTGGCTGCCGCAGCACTGGTGGTGATGCCGCTGCTGTCAGACCAAGCGATAGACCCCTGGGGCGTGTTGCAAGCCACCACGCTGTGGCGCATTGTGGTGTTGGTCATGGCGGTCGGCATGTTGGGCCATGTCGCGCAACGTGCGCTTGGGGGGCGTTGGGGCATGCCACTGGCGGCCTTCTTTTCGGGTTTTGTGTCTTCCACCGCCGTGGTCGTCAGCACGGGGCAGCGCGTGCGGGCAGGACACAGTGATGCGCTGCCCGCAGCGGCTTGTGCCCTGCTGGCCAATCTGGCGTCGTTGGCACTCTTTGCCGGGGTGCTGGGGGCTGCCTCACCGCCCCTGCTGGTGGCCATGGGCTGGCCACTGGTCTTGGCGGGCCTGGGCTTGGTGCTGGTGGCGCTGCCCGCATTGCGGCGCATTGAAGGCGATGGTGCCGAGACCCCAACAGGACACGCTTTCAAACTGACCCATGCCCTGGGCATGGCCAGCATCATTGCCTTGATGTCCTTGCTCGCCGCCTGGCTGCAACATGTTTTTGGCGATGTGGGGGTGCTGGTGGCTGCCCTGTGCGTGGCTTGGGTGGAAGTGCATGCCGCCGCCGCCAGCATTGCGCAGCTGATTCAGTCAGGCGGCATGACCCTTAAGTTTGCGCAATGGTCACTGGTGGCCGTGCTGGCCTCCAGCGCTTTGGCCAAAACCGCCTTGGCGATGGTCAGCGGTGGGATTCGCTACGGATTGACAATAGGTCTGGGATTGGTGGCCATGGTGGCGGGTGGTTCGGTTGGCGTGCTGTGGTTTACCTGAGTTGATGCAGCAGGCTTTTGAGGGATGAGTGTCTGCGAAAGGCTGAAAGCGGACTTGAATCGCTACACCTAGAACGGGTGCTTCCGTCCCTTTACCGTCACAAGATATTGAGTGAGGAGGTCTTTAAATGCAACAAAACGTGCATACCAGAAAAGATCAGAATCTTAATCTCGCGGTGACTCTGACCGTACGTGGCTGAGCAGGGTGAACATGCAAACCGTCTACTCCCGCCAAAGGCTCTCCGGATACACGTGATCTGTAGTAGTAACCGATATCGTTGTTCTTGCGATCGGTCAAATTCAGCACATCAACCGCAATGTCAAATGCATTGGACATCCTTCGGTTGATGCGAAGGTTGGTTGTGAGGCTTGAGGTGGAACGAAAAGAGTTATCTTCTATGAGCGGGGCGGCTCCTATGTAACGAACGCCCAAGGAACCTGACCAAGGCCCCAAATTACGCAAAGCGAATGTCAAATTCGCCACCTTCTGCACAGCGTTGGTAATGCCATTTCCAGCAGGGTCATTGTCAGAATATTGTGGCCGAGTCCACGCAAAACTTGCATCCATTAAAAAATGCTCACCGGGTGTCCAATGATTACTCCATTCCACCCCAGTGCGGCGACTTGGACGGCCCGCCTCTGTGTTGCCAACGTCTCCGACGTAAACCAATTCTGAATCAAAGTCGAGCTTCCAAATTGCAAAAGTTGTTTGCAGGTCATGCAGGATTCTTGATTTGATTCCCAGCTCTTGCCCACGAGAACTGACCAGGCCTGGTACCGCATCAATCGGCAATCCTGTTTTTGGATCCACTTTGGCTGTTGTGCCGCGAGCATCGTTGCTGTGAAAACCCTTGCCCGCGTTGATGAAAAATTCGGTCTTATGCCATGGACCAAAAATCACGGAAATTTTGGGTGAAATCTTGGAGGCATTTGCTTTTCCGGAGTTCACTGCTTGTACATGGCTTGTTACCTTGGCATTGAACTGATCGAATCGCAATCCGGCGACTGTTCTTAGCCATGAATTCCAACCCACCTCGTTCTCACCATAAATCCCAACCAGTGTTTGATGAACATCATCATCACGAACAGTGGACTGAATTTGCCTGGCCTCGGTTTCATATAAGCCCACGCGAATTCGATCTTGCCGTGACTGAACACCCAAGGTGTTCTGCATGCTGCGACCATCTCCCAAGTCCGTCAACCAAGATCTGTAAGCTTTCCCGCCCCATACCAATCTGTCATCGGTCTGCGAAAACTGGTCATTGGGTCTGTCCAGGCTATAGGTGAAATTGGAGAATAAATTCAAGTTGTACTTGATCGCATACCAATCGACCTTGGTCATTCCGTGGTTTGAAGCCTGATGCCAATTCCCAGACAAGCTGGTTCGATGGGTATTGGCGCCAGCGCTTGGGTCTAGTGAATCAAACCGACTGAACGGTTGACCTTGATATGTACCAACATCAATGAGGCGTTGAGGGATCTGATCCGTCGAGTTCCAGTGTGCTGAATACGCGGAAAGGCTGGTAGACCAACCTTCACGTGGGCTGCCACCACTCAAAATCAATTGAGCATTGGATTTGCGCATGCCCTCTGGGACGGTCCATGGGCCGTTGTTGTTCAATCGCTCAATGGCTGTTAACAACGTCACACCCTCGCTGACCTCTCTGGAGGCCGCTGCTACACCTCTGAGATATCCGCGCGGCCCAATGGTGACATCCGCAAAAGGTTTGTCTAACCTGGTACGGTATATAAAATTGGCTGAGCCAGCAGAAGAAAAATCACCTTCAGATGCAAAGTAAGGCCCCTTGCGGTACTCCATTCGTTGCACAAGTTCAGGGATCAAGAAATTGAGATCGCTGTAACCATGCCCGTGAGCGTGGGTAGGCATATTGACAGGCACTCCGTTGACCGTGGTCGCGAAATCAGTTCCGTGGTCAAGGTTCATGCCTCTTAAAAAATATTGATTGGCCTTGCCGTCCCCCGAATGCTGGGTGACCACCATACCAGGGATGTATTCAAGAACATCGGCAGGTCGCTGAATGGCTCGGTTGCGAAGTAGCTCGGGACCCACCACGCCCTGACTGGCCGCTTCGCTGGTACCGATTGAATTGTCGTAATGTCCAGTGATCACAATTGGTGCCAATTCATGTCCGAAAACAGGCGAAGCGCACCAGATGAGTGATGAAAAAAAATTTGCAAATACAAAACGGTGAAACATCTGTTTAATTCGCAAGTTCTAGGCCGAAGGTGCAGGAAAATTCTAGTCGAACTTTGCGACTTGAATGACTGCTTTCGCTGCTTAGCCGACTTACACCAACAACACTTCAACATCCGGCTCCTCAAATCGCCACCAACTGCCGAATGTTCTTTTCTTTCATCTCGCTCCCCGGCCCGCGTGCGATCACCTCGCCACGCTCCATGACCAAATACTGGTCGGCCAGCTCTTCGGCAAAGTCGTAGTACTGCTCACACAGCAGCACCGCCATGCGCTGGCCTTGCAAGCCCACATCGGCCAGCTGGCGAATCACGCGGCCGATGTCTTTGATGATGCTGGGCTGGATGCCCTCGGTGGGTTCGTCCAAAATCAGCAAGCGTGGCTTGGCAGCCAAGGCCCGCGCAATGGCCAGTTGTTGTTGCTGACCGCCCGACAAGTCGCCACCTCGGCGGTGCAGCATCTGCTTGAGCACCGGGAACAACTCAAACAACTCAGGCGGGATGGGTGTGCTGCCGGGCTGTGTGGCTAGGCCCATGCGCAGGTTGTCTTCGACTGTGAGGCGCGCAAAGATTTCGCGGCCTTGGGGCACATAGCCCACACCCGCTGCGGCCCGTTCATAAGGTTGGGCACTGCTCAGGTCTTTGCCATCCAGCACCACGCTGCCGCTTTTGATCGCCACCAAACCCATGAGCGATTTGAGCAGCGTGGTTTTGCCCACGCCGTTACGCCCCAGCAGCACCGTGACTTGGCCTTGTTCGGCGCTCAAGCTCACATCGCGCAGGATGTGAGAGCCGCCGTAGTACTGATGAATGTTCTTAACTTCCAGCATGTTCAGCGCCCCAAATAAACTTCGATCACCCGCTCGTCGGCCTGCACCTGGTCGAGCGTGCCTTGGGCCAACACCGCGCCGTCACACAGCACGGTGACGATGTCCGAGATGGTGCGGATGAAGCCCATGTCGTGCTCCACCACCATGAGTGAATGCTTGCCTTTGAGTGTCAAGAACAGCTCTGCGGTGCGCTCGGTCTCGTGGTCGGTCATGCCCGCCACCGGTTCATCGAGCAGCAACAACTTGGGGTCTTGCATGAGCAGCATGCCAATCTCCAGCCACTGCTTTTGGCCGTGGCTGAGCGTGCCCGCCTGCACCCTCACGCTGTCCGCCAAGTGGATGGTGTGCAGCACTTCGGCCAGGCGGTCGCTTTGGCGTGAATCAAGCTTGAAGAACATCGAGGCTTTCACGCCCTTGGGAGTTTTAAGGGCCAGCTCGAGGTTTTCAAACACGCTCAGGTGTTCAAACACGGTGGGCTTTTGGAACTTGCGGCCGATGCCCAGCTGCGCGATGGCAGGTTCGTTGTGGCGCAGCAAGTCGATGGTGCTGCCAAAGAAAACCCGACCTTCGTCTGGGCGGGTTTTGCCGGTGATGATGTCCATCATGGTCGTCTTGCCTGCGCCGTTGGGGCCAATGATGCAACGCAGTTCACCGGGTGCGATGTCGAGCGACAGCTTGTTGATGGCCTTGAAGCCGTCAAAGCTCACGCTCACGTCTTCCAGATACAGGATGCGGCCATGCGTCACATCGACTTGGCTGGCGTCTTGCACCACGCGGCCATAGCCCGCGCTGCGGCCACCGGATTCTGTGGCTTGGGCGCGTTGTTGGGCCACGCGGGCTACGCGCTCAGCGCCTCTTTGCAGCAGATCGGGCGTCATGCGGCACCGCCTTTCTGATCTTTTGCATCCGGCGTGGGTTCAGACGGCGGTTGCGTTGTCTCGCGTTTGCGCCAGACTTTGCGCACCAAGCCCACAACACCCTGCGGCATGTACAAGGTCACGCCAATGAACAGCGCGCCCAAAAAGTAGAGCCAAAACTCAGGTGCGCTCACCGTGAGCCAACTCTTGGCCCCATTGACCAAAAACGCGCCCACAATGGGGCCGATCAATGTGCCGCGCCCGCCCACCGCCGCCCACACCGCGATCTCGATCGAGTTGGCCGCGCTCATCTCGCCGGGGTTGATGATGCCCACCTGCGGCACGTACAAAGCCCCGGCAATGCCGCACATGACGGCCGAGATGACCCAGATGCTGAGCTTGTAAGGCAGCGGCGAATAGCCCGAAAACATGACCCGCGTTTCGGCATCGCGAATCGCCATCAACACGCGGCCGTACTTGCTGCCCACCAGCCAGCGCGAGAACAGATAAAAACCCAACAAGGTCAGGCCGGTGATGACAAACAGCGTCATCCGCGTGCCGGGTGTGGCGATGGGCAAATCAAGAATGCGCTTGAAATCGGTGAAGCCGTTGTTGCCGCCCAGCCCGGTTTCGTTGCGGAAAAACAAGAGCATGGCAGCATAGGTTAACGCTTGGGTGATGATGGAAAAATACACGCCCTTGATGCGCGAGCGAAAGGCAAAGTAGCCGAACACAAAAGCGATCACACCCGGCACCAACACCACCAGCGCCAGCGTGGCCCCAAAGCTGTCCGACAGCATCCAGTGCCAGGGCAGTTCTTTCCAATCCAGAAACACCATGAAGTCGGGCAAGTCGCTTTTGTAGTTGCCGTCTTGGCCAATCTGGCGCATGAGGTACATGCCCATGACGTAGCCGCCTAATGCGAAGAACAAACCGTGGCCCAGCGACAAGATGCCGGTGTAGCCCCAGATCAAGTCCATGGCCAGCGCGCAGATGGCGTAGCACATGATCTTGCCGATCAAGGCAATGGCGTAGTCGCTCAAATGAAAGGGGCTGCTCTCGGGCACCCACAAGTTGAAGACCGGGGCCAGCACGCCCACCACAATCAGCGCCAGCAAAAACGCCGACCAGGCTTGGCGACCCATCAAAGGGGCAGGGGTGGGAAGTTCAAATTTTTTCATGTTTAGGCCTCCGCGCTGCGCCCCTTCATCGCGAAGATCCCCTGCGGGCGCTTCTGGATGAAGATGATGATGAACACCAGCACGGCAATCTTGGCGAGCACCGCGCCCGTCCAGCCTTCCAGCAACTTGTTGACCAGGCCCAGGCCCAGCGCGGCATACACCGTACCTGCCAGCTGGCCCACACCACCGAGCACCACCACCATGAAGGCATCCACGATGTAGCTTTGGCCCAGATCAGGACCCACATTGCCCACCTGGCTGAGCGCGCAGCCCGCCAGGCCCGCGATGCCCGAACCCAATGCAAAGGCATAGGTGTCGATGCGGGCCGTGTTCACGCCCATGCACGAGGCCATGGGGCGGTTTTGCGTGACGCCGCGCACGAACAAGCCCAGCCGGGTTTTACCAATCAAGAGAGCGACCCCAACCAACACCGCCAAGGCAAACACGATGATCAGCACCCGGTTCCAGGGCAGCTGCAAATTGGGCAGCAGTTGCAGCGAGCCGCTCATCCAGGAAGGGTTTTCCACGCCCACGTTTTGCGCGCCAAACAGGCTGCGAACGCCTTGCATCAGCACCAAGCTGATGCCCCAGGTGGCCAGCAGGGTCTCGAGCGGGCGGCCATACAAATGCTGCAACACCGCGCGCTCCATGACTGCGCCCACCAAGGCCGCTGTGAGGAAGGACGCTGGCATCGCCACAAACAGGTAGGCGTCAAACACGCCCGATAAATGCTCGCGAAACAGGGCCTGCACCACATAGGTGGCATAAGCGCCGATCATCATCAACTCGCCATGCGCCATGTTGATGACGCCCATCAGGCCATAGGTGATGGCCAGGCCCAGTGCCACCAACAACAAGATCGAGCCCAAGCTCAGCCCGGTGAACATGGCCCCCAAGCGCTCGCCCCAGCGCAGGCTGCCCTGCACTTGGGTCAAAGCCAACTGGATTTGTTTTTTGACCGCAGGTTCTTGCTCTTGCGCCAGTTGCTGGTTCAGTAACAAAAGTGTTTCGGGCTGTTTGCTGCCCGCCAACTCTCGGGCGGCCTGCAAGCGGTCATTCGCCGCCTCGCTGCTCAACAGGGCCGCTGCGCGGGCTTGGCGCACCAAGCTTTGCACCGTGGGGTCTTTTTCAGCCGCCAAAGCTTGGTCGAGCAGTGCGGCGCGGCTGGCATCGGGTTCTTTGAGCAGGGCCAAGGCCGCCTGCCTGCGCAGCTTCACATCGGGGCTGAACAACTTCAAGGCCGCCAGGGCCGTGTCGATCTCGCCACGCAGGCGGTTGTTCAGCATCACATCTTCGGCATCGGCTGGCACCGAAACCGCTTGTCCGGTGACGGGGTCCAGGCCTTGCCCGTCGCGCACCACGATCACACGATCGCCTGCCATCTTGACCACGTCATCGGCCAGCGCTTGCAAATAGGCGGCGGTTTTTTCGCTGCCTTGGGCCACCGCTTGGGAGATGGCCTCCACGCGGGCATCGCTGTCGCCCACGGCCATCCCTTTGGCTTCGTCCATCGTCAGGGCTTGTGCGGCCGAAAGGCCGCACAAGGCGCTGGCGATCCACGCGCCTTTCAACAACCATCTTTTCATCTTGCTCATTTCTTCAAATCAAAAAGGGAGGGACTGCGCCCTCCCCTTTTTCAGGCCGTGTTCAAACCATCATTTCTTGGCAGGCTCGTCAGGCTTCTTGTCGTTGCCCGGGATGTAAGGGCTCCAGGGCTTGGCTTTGACGGGGCCAGGTGTTTTCCAGACGACGTTGAACTGGCCGTCTGCCTTGATCTCGCCAATGAACACCGACTTGTGGAGGTGGTGGTTTTTCTCATCCATCTTGCTGGTGATGCCGCTGGGCGCCTTGAAGGTCTGACCGGCCATGGCCGCGATCACCTTGTCGGTGTCGGTCGACTTGGCTTTCTCCACCGCTTGCTTCCACATGTTGATGCCGATGTAAGTGGCTTCCATCGGGTCGTTGGTGAGTGGCTTGTCTTTGTGGCCAGGAATGTTTTTGGCCTTGGCATAAGCCGCCCACTTTTTGGTGAACTCGTCGTTGGCGGGGTTCTTGATGCTCATGAAGTAATTCCATGCCGCCAAGTGACCGACCAAAGGCTTGGTGTCCACGCCGCGCAGTTCTTCTTCACCCACCGAGAAAGCAACCACAGGCACGTCTTTGGCCTTCAGGCCCGCATTGCCCAACTCTTTGTAGAAAGGCACGTTGGAGTCGCCGTTGATGGTGGACACCACCGCCGTCTTGCCACCGGCTGAAAATTTCTTGATGTCAGCCACGATGGTCTGGTAATCGCTGTGACCGAAAGGGGTGTACTTCTCGTCGATGTCCGAATCTTTCACGCCCTTGCTTTTGAGGTAAGCACGCAAAATTTTGTTGGTGGTACGGGGGTACACATAGTCGGTGCCCAACAAGACCCAACGCTTGGCCGAGCCACCGTCTTTGCCCATCAAATAATCCACCGCAGGAATGGCTTGTTGGTTGGGTGCAGCGCCGGTGTAAAACACGTTTTTGGACAGCTCCTCACCTTCGTATTGCACGGGATAGAACAGCAGGCCATTCATTTCTTCGACCACGGGCAGCACCGACTTGCGCGACACCGAAGTCCAGCAACCGAAAATGACCGAGACTTTGTCTTGGCCGAGCAGTTGCTTGGTTTTTTCTGCGAACAAAGGCCAGTTGGAGGCTGGATCCACAATCACAGGCTCAAGCTTTTTACCCAGCACACCACCCTTGGCGTTGATCTCGTCAATGGCCATGAGCACGGTGTCTTTGAGCACCGTCTCGGAAATCGCCATGGTGCCCGACAGGCTGTGCAGCACGCCGACTTTGATGGTGTTGCCGGCTTGGGCCTGGGCATGTTGTGCAAAGGTCAAGCTGCCCGCTGCGATAGCGGCTGCTGTTGCAAGGGCTTTGAGGTTGCCACGTCGGTTCATCATGAGATCGCTCCAATCAGGAAGGTAGGTTGTTCAAACACGCACCGAAAAACAGCGCTCACCTCCATCTGCAATCACCGTGCCAACCCTAGGGAGAACCCTGAAAACCGTATCATTTCTCTGGAAATTTTTCGACCCCTCTATAAAGGGCACGCAATTTGCTTGATGCAAGCCATTCAATGCACCAATACGCTCACCGCGCACCAAAATGGAATTGACCCCCCGCGAAAAAGACAAGCTGCTGATCTTCACCGCTGCCCTGCTGGCCGAACGCCGCAAGGCCCGGGGTCTGAAGCTGAACTACCCCGAAGCCATCGCCCTGATCAGCGCCGCTGTGATGGAAGGCGCACGCGACGGCAAAACCGTGGCCCAACTGATGAGCGAGGGCCGCACCGTGTTGTCCCGTGCCGATGTGATGGACGGCATCGCCGAAATGATCCCCGACATCCAGATCGAAGCCACCTTTCCCGATGGCACCAAATTGGTGACCGTGCACCAACCGATTGTTTGAAGCGAGAGAGTCTCACCATGAACACCTTTTCACCCTCTGTTACCACCGCCCTGGCGCTCGCCTGCTTGCATGCCCCCGTCTGGGCGCACGAAGGGCACGGCTTGTGGGGCAGCCACTGGCACGCCACGGACGTCATGGGTTTTGTCGCAGTCATCGCTTTGGCACTGGGCCTCTGGGCCATCGGCCGCCACAAGTGAGGGGGCAACATGATCCCCGGTGAATTTTTGATCGACCCCGGCCAACACGCCCTGAACTTGGGCCGCCGAACCTGCACGGTGGTGGTGCACAACGCCAGCGATCGCCCGATTCAGGTGGGCTCGCACTACCACTTTGCCGAGACCAACGCGGGCTTGCGCTTTGACCGCAGCGCAGCACAAGGCATGCGACTGAACATCGCTTCGGGCATGGCGGTGCGTTTTGAACCGGGCCAACAACGCACGGTCGAACTGGTGGACTATGCGGGCGATCGCAAGGTGTACGGCTTTCGGGGTCTGACCCAAGGCGCACTCGCTGCGCACAAAACACAAGGCAACTGACATGGCCCACATCGACAAACGCGCTTATGCCGAAACCTTTGGCCCCACCGTGGGCGACCGCGTGCGCCTGGCCGACACGGCCTTGGTGATCGAGGTGGAAAAAGACTTCACGTTGCAAGCGGGCAGCTATGGAGAAGAAGTCAAGTTTGGCGGCGGTAAAACGATCCGCGACGGCATGGCGCAATCGCAAAGGACAAATGCCGAGGGTGCCATGGACTGTGTGCTGACCAACGCACTCGTCATTGACCACTGGGGCATTGTCAAAGCCGACATCGGCTTGCGCGGCAACCGCATTGCCGCCATCGGCAAGGCCGGTAACCCCGACACCCAGCCGGGCGTGGACATCGTGATTGGCCCCGGCACCGAGATCATCAGCTGCGAGGGCCTGATCGTGACCGCGGGCGGCATCGACTGCCACATCCACTTCATCTGCCCCCAGCAAATCGACGAGGCTCTGGCCAGCGGTGTGACCACCATGATGGGCGGCGGTACGGGCCCGGCCACCGGCACCTTTGCGACCACCTGCACGCCTGGCCCCTTCAACATCGAGCGCATGCTGCAAGCGGCCGACGCCTTTCCAATGAACCTGGGTTTCTTTGGCAAGGGCAATGCGAGCTTGCCAGCCGCCTTGCACGAGCAAATCAACGCGGGTGTGATCGGCCTGAAGCTGCACGAAGACTGGGGCAGCACCCCATCGGCCATCAGCAATTGCCTGGACGTGGCCGACGAAACCGACATCCAAGTGGCCTTGCATTCGGACACGCTCAACGAATCGGGTTATGTGGAAAACACCGTCGAAGCGGCCAAAGGCCGTGGGTTGTGCGCCTTTCACACCGAGGGTGCAGGCGGCGGCCACGCGCCCGACATCCTGAAGGTGGTGGGCCAGGCGAACTTTTTGCCCAGCTCGACCAACCCGACCATGCCTTTCACGCACAACACGCTGGATGAGCATGTGGACATGCTGATGGTCTGCCACCACCTGGACCCAGCCATTGCCGAAGACCTGGCCTTTGCCGAAAGCCGCATCCGCAAGGAAACCATTGCGGCCGAAGACATCCTGCACGACCTGGGCGCCATCAGCATGATGAGCAGCGACAGCCAGGCCATGGGGCGGGTGGGTGAGGTCATCATCCGCACTTGGCAGACCGCACACAAAATGAAGCAGCAGCGCGGCAGCCTGCCCGGCGACACCGACCGCCACGACAACGCCCGTGTCAAACGTTACATCGCCAAATACACCATCAACCCCGCCATTGCCCACGGTATCAGCCACGATGTGGGCAGCATCGAAGTGGGCAAATGGGCCGATCTGGTGATCTGGAAACCGGCCTTCTTTGGCGTCAAGCCATCCCTGGTGCTCAAGGGCGGCTTCATTGCACTGGCAGCCATGGGCGACCCCAATGCGTCCATCCCCACGCCCCAGCCGGTGCACTACCGACCCATGTTTGGCAGCTTTGGCGGTGCCCTCACGCGCAACGCGCTGACCTTTGTGTCGCAGGCCGGTTGGCAAGCCGGCATTGACCAGCGGTTCGGCCTGCAAAAGCCCTTGTCCGTGGCGCACAACATCCGGGGTGTGCGCAAGCAACACATGGTCCACAATGCCTACCTGCCCCACATGGAGGTGGACCCCCAAACCTATGCGGTGCGTGCCGACGGGCAATTGCTGGTGTGCGAGCCCGCCACCAGCCTGCCCATGGCCCAACGCTACTTTTTGTTCTAAAGGCCCATGTCCGCTCTGCTCATTTGCTCCAAACTCATGCCCCAAGGCCGCGGCCTGGCCCGCGTGCTGGTGCAACGCGCCAGCAGCATCACCCTGGACTGGGACACCCGCCAAAAAAGCCGCTTTGACGTCACCGACAGCCAAGGCCGCTTGCTTGGCGTGTTCTTGCCCCGAGGCGCCGTGGTGCGCGGCGGCGATGTGCTGGTGGCCGAAGACGGCTCGCTGGTGCGGGTGCAAGCCGCGCCGCAAGCCGTGCTGCGCATCACCGCCTGCGCCGAGCACGGCTCGCCCTTTGACTTGACCCGCGCCGCTTACCACCTGGGCAACCGCCATGTGCCGATCGAGCTGCAACCCGACCACCTCAAGATCGAGCCCGACCATGTGCTGGCCGACATGCTGCGCGCCATGCACATGACGGTGATCGAGGTGTCTGAATCCTTCGAGCCGGAAAGCGGGGCTTACGGCGACCACAGCGCTTCTGCACATGGGCATGGGCATGGGCACAGCCACGAACATGGACACAGCCACGAACATGCAGCACCGTCAGCAGGCAAGCGCATCGCCATCCCGGTCCGCGCCGCGCCTGCTGAACCGCACGTACATGGCCCCGGCTGCGGACATGGGCACTGAGACCGCGCCCTCGGCCCTGCTGCAACTGATCTGGCTCGCATCGCCTGCGCTGCCGATTGGTGGCTTCTCGTATTCAGAAGGGCTCGAAGCGGCCATCGAGCAAGGCCTGGTGCACCACGAAGCCAGCGCCACCGACTGGGTGGTGGACCAGCTGCACCTGACGCAATCGCGTGGCGACATGGCCGTGATGGCCCAAGCCATACCCGCTTGGCAAGTCATGGACATCGGTCGCCTGCAAGCGCTCAACGACTGGGTCATGAGCACCCGAGAAACCGCCGAAATGCGCTTGCAAGCCGAGCAAATGGGCAGGTCCTTGCTCGACTGGCTGCGCAACCTGCAGCAAGCCAGCGACGCGCAATTGCAATGCTGCGCCCTGTTGCCTCCGACCTACCCGCTGGCCATGGCGCTGGCCTTGTCTCTGGCGCAAGCCCCGCTGGACCAGACCCTTCAAGCAGGTGCCTTTGGCTGGGCAGAAAACATGACCCAAGCCGCACTCAAGGCCGTGCCTCTGGGCCAAAGCGCTGGGCAGCGCATGCTGGCGCGGCTGGCCCGCGAAATTCCGCAGGCGGTGCAAACCGCCTTGCACTTGAACGATGAAAACCGCCAAGCCTTCAGCCCCATGCTGGCGATCTTGTCGGCCCGCCACGAAACCCAATACTCCCGCATCTTCCGATCATGAATTCACCACTGCACCACATCCCGAATCGCACAAACAAACTGCCGCCCCTGCGCGTAGGCATTGGCGGGCCTGTGGGCTCCGGCAAAACCACCTTGCTGGAGATGCTGTGCAAAAACATGCGCGAGCGCTGGGACCTGATTGCCATCACCAACGACATCTACACTAAGGAAGACCAGCGCTTGCTCACGGTGAGTGGCGCGCTGCCTGCCGATCGCATCATGGGCGTGGAAACCGGCGGCTGCCCCCACACGGCCATCCGCGAAGACGCGTCGATCAACCTTGAAGCGATCGACCGCATGCTGGAGAAGTTCCCCAATGCCGACGTGGTCTTCATCGAGAGCGGCGGCGACAACCTGGCCGCCACCTTCAGCCCCGAACTGAGTGACCTCACGATTTATGTGATCGACGTGGCGGCTGGCGAGAAAATCCCGCGCAAAGGCGGGCCCGGCATCACCAAGAGTGATTTGTTCGTCATCAACAAGACCGACCTGGCCCCGCACGTGGGCGCCGACTTGCAAGTCATGCGCGATGACACCGACCGCATGCGCCCCAACCGCGAAACCCGCCCCTGGGTCATGACCAATCTGAAAACCCTGGACGGCCTGGCCGAAGTCGTTGCCTTCATTGAAAAACGCGGCATGCTGGGCAGCGCCTGAATTCCTTTTACAAGTCATGCGCTGGCCCCCCGAATCAAGGGGTTTAAATCGCTACAATCACACCCCAAGGAAGCGTGGCAGAGTGGTCGATTGCACCGGTCTTGAAAACCGGCGACTCGAAAGGGTCCGTGAGTTCGAATCTCACCGCTTCCGCCAGCTATCAAGCAATGACGCGCCTTCGGGCGCGTTTTGCATTTCTACATGCCAAAAAAATCAAGACGGCAAGACCCCTGCCTGTCTCACCTGCCCGTTTTCTATTTGGACCCCCTGAACTGAGTGACATACTGAACTGTTCAAACAATTTGTAAATTTTTAAAAATTGAACCGAAAAGCATTGGCATCTCTTAGACCGTGCCAGTGACTTCTTTCAGTCATTCGAAATCTACTGCGCCAATGGCAATTGCGTTGTTTGCACATTCGATGCTTGTGGTCAATAATGAATTTCAATCAGCACTTCATCTGTGGCCAGCGGGAATTTTCATGATTCAAATCACCAGCAGATTTTTACTCATCCCTCTCACTTTCACGCTGTTGATGGGCTGTGCAGGCATTTCGGTCACACCCCCTGCGAATGATCCCGTGACGCTGCGTGTCAATGTTTTCCGCAGTGCCACCAATATCCCCATCTACATGGCAGAAGAAAAGGGTGCATTTGCCAAGCGAAACATTCGTCTGGAGCTGCAGTTCACACCCAACTCTTCTGAACAGCGCGCTGGACTTGCTGCAGGCCGAAGTGATATTGCCCACACCGCTGCCGATAACTCTGTCGCAATGGTTGAGGTCGCCAAAGTCGATACCGTGATCGTTGGGGGTGGCGACAGTGGCCTTTTGGAGCTTTTCGTTCGTCCTGAAATCAAATCGCTGGCAGACGTCAAAGGTAAAGCGATGGTGGTCGATGCACCCAATACCGCCTATGCATTGGTCGCACGAAAAATTCTTAAGAATGCTGGTTTGATTGACGGACGCGATTACAGACTTGCACCCATCGGGGGGACCGAAAGCCGAGTCAATGCGTTCTCACAGAGTCCTGAAAATGCTGTGGGTATGTTGAATCCACCATGGACGTTTGTTGCTGAAAGTCGTGGAGCGAGAAGCTTGGGTCAAGCCAAAGATTTGTTTGGGCCCTATCAAGCCATCGTGCCTATTGCGATGCGTTCTTGGGCGCAGTCAAACAGCGGCGCGCTTGAACGCTATCTTGCCGCCTACATCGAAGGCTGCCGCATGACTTTCGATCCTTCCAACCGTGCTGAAGTGATCTCTGTTCTTCGCAAACGATTGAACTTGACGCAAGAAGTTGCAAGCCGCAGCTATGAAGGCTTGATTCAACCGGGCCATGGTCTAGCGCGTGACTGCCGCTTTGACATGGCGGGCTTTCGCAATGCGCTCGCCCTCCGTGCAGAAATTGAAGGGCAGTGGGGTGGCGTGCCGCCAGAGCCCAATAAGTACATTGAGCTCACGTACTATGAACGCGCTTTAAAGTTTGCATCGCCATAAACACGGCCTGCACGGTCACGCACCACAGACTCACGCCCCATTCAGCCCTTGCCCACCAGCATCGCCTCCACCAAGGCCTGCACCGCCAAAGCCTCTTCGGCCGTGGCCAGTTTGTGCGGCTGACCCCGAAGCCACAGGTCCACCTCGCTCAATTGACGCTGCAAGGCGCTTTTGCGCGGGTCTTCGGTGGACCAGTCGAGGGCCTCTATCCAAGGGCCGCCATCGGAGCGCCAGAGTTGGAAAAATTCGCGAAACTGGTGGTTGGCGCGGCTGCCGCGCACAGTGACTTCTTGGCGGTCGGGCTGCTGGCCCCCAGTGGTCGCCATCACCGTCACCGGTTTGCCATCCGCCGTGGTCAAACGGGCCAACATGTCGAGTTCGCACAAGGCAGGGTCTTGCGGGAAACGGGGGCTGGCCTGCTGCAAGGTCAAAGGCCCTAGAAAACGGCCTGCCAAGAACAGGAAATGCGAGATCACCTCTCGGGTGTAGCCCCCTTCATGCCGAAAGCGCAGCCAATCGGCGTCTTTTTGCCAAGCCCTGGGCCAGGCGGGGTAGTTCACGACGATGTCGATGCCCAAAAGTTCACCCGTTTCGCCCGCCGCCATGGCGCGGTGCAACTCTTCAAATCCACGCGAAGCGGCTTGTGTGAAGTTGACCACGCCGGGCAAGCGCGCTTGGCTCAGCTGCGCCACCAAGTCGCGGCTTTGCAGCAGGTCCGTGCCCAAGGGTTTTTCCATGAAAACGCCCTGCCCGGCAGCCGCTGCCTGCAAGGCGTAGCTTTTTCGGGGGCCCGGCGGGCAGGCCAAGTAGACGACATCCGCACCTGACATGGCGGCCTCGGCACTGGATTGGATGGGCACGCTGTGCATGGCTTGGCGTGTCTTGGCCACAGACTCGGCTGACGGGTCCCAAACCCCTGAAACTTCAAAAGCGGGGTGTTGCAAAACGTTTTCCAGCATGCGCCGCCCCATGATGCCCAGCCCAATGATGGCCAATCGATGTGTCATGTGTTCCTCCAAGTGTCGCCAGCTTAACCATTCTCCGGCGCCGGGGTTGCGCGCCAATCAATAAATTCGATAAAATTGAAAACATGGAAGAAACCACCCCCACCAACAGCCCTTGGGCCACCGCCTACCTGCGATTTCTTCAATTGGCCCAAGTCATTCAAGCCCTGCCCGATGGTCAGGAGATGGACGCCAATGAGAAAGCTTTGCTCCAAGCCGTGGTCTTGCGGTGGTACGAAGACCAGCCGATGACCGTGCGTGAAGCGATTGGCTTGGCCGAATTGGGCTCGCCTGCCACACTGCACAAACGGATCACCCGTCTGCGCGAAAAGGACATGCTGAGCAATCTGAACTTGGAGGGCGACCGACGCGCCAAGTTTTTGATCCCCACCCAACGCACACTGGATTACTTCAAAAATCTGGGGCAATCCATGCAGCAGGCCCATCAAAACACAGTGACATGAGTCGCAGCGCTCGTTACCTTTTTGAGCAAATAGCGTTGGCTTTAACCAGCGCTTTTTTGTTTGTGCTGTTTTTTGAACTGAACGACTGGGTCTTTGCGAATTTTGCTTACAGCGACGGCATCAGCTGGGTCTTTTTACCTGCAGGTTTTCGGATCATATTGGTCCTGGTTTTGGGTTTGCCCGGCGCTGTCGGTCTGGTGCTTGGCAGTTGGTTCATCGACAGCGCGCTTTTTTCGGCTGACACGTGGTTGTTGCCATTTTTAAATGGTCTCGTGTCTGGCTTGACGCCCTGGCTGGTGATGAAGTACCTGCAGCACAAAGGGTGGCTGGCGCCACACATCATGTCCATGACTGCCCAACGTTTGCTGCAAATGACCTTGCTGTTTTCTGCGGCCAGCGCCATCAGTCATCAGCTGCTCTGGTGGTGGCTCGAAAGGCAAGACGTCAACATCTGGATCGACGTTTGGCCCATGTTCATTGGCAACGCCTTGGGCGCCTTGTTGATGCTCTACGGCTTCAAATTCGCCATGGACCGCATCCGGCCGAACAGGTCAAGCCCGACCGACTGAGTTGGGTGCGCTCAATCGCTGTGCGATAAAAACAGCGCCTGCAAATCGCTCAAAAAGTCAAAGCCCCGGTTTGTTGGCCAGACTCTGTGCAGGTCACGCTCAATCAAGCCTTTTTTCTCGGCCTCGGTCAGCCCTTTTTGAATGCTGGTCAAGGCCAAACCCGTGCGGTCCACAAAATCGGCCAACTCAAACCCACCGCGCAGGCGCAAGGCATTGAGCATGAATTCAAAAGGCAAGTCTTGGCGCGAGACCTCGGTGCTTTGCGTGACCGGCTCGCCCTTCATGGCCTGTTGCATGTACAGCGCAGGCTCGCGGTAACGCACCTGGCGCAACACGCGGTGCGCAAAACTGAGCTTGCTGTGCGCCCCGGCACCAATGCCGAGATAGTCACCAAACTGCCAGTAATTCAGGTTGTGCGCGCAGGGGTGTCCGGGCTTGGCATAGGCCGACACTTCGTAGCGATACAGCCCCGCCAACCCGGTCAGCTCGGTGATGCGGTCCATCATCTCGTAGGCCAAATCGTCCTCAGGCAAGGCTGGCGGGAACTTGGCAAACACTGTGTTGGGCTCGATCGTCAAGTGGTAGATCGAGATGTGTGGCGGCGCAAAAGCCAAAGCGGTCTGGATGTCTTGCGTCAGACCTTCGATCGTTTGGCCCGGCAAGGCGTACATCAGGTCCAGATTGAAGGTGTCAAACACCTGCGCCGCTTCGGTCACAGCGGCCAGCGCTTGGTCACGGTCGTGCACACGGCCCAAGGCTTTGAGGTGCGCGTTATCAAAACTTTGCACGCCTATCGACAAGCGGGTGATGCCCGCCTGGTGGAAGGCCTTGAAACGGTCTTTTTCAAAGGTACCGGGGTTGGCTTCCATGGTGATTTCGGCATCAGGCGCCAAGCGCACACGGGCGCGGATGCCCGAAATCAAACGGTCCATCGCCTCGGGCGAAAACAAGCTGGGTGTGCCGCCGCCCAAAAACACGGTCTGGATGCTGCGGCCCCAAATCAGGGGCAAGCTGGTTTCCAGGTCGGCCAACAGCGCGTGGATGTAGTTGTCTTGCGTCGACACCGGGTCAGCGCCTTCGCGGAATTCATGCGAGTTGAAGTCGCAATACGGGCATTTTTTGATGCACCAGGGCAAGTGCACATACAGCGACAGCGGGGGCAAGGCGTTCAGTTGCAGCACGCCGGGGCGCATGGCGTGCACCGGGTCCATCATCGGGTTCATGACGCAGCGCTGTCCAGCCAACGTTCGCGCATCAGCGCCAGCATGGCTTGCGCAGCGCGGCCCCGGTGGCTGTGGGCGTTTTTGACTTCAGGCGGCAACTCGGCAAATGTCTTGCCGAATTCAGGCAAAAACATGACCGGGTCAAAACCAAAACCGTTCGTGCCGCGGCGCTCAGGCGTGATCTGCACCACCACCCGACCCACGGCAATCAGTGGCTCTGGGTCATCAGCGCTGCGCACCGCCACCAGGGTGCTGACCATGGCGGCGCGGCGGTTGGTGATGGCCTGCATTTGTTCCAGCAAAGCGGTGACGTTGGTGTCATCGCCTTTGGGGTATCCAAAGCGGGTGGCGTAGAAGGCCGTGTCCACGCCGGGCTGGCCACCAAAAGCATCGACACACAGGCCCGCGTCGTCGGCCAAGGAGGGCATGCCGCTCAGCTGAGCGGCGTGGCGCGCTTTGGCCAAGGCGTTTTCCACAAAGGTCTTGAACGGCTCGGCTGCTTCGGGGATGTTCAGCTCGGACTGGCGCACCAGCGTCATGTTCAGCGGTGCCAACAGGGTTTGCAGCTCGGCCAGTTTGCCCGCGTTGTTCGAGGCGAGAACGATTTTCATGGGCGGGCGGTGTTCAGGAGCTGAAAGTCAGGGTCTGGGGCGCGTCATGCGCTTGCTTTTGCAACGCCACCAACTGCGCAATGCCTTTTTCGGCCAGCGCCAGCATGCGGTCCATCTCGACGCGGGTGAAGGCCACGCCTTCGGCGGTGCCCTGCACTTCCACAAAATGGCCCGCGCCGGTCATGACCACGTTCATGTCGGTGTCGCAGGCCGAGTCCTCGGGATAGTCCAGGTCCAGCAGTGCGGTGCCACTTTTCAGGCCCACCGAAATGGCGGCCACGCGGTCGAGGATGGGGGATTCGGTCAGTTTGCCGGTCTTCATCAACCAGTTCACCGCGTCTTGCGCCGCCACAAAAGCGCCCGTGATGCTGGCGGTGCGGGTGCCGCCGTCGGCTTGCAGCACATCACAGTCGAGGTGAATGGTGCGCTCGCCCAGCTTTTTCAGGTCAAACACGGCGCGCAGTGAGCGGCCGATCAGGCGCTGGATCTCTTGCGTGCGGCCGCTTTGCTTGCCGCGTGCGGCTTCGCGGTCGCCCCGGGTGTGGGTGGCGCGGGGCAGCATGCCGTATTCGGCCGTGACCCAGCCCTCACCGCTGCCTTTTTTGTGGCCCGGCACCTTTTCTTCGACCGAGGCGGTGCACAGCACACGGGTCTGGCCAAACTCAATGAGCACCGAGCCTTCGGCGTGAACGGTGTAACCGCGGGTGATGCGCACAGCGCGCAGGGCGTCGGCGGAGCGACCGGTTCGGATAGAGGAGCGGGTGGTGTTCATGATGGCGCTGAAGTGGTTGGCCCTGGGGTCCTGGCCGTGGGCCCGGCACAGTGCGGGCGGAGCGGACCCCAGAGTTTGAGATAATGCCTCGTTTCGTGCTCAGCCAAGCTGGGCATTTGCAGCGCGTCACGGTCCAGGAGGCCCAGCGCTGTCACAAGGAACTTGATCAATGCCAGTTTACAGCATGACCGGATACGCCAGCGTGCAGCACAGCCCGCTGGCCGCAGACGGTGAAACCCCTGCCAACGCGGCCCACACAGCCCGGCTGGGGCTTGAAATCCGTTCGGTCAACAGCCGCTTCCTCGACCTGAGTTTTCGCCTGCCCGAAGAGCTGCGCCAGCTCGAACCCGGCCTGCGCGAGCTGATCACCCGCCAGATCAAACGCGGCAAAGTCGAAGTGCGTGCCAGCCAGGACGCAGGCGACGGCGCTGCCCTGCAAGCGCCCAACCAACAAGCCCTGCGAAAAATCGCGGCCTTGCAAGAAAGAATTCAAGATTGGTTACCCAGTGCCCGGCCCTTGAGCGTAGCCGATGTGCTGCGCATGGGCGCAGGCAGCGCTGGCCAAGCAACGCCCGACGAAGCCGCCTGGGTGCAACTGGCCACCCAAGCGGTGGACGCCCTGCGCGAGGCCCGCGCCCGTGAAGGCGCCCGCCTGACCGAGATGCTGCAAAACCACATTGGGCAGCTGCGCAGCTTGGCAGAACAGGCCGTGCCGCTGGTGCCGCAACTCGTTGAGCAGCAGCGCCAGCGCTTTTTGGAGCGCTGGAAAGACGCCATGGCCCTGGCCGACGGCAGCCACCTGCCCGAAGCCGCGCAAGACCGGGCCCTGACCGAAGCCACCGCCTTTGCCATCCGCATCGACGTGGCCGAAGAACTGACACGCCTGCGCTCACACCTGGACGAACTCAGCCGCCTGCTCACCCAAGGCGGCGACATTGGCAAGCGCCTGGACTTCTTGATCCAAGAGCTGCACCGGGAAGCCAACACCTTGGGCTCCAAATCGGCCGTGCTTGAGATGACCCGCATATCGGTGGACATGAAGGTGCTGATCGAGCAAATGCGCGAACAAGTCCAAAACATCGAATAAAGAGCACACGCATGGATTACCCCGGAAACCTGTTTGTCGTGGCCGCCCCCAGCGGGGCGGGCAAATCCAGCTTGGTCAAGGCCTTGATGGAGCTGGACTCGCGCGTGCAGCCCACCGTCTCGCACACCACCCGCGCCCCACGCGGTCAGGAAAAGCATGGCCGAGAGTACTTTTTTGCCTCGGCGCAAGAATTTGACGCCATGGTGCTGGGCGACGCCTTTGTCGAATGGGCCCATGTGCACGGTCAGCGCTACGGCACCTCGAAAAAGATGATCGAAGAGCGCATGGCCCAAGGCGCGGATGTGATTTTGGAAATCGATTACCAAGGCGCGCTGCAGATCCAAAAGATGTACGCCAATGCGGTGCTGATCTTCATCTTGCCGCCGAGCTGGGAAGAGTTGCGCTCGCGTCTGGAGCGCCGGGGCGAAGACACCCCCGACATCATCGAGCTGCGTTTGCAAAACGCGGCCATCGAGATGGCTCAAGCCCCAGAATTTGACTTCGTTATAATCAACGAGGTTTTTGACCGTGCATTGTTTGACCTGAAAGCGGTTGTCCACGCCCAGCGTCTCAAGTACCACGTTCAGCGTCGCACGCGGCCTGACACCTTCCAAGCACTCAAAATGGCTTGAATCCCGCACAGAAATTCTCAAGGAAAACATCATGGCCCGCATCACCGTTGAAGACTGCCTGGAACAAATCCCGAACCGCTTTCAGCTGGTTTTGGCTGCCACCTACCGCGCACGCATGCTCAGCCAAGGCCACACCGCACGCATTGAGAGCAAAAACAAACCCGGCGTGACCGCTTTGCGCGAGATCGCAGCGGGCAAAGTCGGCATCGAAATGCTCAAACGCGTGTCCTGAAATGAACCCCAAGGCCAAAACCGGTTGAAACCGGTTTTGACCACCAAAAAATTGCCCCATCGAGGGGCTTTTTTTTGGCTTTTTCCAAGCACCCCATGGCTTACGTTACATTGATGCCATGAGTGCCGTGATGCCCAAAATCCCCAAAGCCAGTCCCAGCCGCGTCAAGCTGTTGGACCCGGCCGCTGCCAATGCCGCAGCCGCCAGCTTTGCGGTGCTGGAAGCACAACTGGGCTACCTGAACGAAACCGACACCGACATGGTGCGGCGCGCCTACAAGTTTGCCGACGAAGCCCACCTGGGTCAGATGCGCAAAAGCGGTGAGCCCTACATCACCCACCCCATCGCGGTCGCGGGTTTGTGCACCGAATGGAAGCTGGACGCGCAAGCGCTGGCAGCAGCTTTGCTGCACGACGCCATGGAAGACTGCGGCATCACCAAAATGGCGCTGATCGAGCGTTTTGGCTCGGCCGTTGCGGAATTGGTGGATGGCCTGACCAAGTTGGAAAAGCTGGAATTCAACACCCGAGAAGAAAACCAAGCCGAGTCTTTTCGCAAGATGCTGTTGGCCATGGCACGCGATGTGCGCGTCATCCTCATCAAGCTGGCTGACCGCACCCACAACATGCGCACCATGTCGGACATGCCGCGCAGCAAATGGGGCCGCATCGCGGCCGAGACGCTGGAGATTTATGCCCCCATTGCCCACCGTTTGGGCCTGAACCAGATTTACCGCGAGCTGCAGGACCTGTCCTTCAAGCATTTGCTGCCGTGGCGTTACGCGGTTCTGTCTAAGGCCGTGGCGCGCGCGCGCAACCGGCGCCGTGACCTCATCCAAAAGGTGCAGACCGATGTGGAGGCCGTATTCGCCCAATCCAAGATGGAGGTGCGCATCAGTGGCCGCGAAAAAACGCTTTACTCCATCTATAAAAAAATGGACGAGAAGCACCTGAGTTTTGCCCAGGTGACCGACATCTACGGCTTTCGGGTCATCGTCCCCTCGGTCACCGACTGCTACACCGCTTTGGGTTTTTTGCACCAGATTTACAAGCCGGTGCCCGGCAAGTTCAAGGACCACATCGCGATTGCCAAAGTCAACGGCTACCAGTCGCTGCACACCACCCTGGTGGGGCCTTCGGGTGTGAACGTGGAGTTTCAAATGCGCACCGAGGCCATGCACTTGGTGGCCGAATCGGGTGTCGCGGCGCACTGGCTTTACAAAGAGCACGAGTCGGCCAGCGCCCAATCGGAACGATTGGGTACGCAGTGGCTGCAATCGCTGCTCGACATTCAAAAAGAAACCCGCGATGCCGCCGAATTTTGGGACCACGTCAAGGTCGACCTGTTCCCCGATGCCGTTTATGTCTTCACTCCCAAGAGCCAGATCATGGCCCTGCCTCGTGGGGCCACCGTGGTCGATTTTGCGTATGCCATCCACAGCCGGGTGGGCGACCGCGCGATGGCGGCCCGCATCAATGGCGACCAAGTGCCCTTGCGCACAGAACTGAAAAACGGCGATGTGGTCGAGGTGATCACTGCCCCTGTGTCCGCCCCCAATCCCGCTTGGTTGGGTTTTGTTCGCACGGGACGCGCGCGCTCCAAAATTCGCCATCACCTCAAGACCATGGCCCAAACCGAGTCGGTGGGCTTGGGCGAAAAACTCTTGTCACAGGCACTGCGTGCAGAAGGCATCCACCAGTTGCCCGCACCCGACGATGCGCACCATGCCCTTTGGGAAAAGTTGTTGCGTTTCACCGGCAACCGCAATCGCCAAGATTTGTTGATGGACATTGGCTTGGGCAAACGCATCGCCACCATCGTAGCCAAACGCCTGACCGCCTTGTTGTCTGAAATGGGTCAAAAACCCGATCCGCTTTTGATGACACGAGAACGCTTCACGGCGCACGAGTCGATTTCTCAAGGCGCGATCATTTTGGATGGCAGCGAAAACGCCTCTGTGGTGTTTTCGAGGTGCTGTCGTCCTTTGCCAGGCGACGACATCGTGGGCTATTTGGGTCGTGGCGAAGGCTTGGCTGTGCACACCCGAGACTGCGCCACGGCCCGCAAACTGGAACACAAAGACAGTGAGCGCTTCATTGGCGTGGAATGGTCGGATGAACTGAGCCGCAGCTTTGAAACCGCCATCACCGTCACCGTGGTCAACGGCCAGGGCGTGTTGGCGCGGGTTGCAGGCGCCATGGCCAGCGCCGAGACAGACATCGTCCATGTGGACATGGGGCAAGAGACCCCCCAAGACACGGCTGAGTTGAAGTTTGTCATTGCCGTGCGGGACACAAGCCACCTTGAACAGGTGTTGCGACACCTCAAACGCACTCCCTCGGTCATCACGGCAGAACGGCAAGCCCAAAAAGGCAATCTGGCCCATTGACCGGTGGGTTCACGCCGGACTGGGGTAGGACACTTTCAAAACCTCAATGCGCAGCACGCCTGAGGGGGTGAGGAGTTTGAGCTCGTCGCCTTCCCGTGATTTGAGCAAGGTGCGGGCAATCGGCGATACCCAGCTGACTTCAGCTTTCAAGCTGTCAGCCTCGTCGACGCCCAGGATGGTCACTTGGCGCTCACGGCCCGAGGCTTCGGCATACGTCACGGTGGCGCCAAAGAACACCTGGTCGCTTCCGTGGTGTACCGCCGGATCCACGACTTCAGCCAACTCCAGCCGACGCGTTAGAAAACGGATTCGGCGATCGATTTCACGCAGTCTTTTTTTGCCGTAAAGGTAGTCCCCGTTTTCGGAGCGATCGCCGTTGCTGGCGGCCCAATGCACCACCTCGACCACTTGAGGGCGTTCGTCATCGATCAAGGCAAACAACTCGGCTCTCATGGCCGCATAGCCTTGAGGGGTCATGTAATTGCGCGCACCCGCAGGCAAGGCGGGCAAGCCCAATTCTTCGTCATCTAATTCTTCAAGATTGGCTTGGCTCATGGTCGTTGACCCAAAGAAAAAGCCCACAACTTTCGTTGTGGGCTTTCTTGTTTTTGGTGCGGCTGGCAGGAATCGAACCCACGACCCCTTGGTTCGTAGCCAAGTACTCTATCCAGCTGAGCTACAGCCGCATCATGCCCTTGATTATAGCAAGCTTTTGAGGGCGCTCTGGGTGCTGTCGCAATTAAATGACCTGGCGGGAGGAGCCCTGGTCTTGCCTCAAACGTTATCCTCACACCACATGACACATGCTATCCATGACGGAGACACCTTGAACATGCCAAGCACACCAACCTTTGGATCCATCGTCGACGTGCCAGGCCTGCTGGTCGGTCACTTCACCTTGAGCGAAAGACTCACGGGCTGCTCGGTGGTGCTGGCCCCCAGCGGTGCCGTGGGCGCGGTGGATGTGCGCGGGGCTGCGCCGGGCACCCGTGAGACCGATTTGCTGGACCCGGCCAACTTGGTCGACAAAGTGCACGCCGTGGTCCTGAGTGGCGGCAGCGCTTTTGGTTTGGACGCCGCCACAGGCGTGGTGCGCTGGCTGGAAGAGCGCAACATCGGCTTTGAAACCGGCCATGGCCGCGTGCCCATCGTGCCCGCCGCCGTGCTGTTCGACTTGCCCGTGGTGCGCGAGGGCGACAACCCCAAAGCCCGCCCGAACGCTGAGGCCGGTTATGCCGCTTGCGAAGCGGCATCGACAAGCACACCCACTGCAGGCAATGTGGGCGCTGGCGCAGGTGCCTGCGTGGGCAAACTGTTTGGCTTGGACCGCTGCATGAAAGGCGGCATCGGCAACGCGAGTGTTCGCGTGGGCCCCTGGGTAGTGGGTGCCATGTTGGCCTGCAACGCGGTGGGCGATGTGATCGACCCGGCCACAGGCCAGGTGTTGGCCGGTGCGCGCACGGTCGATGGGCATAACTTGCTGGACACCCAACGCGCCTTGCTGGCGGGCGAGCGCGGCAAGCGCCCCGTGGCTGGCACCAACACCACCATTGGCGTGGTCGCCACCAACGCCACCCTGACCAAGGCTCAAGCCAAGCGCCTGGCCATGAGCGCCCACGACGGCCTGGCCCGCAGCATCCGCCCCGCGCACACCACGCTGGACGGCGACACCCTGTTTGCCTTGGCTACCGGCACCGAAACCAGCCCGCCAGACCTCATGCTGCTCACCGTGATGGCCGCCGAAGCCACAGCACTGGCCACTGTGGATGCCATCCGTCAGGCTCGGGGCATCACGACCCTCAATGGCGTTGTGCCTGCGGCCATGAAGATGTCTGCCTGAGCCCAAAAACGACAAAGCCCATTCGGTGGAAAGTGGACTGAGTTGTGGATTGAAATGGTAGGGCATGACAGACTTGAACTGTTGACCAAAGAATTCCAGTTTGTACAGCTTTCACTGCCCCCTGGACTTTGACCTCGCCATTGCCTGCGCTTCAGGTGGCCGCTCATCCAGTTTCGGTCAGCATGCCTCAATTTATTTCCACCGAGTGGAAATCAAGACGGACATTTTTCAGGGTCGCATAAGAATGTGGGTGAACACCCCTATGGAGACTGACGGC
Organism: Comamonadaceae bacterium; assembly: GCA_021299875.1. Lineage (GTDB taxonomy): Bacteria > Pseudomonadota > Gammaproteobacteria > Burkholderiales > Burkholderiaceae_C > Limnohabitans_A. Next base: position 313,694 of record JAJTEW010000002.1, on the reverse strand, counting down.
ATGAAATTGGCAAGCCTGAATCAAGGAGGACGGGATGGCGCGCTCATCGTTGTGAGCCGTGATCTTTCTCGCGGCGTCAAGGTGGCGCACATCGCAGGCACGATGCAAGAAGCCATTGAGCGATGGGCGCAGGTGGAACCATTGCTGAAGTCTGTGGCGGCCCAACTGGAGTTGGGCACTGTGGACGGTTCTTTCACAGTCGACCCGGCACTGTTGGCCAGCCCCTTTCCGCGTGCATTTCAGTTTTTGGATGGGTCCGTTTATTTGCACCACATGGAAAAAGCACGCAAGGCACGGGGTGCTGAGATGCCCCCCAACTACAAAACCGAGCCACTCATGTACCAAGGCTTGTCAGACCGTTTTATCGGTCCGCGCGAACCGATGTTGATCACGGATGAGACCTTGGGGCTTGACTACGAGGCTGAGCTTGCGGTCGTGGTCGATGATGTGCCCATGGGAACGCCTGCCAGTGAGGCCGGCCGCCACATCAAAATGTTGATGTTGCTGAACGATTACACCTTGCGCACCCTCACACGTACCGAGTTGCCCAAGGGTTTTGGGTTCATGCAAGCCAAGCCCACCAGCGCTTTCTCCCCTGTGGCCCTGACCCCCGATGAGTTGGGCCAGTTTTGGGACGGCGAAAAGCTGGACATGCCCATCTTGTCTTTCATCAATGGCAGCCCCATGGGGTGCGCCAACACCGGGCGAGACATGTTCTTCACCTACCCCACACTGATTGCTCACGCGGCACGCACCCGCTCCTTGAGCGCGGGAACCATCATTGGTGCTGGGGCGGTATCCAACCTGGACAGCCAAACAGGTTATGCATGCTTGGCTGAAAAGCGTGCGGATGAAGAATTGCGCGACGGTAAAGCGACAACGCCTTGGCTGAAAGTGGGAGACCGCATTCGCATCGACATGTTGGACGCACAAGGTGCCTCTTTGTTTGGTGCCATCGACAACGCAGTGGCCAAAGGATGACAGACCCATGTTGATCGAATTGCGCACTTACACCACCCATCCTGGCAAATTGCGGGACTATTTGGCGCTCTACCAATCCGAGGGTTTTGTGATTCAGCAGCGTATCCTCGGCCGTTTGGTGGGCTACTACAGCAGCGAAATTGGTGAACTCAATCAGGTCATTCATTTGTGGGCCTATGAAGACCTCAAGGAGCGGAGCGAGCGGCGTGCGGCGCTGTTGGCGGATCCGGATTTCAAGGCCTACGTTCAAAAAATGATGCCTCTGCTCGTCAGGCAGGAATCGCGCATCCTGACCCCCACTGCTTTTTTTACGCCAACGTGGCAAGCTCTGCCTGATGGCGCTGAAATCAAGACAAACACCTGAATGGGAAATCCTATGCTTTGCAAGAAACTACACCATGCGGCTTTTCGCTGCGCTGATGCCAAAGAGACCGTGGACTTCTACACCCAGATTTTGGGCTTGAAATTTTCTCACGCCATGGGCGAGGACCACGTGCCATCGACCGGCAAATACAGCCCCCATGTGCACATCTTTCTGGAGATGGAAGACGGCAGCAACATTGCTTTTTTTGAATGCCCCCTCGACGAGGGCGAGAAATCAGGTCGGGATCCCAGTACCCCTGGATGGATTCAGCACTTTGCTTTTGAAGTTCAGGATGTCCCCACCCTCATGAATGCCAAACTGGAACTTCAAGCGAAGGGCTTGAACGTGGTGGGTCCCACCAACCATGACGACTTCATCACCTCCATTTATTTCTTCGATCCATCGGGACACCGATTGGAACTGACCGCACGCACTTGCCACGATACGGTCAGACTGCAGCAGTTTGTGGATGAGGCGCCAGAGGTGTTGGCGCTTTGGGATAAGACCCACGACTGGTCACAGCGTCATACCGTTTTCGGAGCAGCTTCAGGCTATGAGCGGCCTCAAGCCTAAAGCTGCAGTCATCTAAAACAAGCCAGGAGATACACATGATTCGCACGGCCCTTTTTTGTTTCTCGACCCTGATCGGCATGCCACTGGCTGTGGCGCAAGCTTTTCCCGACAAACCCATCACCCTCGTACAAGGCTTTGCCGCAGGGGGAAATGCCGACACGATTGCACGCATCATGGCCCAGGGTTTGTCCCGTGAATTGGGACAGCCGGTGGTTGTCGAGGCCAGGACTGGGGCTGGCGGCAACTTGGCCAGTGCGGCCGTTGCGCGAGCTCGTCCAGATGGCTACACCTTGATTTTGCTCACAGGAGGGCATGCGGTATCGGCCGCCATGTACAAATCACAAAGCTTTGACCCCGTGGAAGATTTTGATTGGTTGTCGATGGTGACGCGCTTCCCCTTTGTTCTCGCAACTGCCAGCGACAGTCCGTTCAAGACCGTTGGCGATGTGGTGCGCGTTGCCAAATCCCAGCCGGGGACCGTGAGTTACAGCTCTGTAGGTGTTGGCTCCACCCAGCACTTGTCGGGTGAGCTGTTTCAGTCGCTGGCGGGCGTTCAAATGAACCACATTCCATACCGAGGGGGTGCCGCACCGCTGCAAGATGTGCTCACTCGCAGGGTTGACCTCATGTTCGATTCCGTGACCGTGACCAAAGGGCAGATCGACAGCGGAAAACTGCGCGCTTTAGGGGTCACCTCGGTGGATCCCTCTCCATTTTTGCCTGGCGTTGTTCCCTTGCGTGAAACGGTCAAGGACTTTGATGTCAACTCTTGGACAGCGCTTGCGGGTCCCAAAGGCTTGCCCGCCCCAGTGGCACAAAAGATCCATGCCGCCACGCTCAAAGTCTTGGCAGATCCTGCCGTCGTCAAGCAGCTCGAAGGGACAGGTGGCCTGGCCAGCCCATCCGCCAGTGGCTTGGAGATGAAGCAATATGTGCAAACGCAAATTGGCAAATGGAAAAAAGTTGTGCAGGAAGCCAATATTCCGCAACAGTGAAGCCCCTCTTCATGGTGTTGATCGCCGGCAGTGCGGCCGCGCTCTCGGGCTTGACCTGATCATCCGTGTTCATCCCGATCGCCCTGCACCGCCGGTTCGATCAAGGCGGCCCGGAGCTCTAGGAGCAATTGCCGCAAATGATGCGCATTTTGTGCGATGCCATAGACATATTTGTCGGGGCGTGCAATCACTGCCACCGCATGGTAAGCCGCTAACCAGTGCGTAAGCAGGCCGTCGCGCTCTTCAAAGATGGGCGTAGCGTGTGCGTCTCGTGATTCGTGGCCGGAAGCTGTGCCAGCTTGCACAAGTACACACCGGCCATCGATCGCCTGAATGATGCCCAGTGATTCTGGATCCAATGCGCTCAATGTGTCTAGAGATGAGGCCAAGACCACAAAGCGCGGACCGGTCAAGTCATCCAACCGTTGCCAATCGCCTTGCCCCTGCCGAACCCAGGGCTGGATGAACAATTCACCCGCTCCGGTTTGTAATTCGCCATTGGACTTGTGGGCCAACAAACCTGATTCCAGTCCTGGGATAAACCGTTGCCGAATCGTCTCCGCTCGGCCTAGCCTCAGATCCTGTTCCAAGATGCGGTCGCGTTCGCGGGCTTTGTTCACGTCCAATTCACCGATGATCAGCCCAAACGATTTGGCGTGCCCCACAACAGTGCGGACATGTTTTTTCCGCTCAACCGTGTACGAGTCGAGCAAATGATCGCCCGATAGGCCGCGCATCACAGCGTCCAGTTTCCAAGCCAAGTTGCTGGCGTCCCGGATGCCCGCGCAAAGACCTTGCCCCAAAAAAGGAGGCATCTGGTGCGCCGCATCGCCAGCCAGAAAGACCCGCCCATGGCGCCAATCATGGACAACCAAGGCATGGAAACGGTAAACCGCAGTGCGGCAGTGCGTCAGAGAACGGGTGTCCGTGAACTCACCCAATATGCGCCACACGGCCTCATGGCTGTCGCGGAAATGAGCGGGGTCTTCGTGGGGCAGCAACTTGATTTCCCAACGGCGCAGCGTTCCCGGCCCCACGATGTATGTCCCAGGGCGTGAGGGGCGGCAGTATTGCACGCAGCGCTCTGGTAATTGGATCGGACCACTGATCCATGCGTCCACCACCAACCACCATTCATCGAAGGCCAAGTCCTCCACCGGGGCCGCCAGTTGTTTGCGCACGATGCTGCTGGCGCCATCTGCGGCAATCGCATAACGTGCTCGCACAGTCAGTGGTGCGCCATCTGACAAGCGCTGGATCTGGGCCGTGACGGTGTGTGGGTCTTGCTCAAATCCGATCAACCGATGGGCCAAGAGGCTGCGCACATGGGGCTGTCGGTCAACCGCCTTGCGCAGCACGGCTTCCAAGTCGGGTTGAACAAACATCCAGCTGGGCTCCCAACCGAGTGCATTGGGCGGTGGGGCAGGGTAAAAGCGCTTGATGACTTGGCCCTGCAAGCCCACATAGTCTGTGCCGGGATGGGGTGTGCTGGCCGCGGCCACTTCGTCTGCAACGCCAAATTCTTGCAAGACTCGCAAAACCTCTTGGTCAGCGGTGATGGCCCGAGGCTTGTCGTAAATGGCGGACTCTTGATCGATGACCAGCACGCGGTAGCCTCTCTTGCCCATCAAATTAGCCAGTGTCGCGCCCGTCGGACCATAGCCTGAAATCAGGACATCCACATCATTCAATCTTGTGTTTTGGGTCTGCATATCGTTGGTCAGTGGGTGATGGGGCTGATTCAGGTGGCCATGGCGGCCATCGGACTGAACGCCAATGATTGTTGGCAGGACAATTGGGCGGAGTGACATAATTTCCACTCAATGAAAATAGAAGCTTCTTTGCTCTCCTCCTCAGTCGATCTCACACATCAAGGTCCCTTGCCCAGAGGTGTGGCCTTGCTTCGTTTGCTGGCCACTGCGGGACGGCGTGGTGCGCCATTGACCTCCTTGGCCCAGCGAACTGGCTTGCCCAACAGCACCGTTCACCGTCTGCTTGCACAAATGATCAAGTTGCGCTTTGTCATGCAGTTGGATGATCGCCAAGCCTACGTTCTTGGGCCCTTGTCTTACGAGTTGGGTTTGGTGGCGGCGCAGCAGTTTGACGTCCGAGAATTGTGCAAGCCGGCCATGCAGAGGTTGGCTGTGAGTTCAGCCGAAACCGTTTACCTCGTTCAACGCAGCGGACATGAAGCGGTTTGCATTGATTTTCAGCAAGGCCCTGGAACATTGCGCGTGGTGACACTGCAAATGGGCAGCCGCAGACCCTTGGGTCTGGGGGCGGGAGGATTGGCCATCTTGGCTGGAATGCATGCCGACGAAATTGAAGAAATTCTGAAGGTGGTGATGCCGTCGATCGAAACCGAATGGCGATTTCCACTGGCCGAGTTGCGAGAATCCATGGCGCAAGCCCAGCAGCAAGGCTATGCGGTGATCAAAAACCGCATCACACCAGGTGTCACGGCCTTCGGAAAATCTTTCAAGGACAGCCTGGGGCAGGTTTTCGGTGCCGTGACCGTTGCAGGTTTGAACAGTCGGATGACGCCAGCACGCATCGCGCTGCTGCTCAGTGGACTGGAACAAGCCACCAGCACCATAGAAAAGGCACTGCGCAGTCATCAATGGGCGCGTCATGCGCCTTGAGCCGCCTCAGCTTGGTGGTGTACCAGATCGCCATGGGCGGTTTGCGGGGGTTTCCTGGAACACTTGGAGGTCGGCGGCCACGGCGGCTTCGTGGGTAGCTTGGACAACTTGCCAACCATCTTCAGGCTTGACTGCAATCGGCGTTGATCTTCACGGGTCTGATGCCGCTTTGTGCAACGGTTGAAAAATGAAAACCCCCGACATTTCTGACGGGGGTTTATCAAGTGGTGGGCCCACCAGGACTTGAACCTGGGACCAAAGGATTCCGGTTTGTGTAGCTTTCACTACTCCCTGGACTTTGCCTTCACCGTAGCTTGCGCCGTAGGTGGGTGCCGTCAAGTCTCTACACCTTCAAGGTGATTGCTCACCCAGCTTGGCTCGGCGTTGGCATATGCATCGCTGCACTTAGCTTTCGCCGACTTTGACACCATCCCTTACGCAGTTTCCACGCGTAAGGCACATTTGAAAAATATGAGTCCTCTGCTCTAACCAACTGAGCTATAGGCCCGAATATCTGATTGTACTTTGCCCCTTTTTGGCCCCCAAAATACTGCTTAAATTTTCAGCAAAGTGTGGAAGCCATATTTGCCAACTGAGCTAACACCCCCATCGAAGCTGTGATTGTAGTGGGCCATAGGGGCTTACTTGGACTGGCTGAGCGCGTTGCTGACCAAGCGCGAGGTGATGTTGACAATCTGGATCATCCGGTCGTAGGGCATGCGGGTGGGGCCAATGACGCCCAAGGTGCCGACAATCTGGCCGTCCACCTCATAAGGCGAACTGACCACCGACAACTCTTGCATGGGCACGATCTGGCTTTCGCCGCCGATGTAAATGCGCACGCCTTCTGCCTGGCTGGACACATCGAGCAAGCGCATGAGCTGGGTTTTTTGCTCAAACAATTCAAACGCCCGGCGCAAGTGGCTCATGTCACTGGAAAAGTCGCTCACAGACAACAGGTTGCGCTCCCCGGCAATGACCACTTCGTTTTGGTCCTCGGCCAGGGCTTCGGTGCTGACTTGCACTGCCGCTTGCATGAGCGTGGCGATTTCGCTTTGCAGGCTGACCAGCTCTTGCTGCACCCGGCTGCGCACCTGCTCGATGGCCATGCCGGCGTAGTGGGTGTTGAGAAAGTTGGAGGTTTCGATCAGCTGGCTTTGCGAATAATCGGTCTCGGTGAACAAGATGCGGTTTTGCACATCGCCTTCGGGCGAGACAATGATGACCAACAAACGCCGCTCGGAAAGGCGCAAAAACTCGATGTGCCGAAAGACCGAGGGCCGGCGTGGCGTCATGACCACACCCACAAAATGCGACAGGCTGGACAGCAGGTTGGCCGCGCTGGCGATCACCTTTTGCGGCTGATCGGGGACCAAGGCGGGCGTTTCCAGGCCACCACGCTGCACCGTGAGCATGGTGTCGACAAACAAACGGTAGCCCCGGCTGGTGGGAATGCGCCCGGCCGAGGTGTGGGGGCTGGCGATCAGGCCCAGCTCTTCCAGGTCGGACATCACGTTGCGGATGGTGGCGGGCGACAAATCCAGGCCGGAGGCTTTGGAGAGCGTGCGAGAGCCCACAGGTTGGCCGTCCGCGATATAGCGTTCCACCAGCGCTTTGAGCAATAACTTGGCACGATCATCTAGCATCTGGTCATTTTAATGATGTAATTTGCGAATGAGATCCAAGTTCCGTCACGTTGCACTTTTTGGCAAATACCACACCACGGCCCACGGTGGGGCGCTGGAGAGTTCGCGGCGCGCGTTGGACGACGTGGCTCAGTTCCTGACGCGACAAGGCTGCGAGGTGGTGCTGGACCAAGAAACGGCCTCTCACACCGGTCTGAACCAATACCCCGTGCTGGGAATGACCGAGATTGGCCAACAGTGTGATTTGGGCTTGGTCATTGGCGGCGACGGCACCATGTTGGGCATTGGCCGCCAAATGGCCCGTTTCAATTTGCCCCTGATGGGCATCAACCAAGGTCGACTGGGTTTCATCACCGACATTCCCCTGCAAAGCTACCAAGATGCGCTGCTGCCCATGCTGCAGGGTCACCACCAAACAGAAGACCGCAGCTTGCTGCAAGCCCATGTCATGCGCGACCAGCGCAGCGTGTTCAGCGCTCTGGCCATGAACGATGTGGTGGTCAACCGCGGCGGCACCTCGGGGATGGTTGAGCTGCGGGTCGAGGTCGATGGCCGTTTTGTGTCCAACCAACGTGCAGACGGTCTGATCATCGCCACGCCCACAGGTTCCACCGCCTATTCGTTGTCGGTGGGGGGGCCTTTGATGCACCCTGCCATTGGGGGCTGGGTCATGGCCCCGATTGCACCGCACACACTGTCTAACCGTCCTATCGTGTTGCCCGAGTCGTCCGAGATCAGCATCGAGATCGTGGCTGGGCGCTATGTCAGCGCCAACTTCGACATGCAATCGCTGGCCGACCTGATCTTGGGTGACCGGATTGTGGTCAAGCGCTCGGAGCACACCGTGCGGTTTTTGCACCCCGCGGGCTGGAACTACTTTGACACCCTGCGCAAAAAAATGCACTGGAATGAGGGCGCTTGAGCTGTGGCACTGACGCACATCACCTTGCGCGACTTTGTGATCGTGCGAAGCTTGGATCTGGATTTGGCCCCAGGTTTCAGTGTCCTGACGGGCGAAACGGGCGCCGGAAAATCCATATTGATTGATGCGCTGCAACTGGCCCTAGGCGCCCGAGCCGAGTCGAGTGTGGTGCGAGAAGGCGCCAGCCGCTGCGAGGTCTGCGCCGAGTTTGACGCCACGCCCGCCATTCAAACTTGGCTTGAAGAGGCAGGCTTTGAGGTCAACGCATCTTTGCTGCTGCGCCGCACCGTGGACATTGCTGGGAAAAGCCGCGCTTGGATCAACGGCAGCCCGGCCACCGCCACGCAACTGCGTGAGCTGGGTGAACAGCTTTTGGACATCCACGGCCAGCATGCTTGGCAAAGTCTGACCCGTCCCGACGCGGTACGCGGCTTGCTGGACGCCTACGCGGGCATCGATCACCGCCCCTTGAAGACCACTTGGCAAACATGGCGACAAGCGCAGCAAATCTTGGCCGACGCGCTCCAAGCCCAAAGCACATGGGCCAATGAGCGCGAGCGCCTGGCCTGGCAAATTGCTGAGCTGGAAAAGCTGAACCCGCAGGTGGACGAATGGCAAGAGCTGAGCAGCCAGCACAGCCGCCTGGCCAACGCGCAGGCCTTGATCGATGGGGCCAACCTGAGCAGCGCCCTGCTCGAAGGCGGGGACAGCGACGCCGAAGGCGGTGCGTTGCGCCAGCTGTCACGCGCGATCCAGACCCTGCAATCGCTGGGACAGTTTGAGCCCGAATTCACCGCCTTGGCAGAGGTCCTTTCTTCAGCCCAGGCCCAAACCGAAGACGTGGCTTACAGCCTGCACGCTTATCTGCGGAAAACCGATCTGGACCCTGCCCAACTGGCCGTGCTCGACGAGCGCATGGGCCTTTGGCTCTCACTGGCCCGCCGCTACAAAAAAACCCCGGACGAACTGCCTCAAAGCTTGCAAACCTGGCGACAAGAACTGGCGCAACTGGATGCCGCAGCCGACCTGGACAGCCTTCAAAAAGCCGAACAGGTCGCTCACAAAGCCTGCCTGCAAGCGGCCAAAGCCGTTTCGCTGCAGCGGCAAAAGGCGGTCAAACCATTGGCCCAAGCCGTCAGCAGTGCCATGCAGCAACTGGGCATGCAAGGCGGCCGCTTTGAAGTGCAGTTGCAAACGCTGGATACACCTGCGCAGCACGGCCTCGAAGAAGTCAGCTTTTTGGTCGCCGGGCACGAAGGCAGCACACCTCGCCCGGTGGGCAAAGTGGCCTCGGGTGGCGAACTCTCTCGCATCGCGCTGGCCATTGCCGTGACCACCAGCGAACTGGGCGAAGCGGGCACCTTGATCTTTGATGAAGTCGATTCCGGTGTGGGCGGGGCTGTGGCCGAAACCGTGGGCCGCCTGATGAGGCAACTGGGCCAACACCGCCAAGTGCTGGCTGTGACCCACCTGCCCCAGGTGGCTGCTTGCGCCGACCAGCACCTGCTGGTCAGCAAAGCCGCGAACAATGGCCAAGTCAGCAGCCAGGTTCGCGGTGTTCAGGGCGAAGAGCGCGTGAGCGAAATCGCCCGCATGTTGGGCGGTGAAAAGCTGTCGGCCACCACCTTAGCCCATGCCCGCGAAATGCTGCAAACCCCTTCACACCCCCCCGCCCGCCAAGCGGCATCAAGCTGAGCATGGACATCATCCTCATCACCGGCATGTCCGGCTCTGGCAAATCGGTCGCGCTTCACGCGCTCGAAGACGCGGGTTATTTCAGTGTGGACAACTTGCCACCTGAACTGTTGATCCCCTTTGTCAAGCTCGAAGAACAACACAAAGAACAACGCTTGGCCATTGCGATTGACGTGCGCAGTGCCAACTCGCTGCACCTGATGCCCGAGCAAATGAATTTGCTGCGCGACATGGGCATGACGGTGAAGTCGGTCTTTTTGGATGCCAATGCCGACACCTTGCAACGCCGCTACTCGGAATCAAGGCGCAAGCACCCTTTGTCTGGGGGCAACAAGCCACAAAGCGACAAAGCGCTCTTGGAGACCATCCAGTTCGAGCGTGAATTACTGGCCGAATTGCGCGAACGCGCCCACGTCATCGACACCAGTTTGCTGCGGTCAGCACAATTGCAAACTTACATCAAGACCCTGGTCAGCGCCCCGCGGGCCCAGTTGACCTTGGTGTTCGAATCTTTTGGCTTCAAACGCGGCGTACCCACCGATGCCGACTACGTGTTTGACGTGCGCATGCTGCCTAACCCGCACTACGAAAGCGCCCTGAAACCCCTCACAGGCCGCGATGAACCGGTGCAGGCCTACCTGCGTCAGTCCGAAGAGTTTGTGCAGATGCAGCTGCAGATTGAGGGGTTTTTAAAACACTGGATTCCAGCCATCGAACGCGACCACCGCAGTTACGTCACGGTGGCCATCGGCTGCACCGGCGGTCAGCACCGATCGGTGTTCATGGTTGAGCAGCTGGCGCAAAGCTTTGGCACACGCTGGCTCACGCTGAAAAGGCACCGGGAGCTGGACGCACGTTGAGTGTGGGTCAGGTCTGCAACAAGGTCCGAATCGGGGCTGGCAAACCCATCGCAGGCCAAGCGTCTGCGTCTGTCCACCGACCATCACAAGCCGGGGCGCTTTGACCGGCCCCGAGCATACGCACTGGGTGCAAATGCAAATCGCGGTGCGTCAACACATGCTTCCAAGGCTCAATGTAGTGCGGCTGCGTGCCTTGTGGCCAAGCTTCGAGCAGTTGCGCCTCTGAATCGAACACAGGCAAGCTGAACAAGCCCGCCCAGATGCCGGTATCCGGCCGTTTTTGCAGCCACACTTGGCCCTGCGCATTGACCGCCCACAGCAGCCACAGCGTGGCGCTGCTGCGCTTGAGCTTGCGGGTTTTGACGGGATAGGCCAGCGGCTCGCCCTGCGCTTGGGCCTGGCACACGGTGCTGACGGGGCACGCTTCGCACTGCGCTTTGCGCGGCAAGCACACGGTGGCCCCCAGGTCCATCAGGGCCTGGGTGTAGCGCGGCATGTCGGCCGCTGGCGCGGGCAACAGGTCCAGCGCCAGCGCCCAAAGGGCTTTTTCATTTTTGGCCATGGCCAAATCTGCGCCATAACCCAGCACCCGGGTCAGCACGCGCTTGACGTTGCCGTCCAGAATGGCGGCACGCTCGCCAAAGCAAAAGGCCGCTATGGCCGCGGCCGTCGATCGGCCAATGCCGGGCAGGGTTTGCAGGTCTTCGGCGCGGCGCGGAAAGGCTCCGCCAAAACGCGCCATCACCTCTTGGGCGCACTTGTGCAGGTTGCGGGCCCGGCTGTAATAACCCAGACCACTCCACAAGGCCAGCACATCGTCTTGCGGCGCTGCCGCCAACGCCGCCACATCCGGAAAACGCTGCAAAAAACGGGGGAAGTAATCCAGCACCGTGCGCACCTGTGTTTGCTGCAGCATGATCTCGGACAGCCACACACGGTATGGGTCCTGGGTGTTTTGCCAGGGAAGACTTTGGCGACCGTGCAGGCGCTGCCAGTCCACCATGCGGCGGGCAAAACCCTCGGGCAAATTCATCAAGGCTTCTGGCATGTGCGGCAATAAAAGGTCGTGCGCTGGCCTTGCAGCATGGACTTGATGGGCTTGGCACACACCCGACAGGGCTCGCCTGCACGGCCATACACCGCGGCTTCGAGTTGAAAATAGCCCGTGCGGCCTTCGGCGTTCACAAAATCTTTCAGTGAACTGCCCCCCTGCTCTACCGCACGGGTCAGCACCTGCACGATGGCGGCATGCAGCCGAGCCACCCGCGGTTTGGACAAACGCGAAGCCTGGGTCGTGGGACGAATGCCCGCCATGAACAAGGCCTCTGAGGCGTAAATATTGCCCACGCCCACCACCTCATCCCCCGCCAGCAAAACCTGCTTGATGGCCGATTGGCGTTTTTTCAGGGCCAGGGCAAACGCCATCGCATCAAACTGAGCACTCAGGGGCTCCACACCCAGCCGACCCAAAAGCTTTTGCGCTTGCGGTGAGTCTTCACCCGGTGCCCACACCACCGCCCCAAAGCGACGCGGGTCGTGCAGACGCAGCACGCCCCGGTCGGTCACCAGGTCCATGTGGTCATGTGGGCCGGCTTCGGGTTGTGAGGGGGCAAAGTTCAGGCTGCCCGACATGCCCAGGTGCACCAAAAGCAAGCCTTGGTCCAAGTCCAGCAGCAGGTATTTGCCGCGTCGCCGAACGCCCCAAATCTGACGCCCGACCACGTGGGCGACGGGGACACCCAAGGGCCACCGCAAAGGCTTACCCATGTGCAGCGCCAAAATGTGCGCCGAGGCAATGCGATCGGCAAAACTGCGGCGGGTGACTTCAACTTCGGGGAGTTCGGGCATGGGCTCTCACACAAAAAGGGACATCGGCCGAAAAGTACGGGCCAAAGAATGCGTGGATTATGATGAAGCCATGAAATCCTGGTTCCGAGCCGCGTTGCTGTTCCTGTGCGTTCAAAGCGCATGGGCGCAAGCCGTCACGCCACCTGCCGCCCCCAAAGACCGGCCTGCGGCGCAAAAGTCCGCTTTAGACGCCATGCTTTTTTACCAACTGTTGTTGGGTGAAATGAACGTCCGCGGCGGCGCTCCGGGCAGTGGTTTTTCCATCATTTTGGACGCCGCTCGCAAAACCAAAGACCCTCTGGTTTTTCAAAGAGCCGTGGACGTAGCACTGCAATCGCGCTCGGGTGATGCTGCACTCCAAGCTGCACAGGCTTGGAAAAGCGCAATCCCCGAATCCACCGAAGCCAACCGTTACCTGCTGCAGATTTTGCTGGCTTTGAACCGCTTGGAGGAGGCAGGTCAAGCCTTGTCCGTGTCGATCCGCGAATTGCCTGCCGATGAAAAGGCGACCGCCATCGCCTCGGTTCCCAGAGTTTTTGCTCGCGTACAAGACAAAAAGCTGGCTGCCGACACGGTCGAAAAAGCACTCCAACCCGCTTTGCAGCAAGCCCCTACCTCCGCCTCGGCATGGACCACGGTCGGCAGGATGAGGCGAGAGGCAGGCCAATTGGCTCAGGCGGTTGAAGCCACCCGCCAGGCCTTGCTGGCCGATGCCACCGCCTCCGGTCCCCTGGTGTTGGCCCTGAGCTTGGTCAGCGCTGCACCGACTGAGCTGTGGCCTTTGATTCACCAAGCCATGCGGGGGCCGGTTCCGTCCGAGTTGCGCTTGGGCTATGCCCGCTTGCTCATTGGTCAGCTTTCATACCCCCAGGCTTTGGAGCAGCTTCAAAAAATCAACACCGATGAGCCCAATTTTGCCGATGCGTGGTGGGTGCATGGCCTGCTTTTGATGGAAACAGGGCAGTGGCAATTGGCCGAGCAAAAACTGCTCAAGCACGTCGGCTTGGCCACCGCTCTGCAAGGCAAAGGCACTCCTGCGGGACTGACCGAATCATTGATGGCCTTGGCTCAAATTGCCCAACGCAAAGGCCAATGGACCCAAGCTCAACAATGGTTGGCCCAAGTGCCTGCCGATGCCGACCCCATCAAACTGGCCAGCCGTCAAGCCGATTTGCTGTCGCAGCAGGGCAGGCTGGATGAGGCGCGTCTGACACTGGAACGGATCAGGGCGAACACCCCGGAGCTGGCCATCCGGAAAGCCTTGGTGCAGTCGCAATGGCTGCGCGACAACAAACAAGCTGCCAATGCTCATGCCTTGGTCAAGCAAACCTTGGCCCAGCACCCTCAAAACACAGAGCTGATGTCCGAGCTGGCCATGGTCAGTGAAAAGCTCAAACGCTATGACGAGATGGAGTCATTGCTTCGCGAACTCATGAAGGGAAAACCCGATGACCCCCATGCCTTCAATGCCTTGGGTTACTCGCTGGCCGATCGCAACATCCGACTGCCCGAAGCCCGTGAATTGATCACCCGCGCCCTCCAATTGGCGCCGAATGATGCTTACATCCAAGACAGTTTGGGTTGGGTCGCCTTCAGGCAGGGCAATATGGCTGAAGCCCTGCAGCTTTTACAAACCGCCTACAAAGCCAAGCCAGATGCGGAGATCGCCGCGCATTTGGGCGAGGTGCTGTGGGTCATGGGGCAGCGCGATGCAGCGGCTATTGTCTGGCGCGAAGGTCTGCTGCTCAAGGCCGACAACGAAACCCTGACCGAGACGCTCAAACGTTTTCAGTTCAAACCATGAGTGAGAACACCCCCAGCATCGATGGCGAGTTTGTTGCAACATGAATTTGCGCGTTTTATGGCGATGGAGCCTTGGGCCATGGCTTGTGCTGTTGACGGCTTGTGCCACCCCACAAGCCCCAATGTCGGCCCCCGGCGCCGACTTTTCCGGCCGATTGGCCATTCAGGTGCTCAAAGACCCGCCCGAGTCCCTGAGTGCCAGCTTTGAATTGCAAGGTTCGGCCCAGTCTGGTCAGATGCTTTTGCTCAGCCCCATTGGCACCACCTTGGCACGCCTGCAATGGCAACCCGAGTTTGCACGCCTTGAGCAAGGCCAGCAGCAAATCGACAGCTCCAGCCTGCAGCAACTGGCCACTCAGCTCACGGGCACCGAGCTGCCCATCCTGGCCTTGTTTGAATGGTTGGCAGGCCGCGCCGCAACTGCTGCCGGTTGGCAAGTTGACCTGTCGCAGCACGCCCAAGGCCGCATCACCGCAGAGCGGCGTTTGCCAACGCCTGCCACGGTGTTGCGCATTGCATTGGACCGCTGACCAGTTCAAAAAACAGAGATCACCCGTTCTATGAAAACGCTGCACGATGTGCCGGCTCCGGCCAAGCTGAATTTGTTTTTACACATCACTGGGCGACGACCCGATGGTTACCACCTGCTCCAGTCGGTATTCATGCTGATTGACTGGTGCGACACCCTGCATTTCGAAAAACGTTCGGACGGCGTCATCAGCCGGGAAGACTTGAGCGTGGCACTGCCCGCCCAAGACTTGATCACCCGAGCGGCTAGCTTGTTGCAAAGACACACCGGCTGCACCTTGGGCGCACACATCGCGGTGGACAAACATATTCCGACCCAGGCAGGCATGGGCGGTGGCTCATCCGATGCAGCCACCTGTTTACTGGCTCTGAACCGCCTTTGGAACCTGAACTTGGACCTTGCGACTTTGGAAAAAATGGGCCTTGAACTGGGTGCCGATGTCCCTTTTTTCTTGCGCGGACGCAATGCTTGGGTCGAGGGTGTGGGTGAAAAAATCACCCCCATCGATCTACCCCCAGCCCAATTTTGGGTCGTGAAACCGCCACAAGGCATCCACACATCTGAAATTTTTGCGCATATGGACCTGAAACGCGACACAAACGCTGCTACAATGTCGGTCTTTGCTGCAGACCTATATGACTTTGGTCACAATGACTTGCAGCCTGTTGCTCAGGCTCTTTGCACAGGCGTCACGCAGGCACTCCAAGTGCTTGGTAACGCCGGTTTGAATGCCAGGATGACGGGCTCTGGCAGTGCTGTATTTGCCCCTTGCGACGCAAATACCCCTGAAATATCGGTTCCCGATGGATTTCTGGCACGGCGCTGCAGCAACATGGAATCTCATCCCTTGAGGGGTTGGGTATCCAGCGAAAGTTGATCGGTCGGCTGCCTTTGGCAGTCAACCCGTGTAGGGGAGTCGCCAAGTTGGTTAAGGCACCGGATTTTGATTCCGGCATTCGAAGGTTCGAGTCCTTCTTCCCCTGCCAAATACGTTCATTCGTACAGGCCCTTTTTTCTGATCGCTGGAATGCACATGCAGCCTGCTTCACTCCCCCCCGAATTCATGCTATTCACCGGCAACGCCAACCCCGTTTTGGCGGCCGAAATTGCGCGTTGTCTCGGCACTCAACTGGGTGCTGTTGATGTGGGCCGTTTCTCTGACGGTGAAGTCACTGTCGAACTCAAGCAAAACGTCCGTGCCCGTGAGGTGTTTGTGGTGCAGTCCACTTGCGCCCCCACCAACGAAAATCTGATGGAACTGCTGATCATGGTCGACGCGCTCAAACGCGCATCAGCTGGCCGCATCAGCGCCGTCATCCCCTATTTTGGTTACGCCCGCCAAGACCGCCGCCCCCGCTCGACCCGCGTGCCCATTTCGGCCAAAGTGGTGGCCAACATGCTGCAGGCTGTGGGCGTGGACCGCGTTTTGACCATGGACTTGCACGCCGACCAAATTCAGGGCTTCTTCGACATTCCAGTCGACAACATTTATGCCTCGCCTGTCTTGTTGGGTGACCTTCGCCAGCAAAACTACGACGACCTGATTGTGGTGTCACCCGACGTCGGCGGTGTAGTGCGCGCACGCGCCTTGGCCAAACAATTGGGCTGCGATCTGGCCATCATCGACAAGCGCCGGCCCAAAGCCAACGTGAGCGAGGTGATGCACGTGATTGGTGAGATCGAAGGCCGCAACTGCGTGATCATGGACGACATGATCGACACTGCAGGCACCTTGGTCAAAGCGGCCGAAGTGCTCAAAGAACGCGGCGCCAAAAAAGTTTACGCTTATTGCACACACCCGATCTTTTCGGGTCCGGCCATCGAGCGCATTGCCAAGGGCGAAGCCCTTGACGAAGTTGTGGTCACCAACACCATCCCGCTGACGGCCGAAGCCGCAGCGTGTTCCAAGATTCGCCAACTCTCCGTGGCTCCGCTGATCGCAGAAACGATCCATCGGATTGCGCACGGTGAGTCGGTGATGAGCCTGTTTTCTGATCAAACCTGATCGAGAAGAGGCCTTTAGCGGCCAGCCGTCCTGATGGACTGGCTGGCTTTTTTGAGTCAGGGTCGCACTGGTCGCGGTGGACCCTAGAAGGAGAAATGTATGAAATTTGTCGCTTTTGAGCGCGCCAAGCAGGGCACGGGTGCGAGCCGCCGTCTCCGCAATTCCGGTCGCACACCGGGCATCGTTTACGGTTCCACATCGGCCCCCCAACTGATCGAGCTGGACCACAATGCTTTGTGGCATGCCCTGAAAAAGGAAACCTTCCACGCTTCGATCCTGGACATGGAATTGAATGGTCAGTCCAGCAAAGTCTTGCTGCGTGACTACCAGATGCACCCCTACAAGCAGTTGGTGCAACACATCGACTTTCAGCGTGTCGATGCCAATACCACTTTGCACATGAAAGTGCCATTGCACTTCAGTGGCGAAGAAGAGTCCGAAGCCGTCAAGACCGACAAGTGCACGATCACCCACGTGGCCACTGAAATCGAAGTGGCATGCCTGCCCGCCAACCTGCCCGAATTCATCGCGGTGGACCTGAAGGGCCTGACCAAGGGCAACTCCTTGCACCTGAACGACATCACTTTGCCTGCTGGTTGCAAAGCCATCACGCACGGCAAGAAAAACCCGGTCCTCGTGTCCGTGGTGGCGCCGGTCGAAGAAGTGGTGGCAGCCCCTGTGGCCGCTCCTGTAGACGCCAAAGGCAAGGGCAAAGGCAAGAAGTAATCTGCTCATTGGGGTTGTCAAACCCTGCTCTTTCAAGGCCCGCGCAAGCGGGCCTTTTGCTTGGCGTCCATGCTTTGTAGCGGCCCATTCGGCAGCAAGGATAATCTCCCACCATGATCAAACTGCTAGTCGGCCTGGGCAACCCGGGCAACGAATACGAGGACACCCGCCACAACGCCGGATTCTGGTGGATCGACGCAGTGGCCCGCGAGCTCAAAGTGTCGCTGCTGCCCGAGCGCAGCTACCACGGCCTGGCGGCCCGCAGCACCGTCAACGGCCAAACCCTCTGGTTGCTCGAGCCCCAGACTTACATGAACGTGTCGGGCAAGTCGGTCAGCGCGCTGGCGAGGTTTTTCAAAATTCAGCCGCAAGAGATTTTGGTGGCGCACGACGAACTCGACCTCCCGCCCGGCGAAGCCAAGCTCAAACTCGGCGGCAGCCATGCCGGGCACAACGGACTGCGCGACATCCATGCCCAGCTGGGAACGGCCGGCTATTGGCGACTGCGTCTTGGCGTAGGCCACCCCGGCGACAAAGCCGAGGTCGTCAGCTGGGTCTTGAAGAAGCCCATGCTGGAACACCGCAAAGCCATCGACGACAGCATCCACCGTGCGCTTGTGGCCCTGCCGCTTTTGCTGGCGGGTGACATGGAAAAAGCCATGGTCAAAATCCACACCAGCAAACCGCCCAGGCCCAAACCACCCAAGCCGCCCAAAGCGGCGCCGAGCCCCACGAATGAACCCGACGCTCAGGGCTGAGCCTTGCGCCTCACCGCCCTTGCAGGCGGCGGTATTTGGCCCAAAGTGACTCTTGATTTTCGATGTGCTGCGGGTTGACGGGAATGCAAGCCACGGGGCAGACCTGCACGCATTGAGGCTCATCAAAATGGCCAACACACTCGGTGCATTTGGACGGGTTGATTTCGTAAATTTCTTCGCCCAGATAAATCGCTTCATTGGGGCATTCGGGTTCACACACATCGCAGTTGATGCATTCGTCAGTGATCATCAATGCCATGGCTGGGGCTCCGCAAAATTCTGCAAGGGGGTCATGGATGAATTATCGGCCACAGGCTTCAGCCTGACCAATTGCAGGGCTGTTGGCCGTCATGGCTGGGGATCACAAGACCCCACAATCCGCTCTTGAACCACAGCCTGCGCCTAAAATGAACACCATGATGAACGCCGACCTGCACTGCCACTCCGTCATGTCCGACGGCACCCTCTCACCCGAGGCCTTGGCCGAGCGGGCCAAAACCAATGGCGTGGAGCTCTGGGCCTTGACCGACCACGACGAAGTCGCAGGACAGGACCGGGCCATGGCCGCAGCCAAAGCTCTGGGCTTGCCCTACCTGACTGGTACTGAAATTTCAGTCACCTTTGCCCATCAAACGGTGCACATTGTGGGTTTGGGTTTCGACGCCCACAACACTGCTTTGGTGGCAGGCTTGCGCCGTACCCGTGGTGGCCGCAGTGAACGGGCGCAAGAAATGTCAGACGGCTTGGCCAAGGTCGGGATTCGAAATGCCTACGAGGGCGCCTTGCAGTATGTGGGCAACCCCGAACTGATTTCCCGCACGCACTTTGCTCGGCACTTGGTGGAGACCGGGGTGTGCAGCGACACGTCCGAAGTGTTCCGAAAATTCCTCACCGAAGGCAAACCCGGTTATGTGCCACACCGCTGGGCACGCTTGCAAGAAGCTGTGCAATGGATCAGTGACGCTGGTGGCATTGCGGTCATTGCCCACCCGGCACGCTACGGTTTCACCCCCAACGAGGAATACGCGCTGTTTAGCGAATTCAAAGCCCACGGTGGTCGCGGTGTCGAGGTCATCACTGGCAGCCACTCTTCACCCGAGGCGGTGCGTTATGCCGAAACCGCTTTAGAGTTCGACTTGGCAGCCTCACGCGGCAGCGACTTTCACAGCCCAGACGAAAGCCGGATCGACTTGGGCACCTTGCCCTTTTTGCCGGGCCAATTGACACCGGTTTGGGAATTGCTGACCGACCGCATTCAGTGAGACTCAAGGTCACAGGCTTGAGACCCTGCTTGCAATGATCTGAGTTCCGCAAGCCATGGCCCAATTTTTCACGGTTCACCCAGACAACCCGCAAACCCGACTGCTCAAGCAGGCGGTGCAGTTGCTCCAACAGGGCCGCGTCTTGGCGGTGCCCACCGACTCCAGTTACGCGCTGGTGTGCCATCTGGACGACAAAAGTGCGGCAGACCAACTGCGCCGCATTCGAACCATCGACGACAAACACCACTTGACACTGCTGTGCCGCGACCTGAGTGAGTTGGCCAACTACGCGCGTGTCGACAACCCCCAATACCGCGCACTCAAACAGGCCACGCCCGGGCCGTTTACCTTCATTTTGGAAGCCACCAAAGAAGTGCCAAGGCGTGTCAGCCACCCGCAGCGCAAAACCATTGGCCTGCGCGTGCCAGAGCACAAGGTGCTGCAAGAGTTGCTGAGCTTGCACGGGGCACCTTTGCTGGCCACCACCCTGATCCTGCCCGGGCAAGACATGCCGCTGAATGACCCCGATGAGATTCGTGTACGACTCGAGCACCAAGTGGGCGCGGTCATCGATGCGGGTGCATGCTCACTCGAGCCCACCACCGTGATCGACATGAGTGGCAGCGAGCCCGAAGTGCTGCGCCGTGGTCGTGGCGACCCGGCGCTGCTGGGCCTGTAAAAACCCAAGGCCTTACTTTAAATCCCCCGCCAAGCTGGCCAAGGTGTCTGGGGACATGTCGATGTGAGAGGGGTAGTGGGTGTGGTCGCAACCCATCTTGACGCCAGCGCCGGCCTTGACCGCTGCAGACATGACCGCCGTCAGTTCAAAGCGTACAAAATGCACCGCCGAGGTTTTTTCGTCGGTCTCACGGTCCAGGTCTTCATCGGCAATCGCATACACGCGGCCATGGCCTTCGACCTCGACAAACATGCGGTCTTCCACGCCGATCAACTTGGCCAACTCGCGTTTGCGCTCGTTGACGTCGGTGTACTCGATCATCATGGTGGCCTTCCAGTTGCTGCCGTCCGGCACCAGCGGGGCATAGGCCTCAATCTCTTGCAGGATGCCCTCTTCCTCGAAGACTTTTTCAATGCGCAGCATCTCCTGAATTTGGTAGCGGATCGTGGTTTCGCTCTCGAACTGCACATTGATGTGATCACCCAGTTGCACGCTGCGCAGCTTGCGATGGGCGATCACTTCGGGTTTGTGGACCTTGCGCCACTTGGTGTAGGCCTCCAAAGACATCAGGGTCTCGGGCGTGATTTTTCCGGTCAATTGCATGGCAGTTTTCCTTATTTCAGACCGTAGGCTTTGCGCACCAGGGTCAAGGGGTGATTCAATTCTGGAGCGCCCAGGCCGTTGACCTCAAAGCCTTGGGCAATGTGGTGACCACCCAGCGGACAGTCGGAGCTGATGAAGTCGGGCTTGGAGCCGTCTTTCATGGTGGCCATGGCCTTGAAGACCGGTTTGCCGATCTTCATGGCCATCTCGTGCGAGCCTTTTTTGACACCGTAAGTGCCGGCGTGGCCCGAGCAGCGCTCGATGGTGTTGATCTCGGTGTCCGGGATCATCTTGAGCATTTCTTCGGTCTTCTTGCCGATGTTCTGCACCCGACCGTGGCAAGGAATTTGGTAGCTCACATTGCCCAGTTTTTGCGGGAACTCGGTCTTCAGCAAACCATCGCGCTTGCGGGCCATGAAGTACTCAAACGGGTCCCACATCGCGTCTTTCACCCACTGGGTGTCGGCGCAATCGGGGAACATCAGCGGAATCTCTTGCTTGAACATCAGTGCGCAACTGGGCACCGCCGCCATGATGGCGTAGCCGTCTTTGGCGTACTTGGCCAGCACCGGGATGTTGGCTTCCTTCGATGCCTTGACCGAGTCCAGATCGCCCAGTTCCAGCTTGGGCATGCCGCAGCACTTTTCTTTCTCGACCAGCACATAAGGAATGGCGTTGTGGTCCAGAATTTTGAGCAAGTCGTGGCCGATGCCGGGTTCGTTGTAGTTGATGTAGCAAGTGGAATAGATCGCCACTTTGCCGGGTGTTTTCTCGCCATCGACCACTTTCACCGACTGGGCATCCGGGGCGCTAGATCGGAATTTTTTCGTGGCCAATGAAGGCAGCCAGGCGTTTTTGTCCACGCCCGCCACGCTTTCCATGATGCTGCGTGCCGCTTCGGTCTTGTTGATGGCGTTGACCGCCTGGACCACGATCGGTATGCCTGCAAACGAGCCGTGCGTGTCGGTCGAAGCGAGGAACTTTTCAGCCGCGCCCACTTCGCCTTTTTTGAACTTGATGGCCTTGGCCCGCAGCATGGTGTGCGGAAAGTCCAGGTTCCACTCGTGGGGCGGCGTGTAGGGGCACTTGGTCATGTAGCACAGGTCGCACATGAAGCACTGGTCCACCACTTTCCAGTAATCCTTCTTGTCCACGCCATCGACTTCCATGGTGCTGCTCTCGTCCACCAGGTCAAACAAGGTGGGGAAAGAATTGCACAGGCTCACACATCGGCGACAACCATGGCAGATGTCAAAAATGCGCTCCAACTCATCAAAGCACTTTTCTTCGTTGTAGAAGTCAGGGCTCTCCCAGCCCAGCGCGTGCCGGGTGGGGGCTTCGAGGTTGCCTTCTTTGGCCATGTGGTGCTCCTTCGGAATTTATTTGGGGTTTTTCTGAGGACTTTGGGGCCAAAGCCCTGAGAAAAACCCGCTGCACCTTGCGGCGCAGCGGGCTGACGCAACAGGGGGAATCAATCCACCAGTTCGTTCAAAGCTTTCTGGTAACGGTTGGCGTGTGAACGCTCAGCTTTGGCCAGAGTCTCGAACCAGTCAGCGACTTCATCGAAACCTTCTTCGCGGGCGGTCTTGGCCATGCCAGGGTACATGTCGGTGTACTCGTGGGTTTCGCCAGCCACAGCCGAAGCCAGGTTTTGGCGGGTGGAACCAATCGGCAGACCGGTGGCTGGGTCGCCGGATTGCTCCAGGAACTCCAGGTGACCGTGGGCGTGGCCTGTTTCACCTTCGGCGGTGGAACGGAACAGGGCTGCCACGTCGTTCTGACCTTCAACGTCGGCTTTGTTCGCGAAATACAAATAGCGACGGTTGGCCTGCGATTCGCCTGCGAAGGCGTCTTTCAGGCATTGTTCCGTGCGCGAGCCTTTGAGTGCTGCCATGGATATCTCCTTGTGGGTTTTGAGTAGATTGCCCTGGCAGGATCGCCAGAGACGGCGTAGGTTAACCCTGTACCGTCCAGTCTGCCCAATAGATTGATGCAATGGCATTGATTGGTTGATGCTATTGAACCTCGTTATTGATAAACATCAACTAATTCACCATGCCCTGTCTTTGTGGGAGGGCGCCCACTGACGACAAACCCGAAAACGGGGCCGACGGGCACAGAAGATGACGTGAATGGCTGGGTAAAATCAGTTCTTTGGGCCACACAAGGTCCTACGCGGCATCTGCTGAGCTGCCGTTTTCTTTTTGAAAAGTCCGCCATGAGCAACGCCCACGCCACCCCCATCGAACAAACCGGCTTGAACAGCCTGTCCAAATCGTTCGAACCTGCAGCCCTGGAAGCCCATTGGGGCCCCGAATGGGAAAAACGTGGCTATGGCGTGGCTGGTTTCCGCGGCACTGGCGCTCCCGCATCCGACGCACCCGCCTTCGCCATCCAGCTGCCCCCACCCAATGTGACCGGCACCCTGCACATGGGACACGCCTTCAACCAGACCATCATGGACTCGTTGACGCGTTATCACCGCATGCTGGGCCACAACACGGCCTGGATTCCGGGCACTGACCACGCCGGCATCGCCACGCAAATCGTGGTGGAGCGCCAACTGCAAGCCAAAGGCATCAGCCGTCATGACATGGGCCCCACGCCTGCCGAGGCGCGCAAGAACTTTGTGAGCAAGGTCTGGGAGTGGAAAGAAGAGTCCGGCAGCACCATCACCAGCCAAATGCGCCGCATGGGCGACAGCGTGGACTGGAGTCGCGAATACTTCACGATGGACCCCAAGCTGTCCAAAACCGTGACCGAAACCTTTGTGCAGTTGTACGAGCAGGGCCTGATCTACCGAGGCAAGCGCTTGGTGAACTGGGACCCGGTGCTGCAAAGCGCCGTCTCTGACCTGGAAGTGGAAAGCGCCGAAGAAGACGGGTCGATGTGGTACATCCGCTATGACTTGGCTGAGGGTTCTGGCAGCTTGACGGTCGCCACCACCCGCCCCGAAACCCTGCTGGGCGACGTGGCCGTGATGGTGCACCCCGAAGACGAGCGCTACAAACACCTCATCGGCAAGCAAGTGAATTTACCCTTGTGCAACCGCACCATCCCCGTGATTGCGGACGACTACGTGGACAAGGACTTTGGCACGGGTGTGGTGAAGGTCACGCCTGCCCACGACACCAACGACTACCAAGTGGGCCAGCGCCACAAACTGGAGATGATCTGCGTGCTGAATCTGGACGCGACCATCAACCACAACGCCCCTGAAAAGTACCGTGGCCTGGACCGCTTTGTGGCCCGCAAGGCCGTGGTGGATGACCTGGAAGCCACAGGCGCTTTGGTCGAGGTGAAGAAGCACAAACTCATGGTGCCCCGCTGCGCCCGCACCGGCCAAGTCATTGAGCCCATGCTGACCGACCAGTGGTTTGTGGCGATGAACCAAGTGGGCCAAGACGACGCCACCGGCAAGAGCATCGCCCAAAAAGCCATCGACGCGGTGCAATCCGGCCAAGTCAGCTTTGTGCCCGAGAACTGGGTCAACACCTACAACCAGTGGATGAACAACATCCAAGACTGGTGCATCAGTCGCCAGCTGTGGTGGGGCCATCAGATTCCCGCTTGGTACGACGAAGACGGCAAGGTCTATGTGGCCCGCAACGAAGCCGAGGCGCAAGCACAAGCGGACAAGGTCTCGCCAGGCAAAACCCTCAAGCGCGACGAAGACGTGCTCGACACCTGGTACTCCAGCGCTCTGGTGCCCTTCAGCACCATGGGCTGGCCCCACAACGAGAAACTTGCCGACAACGCAGCTGGCGAGCGTGCCGTAAACGGGCGCAGCGACATGGCGAGCGAAGCGAGTAGGAGCAAGACCGGTTCCGGCACGCTCGCCAGCGAAACCGAAGGCAACACCAGCGACTACGACCTCTACCTCCCCAGCAGCGTCCTGGTGACCGGCTACGACATCATCTTCTTCTGGGTCGCCCGGATGATCATGATGACCACCCACTTCACTGGACGCGTTCCGTTCAAACACGTCTACATCCACGGCCTGGTCCTCGACGCCCAAGGCAAGAAGATGAGCAAGTCCGAAGGCAACGTGCTTGACCCGGTGGACCTGATCGACGGCATCACATTGGAACCTTTGCTCGATAAGCGCACCCAAGGCTTGCGCAAACCCGAGACCGCCCCCAAGGTCCGCAAGCAAACCGAAAAAGAATTCCCCGAAGGCATTCCCGCCTATGGTGCAGACGCCCTGCGCTTCACCTTTGCGGCGCTTGCGTCCTTGGGCCGCAGCATCAACTTTGACTCCAAGCGCTGCGAGGGTTACCGCAACTTCTGCAACAAACTGTGGAACGCCACCCGCTTTGTGCTGATGAACTGCGAGGCCCAAGACTGCGGTTTGAAAAAGCACACCAAAGCCGAATGCCAACCCGGCGGTCCTGCCCACGGCTACATGGACTTCAGCCAGGCCGACCGCTGGATCAGCTCGCAAATTCAGCGCGTCGAAGCCGACGTGGCCAAAGGCTTTGCCGAATACCGTCTGGACAACGTGGCCAACACGATCTACGACTTTGTGTGGAATGAATTCTGTGACTGGTACCTGGAAATCGCTAAGGTACAAATCAACACCGGCAACGAAGCCCAGCAGCGCGCCACCCGCCGCACCCTGATACGCACACTCGAAACCATCATGCGCCTGGCGCACCCCATCATCCCGTTCATCACCGAAGAGCTTTGGCAAAAAGTGTCGGTGGTCGCGGGTCTTCCGGGTGAATCCGTCAGCATCGCGGCCTACCCCGTGAGCCAACCAGATCGCATCGACGAAGCGGCCGAGGCCCACGTGGCCAAACTCAAGACGCTGGTGGACGCCTGCCGCAACCTGCGTGGCGAGATGAACGTCTCGCCCGCCACCCGCATGCCCATGTACGTGCTGGGCGATACAGCCTTCATGCGCAGCGTGGCACCGGTGCTGCAATCTCTGGCCAAGCTCAGTGAAGTCAAAGTCTTTGAAACCGAAGCCGAGTGGATCGCTTCCGCACAAGCCGCACCCGTGGCCGTGGTGGGTGAAGCGCGTTTGTGCCTGTTCATTGAAGTCGATGCAGCCGCAGAAAAAATTCGCCTGACCAAGGAAGCGGCTCGCTTGGAGGGCGAAATCACCAAGGCCAACGCCAAGCTCGGCAACGAAGCCTTTGTGGCCAAAGCCCCGCAAGCCGTGCTCGACGAAACCAAAAAACGCGTGGCCGACTTCGGTGCCACGCTCCACAAAATCCGCCAGCAACTACAGCGTCTGGGCTGAAGCTCTGCGTGAACAAGGAATCGACCATGAGCCACAACGTCATCCGCAAAGCCGTGTTCCCCGTTGCGGGCCTCGGCACCCGCTTTTTGCCCGCCACCAAAGCCGCGCCCAAAGAGATGCTGCCCGTGGTGGACAAACCACTGATCCAATACGCAGTAGAAGAAGCCTATGCGGCCGGTGTGCGCCACATGATCTTTGTCACAGGCCGAAGCAAGCGGGCCATCGAAGACCACTTCGACACCGCTTACGAGCTTGAAAACGAACTCGAAACCGCACACAAAGACGAGTTGCTGGCCTTGGTGCGCTCGGTGCAACCCGATGACATGGTGTGCGCCTACGTGCGCCAAAACCGCATGCTGGGCCTGGGCCACGCGGTGCTGTGCGCTGAACCACTGGTGGGCAATGAGCCTTTTGCCGTGCTGCTGGCCGATGACCTGATGGTCAACCAAGGCCCCTCCATCCTGACCCAGATGGTCGACGCCTACACCAAGCAAGGCCGCTCTGTTTTGGCCGTGCAAGAAGTCCCACTCGACCAGGTCAAGCGCTACGGCATCGTGGCCGGTGAGTCGGCAGGCAAACAACTCATCCGTGTCGAACAAATTGTGGAAAAACCCAGCCCCGACAAAGCCCCATCGCGCATGGGTGTGGCTGGCCGGTACATTTTGACGCCCGGCATTTTTGACGAGATCCGCAACCAGCCCACCGGCGTGGGCGGCGAAATCCAGCTCACCGATGCCATCGCACGACTGTTGCAACGCGAGGCGGTCTATGCCTTCCAGTACGAAGGCAAGCGCTACGACTGTGGCAGCAAGGAAGGCTTTCTGCAAGCCACAGTCGAGCTGGCTTTGCAGCATCCGCAAGTGGGTGCATCATTTCGCGAATACCTCAAAGCTCTGAGCCTCTGATGGCTGTTAGCGGCGTTTGAGGGCAAACACAAACGCCGTATCGGTTTTTTCCTGCATGAGCAAATCGTTGCCGGTTTGCCGGGCAAACGCTTCAAAGTCGCGCCAAGCCCCGGGGTCGGTGGCGGTCACTTTGAGCACCTGACCGCTGCTCATCTCGTTCAGGGCCTTTTTGGCCTTCAAAATGGGTAAAGGGCAGTTCAAGCCGCTGGTGTCTATTTCTTTGTCGATGTGCATCATGTGCCCTGGTTTTGTTCTTGGCTTTGCGCGGCACGCTCTTCCCATGTCATGAACTTCGGCTCAATGCCGATGGTGCGCAGCCAGTCGCCCAAGGCATAACCGGTGCCTGCGGGCCAGCAGATCAAATCCTGAAAATCGAACAGCTTGTACTCGGCCAACTCGGGCGACAAACGCACCTCGCCTTCGGCCACCGCATGGTAGGCAATGATCACCTGGTTCATGCGCTGAAAGTCGTACACGCCGATCAGCTTGAGGGCTGACACCCTCAGGCTGGTTTCTTCGGCAATCTCGCGCGTGATGCCTTCTTCGGGCGTTTCGCCCGCCTCCATGAAGCCGGTGATCAGCGCAAAGCGCCGCCCAGGCCAAGCCGCATTGCGGGCCAGCAAAATCTGGTCACCCACTTGCACGATGCCCGCCAGCACCGGCGTGGGGTTGTTCCAGTGGGTGAAGTCGCAGGCGGTGCAACGCAGGCGCATCGTCTCGCCCCCGTCTTCCATTTGCGAAAGCCAGGCCAGAGGGTTGGCACACATCGGACAAAAACGGTATTCAGCCATGAAAAGAACTCCGATCAGGCGGGAAAAACGCCCGTGGACAAATAGCGGTCACCGCGGTCGCAGACGATGAAGACGATGGTGGCATTTTGCGCAGTCTTGGCCACTTGCTGAGCCACCCAGCAAGCCCCCGCTGCAGAGATGCCCGCAAAAATGCCTTCGCTGCGCGCCATTTGACGGCAAGACTCTTCGGCATCGTTTTGGCTGACATACACCAGATCATCCACATGGCTGGGGTCGTAAATTTTGGGCAAGTACTCTTGAGGCCACTTGCGGATGCCCGGAATGCGCGAGCCCTCGCTGGGCTGGGCACCGATGATGCGAATGGCCGGGTTCTTTTCTTTCAAAAAGCGCGACACACCCGTGATGGTGCCGGTGGTGCCCATGGCGCTGACAAAGTGGGTGACCTTGCCGCCCGTCTGCTCCCAGATCTCGGGGCCGGTGGTTTCGTAATGGATGCGCGGGTTATCGGGGTTGGCAAACTGATCAAGGATGCGACCTTTGCCCTGCGCTGCCATGTTGTCGGCCAAGTCCCGGGCGTACTCCATGCCACCGCTCTTTGGGGTCAGGATCAGCTCAGCTCCAAATGCCTTCATGGTTTGGGCGCGTTCGATCGACAAGTCTTCGGGCATGATCAAAATCATGCGGTAGCCCTTGATGGCTGCGGCCATGGCCAGCGCAATGCCGGTGTTGCCCGAGGTGGCCTCGATCAAGGTGTCGCCTGGCTTGATCTCGCCACGCTCCTCGGCCCGGCGGATCATTGACAAAGCTGGCCTGTCCTTCACGGAACCAGCCGGGTTGTTGCCCTCCAGCTTGCCCAAAATCACATTGCCACGCGCTGCCGAATCGGTAGCCCCTAAGCGCTGCAAAGCCACCAATGGCGTTTTGCCGATCGCATCTTCAATGGTTGGATACTTCATGGGCGTACTTTGCCATAACTTGAACGCCCTTGATGGCGGTGAGTCCGTCTGAAACGACCGTAGAAACCCGATTCCAAACCCCATTGCCCGGGCGCGTTCAACGACCAGCTGACCTCCAGCTTCGTCTAGAGATCCACCACAAGGCCCTCTTGAGGGCCCCTGAGGTCCCCGCATTGACCCCAGATGGATCACGAATGGGTCTGAAGGTCGTCCCATTGTGTCTCAGCGCACTGAAATGAGTTGGGCATTCACACAGACTGAGCGATCGACGAATGGGCAATGCGCCACGTTTCAACCCCATGAGTGGGCGCAGCCCGACGCACAGATCTCAACACCGACCCACCACCTCTGACATTGCAGAGCATCGAGACAGGAGCTCCTTTTATGCGCACTTCTACATTCAGCACCCGCACCCTCCCATGGTGGCTGGCTCTTTGATCATCTCTGGTCATTGCAGCTTGCGGCGGCAACAAAGACCCGATCTTGGGCGTGGGCCAATTGGTGAGACTCGCCCCCAGCGTCACGGCCACGGCGCCTTTGGCGAGGAACCCGGTGGTGACCGGGGTAGCCACCAACACCCGCATCACGGCCACATTCAACAAACCCATGAGTCCCACCAGCCTCAACACCAACACCTTGACCCTGCAATGTCCAGCGGGTGTCAATATCGGCAGCAGCGTTGGCTACGACGTCGCCAGCCGCGTGGCCACATTGACGCCAGCGGCCAATTTGCCTGCAGGGACAAGATGCACCGCCACGGTGACCACAGGCGCCCAAGACGCCAACGGCATCGCGCTACCGGCCAACTTCACATGGGCTTTTGTGACGGGCTCCAGCAGCGACATCACACGCCCCACGGTGACACAGCAAGTACCTGCGCAAGGCGCCGTTGCAGCCACCAACACCCAGCTGAGCGCGACCTTCAGCGAAGAAATGACACCTTCAAGCCTCAACGCCCTGAGCTTTACCCTCAAAACCACCACAGACAACACCCCGATCCAAGGCACTGTCAGCTACGCCGTGGGCGCACGCACTGCCACCTTCGTACCCACCAATCCGGCCCCTTTGCCCATCAACACCTCGTTCACCGCCACCGTCAGTACAGCAGCGACCGATTTGGCAGGCAACGCCATGCTGGCCCCAAAAGTCTGGACATTCAGCACCGCCCTATCGCTCGACACCACCCCACCCACGGTCAGCTTGGTCAACCCAGACAACAACATCTCGGGGGTGTGCATCAACAAAACCGTGAATGCCACCTTCAGTGAATTCATGGCGCCATCGAGTTTGACCATCAACACACTGACTTTGGCCCCCTCCAGCAGCTTGAACACGCCCGTCACGGCGGTCATCACCTACGATGCACAGACCCGCATCGCCTCGATCAATCCCAGCACCAACTTGACCACGTCAACGGCTTACACCGCCACGGTGTTGGGCGGTGCTCAAGGCGCCAAAGACCTGGCGGGCAACGCCCTGCAGGCCGACAAAGTGTGGCGCTTCACGACCGGCGTGGGTGAATGCCAAACCCCAGTGGCCTTGGGCTCTGCGACCAATTTCGCCATCTTGGCATCTGCAGCCATCACCAACATCCCCACCTCACTCATCACAGGCGATGTCGGCCTGACACCCGACACGGGGGCCAACATCACCGGTTTCAGCGACCCCCTGACTTGCCCTGAAGTGGTGGGCCGTATTTATGCAGTCAACAGCTCTGGACCCACCTGTGCGCTGGTAGACGCCCTGCTGCTGAGCAATGCCAAAACCGATGCATTGGCGGCCTTCACCAACGCCACGGGCACTGCTCGCGGCACACCCACATCCATCAGCACCAACCTGGAAGGCCTCACCTTTTATCCCGGCTTGTACGAATCGCTGACGACCATCGATTTGTCGGCGGGCGGCATCTTGACGCTGGACGCGCAGGGTGATCCGAACGCCGTGTTTGTAATCCGCAGCGCCACGACGATCAACGCTTTATCGACCAGCCAAGTGGTGCTGAGTGGTGGAGCCAAAGCCAGCAACGTTTTTTGGTCGGCCGGAAGCGCCATCACCCTGGGGGTCAACTCGGTCATGAAAGGCTCTTTGCTGGCCAGCACAGCCATCACCCTTCAAACCGGCGCCCAACTGGAAGGTCGGGCACTGAACCAAGGTGCAGCCGCAGCGGCCATCACCTGCGATGCCTGCACGATCACGGTGCCCAGTCCTTGAGCCGCACGACATTCCACCCCATGAATCACGTCCATCAGGAGAAAAAAATGAGCCCCATGTCAGCCCTCACCCGAATCTTTTTATGGCCGCTGGCCTTCTCGGTCAGTCCCGTTCTTTTTGCACAAGGCCTCAGCACCCAAAGTGGCATTTACTTGGGCCTTGGCGCAGGTGAATCCAAAACACGCATCGACAGCGAACGCATCCGACAAGGCTTGCTCAGTGAAGGCTTGAACACCAGCACTTTGACGGAAGATGGCCGTGACACCGGCTACAAGGCCTATGTGGGCATTCCCATTCACCCCAACTGGGCTGTGGAGGCCGGTTACTTTGATTTAGGTCGATTTGGATTTGATGTCACCACCACGCCCGCCGGGGGCCTGACCGGCTCCGCCCGGATTCGCGGACTGAACTTGGACTTGGTCGGGTTTTTGCCCGTCACCGATCGCTGGTCCTTGATGGGGCGCGTGGGTGCGGCTTATGCGCAAACCCAAGACCGTTTCAGCGGCAGCGGTGCCGTGGCTGTGACCGACCCATCACCCGGCAAACGGGAAACCAATTACAAGTATGGCTTCGGTACGCAGTACGCCTTCACCTCCACACTGAGCTTGCGGCTGGAGGCTGAGCGTTACCGGGTGAACGACGCAGTCGGCCAACGCGGGGATGTGGACTTGCTCACCTTGGGTTTGATTTACCGATTTGGTGGCCCCGCAGCACCCGCCCAATCTGTGGCTTACACCCCTTATGTTTCGCCTACAGAACCCATTGCCCAAGCACAAGTCCAATCTCCGGCACCGGCACCTGCGCCACTGCCACCTCCCGCGCCCGAGCCAGTCGTGCTGGCTCCCCCCATCCCAGCACCTGCACCAACACCAGCACCTTCGGTCAAAGTCAAACTCGAGGCCGATTCGCTGTTCGGTTTTGACCAAGACAGCCTTCAGGCCGACGGCAAAAAAGCGCTAGACCAACTGATCTTGTCGCTTCAAGGGGTTGACATTGAAGCGATTCACGTGATCGGTCACACCGACCGTTTGGGTCGCAAGGCTTACAACGACAAACTCTCTCTGCGTCGCGCCGAAGCGGTGAAAAGTTACTTGGTACAAACGGGTGGAATTTCTGCGCCCAAAATCAACACCTCGGGCATGGGGGCCATGAGGCCCGAGACTTTGTCCAGCGAATGCCAAGGCACCCAAGCCTCACGGGCGCTGATCACTTGCCTGCGCGCGGATCGGCGTGTCGAAGTGGAGGTCTCCGGCCAACGGCAGCAGCCGTGAGGCCGCGTCAAAATCTTTCCACGACCACCGACCCAGCCAGCAAAATCCACCTCAAAAATATGCCATAATCTGCGTCTTCACAAATACCGCCCGGGTGGTGAAATTGGTAGACTCAGGGGACTCAAAATCCCCCGCCGCAAGGCGTGCCGGTTCGAGTCCGGCCCCGGGCACCAGACCCAAGCCGCAAGTTCAATGAATTTGCGGCTTTTTTCTTGTCTATTTTTATGCAGCCAGGGGTCAATCAATCCCCGCACTCCACCGGTCGTTCCAATTGCGCTCAATTTGCCTGCGGTCGCGTTTGGTGGGGCGGCCTTGTTCGATGCTGAGCGCTGGTTCACGGGCCAAGCGGTTTTGCTCGGCAGCCTTTTGGCGGGCTTGGATGCTCTCTGGCGTTTCTGTGTAAAGCAGCTGCGCCACGCAGGCCGGGCCACGCACGCCGCTCAAGGCCTGCACGACCACCGTGCGCACCACCGCGCCTTGGCGCAAACAGAGGGTGTCGCCGGGTTTGACTTCTTTGGACGGCTTGGCGTCTTGGCCATTGACCTGCACACGGTTTTTGCCGATCTCCTCGCTGGCCAGACTGCGGGTTTTGTAAAAACGTGCCGCCCACAGCCATTTGTCGATGCGCAAGGAAGTCATCCCGCCCCCGAAAACAAAGCGCCCTGGGGGCTCAAGCCGTCACGCACATGCGGGTAACGCAACTGCAGTCGCAGCTCCTGCTTCATGCGCGTGTTGTCCAGCCGCCGAGACTCGCTCATGAAGCTCAGCAGCATCAGCGGCAGCGCGGTGTTGGCATCATCGCGAGAAATACGGGGCGGTTTGGGCAAGCCATAAAGGCTGGCGGCCAGATCAAAGTAGTCGCCCATTTTCAGATCGGTATCGTCGGTGACATTGACCACACGCTGGGGCTTGCCGCGCCACAACGCCGCCGCACAGGCGCGTGCCAAATCGTTGGCGTGGATGTGGTTGGTGTAAACGTCTTCTTTGGCCACCAACACGGGCGTGCCCCTTTGCAGGCGCTCGCGGGGCGTGCCGCTTTCGCGGTCTGGTGCATAGATACCGGGGATGCGCAAAATGCTCACCCGAACGCCACTGCGTCCCAAAAAACGCATCAGGTTTTCGGCATCCACCCGGCGCTGGGCACGGGGCGTATGGGGGTTCACAGTGCGCGTTTCATCCACACGCTGACCGCCGCAATTGCCGTAAACCCCCGTGGTCGAACCATAGACCAGGGCGTGTGGGGCCGAGCGCAAACGCAAAGCACGCAGCAAAGCCAAGCTGCGCGGGTCGCGATCGGAGGCCCCTTGGCGGTCGGTGGGGGGCGGGGCCAAATGGATCACCCGGTGTGCCATGCCGCCCAAGCGTTTCAAACTGGCCGGGTCGTCCAAATTGCCTTGCAAAGGGGTGATGCCACAGGCACGCAGCAAACGCACACGTTCGGGCGAAGAAGTCAGCGCCATGAGGCGCACACGTTGACTTTGCGGCGCGCCCAACTGGCCGGCGGTACGCAAACCCACATCACCACAGCCCACGATCAAGACGCGCTGGCGGCGAAAGCGGGCGGGCAACGCGCCCAAGGGGGTTTGGTTTGAGGGCAAAATCAGGGGTTCCGGGTCACATTCACGCCCTCTAGGATACCCAAAAGATGAGCTTTCAAATTTCTGTGCAGCCCAGTGGCCGCAGCTTTACCGCCGACGCCACCGAAACCCTGCTGGCCGCTGGCATCCGCCAAGGCATCGGCTTGCCCTATGGCTGCAAAGACGGCGCTTGCGGTTCTTGCAAATGCAAAAAGATTTCTGGCACCGTCGTCCATGGCCCCCACCAGCCCAAAGCCCTGAGCGACGAGGAAGAAGCGCAAGGCTTGGTTTTGACCTGCTGCGCCACCGCCCAAAGCGATGTGGTGCTGGAATCCAAGCAAGTGACCGCCGAAGGTGGCTTACCCGTGAAAAAGATGCCGGTGCGCGTGGTCAGTCTGGATAAAAAATCACACGACGTGATCGTGATGAAACTGCAACTGCCTGCCAACGACGTGATGAAGTTCCACGCCGGTCAGTACATCGAATTTTTGCTGCGCGACGGCTCACGTCGCAGCTACAGCATGGCCAATGCGCCGCACACCCTTGAAGTGGCACCCCCCACGGTGGAACTGCACATCCGCCACATGCCCGGCGGCAAATTCACCGACCCGGTGTTCAGCACCATGAAGGAAAAAGACATCCTGCGCGCCGAAGGCCCGTACGGCAGTTTTTACCTGCGCGAGGGCAGTGACAAGCCCATGGTGCTGCTGGCTTCGGGCACGGGCTTTGCGCCCATCAAGGCGTTGATCGAGCACATGCAGCACCGCGGCATCACCCGCCCCGCCACGCTTTACTGGGGTGGCCGGCGACCTGCTGACCTGTACATGGCCGAATGGATCCAAGCCCGCTTGACCGAGATGCCCAACTTGCGCTATGTGCCCGTGATCTCGAACGCCGAAGTGCAAGACCAGTGGACCGGTCGTACCGGTTTTGTGCACCAAGCGGTCTTGCAGGACTTTCCGGATTTGTCGGGTCACCAGGTCTATGCCTGCGGCGCGCCCATCGTGGTGGACTCGGCCAAGCGCGACTATGTGGCGCAGGGCGGTTTGCCTGAGGAAGAGTTTTATGCCGACTCGTTCACGTCTGAGGCGGACAAGGCCAAGGCCTGATCGCTTGGATTGGCTGCTCTGATCTACAACCCAAAAGGACACACCATGCAACGCCGTGATTTTTGTTTGAGCGCCTTGGCCACCAGCTTGACCGCCCCTGTGTGGGCTCAAGGCAAAACGATCCGCATCATCGTGCCTTACGCAGCCGGCGGCCCGATCGATGTCACAGCGCGGGCCTTGGCCGAGCGTGTGAAAGACAGTCTGGGCACGGTGATCATTGAAAACCGCCCCGGCGCAGGTGGCAATCTGGGCGCTGACGTGGTGGCCAAAGCAGCCCCTGACGGTCTGACGATCGGCATCGCGGCCACGGCCACCCATGCCATCAACCCCTGGTTGTTTGCCAAGATGCCTTACGACGCCAACCGTGACTTTGCGCCGATCACGCAGATGCTGCGCGTGCCCAATGTGCTGGTGATGAACGCCGAGACCGCGCAGCGCCTGAAGATCAACACCCTGGCGGATTTGGTGGCGTATGCCAAAGTCAACCCCGCCAAGCTCAACTTTGGCTCCGGTGGCAATGGCAGCGCAGGTCACCTGGCCGGTGAAATGTTCAAGCGCGCTGCAGGCATTTTTGCGGTGCACATTCCCTACAACGGTGGCAACCCGGCGCAGCTGGCCTTGCTGTCGGGGCAGGTGGACTTCAACTTTGACAACCTGGCCACGGCAGCTGCCAACATCAAAGCGGGCAGGCTCAAGGCACTGGCTGTGACCACCGCCCAGCGCAGCAACGCCCTGCCCGACATCCCAGCCATGAGCGAAACCCTGAAAGACTTTGCGATCGACACTTGGTGGGGTCTGGTCGCTCCGGCCGCCACGCCGCGCGATGTGGTGGAGCGCCTCAACAAGGCTTTTGTGGCGGCGCTGCAAGCGCCGGAAACCAAAACGCGCTTTGGCCAACTGTTGGCCGAGCCCGTGGGCAACACACCCGAGCAGTTTGGGGCGTTCATGAAGCAAGAACTGGCGCGTTACGAAACCGTGGTCAAGGCCAGTGGCGCAAAAGTGGACTGAAACTACTCGCCCAAATACGCTGCGCGTACTTGGGGGTCTGCGAGCATGTCTTTGCCCACACCGGTCATAGTGATGAGGCCCGAGTCCATCACGTAAGCGCGATCGGCAACGGCCAGCGCGCGGCTGGCGTTTTGCTCCACCAAAAGAACCGTCACGCCCTGGGCGTAAACGTCGCGCACCACTTCAAAGATTTTGTCGACCATGATGGGCGACAAACCCATAGACGGCTCATCGAGCAGCAAGACCTTGGGGCGACTCATCAGCGCACGGCCCATGGCCAGCATTTGCTGCTCGCCACCGGACAGGGTGCCCGCCAATTGGTCCTTACGCTCGCGCAAGCGCGGGAAGATGGTGAACATCTTCTCGATGTCGTCTGCAATGCCTAGATTGTCCGAGCGAATGTAAGCGCCCATTTGCAGGTTTTCGGTGATGCTCATGCGGGTGAACACGCCACGCCCTTCTGGCACCATGGCCAAACCTTGCTTGACCAAGTCCCAAGGGCCTTGACCCTGAATGCTTTTGCCCATGTACTCAATGTCACCGGCCTGCAATGGCAAAGTGCCGGTGATGGCTTTCATGGTGGTCGTTTTGCCAGCACCGTTGGAGCCGATCAGGGAGACGAGTTCACCCTCTCGCACGTCCAGGCTCACGCCCTTGACGGCCTGGATGCCGCCGTAGCCCACCTGCAAGTCTTTGACTTTCAAAAGAACCTTGGCCATCTCAGTGCCCTCCCGTGCCCAGATAGGCTTCAATCACTTTTTCATTTTTCTGCACATCGGCCGGCGTACCTTCGGCAATTTGTTTGCCGTAGTCGAGCACAGTGACGCGGTCACAGAGGCCCATGACCAGCTTCACATCGTGCTCGATCAGCAAGATGGTGCGGTTGTCTTTGCGGATCTGGTCAATGAGCTCACGCAACTGGACTTTTTCGGTCGCGTTCATGCCCGCAGCGGGCTCGTCCAGCGCAATCAGCTGCGGGTCGGTGGCCAAAGCGCGGGCAATTTCCAAGCGACGCTGGTCGCCATAAGACAAGGTGCGCGCTTTGTAGTCGGCGTATTTGCCAATGCCCACATAGTCGAGCAACTCTTGCGCCCGCTGGGCAATGGCAGCCTCTTCGGCTTTGAAGCCGGGGGTGCGGAAGATCGCACCCAGCAAGCCCGAGTGGGTGCGCACATGGCGGCCCACCATCACGTTTTCGAGCGCGGTCATCTCGGCAAACAAACGGATATTCTGGAACGTGCGGGCAATGCCTGCCTTGGCCACTTCGTGCACCGCCGTAGGCTGGTAAGGCTTGCCTGCCAACTCAAAAGTGCCGCCATCCGGCGTATAAAGACCCGTGATGACGTTGAAAAACGTGGTCTTGCCCGCGCCATTGGGGCCGATCAGGCCATAGACCTGACCGCGCTGGATGGTCATGCCCACATCCGAGAGGGCTTGCAAACCCCCAAAGCGCTTGGAGATGCCCGAAACGTGCAAGACCGTGTTGGTGTCGGCTGTTGGGTTCATGGTCTGCCCCTTCATTTCGAAGTGAGGGATTTGCCATGCTCAGGCGAAGGCCACAAGCCGCGAGGACGCATCAGCATGATCACGATCATGGCCAAAGCCACCAGCAACTGGCGCAAGATGGCGGCATCGAGTCGGCCACCGGTCATCTCTTGCAAAGGGCCTGCCACGTAGCGCAAAACTTCGGGCAAGGCCGACAACAAAATCGCGCCCAAAATCACGCCCGGCAAATAGCCCAGCCCCCCCAGCACCACCATGGCCACGATCATCACCGACTCCATCAGGCTGAAGGATTCGGGCGAAATGAAGCCTTGAAAGCCCGCAAACATGGCACCCGAGACGCCCCCAAAAGTGGCGCCCATGCCAAAGGCCAAGAGCTTGAGGTTGCGGGTGTTCAGGCCCATGGCCTTGGCGGCAATTTCGTCTTCGCGAATGGCCATCCAGGCGCGGCCAATGCGCGACACTTCCAACCTGTGCGAGATCAAAATCGTCACCAGCACCAAACTCAGAAACAGGTAGTAGTACAAAGTGACAGAGGCGATTTCAAAATCGCCCACCATCAGTTTTTTGCCCAAATTGACGCCAAAAATAGAGATGGGGTCGATCTGGTCCAGCCCCTTGGGGCCGTTGGTGATGTTGACGGGGTGGTCCAAGTTGTTGAGGAACACCCGAATGATCTCGCCAAACCCCAAAGTCACGATGGCCAGATAGTCGCCCCGCAACTTGAGCGTGGGCGCCCCGAGCAACATGCCAAACAAGCCCGCCAAAGCGGCAGCCAAAGGCAAGATCAGCCAGATGGACATGTGCAAGCCACCGGGAAACGTGCTGGCCATGGTGGTGAAGGTGTTGATCAGGTGCGGCGAAGACAGCAAGCCATACATGTAGGCGCCCACTGCAAAAAAGGCCACATAGCCCAAGTCAAGCAAGCCGGCGTAGCCCACGACGATGTTCAGGCCAATCGCCAACAAGATGTAGAGCAGCGCCATGTCGGCAATGCGCACCCAGGCATTGCCAAAACTTTGGAGGATGAGTGGCAAGAGCAGCAAGCCCACGCCGATCAGGATGTATTGAACGGTTTTGTTGAGGTTCAAGTTCATGTTCATCCCCATCAAGCGCGATCGGCCACACGCTCACCCATCAGACCCGAAGGGCGCAGAGTCAGCACGATGATGAGCACGATGAACGCAAAAATATCGGTGTAGTGGCTGCCCAATACGCCACCGGTCAGATAGCCAATATAGCCCGAGCCAATGGCCTCGATCAGGCCCAGCAAGATGCCGCCAATGACGGCGCCTGCCAGGTTACCGATGCCGCCAAACACCGCAGCGGTGAAGGCTTTGAGGCCCGGCAAAAAGCCCATCGCGTGCTGCGCCGTGCCGTAGTTGGAGGCGTACATGACGCCGGCAATGGCGGCCAAAACAGCCCCAATGACAAAGGTGGCCGAGATCACCATGTCGGGCTTGACGCCCATCAAGGCGGCCACGCGCGGGTTTTCAGACGTGGCCCGCATGGCCCGACCCAAACGGGTGTAGTTGACCAGCCACATCAGCACCGCCAACGAGACGGCCGTGACGCCCAAAATCATGATTTGGGTGGGCGTGATCACCACGCCACCCATGTTGATGGGCGTGCTGGACAGCAGCGTGGGGTAAGCCTTGTAGTTGGGCTTCCAGATGATCATGGCCAGTGTTTGCAACAAAATGCTCATGCCAATGGCCGTGATCAGAGGCGCCAACTTGGGGCTGTTGCGCAGAGGGCGATAGGCCACTTTTTCAATGGTGAAGTTCAGCACCGCAGCCACCACGCAGGCAATCAAGGTGGCCAAAATCAAAATGACCCAACCCGGCGAGCCGGGCATGGCGTCTTGCATCATGCCGATGGCAGACCAGCTGGTCAGAGCGCCCACCATCAGCACTTCGCCGTGCGCAAAGTTGATCAGGTTGATGATGCCGTACACCATGGTGTAGCCCAAAGCCACCAAGGCGTACATGCTGCCCATGACCAGGCCATTGATGACCTGCTGCAAAAAGACGTCCATTGATTTTCTCCGTGTGTTGCGCTGCGCTCAGCAGCCCACTTCGTCGGTGGTTGTTTGGGTTCAGACTGCACCTTTTGGATGAGCCTTAGCAGTAGCAAAAAACCCGCCAGATCTTGGTTGTATCTGGCGAGGTGGCGGGATTGTAGTGAAAGACCAGAGGCCTTCCGAATGCCAATCGGTCGGGACTTACCCTGTGGCTGAATTTTTCTTTCGCAGTTCTTCCAGTTTGTCCGCAATTTTGATCTCTAGGCCCCGCCGAACGGGTCTGTAAAAGCCAGGCTCAGGCATGCCATCGGGCAAATAACGCTCGCCCGCCGCAAAGCCATCGTCCTCGTCATGGGCATAACGGTAACCTTTCCCGTAGTCCAGCTGCTTCATGAGCTGGGTCGGCGCATTGCGCAGGTGCATGGGCACTGGGCGGGTGCCATCTTTTTTCACCCACGCCTTGGCCTCTTTGAATGCTTTGTAGACCGCATTGGACTTGGGCGCCATGGCCAGGTAAATCACGCACTGCGCCAGCGTCAATTCGCCTTCGGGGCTGCCCAATCGCTCATACACGTCGGCTGCGTCAAGGGCCATGCGCAGGGCTCGTGGATCGGCCAAACCAATGTCTTCGCTGGCCATGCGGATCAAACGCCGGGCCATGTAGCGCGGGTCTGCACCACCATCGAGCATGCGCACGAACCAATACAGGGCGGCATCAGGGTCAGAACCACGCACCGATTTGTGCAGCGCACTGATGGTGTCGTAAAACTGCTCACCGCCCTTGTCATAGCGGCGCATCCGCTCGCCCAGGACCCGCATCAGCCAGGTGTCGGTCACCGGGTCAATGGCCTCTTGTTTGGCCGCCATGGCCAAAGTCTCCAGCGTATTGAGCAAACGCCGTGCGTCCCCATCGGCATAGGCCAACAAACGGCTCAACGCTTCGGGTTCGATGGTGGGAATCGCCTGGATGGCTTGCGCCCGCGTCACGATGTGGCCCAGATCTTCTTCCGCCAAGGGTTGCAAGACATACACCGCCGCACGAGACAGCAGGGCCGAGTTCACCTCAAAAGATGGGTTTTCGGTGGTGGCACCGATGAAGGTGAACAAGCCGCTTTCGACGTGCGGCAAAAATGCATCTTGCTGGCTTTTGTTGAAGCGGTGCACCTCGTCTACAAACATGATGGTGCGCTGCGGGTGCAGGCCAGTGCGGGCGGCTTCGGCTTGGTCGACCGCTTCGCGAATGTCCTTGATGCCCCCCAGAACTGCGCTGATGCTGAGAAACTGCGCCTCAAACGCATCGGCCATCAAACGGGCAATGGTGGTTTTGCCCACGCCCGGTGGCCCCCACAAAATGCAACTGTGGGGTTGACCCGACTCAAACGCCAAGCGCAAAGCCATCCCCTCGCCCAGCAAATGTTGCTGCCCGATCACCTCACCCAAGTGGCGTGGCCGCAGGCGCTCAGCCAAAGGGGCATGGGGTGGCAGCGTGGGGGCTTTCATGGACACCCGGACGGCATCAAGGGCGAATGATGTCAGCGCCCGCTGGGGACTTGAACACAAATTGAGTGGCGGGCAAGGCCACGTTCAGCTGAAAACCTGTAAAGGTCAACACCGAGCGCTGCCCCAGACTGTCTTGCACATCGAGCACGGCCAACTCCGCGCCCATGGGCGTGGCACGCAAACCCACCAACACCGCACGGATCTGCCCTTCCGCCGCCAAAGGCGTCGCACGCACCCACTCCAAACCATCACGGGTGGGCTCTGGGCTGAACTGGAAATCCGTCTTGAGCGATTGCAGATCAGCGGATGTGGTCAACAAAGCCACCGGGGTAGAGCCCAAAACTTGCTGCTGCTTGCGGGCCGTGACCTGGTTCAAATCCACATCGTGCAACCACAAAGTTTGGCCGTCGGCCAACAGGGTTTGCACAAAGGGCTTGCGGTAATCAAAACGAAACTTGCCGGGTCTTTGGAATTCAAAGCTGCCGCTCGAAGTCTTGCTGCGAGGCGCTTGGCCCGCGCGACTCGGCGATGTCACCACCTGGGTGAAGTCTGCACGACCACTGCGTGCTTGTTTAACAAACTGGGTCAGCAAGTCAACGCCATCGGCCCGCACAGGCAAGGCGAGCGACAACACGCCCCATAGCCACCCACTGTAGAGCACCAAAACCAAAGCGCTGCGGCGCGACTTCCATACACTTTTCATCGGCATCATTCAGCCCGAGCGGGCACCAAAATTTCACGCTGGCCACTGCCGCTCATGGCGCTGACCAGACCGGCTTTTTCCATGTCTTCGACCAAACGGGCCGCGCGGTTGTAGCCGATCTTGAGGTGGCGTTGAACCAAGGAAATGCTGGCCTTGCGGTTTTTCAAAACCACCTCCACCGCTTGGTCGTACATCGGGTCTTTTTCTCCGTTGTCGCCCTCGCCCAGCATGCCGCCATCGTCGTCTGTGGTTCCGCCCTCCAGCACACCGTCGATGTAATCGGGCTCGCCTTGACTTTTGAGATAACTCACCACGCGGTGCACTTCTTCGTCGCTGACAAAGGCGCCATGCACGCGGATGGGAAACCCAGTGCCGGAAGGCATGTAGAGCATGTCACCCATGCCCAACAGGGCTTCGGCGCCCATCTGGTCCAAGATGGTGCGGCTGTCGATCTTGCTGGACACCTGGAAGGCGATGCGGGTCGGGATGTTGGCCTTGATCAGGCCTGTGATCACGTCCACGCTGGGGCGTTGCGTTGCCAATATCAAGTGGATGCCCGCTGCACGGGCCTTCTGGGCCAGACGCGCAATCAACTCTTCGATCTTCTTGCCCACCACCATCATCAAATCGGCCAACTCGTCGATCACCACCACAATGTGCGGCAAGCGCTTGAGCGGCTCGGGATCATCCGGCGTCAAGCTGAAGGGGTTGTAGATGAACTCCTCGCGGGCGGTGGCTTCGTCTATTTTCTGGTTGTAGCCGGCCAAGTTGCGCACGCCCATCTTGCTCATCAGCTTGTAACGCTTTTCCATCTCGGCCACGCACCAGTTCAGGCCGTGTGCAGCTTGGCGCATGTCGGTCACCACCGGGGCCAGCAGGTGTGGAATGCCTTCATAAACCGACATCTCCAGCATCTTGGGGTCGATCATCAAGAGGCGCACATCACGGGCCTCGGCCTTGTAGAGCAGCGACAAAATCATGGCGTTGATACCGACCGACTTGCCCGAGCCGGTGGTACCCGCCACCAAGACATGCGGCATCTTGGCCAAATCGGCCACCACCGGGTTGCCGATGATGTCTTTGCCCAAGCCCATGGTCAGCATGGACTTGGCCTCGTTGTAAACCTGAGAACCCAAAATCTCACTCAGTTTGATGGATTGGCGCTTGGCATTGGGCAACTCCAGCGCCATGTAGTTTTTGCCCGGAATCGTTTCAATCACCCGGATCGAGACCAAGCTGAGCGAACGCGCCAAGTCTCTGGCGAGGTTCACCACTTGGGCACCTTTGACGCCCGTGGCGGGCTCGATCTCATAGCGTGTGATCACCGGACCTGGGGCCGCAGCCACCACACGCACCTCGACGCCAAAATCCTTGAGTTTTTTCTCGATCAAACGGCTGGTCATTTCCAGCGTTTCGGGTGACACCGTTTCTTGCCGGATCGACAAACTGTCGAGCAAGTCCACCTGGGGTAATTTGCTGTCTGGCAATTCGTTAAAGAGCGGTTTTTGGCGCTCTTTGACCACACGTTCACTGCGCGGCACTTCTCTGACTCCGGGTTCAATGACCATGGGGGCTGATGGCTGAGCCATCAAGGGCAATGGCTCCAAATCCAACTGCCCTTCGGGTGCCATGACGGGATCCAGATCCCACCGAGGCTCCACCGCCTGCACCGACAGCGACTTTTCGCGCTCGCGCAAGGCGCGCTGTCCCAAAGCCAAGTCTTCCTCGATCTCGCGCTTGACGTGCCTGGATTGGATCAAGCCATCGATTCGTGAGCCCAAGGACTCGGCCAGCTCACCCCAAGAAAAACCAAAAACCCAAGACACACCCAGCACCACCAGTGAAAGGGCCAAAACGGCTGCGCCCGTGAATCCCAACCACTGCGCACTCGCCGATCCAATCCAGTAACCCAAAACACCCCCGCTGTGGCCCGGCAACAGCGCCTCCAAACGGTACAAGCGCGCCCACTCGAGACTGGTGCTGGCCGCGAGCAACATCACCAGTCCAGCCCAAAACGTCCAGCGGCTTTGACGCCAAGTTGACTTGGAAGGCATGTGCACCTCTTCAGCAGGCCCACGCATCCAACGGGCAAAACCCGACAGCCACACGTGTGCGCCAGCAACCAAGCACCACCAAGCAGAAAACCCCAGGCCAAAAAATGCCAGATCGGATACCCACGCCCCGGCACGCCCCACCCAATTGCGCAGGCCACCCCCCTGACCCGATGTGGACCAAGCCGCATCACCCGGGTGGTAGCTCAACAAAGCCAAAAAAGCCAAGACAAAGAGGACGCCACCCAGCAGCAAGCCGATTTCTTGCGCAAACCGAGACCAAAACGAGGCAGGCGCATCAGGCTCCCGACTCCGAGCTGTCGGGTTGATCAGGGTGTTGAGTGAGTAGGTCATAAATTAGCCTCTAAGCTTACCCGATCGGACCTGGATCTCGCCCAGATCGTCGGATCTGTAAACCCCCAGGCCCACCTGACTTCGGTGGTTTCTTACAATCTACTTTGCCGCAACAGTCCCCCTGCTGCGTTTTACCTTGGTTTCCCTAGCCGATTGCCCCACATGTCCGACTCCCATAAGCACGCCCAAGTCTTGATCCTCGGCTCTGGCCCTGCCGGTTACACCGCCGCCGTCTACGCCGCCCGCGCCAACCTCAAGCCCTTGCTGATCACCGGCATGGCCCAAGGCGGCCAACTCATGACCACCACCGAGGTGGACAACTGGCCCGCCGACGTGCATGGCGTGCAAGGACCTGACCTGATGCAACGCTTTCAAGAGCATGCCGAGCGCTTCAATACCGAGATTGTGTTTGACCACATCCACACCGTGAAGCTTGAGCAGCGCCCCTTCACCCTGATCGGCGACAGCGGCACGTACACCTGCGACAGCCTGATCATCGCCACGGGCGCATCGGCCCAATACCTGGGCTTGCCTTCGGAGACCGCCTTCATGGGCCGCGGCGTCAGTGGCTGCGCCACCTGCGACGGCTTCTTCTACCGCGACCAACTTTGCTGTGTGGTGGGCGGAGGCAA
The DNA here is from genome assembly GCA_021299875.1 of Comamonadaceae bacterium. Lineage (GTDB taxonomy): Bacteria > Pseudomonadota > Gammaproteobacteria > Burkholderiales > Burkholderiaceae_C > Limnohabitans_A. The sequence continues at coordinate 269,000 of JAJTEW010000002.1, read as the reverse complement.
CACAGCCGTCGAAGAAGCCTTGTATCTGTCCAACATCGCCAGCAAGGTCTATTTGGTCCACCGCCGAGACAAGTTCAAGGCCGAACCGATTTTGGTGGACAAGCTGATGGACAAAGTGGCCGCAGGCAAGATCGAGCTGAAAACCTTCCAGACCCTGGAAGAAGTGCTGGGCGACGCCTCGGGTGTGACCGGCGTGCGACTGAAAAGCACCCAAGACGGCAGCCTGCACGACGTGGAACTCAAGGGCTGTTTCATTGCCATTGGCCACGCGCCCAACACAGAAATTTTTCAAGGTCAGCTGGAACTGGAAAACGGCTACATCGTGACCCAAAGCGGCCTCAAGGGCTTTGCCACGCAGACATCCGTGCCCGGCGTGTTTGCTGCGGGCGACGTGCAAGACCACGTTTACCGCCAGGCCATCACCAGCGCCGGTACAGGCTGCATGGCCGCGCTTGATGCGCAGCGTTTTCTGGAACAGCACAACGCTTAACGCTCCCGCTTCTTCGACAGTAACGGGAACATCAGCACGCCAGTGTTGAAAGTTTCCGCGAACCGTTCATGGGAGATGGGGGTGCCTGCCGGGGTTCAGAGGCGCTTCGCTTTGCCACATCACCCCGGCAGGCACCCCCATCTCCCAACCCACAAAGGGCAAACACCGCCCTTTATGCATTGGACCTTCTTAGGCAACGACCAAAGCCATCGCTTTGAGGCTATAATCCAAGGCTTTGCTGAATCTGCCCGTAAAACCATTCGGGATCACAGGGTCAGCGATCTGGGATACCGCCACCCATCTTGGCGAGGTGAGGCTGGAGCGCCAGGCCCCATGCAACTCTGCATGAGACCCATCGGCACCGGCTGTTTTCAAAGTATCGGAGTGTCCACATGGCACGCGTTTGCGAAGTAACGGGCAAAGGCCCAATGACCGGGAACAACGTTTCCCACGCCAACAACAAAACCAAGCGCCGGTTCCTGCCGAACCTGCAATACCGTCGTTTCTGGGTTGAAACAGAAAACCGTTGGGTGCGCCTGCGCGTCTCCAGCGCTGCTCTGCGCCTGATCGACAAAAACGGCATCGATGCCGTGCTCGCAGACCTGCGCGCACGCGGTCAAGCCTAAACCCAGAACATTAGGAGTCATACACCATGGCAACCAAAGGCGGACGCGAAAAAATCAAGCTGGAATCCACAGCGGGCACGGGTCACTTCTACACGACCAGCAAAAACAAGAAAACCATGCCCGAGAAAATGTCGATCATGAAGTTCGACCCCAAAGCTCGCAAGCACGTTGAATACAAGGAAATCAAGCTGAAGTGATTCGGCCTGAGCCTTGCAACAAAAAACCCGCCTTTAGCGGGTTTTTTGTTGTCTCAGCGCCATCCATCGACCTCAAACAAACAGGGCACGAAGGCCCTGTTGCAATGTACTCGGATGCAGATCAGGCCGTTTGGCGCACCGCACGCAGCTTGACCGAAAAATCACGCAGCGCCGCAATGCCGCTTTCTTCGGCCCGACGGCACCAGGCTTGCAGGTCGGCGGCCAATTGCTCGCGGGAATGGGAGGTGTTGAGCCAAATCTGGCTCAACTCTTCGCGCATTTGCACCATTTTGTCGAGCACAGGGCTGGCCGCACGGGCTTGCTGCAGATGGGCTTGGGCGGCAGCGGGCACTTTGGCGGCATCGCGGTGCAACCACCGCTGGGCCGCCTGCACCACGCTGGCGTCGAGTTTGAGCTTGTCGGCCTCTTGCTGCATGACTTTGCGGACATTGCGGGCGTAACCGGCCATGACTTCATAACGGTTGGCGATCAGGGCTTCCAGGGTCTTTTCATCGGCCACAGGGCGGATATCGCCATAAGCCAAGCGCGGCGGGGTCTTTTTGACAGTGGCCAGACCGAGGTTTTCAAGCATGCGGATGTACAACCAGCCTATGTCGAACTCGTAGGGCTTGACCGACAACTTGGCCGATGTGGGGTAGGTGTGGTGGTTGTTGTGCAACTCTTCGCCACCGATCAGGATGCCCCAAGGCGAGATGTTGGTGCTGGCGTCATGCGCCTCAAAATTGCGGTATCCCCAGTAGTGCGCTGCGCCGTTGATGATGCCAGCGGCCGTGATCGGAATCCAGGCCATTTGCACCGCCCAGACCGTCAAACCGATGAAGCCGAACAAGGCCACGTCGATGATCAACATCAGGGCAACGCCTTGCCAAGAAAAACGGGTGTACAGGTTGCGCTCAATCCAGTCATCGGGGGTGCCGTGGCCAAAGCGCTTGAGGGTGTCCAGATTTTTAGATTCTTTGCGGTACAACTCTGCACCGGTGAACAACACGGTTTTGATGCCATGCACATGCGGGCTGTGCGGGTCTTCGGCTTGCTCGCACTTGGCGTGGTGCTTGCGGTGGATGGCGGCCCACTCCTTGGTCACTTGGCCAGTGGTCAACCACAGCCAGAAACGGAAAAAGTGCGCAGGAATGGCATGCAGGTCCAAAGCACGGTGTGCCTGGTGACGGTGCAGAAAAATGGTGACGCTGGCGATGGTGACGTGGGTCAGGGCCAAAGTGATCAACACCATTTGCCACCAAGCCAAGTCGAACAGGCCGTGGCCCATCCAGTGAATCACGGCATCCAAAAAAGCCCAATCAGGCAACAACATGAGTCTGTCTTTCTACTGGCACCTGAATTCAGGCAATCCGACGATTTTAAGTTTGCTGCCCCAAAAAGGACAGCGTTTTCGACCGACTTCGACCGACAAGGGTTTTAAAGTATTACTTTTTTACCCAGGCTGCGGCAAAAAAACCATCCGTGGCATGGCGATGGGGCCACAGCCTCAGGAATGTGCCGGCTGGCGGGGCATCGGGGTGGGCATCGCCCGATGGGGCCGGTGAGCACAGACTGGCTGCGTGGGGAACTTTGAGCCTGTCGAGCTCTTTAGCCACATTCAAGGGGACAAAGTCCGGGTTGGCGGCGCTGAAGGCTTGCGCGATCAACTCGTTTTCTTCGGGCAGCACACTGCAAGTGGCATAAACCAAACGGCCACCCGACTTGACCATGCGCGAGGCGCTTTGCAAGATGGCCAACTGCTTTTCGGTCAACTCTTGAACAGCTTGGGGCTTTTGACGCCATTTCAAGTCGGGGTTGCGCCGCAAAGTGCCCAGACCTGAACAGGGGGCATCGACCAGCACGCGGTCGATCTTGCCCGCCAAGCGCTTGACGCGGTCATCGCGCTCGTGGGCAATGGCCGCCGGATGCACGTTGGACAGGCCACTGCGGGCCATGCGGGGTTTGAGGGCATCGAGGCGGTGGCCCGACACGTCAAACGCATACAAACGGCCGGTGCTGCGCATGGATGCGCCCAGTGCCAGCGTTTTGCCACCCGCACCCGCGCAAAAGTCCACCACCATCTCACCCCTGTGCGCATCCACCAGCAAGGCGAGCAGTTGCGAGCCTTCGTCTTGCACTTCAATGGCACCCCGGGTGAAGGCCTCGGTTTTTTGCAAAGCGGGTTTGCCTTGCAAGCGCAAGCCCCAAGGCGAATAAGGCGTGACCTCAGACGCGATGCCCGCTTGCGCCAACTCTTTTTGGATGTCGCTGCGCTTGGCGTTGAGCATGTTCACGCGCAGGTCCAGCGTGCCGGGCTGCTGCAAGTGCTCGGCCAAGGCCCAGAAATCCTCCCCCAATTGCGCTTGCAGGGCTTGCGCCATCCAATCGGGCAGGTTGTGGCGGTGCGGGGCCATCAGGGCGTCGGCCGGAATGTCGTCGCAGGTGGCCAGCCATTTTTTCTCGGTGTCGTTGAGGGCGGAGGCTAAAAAATCGCGCGGGCCGAAAAAGCCCAAAATGGCCAGCTTGCGCTCTTTGGGGCCAGAGCCCGAGCGGGCCAGCTGCTCAAACAGCAGTTTTTTACGCAATACCGCAAAAGCGGTTTCGGCCAAGGTGGCGCGTTCGCGGGGACCCAAAGAGCGGTGTTCGCGGAAATAGCGCGACACAACGGCGTCGGCAGGATGTTCAAATTGGAGGACCAGCCTGACCAAATCGGCGCAGGCATCTAACAGGGCTTTTGGATGCATAGGCGTGCATTGTCCCATTCCCGACCTTTGACAGACACACACCACAGGAAAGACATGTCAGAACCACTGCCACCGATGATCGAAACACCCCAAGGCCTTTACCGGCATTACAAAGGCGGCCAATACCGCGTGCTGGGTACCGTACGCCACAGCGAAGACCTGCAGCCCATGACGCTGTACCAAGCGCTCTATGGCGATCAAGGTTTGTGGGTCAGGCCAGCAGCCATGTTTGCCGATGTGGCCGAGTTCAATGGAAAATTTCAACCGCGCTTTGAACGCATCGGGGATTAAGCCAAAAATTGAGCGACCGCGTGGGGAAAGATCAGGTGTTCTTGGGTAAGCACCCGGGCCGCCAAAATGTCAGCGGTGTCGCCCGGTAGCACGGGCACCACTGCCTGCGCCAAGATGGGACCGTGGTCCAGGTCGACCGTGACCTGGTGCACCGTGGCACCGGCAAAACGACAACCGGCATCGATGGCCCGCTGGTGGGTGTTCAGCCCGGGAAAAGCCGGCAACAAAGACGGGTGCACGTTGAGCAAGCGCCCAGCGTAGTGGGCCACAAAACCGGGGGTCAGGATGCGCATGAAGCCCGCCAGCACCACCAAATCGGGCGCATGCCGGTCGATTTCCGCCATCAAGGCGGCATCAAAATCCTCGCGACTGGCAAAGGTCTTGTGGTCCAGCACCTGCGTCGGTATGCCGTGGTCCTTGGCAAAGGCCAAACCTTCGGCTTCGGCCCGGTTGCTCAGCACGGCGGCCACTTGGGCGTTCAGGCGCTCGGTCCAGCGGCCCTGCTGTGCCGCACGCACGATGGCGGCCATGTTGGAGCCTGAGCCTGAAATCAGAATGACGATGTTTCTCATGAAGGGCTGAATTATCCCCGCTGACCTTGTGCATACCAGCATTTGTCGCACCTAGGACAAGTCCAAATGGCTGGCGCATGATAAAAAGCACGACCGTTTGATTTTGAGAGAACACCCCATGGATTTGGCATTCACCCCCGACGAACTCGCGTTCCGCGACGAGATCCGCACCTGGGTCAAGCACAACTTGCCCGCAGACATCGCACAAAAAGTGCACAGCGCCATGCGCCTGACCCGCGAGGACATGCAGCGCTGGGCCAAAATTTTGGGCAAAAAAGGTTGGCTCGGCTGGGGTTGGCCTACGCAGTTTGGTGGCCCCGGATGGACCGCCGTGCAAAAGCATTTGTTCGAAGAAGAATGCGCCTTGGCTGGCGCGCCCCGCGTTGTGCCTTTTGGCCCCGTGATGGTGGCCCCCGTGATCATGGCCTTTGGCAATGCCGAGCAGCAGCAGCGCTTTTTGCCCGGCATCGCCAGCGGCGATGTCTGGTGGAGCCAGGGCTACAGCGAACCGGGCTCCGGCTCGGACTTGGCGTCCCTGAAGACCCGCGCCGAACGCGTGGGCGACAAATACATCGTCAATGGCCAAAAAACTTGGACCACCCTGGGCCAATACGGCGAGTGGATCTTCTGTTTGGTGCGCACCAGCACCGAAGGCAAGCCCCAAACCGGCATCTCGTTCTTGCTGATCGACATGAAGTCGCCCGGCATCACCGTGCGCCCCATCAAGCTGCTGGACGGTGAATGCGAGGTCAACGAGGTCTGGTTTGACAACGTCGAAGTACCCGCCGAGAACCTGGTGGGCGAAGAAAACAAGGGCTGGAACTACGCCAAGCACTTGCTGGCCCACGAGCGCACCAACATCGCCGATGTGAACCGCGCCAAACGCGAATTGGAGCGCTTGAAGCGCATCGCCAAAGCCGAAGGCGTGTACGACGACATGCGCTTCCGTGACGAAATCGCCAAGCTCGAAGTGGACATCGTGGCCCTCGAAATGCTGGTGCTGCGTGTCCTGTCCGCCGAAAAGTCGGGCAAAAACTCACTCGACATTGCGGGCCTGCTCAAGATCAAGGGCAGCGAAATTCAGCAGCGCTACACCGAGCTGATGATGCAAGCCGCAGGTCCCTTTGCCCTGCCCTTCATCTTTGAAGCCATGGACGCAGGTTGGCAAGGCAACTTCCCGGGCGGCGTGGTGGCCAACGCGCCATTGGCGGCCAACTACTTCAACATGCGCAAGACCACCATTTATGGCGGCAGCAACGAAGTGCAACGCAACATCGTCGCTCAGACAGTTCTGGGTTAAGGAGACACACATGGATTTCGATTTTTCTGACGACCAAGAACAACTGCGTGACGCGGTGCGCAAATGGGTGGACAAGGGCTACGACTTTGACCGCCGCCGCGCCATCGTCGCTGCGGGCGGTTTTGACCGCGCCGCCTATGGCGAAATGGCCGAGCTGGGCTTGACAGGCCTGTATGTGAGCGAAGACCACGGCGGTATGGGCATGGGCCCCACAGAGGCCATGGTCACCATGGAAGAACTCGGCCGCGGCATCGTGCTCGAACCGCTGAGCCAAACCCTGATCTGCAGCGCCACACTGCAAACCCACGCCCCTGCAGCCCTGCAAGCGGCGTGGCTGCCGCGCATGGCGGCAGGTGAAGCCATCGTGGTGCTGGCGCAGCAAGAGCGCGGTGCCCGTTACCAACTGGACCGCTGCGCTGCTGTGGCCAGCGAATCGGGCGGCACATGGACCGTGAGCGGCACCAAGAGCGTGGTGGCCATTGGCGACCAAGCCGACGCTTTTGTGGTGCCCGCCACCGTGAATGGCCAAATCGCTTTGTTTTTGGTCGAGCGCAACGCCAACAGCGTCAGCACCCAAGCCTATGGCACACAAGACGGCTCGCGCGCTGCCGAAGTGGTCTTGAACAAGGCGGCCGCGCAGCTGATCACGCTCAATGGCCTGAGCGCACTGGAAGAAGCGGTGGACATCGGCATCGCCTGCACCTGCGCCGAGGCTGTAGGCGTGATGGACAAAACCTTGGCCATCACCGTGGACTACATGAACACCCGCAAGCAATTTGGCGTGAACATCGCCAGCTTCCAGGCCCTGCGCCACCGCGTGGCCGACATGAAGATGCAGCTGGAGTTGGGCCGCTCCATGAGCTACTACGCCAGCCTGAAACTGCACGCCCCTGCCGACGAGCGCCGCCGCGCCTTGGCACGCGCCAAGTACCAGCTGGGCGTGTCCATGCGCTTCATCGGCCAACAAGCCGTGCAACTCCATGGTGGCATCGCCGTCACCGACGAGTACATCGTGAGCCACTACTTCAAGAAATTGACGCAGCTGGACATGACCTTTGGTGACAGCCTGCACCAACTGGGTGAAGTGTCAGCCCGCATGCAAGAGACGGCGGGCGTGTTCGCCTGAAGAGAACCAGGAACCCGAGCAAAGCGAGAGGGCGGCGCGGGTCGGGCGATGTGGCAAAGCGAAGCGCCTCTGAGCCCGAAACGCGCCGCCCTCCTGCCTTGCGGCTCTCACCAGCATCGTCTGAATGAGCAGCCCTTCAAAAGGCCCCGAGAGGGGCCTTTTTTTATTTTCACTCCGCCTCGCGCACCCGCACAAATGAAGCAAATCGCGGCAAACCTGAAGGTGTGCGCTCAGGAAACCGATAAGTGACCCAAGACCCGACAGGCGGCGGGTCGCGGCGCAGAGCATCGCTCAGACCCGAGCCCAAGGCAAAGCGCTGGCCCGAAGCCATTTGCACCAGCAAAGCCCCGGTCATGCCCACCAAACGCCCCTGGCCCGGCTGGTGGCCCACCACCAAGCCCTCTTCGTCTTGCTCTGGCTTGAGCTTGAACAGCGCATCGGTTCGGCCGGATTGCCACAGGGCATCGAAGCGGTGCAGCATCAAGCCCTCGCCGCCTTGGCGCACGGTGTCCTGCAGGAGCGCTTGCAAAGCGCGAGCGTCTTTCACTTCGCGCTGCGCCACCGGGACCAGCCAGGGCTGCTGCGCCTGCGCCAGCGTGGATTGCACAACAGCGACACGCTCTGCAAAAGGGCCCGCATGGCCAGGCACGTCGAACACCAGGTATTTCACTGCCCGCCAGGCCTGGTCGTCGGGCTCAGCCTGGCGCACCACCCCCGAGAGCCGGTCAAACGTCCCGCGCCCCATCCACAACTCGCCGTCAAGCGCCACCCGGGGCAGTGCTGACAAGAACCCACCGGGGGCTGCAATCACCCGTCCACTGCGAAAGCGCAAGACCTGCCCATCCCAAACAGCCCGCACACCGTCGAATTTTTCACTCACCCCAAAGTCTTGCGGCGATCGCCCGGGCGGCCAGGGCATGGCCAACTGAACGCCGCTCGCGGCCCCAGACGGCACCGGCCCCAAGGCCTGGGCCCAAACGCTGCGCATCAGCCATGGCGATATAAGCAAGGCCGACAAACTGGCGCGTCGGCGGGGGTTGGGGATGAACTTCAAAGGCTGTCGCATGCTGGGTCTCCCTGAGGACCCCAACGCCCCAAAGGTGCCTTGGCAGCACATTGGGGTGGGGTCTTTTGTTTTCAGGAAGTGATGATGCGGTGCTTTGCTTGTCAGTGCAACCCGCATCGCTTGGTCACTGTGCTCAGGCCATCAAACGCGAGCCCTTGGGCACATGCGCCATCAGGAACTCCATCTGGTCACTCAAAATGCGGCGGTTGCGCAGGATGAAGTCTTCCCACAAGCTGGGCACATAGGGCGCATACAGCAGGGGCATCTTGGCCTGCTCGGGGGTGCGGCTGCTTTTGCGGTGATTGCAAGATCGGCAAGCGGTGACTACATTCATCCAGTGGTCAGGGCCTTTTTGGCTGACTGGGACGATGTGCTCACGGGTGAGCACCGATTCGTGGAAATGCCCACCACAATAAGCGCAGACATTGCGATCGCGCACAAACAACTTGGGGTTGGTTAAACCCGAACGCATGTCAAATGGGTTGATGCGTGGGATGCCTTGGGTGCCGATGATGCTGTTGACGGTGATGATGGATTGCTGGCCGGTGAGCGCGTTGTGTCCCCCGTGGAACACGGCCACTTGCTGGCCCGCTTCCCAACGCACCTCGTCGGCAGCGTAATGGGTGACCGCTTGCTCCAGCGTGATCCACGATTGCGGCAAGCCTTGGGCCGAGAGTTTCAAAACCTTCACAGACGCCTCCATCCAACAGTTTAAAAAACCACTGACACGAAAAGTCCCGTCCCCATCGGTCCACACCCCTGAGGTGACAGGCTGCGGTGATCGAGCTCAGTCACAATATACCCTCTTACATTGACTAAACCGTGAAAGCTGGCGAGAGGCCAGAACTGCGGCTGGGCACCACAAGCAACATGAAGGTTTTTCGCGGTTTCCACCACCCCCATCTGGCCCCCGACTGCGCGGTGACCATTGGCAATTTCGACGGCGTGCACCGGGGCCACCAGGCCATGCTGGCGCTTTTGCGCAGCGAAGCGGCGCACCGCCGCGTGCCCAGCTGCGTCATGACGTTCGAGCCGCACCCACGCGACTACTTTGCCAAGACCCTGAACAAGCCCGATCTGGCCCCGGCCCGCATCGCCACCTTGCGCGACAAACTGCAGGAATTGGAGCGCTGCGGCGTGGACCAAGTGGTGGTGTTGCCCTTTGACGCCAGGCTGGCCAGCCAATCGCCGGACGACTTCATCCAGCAGGTCTTGGTGCGCGGTCTGGGCGTTCGCTATGTGCTGGTGGGGGATGATTTCCGCTTTGGCGTCCAACGCGCGGGCGACTACACCATGCTCGACGCTGCCGGACAAAACCTGGGCTTTGACGTGGCGCGGATGAACAGCTACGAGGTGCGCGGCCTGCGCGTGTCCAGCTCGGCCGTGCGCGATGCGCTGGCCCAAGGCGACCTGCCTGCGGTGCGCGCCCTGCTGGGGCGCCCCTACAGCATCAGTGGCCATGTGGTGCACGGGCGCAAGCTGGGCCGCGAATTGGCCGCCACCGCGCAAGGCGCTGGCGACGGCTTTCGCACTCTGAATTTGCGTTTTTCGCACTGGAAGCCCGCGGCCAGCGGCATCTTTGTGGTTGAGGTGCATGGCCTGACCGATCGGCCCTTGAAGGGTGTGGCCAATCTGGGCATCCGCCCCTCTTTGGACCCGAATGACGCCAATGGCGGTCGCGTGCTGCTGGAGACACATGCCTTCGACTGGCCTGCGACCCTGGGAGCGGAGGGGGGCTACGGTAAAATCATTCGGGTGGACTTGCTGCATAAATTACACGACGAGCTCAAATACGACGGTCTGGACGCCCTGACAAAGGGCATTGCCAAAGACTGTGACGACGCACAGGCGTGGTTTGCTTCCCGCCATGGTGAAACCAGCCGCCAGACCACCCGCGACCGAATTTGACGCCCTGGCCCTCGTTTGCTGCCCTTCGACAGGCTCAGGGCGAACGACCTCAACGGCCCACCCTCTCTTGATCTCTCCGAACGGCCCGCCGCTCGGGCTGAGCTTGTCGAAGCCCTCGCGACTTGACGCACCATGACCGACAAAACCCAGATCCCCGACACCCGCATCAACATGATGGACACCCCTTTTCCGATGCGCGGCGACCTGCCCAAGCGCGAGCCGGGCTGGGTGAGCGACTGGAACGAAGGCGGTCTCTACAAAAAACTGCGCGCTGCCCGTCAGGGCGCCCCGCTGTTCGTGTTGCACGACGGCCCGCCCTACGCCAACGGCAAGCTGCACATCGGTCATGCGCTCAACAAAGTCCTCAAAGACATGATCGTCAAGTCCAAACAATTAGCGGGCTTTGATGCGCAATACATCCCCGGCTGGGACTGCCACGGCCTGCCGATCGAAAACGCGATTGAAAAACTGCACGGCCGCAAGCTCAGCCGCGACGACATGCAGGCCAAGAGCCGCGCCTTCGCCACCGAGCAAATCGGCCAACAGCGCGAAGACTTCAAGCGCTTGGGTGTGCTCGGCGACTGGGAACGCCCTTACCGCACCATGGACCCGGCCAACGAAGCCGGTGAAATCCGCGCCTTCAAGCGCGTGATTGAGCGCGGCTTTGTGTACCGGGGTCTCAAGCCCGTCTACTGGTGCTTTGACTGCGGATCGTCGCTGGCCGAGTTCGAGATCGAATACCAAGACAAGCAAAGCGAGACGCTGGACGTGGCCTTTGAAACAGATGACGCAGCCCAACTGGCTGCGGCCTTTGGACTTGCGTCTCTGCCTGCGGGGCAAAGCGGCTTTGCCGTGATCTGGACCACCACCGCCTGGACCATCCCCGCCAACCAAGCCCTGAACGCCCACCCCGAGCTGACCTACGCCTTGGTGCACACCGACAAGGGCTGCCTGGTGTTGGCCGAATCGCTGATCGACAAATGCCTGGAGCGATTTGGCCTTCAAAGCGGCAACGTGCTGGCCACGGCCAAAGGCACGGCGCTGGGCGGCCTGAACTTCCGTCACCCTCTGCACGACGTGGACGCGGGCTACAAGCGTCTGTCCCCCGTTTACTTGGCTGAATACGTCAGCGACAGCGACGGCACGGGCTTGGTGCACTCCTCGCCCGCCTACGGCGTGGACGACTTCAACTCCTGCATTGCCAATGGCCTGAAATACGATGACATCCTGAACCCGGTGCAAGGCAACGGCACCTATGCCGAAGACTTCCCGCTGTTTGGTGGCTTGCACATCTGGAAAGCGATTCCCGTGGTGCTGGACGCCTTGCGCCATGCGGGCCGCCTCTTGTCCACCGTGACCATCACCCACAGCTACCCGCACTGCTGGCGTCACAAAACACCCGTCATCTACCGCGCTGCCGCCCAATGGTTTGTTCGCATGGACGAGGGCGAAGGTGTCTTCACAAAAGACAAAGCGCCCAAAACCCTGCGCCAGCTGGCGCTCGACGCCATCGAGCAAACCCAGTTTTATCCCGAAAACGGTCAATCCCGCCTGCGCGACATGATCGCCAACCGCCCCGACTGGTGCATCTCGCGCCAGCGCAGCTGGGGGGTGCCGGTGCCCTTCTTCCTGCACAAGGACTCGGGCGAACTGCACCCCAACACCATGGCCATCCTGGACCTGGCCGCTGAGATCGTCGAAAAAGGCGGTATCGAAGCCTGGAGCCGCGTGACGGTGGAAGAGATTTTGGGCGCAGCCGACGCCCCGCACTACACCAAGAGCACCGACATTCTGGAAGTCTGGTTCGACTCCGGCTCCACCTTCCAGCATGTGCTGCGCACCAGCCACAAAGACGCTTATGGTGTGGCGCCATTCCATGCCGCAGGTCCGGAGGCCGACCTTTACCTGGAAGGTCACGACCAGCACCGCGGGTGGTTCCACAGCTCGCTGCTGCTGGGCTGCGCCCTGTATGACCGCGCCCCTTATCGCGGTCTGTTAACGCACGGCTTTGCCACCGACGGCCAAGGCCGCAAGATGAGCAAGTCGCTGGGCAACACCGTGGAGCCCCAAACCATCACCTCCAAAATGGGCGCTGAAATCGTGCGCCTGTGGGTGGCCAGCACCGATTACTCGGGCGACCTGAACATCGACGACAAAATCTTGGCCCGCGTGGTGGACTCGTACCGCCGCATCCGTAACACGCTGCGTTTTTTGCTGGCCAACGTGAGCGACTTCGACCCAGCAACAGACACCGTTCCCGACGACCAACTGCTGGAGATCGACCGCTTTGCGCTGGCCCGCGCCGCGCAACTCCAAGCCGACATCCGCGCCCACTTTGACGTGTACGAATTCCACCCTGTCGTCAGCAAGCTGCAAATCTATTGCTCGGAAGACCTGGGCGCGTTTTATCTGGACGTGCTCAAGGACCGCCTGTACACCACGGCCCCCAAGTCGCTGGCGCGCCGCAGCGCGCAAACCGCTTTGTGGCGCATCACCCACGGCATGTTGCGCTGGATGGCGCCGTTCTTGTCGTTCACGGCAGAAGAAGCTTGGGCCACTTTCGGCTCATCGGATTCCATCTTTCTGGAAACCTTCAGCGACTTCGGCGCGTCCGATGCAGTGCTGCTCGCCAAGTGGGCCCGCATCCGCGAAATCCGCGATCTGGTGAACAAAGACATCGAAAACCTGCGTACCGCTGGCCAAGTAGGCGCTTCCTTGCAAGCGGAGATCACACTGGATGCGCCAGCCGCAGACCACGCCCTGCTGGCGAGTCTGGGGGCAGACATCAAGTTCGTGTTCATCACCTCCAAAGTGACTTTGCAAGCAGGCGACACACTCGCCGTGCACGTGGCGGCCAGCCAAGCCACCAAGTGCGAGCGTTGCTGGCATTACGCCGACGATGTGGGCCACAACGCCGATCACCCCACCATCTGCGGGCGCTGTGTGAGCAACCTGCATGGCGCTGGCGAAACCCGCCGCGTGGCCTGACATTCACGCACCACCCAGACAAGGCAAACCCATGGCCAGCAGCAAAAAAATCGGTAAAAGCTACGCCAGCCAAAGCCAAGGCATGGTGCTCTGGCTGGGCATTGCCCTCTTGGTGCTGGTGCTCGACCAATTCACCAAGGTGTTGGTGCTGGGCGCTTTCCAGCTGGGCGACAGCACCCCAATCACCTCGTTTTTTAACCTGGTGCGGGTGCACAACCACGGTGCGGCGTTCTCTTTCCTGGCGGGCGCGGGTGGCTGGCAGCGCTGGTTTTTCACGGGCATCGGCGTGGCAGCGGCCATCTTCATGGTCTGGATGCTGCGCTCGCACGCAGGCCAAAAACTTTTCAGTCTGGCCATCTCGCTGATTTTGGGCGGAGCGATTGGTAACGTGGTTGACCGACTGCTGCACGGCTATGTGGTTGACTTTCTGGACTTTTACTGGGGTGCCTGGCATTTCCCTGCCTTCAACGTGGCCGATGCGGGCATCAGCGTGGGCGCAGCACTGCTGATACTTGATGAAATTCTGCGGGTGCGGCGCGGGCGTTGAATCAATCGGTTTTGAATATGCAAGCCACCATGCGACACCTTCTGTCTGTACTGATTGGATTTTTTGTTCTTTCCTCCCAGGCGGCCATTCCCGACGATTACGGGCCTGTGGTGGTGGAGGCCCCTTTCTCGCTGCGCGAAAGGGTGTTTGATCTCATGCCGGCCATTGAGTCCTCCAGAAAAACCGGCAAGCCCCTGTTCATCTACCTCGGCGCGACGGATTGCCCACCCTGCCTTCAATACAAGAGATTTCTGGCCACCCATCGCTCTGAGCTCAAAGACGCCTTCTCAGAATTTGTGGTCGTGGACATCCGAACCTGGCTGCGTGGCCCCAGCATGTATTTGAAGATCGGCGACAAACGCCTGACGTTTCAACAATTCAAAACCCTGGTGGGCGACACCTCCAAGACTTTGATTTTTCCCTCATTTTGGATACTCTCCCCAGAAGTCAAGCAGCTCAAACAACTGCCGTCGGGCGTCACAGATTTTTTAAACGTCAGCCAGCACCTCGAAATGCTGAAAATCCCGGTTCAATGAGCCCAACAGGTGTTCGGCTGAATCAGCCCTGATGGGTGTCCATGACAGCTTGAATTTTGCGCTTTGACCCTGCGAGCCCCCACCTCCGCAGGCTCAAAGACCCCGACATTACGAGTCGGTCCATCACAGGGATGGCGCTTGGCAACACCCAGACACTTGGACACAGGTGCGGTAAGCTTGACGTTTTTATGGTTTGATAAACGGAGACGCCCATGCCCGGATTACTGCCCCACATCGACCCCGATGGTTTGCTGGAGTTTTCGGTGGTCTACACCGACCGCGCCCTGAACCACATGTCCAAGCGCTTTGGTGGCGTCATGACCGACATCTCGCGCATGCTGAAAACCGTGTACGGCGCCCATTCGGTCGCACTGGTGCCCGGCAGCGGCACCTTTGGCATGGAGTCTGTCGCTCGCCAATTTGCCACCGACCAACACGTCATGGTGGTTCGCAATGGCTGGTTCAGCTTTCGCTGGACACAAATTTTTGACATGGGTCGCATCCCCAAAAGCCACAGCGTGCTCAAGGCCCGCCGCGTCACAGACCACGCCCAAGCCGCTTGGGCGCCAGCCCCGATCGCTGAAGTGACCGCCGCCATTGCCGCCGAAAAACCCGCTTTGGTGTTTGCCCCGCATGTCGAAACATCGGCCGGCATGATCTTGCCCGACGACTACCTGAAAGCCTTAGCCGACGCCGTGCACGCGGTGGGCGGCTTGCTGGTGTTGGACTGCATCGCCTCCGGCGCCATGTGGGTCGACATGAAAGCCACGGGCGTGGACGTGTTGATCAGCGCCCCGCAAAAAGGCTGGAGCAGCTCGCCTTGCTGCGCCATGGTCATGCTGAGCGAACGCGCCCGCCAAGCGATGGACAGCACCACCAGCACCACTTTTGCGATGGACCTGAAAAAGTGGCTGCAAGTGATGGAAACCTACGAGAGTGGGGCTCACATGTACCACACCACCCTGCCCACTGACGCGCTGCAGCGCCTGCAAGAGACCATGCTGGAGACCGAAGCCTATGGCTTTGCCAAAGTGCGCGAAGAACAAATGGCACTGGGCCGCCAAGTGCGCTCATTGCTCTTGGAGCACGGTTTCCCCAGTGTGGCCGCGCCCGGCTTTGAAGCCCCCGGCGTGGTGGTGAGCTACACCACCGACCCAGACATCCAGAGCAGCAAGAAATTCCTGGCGTTGGGCCTGCAAACCGCCGCAGGTGTGCCGCTGCAGTGCGACGAACCGGCCGACTTCCGCACCTTCCGCATGGGTTTGTTTGGTTTGGACAAATGGCACGATGTTCCGCGCACCTTGCAGATGTTGCGCGGCGCGCTTGAAACGATTGCGCCCAAGGCCAAGCTGGCCGCTTGACACTTCATGCGCTCAAAAAAAACCGCTGACCTTCAAAAGTCAGCGGTTTTTTCATTCAAGGAACCCAGCATTCGGTGCGGATGCACCGATGCCCACACCTCACAAAGTGATGATGGTGCAACCCGTGGTCTTGCGGGCTTCCAGGGCGATGTGCGCGTCCTGAATTTTTGCCAAGGGGAAGGTCTGCTCGATGTGGATCTTCACCTTGCCACTGGTCACTGCTTCGAACAAATCATCGGCCATCTCTTGGGTGTTTTCGCGGGTGGTGATGTGGCTGAACAGCGTCTGGCGCGTCACGTAAATCGACCCCTTGGGTCCAAGGATGCCAGGCGCAAACGGGGCCACAGGGCCTGAGGCATTGCCAAAACTGGCCATCAGACCGAAGGGGGCCAGGCAGTCGAGCGACTTGTCCCAAGTGTCTTTGCCCACCGAGTCGTAGACCACTTTGACGCCCTTGCCACCGGTGATCTCTTTGACCTTGGCCTGGAAATCATCGGTGGCGTAGTTGATACAAAACTCCGCGCCATTGGCCAGCGCCAAGGCGCACTTGGCATCGCTGCCTGCAGTGCCAATCAGGCGCAAGCCCAGGGCCTTGGCCCACTGGCAAGCGATCAGGCCCACGCCACCAGCGGCAGCATGGAACAACACAAAGTCACCGGCCTTCAAGCCACCTTGGGGCAAAGTGCGCTTGAGCAGGTATTGCGCGGTCAGGCCCTTGAGCATCATGGCTGCGCCAGTCTCGAACGAAATCGCATCGGGCAGCTTGCACACGCACTTGGCAGGCATCACCCGCACTTCGCAGTAGCTGCCGGGCGGCTGGCTGGCATAGGCTGCGCGGTCGCCCACCTTCAGGTGCGTGACGCCTTCGCCCACGGCCTCGACCACGCCCGAGCCTTCCATGCCCAGCTTCAGAGGCATGGGCAGTGGGTACAAACCACCGCGCTGGTACACGTCGATGAAATTCAGGCCAATGGCCTTGTGGCGGATGCGGATCTCACCGGGGCCGGGCTCACCCACCGTGACATCGACCAACTTCATGACTTCGGGACCACCGTTTTGGTCGATCTGGACTGCAAGGCTCATGGCATTTCTCCTGTGAATGGTCAAATCAAATGAAGCCAGACTTTGCCACGAATCTCATGCCGGAGTCCGGGGTGGGGACAGCTGGGCGACAGCGGGAAAACCCGAATATCGCTAAAGTGCCGCATGTCTCAAAAACTCTCTCCGATCACTGCCTTGCTGCTGACGGTGCCCCCTTTGCTGTGGGCGGGTAATGCCGTGGTAGGCCGCTTGGTCACCGACTTGGTGCCCCCGATCACCCTCAACTTTTTGCGCTGGGCCGTGGCCTTCGTGATTTTGCTGCCCTTGGCGGCCTGGGTGCTGCGGCGCAGCAGCGGCCTGTGGGCCCACTGGCGGCGTTTTGCCTTGCTCAGTTTGCTGGGCGTGGGTTGCTACAACGCGTTGCAATACCTGGCGCTGCAAACCTCGACCCCGCTGAATGTGACCCTGGTGGCGGCCAGTGGTCCGGTGTGGATGCTGGGCATTGGCGCGCTGTTTTTTCAGGCGCCGGTGCGGCGGGCCCAAGTCTATGGAGCGATTTTGTCGATCGTGGGCGTGCTGGTGGTGCTCTCGCGGGGCGACTGGACACAGCTCATGGCCGTGCGTTTGGTGGTGGGTGACCTGTTCATCTTGTTGGCCACGGCCTGCTGGTCTTGGTACAGCTGGATGCTGACGCGCAAAGACGAACCTGAAGCCATCCGCAAGGACTGGGCGGCGTTTTTGCTGGCGCAAGTGGTGTTCGGGCTGGCCTGGTCGGGGCTGTTTGCGGGCATGGAATGGGGCCTGACCGATGCGCACATCACCTGGGGCTGGCCACTGATCGCGGCGCTGGCCTTTGTGGCCGTGGGCCCGGCCGTGCTGGCCTACCGCTGCTGGGGTCTGGGCGTCCAGCAGGCCGGCCCGGCAGTCGCTGGCTTTTTTGCCAACCTCACGCCACTCTTTGCAGCCATCTTCTCAGCCGCCTTTTTGGGCGAGTTGCCGCAGCTGTTTCATGCGCTGGCGTTTGCGCTGATCATTGGTGGGATTTGGGTGTCTTCACGGCGCTGAGTCGACCAGCCCCGCCTGCGCCTGCACCCACTGCACAAAGGCCGCTGTCGCACTGCGTGAGCGCTCGTTAAGGCGCACGCTCATGAAATGCACCGGGCGCACCAAGGCGGGCCAGCGCTCTGCACCCAACACCACCAGCTCGCCACGCTCGATCTCGCGGGCGGCCAGGCGCGTGCTCTCCAGCGCCACCCCCAAGCCATCGACCGCCGCCGCAATCGCCATGGCCGCACGGTCAAAAGACGGCCGGGGACGCACTGGCATCATCAGGTCATGATAGGCAAACCACTGTGGCCAGCCCACGGGGCTGAGCTGCGAGTCAATCAAAGGCCAACGGGCCAGCAACTGATCGGGCGGCTCATCGTGTTGCAGCAGGTGCGGGGCCACCAGAGGCGCGATGTGCTCGTCGCCCAAAGCGAAAACATCCAGCCCGGCGCTGTGGCGTGGCGGGCCATAGGAGATCGTGACATCGACCTCGCGCTGCGCCCCCAAATCCAGCGGCTCTGCCCCCGTGGTCAGGCGGATGTTGACCGTGGGGTGCAAGGCCATGAAGCTGGGTAAGCGCGGGCCCAGCCACTTGAGCGCCAGACTGGGCGCACAGTGCACCGCCAGCACCTGGTCCTGCGTGGGCAACTGCACCTCGGCGCAGCTCGCTTCGAGCGCGCCAAACAAACGGTCCAGGCTCTCAAACAAGCGCTGCCCCTCCCGTGTGGTCTGCACCTGACGATGGCGGCGCTCAAAGAGGGCCCGCCCAAAGTACATTTCCAAGTCGCGAATCTGGTGGCTGATGGCCGAAGGCGTCAGGTGCAGCTCTTGAGCGGCCAAGGCAAAACTCTGCAGCCGGGCGGCCGCCTCGAAGGTGCGCAAACGGGCCAAAGGTGGAAGATTTCTCATGCAATTGATTTTCAGATGAGTTGAGCTCATGTTTTCATGAGCATTCACCGTTTGTCAAGCTCCCCCCATTGCGCGAATATGGGGCAAATATCGGGCGAACACCCGCTTTTTCGAACACTTTGGCTTTTTTGGACCCCCCATGACCAACAACCATTTTTTGCCTTCAGAACACCGCTTTGACCCCCTGACCGAGCCCAAGGTGTCGATTTACCAACCCGATCAAGCGGGTTTGCTTTTCCCGGGCATCCCCACTTTTGACAACCATGCCCAACACCGCCAGTACCTCAAAGAGCGCCTGGCCGGGGCTTGCCGGGCCTTTGCCCGCGCCGGGCTGGACTACGGCTTTGCCGGGCACCTGACGATCCGCGACCCCGAGCGCCCCCACCTGTACTGGACCAACCCGATGGCGGTGCACTTTGCGCAGGTCAAGGTGTCCAACCTGATCTTGGTGGACCACCAAGGCCAGGTGATCGAGGGCGACTACGCGGTCAACCGCGCGGGGTTTGTGCTGCATGCCGCCGTGCACGAGGCGCACCCCGACATCTTGGCCATGTGCCACGCCCACACGGTGTACGGCACGGCTTTCGCTTCGCTCGGTCAGCCGCTGCTGCCCATCTCGCAAGACGCGGCGGCTTTCTTTGAAGACCATGTGGTCATTGGCGACGAAGCCGGTCAAGTGGCGGTCGAAGTCCAAGCAGGCCTGAAAGTGGCCGATTGGTTCAAGGGCGTCAAAGCCGCCATCCACCAAAACCATGGCCTGTTCACCGCCAGCCGCCACAGCATCGAGGCCGCAGCCTTTTGGTTCATCGCGCTCGAGCGCTGCTGCAAGCAACAACTGGCCGTGATGGCCACAGGCCAAACCCCGCGCCTGGTGCCCCCAGACCGCGCCCGCTACAGCCGCGAACACGTCGGCAGCGAATACATCGGTTGGCTGCACTTCCAGACCATCTGGAACGACCTGGTGCGCACCGAGGCGGATTTGCTGGAGTGAGGGCCAGAGCAGCAACGCTCCCCCCACTGACCATCCAGCACGTGGTGCACGCCCTTCGGTAGAGTGCCCCGGTTTTTAATACGTCCCCGGATAAGCCCCACCATCGGCCAACACGTTCTGTCCCGTCATGTAGGCCGCATGCTGGCTGCACAAGAAGGCGCAAATGGCACCAAACTCTTGCGGGTTGCCGTAACGGCCTGCAGGAATTTGAGCTTGCTGGATCACGCGCAACTCTTCCACCGTTTTGCCCGCTTTTTGCGCCATGGCAGGCAAGGTGGAACGGATGCGGTCGGTGTCGAATTTGCCGGGCAGCAAGTTGTTGATGGTCACGCCCTGGCCTGCGATTTTGCTGCGCGATGTACCCGCCACAAAGCCCGTGAGGCCACTGCGGGCACCGTTGGACAAGCCCAGCACGTCAATGGGCGACTTGACCGAGCTGGAGGTGATGTTGACGATGCGGCCAAAACCACGCGCCGCCATGCCATCCACCGTGGCTTTGATCAGATCGATCGGGGTGAGCATGTTGGCATCAATCGCTTTGATCCAAGCCTCGCGGTTCCAGTCGCGGAAGTCGCCAGGGGGCGGGCCACCGGCGTTGGTGACCACGATGTCGTAGTCTTTGCCGGGGCCACCAGCTACGTGCCAGATGGCTTCCCGCCCGGCCTCGGTGGTGATGTCCACCGCGACAGCGATCAGCTGGACTTTGCCGCCGGTCTCGACACGCAAGTCGTCCACGGCTTTGTTCAACACCTCGGCACCGCGTGCCACCATGACCACGTTGACGCCCTCCAGCGCCAAAGCCCGTGCGCATCCCCAGCCCAAGCCTTTGCTTGCGCCACCCACCAAAGCCCATTTGCCTGCAATGCCCAAGTCCATGTCAATCTCCTGAAGTTGAAGTTGTGCGGCCCAATGGCCGCGTTACGTGGTGCGGTCCACCGGCCGCGTGACCCAAAACACACCGCTCAAGACCAACACGGTCCCGGCGATGATCCACATGTTGAACGGCTCGTCCAAAATCCACACGCCCATCAGCAAAGTGGACATGGGGCCAATCATGCCGGTTTGCGCCGTAAGCCCCGGACCAATGCGCTCGATGGCCATCATGACCAAGAGCACCGGCAGCACGGTGCAAGCGGTGGCGTTGAGCAGCGACAGCCAAAAAACCGGCTCGGGCACCTGCGCGGCAGTGATGGGTCGCAAGAGCGCAAACTGCACGATGCAGAAAAAACACGCCACACTGGTGGCCAGCCCGGCCAGACGCAAGGCACCCAGACGCTGAACCAATTGGCCACTGTAGGTCAGGTAGACCGCATAAGTGACAGCACTCAAAAACACCAACAGGGCACCCCATACGGCGTGCGGCCCGGCCAGCCCAACCTCATGGCCGAACACCAGCAACACGCCTGAATAGCTGATGGCCATGGCCACGCCTTGGCGCTGTGTTATGTGCTTTTTGAACAACAAAGCACCGAGCACCAGCACGATCGTAGGATTGAGGTAAAGGATCAGCCGCTCCAGCGAGGCGCTGATGAACTCCAGGCCCCAAAAATCCAAAAAGCTGGAGAGGTAATAACCACAAAAGCCCAAGCCCACCACCCCCTGCCAGTCTCGTTGGGTCAAGCTCGCCTTGCCGCGCCCGGCCCACCAGGCCATGAGCACAAAAAAGGGCAAGGCGAACACCATGCGCCACATGACCAATGTGACTGCATCCACACCGTGCAGGTATGCCAACTTGACGATGATGGCCTTGCCACTGAATGCAATGGAGCCTGCTACCGCCAGAAGTAAACCCGTGGTCACTTGGCTAGGTTCATCCATTTTCATTGCTCAGCGACCGATCCGGGCTTTTACCCAATCCAGCAACTCATCTGCAGCCACCTCAGGGGTGTTGGCATGGTTGGCGCGCACCACCAGATAACGGCTGTCAGAATGCGCTGGCAACTTTTGATAAATCTCGGTCGAACCCGCGCCATGCAGAGGGTCTAGGGTACCAATGGCCCAAAACACTGGCACCGCCTTGCGGACAGCCCCAGCGCTCAAGCCCATATTCCCCCAGCCCTGAGGGTTGAAATAACTCCACAGCGCGTTGGCAGAGGTTTTGACTGGGCGGCGCTGCCCCTGGTTGACGTCGGACATTTCGACCAAAGTGTCACCTTGTCCAGAATCAACCAACTTTCGCGCAGCATCGACACTTCGGCGCACATCGGGCAGTTGATAAAAAAATTCGGGCGCATGACCGGGTGCCAAAGGCAGTATGGCGTCCGCATCTCCAACCTGGGCCATGTAAGCCAATGATGCATTGGCACCAAAGCTCTGCCCACCCACGGCCACCCACAGCACACCCGCCTTGCGGAATTCGGCCACAGCATCGCGAATTTGTCCCAAAGCATCGGCGTATGGCAGGTCATACAAACGTTGGCGTGACCAAGGCATCTCCAGGAGCTTGAACTGGCAATGGGGTTCGAGTTTTTGAACCACGGGTTTAAGGAAAGGCGACTGAGGCATCCCCCACTTGCCGTGCATCAGCACCACGCCGCATGACAAGGGCTGCGCTTCAGCGGCGGCACAGGCCCACGTGCCCATGGCGACCAGGCCCAGGCGCAGCAGCCAACGGCGCATTAAAAGCCCACCGCCTGCCCGTCACGGCGCGGGTCGCTGGCGGCCTGATAGCCGTGGACCGCCGGATCACCCATGCGCCAGATGAACTGGCCCGCTCCAAAGTCTTGGTAGGAGTCATTGATGATGTCGAGCTGGTGACCCCGAGCCATCAGCTCTTGCACCGTACCGCCGTTCATGGCGGCTTCGACATTGATGTTCAGGCCGGCGTTGTAGCGCCAGCGCGGTGCATCGCACGCCGCTTGCGGGTTTTGGCCGTAGTCGAGCATGCGCACCAGGGTTTGCATGTGGCCTTGGGGTTGCATGTTGCCGCCCATCACGCCATAGCTCATCACAGGTTGGCCGTCTTTGGTGACAAATGCCGGGATGATGGTCTGGAAGGGGCGCTTGCCAGGCAAAACCAAGTTGGCGGGGTTTTGGCCCTGCAAGTCGGTGCTGAAACCATGGCCCCGGTTTTGCATGCTGATGCCATAAGTGGGCTCGACCACGCCCGAACCAAAGCCCATGTAGTTGCTCTGGATGAAGCTGATCATCATGCCGTTTTCATCGGCTGCCGTGAGGTAAATGGTGCCGCCCTTGACCGGGTTACCCGCCTTGAAGTCTTGCGCCTTTTTCATGTCGATGAGTTTGGCGCGGCTGGCCAGGTAGGCCGGGTCCAGCATTTGCTCAGGTGGCAATTCCATGTAGCGCGGGTCGGCCACATAGCGGTAAAGGTCGGCAAAGGCCAGTTTCATGGCTTCGATTTGCAGATGCTGCGAATCGGCGCTGTCCACCTTGTGGCTGGCCATGTCGAAGTGAGACAAGATGCCCAGCGCGATCAGTGCGGCGATGCCCTGCCCGTTGGGCGGGATCTCGTGCAAGGTGTAGCCCCGGTAGTCTTGCGCCATGGGCTTGACCCATTCGGGCTTGAAGTCGGCCAGGTCTTTGGCGGTGATGCTGCCGCCGTTGTCCTTGGCAAACTTTTCAATGGCATGGGCGATTTCGCCGCCATAGAGGGCCTGCCCCTTGGTGGCAGCAATGGCCCGCAGACCCCGCGCGGCGTTCTTGAACTGGAACAACTCGCCCACCTGAGGCGCACGGCCCCAGGGCAAAAAGCTGTGCGCAAAGCCGGGCTGCGATTGCAACTCGGGCGTGGCCGCGGCCCACTTTTGCTGCACCACCACCGGAATCAGATAACCGCGCTCGGCCACCTCGATGGCGGGCTCCAGCAAATCTGCAAAGGGCAGTTTGCCAAAGCGGTCACTCAGCGCCACCCAACCTGCCACGGCACCCGGCACGGTGACCGAGTCAAAACCACGCTTAGGGGGTGTTTTAGTCTCGGCACCGTACTTGCGGTGAAAGTAATCGGGCGTCCAGGTCGCGGGGGCCGGGCCGGAGGAGTTGAGGCCGTGCAGCTCCTTGCCATCCCACAAAATCGCAAACGCGTCCGACCCCAAACCGCAACTGACCGGCTCGGTCAGGGTGATGACAGCAGCGGCGGCGATGGCAGCGTCGACTGCATTGCCCCCCTTGAGCATCATCCGCAGACCCGCTTGCGCGGCCAGCGGGTGCGAGGTGGAGACCACATTGCGCGCAAACAGCGGCAAACGGGTGCTGGTGTAGGGAAACTGGTAATCGAAATTCATGTCAATCCAAAGTGATCTTGCGTTCGGTGATGATCTTTTTCCACTTGGCCGATTCGCTGGCCAGCATGGTGGTGAACTGGGCGGGTGTGCCGCCGATCGGCTCAATGCCAAAGCGCAACAGTTTGTCCATCACTTCAGGGTCTTTGAGGACTTGGTTGGCCGCCGTGTTGATGCGGCTGACCACCTCGGTGGGCAGGTTTTTGGGACCAAAAAAACCAAACCAGGTGTTGGACTCGTAGCCGGGCAGGACATCGGCGATGGCGGGGATGCCAGGTGCAAGCGCCGTGGGTTTGAGGGTGGTCACGCCCAGGGCCCGCAAGCGGCCATCGCGCACATGCGGCATGCCGGTGGGCAGGCTGTCAAACAGCACGTCCACTTTGCCCGAAATCAGGTCAGGGATGGCCAGCGCTGTGCCCTTGTAGGGAATGTGCACCACGAACACATCGGCCTGCGCCTTGAACAGCTCGGCCGACAACTGCACGATGGTGCCGTTGCCACTCGATGCGTAATTCAAACGGCCGGGGTTTTTCTTGGCGTAGTCGACCCATTCCTTGACGGTTTTGGCGGGCGAGTTGTTGGGCACCAGCATGATGCTGGGCGCGTTGCCCAAATGCGCAATGGGGGTGAAGTCGCGCACCGCGTCGTAGGGCATGCGCGGGTTCAGGTTGGGACCAATCGAGTGCGTGCTGGAGGTCGACAGGAGCAGCGTGTAGCCATCGGGGCTGGCCTTGGCAGCCTGGTCTGCACCCAGAGTACCACCCGCGCCGGGCCGGTTTTCAACCACCAGAGTTTGGCCTAATTTTTCGCTGATCTTTTGCGACAAGGTGCGGGCAAACAAATCGGTGGCGCCTCCCGCTGGGAACGGCACGATCAAGCGCACGGGCTTGGTGGGGTAGGTCTGAACCTGGGCCTGGGCCTGGCCCCAGCAAGTCAGTGAGAGCGTGAGCGCAGACAGTGCACGCAACAGATGTCTTTTTTTCATGGTGATATTCCGGTCGATGACTGACGCAGTCATATGGGAAATGATTCTCTCAGAGGCCATGTGCGCTCGCTGAACCCAAGTGACAAGACCATGGTCTGCACCGGCATGATGCTCACCAAAGACAACGGCCTCCGAAGAGGCCGTTGAAAGAAGTCAGTCCAGCCTCACGTCAGTCTTCGACGAAGGCCTCTTCGCGCTTGGACTTGATCGATGGCAAAGTCACAATGATCAACAACAGCAAGGCAACCGCCAACAAACTGGCAGACAAAGGACGGGTCACAAACACGCTCCAGTCACCACGCGAGAGCAGCATGGCGCGGCGCAAATTTTCTTCCATCATCGGCCCCAAGATGAAGCCCAGCAGCAAGGGTGCTGGCTCCATGCCCAGTTTGATGAAGGTGTAACCGATCACGCCAAACATCGCCACCATCCAGATGTCCCAGGTGTTGTTGTTGGTCGAGTACACACCAATGGCACAGAACAACACAATGGCAGGGAACAACCAACGGTAAGGCACCGACAACAACTTGATCCAAATGCCGATCAAAGGCAGGTTCAAGATGATGAGCATGGCATTGCCGATCCACATCGACGCGATCAGGCCCCAGAACAACTCGGGGTTGCTGGTCATGACCTGAGGGCCTGGCTGGATGTTGTGAATGGTCATCGCACCCACCATCAAAGCCATCACCGCGTTGGGCGGAATGCCCAGGGTCAGCAAGGGAATGAAAGAGGTTTGCGAAGCGGCGTTGTTGGCCGATTCAGGCGCTGCCACACCGCGGATGTTGCCTTGACCAAAGGGCACTTCACCCGGTTTGATTTGGGTTTTCTTCTCGATGGTGTAGGCCGCAAAAGCCGCCAGCAACGCACCGCCACCGGGCAAGATGCCCAGCGCCGAGCCTAAAGCGGTACCGCGCAAAACGGCAGGCACCATGCGTTTGAAATCTTCTGCTGTGGGCATCAAGCCGGTGACCTTGGCGGTGAAGACTTCACGCTCTTCGTCTGGCTTGGACAAATTGGAGATGATCTCACCATAGCCGAACACACCCATGGCGATCACAATGAAACCAATGCCGTCGGTCAACTCGGGAATGTCAAAGCTGTAGCGGGCCACACCGGAGTTCACGTCGGTGCCGATCAGGCCCATCAGCAGGCCCAGAACGATCATGCCGACCGCCTTGATCAGGGAGCCTGAAGCCAACACAACAGCACCGATCAGACCCAACACCATGAGTGAAAAATATTCAGCGGGGCCAAATTTGAAGGCCACTTCGGTCAAGGGTGCTGCAAAAGCGGCCAAGATCAAGGTGCCGATGCAACCTGCAAAGAACGAGCCCATACCGGCTGCCGCCAAAGCGGGACCCGCACGGCCTTTGCGGGCCATCTGGTAACCGTCGATCATGGTCACCACGGAGGACGCTTCTCCCGGCAGGTTCACCAAAATGGCGGTGGTGGAGCCGCCGTACTGAGCGCCGTAGTAAATACCGGCCAGCATGATCAAAGCCGCGATGGGAGGCAACGCATAAGTGGCTGGCAGCAACATGGCGATGGTGGCCACGGGGCCGACGCCAGGCAGCACACCGATCAAGGTGCCCAACAAGCAACCGATGAAAGCGTAAATCAGGTTTTGGAAGGTGAAAGCCACCCCAAAACCGAGCGCGAGATTGTCAAACAAGTCCATGAATTATTTCTCCTCAACCGGTGATGAAGGTGGGCCAAACTGGGAACTGCAGCTTCAAGAGCAACACGAACGCGCAGTAGCAACCAATGGACAAAATGGTGGCCAAGATGGCCACTTCCTTGACCTTGTAGGTGTCACCCGCCAAGCTCACCACAAAGGTGGTGCCGAAGATGGCCACCACCAAACCCATGGCCGGCACACCCAAACTGGGCAAACCACCGAGCAAGATGCCAAACAGCACGTTGCCCGCAATGATGAAGAGCAAAGGCTTCCAGGCCCAAGAACCGATCTTGTCGCCATCGGGTGTTTTCACCACCATGGCCTTGAACATGATGTACAGACCAATGAGGGCCAATATCACGCCCAACAACATGGGGAAGAAGCCCGGGCCCATGCGTGCACTGGTGCCAATTTTGTAACCGGCGGCACCGATGGCAAACGCACCGCCGACGCAGGCGTACAGCAGTCCAGAGAAAAAGTCTTTTTGACTCTTGATGATCACGATAGCGCTCCTCTGATTTGAGTTGGCGCAATTCTGCGACAAACAAGCCCCCAAAGTGATGTGGGTTACACCTATGTCCCGGGCGTGACCCCACCATGGTTTACCCTGATATCCATCCGGCCTGAAACCACCGCTTTGGCCAACCTCAACGGATCAAGGGCTTAAAAACTTGAAGCCATTTGGTGGCGGGCCAGCCCCACTGGTCGTGGATCGCGCTGGCCGCTTGCGCCAACGCGTCACGCGATGGGCGGCTGGGGGTACGCTGCGCCAAAACGATGGCATTGCCCTCTCGGGTCGGTTTGAAAGCCCAAATGGCGTCTTCGCCAAACGCCGCAGCGATTTTCTGCAGGCTCTCGGCGTAGCTGGACGAGCGACCGAACAAGTTGACGGTCATGCAGCCTTGGGGGCTGAGCAGTTCGCGGCAAAGGCGGTAAAAGTCCAAAGAATCCAACACGGGTGCCGCAGCCTCGTCGTCGTACAAGTCGACCTGAAGCGCATCCACGGTGCCGCGCCATTCATCTTTTTGAATTTCAAGCGACGCATCGGCCAACACCACGCGCAAACGCTCGTCGTCAGGCGGCAGGCGAAACCAACCCCGGCAGGCATGCACTACACCCGGGTTCAACTCCACGGCGGTGCAGGTCATCTTGAGTTTTTTGTAGCAAAACTTGGTGATGGTGCCCGCGCCCAGCCCCAGCTGCATGGCGTGTGCACCCTTGACCTCGGCAGCCGGAAAAAACAAAAGCCAAGCGAACATGCGCTGCACATATTCCAGCTCAATGTCAAAGGGCCGATCCAGAAACATCGAGCCTTGAATCCACTCGGTGCCCAAGTGCAGGTATCGGATGTCGTCATCCTCAGAAAAATTAACTTCGGGCAGCTCGAGGGCGGGGACAGCGGATTTTTTTCGGGTCATGGGGCCAGATGTTACAGAGGCATTTGGGCCAAGCTGGGCAACACACGGCAGGCATTGGCCGTGGTGGCTGCGGCCAATTCGGGCCAGCGCAGACCCCTTAAATCGGCCAGCACTTGCGCCATGCGGGGCAACTCGGCGGGGCTGTTGCGTCCTTGCTCTGCGCCCAGCGCCCGTTGCTCGGCGGTTTGGTAAAGCCACTGCGGCGGGATGTCGGGCGCATCGGTTTCCAGCACCAAGGCGCTCAGGGGCAGCTCGCAGGCCAGGCGGCGCAGCTGCAAAGAACGCTCGTAGGTCAGCGTGCCGCCAAAGCCCAACGCAAAACCCATGTCCACAAAGGCCCGCGCCTGTTGGGTGCTGCCATTGAAAGCGTGGGCGATGCCTGAGACCACCGGGCATTGGCGCAAGCCTTTGAGCAAAAGGTCCGCCGAGCGCCGCACATGCAAGATCACGGGCAGGCCATGCTTTTGTGCGAGCTTCAATTGCGCGGTGTAAAAAAACCATTGACGCTTGCGCATCTCGGGCGCGCACAGTGCAGGCACAAAAAAGTCCAGTCCGATCTCGCCCACGGCCACCAGCCTCGGGTCACCTGCGCGCTCATGCATGGCTTGGTCCAGCGCCAGCAGATCAGATTCTTGGGCGTGCGGCACATACAAGGGGTGGATGCCCAAGGCGTAGGCATCGCCATGCCGTTCGGCCAGGTGCGCCACATCGGCCCAGTGCGCACGCTGCACCGCCGGGATCACGCAACGCACCACACCCACTTGGCGCGCCGCTTGGCGCACCGCGTCGCGGTCGACATCAAACTCGGCCGCATCCAGATGGCAATGGGTGTCAATCCACATACCGCTGTAGGGGGTCAGACAGTCGCTTGCAGCACGCCCTTGACCAGGTGCAATTGCCGGTCACAACGTTCCGCCAAAGCCTGGTCGTGCGTGACCACCACAAAGGCGGTGCCGCGCTCGCGGGCCAGTTGCAGCATCAACGCAAACACGCCATCGGCCGTTTCGCGGTCCAAGTTGCCTGTGGGTTCGTCGGCCAATACACAGGCCGGGTCATTCACCAAAGCACGGGCCAGCGCCACCCGCTGGCGCTCGCCGCCCGACAACTCGGCGGGGCGGTGGTGCACGCGCTCACCCAAGCCCACGCGTTGCAGCCAGCCCGTGGCCACGGCCGCCGCTTCGGTGCGGTCTTGACGGCGGATCCACAGCGGCATGGCGACGTTGTCCAAGGCGCTGAACTCGGGCAGCAGGTGATGGAACTGGTACACAAAACCCAAATAACGGTTGCGCCACTGGCCTTGTTCGGCCGCGCTCAGGGCCGACAGCAGCTGGCCCTTGAGCTGCACCGAGCCCTGCGTGGGTGCATCCAGCCCGCCCAGCAAATGCAGCAAGGTGCTTTTTCCGGAACCCGAAGCGCCCACGATGGCCAAGGTCTCCCCTGCTTGCACCTGCAGGTCCACGCCTTGCAACACCGTCACATCCAAGCGCCCTTCGGTGAAGCGCTTGGTCAGGCCTTGGGCTTGCAGCACTGTGCCCAGCTTTTTTGTGCTATTCATAACGCAGTGCCTCCGCCGGGTTGACCTGGCTGGCGCGCCAACTGGGGTAAAGCGTGGCCACAAAAGCCAAGACCAAAGAAATGATCGCGACCGGCCAGATGTCGCTGGCCAGCGGCTCACTGGGCATGCGGCTGATGAGGTAAATGTCGCGTGGCAAAAAGCTGGCGTTGAACAGGCTCTCCAGCGCAGGCACGATCACGTCGATGTTGAAGGCCACCAACAAACCCAGTGCCAAGCCACTCATGGTGCCAATCACACCCACCGTGGCCCCTTGCACCACAAAAATGCCCATGATGCTGCGCGGACTCGCCCCCAGTGTGCGCAAGATGGCGATGTCGGCGCGCTTGTCGGTCACCGTCATCACCAGCGTGCTGACCAAATTGAAAGCTGCCACCGCCACGATGAGCGTGAGGATGATGAACATCATGCGTTTTTCGACCTGCACGGCGGCAAACCAGGTCTTGTTTTGTTGTGTCCAGTCGCGCACAAAAAAGCCCGGCCCCAAATCCAGCTGCAGGTCTCTGGCCACCTCACGCGCTTGGTGCAGATCGCGCAATTTGAGGCGCACGCCGCTGGGGCCTTCCAAGCGAAACATGCGCACGGCGTCATCCACGTGCATCAGCGCCAGTGCCGAGTCGTATTCGTAGTGACCCGACGAGAACGTGCCCACCACGCCCATTTGCTTCATGCGCGGCACCACGCCCGCAGGCGTGACCTGGCCAGACGGCGAGACCAGCGTCACCGGGTCGCCGTTTTGCAAACCCAGGTTGTTGGCCAAATCGCGGCCCAGCACCAGGCTGAACTCGCCTGGCACCAAACGCCCCAGCACACCTGCTTGCGTGTCTTGTGACAGGTCGCTGACTTCGGGCTCACGCGCCGGGTCGATGCCGCGCACCAGAACCCCCTTCATGTCCTCGCCCCGCGCCAGCAAGGCCTGGGCGGTGACAAAGGGTGCAGCGCCCAAGACCTGGGGATGCGCCTTCAGGCGGGACAACAAGCCCGACATGTCGGCCACAGCCGCCGCATCCACCGCGTACACCTCGATGTGCGAGACCACTCCCAACATGCGATCGCGCACTTCTTTTTGGAAGCCGTTCATCACACTCAGCACGATGATGAGCGCCGCCACGCCCAGGCCAATGCCCATCATGGACACCCCTGAGATGAAAGAAATGAAGCCATTGCGCCGAGTGGCCCGGCCGGCACGCGTGTAGCGCCAACCCAGCACCAGCTCGTAGGGAATGTTGTTGAACCAAGACATAACCCCGTATTGTGCAGTGCGGGCTGAGCTGCTGCGACAATCCACCCCCATGCACCTGATCATTCCCTATGCGGCCAGTCACGCCTTCACCGGCCCCGAGGTCTGGGTTGATTTCCAGCTGCCTCACCTGAAAACCTTGCTGGGCCGCCTGCAGCACCAACAAACACTGCAGGACACCGCCACCGACATGGCCCTGCACATGCCCCATGAGCGGCTGCGGGCCCAAACCCTCGGTTGGTCGCACGATGCGCAGGCCCTGCCCTGGGCCGCTTGGCAAACCAGCCAAAACCCCCTCAACACCCCCCAGAGCCCCAACAGCCCAACGGGCCACATCCACCACATGCCCCAAGCATGGATGACGCCCTGCCACTGGCAAATCGGCATGGACCAAGTGGTGATGGCCAACCCAGAGCATTTGCACCTGTCGGACGAAGAATCCCAACAACTGCTGCAGACCATGCAAGCATTTTTGCTCGAAGACGGCTTGTCTGTGACTTGGCAAAGCGCTTTGCAATGGCACGTTCAGGGCGCCATGTTGACCGATCTGCCCACCGTTTCGCTGGACCGGGTGATCGGTCAGAACGTCAAGCACTGGATGCCAGACCATCCAGCCACAAGGCCGTTTCAGCGTCTCCAAAGCGAAATGCAGATGCTGCTGTACAACCACCCGGTGAACGACGCGCGCGAGGCCCGCAGACAACACACCGTGAACGCCTTTTGGTTGCACGGCGCAGGGGTCTTACCCGTTGATGTCACCCAACCAGTCCAAGCCGTGAACATGCCTGACACCCTGCGCGCCAGCGCCTTGCAAGGGGATGTGCCAGCTTGGCGACAAGCCTGGCAACACTTGGATGCCACGGCCGTGGCCGATGCACTGAAACACCTGGAGACCACAGGCCAAGTCACGCTCAGCCTGTGCAGCGAACACACCGCCCATACCTTCACAGCCCCGAGTACAGCCTCGCAGGCCTGGTACCAACGCACCACGCGCAACTTGAAACAGCTGTTCAACCCAACCTCCCCTGCAGCGGCACTTCAAGCCCTTGTCAGTCCTACAACCGCCTGATCACCCCATGAATTTGCTCACCCGAGATGTGCCTCCCCGCAGCGCCTGGGCGCTGGAACAAGCGGGCATCCACCCCCTGCTGGCCCGCCTGTATGCCGCGCGTGGCGTGCAGTCCAAAGACGAGCTCGACGACGCGCTGAACCTGTTGTTGCCCCCGGCGGGCATGCTGGGCACCCTGGCAGCGGCCCACATGCTGGCCGACGCCATCGCGCAAAACAAACGCCTGTGCATCGTGGCCGATTACGACTGCGATGGTGCAACCGCCTGTGCCGTGGGCGTGCGCGGCCTGCGCATGCTGGGTGGCAGCCACGTGAGCTATTTGGTGCCCGACCGGGTGGTGGACGGCTATGGCCTCACCCCGCCGATTGCCGAGCGGGTGCACGCCCAAGGCGCGGATGTGCTGATCACGGTGGACAACGGCATCGCCAGCGTGGCAGGTGTGCAAGCGGCTCAGGCCCTGGGCCTGCAGGTGCTGGTGACCGACCACCATTTGCCGGGCAGCGAATTGCCCACCGCCGAAGTGATCGTCAACCCCAACCAGCCCGGCTGCAGCTTCGCCAGCAAATCCATCGCGGGTGTAGGCGTGATGTTTTACGTGCTGCTGGCCCTGCGCGCCGAACTGCGCCAGCGCGGCGTGTTCGACGCCAGCAACCAACCGCGCCTGGATGCGCTGCTGCCTCTGGTGGCTTTGGGCACCGTGGCCGATGTGGTCAAGCTCGACGCCAACAACCGCCGCCTGGTGGCGCAAGGTCTGCGCCGCGTGCGTGCGGGGGCATTGCCACCCGGCATGGCCGCGCTGATGCGGGCCGCCAGCCGCGAAACCGCCAAGGCCACCACTTTTGATTTTGGCTTTGCCTTGGGCCCACGCATCAACGCGGCAGGCCGCCTGGCCGACATGACGCTGGGCATCGAATGCTTGTTGACCGACGACGCGGGCCGCGCCGATGCACTGGCCAAGCAGTTGGACGCGATCAACCGCGAACGCCGCGTGATCGAGGGCGACATGCGCGAGATGGCGATGGCGATGGCCGAGTCGCTGTTTGACGAGGGCGACGAGCCGCCGCCCGCCATTTGTGTGTTCGACCCGGATTTTCACGAAGGTGTGGTGGGCATCGTGGCCTCGCGCATCAAGGACAAGCTGCACCGCCCCACCTTTGTGTTCGCGGCCAGCAGTGCGCCGGGCAAGGAGCACGAGCTCAAAGGCTCAGGCCGTTCGATTGCAGGCTTTCATTTGCGCGACGCGCTCGATCTGGTGGCCAAACGCGCCCCGGGCGTGCTGTTGCGCTTTGGGGGTCACGCCATGGCAGCGGGCTGCACCATTGCCGAAGAGCACCTGGAGGTTTTTGAAGAAACGCTGAACCAAGTGGCCATGCAATGGCTGGACGCCGCCACACTGCAACGCCGCCTGGAAACCGACGGGCCACTGCCCGCCGAATACCGCCGGGTGGATTTGGTGGACATGCTGCACCACGAGGTCTGGGGCCAGGGCTTTGCGCCGCCCGTGTTTTGCGAAGAAATGGAGATCGTGTCGCAACGCCTGGTGGGCGAAAAACACCTGTCACTCAAGATGAAGCACCAAGGCCAACCGGTCGACGGCATCTGGTTTGGCCGCACCGAGCCGCTGCCTGCCAAGGTGAAGCTGGCTTACCGGTTGGACGCTGATGAATGGCAGGGGCAAAAGCGCGTGCGCTTTTTGGTGGAGGGCGCGGAGGTTTGAGCCTCAATGCTTGGTCGCGACCTTGCCCTGCAAGGCGTTGAGCACGGGCGCGGACACCAGGCCTGACACATCACCGCCGAGCTTGGCGATTTCGCGCACCAAGGTGCTGCTGATGTGCTGCACATGGGCGCTGGTGTGCAAGAAAACCGTGTCGATCTCAGGGGCCAAGTTGCGGTTCATGCCCGCCATCTGGGTTTCGTAGTCGTAGTCGGTCACCGAGCGCAGGCCACGCACGATCACTTGGGCGTTTTGAGAGCGCACAAACTCCACGATCAGTCCATCAAACGGCAGCGCTTTGACGTTCGGGCAATCGGCCAGCGCGGCTTGCGCCAGGGCCACGCGCTCTTCCAAACTGAACAGGGTTTTCTTGTGGTGCGCCACCGCCACCGCGATGATGACCTGGTCAAACATTTGCGCAGCGCGGCGGATCGCGTCTTCATGACCCAGCGTGAGCGGGTCAAAGGTGCCCGAATACACAGCGGTCACAGCGGCATTGGCAGATTTGCTCATGGAGGTGTCCTTGAAAAACGCAGTCGGGCTTGGATGGCTTGACAGGCCAATTATGCGGTCCGTTGCAACAAATGCGCATGCACAGCACCCGCTTTGAGGTGGCGCTTACAGTGCAAGCCCAAAGCACTCAGTGCCTCGGCAGGCCAGGCCACCGGCGCTTCCAGGTAAATCCAGCCCCCCACCGGCACGGCACGGGCCGCTGCTTTGAGCGCAGGTTCAAACCAAGGACCGTCAAAAGGCGGGTCGATGAAGACGAGGTCCACACTGCCCGCTGGCAAACGGCCCAAAGTGCTCACGGCGTCGCCGCGCTGCACGCTCACCATGCTGGCTTGGAGGCGGTTGGCATTGCCCTGCAAATCGTGCACCAGCAAGGCGTCTTGCTCCACCATCAGCACAGGGGCCGCGCCGCGCGATGCGGCCTCCAGGCCCAGCACACCTGTACCTGCAAACGCGTCCACACAGCGCCAGCCCGTCAGGTCCTGGCCCAGCCAGTTGAACAAGGTCTCGCGCACCCGGTCGGGCGTAGGGCGCAAGCCCGGCTTGTCCAGCACCTTGAGGCGCGTGCGCCGCCACTGCCCGCCGATGATGCGGATTTCGTGAGAAGAGGGGCCCTTGGGCACCGGGTTTTGGGGCTTTTTGGCGGCGGCGTGGCGTGCCGCACCGCTGAGCGCTGGACGTTTGGAGGGGGCTGATGGCATAGCTTGCGAGTGTAAAGGCCCACGTCGGCAGCCCCCAAACACCATGACCCTTGGCGCAAAACCCAGAACCAACGATCACGGCTTCAAGTGTGTCTAAAACCTTCTCACGGCTGGCCGCCCACCACCACAGTCACCATGCGCTCAGGCTGCAACACCCGGGCCATGGCACGTTGAATATCGGCGGCGGTCACGCGCTCAATTTGCCGCGTCCAACCGCTCAGGTAATCGAGCGGCAAGCGGTTCCAAGCGATGTTGGCCACGTTGTCCAGCAACTTGCGGTTGCTGTCGATGCGCAGCGCAAAACCCCCCACCAAATTGGACTTGGCCGCCCGCAATTCAGCCTCGGTGGGGCCTTCGCGCACAAAGCCTTGCACCACCTCTTGGGCGACCGCGACAGCTTGCGCAGCTTGATCAGGACGTGTCTGCAATCCCACAGTGAAAGCACCCGCATGCAGGCCCGGCGAAAAGGCGCTGTAGACGCTGTAACTCAGCCCCCGCTTTTCACGCACCTGCTCGGTCAGTCGCGATACAAAGCCGCCGCCACCCAAAATATGGTTGCCCACCAGCAGTGGAAAAAAGTCGGGGTCAGAGCGCTTGTAACCCGGCTGGCCCATCAGCACATGGGCCTGGGCCGAATCGAATGGCAGGTTCAGGTTTTGTGCGGCCGTCAAAGGGGCCACTTCGGGCACGGGCGGCAAACTCTGACAGCCTGCATCGCGGGGCCACTGCGCCAAGAGCCGTTGCACCAAGGCATCGGTTTGGGCACGGGTCAAAGCCCCCACCACGCTCACCGTGGCACGGCAAGCGCGCAAACTCTGCGCGTGCAGCTTGTGCAAATCTTGCACGCCAATGCGTGAGAGGGTCTCCGGCGTGGTGCGCTGGCCATAGGGGTGCGAACCGAAAACGGCTTGGGCAAATCGGTGCTGCACCACGGTGCCCGGTTTGGTCAAGGATTCACGGATCGCTGCCCCAAAGCGTTCACGGTCGCGCAACCACATGGCTTCAGGAAAGGCCGGGTGGGCCATTTGACGGGCCGCCAGGGCAACGGCTTTGTCCAGCAGGTCTGCGAAACTCAGGCTGCGCAGCCCAAAACTCAAACGGTCGCCACTGGCGCTGATGCCCAAACTGGCGCCCAAGTCGGCCCAAGCTTCACCGATTTGGTTTTCGTCCATGGCCATGGGGTAGTGGCCTTGGCCTTGGGGTTCAGCCCGGATGCCGTTGCCCATTTGACCCGCCATGACCGAAGCCAAGCCGGCCTGCGCTGACGGGTCGCGGCGGCTGCCCGCGTCGATGTCGATCTGCACATCGACCATGGGGATGGCGTGGCTCTCCACCAGGTAAATACGGGCCCCGTTGGCTTGGGTCCAATGCTGGATGGGCAAAGCCGCTTGAGCCCCCGTGGTCACGGTCCAGCAAGCCAGCAGACAGCTGGCCAACCCAAGCGTTTTTCGGGTCATGGACAACCAAGAGGTCGATGGCATGGGGTTTTGGTTTTGCATGGCATTCACCGGGTTCAGTGCCGAGCGCCAGCGGCTGCGCGGCGCGGACGGGGCTGGCCCGACATGGGTTGTGGCCGCAAGATGGCCACCGTGAGGCTGTCGTCGCCAAAGTATTTTTGCGCCACGGCTTGCACCTGGGCGGGCGTGACTTGACGCAGGCGGGCGATCAACTGCGCCCCGTAGTCTGGCGGCAGGCCCAAGGTCCAGGCCACACCCAGTTCGCGGGCCTGGTTGAACACCGAGTCCAGTTTGTAGATTTCGCTGGCCACCCATTGGGTCTTGACGCGCTGCAGCTCGGCTTCGTTCACACCCTCTGTGGCCACGCGTTGCACTTGGACGCGCAAGGCGGATTCGAGCACCTCTGGGCTTTGGCCTTTGGCAGGCACGCCTTCCAAATAAAAGAACTGCGGGCCACGGCCCATGAGGCCGTTGTAAGCCCCCGCACTGTCGGCCAGCCGGTTTTCACCTTGCGTCAGGGCGCGGTCAAGGCGTGCACCGCTGTAGCCGTCGAGCACAGCGGCCAACACGGTCAAAGCCAGCGCCTCGTCATGCTCAGGGGCAGGGTCCAAGCTGGCCAAGCGCGGCACCTTGAAAGCGAGTGCCACATAGGCCTGTTCGGCTGGCGCCTTGAACTCGAACCGGCGCACGCCTTGCTGCACTGGTTCCTCGCGCGGCTTGCGCTCGGGCACGGCACGGGCGGGGATCACGCCATAGTATTGGTCGGCCAAGGCCTTGACGCGCAGCGGATCGACATCGCCCGCCACCACGACCACGGCGTTGGCCGGCGCGTACCACTTGCGGTAAAAATCACGCGCGTCTTGCGCTGTCATGGCTTCCAGGTCACTCATCCAGCCCACGATGGGGCGTCGGTAAGGCGATGCGGCCAAAGCCGTGGCCGAGAGCATTTCATGCAACTGGGCACGGGGGTTGTCGTCGGTGCGCAAGCGGCGCTCTTCTTTGACCACCTCCAGCTCCTTGATGAATTCGCTGTCAGGCCACTGGTTGTTGGCAAAGCGGTCCGACTCTAAGCGCATCACGGCTTCCAACTGAGAAGAAGGGATTTGCTGAAAATAACCGGTGTAGTCCTTGGCGGTGAAGGCGTTTTCTCGTCCGCCCAATGCGGCCACTCGGCGCGAAAATTCACCAGGCGCCAAAGTGGGTGTGCCCTTGAAAAGCATGTGCTCGAGCACATGGGCCACGCCACTGGTGCCGTCGACCTCGTCCATCGAGCCCACACGCAGCCACACCATGTGCACCGCGGTGGGGGCGCGCCGATCGGGCTTGACCCACAAGGCCATGCCATTGGCCAGGGTGAAGGTGTGGACCTGCGCCGCTGCGGCTGGCGTGGGTGCCGTGGCCATGTTTTTTGGCCCTGGCAAGGCTTGCGCGAACACTGTCGCACCAGGGCCCCACAGAGCAGCTGCCAAGGAAAGTCCCAAGAGATAGTTCGGTTTCATAGAATGCATGATCCTTGAAATCCACGCCATGTTCAGTTTCTTCAAAAAAAAATCCCCAATGGCCGAGGTCCCATCCTCGGCCAAGCCTGAAACGGCCGCCTTGCCTTGTGCCGCCACGGGCTCTGCCGCGGTGGCTGACTCCAAGCGTGAATCGCCCTTTGCTTTGGCGCCACAGGCCGACAGCGCGACGCCCCTGGTTGCCACGCCAAACCCTGCGGGTCGCCAGGGCTGGCTGGACCGCCTCAAGGCAGGCCTGCGCAAAACCGGCGCCAGCATCACCACCGTTTTCACCGGCACGCGCATCGACGATAACCTGTACGAAGAGCTGGAAACCGCTCTGCTGGTGGCCGACACGGGTGTCAAGGCCACTGACTATTTGCTGCAAGACCTCAAGCGCCGCGTCAAAGAGAGCAAGGCCACCGAGCCATCGCAGGTCAAAACCTTGCTGGCCGATGTCATCACCGACTTGCTGACGCCCCTGCAAAAACCGTTGTCCATTGGAGACCACCACCCCACCGTGATCATGGTGGCAGGTGTGAACGGCGCAGGTAAAACCACCTCCATCGGCAAACTGACCAAGCATCTGGCCGACGAAGGTCTGAGCGTGCTGCTGGCCGCCGCCGACAC
The DNA here is from genome assembly GCA_021299875.1 of Comamonadaceae bacterium. Classification (GTDB taxonomy): domain Bacteria; phylum Pseudomonadota; class Gammaproteobacteria; order Burkholderiales; family Burkholderiaceae_C; genus Limnohabitans_A. Next base: position 230,548 of record JAJTEW010000002.1, on the reverse strand, counting down.
CTTCCGCGCTGCAGCCAAGGAGCAATTGGCTGTTTGGGCCACACGCAACACGGTCGAGATCATCAGCCAACAAGGCGGTGACCCGGCTGCGGTGAGCTTTGATGCGGTGAGCGCTGGTCAGGCCCGGGGCCGCGATGTGGTGCTGGTGGACACGGCAGGCCGCCTGCCCACCCAAACGCACCTGATGGAAGAGCTGAAAAAGATCAAGCGCGTGGTGCAAAAGGCCGACAGCACGGCACCGCACGAGGTGCTGTTGGTGATCGACGGCAACACCGGTCAAAACGCCTTGGCCCAGGTCAAGGCCTTTGACGACACCTTGGGCCTGACGGGCCTGATCGTGACCAAGCTCGACGGCACCGCCAAGGGCGGTGTGCTGTGCGCGATCGCCCGAGAAAAGCCGATTCCCGTGTACTTCATCGGTGTGGGCGAGAAACTGGAAGACCTGGAAACCTTCAATGCCCGCGAGTTTGCCCAAGCCCTTTTGAGCTGAACGTCCCAGCTTGCGCCGTGGCTCAGCACACAGACGCCCCCAGCCCTCGGCCGCAAGATCAGGGATAACCCGAGGCACCTCAGACCCCTGAGGCCACCATTTAGCACTCCTCACCAGAGAGTGCTAATATTGGGGCATTCTGAAAGGAGTTCTGGTATGTACATTCAAACTGGTTCCCCCGCCACAGCCATCACGCTGAGCAACCCCTGGGCGGTCGTGCCCTCGCTCGGCCATTTGGACGCCTACATCTCTGCGGTCAACCGCATGCCCATGCTCACCCTCGAGGAAGAGCAAGAAGCCGCCCGGCAACTCAAAGCCCACGACGACCTCGAGGCCGCCCGCAAACTCGTGCTCTCGCACCTGCGTTTGGTGGTGTCGGTGTCGCGCCAATACCTGGGCTACGGCCTGCCGCACGGCGACCTGATCCAAGAAGGCAACGTGGGCTTGATGAAGGCCGTCAAGCGCTTTGACCCAGACCAGGGCGTGCGCCTGGTCAGCTACGCGCTGCACTGGATCAAGGCCGAGATCCACGAGTACATTCTGAAAAACTGGCGCATGGTCAAGGTGGCCACCACCAAGGCCCAGCGCAAGCTGTTCTTCAACTTGCGCTCGATGAAGCAAGGCTACAAAGCGGATGCCGACGAAGGCACCCACCGCGACACCTTGACACCCGACCAGGTGGATGCGATGGCGCACAGCCTGAACGTCAAACGCGAGGAAGTCCGCGAGATGGAAATGCGCATGTCGGGCGGCGACGTGTTGCTGGACCCGGCGCCATCGGACGATGGCGAGCAGGCCTTTGGCCCCATCGCTTACTTGGCCGATGTCAACCATGAGCCCACCGCCATGATCGAAGCCCACGAGCGCGATGTGATGGCCAGCGACGGACTGGCCACGGCCCTCAATGCATTGGACGAACGCAGCCGCCGCATCGTAGAGGAGCGCTGGCTCAAGGTCAACGACAACGGCTCGGGCGGCATGACGCTGCACGACTTGGCCGACGAATACGGTGTCAGCGCCGAGCGCATCCGCCAAATCGAAGTGGCGGCCATGAAAAAAATGAAAAAAGCCTTGGTCGAGTTCGCTTGAACACAGGGCTTGTGGGCCACGTTCGATCGAGATACCCGGTTTTGACCGACAACATCGCTGCCGAATGGTTGAGCTGAACTGAGGCGCTGAGCGCCTCACTTGCCGCTGAGCAAAATCTTCACGTCAGAGGCCAGGGTTTCAGCACCACTGGCGTGGCGGTTGTACAGCCGAATGCGGCCTTGCGGATCAAAGGTGAAACTGCCTGCCGAATGGTCGAGGGTATAGCTGGTGGGGGTTTTACCGTCGACCTTTTTGTAATAGATCTTGAAGTCTTTGGTCACTTTGGGCAGCTGCTCCGGGCTGGGTCGCAGGGCCACAAAATCCGCACCAAAGTTGGCCACATAGGCCTTGAGCAACTCGGGCGTGTCACGCTCGGGGTCGACGGTGATGAAGATGCCTTGCAGCTTGGCACCATCGGCGCCCAAAAGTTGCTTGGCTTGAGCGATTTCTTGCAAGGCCGTGGGACACACATCCGGGCATTGGGTGAAACCAAAAAACACCACCACGGTCTTGCCCGCAAAGTCCTTCAGGGTGCGTACCTGACCGTCTTGATCACTCAGCGAAAAGCCCTGCGCATAATCGGCGCCGGTGATGTCCACGCCCTTGAAAGCCGGCTTGTCTTGGCCACAACCGGACAAGACCAACAAAGCACTGACCATGCCCAAAGCCAAAAAGGTTCTCGAAAAAACTCTGCGCTGTAGCATGACTTTGGCCTTAAAAAAGATAGTGGTCGAGCAGCAAAGCAGCAAACAAAGCACTCAGGTGAACCAATGAAAAGCGAAAGGTCTTGCGCGCCAGCTCGTCCGAATAGGCGCGGTACAAAGCCACTGCGTAGCCAATGAAACCGATGCTGAGCACCACCGCCGCCGCCAAATAGAGCCAAGAACTCATGCCATAGACAAACGGCATCAGGCAAGAGGCCATCAAGACCACGGTGTACAACAGAATTTGCAGCCGCGTGAATTCGTTGCCGTGCGTCACCGGCAACATGGGCAAGCCGGACTTGCGGTAGTCCTCAACTCGGTAGAGCGCCAAGGCCCAAAAGTGCGGCGGCGTCCACAAGAAAATGATCAAAAACAAAATCAGCGCTTCAGGTCCGACCTGACCGGTCATGGCGGCCCAACCCAGCACCGGGGGCATGGCACCGCTGGCACCGCCGATCACAATGTTCTGGGGCGTCAGGGGTTTCAGGATCACGGTGTAAATGACGGCGTAGCCCACAAAGGTGGCAAAGGTAAGCCACATGGTGAGCGGGTTGACCAGCACATACAGCACGGCCGAACCCACAGCGCACAGGACCCCTGAAAACAACAGCGCCTGACGGTCGCTCAGCTCCCCTTTGGCGGTCGGTCGCCAGGCGGTGCGTTTCATCTTGGCGTCGATGGTTTTTTCAACCAAACAGTTGAATGCCGCAGCAGCACCCGCGACCAACCAAATACCGATACAAGCCCAAAGACCCAGCTTCAGCTCGGCCCCACTGGGCACACCGGGCACGGCCAGCACCATGCCAATCAGCGCGCAAAAAACAATCAGTTGAACCACGCGCGGTTTGGTCAACGCGTAATACTGCTGCCAAGCGGTCATGGGCAGAGGGGCAATCGCGGCGGTCATGGGGCAGGCCTTGGGGAAAACGTCATACGTTGGGGATTATCGGTCCGACCGACACTGAGCGCCCAGGTCAGCGTCACGACCATGGCCGCAGCCCCACCGGTGTGCATAACGGCGGCCAACAAAGGCCAGCCCAAAACCACATTGCTCAGCCCGGTGATCAACTGCAAAGCCGACAGGCCGAGCAACCAGCGTCCCGCCATCGACAAGCCCTCGTGTCGTCGCAACTGCCAACCCACCCACACCATGACCCCCAACACCAGCCAAGCGGCCGAGCGGTGAACAAAATGGATGGTGGACAAAGCCAAGAAGGGCAGCAGCTCACCTTGGGTTGTGTAGCCCAATTCGCGCCAGAGGCTAAAGCCCTGCCAGTTCATGTCCGGCACCCACTGACCGTTGCAGGTTGGAAAGTCTGGACACGCCAACACGGCATAGTTGGTGCTGACCCAGCCGCCCAAAGCAATTTGGGCCCAGAGCAACACAAAGCCGATCCACACACCTCGACGCAAAAACGTGGGCAATGGTCGCAGGCCAGCACCGTCGTAGCGCACGGCTTGGGCCATGAGCAAAGCCAACAAACCGATGCCACCCATCAGGTGCAAGGTGACGATGGCAGGGAACAACTTCATGGTGACGGTGAGGGCACCGAAAGCCCCTTGCATGCAGACCCACACCAAGGTCAAGGTCGGTAACCAAGGGCTGACCTCTTGGCTTTGGCGACGCAACCACCAAGTCGTGCTGGCCAAGGTGAGGATCAAGACTCCCACCCCTGTGGCCAGATAACGGTGGACCATCTCGATCCAGGCTTTGCTGTGCGTGACCGGGCCGGTGGGCATGGCGGTTTGAGCCGCCGTGATTTCAACTTTGGCGCCGATCGGTGTGGAGCTGCCATAACAACCCGGCCAATCGGGACAACCCAGTCCCGAGTCGGTCAAGCGCGTGAAGGCACCGAACAACACCAAGTCAAACGTGAGAAACAAGGTGATCAGCGTCAGCGCCTTCAATCGGCTGGACGCAGCAGCATGGCGCTGACGCCAAAACCACCAAGCCAGCGGCAAAGCAGCCACCGCCAAGCCCACCGCCATCAGCTCCAGCACGGGCTCGAGGTTGTACAACGCAACGTCATTCATGGTTCAACGCCCCGCTTGGTCCCAAGATGATGACGCCTTGAGCAAACGGTTCAAATCTCTTTTGGCTTTGGAGGCACCAGCCACATCCATGTTGGCCGGAAATCGCATCATGAAGTTGCCCATGGGGTCCACCACATAGAGATGGTCTTGCGCCTGCTGCCCCGCGCCCGGGGTGATCCAGCGGGCCACCGTTTCGGCGTCCATTCTCAGCACATGCGCTCCGCTGAGCGCGGCGCTCAATCCCGTGGCAACAGGAGCGGCATCGGTGACCAACCAAACACGGTCCAGTCGATCCTTATCCCGTCCCAAAATTTCCCTCAACTGTCTTTGAAAATAAAGATTTTGCTGGCAGCGCTCATCGCACGCACCAGAAGCCACGGTCACCAACAACCACTGGCCTTTGAGCGACTGCAATGCCACATCTTGTGCCTGGTCATTTTTGACCGTGATGCTGGGCATGTCCTTTTGCGGCTGAATCAGTTCGCCATACACGCTGCGGCCCTCAGGGCGAAGCACGTAATAGGTGAAATAAGAAGCCAAAACCGGCGAGGCGCAGACCAACAGCATGGCAATCATCTTCCAGCGACCGATGCGGGTGCGCTGGGCATCCGCATGCACCACGTCGCCTGGACTTGGCAAATCATGAATGGTCATGGCCAGGGGGCTTTCAGCGGATTTTTGGGGATCGACGGGGTTGGACAATTTGGAACCAGACATAAAGTAAAGCGATCAAGGCGCTGAGGCCAAACCATTGAAAAGCGTAACCATGGTGCTTTGCAACACCACTGGCCACCACAGGCCATTCACGCAGCAGTCCTTCCGACGCCGCACCAGACTGCAGCAGTGTGAACTTGGGCAAGTCCAAACCCGTTTCTTGCTTGAACTCTTGCCAGTCGAGATTTTGCCGTATCGGTCCTTTTTCCTCGCCCCCAAAATCGTAGAGCCTTGACGGCCATGGGGCCAAATTCCCGAACACCTCAACGCGCTCCTGGGTCTGTTCAACCGGCGGCAATGCCGTACGGTCTGTGAAAGAACGTGGAACCCAACCGCGCTGAACCAACACCGTGATGCCAGCGCCCTCCAGCTTGATCGGTGTCAAAACGAAGAACCCAGGCTTGGCATTCATTTGCCGGTTTTCCAAGTAAACGGTGTGCTGGTGTTGCCAATGTCCTACCAACACCATGCGGCGATGCAGCAAGTCTTCGCGGGCATCAGACGGGTCAGAGTCCACTTTCAAGCTTTGGCCATGGAGCACCGGCTTTTCAGCCTGCTGGGTTCGCGCCAGTTGCAAAGCCGTTTTTTCAGCCGCACGACCCAACTGCCATAAACCCAGCGAAAAGGTCAGGCCCACACTCAGCACAGCAAGTGCCAGCAAGAGCCATCTTGGTTTCCCCGGGGTTTTTTCAGTCATCGGATAATGCCACCATGAAAATATTGGTTGTAGTTGCTTTTATGGCCATCTTGGCCAGTTTGGTCTGGGCTTTGCTTCACATGATGAGGGGCAGTGTGCCCCCGGAAGATGGCGCGGTGCCTCCCAAAAACAAAATGGCCACTGCGCTCGCCCTTCGTGTGGGCTTGTCGATTGTGCTGTTTGTCTGTGTGTTGATCTCTTGGAAGATGGGTTGGATTCAACCCACAGGCATTCCACCTGGGCTTTGATTCAAACACTCTGTCTGCTCAATCCATCTCAATAAAAAAGCGCCCAAGGGCGCTTTTTTAACAGTTCATGCAGGTCTTACATCCAATAAACCAAGATGTACAAGCCCAACCAGACCACGTCCACAAAGTGCCAGTACCAAGCCGCACCTTCAAAACCGAAGTGACGGTCTTTGGTGAAGTGGCCTTTTTGCAAACGCAAGGTGATGAACAACAACATCAACATGCCCACAAACACGTGGAAACCGTGGAAACCCGTCAACATGTAAAAGGTTGAACCGTAAATGCCGGACGAAAGCTTGAGGTTCAAGTCACCCCACGCATGGGCGTATTCATAACCTTGAACAAACAAGAAGACCAGTCCCAAAATCACCGTCATCCACATGAATTTGATGGTTTTCAGGCGATTGCCCACCTGCAAGGCATGGTGCGCGATGGTCAATGTCACACCGGACGTCAAGAGCAAGGCCGTGTTGATGGTGGGCAACCAGAAAGGGCCCATGGTCTTGAAAGGCTCGACAATGCCTGCGGGCGAAGTCGTGGCTCCGGCAACAACGCTGGGCCAAGCTGCTTTGAAGTCTGGCCAAAGCAATGCATTTTCCAAGCTGCCCAGCGCAGGGATGGAGTGCGACCGGGCCCACCACAAGGCCGTGAAAAAGGCACCGAAGAACATGACTTCTGAAAAAATAAACCAGGTCATACTCCAGCGGAAAGACAAATCAACCTTTCGGCCATACATGCCGGTTTCGCTTTCGTGCACCGCTTCTGAAAACCACTGGTACAAAACAATCAACCACCAAGCCAAGCCAAAGAACAGGCAATACATGCCCCATTCAACACCATTGACCCATTGACCTGCGCCGAAAATGACGAAGAACAAACCGATGGCCGACATCACGGGATGACGTGATTCGTGGGGGACATAGTAGTAAGGCGTGCCGCCGTGTGCTGCTGAACTCATGAATACTCCTGCTCTCTCTTCATTCGAAATCTGACAGGTGGGTTACAGCACAAAAGGCTGTGCCACCACCCAATTGACCAAGGCGATGAGCCCCAATACAAACAACAAAGCCGCACCGATTCCCACACCGATGATGTGGAAAGGGTTGAGCTTCTCAAGATCCTGTTGGTAATCAGAACCTTTGCGCAAACCCACAAAAGACCAAAGCACCGCTTGAACCGTCCTCAAGAAGGACGACTGTTGCACCGATTTGGAATCTGGCTCGCTCATGAACCAGACCCTGTGACGCTGTTCACTGTCTTGGAAGCCAATGGCGCAGTGGGTGCCACTGGCGTCTTGCCACCCACTTCAAAGAAGGTGTAGGACAACGTGATCGTGGTCACATCTTTGGACAACTTGGGATCGATCACGAAAGCCACAGGCCAGGCTTTTTTCTCGCCTGCTTCCAAGGTGTACTCGTTGAAGCAAAAACACTCCAGCTTGTTGAAATGGCTGGCGGCTTGCTTGGGGGCGTAACTGGGAATGGCCTGTGCGGCCATGCGGCGGTTTTGCACGTTTTGGAACTCGTACATGACTGTGGTGAGTTCACCCGGATGCACTTGCATCGATCTTTTTTCTGGCTTGAAATCCCAAGGCCCGCGCACATTGGCATCGAACTCCACCGTGATGGTGCGACTGGTGTCCACTTGGCTGTTGCGCAGGACCTGCGCCGCTTGGGCGGCTTTGGCGTTGCCGGGCACCTGCGTTTCAGAGATCGACAAAACGTTGATCCCCGTGATGTCACAAATGGCCTTGTAAATCGGCACCAACGCGTACCCGAAGCAAAACATGCCCGCAGTAACCACTGCCAGCTTGCCGACCATCTTCAGGTTTGCACCACGCAGGTTCATCGAATGTCTTTCAGGTGTTGAGCAACAAAATCTTGGCCACGAACCCGGCCAAAACAACACAGGCCACTGATAACAAAATCAAGCCCAGACGAACATTGCTTTTTCTTTGCTCGGGTGTCACGGCCATGTCGTTCAACCAATCACACGGGTCGCCGTAGCGTCCAGCTTGGGTGGGTTCTCAAACGTATGGAATGGCGCGGGCGATGGGACTTCCCACTCCAGACCTTCAGCGGCTTCCCAAGGCTTCTGGGGGGCTTTCTCGCCTTTTCCGAGCATGCAAGGCAAGACCACGAACAGGAAGAAATACACCTGAGCGAAACCAAAGAAGAAGGCGCCCACCGAGGCGATCATGTTGAAGTCGGTGAACTGCATGGGGTAGTCAGCGTAGCGACGGGGCATACCGGCCAGACCCAGGAAGTGCATCGGGAAGAAGGTGATGTTGAAGGAAATCAGCGACCACCAGAAGTGGATTTTGCCGCGAGTCTCGTTGTACATGACCCCCGTCCATTTGGAGATCCAGTAGTACACGCCGGCGAACAGCGCAAACAAGGAACCCGCCACCAACACGTAGTGGAAGTGGGCCACCACATAGTAAGTGTCTTGCAACTGGATATCGATTGGGGCCATAGCCAAGATCAAGCCGGTGAAACCACCCATGGTGAACACGAAGATGAAGCCCACCGCAAACAACATGGGGGTTTCAAAGGTCATGGAGCCGCGCCACATGGTGGCAATCCAGTTGAAAATCTTCACGGCCGTAGGCACAGCGATCAGCATCGTGGCATACATGAAGAACAACTGGCCCGTCACCGGCATACCGGTCGTGAACATGTGGTGCGCCCACACGATGAACGACAAAATGGCAATGGACGAAGTGGCATACACCATGGAGGCGTAACCAAACAATTTCTTGCGCGAGAAAGCAGGCACGATCTGGCTGATGATGCCGAAAGCCGGCAAGATCATGATGTACACCTCAGGGTGACCGAAGAACCAGAAGATGTGTTGGTACATGACCGGGTCACCACCGCCTGCGGGGTTGAAGAAGCTGGTCCCAAAGTGGCGGTCAGTCAAGGTCATGGTGATCGCGCCAGCCAACACAGGCATCACAGCAATCAGCAGGTAAGCAGTAATCAACCAAGTCCAAGCGAACATGGGCATCTTCATCAAGGTCATGCCAGGCGCGCGCATGTTCAAGATGGTGACGATGATGTTGATCGAACCCATGATGGACGACGCACCCAAAATATGCATCGCAAAAATTGCTGCATCCATCGATGGGCCCATCTGCAGGGTCAGCGGCGCATACAAGGTCCATCCGGCGGCAGGAGCACCACCAGGCATGAAGAACGAACCCATCAACATCAAAGACGCAGGAATCATCAGCCAGAAGCTGAAGTTGTTCATCCGGGCAAACGCCATGTCGGATGCGCCAATTTGCAAAGGGATCATCCAATTCGCAAAGCCCACAAAGGCCGGCATGATCGCGCCGAACACCATGATGATGCCGTGCATGGTGGTGAATTGATTGAACAACTCAGGGTTCACGATTTGCAAACCAGGCTGAAACAACTCCGCACGGATACCCAGCGCCAGGACACCGCCCACCATCAACATGGCAAAGCTGAACAGCAGGTACAAAGTACCGATGTCTTTGTGGTTGGTGGCATACACCCAACGACGCCAGCCCGCTGGCGCGTGACCGTGGTCGTCATGGGCGTGATCGTGATGGTCTAGAACTGCACTCATCTTGATTTCCTTTGATTTGAATACGGTTGGGCTTTATTTGCGTGCGGCCAAAATGTCAGCGGGCTGCACGATTTGCCCGGTCTTGTTCGACCAATTGTTTTTGGTGTAAGTCACCACAGCCGCGATGTCGGTATCTGACAACTGTTTCCAAGCCGGCATGGCACCGTTGGCAGCACCGTTGAGCAAGATGGCAATTTGCTTGGACTTGTCGGCATCCAAAACAATGGCGGAGCCGTCAAGCGCCTTGATCGGGCCAGCGGCTTTGCCAGCGGCTTGGTGGCAAGCAATGCAGTTGGATGCGTAAACTTTTTCACCGCGCTTGGCCAAATCGTCCAGCGCCCAAACCTTGCTGGGATCATCGGCTTTGGCCAATTGTTTTTTCTTCTCGGTGGCCACCCAAGCGGTGTAATCTTCCGCAGACAACACCTTCACATGGATGGGCATGTAGGCATGCTCTTTGCCACACAACTCTTGGCATTGGCCGTAAAAATCACCGGTTTTTTCAGCACGGAACCAGGTGTCGCGCACAAAACCCGGGATGGCGTCTTGTTTGATGCCAAAGGCAGGCACCGCAAAGGCATGGATCACATCATTGGCCGTGGTGATCACGCGAACTTTTTGGCCCACAGGCACCACCAAGGGGTAATCCACTTTGAGCAGGTAATTGTCACCCGCTGGTTTGCCAGCATCCGACATGGCGCGGTGCGATGAATCGAGCGTAGAGATGTAGCTCAGACCTTCGCCTTGACCATTGATGTAGTCATAACCCCATTTCCACTGGTAACCCGTGACCTTGACGGTCAAATCGGCATTGGTGGTGTCTTTTTGGGCCACCAAAACCTTGGTGGCCGGCAAAGCCATCAAGATCACAATGATGAAGGGCACAGCGGTCCAAACCACCTCGACCGTGATGGACTCGGTGAAAGTGGCCGGTTTGTGACCCACCGACTTGCGGTGCTTCCAAATGGAATAAAACATGACCGCAAAAACGGCGATGAAAATGACCGTGCAAAGGATCAGCATGAACCAATGCAACCACTGCTGCTCTTCGGCAATTTTGGTGACGGCGGGATGCAAATTGAGCTGATTGACCGCGGGGCCACCCGGCAAGTCGTTGACAGCGTGGGCTGCGGTCGCCACCCATGCACCTGCAAAAATGCCCGCGCGTGACAGCAGCGAAGCCAATTGGTTGGACATATTCTTCATGGTTCTCACTAACTTCCAAGACACTGTTGAACTCACACTATAAAAAACTGTTGCAGATCCATACTGCCACTGGGCATCACGTTGAACGCAACGCCTTTCTGATTTCTCGCGCCAGCACCTGCCGCAGTTCAGGGCGCACAAAGCGCCCCACCTCAATCGAACGACCTTGACCCGACAACTCGATCAAGCTCAGGTCTCCGGATTTGGGCTCCACCCTCACCCATTGACGCTCAAACTCTGCCCTTTCGAGGCGACCTGCCGTTTCCAACTCCACCACCAAATTGGCGCCTTGAAGCGAGATCATTTCACCGTCCGCCGCATGACGGGCATAGGCCAAAAAAGCCAAGCCCACAACAGCCACTTCCAAGCCAGCAAAAGCCAACACGAGGGTGGCCCCTTGCAACCAGAAAAACACCCCAATACCCAAAGAAACGGCGCACAAAAGCATGTAAACCCAGCCCAGTTGGACTGGGGTAAAGGAACAATTGCGTTTGAGCCGCCAATGGATGGAGGGACCAGACACTTGAGCAAACTGGTAAGCCTGATTTGACATCTGTCAACTTTCAATAACCTAACACGCAATCAAGCAATCACTGCGATCAATTTCGGGCGGATTTTACCTGAGAACAATCCCGCTTTTGACAAAACTCAAAGTTTGTCCGGCATACCCCCAGACGAACGCAGCATATGTCGCATTTGGTCCAGTCCGATTTCTGTTTTTGATGCCAATTTGAGTCTGGGCTGGGGTTTCAGAGCATGGCCATACACGATTTCAAAGCTCAAAGAGAGACGGCCATCATGCTCTGGACGAGCCAGCGCCATCAAGGCACTCAATAAGGTCCGTTTCCAAGTGCGACCTCGAAGTCCTGCAAAACGATGGATGTGCAAATTGCGCCCGAGTTCGCGCAATTCGGCCAAAAGACTCTCTGGCGAGGCATAGGTCAAGGTGATCCGTTCCATGTCCATGACCGGCTCGGCAAATCCCGCATGCACCAACATGTCACCCCAATCGTGCATGTCGGTGAACTCATGCGCCGGTTGGGGCCACCCAGCACGTTCATAGACTTGGCGCAATTCGCGCAAGGTATCGGGACCGAAGCACGAAAACATCAAAAATCCGTTCACGGACAACGCTTGATGCCACGCTCGCAGCAAGGCTTGTGGTTCGGGATGTCCATGGAGTTGCATATTGGCCCATAGCATGTCGGCCGATGACTCTGAGGGCAAGCCAAGCTGCTGCTTTTGTTCACGCCAAGCCAGCACCTGCCTCCAATTGCGCGCCATCAAGGAACGCGCAGCCAGAGCATTTTCAGCTTGTTCACAGACCAACCATGCCCGAGCGTTGGGGTAACGCTGCACCAGGGACCTGTGCGCAGCCACGCCTCCCCTCAAAGGCTCCCAGTGAACCCATTGTTTGGGTTGCAGGGTGATGAAGTCCAAACGCTCCTGCATGCGGGAGGCCACTTCCTCATGCAACCAAGGCGAAATTAAAGCGGGCGCAGGTCTGCCCAGCCACCTGGCTGCAGCCACAGGGTCCATGGACGGGGGTCTGGAAACTGGAGACATTGATGATTGAAATGAATAACGAGCGGATGACTTACTTTTTGCACACCCAGCTGAATCGGGGGGGGTACCGCCTTGCTCATGGCTTTTGGCTTGAGTATATTGACAGGATGTGGCCTCTCTTCCTCAAGGCGAAGTCTTTCGCGCCGAGCGCAAAAGGTCCAGCGGGGTTTTGGCGCTGGTTGCCCAGCCGCTGCGCGATTTGTCAAGACTGGCCTCATGCGCCTTTGTGTGAAGCTTGCATCAGCCGTTTTGCCCAACCCCAAAACCGTTGTACTGGATGTGCATTGCCATGGATGAACACTGGGCGGCACTGCCCAGACTGCCATGCCGAACCACCACCTCTCGATATCTGCCTGGCCGCCGTGACCTACGCTTGGCCTTGGGTTGACCTGATTGCAAGATTCAAGTTCCAACAACAGGCCGGTTGGTCCCATGCCTTGGCCACCTTGATGATGAGCACCCCCTGGGCCGATGATGTGCTGGCCAACGCGGATCTGGTGTTGCCGATGCCACTTTCACCACAAAGACTGGCCTTTCGGGGCTACAACCAAGCATGGGAACTGGCCCGGCAACTGAGCCCCGACAAGGCAGATGTTCAATTGCTGCTGCGCACCCGCGACACCCCCTCACAGCACTTGCTGCCCCGCCATGAGCGACTGGCCAATGTGGTGGGCGCATTCGCTGTGGAGCCCTTGAGGGCGGCGCAGCTGAGAGGAAAACGGGTGGTGTTGGTGGACGATGTGATGACCAGTGGCGCCTCTTTGCATTCGGCAGCGCGCGTGCTGCGCCAAGCGGGCGCGGCCCACATCAGCGCCCTGGTTTTGGCCAGAACCGACCCCTTGGCTTCCTGATGACGTGAGGCCAGCCAAGCCAGACAGCAAGGCACAATGTGTGCCATGTTTCATATTGTCTTGGTTGAACCTGAAATCCCGCCGAACACCGGCAACGTCATCCGACTCGCGGCCAACACCGGTTGCACTTTGCACTTGGTGGAACCCTTGGGGTTTTCGATGGATGACAAACACATGCGGCGGGCTGGGCTTGATTACCACGAGTACGCCGACTTGCGTCGCCACGCAGATTGGGATGCTTTTATGACCCAAGAGCGACCCACACCAGAACGCATGTTTGCCCTGACCACCAAAGGCAGTCGAGCCGCTTTCGGTGTGCGCTTCGAACCCGGTGATTGGCTGATTTTTGGCTCGGAGACGCGTGGCTTGTCGCCCGAATTGCGCGAGAAGTTTGCGCTCACTCAACGCATCAAACTGCCCATGCTTGAAGGTCAGCGCAGTCTCAACCTGTCCAACGCGGTGGCTGTCACCGTGTTCGAGGCTTGGCGGCAAAACAGGTTCGGTGGGGCACCCACCACGCAAGGACCGCCCGCTCAGGCGTAAATGCGCACCAAAGACTCGGCCGCACAAACAGGTTTGTCGCTGCCTTCACGCTCCACCGTGACGTTCCACTGCAACTGAAAACCACCGCCTTCAATGGGCGTGGCCGAATGCAGGTGCAAATGCCCACGCAATCGGCTGCCCACAGGGACGGGCGCCATGAAACGCACTTTGTTCAAGCCGTAATTGACACCCATTTTCTTGCTGCTGACATGGATGGTCTTGTCAAAAAACTGAGGCAACAAGGACAGCGTCAAAAAACCATGCGCGATAGGCGCACCAAAAGGCCCCTGCTTGGCCCGCTCCACGTCAACGTGGATCCACTGGTGATCCCCCGTGGCCTCGGCAAATTGGTTGATCTGATGCTGGGTGATTTCCACCCACTCGGTCACAGCCACGTCTTGGCCGACACAAGCGGCCAACTCGGCCAAATTTGCGAATGTTTTCATGTCAATCACTGTATGGGGCTTTCAACCACGGGGGTGTCGATGACGTGACAGGCCACATTTGTCCGACTTCACAGGCCGTCTTCGGTCTTCACGCTCTGCTTGTGCATCGCTTTCAATTCAGACCGCAAACGAGTCAGCTCCGAAAGGTAGTTTTCCGCATCGCCGTAATCGACAAAGCCGTGGTAATAGGGATGGGCCTGTAGGACGCGTCGCGAATGCTTGATGGGACACCAATACTGCTCGGTCAAACCAAAAATTTCACGGCAGTATGCAATCAAGCCATTGCCGTAAGCGCAATAAGCACAATTGATTTTTTCAAGCCCATTCAGATACGCTAGGTGTGAGCGATCAAACACCCAAAAGTCTGACCTTTGAACCCTGGGGATCCCGCACAGAGGAAAACACACCCACTGGTAAACCGAAACAAACACATCCAACAGCAGCATGGGCACCAGCACGGGGTAAATGAAGGGAACGCACAAGACATGTCGCCACTGAGCTGTTAACACGTAAGCCCACAAACCCGCCTTGAAGCGCCTTTGTTGGGCCAACACCTCTTTTTCAAAGCGCAGCTTGTGCTCATCAAAATGGGTCTGCCATTGCTGGCGGCGAATCTTGGCCTCTTGCTCAATGGCCCGTTCGATCAGCTCAATTCGGTCTAGAAACTCTTGAATCTGTGGTGTCATGGCGACTCCCTGAAAGGCCAATAAGCGCTTTCAGCTTAACAGGCGCGTAAAATTAAAACTCAAAAAGTCGCCCGCCCTTGTCCACCCCTACACCACTCTCATTGCCCCGGCACATTGCCATCATCATGGATGGCAACCGGCGTTGGGCTAAAAAACGTTTCATGCCAGCGGGGCTCGGCCATGCAGCAGGCGCTCAAAGGGTTCGAGATATCGTCAAGGCATGCGCGGAAATGGGCATCCCTGACTTGAGTCTTTTTGCTTTCAGCACAGAAAACTGGAAGCGCCCCCCCGAAGAGGTCAGTGGTTTGATGGGCTTGTTCATGACTTATCTCAAAAAAGAGATTCGAGACATGAACGCCAATGGTGTTCGCCTCAAAGTACTGGGCGATAGGCAGCGATTCTCGGAATCATTGCAAGAACTGATCGCCGATGCAGAGCTGCAAACAGCCCACAATGTGGGCATCACGCTCCATATTTGTGCCAACTATGGCGGTCGCTGGGACATGCTGCAAGCGGTAAAAGCTTGGCAAAAAAGCAATTCCAATTTGAATTTGGATTCTTTGACTGAAGCCTCATTGGCTCCTTATTTGTCCACTGCCGATGCACCCGAAGTCGATTTACTGATTCGAACGGGCGGCGAATCCCGGGTGAGTAATTTCCTGTTGTGGCAAGCCGCTTATGCAGAATTATTTTTTTGCGAAGAACTATGGCCTGACTTCACCGGCGAAACATTGAATCAGGCGCTGGTTTGGTTTGCAGGCAGAGACCGACGTTTTGGCTCATCAGCGCCCATCTGATGCAAACAAGAACAGTTTTTAGGCTTCTCACCCATTCAAGGGCATCCAAAAGAAACCCCGTCGTGACGGGGTTTCAATGAGAGACTTTAATCAGCAACTGGAATAACCAGTGGGCATGTCAAAGCACCGGTTTTCAATTTTAGGCAATCACAAAAGGCTTGCGGTCACGGCCTTCGATCCATTTGGGCGCTTTGCCACGGCCAGTCCAAGTTTGTCCTGTTGCGGGGTCGCGGTACTTGGGAGCCACTTTGCTGACGGCTTTGGATGCCATGCCTTTGCTGGCACGTCCAGGAAAGACGTCTTGGGCGGTGAGTCCAAATTCAGCCACCAATTCACGCACTTTGGTCACTGCTGTAGAAATTTCATTCTGACGCGCCTTCGAAATGGCCAATTCGAGTGCTTCACGCTGTTGCAAAAGTTCTTTGTAAGACTGTGTCATGTTGCTTCCCCTGAATAAATAAAAAAACATAATATAACTCAAAATCGATTGGCGCGTACAGTCCCTTCATCGATTTATTGATTGAACGCATTTTTTTATTCATTAAGCAGCTCTTTCAGTCTGACCCAACATCAGAACCTCTCATTAATTTTTTTATATAAAACGCCAATGGCCTGTTATTGGATCGGTGATATTCAAGGTTGCGACCAACCTTTCGGACACTTGCTGGAGACCATTGGTTTTTCTCCCAGTCGAGATCAACTGGTCATCTTGGGTGATTTGATCAACCGTGGCCCAGATTCAGTGGCCGTTCTCAGACGCCTGATGGCTTTGGATGGCAGCGTGCACTGCGTGCTGGGCAACCATGACTTACATGGCTTGGCTGTGGCCAATGGCTTGCGTCAGGCCGGACGCACGGACACCTTGAGCGCCTTGTTGCAAGCCCCAGACAAAAACGAATTGATTCAATGGCTTCGGCACCAAGCCCTGGCCCTGTGGTCTCACGGCGTGCTGTCGGTCCATGCTGGCGTGTTACCCACTTGGACGGTGACGCAAACCCTGGCCTTGGCTGCCGAAGTTGAATCGGTTTTGCGCGGGCCGGATTGGCTTGATTTTTTGCGCCAGATGTACGGCAACCAGCCTTCGGCTTGGCACGACAACTTGCAGGGATTTGACCGATGGCGCGTGGTGGTGAACGCTTTGACCCGTTTGCGGTTTTGCACGCTCTCAGGTGAGATGGAGTTTGACACCAAAGAGGCCGCTGGACAGGCCCCTGCCGGTCATGTGCCGTGGTTTGAAGTTCCTGGTCGCCAAACAGCGGGCACCACCGTGGCTTTCGGGCATTGGTCGACCCTCCAGACGCCGCCACGTCAGGATGTTTGGGCCATGGATTCAGGCTGTGTGTGGGGTGGACGCCTCAGTGCCATGCGGCTGAACACCGATGGCAGCCATGAAAGACTGCAGGTGCCCTGCCCGCAAGCACAAAGGCCCGGGTAAATCACTGGCTGCGCAAATCCACCACCCGCTTGGCTTTGCCTTGACTGCGCTCAATACCACCTTCGGCTTTGAGCTCGATCGACACGCTGGTGCCAATGAAGACCTTGATGTCGTGTTGCAGCTGTTTGGCGGCGGCTCGCGCCTGTGTGCTGTCGGGTGACACGCCGGGCTTGGTCTCTACCCGCACGCTCAAATCGTCCATCGGACCTGTGCGGGTCAGCACACATTGGTAATGCGGTGCCAGCTCGGTGCGCTTCAAGATCAGCTCTTCGATCTGGCTGGGGAACACGTTCACACCCCGGATGATCATCATGTCATCGCTGCGACCTGTGATCTTTTCCATGCGGCGCATGCTGCGCGCCGTGCCGGGCAGCAATCGGGTCAGGTCGCGGGTACGGTAACGGATGATGGGCAGCGCTTCTTTGGTCAGGCTGGTGAACACCAGCTCGCCCATCTCGCCGTCAGCCACAGGCTCACCGGTGTCGGGGTGAATGATCTCAGGGTAGAAATGGTCTTCCCAGATGGTGGGACCGTCTTTGGTTTCGATGCACTCGCTGGCCACGCCCGGGCCCATCACTTCAGACAGGCCGTAAATGTCGACCGCGTCGATGGCCATGCGTTTTTCGATGGCGGCGCGCATGTCGTTGGTCCAAGGCTCGGCACCAAAGATGCCGATGCGCAGCGAGCTGCTCGTGGGGTCGATGCCCTGACGCTCAAACTCGTCCGCAATCGCCAGCATATAGCTGGGTGTGACCATGATGATGTTGGACTGGAAGTCCTGGATCAGCTGAACCTGGCGTTCTGTCTGACCGCCACCAAAAGGCACCACGGTGAGGCCCAGTTTTTCAGCGCCGTAGTGTGCGCCCATGCCGCCGGTGAACAGGCCATAACCATAGCTCACGTGAACCATATCGCCGGGCTTGGCACCGCCTGCGCGGATGCTGCGCGCCACGACAGTAGACCAGGTGTCGATGTCTTTGAGCGTGTAGCCCACCACCGTGGGCTTGCCGGTGGTGCCACTCGATGCGTGGATGCGAGCGCATTGCTCGCGCGGCACGGCGAACATGCCAAAGGGGTAGCTGTCACGCAGGTCCGACTTGGTGGTGAAGGGAAATTTGGCGATGTCAGCCAATGTTTTGCAATCGTCCGGGTGCACGCCTGCGGCATCAAACTTGGCGCGGTAGACCGGCGAATTGGCATAAGCGTGCTGCAGTGTTTGCTGCAAGCGCTTGAGCTGCAGACTGCGCAGCTCGTCGATGCTGGCCTTTTCGATGGGTTCGAGGGCGAAGGCTTTTTGACTCATAGAGGACTCCGGATTCAACAATCGATGGGGGTGGTGTTCAATGGGGGCTCTTGAAAACATGGATGCCCGCCTGGGCGGGAATGACAAGCACTCACTCCGGCACAACAGTGCCCGCAATTTGCGCGCTCTTGCCACGGAACATGGCAATCACTTCACCGTTCTGGTTGGTGACCTTCATGTCGTAGATGCCGTGACGACCGCTCAGGGTCTGCTCAATGCCTTCGCAGGTCAGCACATCACCCAACTTGCCGGGTTTTAAAAATTCGATGCTGCAGCCCGCGGCCACCGCGTTCTTGTTGTAACTGTTGCAGGCAAAGGCAAAGGTCGAATCGGCCAAGGTGAAGATGAAGCCGCCGTGGCAAATTTGGTGACCATTCAGGTGCAAGGCTTTGACCGCCATGCGCATCACGGCACGGCCGGGTTCGCAAGCCAGCAGTTCCATGCCCATGGTGTCTTTGGAGGCGACGTCCACGGCGAACAGGGTGTCGCCCACCTGGCGGGCGATGGTTTTCGGATCGCTCATCATTCGCCTTTGAAATGCGGTGCACGCTTTTGCAGGAAGGCGTTCACGCCTTCCATGTAGTCGTGTGTTTTGCCCAGCGCCGACTGTGTGTCGCGCTCCACGTTCAGATGCGTGTCCAGCGAGCGGGTGCCCGCGTCGCGCAACAGGTGGCGCGTGGCAACCAGGGCTTGGGTGGGCATCAAGGCCAGCTTGTCGGCCAACGCCAAGGCGGCGGCCACGCAGTCATCGGCCACCTCCCAAATCAAGCCCCACTCCTTGGCCTTATCGGCGCTCAACTTGTCACCGGTCATGGCCAGCGCCATGGCGCGCGGCAGACCCAAGCGTTCCACCAGCAACCAACTGCCGCCCGCATCCGGGATCAAGCCGATTTTGCTGAAGGCCTGGACAAAGCTGGCGGAGGGAGCGGCTATGGCGATGTCGCAAGCCATGGCCACCGAAGCGCCTGCGCCAGCGGCCACGCCATTGACCGCGCAGATCACGGGCATGCGCAGCGTCTGTAAGCGGCGCGTGGTGGGGTTGAAGGCATCGTGAATCACAGGACCGGGGTCTGCCCTCTCCAACAAACCGGGACCGGGCGTGAAATCGAGTTCTGACAAATCAAGACCGGCACAAAAGCCGCGGCCCGCACCGGTCAAAACCAAGGCGCGAACAGCGGGATTGGCCTCGGCCTGATCGAATGCACGCCACAAGGACTGGTGCATTTCACGGGTAAAACTGTTGAGGGCTTGCGGGCGGTTGAGGGTGACGAGGGCTACAGCGCCTCGCACTTCATAAAGCACCGTTGCGGTGATGTCGGTCATGTTGCGTCTCCTGAGTGATGGAATGTACCATTACCCGACCGAACGGTTGGTGAATGCTTTCCCTGACAAATCACCCACCCAAGGCGCCACGAGAAGGACCCCATTGAACCCTCCACACATGGGCAAAAGAGGCGACAGCCCAGCCTGATCGGGCATGGTTATAGTTGAACCATCACCCTCACCCCCTTGTTGGAGAATCACTTGAGCTACGAAAACATCGAAGTCCGCGTCGAAGGCGGCAAAGTGGGCATCATCACCCTGAACCGCCCCAAGGCCCTGAATGCACTCAATGGCGCCTTGATGGACGAGTTGGGACTGGCCCTCAAAGCCTTTGACGCCGATGAGGCCATAGGCTGCATGGTCATCACCGGCAGCGAAAAAGCATTTGCCGCAGGCGCTGACATCTCGGCCATGGCGAAGTTCAACTTTCACGAGGTCTATAAGAATGACTTCATCACACGCAACTGGGAAACCATCCGCAGCATTCGCAAACCCGTGATCGCCGCCGTGAGTGGCTTTGCCTTGGGTGGCGGTTGTGAGTTGGCCATGATGTGCGACTTCATCATTGCCGCCGACAACGCCAAATTTGGCCAGCCCGAAATCAAGATTGGCATCATCCCCGGTGCTGGCGGTACGCAGCGCTTGCCTCGGGCCATGGGCAAATCCAAGGCCATGGACCTGGTGCTCACGGGCCGGATGATGGACGCGGCTGAGGCCGAACGCGGTGGTCTGGTCAGCCGCGTGGTGCCGCTGGACAAGTTGATGGATGAAACCCTGGGCGCGGCCCTGATGATTTGCGGCTATGGCCAACTGGCCACCATGGCGGCCAAGGAAAGCGTGAACCGCGCCTTTGAAAGTGGCCTCACAGATGGCGTGATGTTCGAGCGCCGCCTGTTCCACGGCTTGTTTGCCACCGCCGACCAAAAAGAAGGCATGGACGCTTTTTTGAACAAACGCGCGCCCAAGTTCATCAACGGGTGATCGGCCACATGCAGCCCGGCAAGCCGCTGCTGGCGGTCAGCCCGGTGGTGTCAACAACTCGGGCTGCCAGACCAGGCGCTCGGGTG
Organism: Comamonadaceae bacterium; assembly: GCA_021299875.1. GTDB lineage: Bacteria > Pseudomonadota > Gammaproteobacteria > Burkholderiales > Burkholderiaceae_C > Limnohabitans_A. The sequence continues at coordinate 209,752 of JAJTEW010000002.1, read as the reverse complement.
CGCTGAAGCATAAAAAGCGTTTGTGGGTGGCGCGGCCAATGGCGCAAAGGCCCAGCCGCTGGGCCACGTCCAGACCCATCTGCGTGATGCCGCTGCGCGAGACAACCACGGGCACGCCCATTTGCGCAGACTTGATGACCATCTCGCTGGTCAAGCGCCCGGTGGTGTAGAACACCTTGTCTTGGGCGTTCACGTCATGCATCCACATCCAACCGGCAATGGTGTCCACCGCGTTGTGACGGCCCACGTCTTCGACGAACATGAGCATCTCCTCACCCTGAAACAAGGCACAGCCGTGCACCGAGCCGGATGATTTGTAGGTGGTTTCTTGCAAGCGGATGGCGTTGACCAAACCATAGAGCTGGCTTTGGGTGATTTGCGCGGGTGGCAGTTCAATCTCGTCGATGTGGGCCATCAAATCGCCGAACACGCTGCCCTGGCCGCAGCCGGTGGTCACGACGCGCTCGGCGCTGCGCTCGATGACGACCTGGGCATTGGCGCGGGTTTTGACAGCGGCCACGCCAGGCTCGCCCACTTCGCCTTCACCAATGGTCCAATCCACAGTGATGGATTCGATCTGCTCCACCGAATCGATCAGGCGCTGGTTGCGCAAAAAACCCAGCACAAGCCACTCGGGCTCGGCCCCCAGGGTCATCAAAGTCACCAGCTCTTTTTTGTCCAAATAAATCGTCAGCGCTCGCTCGGCAGGGATTTGCGTCTCGGAGGACTCACCGAATTCGTTGCACACGGGCACGCTGCGGGTCAGGGGTGCACGCGCCCGGGTGATATGGGGCTTGAGCGAGGCCGATGCGGCCACAGGGTCGTTCAGAACTACAGACATGGCTTGAGCCTAACGTAAAAATCCCCCGCCGTTGCCGACGGGGGATTTTGCGGTGGGGTGCAAAAAAAGGATCAGCCTTTTTTGGCCGGTGCAGCCGCGGGCTTGGCACCTGCTGGAGCGGCTGCGGGTGCAGCGGCAGGCGCTGCAGCCGTGGTTTCTGCAGGCTTGTAGGCACCAGGGTCGACACATGCGGGCGTGGCCGTGGGTGCAGCCTTGCCTTTGCCATTGGTTTTGTAATAGTGGGCCGCCACTTTTTCGCGTGACTTGCACAGCTGGAAATCGGCCACTTTGTTGCCGTGCGCGGTTTTGGCCGCGGCTTCGGCGGCTTTGGCCTTGGCTTCTTCGCTGGGGGCGGGCAGTTTGGCGGCTGCGCTGAAGCAGATGGCCAGTGCGGACAAAACAAACAGGGATTTTTTCATCAGAGTTCTCCAGGCTCAAGCCGAAGCGGTGGAAGTGTTCGAGGTGGCGGAGGCGTTCGAGGTCGCAGATCGGTGAGCAGGAATCTTGCCGGCCTTGACATCGTCGTACCACAACGCATGGTGCTCTTTGGCCCATGTTTCATCGACATAGCCCGTGCGCATGGCTTTGTAGGCACCGCGCATGCCCAATGTGCCCATGTAAATGTGCCCGATGAACATGGCCATCATGAACAAGCTGGCCACACCGTGGATCATGTTGGCGATCTGCATGGTGGCCCGCTCATAGATCAGACCGGGGATGAGCTTGTTCAGCACCAAACCCGAGGCCACCACGATGGCGCCTAAGAACAAGACGCCCGCCCAAAACAACACCTTCTCGCCGGCATTGAAGCGGTGCGAAGGCACTTCGGTACCCGAAAACAAACCACCGCCCTTGAGCATCCAAACCATGTCGTCTTTGCTCGGCAGGTTGTCTTTGACGAAGGTGATGAACACAATCACCAAAGACACAGCAAAAAGCGGTCCTGCAAAATTGTGGACGTTCTTCAAGGCATAGGTAAGCCAACCAAAAAGGGTGTCACCCAGCACCGGCAACAAGAAATACTTGCCGTAAGCGATCACGATGCCTGAAATGGCCAAGGCACAAAAGGCGATCGCGTTGGCCCAATGGGCCGAACGCTCAAATGGCGTGAAGCGCTCTATCTTGCGGCCCGTTTCTTTTCCATGCAACTCGATGGTGCCTTTGCTGAAATAAAACAAAGCCATCGCACCGACCGCGATCAACAACAAAGCAGCCCCATAAGGAATGATGATGTTGTTGCGCACCTGACGCCAAGACTCGCCCGCCGAAGACAAACGGGAACCTGGGTACTGCACAAAGGGCTGAATCAGGTTGCCGGCTTCAGGCGCCTGGCTCATGGGCAAGCTGGTGAAACCCGTTGCGCCCTGTCCCACTGCACGCCACACAGGCGCGTTGTTGCCAGGCTGAACCTCTGCCCTTTGGGCATTGGTTTGGTCTTTGTATTTGGGATCGGCATCCGCACCGGGTGCAATCTGGAAAATATTGGCGCTCTTGACGCCCAGACTGTTTTGAGCCGGCGCAGCAGGAGTGGCAGGCGCTGCAACGGGGGCCTGCGTTTGGGCAGAAACGCCCCACGCAGCCAATGACAGCCCAATGGTCAATAAGAAGCGGCGCATGAACTTCTCCTTGTCACTCACTTGGGAGCGCGGGCGTGGTCGTTTTGACCGTACTGTGCACGGGCTTTGAGGTGGTTAGACCAACCGGCTTTGTCGCCAGCTTTCCAGCCTGGATCGGTGTAAACCGCCACCCCAGTGCCTGCCACTGCGGGTTTGTCAGAGCCAATGCCTGCTCGGTCTTGGCGCGTTTCGCCACAAGCCGCCAGGACAAACAAGCTGCTCAAAATGATGGCTGCTTTCATGCTCATGCTCCTTTGGCCTGGTTGCCGTAAGCCGTTCCCCAGCCCCAGACTTCTGCCCCTTTGCCGCGCTGCACCACTCGGCCGCGCAGAATGTCGGCCACCACGTCGCCGTCGCCCGCCAGCAGCGCCTTGGTGGAGCACATTTCAGCACAGGCGGGCAATTTGCCTTCGGCCAGACGGTTGCGGCCGTATTTGTCAAATTCCGCTTGGCTGCCGTGCTCTTCAGGACCACCCGCACAAAATGTGCACTTGTCCATCTTGCCGCGCAGACCAAAGGTGCCGCTGGACGGGAACTGGGGCGCACCAAACGGGCAGGCATAAGAGCAGTAGCCACAGCCAATGCAAATGTCCTTGTCATGCAAGACGACGCCTTCGTCGGTCTTGTAAAAGCAGTTCACAGGACAAACGGCCATGCAAGGTGCATCCGAACAGTGCATGCAAGCCACCGAGATCGACTTCTCGCCCGGTACGCCGTCGTTCAATGTGACCACACGGCGGCGGTTCACACCCCATGGGACTTCGTGTTCATTTTTGCAAGCGGTCACGCAGCCGTTGCACTCGATGCAACGCTCTGCGTCGCAAATAAATTTCATTCGTGCCATCGTGTTCTCCTGGAGCGCTTAGGCTTTTTCGATGTTGCAGATGGTGGTCTTGGACTCTTGCATCATGGTGACGCTGTCATAACCATAGGTGGTGGCCGTGTTGACCGCCTCACCGCGCACAATGGGCGCTGCCCCCTTGGGGTAGTGCGGCAGCATGTCCACACCTTGCCAACGGCCAGAGAAGTGGAAGGGCAAAAACACCGTGTCGGGCGCGACGCGCTCGGTCACCATGGCTTGCACATTGATGCGCGCGCCTGTGGGTGAGGTCACCCATGCACGCTCGCCGTTGCGGATGCCTCGGTCTGCAGCAGACTTGGGATTGATCTCCACAAACATCTCTTGCTGCAATTCCGCCAACCAAGGGTTGGAACGGGTTTCTTCGCCGCCACCCTCGTACTCGACCAATCGCCCAGAGGTCATGATGAGCGGGAACTTCTCGTGCAACTTGTCGGCGATGTTTTTATCTTGCACCGTCTTGTACAAGGTGGGCAAACGCCAGAAGGCTTTGCGGTCGTCGTGCGTCGGGTACTTGGCCATCAGGTCCGGTCGTGTGCCATACAAAGGCTCGCGGTGCTGCGGGATCGGGTCGGGGAAGTTCCAAACAACGGCACGCGCTTTCGCATTGCCAAAAGGATGGCAACCATGGCCTTTCATGAACACGCGGATCATGCCGCCTGATGAATCGGTCTTCCAGTTCTTGCCTTCGGCTTTGGCTTTTTCAGCCTCGGTCAACTCATCCCACCACCCCAGTTTCTTGAGCAAGATGTGGTCGAGTTCAGGGTACCCGGTGGTGATGTCGGCGCCCAGAGAATGGGAGCCATCCTCGGCCAACAGGCTCTTGCCATCGCGCTCAACGCCAAAGTTGGCGCGGAAGTTACCGCCTCCGTCCATGACGTGCTTGGAGGTGTCGTACAAGTTGGGCGAACCAGGGTGCTTGAGTTCAGGGGTGCCGTAGCAAGGCCATGGCAAACCGAAATAATCACCCGTGAAGTCGTAACCGGTTTCCTTGTCTTTGCCGCCTTTGGCCTTCAGGGTCTTCACGTCGAACACATGCATGTTCTTCATGTGGGCCTTCAAGCGCTCAGGGCTTTGGCCGGTGTAGCCAATGGTCCAAACGCACTTGTTGATTTCGCGCAAGATGTCCTCGGGCATGGGCTCGTCCATGCCGCCGACTTTTTGCATCTTGTAGTTCTTGACCAACTCGGCACCAAAGCCCAGTTTTTGCGCCAATTGGTACATGATCATGTGATCAGAACGGCTCTCCCACAAAGGCTCAATGACCTTTTCACGCCACTGAATGGAGCGGTTGGATGCCGTGCAGGAACCCGAGGTTTCAAATTGCGTGCAAGCAGGCAACAGATAAACCGCACGGTTGGGGTTCAGGTCTTCGGCCTTACCAGGCATGGCCGCCATCGAGGCTGTGGCCGATGGATAGGGGTCCACCACCACCAACAGGTCGAGCTTGTCCATGGCCCGCTTCATGTCCAAGCCACGTGTTTGCGAGTTGGGGGCATGGCCCCAATAGAACACACCACGCAAGTTGCTGTCTTGGTCGATCAGCTCGTTATTTTCCAGCACACCATCGATCCAGCGGGACACGGTGATGCCGTTTTTGCCCATCATGGCGGGTGAGGCAAACTGTTTTTTGATCCACTCGAAGTCAACGCCCCAAGCGTTGGCAAAGTGCTTCCAAGAGCCTTCGGCCAAGCCGTAGTAACCGGGCAAGGAGTCGGGATTAGGGCCCACGTCGGTCGCGCCTTGCACGTTGTCATGGCCGCGGAAAATGTTGGTGCCGCCGCCGGTCTTGCCCACGTTGCCCAAAGCCAATTGCAACAGACAAGAGGCGCGCACGATGGCGTTGCCGATCGTGTGCTGGGTCTGACCCATACACCAGACGATGGTGCCGGGGTTGTTCTCGTGCAGCATTTTGGCAACCTTGAAGACTTGGTCTTCTTTGACGCCGCAAGCTTCTTCAACTTTGTCTGGCGTCCACTTGGCCATGACCTCGGTCTTGATTGCGTCCATGCCAAAGACACGGTCGTTGATGTACTTTTTGTCTTCCCAACCGTTCTTGAAGATGTGGTACATCAGGCCGAACAGGAAAGGAATGTCGGTGCCCGAGCGGATGCGCACGAACTCGTCGGCCCTGGCCGCTGTGCGCGTGAAACGGGGGTCGACCACAATCATCTTGCAGCCGTTTTCCTTGGCGTGCAGCATGTGCAACATGGACACCGGGTGCGCTTCGGCAGCATTGGAGCCAATGTACATGGCGACCTTGCTGTTTTGCATGTCGTTGTACGAGTTGGTCATCGCCCCATAACCCCAGGTGTTGGCGACACCGGCCACCGTGGTCGAATGGCAAATGCGCGCTTGGTGGTCACAGTTGTTGGTGCCCCAGAAGCTCACAAATTTGCGCAACAAATAGGCTTGTTCGTTGTTGCTCTTGGACGAACCCACCACATAAATGCTGTCCGGGCCACTGGCCTTGCGCAGCTCCAGCATCTTGGCGCTGATCTCGGTCAGGGCTGTGTCCCAGCTGATGCGTTCGTATTTGCCCTTGACCAATTTCATGGGATAGCGCAAACGGTACTCCCCATGACCGTGCTCGCGCAAAGCGGCGCCTTTGGCGCAATGGGCACCCAGGTTGATGGGTGAATCAAAGACAGGCTCTTGGCGAACCCAAACCCCGTTTTCGACCACCGCATCGACAGCGCAGCCTACGGAGCAGTGGGTGCAAATGGTGCGTTTGACTTCGACCTTGCCAGCACCCACGATGGATGTGCCTTTGCCGGCATGGGCTTTTTGGACCAGCGTGAGCTGCGATGCAGCCAAACCGACACCCACACCCAGGCCCGAGCGGCGCAGAAAACTGCGGCGGTCCAAGGTGGGCAAAGCCTGCGACAAGCCACGGCGCAAGCTGTGGATGAACGGAGAAGAAACAGCACCCAAAGTGCCAGATTGTTTTTTGGTCAGCAACATGGAGGGCTCCAGTTGGGAGTGAACAGAAATGAACGCGAAAAAAGAATCAGACCCGGGTGGTCTTGTAGTACTGCTGAACGTGCTCGCTCAACGTGTAGCCACCGCCGCGGGTGGGCTTGGGCAAAGCTGTGGCCACTGGCGCGGCTTGCTTGACGACACCGGGCAAAACGGCGGTGGCTGCAGCCACAGCGCCTACGGTGGCGGCGCCCGAAAACAGGGAGCGACGTGAAAGGTTTGAAGTTTTGGAAGACATCGAGCACTCCGGAAAATGGAAAAGTCAGGGCAAGCTCAAAAAAACCATCTCATGCAAATGTTTGCATAAGTGTGATGCTATGGCCCCATGTCCAAGTAATCAAGGTGAAAACCCTTGGGTGCTGGCCAAGGATGTCAAGTTGGTGACGCGAATCTCAAGCAAAGCCCCAGCCGCTGTGTGCTGGCACACAGGATCCTCAGGTGCTGTGGCGCGATCACTCGGTTGTGTCGTCTTTGCCCGAAGACCAATAATCGAACACAGCCAAACCCAAGCCCCCCAACAAGATCAGGGTGATGTCCAACTGGGGCAACTTGTAAATGTAGGGCAGCAGGAATGCTGCAACCAAGGCCAGACCTAAGAGGCCGGTGAAGCGTTCAAGCGATTTCATGCCAGGTTCCTTTTGACAAATTCAGACACCAGCCAACGCGCAGAGCGAAGCAGGCGGGCATCGTTTTGATGAGCACCAACGGCCTGCACACCCAATGGCAAGCCATTGGACAGGTTCATCAGCGGCAAATTGAGGCTGGGCAGACCGGCAAAACTCCAGGTGGTTTGCATGATCGGGTTGCCCGTCGATTCCAGCCCCTGAGGGGCAGTACCCAGCGCAGCCGGGCACAAAATGGCGTCATAAGTGGCGAAGTACTCTTCAAAAGCACTCATGACATGGAACTGGCGGTCTTTGGCCACCAAGTAATCGGTGACCGGGATGGCCATGGCTTTGTCAATGCGCGCTTGCAGTGGCTCGCTCAACTGCGCGCGGCTGTGGAGCCACTCCTTTTGCAGGCAAAACGCCAACTCGGACTCGTTGATGGTGACCAGCCAAGGCGCCACATTGCGCACGATGTCGGGCAAGGCCGCATGGGTCACGCAGTCGCCCAAGTGGTCCACAAAGGCCTCGTAGGCTTCGCGTGCTTCGGGATCGACCTGGTCCCACCAAGGTGTTTTGACAAAACAAAACTTGGGCGGCAGCGGAGGCTCCGAGACCGCCACATCGTACAAACGGCGTGGGGCCTGTCGCGCGGTGGCGGCATCGTGGCCGTCGTCGCCCGTCAAAATCTCGCCCACCCAAGCCAAGTCTTCCAAATTGCGGGCAAATACGCCCACTTCGTCGAGCGAAGGCGACTGGTCCAGCACCCCGGTGCGTGGCACCAGCCCGCGTGAGGGCTTGTACGCATAAACCCCGCAATACGAGGCCGGGCGAATCACCGAGCCGTTGGTTTGGGTGCCCAGCGCCACGGGCACCATGCCAGCGGCCACGGCAGCGGCCGAACCGCTGGACGAGCCGCCCGGCGTGTGCGCCGTGTTGTGCGGGTTGCAGGTGGGGCCCGCTTGGGTGGTGGCAAATTCGGTGGTCACGGTTTTGCCGAAGATCACGGCCCCCGCCGCGCGCAGGCGCGACACCACCGTGGCATCGCCCACCGAGTAGCGGCCCTGGTGGATGGGGCTGCCGTATTCGGTGGGGAAGTCCATGGTGTCGATGATGTCCTTGACCGCCACCGGCACGCCATACAAAGGACCCGGCAAATGGCCGGCCGTACGGTCACGAAACAGGTTGTCTGCCTGCAACGCCACCACCCGGTCATCGCGGTGCGCGAAGGCATGGATCTTGTCATCGGCGGCGTCTACAAACTGACCCAGTTTGACGGTGAATTCCTCCACCGTTTCCTGGCCGCTGAGCAGATGCTCGCGGATTTGCAGAGCCGTCAGTTCCGATACGCTAAGGGGACTGGCGCTCATCACTGCTGCTTGAAGAAATCAGGGTTGACCACCGACTCGTCGTTGGGGTCACGCTCCATCTCCACCGACTGGTCGAAGAACACCTCAGGCAAATAGGTCACCATGGCTGGGAAGACGTAGGTCATGGCCAGTGTGAACAAAATGATGTAAACAAAAGGCATGCACCCACTGAAGATGGTGTTCAATTGCAGACTCTTGGGTGCAACCCCTTTCAGGTAATAGGCCGACATCGCCATCGGCGGGGTCAAGAAAGCGGTCTGCAAGTTCACGGCGATCAAGATGCCAAAGAGGATCGGGTCAATGCCATACAAGGGCAGCAAAGGCAAGAAGATGGGCACGAAGATGATGATGATCTCGCTCCACTCCAAAGGCCAACCCAAGATGAAAATCAAGAACTGGGACAGCAGCAAGAACTGCAAAGGCGACAGGTTCATGGACAGCATGAAATCCTTGACCAAGTTCTCACCGCCCAAGTAACCAAACACTGAGGCGAAAGTGGCCGAACCGACAAACAGGAAACACACCATGGCCGAGGTGCGGGCCGTGAGGTAAACCGACTCCCGCAGCCGCTGCCAAGTGAAGGCGCGGTAGACGATCGCCAAGATGATGCCGCCCAAAACGCCCATGGCGGCCGCTTCGCTGGGGGTTGCCAAGCCAAACAAAATAGAGCCCAACACCGACATGATCAAGACGGCCAAAGGCAAAAAGGCCTTCAACACCATGACAATGCTTTCCCAGACCGAGTAATCGTAGACATCTTTGGGCTTGGGACACAAAGAGGGATTGAGCGTGGCACGCACGATGATGTAGACCAGGTACAGAAAAGCCAATGTGAAGCCAGGGATGATGGCCGCAGCGTACATCTTGACCACCGACACGCTGGCTGTGGCCGCATACACAATGAGCAAGATGGAGGGTGGAATCAAGATGCCCAAAGTGCCACCTGCCGTGATGACACCACTGGCCAGTTTTTCGTCATAACCGGCTTTGAGCATCGCCGGCAAGGCGATCAGACCCATCAGGGCCACCACCGCACCCACAATGCCGGTGGCTGTCGCAAACAGCGTGCAAGTGACCAGTGCAGCCACGGCCATCGAGCCAGGAAGTGCACGCAAGCCGACTTGCAAACTCAAAAACAACTTGTCCAGGATGTTGGCGCGCTCAATGATGTAACCCATGAACAAAAACAAGGGGATCGATATGAGCACATCGTTGTTCATCACGCTGAAAGTGTTCTGCGTGAACAAGTACAAGATGCGGTTGTCCCAAATCAATTGTTCGGGTGTGAAATAGGCATAAAAGCCAAAGCCCATGCCCATGGCCATCATCGTGAAGGCGATTGGGAAACCGAAAAAGATAAAGACAATGAAAAGCCCCAGCATTAAGAGGGCGACAAACGGATCACTCATGATGAGGCTTTCTCAGCGTGCTGTTGGATCAACACTTGTTCAAGTTCTTCGACATCGCTGCCGCGCGACAACCACTCGCCCGTGCGGATGCACACCAGGCAACGCATGACCTCGGCAGCACCCGCAATCAGCAGCGTGACACCAGCGACGAAAATGATCGACTTCAGAGGCCAAACAGGCACGCCTGCTGGGCTGTTCACGCTGGACTCCAAAATGCGTGTGCTTTCGTAGGCGTATTGGCCACCCGTGAACACCATGGCAAAAATGCCTGGGAAGAAAAACACGAAATACAAAGCCAAATCCACTTTGGCTTGTGTGCGGTTGGACCAGTTGCGGTAAAAGAAGTCGCCGCGCACATGCGAATTGCGCGAGAGGGCATAAGCACCTGACATCATGAACATGGCACCGTAGAGCATGTAGCTCATGTCAAACGCCCACACCGTGGGGCTGTTGAGCACATAACGCATGAACACCTCAAAACAGGTGGATGCGGTCAGGATCAATACACACCAGGAAAAGGCGTGACCTATTGACTTGTTGAGGATGTCAATCCTTCGAATCCAAACTTCCATGCGACTTACCTCTAGACAAACAAAAACAAAGGCTGCCGGAAACGATTCCGACAGCCTTCAGGGGGGACTCTGTGATCAGACTGGCAGTTTGGTCTTCTGCACGTGTTCGTAAGCCATGCGGTAGTTGGCTTCGTTGGTGAAGTGGTAGAAGCCCACGCGGCGTGACCAGGCCTTGAACGAGTCGTTCACTTCCTTGAACATGTCGACTTCTTTCTCCAACTTGGCCGTGACCACGTCCCAAGCCGCCAGCTGGCCCTTGTAGACGTCGGTGCTGGTGCGAGAGACCTGCACCTTGTGCTTGACGATCAACTCCTGCAAGTCTTTGGAGTAGTTTTCGTGCGCCAAAGCGGTCGATGCGGTCGAAGCTGCTTCTGCAGCGTACTTGAGCACAGCCTTCAGGTCAGCAGGCAAGGCGTTGTACTTGTCCTTGTTGAAGATGATTTCAAAGAATTCCTGCGCTTGGTGGAAGGAACCCATGGAATAAAACTTGGCCACGTCTTGCGCACCAAAGCGCATGTCGGCGGTGGGGTTGTTGAATTCGAAGGCATCGATCACGCCACGCTGCATGGCGGGCACGATTTCACCGCCAGGCAACTGGGCCACAGCCATGCCCATTTCTTGCAGCATGTCGGCAGCCAAACCGATGGTGCGGTACTTGAAGCCTTTCAGGTCAGAAGCTTTCTTGGGTGGAGACTTCTTGAACCAACCCAGTGGCTGCGAAGGCATAGGGAACGAGAAGAAGCCGACGACGTTCAGGTTCATCTTGGCAACCAGCTTGTCCCACAACTGTTGACCACCACCCGCCTGAATCCAGCTCAAACCGATTTCGGGTGTGGCGCCGCTCACAGGGCCCGTGCCGAACAAAGAAGCCGATTTGTTCTTGCCGTACCAGTAGCCCGACACGTGGTGACCACCGTCGAGCACGCCTTTGCTCACGGCGTCGATGATTTCGAAAGGCTTGACCACAGCACCTGCGGGCAAATAATCGATTCTCAGGCGACCACCGGACATCTCGTTGACTCGGGTGACGTACTGCTGGGCCATCTCACTGAAAATTTCGTTGGTGCCCCATGAACCTTGCATCTTGAACACGATGGGGGCTTGGGCCACGGCGATCATGGGCGCGCCTGCCAGTGGCACAGCGGCTGCTGCAGTGGCTGCTTTGGCGAAGAAACGGCGGCGGCTGTTGTCAGGGGCCTGACTGGCCGAAGATTGAACGTCTTGTTGAATTTGGGTCATGGTGTCTCCTGTTGAACTTTCAAGCGCGAAAAATTACTGCTTGGTTTTTGATTATGCATCGCACCCAGCACCCACTTCTCAGTGAAAACCCTTAATCTTTTTGTCAGTAATTTCAATTTAAAGCGTCAAAAATTTCAATCAGGCCACCAGGTCGAAGCCTTGCAGTTCCACGCTCAAAAAGGCATCGGAGAATGCTGCCAGTCGGGCATAAAAGGTGGCAGAGGGATGCGCCAGCAGGACTTGGCACATGTGCGGCACCCAAGGCTGCACATGTTGGCTGAAAAACCCCAATTGCTGAGTCAGGTTGGCCACCGTCACATCGTCCCCGGCAATCAGGTAGCGCATGACTTCAAACACACAGGCCACATGGTCTTCGGTGTCAGACATGCCTTCGCCTTTACCCAGGCCCAAGGTCGCCAAATCGTCGCGCAGTTTGACCAGCGGTTTTTCGTTCAAAAAACCACTCAGGTAGTGCGAGCCATACAGATAAACCTCGGGCTTGCCCACGCCGCCAAACAGGCGGTTGTATTCAGCCACCACTTGGTCGTGGCTGAGGCTGCGCGCACAGGCCACCAATTCGCGCCAAGGCTCCTCCAGAAAAGCACCCGCATCGGGCGCTTCGGTGACGGCCACTTGCAGTTGGCCCAGCAACTCCTCGCTGGGTGCGGCGTAAAAAAGCTGCGACAACAAGCCGTAGATTTCAGCACGGGCGGTTTCTTCGTCCAACGCATGGCTGCTGGTGGACAGGTTCAGGTCTTGGCTCATGGCAACAACTTATCGGGTTTTGGGGGGCAACTGGCCATCGGTGATGCGCACCTGGTTCTCGTCATTGAACATGTCAATGACACGGCAATCACCACACATCTTCAGGCGCTCAAGGGCTGGTCCTTGAAACATGCTGTGGCCTGTGAGGCGACCCAACATGGTCTCAATCGCCTTGAGTGTGCCAAAAGGTTTGGCACAGCGGATGCAGGCGTAAGGCGGGCTGCTGTGCACCACCCTCGGCTGGGCGCGCTCAGGCATCAAGGACAAGCGCGGCTGCAGCGTGATGGCGTTTTCAGGGCACGTCTTGGCACACAAGCCGCATTGCACACAGTTTTTCTCAACCAACTTCAGTTCAGGCTGCAAGGGGTTGTCTTGCAAGGCAGACGAAGGACAAGCGCCCACACAGCTCATGCACAGCGTGCACTTGCTGCCGTCCACCGTGATGCTGCCCAAGGGCGATCCGGCCGCAGGCAAAGCCAAGGCTTTGGGGCGAGTGGCCTCGTCCATGGCCATCACGGGCGACTGGGCCATCAGGTGGTCAATCACCAGCTCCAGATTGCTGCGCTTTTCGGCTTGCACCGCATGGCGGGCTGCGGTGGCCGGGCCTGTGGGCAGACTGGCGGCCTGGAGGCTGCGGGCGCACAGGCGCTGCAAATCGCCGTCCAAAGCCGTGGCGGTCTTGGCTTCGATGAGTTGGAAATGCACGCCGGTGTAACCCAGCCCGCTCAGCAGGCTTTGGGCCACGGCCATTTGCGCCATGAGCGCGGCGCGATACTGCGGCGCTTCTTCGGCGGTGATCAGCACCATCACCTGGCGTGCCCCATAGGCCACAGCCGACAACCACAGCTCCATGCCCACACTGGCCGTGTGCCACAAGGCCACGGGCATGACGCGGGCCGGCACGCCTTGCATGACGCCCAACTGGGCACCCCGACCCACCCCGTCGATCAGGGCCTGGCCTTTTTCTTGGCTGTGCAAAAGCAGCGCAGCGTCGCGCCCACCAGCGGCCTGGTAGGCCGAAAGCAAGGCGCGGATCTTGGCGCCCTGCTCTGCCGGACGCGGGTAGGCATAGGTGAGTGCCCCCGTGGGGCAAGCCGTGGTGCATGCGCCACAGCCCACGCACAGGTTGGGGTTGACCACGATTTGCTGGCGGCTTTTGTCCGAGCGCACGGCTTCGGCCGAACAGATGTCGATGCAAGCGCTGCAGCCGACTTGTTCGTTGCGGCTGTGCGCGCAAAGCTTTTGTTTGTAGGCAAAAAAGCGGGGCTTTTCAAACTCACCCACCAGTTCGCGCACCTTGAGCAAAGTTTGCAGGTCTTGACCGTCCCAACGGAAGTAGCCTTGCGGCAAGGCATGCGTCGTGAAAGTGGGCGAAGCTTTGTCGCCGCGCAGGTCCAGCACCACATCAAAACGCTCGGTTTGCGGCCGGGCATCGCGCGAAAAGTCGATGGCACCTGCGGCATCGCACACCTTGACGCAGTCGCGGTGTGCGCTGCAGCGCGACAGGTCCACCTGGTAATCGAGGCCAATGGCTTGCTCGGGGCAAGCGGCCACGCAGGCGTTGCAGCGGGTGCACAGGTCCAGGTCAATCGGGTTGCTGGCGTCCCACGACACCTCGAATGCCCCCAACCAGCCTTTGAGGCCTTGCAAGCGACCTGCCACGACCGGAAAGCGCCGCTCCTGGCTACCCCCGGCATGGCCCGGGCCTTGGGCAAAAATCGTGACCTGCATGGCATCGGCCAAAAAACTGGCGGCACGTTCGGCGGCTGGCGGCACGTTCGGCGGCATCCACCAAGCCGATGATGAGCACACGGCCCTCGGAGTTGTAGGTGACAGTGGGCACTGGCTCGGGTTCGGGCAGGCGGGTTGCGGCCAACAGTGCGGCCATTTTGGGTGTGGCGTGCTCGGCCTCGCGTGCCCAGCCACCGGTTTCCCGGATGTTGACGAAACGGATGGGAGAAACAGCCCCTTCGGTTTGTTCGGCCAATTCAGAAAAAAGGCGTTTTTCTTGGGTACAAGCCACCACCACGGTTTCGCCGGTTTTCACGGCTTTTTGAAATTGGCCCGCCTCACGGCGGCACAAGGTGGTGTGCAGGGTGAGGTCTTCACCCAGTGCTTTGCCCAGGGCTTGGGCTTGCAGGGGCATGGTTTGGTTGCAGTTGCAAATCAGGGTGGTCATGTTCTGGGGCCAATGGTGTTGTTTGCGCTGTGGCGTGCTGCAGGTCAGGCGTGTCTAAAGATTGCGGCGACTGTGCCACATTGGCCGAGACTTCCGGCAAGGCGGGACTTTTATCAGGGTTTTCACGGACTGGCGCCACATCGCTCGCCGCAGCCACAGCGTTGACAGGTTCCGAAGGGCCATCCTGACTTGGCGGAAACAGATTCAAAAATTGCGCACCGACCATTTTTTGCAACATGCCTGGGGGCAAGGGATCGGGGGTGTTGTAGTCACCGATGTAAATGTCCAGTCCGTCCATCACGTTGAAATGGGGGTCAGTGAAAAGTTTTTTAACCGCCGTGTTGCGCACATCGGCGGCCACACCTTGTTGCATGAAGGGCTGGAAATCGGACGAGGGTGTCAAAGCACGCGCGTCGTCCAGGGTCGGCAAAGGCGGGCGCTGTGCCGCTGGATCGGGCGCCGCCGTGCTGTCCGCAGCAGTGACAGCGGGGGGTGCGGCGGCATGGGAAGGCACATTGGCCTGACCGCCGACCGCCACATTGGGGCTGTTGTCCGTCTGGGGCGGCACTGGCTCCGAAGTTTCCAGGCCCTGCTTGCGGCGCGACCATCGGCTGAAGAAATGATCGCTCATCGTGGGCCCCTCGAACCTTTTCGTTGGCTGTCCGTGCTGACCGATGCCGGCTGCCCAAACCGATCGGTCAAGCGCATGAAACTTTGGGGGCGCTGGCGCTTTTTCTCTTCGGGCACAAAGTGTTGAGTGGAAAAGTCTTGCAAGCACGTCACCACTTCGGGGGGTACAGGCACGGTCTCCACCGTCTCTTGGGCATCCATCCACCGACCCGCATCGTGGTAACTCAGGCTCACCGCTTGTGGCTCAGCCACAGGCTCTGAGCCATCTTCTTTGTCTACCATTCGCCACATCACAAAGTAGCAAGGTGTGGGCGAGGTCGCATTGAGCCAATAGCCCTCGGCATCGTCCGTGAACAACTCCAGTCGCCAACCGGGGTAAAGCCACAAAGATTCATCGTCGGTGTGTCGCAAACAGCGTGGTTCTCGACCAAAACTTTCTTCGTGGGGTACCACATCGGCCAGCAACCAACGGTGCGATTGCCAACGTGACATGGCACCTTGCACAGGCTCGCGTCGCATCAGCACTGCCATTTCAGACAAAACGTGAACTGACATATGTAAATTTTTACCCCACAAGAGATCATCCGGTTCACCTTGATGGTGCAAGGCGAGGCAATAACCCAGCCATTCAGAATGGGGCTGATTATGCGGTGGACCCTGTCAGGGTTTCGATTCGGACTGCACAAAACTTGAACTCTGGAATTTTCCCGAAGGGGTCCAAGGCCGCGTTGGTCAACTCGTTGGCCGCCGCTTCGACATAGGCGAACGGGATGAATACAGTGCCTGAGGGTGTCCCGTCGTCTTGGCGCAGCAGCATTTGTACCGCCCCACGGCGCGAAGCCACGCGGATGCGCTGACCGGGTGTGAGGTCCATGCGGGCCATGTCTGCGCCGCACATCGAAGCCGTGGCCGCAGGCTCCAGCGCATCGAGCACCGTGGCGCGGCGCGTCATGCTGCCGGTGTGCCAATGCTCCAGTTGCCGCCCGGTGATCAGCACCATCGGGTATTCGGCATCGGGCTGCTCGTTGGCCGGAATCAGACTGGCCGTCATGAGCCTTACACGGCCATCGGCGGTGGGGAAATGGTCATGGAAGACGATGGGCTGGCCTGGGTCGTCAGCACTCACGCACGGGTAAGTGACCGAGCCCGCGTTCAGGCGCGCCCAGTCGATGCCACCAATGGCCGGGGCCATCGCTTGGCGCATTTCTTCATAGACCTCGGCCACGCCATCGTGCTCACCTGCATAAGCCCAGCTCAGCCCCAGGCGAGAAGCGATTTGCTGGATGATCCAAAGGTCGGGCTTGGCATCGCCCGGCGGCAACAAGGCCTGTCGGCCCATCTGCACCGTGCGGTCGGTGTTGCTGACCGTGCCGGTCTTCTCGGGCCAGGCGCTGGCGGGCAACACCACATCGGCCAGCCAGGCGGTTTCGGTCAAAAAGATGTCCTGCACCACCAGGTGCTGCAAACTCACTAGCGCGTGGCGGGCGTGGTTCAGGTCCGGGTCGCTCATGGCCGGGTTCTCGCCCATGATGTACATGCCACGCACCTTGTGCGGATCGCTGTCTGGCGCCAAGGCTTTTTGCATGATCTCGACCACGGTGTAGCCGGGCTGGTCGTCGAGTTTCGTGTCCCAAAATTTCTCGAACCAGTCGTGCGCCGACGGGTCAGCGACCCGCTGGTAGTTGGGGTACATCATCGGGATCAGGCCCGCATCGCTCGCGCCTTGCACATTGTTTTGGCCGCGCAGCGGGTGCAGACCCGTGCCGGGGCGACCGATCTGGCCGGTGATGCTGGCCAGCGCAATCAGGCAGCGCACATTGTCGGTGCCATGCACATGCTGGCTCACGCCCATGCCCCACAAAATCATGGCGGCTTTGGCTGTGGCGTAGGCCCGAGCGACTTCGCGGATGGTGTCGGCCGGGATGCCGCACACTGCGCTCATGGCTTCGGGGGTGAAGTCTTGCACATGGGCCTTGAGTTCGGCCACGTGATCGGCACGCTCACTCAGGAAATGTTCATTGCACAAACCCTCCTGCACAATGACGTGCAACATCGCGTTGAGCAGCGCCACATCGGTGTCGGCCTTGAACTGCAGCGTTCGCCAGGCGTGGCGACCCAGGTCGGTGATGCGCGGGTCGGCCAGCACGATGCGGGTGCCACGCTGAGCGGCGTTCTTCATCCAGGTGGCGGCCACGGGGTGGTTGGCTGTCGGGTTGGAGCCGATCACGATGATGAGGTCCGAATGCTCGACATCGCGTACGGGGTTGCTCACTGCGCCGGAGCCCACGCCTTCGAGCAAGGCCGCCACGCTGGACGCGTGGCACAGGCGGGTGCAATGGTCCACGTTGTTGCTGCCAAAGCCGGTGCGCACCAGCTTCTGGAACAAATAGGCCTCTTCGTTGCTGCCTTTGGCCGAACCAAAACCGGCGAGCGACTTGGGGCCGTGTTGTTGACGCAATGCATTCAGTGGCCCAGTGGCCAAGTCCAATGCTTCTTCCCATGTGGCTTCGCGGAAGACTTCGTGCCAGTCGGTGTGGCCGTCGATCAGGCTCAGGTCTTTGACCGCGCCCGCTTTGCGGATCAGCGGCTTCGTGATGCGGTCCGAGCTGTGGATGTAGTCCATGCCAAAGCGGCCCTTGACGCACAAGCGGCCTTCATTGGCCGGGCCTGCGCGGCCTTGGACGCTGACGATCCGGGCTGGAACGGCCCCTGTCGGGTCCGGGTCTTTGACCTGGTAGGTGACCAGACAACCGACGCCACAAAACGGGCACACGGAGTCCACTTCGCGGTCCACCTTTTGCGGGCCCATGTGGCTCTTGGGCATGAGCGCCCCAGTGGGGCAGGCCTGCACGCATTCGCCGCAACCCACACAGCTGCTGCCGCCCATCGGGTCGGCCAAGTCAAACACCACCTGCGTGTGTGCGCCTCGAAAGGCCAGACCAATCACATCGTTGACCTGCAGGTCACGGCAAGCGCGCTCGCAGCGGTTGCACTGAATGCAGGCGTCCAAATTCACGGCCATGGCCGGATGCGACAGATCCGCAGGCACAGCCTCACGCTTGAGCGCGGCCAGTTGCGGTCGCACCTGCACGCCAAGGTGTTCCGCCCATTGGCTCAGTTCGCCGTGTGGCGCTTCAGCGCGGTCGTCCAGCCATTTGTGGCCCTGCTCGGGCAGGTCGGCCAGCAGCATCTCCAGCACCATCTTCTGGCTTTTGACGGCGCGGACGCTGTCGGTGCGCACCTGCATGCCGGGCGTGGCGCTGCGGCAGCAACTCGGGGCCAAGGTCCGTTCACCGGCCACCTCGACCACACAGGCTCGGCAGTTGCCGTCGGGTGCCAGACCCTCCTTGTGGCACAGGTGCGGGATGGCGATCCCAAGCTCTTTGGCGATGTTAAAAATGCTTTTGCCAGCGGGCGCTTCGACGTTTTGACCATTGAGCGTGAATTGAACCGTGCTCATGCTTTCACCTCTGCGCCCACTTCGTGCGGAAAGTAGTCCAGCACACAACGGATCGGGTTGGGCGCAGCCTGCCCCAGGCCGCAAATCGACGCATCGCCCATGACTTGCGCCAGGTCTTGCAAGGTGTCGGCGTCCCACACAGGACTGTCCATCAACAGCGCAGCCTTCTCAGTGCCCAAACGGCAGGGCGTGCACTGGCCGCAGCTTTCGTGCGCAAAAAAGCGCATCACGTTCAACGCAGCCTCGCGGGCGCTGTCGTGTTGACCCAGCACCATCACGGCGGCCGAGCCGATGAAGCAGCCGTACGGCTGCAGCGTGTCAAAGTCCAGCGGCACATCGGCCAAGCGTGCAGGCAAGATGCCGCCACTGGCCCCGCCGGGCAGGTAGGCATACAGCGTATGGCCCTCGGCCATGCCGCCGCAATATTCGTCCACCAGCTCGCGCAGCGTGATGCCCGCAGGCGCCAGTTTGACGCCCGGTTGTTTCACGCGACCACTCACGCTAAAGCGGCGCAAACCTTTGCGGCCATGGCGACCGTGCGATGCAAAGCTGTCAGCACCCTGCTCCAGCAGTTCGCGAATCCAATACAGTGTCTCGAGGTTGTGCGCCAGCGTCGGGCGACCGAACAGGCCAAGCTCAGCGATGTAGGGGGGGCGCAGGCGCGGCTCACCGCGTTGGCCCTCGATGCTTTCGATCATCGCGGACTCTTCGCCGCAGATGTAGGCCCCCGCGCCACGGCGCAATTCGATGCGCGGCAGCGCGCAAGGCGGGTTGGCCTGCAATGCGGCCAATTCTTCCGTCAGCAAAACACGCGCTTCGTGGTATTCGTCGCGCAGGTAGATATAGACCGCCTCGCAACCCACCACACTGGCGGCGATCAGCACACCTTCCAAAAAGCGGTGCGGGTCAGCCTCCAGACAAGTGCGGTCCTTGAAGGTGCCGGGCTCGCCCTCGTCGATGTTCACGGCCATCAGGCGAGGGCCTGGCTGGCTGCGCACGATGCGCCATTTGCGGCCTGCCGGAAAACCTGCGCCGCCCAAGCCGCGCAGACCCGAAGACTCCAGCAGTTGGATGACCGATTCGTGGTCTTTCAGTCCGGCAGCCACTTGCAGGGCCAACTGGTAGCCCCCGGCATTTTTGTAATCGCCGTAACGCAGCGCCTGAGGCAAGGCCAGGGGCTGCGTGTGGTTCTCTGCCACCAGGCGGCTCAATTGCTGGGCCGTCGCAAGCGCTACGGCCTGCTGGCCCACTTGCGCAGCAGGCGCTTGCTCGCAACGCCCCAAACAGGGCACAGGCACCACCTTCACACCCAGCAGATCGTTTTGCAATTGGCGCAGCAAGCTGTCGCTGCCCGCGAGGCTGCAGCTCAGGCTGTCGCACACCCGCACGGTGAGGCGCGGCGCAGCTTCCTCGTCTTTCAATATTTCAAAGTGGTGATAGAAAGATGCGACCTCAAACACCTCGACCACGGGCAGGCGCATCTCGGCCGCCAGCGCCACGATGTGGCGTTCGAACAGGCCATGGAAATGGTCGTTCAGCACATGCAGGTGCTCGATCAGCAGGTCACGGCGGTGGCCATCGACGGGCGGCATGCCGATCAGGTCCTGCACCTCGGAACGGGCCTCTGGCGCGACCTGTCGGCCTTTGAGCTGGGTTCGGGGCTGGCGCAGTTGTTGACGAACTTGGTCCAGGCCAATGTGCGTGGTATTGGCCATGCGTGGTCAGTAGGTTTCGAGGTGCAAACGGCCTTCTTTTTTCAGCGCCGCACCTACGGTATCCCAATCGAGCCCGGCTTTCTGAGCGATGTCGCGCAGCGCCATGACCACGCCCTCCTCCATGCTTTTGAGGCCACAGACATAAAAACAGGTGTTGGGGTCTTGGAGTTGGTGGGCCAAGTCGGCGGCACGAACACGCATGGCGTCTTGCACATAGCGCTTGGGTTTGCCCACCTCGCGCGAGAAAGCAAATTCGATGTCGATGAAATCCTTGGGCAAGTTGTTGAGTGGTCCAAAATACGGCAGCTCGGCGGGCGTGCGAGCGCCAAAGAACAGCATCAGCTTGCCCCCCTCGAACTTGCCGCTGGCCCGTTGGCGGCGACGCCATTCGGTCATGGCACGCATGGGGGCGCTGCCCGTGCCGGTGCAGATCATCACGATGTTGCTCCTGGGGTGGTTGGGCATCAGAAAGCTGGCGCCGAACGGGCCGATCACCTGCACCTTGTCGCCCACATTCAAATCGCACATGAAGTTGGAGCCGACGCCGCGCACCGGCTTTCCGTCGTGGTCTTCCAGCACGCGCTTGATGGTCAACGACAGGTTGTTGTGGCCGGGGCGCTCGCCGTTGCGGGGACTGGCAATGGAGTATTGACGCGCATGGTGCGGTTTGCCGTTGGCGTCCACACCGGGTGGAATGATCCCGATCGACTGGCCTTCGAGCACAGGAAAGGGCAGGCTGCCGAAGTCCAGCACGATGTGGTGCGTGTCGTAGTCTTGCTGACCTTCCTGCTTGCCCACTTCGGTCACGCGCAGGTTCCCAGTGACCGTGGCGGTGATGGTTTTCTCAGCGGCCTTGGGGCCATACAGATTGGTGTAGGGGTGGGCCGCGGACCAGGGCGGGATGGTGGCGCCAAATTGGGCCGAGTTGAAACCCGAGGCGGAGGCTGTGCTGACGGCAGATGACGAAGAAGAGGCGGCTTGCACGGCGGCTTGCGCAACACTTTGCGCCATGGCCTCATCGGAATTGGCGTCGCCACCAGCGGCAGCGAGTTCTTCGGCACTCAATTCGGCGGGCAAGTCATACCACTTGAGTTGTTCCTCGATGCTGTAGGCCTTGGCCTTGGGCACCATGCGCCAGTTGTCAATCGAGCCTGTGGGGCAAGGCGAGATGCAGTCCATGCAAGCGTTGCAGATGTCGGCCTTGACCACGTAGTTGAGCGAGTCGTGCGTGATCGCACCCACTGGGCAGATCGCTTCGCAGGTGTTGCAGCGGATGCAGATTTCCGGGTCGATCAGGTGTTGTTTGATCAGCGTCGCTTCGGTGCTCATGTCTTGGCTCTCTTGTATTTTTAGCGTTTTCAGTCTGTGGTCTGCGTGGTCCGCAACGGAATGGCTGGGGGCTGGGCACCTCATACGGGGTACCGGAAAATCGGTGCCCGGCCCCCAGCCATACCGCCGCTCAATGCCTGCTTCAACGCCCTGAGTCTAAGGGACCTTGATCGCTCGGCACACCCATGTCATTGAAAGGGCAAGGGGCGGGTGACGATTTTCGGTACCCCGTCATGAGGAACCCGCCCCTTGCCCTTTTAATGACCGCCCTCCATCAAGGCAGCAAATTCGAATTGCAAGCACACGGGTGGTCCAGATCAAACAAAAACCTGCGACAAACCCCATGCAGTCGTCAAAGGCAGGGGCGGGTGACGATTTCTGGTACCCCAGTATGAGGAACCCGCCCCTGCCTTTGACGACTGCCGCCCCTCGGATGAGGCAGCAGTCGATCAGAGTTTCAATGCATCAGTTGAACCGGACGTAATCAAAATCCACGGGCTGACGGTTGATGCCCATGACGGGGGGCGCGATCCAGTTGGCGAACTTGCCGGTCTCAACCACACGGCCCATCAGGCTGGCCACGTAGGCACGGTCTTCGTTGGTGGGCAACCACTCGCCCACTTGCGCCATCCACTGCTCGTCGGTCACCACACGGCCCTCGGGCGTGATCTTGGAGCCAGACAAAGAGCCAATGTTGCGGTGGAAAGCCTTGTGAGGTGCCTTCAAGGTGAAGGGAATGCCAGCCTTAGAGATCACACGGTTCCAACGGTCAATGCCGCCCTTGGAATCGGTGATGTAGTCGTCGCGCAGCACTTCGTTCAAAGCGTTGAGCATCGGCACTTCTTTTTCGACCAACTTGCCATCTTCGACCGACAAGATCTTGTAGCTGTTGCCCTTCAAGACGTGGTCGTCGGTGCGCTTGCCTTCTTCGTAACGGCCTTTCAGGCCCGAGCTGTAGAACGTGGCCGCGTTGGACGACTCGTCAGCCCCGAACAAGTCGATGGTCACCGAGAAGTGGAAGTTGATGTAGCGCTGGATGGTGGGCAGATCGATCACACCAGCTGCACGCAGTTTGCCCACGTCATCGGTTTTGAGCTGGTTCATCACATCCACGGTGCGCTGGATGGTACGGCTCACACCGGACTCGCCCACAAACATGTGGTGCGCTTCTTCGGTCAGCATGAACTTGGTGGTGCGGGCCAATGGGTCAAATGCCGACTCGGCCAAGGCGCACAACTGGAACTTGCCGTCACGGTCAGTGAAGTAAGTAAACATGAAGAAGCTCAACCAGTCGGGTGTCTTCTCGTTGAAGGCCTGCAAGATGCGGGGGTTGTCTTCGTTGCCGCTGTTGCGCTGAAGCAAAGCATCGGCTTCTTCACGTCCGTCTTTGCCGAAGTATTTGTGCAACAGGTACACCATGGCCCACAGGTGGCGGCCTTCTTCCACGTTGATCTGGAACAGGTTGCGCAGGTCGTACATGCTGGGCGCGGTCAGGCCCAAGTGGCGTTGCTGCTCGACCGATGCGGGCTCGGTGTCGCCCTGGGTCACGATGATGCGACGCAGGTTGGCGCGGTGCTCGCCAGGCACGTCTTGCCAAGCTTTTTCACCGATGTGGTCGCCAAAATGGATCTTGCGGTCTTGCTCGCCGGGGTTCATGAACACGCCCCAACGGTAGTCGCGCATTTTCACGTGGCCGAATTGAGCCCAACCTTGCGGGTCCACGCTCACGGCGGTGCGCAGGTACACATCCATGTCGGTCGAGCCTTCGGGGCCCATGTCGTCCCACCAGTTGATGAAGTTCGGTTGCCATTGCTCCAGCGCACGTTGCAAGGTGCGGTCTTCGCTCAAGTTGACGTTGTTGGGAATTTTTTCGCTGTAGTTGATACCGGACATGAGAGTCTCCAGAAATAAAAAAGCAACGGTGGGGTCAAATTTCGGTTACAGCGCGGACCACCGGGCACCGCACTGCACAACGCAAAAACATCAAACGCGGTTCATGTCGAACTGAACTTTTTCGCCTTTGCCGTAAACCTTCAAGGCCCCCTTTTCGCCAACGGCATTGGGGCGCTGGAAGATCCAGTTTTGCCAAGCGGTCAAGCGGCCAAAAATGCGGGTCAGCATGTTCTCTTGGCTGGCGAAACGCAGGTTGGCTTCCAGACCGGTCAAAGCGTCAGGCGACATGGACGAGCGCTCTTCCAAGGCCAGACGAATCTCGTCAGCCCAGTCGATGTCGTCCGGGGCAGCGGTGACCAAACCCAATGCCAAAGCAGCGTCTGCGTCGAGCGTTTTGCCAATGGCGCCGCGTGCGGCTTCCATGGCGGGCACTTCTTCATAAAAGCGGCGCTGCAAACGGGTCTGGTCGTTGACCATGGGGAAGAAACCGAAGTTCATTTCGTTCAGCTGAATCTTGGGGGCTTTGGCCTCATCGTCCGGCAGGGCCAACATGTAGGCACGGTCGGCGCAGAAGGCCAATTCGGCGAGTGTGCCGACAAAACACGTCCCCTCTTCGATCAGGGCGAACAGGCTGCGCGAGGTCACATCCATGCGGGCCAGGGTGCGGCGCAAGTGGCCGATGGTTTCACGCACAAACCAGTGGTCTTTGTGGGCCAACAGGGTGGCATCGGAAGCCAACACGGCGGCCGCATCGCCAGCGGTTTTGAGCACCCAAGTGCCGATGTCGAGTTCGTTGGTGCGCATGTGCAGGATGGCGTCATCGAGTTCGCGCACCATCTGCAGCGGCCACCAGTTCATGCCTGCGGCTTCGATGCCGGCGATGTCCGTAGGTTGCGCCGTGGCAGGGGCTTTGACGGTGAAGGTGGCGATGCGCTTGGCGCGGTCGATGTCCACGGTGACGTTGGTGTAGGTCAAGGCGTCGGCTGCGATGGTGCGGTTCAGGGGGGTCAAGCTCACGCCTTGGACGCCAGCGGTTCGGATGCTGTCTGCAGCCAGTTTTTGGGCTCGGGCTTGAACGGCTTGCTTGAACACGGCAGGCTTGGCGATCGCATCGACCAGACGCCAGTCCACGGCTTTTTGGCCGCGCACCCCTTCAACGCTGGTGCAGAAGATATCGGCCAAGTCGTGGCGCACATGGCGCTTGTCGGTCACGCGGGTCAGGCCGCCGGTACCGGGCAACACGCCCAGCAGGGGAACCTCAGGCAAAGACACCGAAGAAGAACGGTCATCCACCAAAACGATGTCGTCGCAAGCCAGCGCCAGCTCGTAGCCGCCACCCGCGCAAGCGCCGTTCAGGGCCGCGACAAATTTCAGGCCGTCGTGCTTGCTGGAGTCCTCGATGCCGTTGCGGGTTTCGTTGGTGAACTTGCAGAAGTTCACTTTCCAACCGTGGCTGGACACCCCCAACATGAAGATGTTGGCCCCGGAGCAGAAGACACGGTCTTTCAGGCTGGTCACCACCACCGAGCGCACTTCAGGGTGCTCGAAACGGATGCGCTGCAACGCGTCATGCAGTTCGATGTCCACACCCAGGTCGTAACTGTTGAGCTTGAGCTTGTAGCCGGGACGAATGCCAGCGTCTTCGTTGATGTTGATCGACAAGGTCGCGATCTCGCCGTCAAAGGCCAATTGGATGTGTTTGTACTGGGAAGGGCTGGTCTGGTAATCAACTTGGGGGGCTGCGGTCATGGGGGTCTCCATCGGTGTCGGGGTGGATTTGATTCGGGTCAAAAATGCATTTCACTGCATATTGAACTGAAGTTTAGTGCAGACAGGATCGACCCACAATATGCACTTTACTGCATTTAGTAAGTATTTACCCTAGGAGGCGGAAAATCTTTGCCTAAGTTCAAGCCGGCATGGCCAGATGTTGGAGAACCGAAGTACGCAAAGCCTCAAACGCTTGGTCTTCGGTGCGACCGCTGGTGTTGAGGGACAAGTCGGCTTTGGAATAAAAAGCCGAGCGTCCTTCCAAGATGCGCTTGAGGTCTTCCATGGCCTCTTTGCTCGCGGCCATGGGGCGCATGTCGCCTTGCGCCGCCACACGACCCATGTGGTCGGCGGCATCGGCCTGCAACCATACCGTGGTGCAATGCGACAACAACAGGTTGAAGTTGGCCGAATCCGAGACCAAGCCCCCTGGCGTCGCAATCACCACGTCAGGGTAGATCTGGATGGCTTCTTCCAAGGCACGGCGCTCGTAACGGCGGTAGGCGTTGGCCCCATAGAGGTTGTGAATCTCGCTGATTTGGCAGCCCGCAAACTGTTCAATTTCGCGGCTGAGCTCGATGAACGGGAACCCCAAATCTCGGGCCAAACGCTGGCCCAGCGAGGTTTTGCCAGCGCCCCGCAAACCAATCAGAGCGATGCGGTTTTTGCGCTCTTGCGCATTGCCCCCCTCGCCAAACATGTCGCCCAGTTGCACGCGGGCTCGGCGCAAATCGGCCTCGCTGCGCTTGGAGAGCAATTCACGAATCAGCAACCATTCGGGGGAGGTGGTGGTCACATCGCCGAGCAACTCGGCCAACGAACATTGCAAGGCGTTGGCCACCTGCAACAAAACCAGCACCGACACATTGCCGGTGCCGTATTCGAGGTTGGCCAAATGGCGCTCGGACACATCGGCCGCCACCGCCACCGCACGGCGCGTCATGCCCTTGCGTGAACGCAAATTGCGCACCCGCTCGCCCAGCGCTTCCAAGAAGGGACTGCGCTTGGCCTCCGACTCGGCGGGCTCCATCAACATGGACTCTTGAGATGTCATGCTCAACCTTTGACGAAAAACCTAGGGAAAACCCTTTAAATTCAGCAACCCCAAAACATGCACTTTATTGCATACTTACTGGCAAGCACAATACTGCATCAACCGCTGTTTATACCGCCAAGTGAGCGCATTGAACAGTCTTTTGTAGCAAAACAGTGCATGCGCCCCCAGGTCCTTATGCCCGTCGACCCGTCCAAATTGCCTTGAACGCCATTTCAGAAAGCCCCGCACATGACCCGCTCCTTGCTTCCCAACTTCTTTGCCGGACGCTGGCAAACCGGCACCGGCGAAGGAATGCCCTTGTTCGACCCGGTGCTGGGCACCGAGCTGGCGCGTGTCTCCAGCGCGGGCATTGACCTCGCTGAAGGTTTTGCCTTTGCTCGCAACCAGGGGGGTGCGGCCTTGCGCGCACTCCGCTATGCACAGCGGGCGCATCTGTTGAGCCAGATCGCCGACGTGCTGCAAACCCACCGCGACGCGTATTTCGAGATCGCCACGGCCAACAGTGGCACCGTGGCCAAAGACTCGGGGGTGGACATTGACGGCGCCATTTTCACCTTGGGCTATTACGCCAAACAAGGCGCGGCTTTGGGTGATGCCCAACTGATTTTGGATGGCCCACGCATTCGCATGGCCAAAGACCCGGCCTTCCAGACCCAACACATTCAAGTGCCCACGCAGGGTGTGGCGTTGTTCATCAATGCCTTCAACTTCCCCAGCTGGGGCCTGTGGGAAAAAGCCGCCCCCGCCTTGTTGTCGGGTGTGCCCGTGATCATCAAACCGGCCACCGCCACCGCATGGTTGACCCAGCGCATGGTGCAAGACGTGGTCAATGCCGGCATCTTGCCTGTGGGTGCGTTGTCGGTCATTTGCGGTTCATCGGCCGGCTTGATGGACGCCTTGCAGCCCTGGGATGTGGTCAGTTTCACGGGCTCGGCCGAGACCGCCAAGATCATCCGCAGCCACCGCGCCGTGACCGAGCTGTCGGTGCGCTGCAACATCGAAGCCGACAGCCTGAACTCTGCCCTGCTCTCTCCCGCAGCCTCGGCGGACAGCGAAGCCTTCAAGCTGCTGGTGGCCGAAGTCGCCCGGGAGATGACCGTCAAATCGGGCCAGAAGTGCACCGCCATCCGCCGCATCTTCGTGCCCCGTGCGCTTTACAAAGCTGCTGCGCTGGCCATCGGGGCCAAGCTCTCCAAAACAACCGTGGGCAACCCGCGCAACGAGACTGTGCGCATGGGCGCGCTGGTGAGCCAGGAGCAAAAAGCCAGTGTGCTGGCGGGCTTGGCCCAGCTCAAAACCGAGGCCGATGTGCTGTTCGACGGCAACACCGCCACCCTGGTCGATGCGGAGGCTGTCAGCGCCTGCGTGGCTCCAGTGCTGCTGGGCACCGAATCGCCCATGACGGCGCAAGTGCTGCACGCGGTCGAAGTGTTTGGCCCTGTGTCCACCCTGATGCCCTACGACAACATCGACGAGGCCTACGACATGATTAGACGCGGTGAAGGCTCTTTGGTCTGCTCGGTCTACAGCGAAGACCCCACTTTCACCGCCCAAGCCTCGATCGCGCTGGCCAGCAGCCATGGCCGCGTGCACGCGATTTCGCCCGATGTGGCGGCCCTGCACAGCGGCCACGGCAACGTGATGCCCATGAGCCTGCACGGTGGCCCTGGTCGCGCCGGTGGCGGCGAAGAGCTGGGGGGTCTGAGGGCGCTCAACTTTTACCACCGCCGCTCAGCGGTGCAAGGCAGCTCGCTCGCGCTGGATGCGCTGGCGGCTCAAGGCGTGGCTTTGCCACTGTGACCCTGCCAGAAGGCGCCCCCCTGCATACCACCTATTGCAAGACCCCAAAATCTGGACAACATGACAGACACCCCGAGGAGACAAAAAATGACACACCCCGTGACCGCCCCCAGCAGCGATTTCAACTTTGCCCAACACCTGATCGCCACCCATGCCGGGCGCGCCGCCAAAATCGCCCTGATCGACGACATGGGTACCCTGACCTACGGCGAACTGACCGAACAGATCCGACGCTTTGCCGGGGGCCTGCAGGCCATGGGCATCCGGCGCGAAGAGCGCGTGCTCTTGCTCATGCATGACAGCAGCGACTGGGTCGTGGCCTTTCTGGGCTCGCTGTATGCGGGCGTGGTGCCGGTCGCGGTCAACACTTTGCTCACCGCCGAAGACTATGCCTTCATGCTGCGCAACAGCCGCGCCCAAGCGGCGCTGGTGTCGGGGGCCTTGCTGCCCACACTGCAAACGGCCATGGATCTGGTCAAAACCGAAGTGCGCCAAGTGGTGGTCTCGCGCCCTAACGCAGCCCTCACCCAAGGTCAGTTCAACATGGCAGATATGCTGACTCACAACCCGCCCGTTCTGCCTGCGCAGACCCTGGCCGATGAACCCGCCTTCTGGCTGTATTCGTCGGGTTCCACCGGCAAACCGAAGGGCACCGTGCACAGTCAAGGCAACCTTTACTGGACGGCTGAACTGTACGGCAAGGGCGTGCTGAACCTGCAAGAAAGCGACACCGTGTTCTCGGCCGCCAAGCTGTTCTTTGCCTACGGCTTGGGCAATGCGCTCACTTTCCCATTGAGCGTGGGCGCCAGCGTGGTGTTGATGGCCGAGCGCCCCACACCGCAAGCCACTTTCAAACGGCTGGTGGACCATCAGCCCACCGTGTTTTATGGCGCACCCACCGGCTACGGCGGCATGCTGGCCAACCCTGAATTGCCCGCTAAAAGCCAGGTCGCCCTGCGCCTGTGCTCGTCGGCGGGTGAGGCCTTGCCGCGAGACATCGCCGAACGCTGGTCCGCACACTTTGGCTGCGACATCATCGACGGTATTGGCTCCACAGAAATGCTGCACGTCTTCTTGTCCAACCGCCCCGGCGACGTGCGTTATGGCACCACCGGCAAACCGGTGCCCGGCTACGAAGTGCAACTGCGCCATGAAGACGGCAGCGTGGTCACCGGCCACGACGAGATCGGCGATCTGTACATCCAGGGGCCCAGCAGCGCCTTGATGTACTGGAACAACCGGGACAAAACCCGCGACACCTTCCAGGGCGTGTGGACCAAGAGCGGCGACAAGTACACCCGCGACCCCGATGGCTACTACACCTATGCGGGACGCAACGACGACATGCTCAAGGTCAGCGGCATCTATGTCTCGCCTTTTGAGGTCGAGTCCACCCTGGTGCAACACCCCGCAATTCTTGAAGCGGCCGTGATCGGCAAACAAGACACCGACGGCCTGATCAAGACCAAGGCCTTCATCGTGCTCAAACCGGGCCAAAGCCTGACGCAAGAGGAAGTCAAAGCCTTTGTGAAGGAACGCTTGGCCCCTTACAAGTACCCGCGCTTCATCGAGTTTGTGGCCGAGTTGCCCAAAACCGCCACCGGCAAGATTCAAAGGTTTCGGCTGCGCGACATGGAAAAGGCTTGAGCCCCCTCATGCTTTTGCAGCGCGGTCCGCAGACCACGCAGCTCAGACCGGCAGCCCATTGACCGTCAGGGGGCAGACCCCCCAAAGGTTTTCCCACTCAAGTGTCCTTGCTGACCTTGATGGTGGGGAATTTGCTGGAAAAATCCTTGGCCTTGGCCGCGATCTTGACCGCCACCTGACGGGCCACGGCCTTATAGATCTGGGCCACTTCGCCGTCGGGGTCATACACCACGGTGGGCTTACCGCTGTCGGCTTGCAAACGAATCTGCATGTCCAGCGGCAGTGCGCCCAGGTAGTCCATGCCGTATTCAGCGGCCATTTTCTTGCCGCCGTCGGCGCCAAAAATGTGTTCGACATGGCCGCAGTTCGTGCACACGTGGACCGCCATGTTCTCGACCAGACCCAAAATCGGCACGCCGACTTTTTCGAACATCTTCACGCCTTTTTTGGCGTCCAGCAGGGCGATGTCTTGCGGGGTGGTCACGATGACCGCGCCCGTCATGGGCACGCGCTGAGACAGCGTCAACTGGATGTCACCGGTGCCAGGTGGCATGTCCACGATCAAATAATCCAGCTCTTTCCAGTTGGTCTGGCGCAGCAGCTGCTCCAGCGCCTGGGTGGCCATAGGGCCGCGCCAAATCATGGCCTCGTCCGCATTGACCAAAAAGCCAATCGACATGACCTGCACGCCATAGTTCTCCATGGGCTCCATGGTTTGACCGTCCTCGCTCTCGGGGCGGCCTTCGATGCCCATCATCATGGGTTGGCTGGGGCCGTAAATGTCGGCGTCCAGCAATCCCACCTTGGCGCCTTCGGCCGCCAAGGCCAGCGCCAGGTTGACGGCGGTGGTGCTCTTGCCCACGCCGCCCTTGCCCGAGGCCACGGCCACGATGTTTTTCACCTGCGGCAGCAAGGCCACACCCCGTTGGGCAGCGTGCGCCGTGATTTTGCTGGTCACGTTGGCGGACACATTGGACACGCCCGCCACACCCTTGGCCGCAGCAATCAGCGCCTGTCGAATGCCAGGAATCTGGCTTTTGGCGGGGTAACCCAGTTCCACGTCAAAAGACACATCAGCGCCTTCGACTTGCAGATTTTTCAGGGTTTTGGTGGAAACGAAATCTTTGCCCGTATTGGGGTCAATGACGGTTTGCAGTGCTTGCAGAAGTTGTTCGGTGGTCGCCATGGTCACTTTCAAGAATGGGCCGGAGTTTACCGACAAGCTGAGCCATACACCCTAAAATCGCCGATTCCCCTACAAGTAGCCCCACCATGTCTGCCCCCACCGCGCCCCGCCAGCTTTTTGTCACCACCGCTTTGCCGTATGCCAACGGCAATTTCCACATCGGCCACATCATGGAATACATCCAGGCCGACATCTGGGTGCGGCACCAAAGAATGCAAGGCAGTCAGGTCAATTTCGTGGGTGCCGATGACACGCACGGCGCGCCCATCATGATCGCGGCCGAGAAGGCCGGCAAAACGCCCCAACAGTTCGTGGCCGACATCGCGGCGGGTCGCAAGCCCTACCTGGACGGCTTTCACATTGCGTTTGACAACTGGCACAGCACCGACGCGCCCGAGAACCACGAGTTGGCCCGCCAGATATACCACGATCTGCGCGACATTTCAGCTGCCGATGGTGGCTCGCTGATCGAGGTGCGCTCGGTCGAGCAGTTCTTTGACCCACAAAAGAACATGTTCTTACCCGACCGCTTCATCCAAGGCGAGTGCCCCAAGTGCCACGCCAAAGAACAGTACGGGGACAACTGCGAAGTGTGCGGCGCGGTCTACGCGCCCACCGACCTGATCAACCCCTTCTCGGCCCTGTCCGGTGCCAAGCCCGAGCTCAAAACCTCGGAACACTTTTTCTTCAAGCTGTCCGACCCGCGCTGCGTGGAATTTTTGAGCCAGTGGACCCAGGACGGCAAGCTGCAGCCCGAGGTGGCCAACAAGGTCAAAGAGTGGTTTTCGGTGCGCACCAACCCCGACGGCACGACCAGCGAAGGCCTGGGCGACTGGGACATCTCGCGCGATGCGCCTTACTTTGGCATTGAGATCCCGGACGCGCCGGGCAAGTACTTTTATGTGTGGCTGGACGCACCTGTGGGCTACCTGGCGTCGCTCAAGAACCTGCTGGACCAGCGCGGCGAGGACTACAACGCCTACATGGCCAACCCGAATTTGGAGCAGATCCACTTCATTGGCAAGGACATCGTCACCTTCCACACGCTGTTCTGGCCGGCCATGCTGCACTTTTCGGGCCGCAAGACGCCCGACAAGGTCAACGTGCACGGCTTCCTCACCGTGAACAACGGCGAGAAGATGAGCAAGAGCCGCGGCACGGGCTTGGACCCCCTCAAATACCTGCGCCTGGGCATGAACCCCGAGTGGCTGCGTTACTACCTCGCGGCCAAACTCTCGGCCCGCAACGAAGACATCGACTTCAACGCCGAAGACTTCATGGCGCGGGTCAACAGCGATTTGATCGGCAAGTTCGTCAACATCGCCTCACGCTCAGCGGGTTTCATTGCCAAACGTTTTGGCGGCCAACTCGGCCCCGTGAGCGCCGACGGACAAGCCTTGCTCTCGGCCTTGCAAGTCGCCACGCCGAGCATCGCTGCGCTCTACGAGGAACGCGAGTACGCCAAAGCCCTGCGCGACATCATGCTGCTGACCGACAAGGTCAACAGCTATGTAGACCAAAACAAACCCTGGGACTTGGCCAAACAAGAAGGCCAAGACGCCCGCTTGCACGACGTGTGCACCACCTGTATCGAAGCCTTCCGCTTGCTCAGCCTGCAACTCAAACCCGTGCTGCCCGCTTTGGCCGCGCAGGTCGAGGCCTTTTTGAACGTGCCGCCCTTCACCTTTGCCCAAGCGCAAAGCCTGCTGGGCGCGGGCCACACCATCCACCCCTACCAACACCTGATGCAGCGCGTGACACCCGAACAACTCGACGCCCTGTTTGAACCACCGGCCGTGGTGGAAGAAAAAGTCATCCCCGGTGGCGAAGAGATCGCCCCCACCATTTCGATCGACGACTTCGCCAAAGTCGATTTGCGGATTGCGCAGATCGTGAACTGCGAACCGGTGGAGGGCTCGGTCAAGCTGCTGCGCCTGACGCTCGACGTGGGCGAAGGCAAAACGCGCAATGTCTTTTCCGGCATCGCCAGCATGTACAAGCCTGAAGACCTCAAGGGCAAGCTCACCGTGATGGTGGCCAACCTGGCGCCGCGAAAAATGAAGTTCGGCGTGTCCGAAGGCATGGTGCTGGCCGCCAGCCATGCCGACGAAAAGGCCGAGCCCGGCATCTTTGTGCTGCAGCCTTGGCCCGGCGCACAGCCCGGCATGCGCATCCACTGAGACACCAGGCCGACAAAACCCTGAACAACCGGGGAGTAACATCGCCGACATGTTCCCCGGTTTACCGCCTCTGGCGCCCTTTCGCCCCCGCCTCCTGCAAGACCTGCGGGGCTACACCCGACAAAAATTTGCCCTCGACGCGGGGGCCGGAGTCACGGTGGGCATTGTGGCCTTGCCCTTGGCCATGGCCTTTGCGATCGCCAGCGGGCTCAAACCCGAAGCCGGTTTGTGGACGGCCATCATCGCGGGTTTCTTGATTTCGGCCTTGGGCGGCACCTCGGTGCAAATTGGTGGCCCGGCGGGTGCCTTCATCGTCATCGTCTACGGCATCGTCGAACGCTACGGTTTGGCCAACCTGTTGATCTCCACCGTGAGCGCCGGTGTGCTGCTCTTTTTGCTCGGCTGGTTGCGCTTGGGCAGTTGGGTGCGCCATGTGCCGGTGAGTGTGGTGATTGGTTTTACCAACGGCATTGCGGTGCTCATTGGTCTGTCGCAGCTGCGCGATGCCATGGGCCTGCAGGTGGAGAAAATGCCGGCCGACTTCTTCAGCCAAATCGGCACACTCTCCGGCGCCATCGGCAGCTTCAACCCTTACGCTTTGGGCTTGGCCATGGTGTGTGTGCTGGGCTTGTTTCTTTGGCCGCGCTTGTGGGCCGTGGACTCGCAGTTTCGCCGCCAAATCGACAGCATCCAAGGCATCCGTGCGCTCAAAGCCACCTCACGGGTGCCCGCGCCCGTCATCGCTTTGGTGAGTTTGACGCTTTTGGCTTGGGCACTGCGCCTGCCGGTCGACACCATCGGCTCCCGTTTTGGCGGCATCCCCCAAGGCTTGCCGGTGTTTCAGTGGCCCGCCTTTTCTTGGGAAACAGCCAAGCTCTTGGTGGTCCCCACCTTGACCATTGCGCTGCTGGGTGCGATCGAATCCCTTTTGTGCGCGCGCGTGGCCGATCAACTCAGTGACACACCCAAACACGACCCCAACCAAGAGCTCATGGCCCAAGGGATTGCCAACGCCGTGGTGCCCTTCTTTGGCGGCATGCCCGCCACCGGCACGATAGCCCGCACGGTGACCAACATCCGCGCCGGCGCGGTCTCACCCATCGCCGGCATCGTGCACGCCGCAACCCTGGCCGCCGTGGTCTTGCTGGCCGCACCCTTGGCCATGCACATCCCGCTGGCGGTATTGGCAGGTGTGTTGCTGTTCGTGGCCTGGAACATGGGGGAATGGCGAGAGTTCGCCCGCCTCAAGCAGTTCAGCAACCACTACCGCCTGATGATGGTCTCCACCTTCGCCGTGACCATCGTGTTTGACCTGACGGTGGCTCTGGAGTTGGGTTTGGTGCTGGCTTTTGTGCTGTTTGTGCGCCGCCAAAGCCACTTGTTCAGCGCAGACATCCACTCGCAGACCGACACAAACGTGGAGGCGCGTTTGTTCGGCACCCTGTTTTTTGGTGCGGTGGCCAAACTCGACCCTTTGCAGCGCTTGGCCGACACGGCTGCACCGGGCTTGGTGATGCGCTTGGATGCGCGTCAACTGATTTCTTTGGACACCACGGGCTTAAATGCGCTGGAACAACTCCAGCGCAGCCTGAGCCAACGCCAAGGCCGCTTGGTGCTGCACGGACTCAATGCCCAGCCGCGCTCGTTGCTCGAGCGCTCAGGTTTTTCCCAGCACATCGACTTAGAAGAAACGGGACCGGTCTGAGCCCGTAAAATGAGCGTTTTGTCTTACAGGCCAGCCATGTTCCCCTTTGCCCGCCCCCACTACACCTCTGACACCACGCAGTTTCTGGCCCAACTCAAAGTCGAGCGCCCTGAACTGGAAGCCCAGCAACGCCAAGGCCGGGCTTTGTTGTGGGACACCGGCATGGACGCTCAGTTCCAAGCCCAAGCCAAAGCAGCACGCGTGGCCCAACAGCCTTACGTGTACCAAACCAAGGCTTGATCCAGCCCCACTCCGGCATGAGCACGGCTTTCACCAATCTCGAATCAGCCCCAGAGGGCTTGGACGCGGCCTTGCCCGTGGTGGTGGACAACGTGGCGGTCGCCCGTTTGTACGGCGAGCCCTTGTTTTCCATGCCGCGGGATTTGTACATCCCGCCGGACGCTTTGGAAGTTTTTCTGGAGGCCTTTGAAGGGCCGCTGGATTTGTTGCTCTACTTGATTCGCAAGCAAAACTTCAACATCTTGGACATCCCGATGGCGGGTGTGACACGCCAATACCTGAGTTATGTCGACGAGATTCGCCAACGCAACCTCGAACTGGCTGCCGAATACCTGTTGATGGCAGCGATGCTGATCGAGATCAAATCCCGCATGCTCTTGCCGCCTAAGCGTGCGGCCGAAGGTGAAGAAGCCGAAGACCCCCGCGCAGAACTGGTCCGCCGCCTGCTCGAATACGAGCAAATGAAACTGGCCTCCATGCAGCTGAATGCGATTCCACAATATGGCCGTGATTTTTTACACACCCAGGTACACATCGAGCAAAGCCTGCAACCCCGCTTTCCCGATGTGAGCATGGACGAGCTGCAATCGGCTTGGCGCGACATTCTGAAACGTGCCAACCTGGTGCAACACCACAAAATCAGCCGCGAAGAACTGAGTGTGCGCGAACACATGAGCATCGTGCTCAGGCACCTGCAGGGTCGCAAGTTTGTCGAATTTGAAAACCTGTTTGACCCCAGCTTGGGCACCCCTGTTTTGGTGGTCACCTTCATTGCCCTGTTGGAGTTGGCCAAAGTCACCCAAGCCGAAGCTTTTGCCCCCATCTACGTCCGGCTGGCCTACACGCCCCAGTGAACGTGTCGCACCCATGGATTCGAAAGAACCCTTCATGACCTCCTCCACCGCCACCCCCTACGGAACACTCCCCCCCGCCTCGCCTGTGGCCACACGCAAACCGGTGAGTCTGCCGCGTCTGAACGAGATGCGCGAACGCGGTGAAAAAATCACCATGCTCACCGCCTACGACGCCACCTTTGCAGCGGTCGCTGACGCTGCGGGTGTGGACTGTATTTTGGTGGGTGACTCCTTGGGCATGGTCTGCCAAGGCCTGACCAGCACCGTGGGGGTGAGCCTGGAGACCATGCGATACCACACCGAGAGCGTGGTGCGTGGCATCCAGCGTGTGCAAGGCACTGCCTGGATCATTGGCGACCTGCCCTTTGGCACTTACCAAGAGTCGCGCGAACAGGCTTTGCGCAGCGCCAACGTGCTGATGCAAGCCGGCGCCCACATGGTCAAGCTCGAAGGCGGCGGCTGGACCACCGAGACCGTGCGGTTTTTGGTGGAGCGCGGTATCCCAGTCTGTGCCCACCTGGGCCTGACGCCGCAAACCGTGCATGCACTGGGCGGTTACCGCGTCCAAGGGCGAGGGGATTCGGCCGACAAGCTGCGCCAAGAAGCCTTGGCACTGCAAGACGCCGGTGCCAGCATGCTGGTGTTGGAAATGGTCCCTGCAGCCCTCTCGGCCGAACTCACCTTGGCTTTGCCGCGCTGCCACACCATTGGGATTGGAGCAGGTCATGGCACGGCAGGCCAAGTGCTGGTCATGCACGACATGTTGGGCGTCAACCTGGGCAAGAATCCCAAGTTCGTGCGCAACTTCATGACCGGCCAAAACAGCGTTTTAGAGGCTATGCTGGCTTATGTGCGCGCTGTCAAAGATGGCAGCTTTCCTGACAACGCCTTGCACGCCTGGTAAGGGCGTTTCGCCATGCTCACCATCGCCCGATCGATTGCCCAATTGCGCCAACACCTGGCCACCAGCCAACGACCTGCCTTTGTTCCCACCATGGGCAACCTGCATGCCGGCCATATCCAACTGATCCAGCAAGCGCGGCCTTTAGGCGACTGCACGGTGGCCAGCATTTTTGTGAACCGTCTGCAGTTTTTGCCGCACGAGGACTTTGACAGTTACCCCCGCACCTGGGAGGCCGATTGCGCCCAACTGGAAGCTGCAGGCTGCGATGTGGTCTTCGCGCCGCGCGAAACGGACTTGTACCCCCAACCGCAGACCGTCAAGGTGCAGGCCGATCCGGCCTTGGGCGACATCTTGGAAGGCGAATTCAGACCGGGATTTTTCACGGGTGTTTCCACCGTCGTCATGAAGCTGTTCTCCAGCGTATTCGCTGGCAAAGCACAAGGCGTGGCTGTTTTTGGCAAGAAAGACTACCAACAACTCATGGTGATCCGCCAAATGGTGACCCAATTTGCTCTGCCCATCGAGGTGATCGGGGCAGACACCTGCCGAGCCGAGGACGGTTTGGCATTGAGTTCACGCAATGGCTACCTGAGTGAGAGTGAGCGCGCCGAAGCGCTGCAACTGTCACTGGCCCTGCGCGCACTGGGCTGCGACGCCCTGGCCGCTGCCGATGCACTGGCCCAGCATTTGCCGGCGCTGGAGGCCATGGCCATGCAAGGGCTGCGTCTAAGGGGCTGGCAGCCCGATTACCTCACGGTGCGGCGCCGACACGACCTGCAGACCCCACAGGCTGGTGACCCCCTGGTGGTCCTGGGCGCGGCCAAGTTGGGCACAACGCGCCTGATTGACAACTTCGAGATTTAAAAAGGTCAAGCACTGGCCAGGGCGCAAGAGGCCGCCCAGCCACCGCTGCCAGATCAGTGGCTGCGGCCGCCTCTGAACATGCCGTGGGTTTTTCGGCTGAGCACGCCCTGCGCAGCCAGCTTGTTCATGGACGGGCTGGCGTGGGCATGGGTGATGGCCATCCCCAAGGCATCTGCCGCGTCTTGCCGTGGCACCACGGGCAACTGCAACAAGCGCTTCACCATCTCCTGAATTTGTGATTTGGCGGCACGGCCGTGACCGGTGACGGACTGCTTCATTTGCAAGGCGGTGTACTCGGCCACAGGCAGACCACAGGACACCAAGGCCGTGACACAACAACCACGGGCCTGGCCCAGCAGCAAAGTCGCTTGCGGGTTGATGTTGACGAACACGATCTCGACCGAGGCCACATCGGGTTGGTAACGCTCGCTGATTTCTCGGATCCCGTCGTAAATGACTTTGAGACGCGCGGGCAGGTTGCCCATTTCCTCGCGGGTGGTCTCAATCACGCCACTGGCCACATAGTTCAAACGAGAGCCCGTGATGTCGATCACACCAAAGCCCGTGGTTTGCAAGCCAGGATCGATGCCCAAAATGCGCAGGGTTGGGGGCGCTGTGGTGGTCAAACTCATGGCAAGACCACGCTGTTCATGCGGGCCACAATGGTCTCGGCGCGTTGCGCCAAATAAGGCGACTGCGGCAACTTTTCAAAGTAGCGCGGACGCGGCAACATGACGGCCAAACGCGCAGACTCCCAAGCATTCAATTGGGCCGCGCTTTTGCGAAAGTAATGTTGGGCGGCGGCTTCGATACCAAAGACGCCCTCGCCCCATTCCACCTGGTTCAAGTAGATTTCCAGAATGCGGCTTTTGCTCAAAAAAGCCTCAATCGTCAAGGTGATGAGCGCCTCTTGTGCCTTGCGCAGCAAGGTGCGTTCGCCGGATAAAAAAAGGTTTTTGGCCAATTGTTGGGTGATGGTCGAACCGCCAACGATCTTCACGGTGACAGGCTTTTCGGGTTGCCGCTGGGCGCGTTTTTCGGCTTGGGCTTTGGCCTTGGCATTTTTCTCCCACGCGCTTTCCAGCGATTGCCACCAAATACCTGAGTGTTGGGTGAATGCGTCATCTTCCGAGGCCAGCACGGCGCGCTGCACTTTGGTGCTGACAGCGCTCAAGGTCACCACCTCTTGGCGCCAAGGCAGTTGGCCGTCTCGCATGAGAATTTGCCAAGCCTGAGAACGTTGAAAAGCCGTGGATTCGGGCATCACCCATGGCATGCTCAACACGCGCAGCACAAAAAAGAGCTGCAGGCCCACAAAGGCCAAGAGCAAAAGCAACAACCACCGTCCGAATGCGCGCATCTCTCAGGCTCTTTCGCTGGGTTTAGGCAGGCAAGTCCTGTGGACTGTCACTCAAATCCACCGCGATGGTCACAGGGCCCGCGGGCAAATTGTCATCGTCCTCCGCTTCATCGCTTTGGCCAACAACGCCGTCCAACAAGGGGTCTGCATCCAAATGGGCCATCACGGTGCCCCGCACATCCAAGGCCATGAGATCGACCTCGGCCAGCTTAACCCGCACCCGCGCACCTCTGGACAAAGATTGCGCGCCCATGACGCTGAACATCAGGGGCAAGGTGTCGGCGCGCACCAGCCAAATGCCGCCGCCCATCTCCTTGACCAGGCTGGCGTCCAGCTCTTCGATGCCGTGCTGCTGCACATGGCGCAGCGTCCAATAGCGCTCCATGCTGGACTGCACGCTGTTGTAGGCGCTGTAGGCCGCATCGAAACCGCTGATGATGGAGAACAATTCGGCGTCTTTGGGCTTGAAGGGCGCGGCCAATGCGGCGGTGGCGCCATGCTTGGCGCAGGCGATGATTTGCCACTGGTTGACCAGGTCGGTGTAGCGCCGCAGCGGTGAGGTGCTCCAGGCGTAGCTGGGCACGCCAATGCCGGCATGCGGCAGCGCCTTGGTGCCCATGCGCACTTTCACGCCGGGCGCCAAGCTGGCCTGACTGCGGTAAATGCCGGGTACGCCCAAACTGGCCATCCACTGGCCCCAGGTGCTGTTGGCCAAGATCATGGCCTCGGCCACCATCAGGTCGAGCGGTGCGCCGCGCTTGCGGGTGCCGATGACCACGGTTTCGTCTCCAGCAGGCGGCATGTCGTTGCTGGCACGCTCCAACTTGAAACTGTAGTCCGGGCGGTTGAAGTTTTCGGGCTTGCCGCGCACCACTTCTCGCCGCGCTTTCAGGGTTTGCGCCAGACGCCAGTAAAAGGCCAGGGTGTCGCGGCCCACGGGCACATCGGCGTGGTCGCTCTGGTCCTCGCTCTCCAGCCATTCGCGGGTGATGCGATCGTCCAATTGGTCGTGGCGCAGGTTGACCAAAATCGGCACCCGCTCCAAACGTGTTTCGGCGCTTTGTACCTCCAACGTGTCTTCGCTGAAGGTGACGTACAGCGACACCGCCGGGCAGTTGCGCCCTTCGATCAGGGTGTAGGCCTGCACCACGCTGTCGGGCAGCATGGTGATTTTGTAGCCGGGCATGTAGACGGTGGACAGGCGGGCGCGGCCCAGTTGGTCGATGGCGCTGCCGGGGCTCAGGGCCAGGCCGGGTGCGGCGATGTGGATGCCCACGGTGACCGTGCCTGTGCCCAGGCCTTGCAGAGACAAGGCATCGTCGATTTCGGTGGTGTGCGAGTCGTCAATCGAAAACGCTTGCACCGGCGCCAGCGGCAAGTCGTCGGTGATGGCCGGTGCTTGCAAGGGGGGAAAGCCTGTGCCTTTGGGAAACAGGTCAAACAAGAAACGCTGCCAATGAAAATCCCAGGGCGAGGCGATGGCTCCGGCGTTTTGCAACAAGTGCAAAGGCGCGTTCTGGCTGCTCTTGCTGGCCTCGACCACGGCCTTGTATTCGGGGGTGTTTTTGTCCGGACGAAACAGGATCTTGTAGAGCTGCTCGCGGATCGGGGCCGGGCAAGTGCCCGCCACCAGATCGGCAGACCAGGCCTCGATTTGGGCCTGGACCTGCTTTTTCTTCTCGATGGCCAGCAAGGCTTGCTGCACGATGTCGGCCGGGGCTTTGCGAAAGCGCCCTTTGGCACTGCCCCGGCGGAAGTAATGCGGGGCTTCGTGCAAGCGCAGCAAAGCCGCCACCTGCTCAGTGGTGCTGGCGCTGGCGCTGAAATAGTCTTGTGCCAGGTCGCCAAAGCCGAACTCTTCGTCCGAGGCGCACTCGTAGGCCAGCTCCAATTCGATGGTCTGGCTCAAAGCGGCAGCATCACTGAGCAACGCGGCCGGGGCCGGTTTGTCGAACTTCAGCAGCAGGTGGGCCGATTTGACCTTGACCCGTTTACCGGAGTCGAGTTCGACCTGCGCAGAAGCCTCGGCTTCGGACATGATCCGACCGGCCATGAATTTGCCGGCATCTTCAAATAATACGTACATGGCCGGATTTTCCCATGCCGCCTGCCCAATCCTGGGCAAGGACTCAGGCCAAGCGCAGAAATTCAAGGATTTGCGGCAAGTGCTCGTCAAAATCACTCAGGGCATGGTCGCCGCCTTCGATCAGGCGCACCTGCCCGGCCTGGTGGCGGGCCAGCATTTCGCGCCAGTCCAGCACCTCGTCGCCCTTGGCGATCAGGGCCAGCGTGGCGGGCCGAGCTGGCAAGGGCAGACTTTCTAACTCTTGGAGCTCTTGCACAAAAGCCGGTTCAAAAAAGATGCTTTGCGCCGGGTCTTGCCACACCGGGTGCTCACCGATGTAGCGCGCCAGATCGCGCGAGGGGTGCACGGCCGGGTTGATCAACACCGCAGGAACACCCCAGTGGGCCGACAGCCAGGCGGCATAAAAACCGCCGAGCGAAGAGCCGATCACCGCCATCTGCTCTCGCGGCCAGGCGGCAGTGCCCTGCAGCAGCAGGTCAATCGCTTGCGCAGGGGATGCGGGCAACTGCGGACACCACCAAGAAACTTCGGGGTGCTGGGCCTGCATCAGCCTGGCCATGGTTTGGGCCTTGGCCGAATGCGGTGACGACCGAAATCCATGCAGGTACAAAAGGTGGGTCGTGGCCACAGTGCGTCAGATTTCGATTTTGGAGCCCAGCTCGACCACCGCATTGGTGGGCAAGTTCAAAAACGCCGCTGCACCGCTGGCGTTGTGGTGCATTTGGGCAAACAGCTTTTCACGCCAAGTGGCCATGCCGCCACCGATGGTCGGAATCACGATGTCCCGTGACAAGAAATAACTGGTCATCATGGGGTCCAACCGGTCTCCGTTGTCACCGATGTTGGCCAATGCCGACGGAAGATCCGGGTTGTCCTTGAAGCCATAGTTGACGATGATTTGCCAGCAATCACTGCCAAGGTCGGTGACTTCCAAACGCTGTGCCACGGGCATGCGGGGGATTTCCAAGTTTTGCACCGTCACAAACAGGTTGCGTTGGTGCAAGACTTTGTTGTGCTTGAGGTTATGAAGCAAGGCATTGGGCACCGTGCCCACCTCTGCGGTCAAAAACACAGCGGTGCCCGTCACACGGGTTGGCGGTGCGACGAAAACAGCCTCCAGAAAGTCGGTCAGCCTCAGGGCATCGGAGCGCAAAGAGGCGTTGAGCAATCGGCGTCCATCGTGCCAAGTCAACATGAAAGTAAAAATCACGGCCCCCAGCATCAAGGGGAACCAGCCGCCGTCCAACAACTTGAACATGTTCGAAGCCCAAAAGGCCAGATCAACCAGCAAGAAAAAACCAGTGGCTCCAATGCACAGGGCCAAAGGCAGCTTCCAAGCGTGGCGAATCACAAAGAAGGTGAGCACGGTGGTGATCAGCATGTCGGTGCACACGGCAATGCCATAGGCCGCCGCCAGGTTGCTGGAGGACTTGAACATCACGACGGCCAACACAATGGCCGCAAACAAGCTCCAATTGACAAAGGGCATGTAAATTTGACCCGTGTCGGTCTCGCTGGTGTGCAAGACCTGCAGGCGTGGCAAATAACCCAACTGAATCACTTGCTTGGTGACACTGAAAGCCCCTGAAATCAACGCCTGCGAAGCGATCACTGTCGCCATCGTCGCCAAGCCCACCATGGGCAACAAGGCCCAGTCAGGGGCCATCATGTAGAAGGGGTTTTTGACCGCTTCGGGTTCTGCAAGCAGCAGCGCACCTTGGCCGAAATAATTGAGCGTCAAACATGGCATGACCACCGAAAACCAGGCCAAGCGGATCGGTTTTTTGCCAAAGTGCCCCATGTCGGCATAAAGCGCTTCGGCGCCGGTCACGCACAAAACCACCGCACCCAAGATGATGAAGGTGGTGCCCGGGTGGTGCCAGATGAAGCTCAGCGCGTAGTGCGGGCTGATCGCCAACAAGATTTCGGGACGCTGAACAATCTGCAACAGGCCCAAAGCGGCAATGGCCAAGAACCAAACCAAGGTGATCGGCCCAAAAAACCGGCCGATGCCCGCAGTACCGCGTTTTTGAACCCAAAACAACAAGAACAAAATCACCAGGGTCAGCGGAATGACTGATTTTTTGAAGGCGGGCGAGATGATCTCCAGCCCTTCGACCGCTGACAGCACCGAAATGGCCGGTGTGATCACGCCATCGCCATAAAACAGACAAGTCCCAAAAATGCCCACCAAAAGCAGCACCTTGCGCAATTGCGGCTGGTCTTTCACCGACTGCGAGGCCAAAGCCAGCATGGCCACCAAGCCGCCTTCGCCGTGGTTGTCGGCCCGCAACACCAGCACCACGTACTTCAGAGACACGATGGTGGTCAGTGTCCAGAAAAAAATGGAAAGGATGCCGTAGACGTTGTCTGGCGTGAAGGGCACATGCCCAGACCCAAAGACCTCTTTCATGGCGTACAGCACGCTGGTGCCGATGTCGCCATAAACCACACCAATGGCCCCCAGGGTCAGGGCGGTGAGGGAGGACTTTGTAGAAGACATAAATGAGCCCGAACAATCGGGCTGTGACTCAGGTGGGCGCTATTTTGCGCTCATTCGCTCGGGGCTGTCTCGGGTGGAATGAAAAATGTTGCAGTGCAGCAACTCTTGAGTTTCAGCCGAGACTTTGGCCACCCACCATTTCAGTCGTAAACCTCGGCCTCGGGGTCGGTGGCTTCCAGCTCGTAGCTGGCCGCCAGCATGGCCAAACGGCCGATCACGCCATACATGTAAAAACGGTTGGGCACGCTGGCACCCGGTTTGACGCCGGGCTGGGGCAGGTGTGGGGTGTCGGCAAAGGCCAAGGGCACGAAGCTGGCACCCGGCGCGTTGAGGTTCTCGTCCACGCCGCGTTCGGCATGCACCCTGTAAAAGCCGCCCACCACGTAGCGGTCCATCATGTAGACCACCGGCTCGGCCACGGCGTCGTTGATGCGCTCGTTGGTCAAAACGCCTTCCTGGATGATGACGTCGTTCACGGTCTGACCGTCCTTGATGACGTTCATCTTGTTGCGGGTCTTGCGGTTGATGGCATCCAAATCGGCCACATCACGCACCGTCATGATGCCCATGCCATAGGTGCCGTTGTCGGC
This sequence comes from Comamonadaceae bacterium, assembly GCA_021299875.1. GTDB lineage: Bacteria > Pseudomonadota > Gammaproteobacteria > Burkholderiales > Burkholderiaceae_C > Limnohabitans_A. Next base: position 165,545 of record JAJTEW010000002.1, on the reverse strand, counting down.
TTTCACGACCACAAAAGGCTTTTCGTTGATGCCGTATTCCTTGTATTTGCGCTTGATTTTGGTCAAAAGCGCATCCACGTTGCTGCGCAGGCAGTCCATGCCGGTGCCTTCGGCAAAGTTCACATCACCGCACTGGCTGAACATCGGGTTGATGAGCCAAGGGTCAATGCCCAGCAGCTTGCCAAAGCGCTTGGCCACTTCTTCGTAGCTTTGAAAATGTTTGGTTTTGCGGCGCACGCTCCAGCCCGCGTGCAAAGGTGGCAGCAAAAACTGCTCATGCAACTCTTCCAAAATGCCCGGTGCACCCGCTGACAAGTCGTTGTTCAGCAAAATGGTGCAGGGGTCAAAGTCTTTCAGGCCCAAGCGGTGCTGGCTGCGCACCACCGGCTCCAAGGTCACACTTTCTCCATTGGGCAGCTCGATGGTGGTGCTTTCCTTGATCTCGGGATTGATCGAGCCCAAGCGCACATTGAGACCTGCCATGTGGAAGATGCGCTGCAGCTGCACCACATTGGCCAAATAAAAGGTGTTGCGGGTGTGGTTTTCCGGAATGATCAGCAGATTTTTGGCCTCGGGACAGATCTTCTCGATGGCCGCTTGCGCCGCCTGCACCGCCAAAGGCAGCATTTCGGGCGTCAGGTTATTCCAGCCACCCGGATACAGGTTGGTGTCCACCGGGGCCAGCTTGAAACCGGCATTGCGGATGTCCACCGAGGTGTAAAACGGCGGCGTGTGCTCCATCCATTCCAAGCGAAACCAGCGCTCGATGGCCGGCATGGAGTCGAGGATGCGCTGTTCCAGCTCATTGATGGGGCCAGTCAAGGCGGTGACGAGGTGGGGGACCATGGGCGACCTTTAAGGGGCTTGGTTAACTAAAACAAAAATGGATATGAGGCCAAAACATGGCTTTGCAAGCATCAGACACGCACTTCACCTTCGCCCAGCACCACGTACTTGAGTGAGGTCAGACCTTCGATGCCCACTGGGCCACGGGCGTGGAACTTGTCGGTGCTGATGCCGATCTCGGCACCCAGTCCGTATTCGAAGCCATCGGCAAAGCGGGTGCTGGCGTTGACCATGACGCTGGCCGAGTCGACCTCGCGTAAAAAGCGCTGGGCGTGCAGGTGATCTCGGGTCAGGATGGCGTCGGTGTGGTGGCTGCTGTAGTGGTTGATGTGGGCAATGGCTTCGTCCAGCCCAGCGACCACCTTGACGCTGATGATGGGCGCGAGGTACTCCTCGAACCAGTCTTGCTCGGTAGCGTCCTCCAAATGGGCCCCCGACACCTGGCTCAAAATGGCTTTGGATTCTGGGCAGCAGCGCATCTCCACACCTTTCGCGGCATAGATTGCGCCGATTTTGGGCAGAAATTGAGCGGACACGCCCCGCGCCACCAACAAACTCTCGCTGGCATTGCAGGGGCTGTACTTGTGGGTTTTGGCGTTGTCAGCCACCTTCACGGCCATCGCGATGTCGCAAGGATCGTCCACATAGGTGTGGCAATTGCCGTCCAAATGCTTGATGACGGGCACCTTGGCCTCGGCGCTGATGCGCTCGATCAGGCCCTTGCCGCCACGCGGTATGACCACATCCACAAATTGCGGCATGGTGATGAGTTGACCTACAGCCGCGCGGTCGGTGGTTTGCACCAGCTGCACCGCGTTGACAGGCAAGCCGCTGTCGGTGAGGGCTTGCTGCACCAGCTGGGCCAGGGCTTTGTTCGACTCGATGGCCTCGGAGCCGCCACGCAAAATACAAGCGTTGCCGCTTTTGATCGACAGGCTGGCCGCTTCGATGGTCACGTTAGGGCGGCTTTCAAAGATCATGCCGAACACGCCAATCGGCACCCGCATCTGGCCCACGCGGATGCCGCTGGGCACCTGTTTCATGCCGATGATCTCGCCGATCACATCGGGCATGGCCGCCAATTGCTCGCAGCCTTGGGCACAGGTCTCGAGCACCTTGGGGGTGAGTTTCAGGCGATCCACCAGGGGTTCGGCCAAGCCGGCAGCGCGGGCGCGGTCCCAGACGGCGCAAAGCCGCGTTCTTGGTGGCTGCGGAAGCCTGGGCCATCAGAGCCGACGCCTTTTTGGCTTGCTGGCCCAAGGCCTGCATGTGTGAAGCGGTGTTCAATTCGGTCATGGCCACATTTTCGCAGATGCGCGTGGCACTCAACGCAGCATGCAAAAACGCGAAAAACGCAGGGCCAAGCGCTGCAAAGCTTGCCATGGATCGGTCGGCCAGTCGGGCACTTTCAAGCCTTTGACGATCCCATCGACCTGGTGGGCGGCCAACAGCAAGCCCGTCAAACGCGCCTCGGTCATGCGGGGCAACACGCGCTCGAACAAACGTTCTCGCGCCCCCCAAACACGCTGTTCACGCAGGGCCATGGGCAGGGGTTTGCCAGCCACCATGGCGTCCTTCACACGTTTCAAAGCGCGGATGTCTTCGGCCAAGGTGTAGTGCACCAAAACGGCAGCCTCACCCTCCGCCTGCAACCCATCGAGCATGCGCTGAACCCGGGCAACTTGACCGGACAGCACCGACTCGGACAACTTGAACACGTCGTAGCGGGCCACATTGACCACCGCGGCTTCAACTTGCGATTGGCTGATGTCGCCTCGTGGGTAAAGCAGGCCCAATTTTTGAATTTCCTGAAAAGCGGCCAACAAATTGCCTTCGACCCGATCTGCAAAAAACTGCAGGGTACGTTGCCCCTCTTCACCAGCTGCCACATGTTGACCCTGCATTTGCAGGCGCTGTGCGATCCATTGGGGCAAGGCGTTGCGCTCAATGGGATCAATCTGGACAGAAACCCCGAAATTTTCAAGGGCGCCAAACCAAGCCCCTTTGCGGGCGGCGGCATCGAGGCGAGGCAGGCTGACCAAAGTGAGCGTGCTGTCGTTGCCTTGAGTGGAGGCGGCCAACTGCTGCAAAGCAGCACTGCCTTCCTTGCCCGGTTTGCCAGAAGGAATACGCACTTCGACGATTTGTTTGTCGGCAAACAAGCTGAGCGATCCCCCTGCCGCCAAAACCTCACTCCAGTCAAAATGCGCACCGGATACGGTGTGCACGCTGCGCTCGGTATAACCTTGAATTCGGGCCGCTGCACGGAGGGTATCGGCGGCTTCTTGCTGCAACAAGGGCTCATCGCCGTGCAACACATACAGGCTGCGCAAACCTTTTTGCAAATGTGCCGACAGCTGAGAGGGTGCCAACTGCATCAGAGGCTCAGGGCTTGAGCGCAGGCACAGCGACGGTCTTGGACGGCGGCTTGACCATCGCCAAACGCCGCATGATCTGCTGCACGATGTCGGTTTGCATGTCACGGTACATCATGGCTTGCTCGATTTCTTTGGACAAAGCGGCCGTTTCATTGAAACTCAAATCTCGCTGCTGAGCCAACTCCACCGAATCGATCCAATTCACGCCATCGGGGGTCCGCAAGCGAAACCTGACACGCAAACGCAGCTGCAATTCGCGCACCTGACCCAAGGCATTGATGCCCACCACCACCTGCTGGCGTTCTTCACTCAAGATGTCCAAAATGGCATCGGCTTTGAGCATTTGCACGGGCTCGCTCCACACCTCGATGCGGCCAGTGCCCAGCAAATTTCGGCGCAACTCCACACCCAAAGACGAGTTGATGGAAAAATTGGCGTACAAGGTCTTGAACGGGTAATCCCCCACACTGCGCAACTGGAAACCACATGCGGACAGGCCTGCGGTCAAAGGCACGGCCCATAAACCTTGTAAAAAATGGCGGCGCGGGGTGGTCATGGACAAGCCGATTCAAACCACCAGATTGACCAAGCGGCCAGGCACCACGATGACCTTCTTGGGCGCGGCACCTGCCGCTTGCTTGATGAAAGCTTCATGGCCCAAGGCGGCGGCCTCGATCTGCGCTTTGTTTGCCGATGCGGGCACCCAGATGGACCCACGCAGCTTGCCGTTGATTTGCAACATCATCTCGATCTGGTCACGCACCAAGGCCGACTCGTCCACGGTGGGCCAAGGCGCGTCGAGCAACTCGCCCACGGCCTGGACAAAGCCCATTTGTTGCCAGATGTCGTCGGTGATATGGGGGCAGGCCGGGTAGAGCATGCGCATCAAAATCGAAACACCTTCGCACAGGGCGGCGGCATCTCCTGGGCTGCCATCGGGCTTGAAGTCCTCCAGCGCGTTCAGCAGCTTCATGCAACCGGACACCACGGTGTTGTACTGCATGCGCTCGTAGTCGTAGCCCACTTGCTTGAGCACCAGGTGCATCTCGCGGCGCAGCGCTTTGGCCGTGTCACCCAAAGCAGCCTGGCTCAGGTCTTGGCCGGTGGCCGAGCGCAGCATCTCGTGGTGCTTGAACGCGAAGTTCCAGACCCGGCGCAAGAAACGGTAGCTGCCTTCCACGGCCGAATCGTTCCATTCCAAGGTTACCTCGGGTGGCGCCGTGAACATGGTGTAGAGCCGCGCCGTGTCGGCGCCGTATTTCTCGATCAGGTCTTGCGGGTCGACGCCGTTGTTTTTCGACTTGGACATGGTGCCCACGCCTTCGTAGTCGATGGCCGTGCCCACCGGCAAGCGGCCATCACCGCTGTCGGCTTCGTTCTTGAGTTGGGCACCAATGACCTTGCCCGATTCATCGAGCACAGGCTCGACATCGTGTGGCCAAAAATAGTCCTTGCCGCCTTTGGCGGTGCGGCGCGAATAAATGTGGTTGAGCACCATGCCCTGGGTCAGCAGCTTGGTGAACGGCTCATCAACCTTGACCAAACCCAGATCGCGCATGACCTTGGTCCAAAAACGCGCATACAGCAAGTGCAGGATGGCGTGCTCGATACCGCCAATGTACTGGTCCATGCCGCTGCCACCCGTGGCTTGGTGCTGATCCCGCATCCAGTAATCGGTACCGTCCGCCACCATCTTGTCGGTGTTGGTCGGATCGCAATAACGCATGAAGTACCAAGACGAATCCACGAAGGTGTCCATGGTGTCGGTCTCCCGACGTGCAGGCTTACCGCAGACGGGGCAAGTGACCCCGGCATGAAAGCCTTCGTGCTTGAGCAAGGGGTTGCCCGAGCCGTCGGGGATACAGTCTTGCGGCAGCACCACCGGCAGGTCTTTTTCGGGCACCGGCACCGCGCCGCAGCCAGGGGAGGGGCCCCCGGGCCCGTCGCCCCCGTCGCAATGGATGATCGGGATCGGCGTGCCCCAGTAACGCTGGCGGCTCACGCCCCAGTCGCGCAAACGCCAGGTGGTCTTCTTCTCGCCCAAGTCTTTGGCGGCCAGCAGATCGGCCACTTGGTTGGCGGCTGCCTTGAAGCTCAGGCCGTTGAGTTCTCCAGAGTTGACACAAACACCGTTTTTGGTGGCGTACCACTCTTGCCAGACACGCTCGTCGAACGACTCCTCGCCAGCCCCAACCACCAAGCCCGACTCGGCCGGAGCCAGTCCAACCACCTGACGAATAGGCAAGTCGTACTTCAAAGCAAACGCAAAATCCCGTTCATCGTGCGCAGGCACGCCCATCACTGCACCATCGCCGTAAGACATGAGCACGTAGTTGCCGACCCAGACCTCGACCTGCGCACCCGTCAACGGATGCGTCACAAACAGGCCCGTGGCCATGCCCTTTTTCTCTTGCGTGGCCAGCTCGGCCTCGGTCGTGCCGCCGCTCTTGCATTCTTCTAGGAACGTCGCCAAAGCAGGATTGGACGAAGCCGCATGCAACGCCAGCGGGTGTTCCGCCGCCACCGCACAAAACGTGACGCCCATGATGGTGTCGGCGCGGGTGGTGAAGACATACATCTTGCCGTCACCGACCAAAGCACCATCAGCGCCGGTGACGGTGTGCGGGAACGCAAAACGCACGCCTTCGCTCTTGCCGATCCAGTTTTCCTGCATCAGGCGCACTTTGTCGGGCCAGCCGTTGAGCGTGGCCTTGTCGTTGCCGATCTGCACGTGGTCCAGCAGCTCTTGCGCATACTGGGTGATGTTCAGGTAATAACCAGGGATCTCGCGCTTTTCCACCGGCGCGCCAGTGCGCCAACCCTTGCCATCAATCACCTGCTCGTTGGCCAACACGGTCTGGTCCACCGGGTCCCAATTCACAACCTGCGTCTTGCGGTAGGCGATGCCTTTTGCCAGCATCTTCAAAAACAACCACTGGTTCCACTTGTAATACGTCGGATCGCAGGTCGCCACTTCGCGCGACCAGTCGATGGCCAAGCCCATCGCCTGCATCTGCTTTTTCATGTAGGCGATGTTCTCGTACGTCCATTTGGCCGGGGGCACGCCGTTTTTAAGCGCAGCGTTTTCGGCGGGCAGGCCAAAAGCGTCCCAGCCCATGGGCATGAGCACGTTGTAGCCCTTCATGCGCAGGCTGCGCGTGAGCATGTCGTTGATGGTGTAGTTGCGCACATGGCCCATGTGCAGCTTGCCGCTGGGGTAAGGCAGCATGGAGCAGGCGTAGAACTTCTTTTTGCTGGCGTCTTCGTTGACGCGGTAGGCATCGCGGGCCGTCCAGCGCCTTTGCGCTGCGGGTTCGACTTCGAGGTGGTTGTACTTGTCTTGCATAGGGCTGAATTGTAGGGGTTGGGACAGCACAATCAGCGGGCCTGAGACACGCAAACCAGGGCCCATCAGGGGGCTGCCAGCTGGGCCACAAAGCCAATGCGGGTCAGGCCCGCTTTTTGAGCCAAGCCCATGGCTTCCACCACCCGGCCATAAGGCACCGAGGCATCGGCCCGCAGCTCCAACTCGGTTTGTGGATCCCGACGGGCCACACCAGTCAGATGCGTTTTCAAGGCTTGCGCCGTGATGGCTTTGTCGTTCAAATACAAGGCGCCTTGGGCATCCACCACCAACACCACAGACGACGCCAAAGCGCCGGTGTCGGCGCCTTCGCTTTGGGGCAGGTCCAGCCGGATGGCGCTGGTCATCAGGGGGGCCGTGACCATGAAAATCGCCAACAAGACCAACATCACGTCCACCAAGGGCGTCACATTGATGTCACCCATGGGTGGATCGGGTGGACGGCTGGACAATCGACCAAAAGCCATGGCGTTTCAGCCTTCAGGTCCGGCCAAAAGGGCGCGCACATCGTGCGCGAAGCCTTCCAGCTCGGCTTCGATGTGGCCAATGCGTCGCCCCAAGAAGTTGTAGCCCAACACGGCTGGGATCGCGACAGCCAAGCCCGCAGCCGTCATGACCAAGGCCTCACCCACGGGTCCGGCAATCTCTTCGATGCGAATCGCGCCACCTTGCGACAACCCTGCCAGCGCATTGAAGATGCCCCAAACCGTCCCCAACAAGCCAATGAAGGGCGAAATCGCGCCAGCAGTGGCCAACCATGTTTGCCCCCAGTGCAATCGGCGCACAACCGCTTGCATGGCATCGCGCAGCACCCGGGTCAACTGGTGATGCCGGTCGCCAGAAGACGCCAAAGTCCCCCCCAAAGGCAACAAACTGGCTTCCAATAAAGGCAGAACGCATGCATCTTGGTCGAATTGGGCCACGCGCTGACGCCCTTCGTCAAAGCCCGATGCCTGCCAGAAAGCGGCCACACTGCGGGGCACGTCACGGCGCACACGCGAGAGAAAACGCCATTTCCAGGCCATCACCACCCAAGAACCCACAGACAGGACCAACAGCAACACCGCCAAAACCAGGCTCACAACGTCGCTGTGCAGCCAGAAGTCGTACAAGCTCATGGTGTTTTTTTCGGTGGATGCGCCTCAGCGCAAATTCAACACGTCAAACATGTCAAACAGGCCGCGGGCTTGACCTGACAAAAAGCGTGCCGCCCGCAGACTGCCTTGTGCGTAGGTGGATCGGCTGGCTGATTTGTGTGTCACCTCAATGCGCTCGCCGATCCCCGCAAAAAGCACCGTGTGATCGCCAACAATGTCGCCGCCTCGGATGGTGGAAAACCCAATGGTGGACGGGTCGCGCTCACCCGTGTGGCCAAAGCGCTCGTACACCGCACATGCGTTCAAATCGCGCCCCATGGCCTCTGCAATCACTTCACCCATCTTGAGGGCGGTGCCCGAAGGTGCATCGACTTTGTGACGGTGATGGGCTTCGATGATCTCGATGTCGTAGCCGGTGGGCATGGCCTGGGCTGCCATTTGCAACAGCTTGAGGGTGACGTTGACACCCACACTCATGTTGGGCGCCATGACGATGGCAATGTCTTGCGCGATGTTGGCGATTTCGGCTTTTTGTGCATCGGTGAAACCTGTGGTCCCAATGACCGCTTTGACACCCAATTCACGGCAGACTTTCAAATGCGCCAGTGTGCCCTCTGGACGGGTGAAATCGATCAAACATGCCGATTCTTTCAGGCCTGCGTGCAGGTCAGCGGTGACCCAAGCACCTGTGGTCCGCCCCATGGCAGCACCAGCATCTTGGCCCAGCGCAGGGCTGGCGGCGATATCGAGGGCCCCCGAGAGCCGGCAGTCGTCAGAGGCCAAGATGGCCTCAATGAGCATGTGCCCCATGCGGCCAGAGGCGCCCGCGACGGTGATGGGCAGTTGTTTCAAAGTGGTCATTGGGGGTTTGAATGGAATGGGGACTCAACCGCCGAACTGGACACAAGCGACCGACGCGCTCAGCGCGAAACAGGCTCCAAGGGTGGATAAGTTCTGGGGGCTGTGGGCGCAGGCGGGTTGACGGAACTGGCAGCCGGCGTGGCTGGGAACTTCTTCAGGTCTTCTTCACTGGCTTGCAAGATCGGCAATTTGCCTGTGGCTCGAGGCCTGATCAAGCGCCCCGCAAATTCAGACTCACTGGGCAACTCATCACCTTCCACACGGTCCAACACATCGCCCTTGAAATGAACCGTGAGTCTGAAATTTTGCGGCGCTACGCCTTGCCTTTGGATGCTGAACGCGTAATCCCACCGGTCTGCATGGAACAAACTGGCGACCAAGGGCGTCCCCAAGACCTCGCGCACCTGCACACGGGCCATGCCAAGACGCAAAACTTGTCTTTGCTCTTTGGAAATGAAATTGCCTTGCACCACCTCGGGCACATAGGGCCTGAAAGTGTCTCGGTTGACATCGGCCAAGCCACTGCAACCGACCAAGCTAAAAAGCACAAGGCCTGCAGCCAGTAAACGGGTGGAAGAGCGGAATGTCGGGGATGCGGTCATGGTTGGATGGGTGCCGATATGATCATGGCCATTGTAGCGGCAGCTTATCCAGCCAACCGCTGCCCAACGACAGGACACGCCCATCCCATGCGCCAAATCGATGAACTGAAAAACAATGGCCTCAAAGCCACGTTGCCGCGGCTCAAAATTTTGGAAGTGTTCCAAAGTGGCTCCATGCGCCACATGACCGCAGAGGATGTTTTTCGCCAATTGTTGCTTGACAATGCCGACATCGGCTTGGCCACCGTTTACCGGGTTTTGACTCAGTTTGAGCAAGCCGGAATTTTGAGTCGCAACCACTTTGAAAGCGGTAAATCCGTTTATGAGTTGAACGAAGGACAACACCATGACCACATGGTGTGTCTCGATTGCGGCCGAGTTGAAGAGTTTTACGATGCCGAGATCGAATCACGTCAACACGCGGTGGCCAAGGCCAAAGGGTTTGAGATCGCTGACCATGCCTTGAGTTTGTACGCACACTGCACACAAAATCCCTGCCCTCACCGCAACGCCCGCTGAGGGCTGGGGCGCTCTACTCCATGGCGCGGCGTTGCCGTTCGATGAATTCTTGGTAGGTGTCGATGCCGCGCATCTGCAAGATGGTATTTCGTACCGCTGCCTCAACCAAAACGGCGATGTTGCGACCCGCCATCACTTGAATCACCACCTTTTGCACAGGGATTCCGAGCACATCTTGGCGCAAAGGCTCTGAAGGCAAGCGTTCGTAATCGCGCTCCAAAGTTTCGCGCCGCACCAGATGCACGATCAACTTCAGGCGCATCTTGCGACGAACCGCCGTTTCACCAAAGATGGCCCGAATGTCGAGCAAGCCAATGCCTCGGACTTCCAGCAGGTTTTGTAGCAAATCAGGGCAACGCGCCTCAATGGTGGTCTGGTTGATGCGGTACAGATCGACGGCATCGTCAGCCACCAAGCCGTTGCCGCGGGAAATCAGTTCCAAGCCCAACTCGCTTTTGCCCAAGCCCGACTCGCCGGTGATCAGAACACCCATGCCCAAGATGTCCATGAACACCCCGTGCATCGTGGTGCGGTCGGCAAAGTGTTTGGACAAGTAAGCCCGCAGCACATCGATCACAAATGCCGATGACTGATCGGTCGAAAACATGGGGATTTGAGCCCGTTCACACATGGCCAACAAGGCATCTGGGGCTGTCTGACCATCTGCCAGCACCAAGACAGGGGGCTCCAGGGTCACAATCCGGGCTATACGTCGGGCACAGTCTTCTTCCGTTCCAAGGGTCAGATAAGCCACTTCGCGTGGACCCAAGATCTGTACACGGTAAGGGTGGATGTAATTGAGGTAGCCCACCAAATCGGCACCCGATCGGGCTGCGCGCACCGCCACCTCATCAAAGCGGCGCTCAGAGGCACCCAAACCTGCCAACCACTGCCATTTCAGCTGGTGCCGATGGTCTTCGAACAAAACATCGGCGCTGATGACGGAAGGCTTCATCGCGGAACTTCAGCAGTGCACCATCAGGCCGTTTGGGCCGACTGCCACTGGGCAATCAATTGGTGCAAACCGGTTTGGGCTGTACTGCCTTTGATGCATTCGCGCAGCACCGTGTCACTCAACAGTTCAGCGATTTCAGACAAAATTTCGAGGTGTTTTTGTGTGGCCGCCTCGGGCACCAACAAAAAGATCAACAAGTTGACTGGTTGCTCATCTGGGGCGTCAAAACCAATCGGCTGGGCCAATTGAAAGACAGCAGCCATGGGCGACTTGAGGCCTTTGATGCGACCATGAGGGATGGCCACACCATGGCCCAAACCTGTCGAACCCAATCGCTCCCGGGCAAACAGACTGTCGGTGACCAAGGCACGAGACAAGCCGTGTAGATTCTCAAAGAGAAGTCCGGCTTCTTCGAATGCGCGTTTCTTGCTGGTGGCTTCCACCCCCACAAGAACTTGGGCAATAGGCAATATGGATGAGAGTCGGTTCATGGTCGAGGCCGGATTATGCACCCGAACGGGCCCCAGCACTGACCGCCCTTGGAGCCGAGGCTGTTTTTATCGTTTTGTTGCCATTTAGACACGGGATGGGCCCAAGAAAAAGGCCGCAGTGTGCGGCCTTGAGTTAAAAAGTCAACGGATCACATCATGCGCTTGGGCGCAGAGTGGTGGTGATCGGTGATGCGGTCTTTGTGTTTGACCACTTGACGGTCGAGTTTGTCCACCAGGTCATCCACAGCGGCATACAGGTCTTCATGCGCGCTCTCGGCAAAGAGGTCATTGCCTTTGACATGGATGTTGCACTCGGCCCGTTGCCGTTTTTCTTTCTCTTTCTGCTTTTCGACGGTCAGCAGCACTTTCACATCCACCACTTGGTCAAAATGCCGGGTGATGCGATCGAGTTTCCCCGTGACGTACTGGCGCAAGGCAGGGGTCACTTCCAAATGGTGTCCGCTGATGATTAAATTCATATTCGTCGCCTCCATTGATTCAGGGTAAAAAAAGCCCCACCGAGGCAGGGCTCAGAAACCACTTTGCGGGTGGTTCAACCCCACTATGCGCTCCGTGTCACCGAAAAGCAATGCCTCCAAAACTTAACCTGAAAAGTCTGCCTGCAATGCCCCCAGGGACTCATTTCAATGCTATCGTGAGCCTTGAAACAGGGTTCTCAAGTTGGCGTGAAGATTCCGAAAGCGCTGACCCAAAACGCCCAGCAAACGAAAGCACTCACAAAAGTGCCCTGCAAGCGAAAACGCCTCAAGTTGCTGCACCCTGCAAGCGCAATTGCCCGGCCAACCAAGCACTGAGGCCGCTGGCCAATACCCCCAGCAAGCCTGCCACCCAGTAAAGCGTGAGATGCCCCTGCGCATCGCGCCCGATGATCAGCCCCCCCACCAAAGCGGCCACCCCCATCGATGCCGACTGGACTGCCGAGTTGAGCGTCATGAAAGTGCCTCGCAGACGCGGCTCAACAGACGACGAGATCATCGCCATGCCGGGGATCATCCGACCACTCATCATGGCGAACAAGCAGGTTGAGATCAGTAACAAACCCCACAAAGGCAAGCCTTGGGAGAGCGTGGTGGCCATCAGGGGGAAAGCCACTGCCAAAGCCAATCGTTGGAACACCTTCACTTTGCCGACCCGATCGGTCAAGCGACCAAAGTAACGGGCTGTCAGCAAAGTCGTCAGACCGCCGCACAAATAGACCCAGGGCACCTCATCGGTTTGCATACCGGCATTGGACTGAAGGTAAATCGTGATGTAAGGAATGACCGTGAAGCTGGCAAACATCATCAAGCCAGACACCCCAAATGCTTTGAGGTGGTTCGGGTCCGCCAGCACCTGACCGATGCCGCGCCAAACATTCACGCGCTCAGGGTGGTGCAGGTGAGCGTCCAACCGCGGTAAGGTCTGCCAAGCGCCCCATGCCAGCAGCCCGACCAAAAAGGCAATCCCAAAAAATGGTGCATGCCAATTGAAATGCGCCGCCAGAAACAAGCCCAAGGGCACACCCGCCACGGTGGACACTGAAAACGAAGTCATCACCACGCTCATGGCCCTGCCCCGGCGTTCAAACGGAATGACATCGGCCACGATGGTCTGGGCCAAGGCTGACAACACGCCGCCAAACAAACCTGCGGCGATGCGGGCCACCATCAACCAAAAGTAGTCGGGCGCCAGGCCGCAAGCCAAAGTGGCCAACCCAAACAAGGGGTACAGGGTCAACAGCAATTGCTTGCGGCTGAAACGGTCGATGTAGGTGGCCGCCATGAGCCCAAACAGGCCCGCCGACAAGGTGTAAGCCGAAACCAACAAGCCGAACTGGGCGTTGCTGATGCCAAACAACGCCGTGAACTGCGGCCCCAGCGGCATCATGATCATGAAATCCAAGATGTGGGTGAACTGGATGCCCGCCAAGGTCAACAGCAGCCAGCGCTCACGCCGTGGGGTCAGGTGGGGGATCATGAAACAATGCCTTCGTGTTGGCCGACAATCTAACACCCACGGTCTGCCCCCTGGAACAGCATGCACATTGACACCCTCAACGCCACCAGCCCCCCGCTTTCGGCTGCACCCCAATTGAATGGCCTGGTGTTGATGGGCGGAGGCGCTCGAACCGCCTATCAAGCGGGCGTCCTGCAGGCTATCGGTCGGCTGCTGGGCGCATCACCAGCGGGGCTTGGCTTTCCGTTTCAAGTGCTCGCAGGCACCTCTGCCGGCGCTCTGAATGCGACTTTCTTGGCCAGTCGGGCCATGGAGGGGCTTGGCGCGCTGGACGACTTGGCCCACTTTTGGCAAAGCATCCGCACCGATGCGGTGTACCACCTGCCGACAACCCCTCTGGCGCGCTTTAGCCGCTGGGCCACGGCCTTGGGCTTGGTTTTATCGGCTCGCCAACAAGCCGCGGCCATGGACAGTTTGGCCTTGGTGAACACTTTGCACAAAGCCATCGAACTGAGCCGCATCGACACGGCTTTGCAAACAGGCGTGTTGCATGCCTTGGCCGTGACCGCCTCGAGTTACTCCAGTGGTGTGCACTGGACGTTTTGCCAAACCCAGGATGGCTTGCCAATTTCCTGGAGCCGCCCCGGCCGACGTGCCGAACAGCAACCCATCACGATCGAGCACCTGATGGCGTCGAGCGCCATTCCCTTCATCTTTCCAGCCACGCCGCTGTGGGTGGATGGTGGCATGGAGTATTTCGGAGATGGCTCGATGCGGCAAATATCGCCTTTGTCAGCGGCCGTGCAATTGGGCGCCGACCGCATCTTGGCCATTGGCGTGAGCCAACCGCACCGCGCCAGCTTGGGCAGCCCCCTTCGCACCAACGGTCGGCCTTCTTTGGGCACGATCGCGGGGCATGCCATGGCCAGTGTTTTCCACGACACCTTGCAGGCCGACGTCGAGCAAATCTCCCGCATCAACCAATCTTTGCACAAGCTGCCTGAATCGGTGCGTGCCGAGTTGCCCTTTCGTTCGGTCGAGGTGCTCACGCTGCAGCCCAGCGCCTCGCTGGATGAATTGGCCCAAGCGCACGTGCACACACTGCCATTGCCCATCTTGCGGGTGCTGGAGGGCTTGGGTGCTTTGCAGGGCAGCGGGGCGGCTTTGGCCAGTTACTTGCTGTTTGAGCCGGGCTTCATACGGGCTTTGATGGCACTGGGGCAGGCCGACGTGGCCGCCAAATCCGACGAGATCCTGCAATTCCTGACAGCCCCGGCGGTCTCTCCAGTGCGATAATCCAACAATTCATCCTGGAGACACATTGCTGTGGAAACTACCCCGAGTTGGTAGCTTTCGAACGCGCTGAGCAGATTGCCCAACGTTCGAAAGCTGCCGTGAACCTTCGCCGCCCCTTTGAACTTTTGGCAACTGGCCATTTTTTGGATTCGCCATGCTCAACATCTTCACCCTTGTCAACGGTCGCCTCTTTCAAGAAGAGATCGAGTCGCTGGAAGAACTCTCCCGCTTTCAGCCCATCTGGGTCGACCTGGAGTCCCCCACGCTGGAAGAAAAACGCTGGATCAAACAGTACTTCGGCCTGTCCATCCCGGAAGATGCGATGGACGAGGACATTGAGGAGTCCGCGCGCTTTTATGAAGAAGACAACGGTGAGCTGCACATCCGTTCGGACTTCTTGATCGCCGACGAGGATGCCCCGCGCACGGTGCGCTGCGCCTTCATCCTGAACCAACACAACGCCGACCTGAAAAGCCAAGGCGTGCTGTTTTCGATCCACGACGAAGATGTCCCGGTGTTTCGCCTGCTGCGCATGCGCGCTCGCCGCGCTCCAGGCTTGATCGAAGACGCCAAGGATGTGCTGCTCAAACTGTTTGACGCCGATGCCGAGTATTCGGCCGATACGCTGGAGGGCATATACGACCAGCTGGAAACTGCTGGCAAAAAAGTGCTCTCCGGTGACGTGACCGATGCCATGGCAGGAGAAGTGTTGGGCGCCATTGCCAGGCAAGAAGACCTGAACGGTCGCATCCGCCGCAACGCCATGGACACCCGTCGCGCCGTCAGCTTCATGATGCGTTCCAAAATGCTCAATGCCGAGCAGTTTGAAGAAGCACGCCAAATTTTGCGTGACATCGACTCACTGGACTCGCACACCGAGTTTTTGTTTGACAAGATCAACTTCTTGATGGACGCCACGGTGGGTTTCATCAACATCAACCAGAACAAGATCATCAAAATCTTCTCGGTGGCCAGCGTGGCTTTGCTGCCCCCCACGTTGATCGCCAGCTTGTACGGCATGAATTTCCAGTACATGCCCGAACTGTCTCAAAAGTGGGGCTACCCCTTTGCCTTGTGCTTGATGGTGGCCAGTGCTGTGGTGCCCATGTGGTACTTTCGCCGCCGCGGTTGGCTCAAGTGATACCCGACACACCGGTCGACAAGTCTTTCAGCCAACGGGACAAAATCGCCAAGCTGTAACGGCTCGCCACACCGCTGACAAACCTCTGAAAATCCGTGTGTGCGGCATCGTCGGCACGATCGGACACGGTGCGGACCGCTGCAAAGGCGGCTTTGTAATCCCAGCACACTTGGGCCACCGCAGCCCCCTCCATTTCGACCGCCATCGCCAATGGAAACGCCTGCGACAAAAGCCGGCTTTCGGCCGATGTCGAGACAAATCGGTCACCACTGACCAGCAGGCCTTGGTGGACACAAGGTGACAACACGTTGAATTGCCTCATGGTCTCTTGCCCCAGATGCCAAGGGGCCACGGCCAGCACCTGGGCACTGGCACGCGCCAATTGATCGGACAAGCTGGGGTCCGCATCGAAACAGGCACGCCCATAAAAAGGCACCTCATAGCGCGGACACAAAGGAGATGCATCCATGTCGTGCTGCACGAAACCACGGGCCACCACCACATCGCCAACGCGCACACCGGGCGCCAAGCCACCCGCCACCCCGGTGAAAACCACGCTGCCCACCTGAAAGCGGTCGAGCAAAATGCTGGCCGTGGTGGCGGCAGCCACTTTGCCGATACGGGACAACACGGCAACCACCGGATGGCCTTGCCAATCGCCCACCCAAAAGTCCCTGCCCGCGACCGTGACACGCTGCCCGTCAGCCATTTGGGCCAACACAGCAGACAACTCCTCGTGCATGGCACTCATGATGCCAATGGTCACCATTTTTCAGAACCGGCTTGGTCGTTAGCCTGTCATCAAGCAGGGTTGCGCAGCTCGCGCCGCAAAATCTTACCTACCGGTGTTTTGGGCAACTCGGTGCGG
This sequence comes from Comamonadaceae bacterium, assembly GCA_021299875.1. Taxonomy (GTDB): domain Bacteria; phylum Pseudomonadota; class Gammaproteobacteria; order Burkholderiales; family Burkholderiaceae_C; genus Limnohabitans_A. Next base: position 149,171 of record JAJTEW010000002.1, on the reverse strand, counting down.
AACTCAATCACCCTGGGCTGTTTGTAGGCGGTCATGTGTTCGCGGCAGTGGGCCATGATCTTGGCTTCGGTCAAAGCCGGGTCTTTTTTGACCACCACCAGCTTGACGGATTCGCCTGTCTTTTCATCGGGCACGCCAATCGCTGCGCACTCCAGAACGCCAGGGCAAGTGGAAGCCACCTCCTCCACTTCGTTGGGATAAACGTTGAAGCCGCTGACCAAGATCATGTCCTTTTTTCGGTCAATGATCTTGAAGAAGCCACGTTCATCCACCGTCCCGACATCCCCCGACTTGAAGTAGCCGTCGGCGGTCATCACTTTGGCTGTTTCATCGGGGCGCTGCCAGTAACCGGCCATGACCTGCGGCCCCTTGATGGCGATCTCACCCGGCTGGCCGGGCTCGGTCACCTCTTGCCCATCGTCGTCGAGCAACTTCATCCAGGTGCTGGGCAAAGGCACACCAATCGTCCCTGTGAACTCGGCGCTGGTGGTCGGGTTGCAACTGGCAGACGGGCTGGTTTCGGACAAGCCATAGCCTTCACAAATCGGGCATCCGGTTTTCTCAAGCCAAAGTTGGGCGACATTGGGCGTCACAGCCGTGCCGCCCCCCAAAGACACTTTCAAGTTAGACCAATTCACCGAGCCGAAATCGGGGTGATTGGCCAGGCCATTGAACAAGGTGTTGACGGCTGGAAAGCTGTGAAAGATGTGCTTGGACAATTCTTTGAGCACCGCGGGCAAGTCGCGTGGATTGGGAATCAAGATGGTTTTTCCGCCCATGCGCAGGCCCAGCATCATGTTCACCGTGAATGCAAAGATGTGGTACAGCGGCAAAGCACAAACCGAGGTGGGTTGCTCACCCGCTGGAATGCGCTTCATGACGGGCTCGTTCCAGGCCTCAGACTGCAAAACGTTGGCAATCACGTTGCGGTGCAGCAGCACAGCACCTTTGGACACACCTGTGGTGCCGCCGGTGTATTGCAACACCGCGATGTCGTCGGGGGTGAGCTTGGGTTTTCGAAAAGCCAGTTGCCGACCTTGGCTCAGCGCATCATTGAACTTGACCGCTTGAGGCAGATGGAAAACAGGCACCATCTTTTTGACATGACGCACCACGTAATTGACCAAACTGCCTTTGAGCCAACCCAAACGATCGCCCATCGCGGCCGTCACGACATGTTGAACAGGTGTTTGTGCAATGCATTTTTCAAGCGTCGCGGCAAAGTTTTCGATGATGACGATCGCTTTGGCACCCGAGTCCTTGAGTTGGTGTTCCAACTCCCGCGCGGTGTACAAGGGGTTCACGTTGACCACCACAAAACCGGCACGCAAGATGGCCGCCACAGCCACAGGGTACTGCGGCACGTTGGGCATCATGATGGCAACACGGTCACCTTGAACCAGGCCCAAAGACTGCAAATACGCGGCCAGCGCCAGGCTCTCCTCGTTCGTCTGGGCAAAACTGATGTCCTTGCCCATGAAACTGTAAGCACAACGGTCCGCGTATTTGGCGAAACTGTCTTCAAGCAATCCGACCAAGGAGCTGTAAGGGTCTGGCGCAATTTCAGCGGGTATGCCTTCGGGGTAACTTTTCAACCAAACGGGGTTCATCATGTCAGAGTCTCCTGAAAATCAGTCTACCTGATATCTGACAGTGAACTGACTGAAAAACATCGGGGTTAACGCCCAAAAAAAGAAAGGGAGATGAACCGTGTTCACCCCCCTTTTTTCCATTGCGACGACAAAGAAGCTTTTTTTAGGACTTCAGAGCCATCAACACCTCATCGAGCATTTTTTTGGCATCGCCAAACAACATGCGGTTGTTGTCTTTGTAAAACAGCGGGTTGTCCACACCGGCGTAACCACTGGCCATGGAACGCTTCATGACGATGCTGGTGCGGGCCTTCCAGACTTCGAGCACCGGCATGCCGGCAATCGGGCTGGTCGGATCGTCTTGCGCAGCCGGGTTCACGATGTCGTTGGCACCGATCACGATGGCCACGTCGGTGTCCGGGAAGTCCTCGTTCAGCTCATCCATCTCGAACACGATGTCGTAGGGCACTTTGGCCTCGGCCAACAAGACGTTCATGTGACCGGGCATGCGGCCCGCCACAGGGTGGATGCCAAAGCGCACGTTCACACCTTTGTCGCGCAGTGTCTTGGTGATTTCAAACACTGTGTGTTGGGCTTGCGCCACGGCCATGCCGTAGCCCGGCACGATGATCACATTCTTGGCGTCGCGCAACATTTCGGCGGTCTCAGCGGCCAAGATGGGGCTGACTTCACCTTGCGGCTCAACCGCTTCGCCCGTTGGCTTGGGCGCGGCGGCTGTGGTGCCAAAGCCCCCAGCGATCACGCTGATGAAGCTGCGATTCATCGCGTTGCACATGATGTAGGACAAAATCGCGCCGCTCGAGCCCACCAAGGCACCGATCACGATCAGCAAGTCATTCGAAAGCATGAAGCCTGTGGCCGCTGCCGCCCAGCCGGAATAGCTGTTGAGCATGGACACCACCACCGGCATGTCTGCGCCACCAATGGCCATGACCATGTGGATGCCAAACAGCAAGGCGATGGCGGTCATGATGAACAAGGGCACCATGCCCTCTTCCACCGTTTGGGCGTTCATGAACTCACGGCCAAAGTAAATGACTGCGATCAAACCCACCAGGTTCAGCCAGTGGCGGGCAGGGAGCAACAAGGGGCTGCCGCCGATGCGGCCAGACAACTTGCCAAATGCCGCCACCGAACCCGAGAAGGTCACCGCACCGATGAAGATGCCGATGTAGATTTCGCCCGCATGAATGGCGTGCGCAGCACCTTCCAAATTCTTAGAAGCTTCTGGGTCCACACACGTGGCATAACCCACCAACGCTGCGGCCATGCCGACCATGCTGTGCATGAGCGCCACGAGTTCGGGCATTTGCGTCATCTGCACTTTGCGCGCAGCGTACAAACCGATGAGCGCGCCCACCAGCACCGAGCCCACGATCATGGGAATACCTTCGGTTGTGACCTGCGGGCCAAAGATGGTGGCCAGCACGGCCAAGCTCATGCCGATCATGCCGTAGAGGTTGCCGCGCCGCGCGGTTTCCTGGTTGGACAAACCACCCAGGCTGAGGATGAAAAGAATGGTCGCGCCAATGTAGGCGACCGTGGCCAGACTTGAGTTCATAAGGGTCTCTTTTATCAATCGGTCGGGGACAGCGCTAAAGATCTGTCCCCGAAGTCATTATTTTCGGAACATCGCCAGCATGCGCTGGGTGACGGCAAAGCCGCCAAACATGTTGATGGCCGTCAGCACCAGCGCCAAAGAGGCCAAGATGGCGATCAGCGTGTTGGGCCGCCCGGCTGCGGCCAAAGGCGAGATCTGCACCAAAGCGCCGATCGCAATGATCGAGCTGATCGCGTTGGTCACGCTCATGAGCGGGGTGTGCAAAGCCGGTTTGACGTTCCAGACCACCATGTAACCCACAAAACAGGCCAACACGAACACCGTGAAGTGCGACAGGAACGCGGCTGGCGCGTAAGCACCCACCAGCACCAACAGCACGGCGGCCACCGCCGACACGGTCAGCAACTGGCCCACCGGCATGGGCCCGGATGGCTCGCCGTGGCCGTGGCCTTTTTTGGCAGCAGGGGCGGCAGCGGGCTTAGGCGCAGGCTTGGGCGCAGCGGCCAAGGGCGGCGCAGGCCAGGTGATTTCGCCATCTTTGACGACCGTCAGGCCCCGGATCGCATCGTCTGCCATGTTGACGTTGACGATGCCGTCTTTGGTCTTGCACAGCTCTTCCGTCAAACGGAACAGGTTGGTGCCGTAGAGCGTGGACGACTGGCGCGCCATGCGCGAGGCCAAATCGGTGTAACCCACGATGGTCACGCCGTGTTTGACCACGGCTTTGCCGGGTTCGGTCAGCTCGCAGTTGCCGCCTTGCTCGGCGGCCATGTCCACGATCACGCTGCCGGGCTTCATGCTTTTCACCATCTCGGCGGTGATCAACTTGGGGGCGGGTTTTCCGGGGATCAAGGCGGTGGTGATGATGATGTCGACTTCGCGCGCCTGCTGGGCATACATCTCACGCTGGGCGGCCTGGAAGCCTTCGCTCATGACCTTGGCATAACCGCCACCGCCCGAGCCCTCTTCTTCGTAGTCCACCTTGACGAACTCGCCACCCAAGGAGACCACTTGATCGGCCACTTCGGCACGGGTGTCGTTGGCACGCACGATCGCGCCCAAACTGGCGGCCGCGCCAATGGCGGCCAAGCCGGCCACGCCAGCCCCCGCGATGAACACCTTGGCGGGGGGCACTTTGCCTGCCGCAGTGATTTGGCCATTGAAGAAACGGCCAAAGGCATTGGCCGCTTCCACGACCGCGCGGTAACCGCTCACCCCCGCCATCGAGGTCAGGGCGTCCATCTTCTGGGCGCGGCTGAGCGTGCGGGGCAAAGCGTCAATCGACAGCGCGGTGACCTTTTTGGCCGCCAACTGCTGCATCAAATCGGGGTTTTGGGCGGGCCACAAAAAGCCGATCAGGGTCTGACCTGCGTGCATCAGCGCCACTTCGTCGGCCGTGGGGGTGCGCACTTTGAAGACGATGTCGCTGCCGCTCCACAGCGCCACAGCGTTGGGGGCAATGGTGGCTCCGGCTTCGACGAAGGCAGCATCGGACAGGTCAGCCAGATCGCCCGCACCCTGTTCAACCACCACCGCAAATCCGAGCTTGACCAACTTGGTCACCGCATCGGGGACTGTGGCCACCCGTTTTTCGCCTGGAAAAACCTCTTTGGGCACGCCAATGCGCTGGGGCGTGGCGGCTGTATCGCCTGTTTGCATGTCTGTCTCCTCACTCTGTCCAGAAAACCAAAGGGAAACAGCTTAACCGAAGTCCATGTGCCCCCCCTCTCACCAAGATCTTCCAAGTGGCATGGCCATGCGCCCAGTGCCCATGAAAAAATCAATACATCGGTACACACTAATATTGTGCAACGCCGGACTTGAACCCGATCAAGTGACCCCTGCCTGTCAGCCTTGGGGGCCCGAGGGACCGATAATCCGCGGCATGGACACACGCTGGAAACCCAATGTCACCGTGGCCGCCATCATTGAAAAAGAAGGCCGCTACCTGCTGATTGAAGAACACACCCATGAGGGCCTGAAACTGAACAACCCGGCCGGTCACCTCGACCCGGGTGAATCACCCGCTGACGGCTGCGCACGCGAAGCCTTGGAAGAAACCGCCAGGCCCTTCACACCCAAAGAGTTGGTGGGCATTTACTTGTCTCGCTTTCAAAGACCACAAACGGGGGAGGACATCACCTATGTGCGCATGGCCTTTTGCGGTGACATCGGCGATGTACAGCCGGGTCTGAGTCTGGACGAAGGCATTGTGCGAACGGTCTGGATGACCCCTCAAGAGGTGCGCGACAGCGCTCACCGGCACCGCAGCCCCTTGGTCTTGCGCTGCATAGAAGACCACTTGGCAGGACAACGCTTTCCCCTGGGGGTGATCCACACCGATTCTGCAGTGGCCAACCTGCCGCCCTTGACATCATGAGCGCCGCTGGGTCAAACGAAGCCCTTTGGCTGCTCACGGGCGGTGCTGCCTTTGCGGCGGGCGTGCTCCATGCCATCGCCGCTTTGGGTGGTCTGATCGGTGCTGGCTTGTTGCTGGTGACACCGGCCCAAGTCTTTTCAGGTCTGGTGCCCTGGCTTTTGCACTGGCGGGCGCGGTTGTTTGGCCCCAAGCGATCTGGATGATGGTGTTGGCCACAGCAGGGGGCTGGGTGGGTGCACGCTTGGCCAAGCGCCTGCCGGTGCGCTGGGTACGTTGGCTGGTCATCGCCACAGGCTTGGTGATGAGTGCGGTGTTCTTCCGCCGAATCTGAGCGCGTCGGCGGACTTCAGCCGGTGTCGACAGAGCAAGCCAGCGGTCAATCCGCTGGGGTTTTTTGGCCGGCGGCAACGGCGTCAAGGCGTGCTTTTTCGGCCAAGACCTTGGCCACATAGCCATTGTCTTCGGTCATGGCATAGCCCCCCAAGTAAAACAGCAAACCCTCTTCCAGCGAACCGCCGCGCAGCTTGATCGCATCGCTCAACACCGCCACCCCGACGCGCAAGTTGGTCACCGGATCAAAGGCGGCCAATCGCCCGCCATAGGCCTCGTAACGTTGGGCATGAATGCCCGTCATCACCTGCATCAAACCCTGAGCACCGGCCTGACTTTGCACATAGGGATGAAAACTCGATTCCGTGGCCATGACCGCCAAAATCAGGTGTGCGGGCAGTTTCGACGTTTTGGCCTGCACATGGGCCTCGGCCACCAAGGCAGCCAAAGGCTCAGGCGCCACCTTGTACTTGCGCGCCAACCAATTGGCCACCAAAGCCTGCTGAGGTGGCAAATCCTGCAAATGCACGGCGGTGGCTCGCTCGGCAGTGTTTGGGGGCCACAACACAGTCAGCACATCGCGCGCTCTCAACCAGGTGGCCAAGCGCTGCTCCAGCGGCTGCAACCACTGCGGCTGCAGCCAGATCCACAACAACAAGACGGCCACCAGCCCACCCACCAAGGCCAAGCCACGGTGGGTGAACGCTACAAGGCGTGCCAACGCGTTGCGACAACGCGCCCGACGGTCGGGGTCTTGCGACCAGGGATTGAACATGACTTCCAAGCTTTTAAGGCTGGCCATTATCCAGCCGTTCTGCCAAAACGATGCCTTTACCCCCATCGCCATGACCCAATGGGGCAAAGGATAATCACCCCATGTCCAAATTCAAACGTGTGGTGGTCGGCCTGTCCGGCGGCGTCGATTCAGCCGTTACGGCCCATTTGCTCAAGCAACAGGGCCATGAAGTCATGGGCATCTTCATGAAAAACTGGGAAGACGATGATGACAGCGAATACTGCTCGTCCAACATCGACTTTGTGGATGCCGCCGCCGTGGCCGATGTGCTGGGCATCGAGATCGAGCATGTCAACTTTGCGGCCGATTACAAAAACCGGGTTTTTTCAGAATTTGTGCGCGAATACCAAGCCGGGCGCACGCCCAACCCGGACATCCTGTGCAATGCCGAGATCAAGTTCAAGTCTTTTTTGGACCACGCCATGCGCGTGGGGGCTGAAAAAATCGCCACGGGCCACTACGCCCGTGTGCGGCAAAACACGGCCAGCGGCCTGTTTGAACTGCTCAAGGGCCTGGACCCGAGCAAAGACCAAAGCTACTTTCTGCACCGCCTGAACCAAGCGCAATTGAGCAAAACCCTGTTTCCGGTGGGCGAACTGCACAAAACCGAGGTGCGCCGCATCGCCGCAGAAATCGGGCTGCCCAACGCCAAAAAGAAAGACTCCACCGGCATCTGTTTCATTGGCGAGCGGCCCTTCCGCGAATTTTTGAACCGCTACATCTCCAAAGAACCCGGTCCCATCAAAGACCCAACAGGGCGCACCATTGGAAAGCATGTGGGGCTGAGCTTTTACACCTTGGGGCAACGCCAAGGGCTGGGGATTGGCGGCATCAAGGCCAAAGGGGCCGACATGAAGGCACTGCAAGCACGCGGTTTGAGGGGTGCGGGCGAGCACACGCCTTGGTTTGTGGCCCGCAAAGACATCCCGAACAACACCTTGTGGGTGGTGCAAGGCCACGACCACCCTTGGTTGCTGTCCCCCCAGCTGCAAGCCACCGATGTGAGTTGGTGCGCGGGCCGGGCCCCTGCGCCGGGGGCCTACGCCGCCAAGACGCGCTACCGGCAAACGGATGCGCCTTGCAGCCTGCAAGCGCTCGGCACACCCGATGGGTCATCGGGCTTTGAACTTTCGTTCAGCGATCCCCAATGGGCTGTCACGCCAGGCCAAAGCGCCGTGGTGTACGACGGCGAGGTGTGCCTGGGCGGCGGCGTGATCCACTCGGCCAGCGCCTGCCCCAACCTCACAGACTGACTTACTCCCCGCCCAGCCCCAAGCGGTTGGGTTGGCGCTTTTCAATGGCAAAGCGCAGCAAAGCCGCTGTGCGGAAAACGCCGTGCGCAAACTTGCCATAAGGCAAAGTGAGGAACAAAGCCATCACCGCACCCAAGTGCACCGCCAACATCAAAGGCATGGCCGCTGTTTGGCCCAGCAACCACAGCAACAAACCGGTCACGCTGACCAAGAACAACAAGGCGATGAAACCCCGGTCCATGGGCTTTTGCGCCGCATCGCCATGGTCCGGGTGACGGCGCAGGTTCAAGCGCCACAAACCGGCCGTGCCCACCGCCAAGCTCACCCCGCCGATGACGCCGAGCAACTTAGGCAAAGTCGTCAGGTCATAGGGTGCGGGCCAGTCCAAAACATAGTGGTACAGCGTGGCCACGCTGGTGGCGGCAAAACACAGCATGAAACCGTAGAACGTCAGGTGGTGGTAGCGCCTGCGCTCGTGTGTCCAAGCATCATCCTCGTTGTGGCAGCCCTCACCGTGACCGCCGTCCAGGTATTTCAGGCGCAGCGCATCGTGCGCGGCCTCGGCAGCCGCAGGTGAAGTCAAGTCGGCCCCACTGGTGGCAGGCGTGACGTCACGCCAAAAGCGCCGAACACCGAGGGCCAGCGCCAGCACGGCAAACAAGAAGATGGGCGCGAACAGGCTGACCATCAAATTGTGCGGAAATACCGCGTAAAAGCCACCGGCCACGGGCGTTGACCACAGCGTGCCTTGGCGCAGCATGGCCAGCGCCAAAAACAAAGCCAAACCCAAAGCGAGCGCGACCGACAAGGTCAAGCCGTTGCGTTGGTACAAACTGCCCAAAGCGGGTGGCCAGGCGTAGTCGGCATAGGTCTGGCCGCGCACCTGGGCCATGGCCTTGGGCACATTGATGGCGAAATCGTGCGGTGGTGCGTACTGGCAAGCATGCAAACACGCACCGCAGTTGTGGCACAAATTGGCCATGTAATGGATGTCGGCCTTGCCAAATTCCAAGCGGCGCGTCATGGCCGGGAACACCGCACAAAAACCCTCGCAGTAGCGGCAGCCATTGCAAATATGCATTTGGCGGGCCACTTCGGCTTCCGGGGCTGTCAACTCGCCAAGCGCCAGGGCACGGGCGTCACGCGTCAAGGCATCAAGCGTTTGCATGGTCAGCGCCCTCCTTTTGGGCTTGGACCGCTTTGGCCGCTTGCTCACCCGCGATGCGGCCAAAGGCTGTGCCAATCGTCATGCCCACCCCGGCCGTGTAGCCCTTGCCCAAGACATTGCCCGCCATCATTTCGCCCGCCACAAACAGGTTGGGACTGGGCTGGTTGTTGAAGCGCACAGCGGTGGTCTCATCGGTTTTCAATCCCAAATAGGTGAACGTCACACCGGGTCTGACGGCATAGGCGTAAAAAGGTGCAATGTCCAGCGGCCTGGCCCAGTGGGTTTTGGCGGGCGTGACCCCTTCGGTGTGGCAGTCGTCCAGCGCCGTGTGGTCAAACGTGCCTTCGCGGCAAGCGGCGTTGTAATCGTTCAGGGTTTGCATGAACGTGGCCTCATCCAGGCCCAGCTTGCGGGCCAACTCAGGCAGGCTGTCCGCTTGGGTGCCTTCAAACACCGGCGGCATGAAACGGCCCACCGCCTTGGCGTCGATGATGGAATACGCCACCTGCCCCGGCTGCTGCGCCACCAAACGGCCCCAGATGGCATAGCGCTTAGGCCAAAAATCTTCGCCCTCGTCGTAAAAACGCCGGGCCTCGCGGTTGACCACCACGCCCAATGACACACAGTCGATGCGGGTGCAAATGCCGCCGTCGTACAAAGGTGCACGCGCATCGATGGCCACCATGTGCGCCTGCGTCGGGTCGCCAATGCGGTCAGCGCCTTGCTCCAGCATGTGTTTGAGCAAAACGCCTTGGTTGTACCGCGTGCCCCGGATCAAAAATTGATCGGCAGGGTACTCACCGCGCTCGTTTTGGCCCCAAGCCTCACGCAGCCATTCGCGGTTGGACTCAAAGCCCCCCGCCGCCAACACGCAAGCGCGGGCTTCCACGCGTTCGCGCCGAACGCTGCCATCGGTCTGCTTGTGCATGACCGATGCCGCCACAAAGCGGCCCTCGTCCAATTCGACGGTATCCACCTCGGCGTTGTAGTGGATCTGCACGCCCAACTTTTCAGCGCTGCGGTAAAAAGCATTGACCAAGGCCTTGCCCCCGCCCATGAAGAAAGCATTGGTGCGGGCTGTGTGCAAAGCCCCAGACAGCGAAGGCTGAAAGCGCACGCCATGCTTGACCATCCAAGGGCGGCAGGTGGCTGAGTGGCGAATGGCCAAGCGGGCCAGATGCTCGTCCGTCAAACCCCCAGTGACCTTGAGCAGGTCCTGCCAAAACTCTTCTTCCGGGTAGGCATCGACCAACACGTCTTGCGGCGCATCGTGCATGCAGCGCAAATTGCGTGTATGGCCTGAATTGCCACCGCGCCACTCGCGCGGTGCCGATTCGAGCAGCATCACGCTGGCCCCCGCCTCACGGGCCATGAGCGCCGCACACAGGGCCGCGTTGCCGCCGCCAATCACCAAAACATCGACCGTCATAAAAACTTTCAGGGCAAAGGCAAAGGGCACGCAGCCCAGGTCAGATCAGAACTGGTATTTGCGCAAACCACCGTCCACAGGAATCACTGCACCCGTGATGTAACTGGCCAATGGCGAGGCCAAGAACGTGACCAAGTTCGCCATGTCTTCCGGCTCGCCATAACGCCCCATCGGGATCTCGTTGTCGCACTGCCACTGGCGGTATTCAGGCGTGTAGTTGCGAAAAATCTGCTCGGAATGGATACGCCCTGGCGGCACACAGTTCACCGTGACCCCGTGTTTGCCCACCATGCGCGACAAACCTTTGGCCCAGCTGTGCATGCCCGCCTTGGCGCAAAACGCGCCGTTGGTGTGCTCAGGTTCACTCTTGCCAGTGATGTTGATGATGCGGCCCCACTTGCGCTCAATCATTTGATCAATCAAGGCATCGGCCACCTGGCGCGGACGGTGAAAGTTCAAGGTGATGGCTTCTTGCCAGGCCTCTTCGCTCACGTGCAACTCCTTGAAGCTGCGCGAGCCCCCAGCGTTGTTGACCAAAATGTCCACACTGCCCAGACCCGCCAAAGCCGCCTCGGCCAAGCGTTTGGCCGCATCGTCGGCATACAGGTCCGACTCGATGATCACCGGTGCATGCCCGCCAGCGGCCACGATCTCGTCGGCCAGCTCGCGCAACTTGTCCACACGCCGTGCAGACACCGCCACACGCACGCCCTCTGCGGCCAAGGCCTTGGCAATGCCACGCCCAATGCCCACGCTTGCGCCAGTGACCAAAGCGGTTTTGTTTTTCAATTGCATGTCCATGTCAGTCTTTCTTGAATGAGTCAGTGTTCATAATTTAGACGGTGCACAGCGTCTTGTGCAGCACCAGCCAGGCATATGGTCATCACGAAAAGTGATACCCCACAATCCTTCAGCAGCATCAGGTTCTGCTGCTCACTGCAGCGCCTTGCCACGCGCCAGAGCTCACCAAATGGCGAACGCAATCGGCCAACACCACCCTTGCGGCCAAAGCAGCTGGGGACAGCTCATCTTCGGACAGACCACACAACCAGTTGCTGCGCTTGAGTTGGTGGTCGGTGATGTGGGCCATGTGCAGGGTCTGCAACCCATCGGCATGACGCGCCACCGATGCCCATGGCTGCAAAGTGGCCCCCATGCCGGATCGCACCGCATCCATCAGCATGGCCAAGGAGTCCACCTCCAGCGCCACCAGCGGCTTGACCTTGGCCCGGATAAAGGCGGCATCGAGTGTGCTGCGCAAGCCGTGTGGGCCCGTTGGCAAAATCAAGGGCTTGTCTTTGAGTTGCGCCATGCGCAGGGCAGTGGGTACGCCGGGTTTGAGGGTGTGCCGCGCACTGATGAGAAAAATATCCTCCTCAATCAGCGGTAAAACACTCCAGCGCTTGGCTGCCTGCAAGGATTGGCCACCGGCCATTGGCAAATCAAAGAGGACCGCCAAATCGAGCTGCCGTGCGTTGAGCATGGCCGACAAGTGCCCCGACAAACTCTCGACCATGTGCAGTCGGACATCGGGGTAACGCTCCCGCATGGCCTGCATCAAGGGCAAGCCCAAGACAGCCGCCGTGGTCGGGGCCAGGCCGACACTGACTGTGCCCGACAAACGCGCCTGCTGGGCAGCGCGAATGGCCTGCTCGGCGTGACGCAAGGTCAATTGCGCCTCGCGGAAGAACGCCACGCCCGCCTCGGTGGGCGTCACGCCCTGTGGGCTGCGCTGCAACAAACGGGTGCTCAGCTCACCTTCGAGTCGGGTGATTTGTTGGCTCAGTGCCGACTGCACCAGGTTCAGATCCAAAGCGGCCCGGCTGATGCTGCCCATCTCCACCACCCGCACAAAATACCGCAGTTGTCGCAACTCCATGGGGTCAAGGTTCCGATCTGTGCAGTTTTTCTTGCATTTTTTGGCGGCTGCGCCACACGCCCCACAACACCACAGGCAGCAGCAAAGCCACGGCCATTTCAGGATTGAAGGGCAGACCATAGGCCTGCAAGCCCTTGAAGGCGTAAAGCAGCAAGCTCACCACGTAATAAGAGATGGCCGCCATGGACAAGCCCTCCACCGTGACTTGCAGGCGAAGTTGCAGCTCTTGACCTCGGGTCAGTTTTTCGAGCAAAACTTGGTTTTGCGCCTCGGTGGCAATGTCCACCCGGGTGCGCAGCAAGGCACTGCTGCGCGAAACCCGCTCGGCCAAAGACGCCAAACGCTTTTCTGTGGCATTCACAGTGGCCATGGCGGGCGACAAACGCCGTTGCATGAATTCGCCCAAGGTTTGCGTGCCTGAGATGGGGCGTTCGCGCAGCTCCATCAACCGTTGGCCGACCAAGGTGTCGTAAGCGCGTGTCGCAGAAAACCTGAACCCATGCTCAGCGGTAGCGCGCTCAATGCGCGCCGCCAAAGACACCAACAAATCCAGCAAGGCCTGATCGGTCTCACCCTTGCGCTCCAGCAAACCGGTGATGTCGGCCAATTGCGCTTCGGCCGCTGACAACATGGCTGACAAATTTTTGGCCACAGGCAAGCCACGCAAAGCCATCAATCGGTAGGTTTCCAACTCGAGCAAGCGCTGCGAAATGCGTCCGGCCCTGGCCTCGCTGGTGTCCTCTGGCGCCACCACCAACATGCGCTCGAAACCATCGGCGCCAATCCGGAAATGGGTCAGGATGCATGAATGGGAAAGGCCCTCGGCCGTGTTGCCCATGCGAGACGCCAAAACCGTTCCTTCACCCAACCAGCTTTGGGCCTTGGCGATCAAATGGGGGGACTCGATGTCGGCCGACAACATGCCCAGCGCAATGGCCGCCATGGTTTGACCAGGCAAGGCGCGCAGCCAATCGGTGCCAACGGCCACATGCGGCGCCAAGTCGGGCAAGTCGGCGCCCCATTGCGCATTGGCCGGTAAATTTTGAACAATGGAATAGCGCGTGAACTCGGTGTGCCGCTCCCATTTGACGGTGAAGTGGTCGCAGCGCAAACGCAAAAAATTGCCCTGCAATGGGTCCAGCCCCAAATCGGCATGACCGGGTAAAAGCCGCAAATGCGCCCACTCTTGCTCCCGCGTGACGCCTTCGTTGAGCAGCGCCACATAAACGATCAGGGCTGGCAAGCGCACCCGAGCTGGCGGACGCGCGTGCACTTCGTTGTGCAACTCACGTCTTTGGGCGTCTTCTGGCGGTAAGAACCGGGAGGTGATTTCGTTCATGGGACTATTCTGACCGAGCTTGCGCCCACATGCCACGGGCGTCACAAGAAATCTCAACCAGCAGCGCGCACCAGTGCCTGCCACCTCAAGGAACGGTCAGTTGGGGCACCAGCCATCGGCCCCGCCAAACTGCCACCGATGTCACCACACAAAGCCCAAGTTTTGTAAAGTCTCAAAAAGAGGTGTGGCTTCATGCCTTGAATAAAAAACCCGTGGGCTGGCCACGGGTTTGAGGATGGACAAGCTTGAACCGCGTTCTTTAAAACGGAATATCGTCGTCCATGTCGTCAAAATTGCTGGCCGCAGGCTTGGCGGCGGCCGCAGGGCGGCTGGCCGGTGCGGCCGCAGGGCGGGTCGGCGCGGCTTGGCGCGGGGCGTAGCCACCACCACCGCTGCCGCCATCTTCAGAAGGGCCGCCCATGCCTTGTCGGCTGCCCAGCATTTGCATGCTGTCGGCGCGGATGTCGGTGGCGTATTTCTCAACACCATTCTTGTCGGTGTATTTGCGGGTGCGCAGGCTGCCCTCGACATACACCTGACTGCCTTTGCGCAGGTACTGGCCCGCGATTTCGGCCAACTTGGCGAAAAAGCTGATGCTGTGCCACTCGGTGGCCTCTTTCATCTCGCCGGTTTGCTTGTCTTTGTAGCGATCGGTGGTGGCCACACGGATGCTGGTGACGGCATCGCCGGATGGCAAATAACGGGTTTCGGGGTCGGCACCCAAATTGCCGACGATGATGACTTTGTTGACGGATGCCATGAAAACTCCTCGATAGATGCGGCAATTATGGGGCCAATTTGGGACCTTGTCGCAGGGTGCAGCACCCGGCCAATGCCTTCAGACCACCGGGCCAATGGGCCGCCCACGGCCCTGCATTTGCATGGGCCAGGCCACCAGCCACCAAATCAGCATGACCGCGCCACAGGCTAAAAACAGCGCCGGACTTCCCCATGACTTGACCAGCCAACCGCCCGCCAGCCCCCCTGCAAAAAAGCCCAAGGACTGCAGGGTGTTGTAAACCCCCAATGCAGTGCCACGCAAAGCTCGAGGGGCGATGCGCGAAGCCAAGCTGGGTTGAGTCGCCTCCAACGCATTGAAGCCACAAAAAAACACCATCAACAAAGCCACCAAAACGCCCAGACCAGGCGTGCCCAGCGACTGCACCAACAGACCCACCTGCACCACCAGGATCAGGCCAATGGAGAACAAGAAAACTTTTTTCAGGTGCCCGCGCCGCTCCATGGCAAACACCACACCCAAAAACAAAAAGGACAACAAGACCGCAGGCAAATACACCTGCCAGTGCTGGCCCGTTTGCAAGCCCGCCTGCACCAGCAACGCCGGCAGGGACACCCACATGGCCAACTGCACCGCATGCAAGACAAACACACCCACATTCAGGCGCATCAAGTCGGCGTGCAGCAGCACATCGCGCAGTCGCCCACGGCCCTCTGCGGTCACCGGCTCGGGTTCAGACGGCACGCCCCAAATGACCACGCCCACGCCCAACAGCGCCAGCACGCCCGTCAGCCAAAACAAGCCGGGCAAACCGATCCAGGACGTTAGCAAGGGCGACACCACCAAGGACAGGGCGAACATCAAACCGATGCTGCTGCCCAGCAAAGCCATGGCTTTGGTGCGCACCTCGTCGCGGGTCACGTCGGCCAACAAGGCCGTGACAGCGGCCGACACAGCCCCTGCACCTTGCAAGCTGCGCCCCACCAACAAACCCACCAAGTCGGTGGCCGCCGCCGCCCAAAAGCTGCCCAAGGCAAAAATCAGCAGCCCCAGCACAATGACGCGCTTGCGCCCAAAACGGTCCGAGGCCATGCCAAAGGGCAGCTGCAGCGCGCCCTGCGTCAAACCATAAATGCCCATGGCCAAGCCCAACCAGATCGGGTCATCGCCGCCAGGGTAGCGGCGCGCCTCCATGGCAAAAACCGGCAAAACCAGAAAAAGACCCAGCATGCGCAGCGCAAAAATACTGGCCAGCGAGGCGCTGGCGCGGCGCTCGGTGGCAGTCATGTCCAAAGGGTCTGAAAAATGGGGGTGCAAAGGGTCGGCCACGACAAACAGGGCAAAGGGGCAAAAGTCCAAGTGCCATTGTCCCTGATCAGCCCCAGCCCGTGACCACAACTGCACCAGCGGGGATAATCGAAGGTTTTGCTGATTTGGCCGCCCACTGTGAACCTTGTCGATTCCCCTCTCTTGCCCGAAGAACCCGATGCAGCACCTTATCTGGCCTCGGCGCTGCGGCAGACCCACATCAGCGTGCGCGGGGCGCGTACCCACAACCTCAAGAACATCGACCTCGACATCCCGCGCAACCAGTTGGTGGTGATCACTGGGCTGTCGGGCTCAGGCAAGTCGAGCCTGGCCTTTGACACGCTGTACGCCGAAGGTCAGCGCCGCTATGTGGAAAGCCTGTCGGCCTATGCCCGGCAGTTTTTGCAACTGATGGACAAACCCGATGTGGACCTGATCGAGGGCCTGTCGCCCGCGATTTCCATCGAACAAAAAGCCACCAGCCACAACCCCCGCTCCACCGTGGGCACCGTGACCGAAATCCACGACTACCTGCGCTTGCTGTATGCCCGTGCCGGCACGCCCTACTGCCCCGACCACCACCTGCCTCTGCAGGCGCAGACCGTGAGCCAGATGGTGGACGCTGTGCTGGCCCTGCCCGACGACACCAAGCTGATGATCTTGGCGCCCATTGCCCGCGAGAAAAAAGGCGAGTTTGAGAAGGTGTTTGAGCAGATGCAGGCCCTGGGCTATGTGCGCTTTCGCATCAATGGCCAGACGGTGGAAGTCGAAGACCTGCCCACACTCAAGAAAACCGAAAAGCACAACATCGACGTGGTGGTGGACCGCATCAAAGTGCGATCGGAAGAGGATGCGAAGGCCAGAGATGCCTTACGACAGCGCCTGGCCGAGAGCTTTGAAGCCGCGTTGCACCTGGCCGAGCACCGCGCGGTGGCCTTGGAAATGGACAGCGGCAAAGAACACCTCTTCAACGCCAAGTTCTCCTGCCCGGTGTGCACTTATTCCATCAGTGAGTTGGAGCCTCGCCTGTTCTCCTTCAACTCGCCCATGGGCGCTTGCCCCACTTGCGACGGCATTGGCAGCATGGCCTTTTTTGACCCCGAGCGGGTGGTGGCCTTTCCATCTCTCAGCTTGGCCAGTGGCGCCATCAAAGGCTGGGACCGGCGCAACGGCTTTTACTTCAGCATGCTCGAAAGCCTGGCCAAGCACTACCAGTTTGACATCGAAGCACCCTTTGAAAAACTCGCACTGGTTCACCAGCAGGTGCTGCTGCACGGCTCGGGGCTGGAGGAAATCAAGTTCAGCTATCGCCTAGAGTCCGGGGCCTCGCAGGGCAAGAAGGTCAGCAAAAAGCACCCCTTCGAAGGCATCATCCCCAACATGACGCGCCGCTACCGCGAGACCGACTCGGCCGTGGTGCGCGAAGACCTGGCGCGCTACCGCAACATGCAGGCCTGCACCGATTGCCAAGGCACACGCTTGCGGCGCGAAGCGCGCCATGTGCGCATTGGCGAGGGTGCGCAGTCGCGCGCGATTTATGAAATCAGCCACATCACGTTGGGCGAATCGCAGCAGTATTTTCAGGATCTGAAAATGCACGGGGCCAAGGCCGATATCGCCGACAAGGTGGTGCGCGAGATCGCGCTGCGCCTGAAGTTCCTCAACGATGTGGGCCTCAATTACCTGAGCCTGGACCGCAGCGCCGACACCTTGTCGGGCGGTGAATCGCAGCGCATCCGCTTGGCCAGCCAGATTGGCTCGGGCCTCACGGGCGTGATGTACGTGCTGGACGAGCCCAGCATCGGCCTGCACCAACGCGACAACGACCGCCTGATCGGCACGCTGCAACACCTGCGCGACATCGGCAACAGCGTGCTGGTGGTTGAGCACGACGAAGACATGATCCGCGTGGCCGACCATGTGATCGACATGGGGCCGGGCGCGGGTGTGCACGGTGGGCGCGTCATGGCGCAAGGCACTTGCGCCGACATCCTGGCCGCGCCCGATTCGGTCACCGGCCAATACATGTCGGGCCGCAAAAAGATCCCGATTCCGAAACGCCACAAGCCGGGCAAGGACTTCATCGAGATCGTGGGCGCTTCAGGCAACAACCTGAAAAGTGTTCATGTCAAATTCCCCGTGGGCCTGCTCACCTGCGTGACCGGCGTGTCCGGTTCGGGCAAATCCACCTTGGTCAACGACACGCTGTACACCGCAGCGGCGCACCAGATCCATCGCGCCCACGACGAAGCCGCCGCCCACGAAGCCATCTTGGGCCTGGAACATTTCGACAAAGTCATCAACGTGGACCAGTCGCCGATTGGCCGCACCCCGCGCAGCAACCCCGCCACCTACACGGGCTTGTTCACGCACATTCGCGAGCTGATGGCCGAAGTGCCCGCCGCCCGTGAGCGCGGTTATGGCCCGGGGCGCTTCAGTTTCAACGTGAGCGCCTCATCGGGTGGAGGCCGCTGTGAAGCTTGTCAAGGCGACGGCATGGTCAAGGTGGAAATGCACTTTTTGCCCGACGTGTACGTGCCCTGCGACGTGTGCCACGGCATGCGCTACAACCGCGAAACGCTCGAAGTGCAATACAAGGGCCAAAACATCGCGCAGATCCTGAACATGACGGTTGAAGCCGCGCACCAGTTCTTCAGCGCCGTGCCCAACATCGCGCGCAAGTTGCAAACCCTGCTCGACGTGGGCCTGACCTACATCCGCTTGGGCCAAAGCGCCACCACACTCTCAGGCGGTGAAGCGCAACGCGTCAAGCTCGCACTCGAATTGTCCAAACGCGACACCGGCCGCACGCTCTATATCCTGGACGAACCCACCACCGGCCTGCACTTTGCCGACATCGACCTGCTGCTCAAAGTCTTGCACCAGTTGCGCGACGCAGGCAACACCATCGTCATCATCGAGCACAACCTCGACGTGATCAAAACCGCCGACTGGCTGATCGACATGGGACCCGAGGGCGGCGCGGGCGGCGGCACGGTGCTGGGCGAAGGCACGCCTGAACAATTGGCCAAAAACAAGGCCAGTTTCACGGGCCACTATTTGGCGCGCTTGCTTTGAGGCTGCTGGATTCAAGGACGCCACTTTGACCATTTACCCCTGACCTTCGCCCAGTTCATGCCCATCTGATTTTTCTCCACTTTTGAATCTTTGAATGTCATTATGAAAACCGTCATCCGCGCTTTCTTCAGAACCCTTCGTGTTGTGCTGGGCCCCGTCATGCTGCTCAAAGAGCGCCTGAGCCGACCCACTGGCGTGGAACGCGAAGCTGCGGCGCAAGCCAGCGTAGACCAAGCTTGCCAAAACCTGGCGCTGTACCAGTTCAGCACCTGCCCGTTTTGCATCAAGGTGCGCCAAGAAATGCACCGCCTGTCACTGCCGATTGAAAAGCGCGATGCGCAGCACCACGAAACGAACAGAAATGAATTGCTGCAAGGCAGTGGTGCGACCAAGGTGCCATGCCTGAAGATCACCGAAGCCCATGGCCAAACCCGTTGGCTGCAGGACTCGGACACGATCGTGGCTTACTTGCGCGAACGATTTGGGACGACTTCGGTCTGAGGGTCATGGGTCGTGATGCAGCCATCACGCGGCGACCACCGTCAGCAAAGTCTGACCGTTCGCCACCAGCTTTTCACCCTCTGCATCCACCGCAAACAAGTCACAGCTGGTAAACACCTGCGCCTTGCCCGGCTTGACCACGCGAGCCCGGGCAATGAACTTTTGACCCACCGCGGGGCGCAAACAGTTGACCGAAAAATTGGCGGCCAACAAGTTCGGTCCCGCCACGGTGCCTGCTGCAAAGCCGCACGCGGTATCGATCAAGGTGCCGATCAAGCCCGCGTGCAAGAAACCCGCGTATTGCCCAACCTCTTGGCGCCAGGGCATCTGGATTTCCACATAGCCGGGCTCGGCCACCGTCACCTCAATGCCGCACCAGCGGTTGAACTCGGCCATGGCGTTGATTTTTTGCAGCATCTCCAATGGGGTCATGGTTTTCTCCTGGCTTGGGTTTTGAACCACCCGATGTGGTCCATCAGTTTTTGGCGCAGTGCTTGTTGCTCGGTCATGAGCTGGTCGATCTCGGCCACACGCGCCAAAATCGCGTCGATCATGTCTTGCACCGACAACTTGCCCGCTTTGAAGCGGGGCAAATACTCGGCAATGAAGGGCAATGAGAAACCCATTTCCCGAGACATGGCGATGAAGATGACGTGCTTGACGGTTTTCTCGTCGTACTCGCGGTAGCCGTTGGGTAACCGCTTGCTTTCAATGAGGCCGTCGGCCTCGTACCGCCGCAAACGGTGCACCGACACTTGGGTCTTGGCAGAGAGTTCTGAAATGCGCATGAATTCAGTCTAGCAACGCTCGCACAGCGCGAGGGTTGTGGCCTTTGACACATGGGCGACAAGCCAAAGCGACCGCTGCGCCGCAGGTGATACCCCATGCCCCAAGGCTGGTGTACAAAACACCCTTCAACCGGAGCCCCCGATGACTGCACACAAAGCCTTGCCCCACGCCCAACCCGCCGACATAGGGCTTTGCCCCGAGCGCACACAGCGCTTGATGGATGTGCTGCGCCACGAAGTGGCCAGCGGCCGACTGCCCGGTGCGGTGGCCACGATTGTTCGGCGCGGCCAGATCGGTTTGTTGGAGGCCGTGGGCCAGCAAGACCCCGGCACGGGCACGCCGATGAAAACCGACAGCATCTTCCGCATCTATTCGATGACCAAGCCTGTGGTGTCGGTGGCGGTCATGATGCTGGTTGAGCGTGGGCAATTGCTCTTGAGCGATCCGGTCAGCCGCTGGTTGCCCGAATACGCCAACCAGCAAGTGGCCACGGCCAGCGGCCTGGAGCCCGTACGGCAAGGCGCCACGGTACAAGACCTGTTGCGCCACACCGCAGGGCTGACCTATGAATTTTTGGGCAACTCGCCGGTGCAGCGTCAATACGACGCGGTGCAAATCGCCTCACGCGAACGCACCAACGCCGAGTTTTCTCAAACGCTGGCTGCGCTACCGCTGCAGTTCCAGCCTGGCACGGTTTGGGCTTACAGCCGCGCCACCGATGTGCTGGGGCGGCTGGTCGAGGTGGTCAGCGGGCAAGGTTTGGGCGCATTTTTGCAAGCCGAAATTTTGGGCCCATTGGGCATGGTGGACACCGGGTTTGCCGTCCCACCCGAACAACACCACCGCATTGCCGAGCCTTTTGCGCACGATCCCGATGGCGGCGTGCCGATGCAGGTGCACGAACCCCGCGACGTGCCCGCCCTAGAGGGCGGCGGCGGCGGCCTCATGTCCACCGCCATGGACTACACCCGCTTTTTGCAGTGCCTGCGCAACCGGGGGGAATTGGACGGTGTGCGCCTGCTCGGGCCACACACGCTGGACTTCATGACGACGGACCACTTAGGGAGCATCCCGGCCGACGGCACCTTGCTGCCCCCGGGCCACGGCTTTGGCCTCGGGTTTGCGGTGCGCACTCAGCTGGGCTTGGCGCCTGTGCCCGGGTCGGTAGGCTTGTATTACTGGGGGGGCATCGCAGGCACCACGTTTTTTATAGACCCGACGCTGGACATGTACGCCATATTGATGATTCAGGCGCCCAACCAAAGGGACTACTATCGCCCCTTGTTCCGCAATCTGGTGTACGCGGCGCTGCTGTAAATCATTCAAAACACTGGAGACTTTAGCCATGCCCCAACCCGGCCTCATGATGAACCGACCCCTGCTCATTTCGGGCATCCTCGAACACGCCGCTGCGCAATTTGGCGACCAGGAAATCGTCTCTCGCCAGACGCACGGCCCCTTGCACCGCAGCACCTTTGCACAAGCTGCCCAACGTGCGCGCCAACTGGCCAACGCTTTGGCTCAGATGGGCCTGAAGGTGGGCAGCGCCATCGGCTCGATCGCTTGGAACAATCACCGCCACCTGGAAGCGTATTACGCCGTCTCGGGCAGCGGCATGGTCATGCACACCTGCAACCCGCGCCTGCACCCGCAACAGCTGATCTATGTGATCAACCATGCCGAAGACGAAGTGGTGCTGTTTGACGCCACCTTTGCACCGTTGGTCAAAGGCATTGCCGCGCATTGCCCCAAAGTGCGCGCCTGGGTCTGCCTGGCCGATGCGGCGAACACCCCTGCCATCGAGGGCGTGAGCGTGCTGAATTACGAAGACCTGATCGCGGGCCACAGCGACAGCTTCGACTGGCCCGAATTGGACGATCAAACCGGCGCTGCGCTGTGCTACACCTCGGGCACCACCGGCAACCCCAAGGGCGTGCTGTACACGCACCGCGCCATCGTGCTGAACGCCACCATGGCCTGTCTGCCCGATGTGCTGAGCCTGTCCACCCAAGAAACCATTCTGCCCGTGGTGCCCATGTTCCACATCAACGCCTGGTGCATCCCCTATGCCGCGCTGGTGGCGGGCACCAAGCTGGTCTTGCCTGGCCCCAAGCTCGACGGCCCCAGCCTGTACGAGTTGATGGACAGCGAGCAGGTCACCATCAGCGCGGGCGTGCCCACCATCTGGATGGGCTTGATCCAGCACGTCGAGCAAAACAACTTGCGCTTTGCCCACATGAAGCGCACCTGCGTGGGCGGCTCGGCCATGCCCATGGCGCTGATCGCCAAGTTCATGGACACCTATGGCGTAGAAGTTCGACACGGTTGGGGCATGACCGAGACCACCGCTGTGGCCACCATGAGCATCCTGACCCGTACCGACCGCCTCAAGCCCGCCGCCGAGCAGCACGCCATCGTGGCCAAGCAAGGCAAATCGGTCTCGGGCATCGAGATCAAGGTGGTGGATGATCATGGCGTCACCTTGCCCCGCGATGGCACCTCACAAGGCGAGCTGATGGTGCGAGGCCAGTGGATCGTCGAGCGCTACTTCAAAGCCGACAAAACCGCGCTGGTGGACGGCTGGTTCCCCACCGGCGACATCGCCACCATCGATGCGCAGGGCACCATGCAAATCCGCGACCGCACCAAGGACGTGATCAAGACCGGCGGCGAGTGGATCAGCTCGATCGATCTGGAAAACGCCGCCATCGGCCACCCCGCCGTGGCCATGGCCGCCGTGATTGGCGTCAAACACCCCAAGTGGGACGAGCGCCCGCTGCTGTTCATCGTGCGCAAGCCAGGCCAAACGGTTGAGAAGCAGGAGATCCTGGAATTTTTGGCCACCAAAGTGGCCAAGTGGTGGGTGCCCGACGATGTGGTGTTCCTCGAATCCCTGCCCGTGGGCGGCACTGGCAAGGTGCAAAAGAACGACCTGCGCAAAGACTACGGCGGCGTGTTCAGCTGATCGGTTTCGGCGGCTCAGACTTTGGCGCTGGGCCGCTCGTTCATGCGGTCGCGCCATGCCTGCAAAGCGGGCATGCCCTCGTCACCGGGCACGAACTTCATCAGGCCGCGCGCAAACTCCAGCGCACAAAACGCGGTGATGTCGGCAATGGTGAAACGCCCGCCCGCGATGAAGGGCTGGGTTTGCAGGCGCTGGTCAAAACCCCGTGCCACATCCCGCACCTTCTCGGCCTGAGAGCGACCAAACTCCGGAAACTGCGGTTTCTCAAGCGCCGCCAGCCCCGGGTGGCTGTGGCGGATCGCATTGGCAATCCCACCCAACAAATACAGCTCGACCTGCCGGTCGGCCATCTCGATGAAGCCGCGCTCGTCACCGTCCACGCCCATCAGGTTGGGCTCGGGAAAGCGCCCCTCCAGCAAAGTGCAAATCGCCCGGGTTTCGGTGATCACCCGGCCATCGTCCAGCTCCAGCGCGGGCACTTTGGCCAGCGGGCTTTTGACCAAGTATTCGGCTTGTCGGTGCTCACCAGCATTCAGATCCATGTGGACCATCTCGATGCCAGTGATGTTTTTCTCCACCAAAAACATCAGCACCCGACGGGGGCTGGGGGCGCGGTGGGCGGTGTAGAGCTTCATGGCGTGTCCTTCTTTTGGCGGGGGCATGGACGACTTTCCTCGTCATGTCCAACAGATTAGCACCCGCTCGATTTCAGTCATGCCCCCAAGATGACAGGCGACGCTCTGCGCTGCAACTTCAGACACCAGGGCGACAGCAAGTCACAGGCCGGACAGCACACGGTAGCGTCAAGCCGTCCAATGCTTGCATGATCTTTCCCTCCACGATTTTTCTAAAGACCTCGGGCCCATGAACTTTGACCTTTCTCCGGACATGGTGGCTCTGCGTGACCGCACGCGGCAGTTCATTGCAGAGCAAGTCATCCCCCTCGAAGGCGACCCGCGCCACGGCCCGCACGGCCCGTCCAAAGAACTGCGGGAAGAACTGGTGCGCCGCGCTCGCGCTGCGGGCTTGCTCACCCCGCACGCATCCAAGGAAATGGGTGGCCTGGGCCTGAGCCACATCGCCAAAGCGGTGGTCTTTGAAGAAGCCGGTTACTCCAACTTGGGCCCCACGGCACTCAACATCCATGCGCCCGACGAAGGCAACATCCACCTGATGGAAGAAGTGGCTACGCCCGCGCAAAAAGAACGCTGGCTGCGCCCACAGGTGGCGGGCCTCACGCGCTCGTGTTTTGCCATGACCGAGCCCGCACCGGGCGCGGGTGCCGACCCGTCCATGCTCACCACCTCTGCGGTGCAAGAGGGCAATGACTATTTGCTCAATGGCGTCAAATGGTTCATCACGGGTGCCGAGGGGGCCGACTACGCCATCGTCATGGCCCGCATGGAAGACGGCAGCGCCACCATGTTCTTGACCGACATGGACAAACCCGGCATCTTGCACGAACGCAGCATGGATGCCATGGACAATTGCTTCACAGGCGGTCACGGCGTGCTGCGTTTTGACAATTTGCGCGTGCCCGCCAGCGATGTTTTGGGCGAAGTAGGCCAAGGTTTTCGCTACGCGCAAATTCGGCTGGCCCCAGCGCGCCTGACCCATTGCATGCGCTGGTTGGGGCAAGCCCGCCGCGCGCACGACATCGCCCTGGATTACGCCAGCCGCCGCCATGCTTTTGGCAAACCGCTGGCCGAACACGAAGGCGTGGGCTTCATGCTGGCCGACAACGACATCGACCTGCACACCGCCCGGCTGCACATCTGGCACACCGCTTGGCTGCTGGACCAAGGCCACAAAGGCGGCTTTGAATCGAGCCGCGCCAAAGTGGCCTGCTCCGAAGCCGAATGGCGCGTGGTGGACCGTTGCGTGCAGATTTTGGGGGGACAAGGCGTGACGGCCGAGACGCCGGTCATGCGCATCTTCATGGACATGCGCGCCTTCCGGGTGTACGACGGCCCCAGCGAAGTGCACCGCTGGAGCATGGCGCGCAAGTTGGTTTACAAGGCGCAGCAATCCAAGGACTGATCAGTCGGGATTCAGGCCTTGGCCGCCTCCAGGGTGTTGCGCGTGGTCATGGCCACTTGGCGGGCCGCTTGGGCAAAGTCGTCACCGCTGGACGCATACAACACGGCGCGTGAGGAATTGACGATGATGGCCCCTGCGCTGGAGCCGTCGGCATGGGCGCGCCAGCCGGCCTTGACGGTGGCCACAGCGTCGCCGCCTTGTGCGCCCACACCGGGGATCAGCAGGGGCACGGTGGGAGCGAGTTCGCGCACACGTTCGATCTCGGCAGGATACGTGGCACCCACCACCAGGCCCAGTTGGCCGTTCAGGTTCCAGGGGCCTTGGGCCAGGCGGGCCACATGTTCATACAGACGCGGTTGACCTTCGACCGAGGCCAGGCGTTGGTTTTGCAGGTCGTCGCCGCCAGGGTTGGAGGTGCGGCACAGCAAGAAGGCGCCTTTGCCTTCGTGCCTCAGGTACGGGGCCACCGAGTCCCAGCCCATGAAGGGTGAGAGGGTCACGGCGTCGGCGCCATAGCGCTCAAAGGCCTCTTTGGCGTATTGCTCTGCCGTGCTGCCGATGTCGCCGCGCTTGGCGTCCAGGATGATGGGCACTTGGGGGGCCACGCGGCGCATGTGTTCCATCAGACGTTCGAGCTGGCCCTCGGCGCGGTGCGCGGCAAAGTAGGCGATTTGGGGCTTGAAGCTGCTGACCAGGTCGGCCGTGGCGTCCACGATGGCGGCGCAAAAGTCGTAGATCTTGTTGGCGTCGCCTTTGTAGCGGTCCGGAAATTTGGTGGGCTCGGGGTCCAGGCCCACGCAGAGCATGGAGCCGTTTTGGCGCTCGGCGGCGCGCAGCATGTCTAAAAAGGTCATGCCGGTGATTTTAAGGGGCGCCATGAAGCGGGTTGGGTGACAGCGCTAGTGGCACTGGGCCGTCTAAGATGTGGACCATGCACAAATTGACTTCCAAACAATGGACCCTGCTGGTTTTGCTGACCCTGGTGTGGGGCATCAACTGGCCCATCATGAAATTGGGGGTCACCGGCTTTCCACCACTGACGTTTCGCAGCCTGTGCCTTTGGCTGGGCACGCCTGTGTTGGGCTTGGCACTGGTGGTCATGAAGGTGCCGTTTCGGATTCCCCGTGCACATTGGCGTGAGTTGCTGGTGCTGGCGGTGTTCAACATGTTCATTTGGCACGCCTTGATCATCATCGCGGTGCAGGCTTTGTCGAGCGGACGGGCCGCGATTTTGGGCTACACCATGCCCATGTTTTCAGCCTTGTTGGGGGCTTGGTTTTTTGGTGACCAACTGGCCAAACGCTCGTGGGCTGGTGTGGCGGCTGCCAGTTTGGGCGTGGTGCTGCTGCTGTGGCATGAGCTGTCGAATCTGAGTGGTCGGCCGACGGGCGTGCTGTTGGCTTTGGCGGCCGCCAGCACCTGGGCACTGGGCACGCAAATGCTGCGCCGCACCCCCATGCCCGTGCCGACATTGGCCATTTCTTTTTGGATGACCTTGATGACCACCGGTGTGATGACGGTGTTGGCGTTGGTGTTTGAATCCGATCAATGGGTGGTGCCCACGCCATCCAACGGGTTTGCGATTGTGTTCAATGCGGTGCTGGTGTTTGGCTTTGCACATGCCGCCTGGTTTTACCTGGCGCGCAGTTTGCCGCCTGTGGCATCCACCTTGAGTGTGATGCTGATCCCAGTGCTGGGGGTGTTCAGTGGTGCGGTGTGGCTGGGGGAAGTCTTGCACTGGCAAGACTGGGCTGCGGTGGCCTTGATGGTCGCCTCGATTGCCTGTGTGCTTTGGCCCCAGAAAAACCGCCAAACTTGATGCAACGGGTGCTTGAGCGGGCAGTCAACCGCCGCTTAAACGTTCACCATGCCGGCTGCAAAGCCGCAAAACCTTTGGGGGCCTGGCTGGCTTTGTCAAAAGTCACCACCTCGTAGGCATCGGGCTGCGACAGCAACTCACGCAACAAGCGGTTGTTCATGGCGTGGCCCGATCGGAAGGCGCTGTAGGCGGCCAGCATGGGCTTGCCCACGATGTAGAGGTCGCCCATGGCGTCCAGAATTTTGTGTTTGACGAACTCGTCGTCATAACGCAGCCCATCGGCATTGAGGACCTTGTAGTCGTCCATGACGATGGCGTTGTCCAAGCCGCCGCCCAAGGCCAAACCGTTGGCACGCATCATCTCCACGTCTTTGGTGAAGCCAAAGGTGCGGGCGCGGGCAATGTCGCGCGCATAAACACCTTCCGACAGGTCAAAGACCACCTGCTGGCCGGTCGAATCCACCGCAGGGTGACGAAAGTCGATTTCAAAGCTGAGCTTGTAGCCGTGATAGGGCTCCAATTTGGCCCACTTGATGTGGCTGCCCTCGCCCTCGCTGACCTGGACGGTCTTGAGCACACGCAAGAACCGCTTGGGTGCGTTTTGCTCCACGATGCCGGCACTTTGCAGCAAAAAAACAAACGAGGAGGCCGAGCCATCGAGGATGGGGACTTCTTCGGCCGTGATGTCCACATAGAGGTTGTCGATGCCCAGTCCCGCACAGGCCGACATCAGGTGCTCCACTGTGAAAACCTTGGCCTGGCCCACCGAGATGGTCGAGGCCAAACGGGTGTCGGTGACGGATTCGGCCCGCACGGGAATGTCCACCGGTTCCGGCAAATCGACCCGGCGAAACACGATGCCGGTGTCGGGTGCGGCGGGGCGCAAAGTCAATTCGACCCGCTGACCGCTGTGCAAACCCACGCCAACGGCGTGGGTCAAGGTTTTGAGGGTGCGTTGTGCAAGCATGTGCCCATTTTAAAGGCCAGACCGTCTGATTGACCGGTCTGGCCTTGGGTCAGGTATCGCAATGGCCAGAGCGCCGATCAGTCAGCCTGCTTGCGCAAGAAGGCTGGGATTTCGATGTCGTCCATGCCCGCATTGGCCATGCCGTCCACACGCGCTGCCGCATGGGTGCGGTTGCTGCGCCAGATGGCCGGCGTGCTGATGCCACTGCCACCCAGGCTGGCAGCCGAATTCAAAGGCGCAGACACCGCATCTTGACCCCCCATCATGAAGGGCACGTTGTCGGTACCGGTGCGCAGCACCTTCAGCTCTGGACGCACAGCGCCAGACTTGGCCAACCCTGTAGCCACCACCGTGACGCGAATCTGGTCACCCAGGCTTTCGTCGTAAGCGGTGCCATAGATGACATGGGCTTCTTCAGAAGCGCAGTCACGGATGGTGTTCATGGCTTGTTTGGACTCGGACAGTTTCAAGGAGCCTTTGGCCGCGCTGATCAAGACCAAGACGCCGCGTGCACCTTTGAGGTCGACACCTTCCAACAAGGGACAAGCCACAGCTTGCTCGGCTGCGATGCGGGCCCGGTCCGGACCGCTGGCCGCTGCCGTGCCCATCATGGCTTTGCCTGGCTCACCCATGACCGTGCGCACGTCTTCAAAGTCAACGTTCACATGGCCCGGCACATTGATGATTTCAGCAATACCGCCCACGGCGTTTTTCAGCACGTCGTTGGCATGCGAAAAGGCCTCGTCTTGGGTCATGTCTTCGCCACCGGGCAGCTCCAACAGTTTTTCGTTCAACACCACGATCAAGGAGTCCACGTTGGCCTCCAGCTCACGCATGCCTTCATCGGCATTGGTCATGCGGCGCTTGCCCTCAAAGTCGAACGGCTTGGTCACCACACCCACGGTCAAAATGCCCATGTCCTTGGCAATCTTGGCAATCACGGGGGCGGCGCCAGTGCCAGTGCCACCGCCCATGCCGGCGGTGATGAACAACATGTGCGCGCCTTCGATGGCGGCACGAATTTCGGCCTCTGCGGCTTCTGCGGCCTCACGGCCTTTGTCGGGCTTGCTGCCAGCGCCCAGACCGGTTTGACCCAGTTGCACAAAGCGGTGTGCAGCGCTGCGTGCCAAAGCTTGCGCGTCGGTGTTGGCGCAAATGAACTCAACGCCTTGGACCTCGCTGACGATCATGTGCTCAACGGCGTTGCCGCCGCCGCCGCCCACGCCGATCACCTTGATCTGGGTGCCTTGGTTGAACTCTTCGGTTTGGATCATTTCAATGGTCATGGTGCTCTCCTAAATATCTGCAGTTGCCGGAATTTGTAAACGTGTTTTTTTGAAATCTGAGGAAATGGGG
Organism: Comamonadaceae bacterium; assembly: GCA_021299875.1. GTDB lineage: Bacteria > Pseudomonadota > Gammaproteobacteria > Burkholderiales > Burkholderiaceae_C > Limnohabitans_A. Next base: position 119,861 of record JAJTEW010000002.1, on the reverse strand, counting down.
TTGAAGGCCTGTCAACATCGACAAGGCCTGGACCACAGAGGGCTGCCACGGATCGCGAATGCAGGGTTCCAGCGCATCAGAAAGTCCCCACAATGAAGTCTTTGAAACGACCAAAGGCGTTGTTCACAGAGCTTTTCTTTTGCGTGACCTTGTAGCCACGCAAACGCGCCAATCGCGCCTCTTCGAGCAACCCCATCACGGTGGCCGCTCGGGGCTGGCTGACCATGTCGGCCAAACCTCCCGAGTATTTGGGCAGCCCCCTGCGCACGGGCTTGAGGAAGATGTCTTCACCCAACTCGATCATGCCGGGCATCACGGCGCTGCCGCCGGTCAGAACGATGCCCGAAGACAAGACCTCTTCGTAGCCTGACTCTCGGATCACTTGGTGCACCAGCGAGAAGATTTCTTCGATGCGTGGCTCAATGACCCCGGCCAAGGCCTGACGGCTGAGCATGCGAGGGCCCCGATCACCCAAGCCAGGCACCTCGACCTGTGCATTGGGATCGGCCAAAAGCTGTTTGGCGTAGCCACTTTCCACCTTGATGTCTTCGGCATCTTTGGTCGGTGTGCGCAAAGCCATGGCGATGTCACTGGTGATCAAGTCACCCGCAATCGGGATCACCGCCGTATGCCGAATCGAGCCGTTGGCAAAAATCGCCACATCGGTCGTGCCCGCGCCAATGTCCACGCACACCACACCCAGTTCACGCTCATCCTCGGACAGCACGGCCAAACTGGACGATTGCGGGTTGAGCAGCAATTGGTCCACTTCCAAGCCGCAACGGCGCACACATTTGATGATGTTTTCTGCAGCACTTTGCGCTCCGGTCACGATGTGCACCTTGGCCTCAAGGCGCATGCCACTCATGCCAATGGGTTCCTTGACCTCTTGTCCGTCGATGACAAATTCCTGTGGCGCCACCAGCAGCAAACGCTGGTCGCTGGAGATGTTGATGGCGCGCGCCGTCTCCATCACGCGGGCCAGGTCGGCTTGGGACACCTCCTTGTCCTTGATGGCCACCATGCCACTGGAGTTGATGCCGCGTATGTGGCTGCCCGTGATGCCGCAATTGACCCGGGTGATTTTGCAATCGGCCATCAACTCGGCCTCTTTCAAGGCCTGCTGAATGCTTTGCACCGTGGCGTCGATGTTGACCACCACACCCCGCTTCAGGCCATTGCCGGGTGCAATCCCCAGTCCTGCGATTTTGAGTTGACCGTCGGGCATGACCTCGGCCACCACCGCCATGACTTTGGAGGTGCCGATGTCCAAACCAATGACCAGATCTTTGTACTCTTTTGCCATGTCAACCACCGTTTCCGTTAAGTGTCATCGTCTTGACCCATCAAGACTGTTTCTATCGTTGTCTGTCAGCGTGCTCACACCCCGCAAACGCAAGGCATAACCGTCTTTGTGCCTGAGGTCAGCCCCCAGCAAAGCCATGGGGGTGCGGTCGTGGCGTCCCGTGACTTGGGGCAGCGTGCGCAACAGCAAATCAATCCGCTGTATCAACTCTTGCTCAGATCCCCGGCCCAACTCCACGAGTGCGCCGCTGTCGGTCCACACCCGCCAACTGCCTCGGGCCGTCAGTTCGATTTTTTCCAGTCTGAAATCCAGGGTTTCAAACAAGGGGCTCATGACGCGGTAAATGCGTGTCACCAAGAGGGAACTTCCGTCTGGCCCTTGCATTCGCGGCAATTTCTCAATGTCCACGTCTTCCAACGGTGCCTCAAACACTTGGCCCTGCTCGTTGACCATGAAGTTGCCACCCTCTTCGCCCCAGGTGGCCAAGGGCTGATGCTCTACCACCACCGTGCGCAGCTGCCCTGGAAAGACGCGGTGCACCACCGCCTCACGCACCCAAGGAACCGACTGAACCGCCTGCTGTGCTTGCGCCAGACTGAGGGTGAAAAAATTCCCCTCCAACTGGGGCACCACATGGTTGCGAAAACTCGCTGCGTGGCTGCGAACCAACTCGCCTTGCACGGTGATCGATTGAATGGCAAAAGCCGGATGACGCAACACCCACCAAGCGGCACCGCCCAAGCTCAGGACCACAAACACCAGCGACAGCAAACCCGCCGCCAGGTTCATGAGCCGAACATCGGTGGGCAAAGGCAGGCTGGTGCTCACTTGACGGCCCCTTTGTAGTCCAGGCTGGCGTGGGCCAACAAATGGCAGCACAAAGCCTCGTAGGACATGCCTGCAGCGCGCGCTGACATGGGCACCAAGGAGTGGCCCGTCATGCCCGGCGAGGTGTTGATTTCCAGTAAATAGGCTTGGCGGGTGGCCGCGTCGATCATCACATCGATGCGGCCCCAGCCCCTGCAACCCAGCACTTGGTAGGCCTGGATGACCAAGGCATTGATTGCCGCGATTTCCGATTCGGGCAATCCACAGGGCACCAAGTACTGCGTGTCATCTGTGAAGTATTTGTTTTGGTAGTCGTAATTGCCCTCGGGCGCCACGATCCGGATCATTGGCAAGACCTGGGCTTGGGCGCCTTCACCCAATACAGGACAGGTCACCTCGTCACCCACAATGCATTGCTCGCACAAGATATCGCTGTCGCAAGCGGCGGCTGCACGCAATGCTGCGGACAAATCGGCCGCTTGGGTGACCTTGCTCACGCCGATGGATGAACCTTCTTTGGCGGGCTTGACGATCATGGGCAAGCCCAGGGCCGCAATCAGGGCTTCACTCGAGACGGTGTCAATCTGTGAGGGGTGCACCAAAACATGGCGCGGCGTGGGCAAACCTTCGACCTGCCATACGCGTTTGGTCATGACCTTGTCCATGGCCATGCTGGAGGCCATCACGCCCGAGCCGGTGTAAGGGATGCCCATCAACTCCAAGGCCCCTTGCACGGTGCCGTCTTCGCCGAATCGGCCATGCAATGCGATGAAGCAGCGCTCAAAACCTTCTTGCCGCAAAGCCATCACATCGCGCTCAGCCGGGTCAAAAGCATGGGCATCCACACCGCTGTCCAGCAAAGCCTTGAGCACGCCCCGGCCAGACATGAGCGACACCTCACGCTCTGCTGAACGTCCGCCCATCAAGACGGCCACTTTGCCCAGCTGCGCAGTCGATGAAGCACTCAAGCCGCTCATGCTGCTGCCTCCTGCGATGCCACCGAACCCGCCAACGCCACCACTTGGGCTGGCGTAGCACCGATCGAACCTGCACCCATGCAAATGAGCACATCGCCATCGCGGGCATTGGCCATCACCCTCTGGGGCATGTCGGCAATTTGGGCCACAAACACGGGTTCAAGTGGGCCCGCCACCCGCAAGGCACGCGCCAAGGAGCGACCATCTGCCGCCACGATCGGGGCTTCGCCTGCGGCATAAACCTCTGACAACAAGACACTGTCACAGCCTTGGCTGATGACTTTGACGAAGTCTTCAAAGCAATCTCGGGTGCGGCTGAAACGGTGCGGCTGAAAAGCCAAGACCAAGCGGCGGCCTGGAAACGCCCCACGCGCTGCAGCCAGTGTGGCCGCCATTTCAACCGGGTGGTGGCCGTAATCATCGATGACCGTGAAACGCCCTTTGCCGTCTGCGGTGGCCACATCCCCATAGCGCTGAAAGCGTCTGCCCACGCCCTTGAATTGGGCCAAAGCGCTTTGCACAGCCGCGTCATGGACACCCAACTCCACCGCCACCGAAATGGCCGCCAAGGCATTGAGCACATTGTGCTCGCCGGGCAAATTCAACACGATGGGCAAGTCAGGCAGGGTCACGCCGTTGCGGCGTTGCACTGTGAAATGCATTTGCCCGTTGTCGGCCCGAACATTCAGGGCCCGCACCTGCGCGCCTTCGAGCAAGCCATAAGTCGTCACGGGCCTCGCGATGTCGCCCATGATGGACTTCACGCCCGGGTCATCAGAGCAGACGATGGCCGTTCCGTAAAAAGGCATGCGGTGCAAAAACTCAACAAAAGCCGCCTTGAGTTTGGCCAGATCATGGCCATAGGTTTCCATGTGGTCGGCGTCGATGTTGGTCACCACCGCCATCACTGGCAATAAATTCAAAAAGGAGGCATCCGACTCATCGGCTTCGACCACGATGTATTCGCCAGTGCCCAGTTTGGCGTTGGCCCCTGCGCTGTTGAGCCGACCGCCGATCACAAAGGTCGGGTCGAGACCGGCCTGCGCCAACACACTGGCCACCAAACTGGTGGTGGTGGTTTTGCCATGGGTGCCGGCGATGGCCACTCCTTGCTTCATGCGCATGAGTTCGGCCAACATGACCGCACGCGGCACGATCGGGATGTGGCGTGCACGCGCAGCCAGCACTTCAGGGTTGTCGGTCTTCACGGCTGTAGAGGTCACCACCGCATCGGCGTCTTTCACGTTGTCAGCACTGTGCCCCACATGGGTCTGAATACCCAAAGCTGCCAAACGGCGCAAGGTGACACTGTCTGACAAATCAGAGCCAGAAATTTGGTAACCCAAATTGAGCAGCACCTCGGCGATGCCGCTCATGCCCGAGCCCCCCACACCAATGAAGTGAATTTTTCGGATGGCGTGTTTCATGCTACCAACTCCTCACAAGCCATCAAGACTTCCCGGGTCGCATTCGTTTTTTTCTGTGCACAGGCCTTGTTGGCCACTTCCAACAACTGCGCACGGTCCAAACCGCCCAACCAGTTGGCCAAGCCCTGCGCGGTCAGCTCGTCTTGCGGCTTGAGCCAACCACCGCCTGCAGCCACCAGGAACTGGGCATTGGTGGTTTGGTGGTCATCCACGGCAAATGGGAAAGGCACAAACAGGGCGGCAACACCGACTGCGGCCAACTCGGTCACGGTGCTGGCGCCCGCGCGACAAATCACCACGTCGGCCGCTGCAAAGGCGCTGGCCGTGTCGTCAATGAAAGGGGTCAGTTCGGCCTCAACGCCTGCAGCTTGGTAATTGGCGCGCAAAGCATCGATTTGTTTGGCGCCGCTTTGGTGGACCACGACCGGACGCGATGCCAAGGGCAGCAAAGCCAAGGCTTGCGGCACGGTGTCGTTCAAGGCTTTGGCCCCCAAGCTGCCCCCCACCACCAACAGGCGAAGCGGCCCGCTGCGAGTGGCAAAACGCTCTGCGGGAGACGCTTGTTCGGAGAAGGCTCGGCGCATGGGGTTGCCCACCCATTGGCCGGTTTTGAACACGCCAGGGAATGCTGTGAAAACACGGTCTGCCAGTTGCGACAAAATCCTGTTGGCCAGACCGGGCACAGAATTTTGTTCATGCAAGACGAGGGGCTTGCCCCACAGGCTGGCCATCATGCCCCCCGGAAAACTGATGTAACCGCCCAAGCCCAGCACCACATCGGGCCGCACGCGGCGCACCACCTGCAAACTTTGCCAAAAAGCACGCAGCAAACGCAGCGGCAGCAAAGCCAAGGTTTGAATGCCTTTGCCACGCACGCCGCCAAACGCCACCGACTCGAACGCAAAACCGCGCGCAGGCACCAAATCGTGCTCCATGCTGTGGGGTGCACCCATCCAGTGCACTTGCCAGCCTGCCTCGCGCAAGGCTTCGGCCACCGCCAAACCCGGAAAAATATGGCCACCGGTCCCACCGGCCATCACGAGCGCTGTTTTGGGCTTGGCGCTCATGCTCGGCCTCCGCGCATCATCTTTTTGTTTTCCGCATCGATGCGCAGCACCACTGCGATGGCAATCAGGTTCATCATGAGGGCGGAGCCGCCGTAACTCATGAAGGGCAAGGTCAATCCTTTGGTGGGCAAAGCCCCCAAATTCACGCCCATGTTGATGAAAGCCTGAAAGCCAATCCAAATGCCCACACCTTGGGCCACCAGGCCCGAAAACACCTTTTCAAGGGCGATGGCCTGGCGGCCAATCACCATGATCCTGCGGCTGAGCCAGAGGAACATGAAGATCACCAAAGACACGCCAATCAGGCCAAACTCTTCACCGATCACAGCGAGCAAAAAGTCGGTGTGGGCCTCGGGCAGCCAGTGCAGCTTTTCCACGCTGCCGCCCAAACCAACGCCCCACACTTCGCCACGCCCAATCGCGATCAGCGAATGCGTCAATTGGTAGCCTTTGCCCAAAGCATGTTGCGCACTGAAGGGGTCCAGGTAGGCAAAGATCCGCTCCCGACGCCAAGGCGACTCGGCAATCATGATGACAAAAGCCAAGATCAAGACACCCAAGATGAGGAAGAACATCCGGGCATTGACACCGCCCAAGAACAAGATCCCCATGGCAATCGTCGCAATCACCAAGAAAGCGCCCATGTCGGGCTCGGCCAACAAGAACACGCCGGCCAAGCCCACCGCCGCACCCATGGGCCAGACAGCTTTGAAGAAGTTTTCTTTGACATCCATTTTGCGCACCATGTAATTGGCGGCATAAATGATGGTCGCCAATTTGGCCAACTCGGACGGCTGAAAGTTCATCACCCCGAAAGAAATCCAGCGCCGCGCACCGTTGACGCCCTTGCCAATGAAGGGCAACAACACCAGCGCCAACAAAACCAAGGACAAAACAAACAAGGGCCTGGCCATTTTTTCCCAAGTTTCCATGGGCACCTGAAAGGCCAGCAAAGCCATGACGCAACCGACCGTGATGGCCATGACATGGCGGATCAAAAAGTGGGTATGGGCATAACGCGAAAAGCGGGGGTTGTCGGGCATGGCAATCGATGCCGAATAAACCATGACCATGCCCCACAGCACCAAGGCCATGACCACCCAGATCAAGGTTTGGTCAACCCCCATCATGCGCGAGCCTTGGCCCCGCGCTTGGGTGGTCAAATCGTAACCACCCAAGTTCACCGGCAAGCCCTGCTCAGACACAGCCTGAGCGCCCCAAACGCCACCGGTCAACACGCTGCCCATGCGTGCAACACGGGCTTTCAGCCGCTGGGTGAAAGACATGACTTCGCTCACAGCCCGCCCTCCATGGCCACGCCAGCCGTTTCGGCCAAACCACTGACCGCCTGAACAAACACCTTGGCCCGGTGCTCATAGTGGTCAAACATGTCAAAACTGGCGCATGCAGGCGACATCAGCACCGCATCACCGCTTTGGGCCAACTTGGCTGCCCAGCTGACGGCAGAGGGCATGTCGGCGGCATCATGCAAAGCGACGGCGGTGTCTTGCAATGCGGCTCGAATGAGCGGTGCATCCCGACCGATCAGCACCACGGCACGGACAAAGCGGGCAACGGGATCGGCCAGAGGCGAGAAGTCTTGGCCCTTGCCCTCGCCGCCCATGATGACCACGACCCGGCGTTCAGCACCCAAGCCTTTGAGGGCAGCCACCGTGGCGCCCACGTTGGTGCCCTTGCTGTCGTCAAAAAATTCAACGCCATCGATGATGGCCACCGACTCGACCCGATGGGGCTCGCCCCGGTATTCGCGTAAGCCATACAACATGGGGCCCAAAGCGCAACCCGCGCTGCTGGCCAAGGCCAAGGCGGCCAGCGCATTCACCGCATTGTGCCGACCCCGGATACGCAAAGCATCCGCAGGGATCAAGCGTTGAATGTGCAAATCGTCTTCCTGGTCCTTGCGACGGCGGTGCGTTTCGTCGGCCTCCAGTGCACGCACCAACCAGGTCATGCCATTGGCCACCTCGATGCCAAAATCACCGGGGCGCTGCGGCATGTCGCCACCAAACAGAAGGCATTCGCGTTCTATGGGTTTTTGTAATTTGACTCGGACAGGCGCTGGCCGCATCGCCATCACGAGGGGCTCTTCGCGGTTGAGCACCATCAAGGTTTGACTGCCAAATATGCGGGATTTGGCGGCTGTGTAGGCCGACATGTCGCCATGCCAGTCCAAATGGTCTTGCGACACGTTCAACACCGTGGCGGCTGTGGGCTCAAAGCCCTCGCTGCTGTGCAACTGGAAACTGGACAGCTCCAAGACCCACACTTCGGGCAGGGCCGCGGCCAAGGGATGGCGTTGGATGGCCACGGGTTCGGCCTGATCCGGCACCGATTGGGCTGGCGAGGGCGATGGCACCTCGGCTGGCACTTGGGCTTGTGTGTGTGCTTCGGCTTGGCTTTGGGCGTCGATTTGGGCTTGCGCCTGTGCCAAAGCCTGGGTCAACGTGTCCAGCAGCGTGGGCCCAATGTTGCCCGCCACCTGCACCGACTTGCCCGCACGGGCCACCAACTGACCCGTCAGTGAGGTCACGGTGGTTTTGCCGTTGGTGCCCGTGATGGCCAACACTTGAGGGCGGTAGGCACAACGGGTGCTCAGCTCGCTCAATGCAGCTGCAAACAGCGTCAGTTCACCGCCCTGCCACAGACCCATGGCTTGCGCAGCGTTCACCACCGGCGCCACCCCATCCGGCGCCAAACCGGGACTGCGAAACACAGCCCGCACCGAGGTGCCCTGCACCAAATCTGCCACAAAAGGTCCTGCAACAAACCGCACCGATGGCCACTCAGCCTGCAAGGCAGACAGCTGGGGCGGTGCAGCGCGGGTGTCGGCCACGGTCACGTCGGCTCCGGCACGAGCGCACCAGCGGGCCATCGCCAAGCCGGAAGCACCCAAACCGAGAATCAGAACGTGTTGGCCTTGGAGCTGCATGGCTTACCTCAGCTTCAGGGTCGACAGGCCGACCAAACACAAGAGCATGGTGATGATCCAGAAGCGCACGACGACTTGCGTTTCTTTCCAACCGCTCTTTTCGAAGTGGTGGTGCAAGGGGGCCATCTTTAAGATGCGCCGGCCTTCACCGTATTTTTTCTTGGTGTATTTGAAGTAGGCCACCTGTGCCATCACCGACAAGGCCTCCACCACAAAGATGCCCCCCATGATGGCCAACACAATTTCTTGTCGCACGATCACGGCGATGGTGCCCAGGGCAGCGCCCAAGGCCAAGGCCCCCACATCCCCCATGAAGACTTGGGCTGGATGCGTGTTGAACCACAAAAAGGCCAAGCCCGCGCCCGCCATGGCGGCGCAAAAGATCAAGAGTTCGCCCGATCCTGGAATGTGCGGGAAAAACAGGTATTTAGAAAAAACGGAACTGCCCGTCACATAAGCAAACACACCCAAGGCCGAGCCCACCATCACCACCGGCATGATGGCCAGGCCATCCAGACCATCGGTCAAATTGACCGCATTGCTCGAGCCCACGATCACCAAATACGTCAACAACACGAAGCCCAGCACACCCAAGGGGTAGTTGATCTCTTTGAAGAACGGCACTTGCAAGCCCGCTTGGGTCGGCAGGTTCACATCAAAGCCGGACAGAACCCACTGCATAAAAAGATCCATCACCCGTGCATTGGAGCTTTCAGAAATGCTGAACACCAGGTACAGGGCTGCCAGCAAGCCCACGACCGATTGCCAGAAATACTTTTCCCGTGAGCGCATGCCCTCCGGGTCTTTGTTGACCACTTTGCGCCAATCGTCGACCCAGCCAATCGCACCAAAGCCCAAGGTGACAATGAGCACGATCCACACAAAGCGGTTGGACAGGTCAAACCACAGCAAGGTGGCTATGGCAATGGACAACAAGATCAGCACACCGCCCATGGTGGGTGTGCCGCTTTTGGACAAATGCGATGCCATGCCGTACCCACGGATGGGTTGACCGATCTTGAGCGCGGTCAAGCGCCGAATGACCCATGGCCCGGCGGCCAAGCCAATCAGCAAAGCGGTCATCGCGGCCATCACGGCACGGAACGTGATGTATTGAAAAATGCGCAAAAAGCCCCACTCAGGCGACAAACCTTGCAGCCACTGGGCCAAACTAAGCAGCATGGGCCTCCCCTTCTTTGTTGTGTTCTTGTCCGTTAGCCAAAGCTTGCAGGGCCTCAACCACGCGCTCCATCCTCATGAAACGAGAGCCTTTGACAACAATGCTTTGAAACTGCAGCGCGTGCTGTGCAACAGCCGCCAACAGGCTGTCCATGTTGTCAAAGTGAAGTGCCGCCCCATACGCTTGGCCTGCGTGCAGACACAAATCACCCAAGGTGTAGAAAGCTTCAATGCCGCATTCGGCTGCGTAGGCACCCACTTCGGCATGGAAGGTCGGCCCTTGGTCACCGACCTCGCCCATGTCACCCAAAACCAACAAGCGCGGTGAAGGCAGTTCGGTCAACACATCGATCGCCGCGCGCACCGAATCGGGGTTGGCGTTGTAGGTGTCGTCGACCAAGGTGATTTCACCCGAAGGGGTGTGAAGCAGCCAAGCCCTGGATCGGCCCTTCACAGGTTCAAAAGCTTGCAAACCCTGCGCCACAGCCTCCAGTGGCACGCCAGCGGCCAAAGCGCATGCACTGGCCGCCAAGGCATTCTTGACATTGTGTCGGCCCGCGATGTGCAACCGCACAGGGGCTGTGCCCAACGGGGTTTTGAGGGTGAACTGCCAAGCACCCGATTGCCAAACCACCACAGCCGCCCGCACATCGGCAGCCCCATCGCCGTGGCCCATGGCAAACGTGTGTTGTGCGCGTGTGCCCGACTGGTTTTGCCAAACAGGGGTGTAACTTTCATCGGCAGGGTAGACCGCCACCCCCTGGCTGGGCAGCGACAGCAAAGCGGCGCCGTTTTCAAGTGCCACCGCCTCGACGGTGCCCATGAATTCTTGGTGTTCACGCTGCGCGTTGTTGACCAGCGCCACCGTGGGCTTGGCCAAGTGGGCCAAATAGGCGATCTCACCCGGGTGGTTCATGCCCAACTCCACCACCGCCATGCGGTGGTGAGCACGCAAATTGAGCAAGGTCAAAGGCACGCCGATGTCGTTGTTCAAGTTGCCCTGCGTAGACAGAGCGCCGTCACCCGCATGCGCACGCAAAATGGCCGCGATCATTTGGGTCACGGTGGTTTTGCCATTGCTGCCGGTCACTGCGATCACAGGCAGATCAAACTGTGCGCGCCAACCCGCCGCCAACTCCCCCAAGGCCAAGCGGGCGTCAGGCACCACCAAGGCAGGCAAACCCTGGGCTGCCGCCTCGGCTTCGCCAGTGGCCTCACACACCACAGCCACCGCGCCTTGCGCCTTGGCTTGTGCGATGAACTGGTTGCCATCAAAACGCTCCCCGCGCAATGCCACAAACAAATCACCCGCACGCAAGCTGCGGCTGTCGGTGTGCACGCGGTCGGCCAGAACAGACTGCAGGTTGACGCCACGGGCGCGGCTCAACCAGGCCAAGGCCGACGCCAGCTTCAAGCCCATGGGGGTGTGAACAGCGTTCATGCGGCCACGCCTTTTGTCTGGACTGCGCGTTGCTGCAAGGCCGCGCGAACATGCGCCACATCCGAAAAAGGATGGCGCACACCCAAGATCTCTTGTTCGGTCTCGTGGCCCTTGCCCGCCACCAACACCACGTCTTGCGGCGCAGCCTGGGCCAGCACTTGGGCAATGGCCAAGGCGCGGTCCACTTGCACCCTGACTTGTGTCGGACGCTTGAGCCCGGCGACCATGGCCGCCAAAATTTTTTCAGGAGATTCATTGCGGGGGTTGTCGCTGGTCAACATCACCCGATCAGCCGATGCTTCTGCCGCTGCTGCCATCAAAGGGCGTTTGAGTGCATCGCGGTCACCGCCGCAACCCAATACGCACCACAACTGGCCACCGCGCAAGACCGCTTGGGACCGCAGCGCCGCCAAGGCGTGAACGATGGCATCGGGCGTGTGCGCGTAATCCACCAACACAAGGGGCAAGCCGACATCCACATGGGCTGGCAACGATGGCTCTTGACCCAAGCGAACCCTTTGCATGCGGCCAGGCACCGCGCTCAAGTTCACGCAAGCTTGAACGGCCTGCGCCAGCGCAAAGCCCAAAGCACGCAGACTGCCGATCACACCCAGCAGGTTGTCGATGTTGTAGTCCCCCATCAAGTCGGTGCGCAAGGTTTGCACCGCATCGCCTTCGATCACCTCAAAGGCCAAGCCATCGGCGCTTGGCAAATCGCGGGCTTGAATACGTGCAGGCCCTTGCCTCGAACAGGTCCAAACGTCCAAATGGCCGCCTTGTAACTGGCTCGCCAAAAGCGCGCCTTGTGCATCGTCGGTGTTGATGACCGCCGCCTGCAAACCAGGCCAGCTGAACAGCGCGGCTTTGGCAGACCAGTACTGCCCCATGTCGGCGTGGTAGTCCAAATGGTCTTGGGTGAAATTGGTGAACACCGCCACGCGGATCTGTGTGCCGTTCAGTCGGTGTTCGGTCAAACCGATGGACGAAGCCTCGATGGCGCAATGGCTGACACCGGCATCGACCATGGCACGGAATTCTTGCTGCATCAACACCGGATCGGGGGTGGTCATGCCGGTCGCGACCAAATGGGGAACGCGCCCCACACCCAGCGTACCGATGACAGCGCAAGACTGTGCCAACACGGGCGAGGACAAGGCCTGCGCCAACCACCAAGTGGTCGACGTTTTGCCGTTGGTGCCCGTGACCGCCAGCACCTGCAGAGCCTGGCTGGGCTGCTCATAGTATGCGTCAGCCACCCAACCTGTTTGGGTCTTGAGCTGGGGCATGCAAGCGAGTCTTTCGGTGCTGACTTCGCCCTGCAAAGCGGTCAGCCAAGGGGCATGGCCCTCTTCTTCCATCAAGCAGGCACTGGCCCCTTGCACCAAAGCTTGTGCCAAAAATCGACGCCCGTCGGTGGCTGCGCCGGGCCATGCGATGAACGCATCGCCTGGCTGAACCTGTCGGCTGTCGGTGCGCAGCGCGCCGGTCACGCGCGAACGCAACCAAGAGGCGGCTTGAGAGGCGCTGTGCAAGGTCTGCATCAGAACGACTCCTCCACGGCTTTGGCCACGATTTGCGGTTTGACGGCCATGTCAGGTTGCACCCCCATCAAACGCAAGGTTTGCTGCACCGTCTGACTGAACACGGGCGCGGCCACGGCACCGCCGTAATACACCCCATTGGAAGGCTCATCGATCATCACCGCCACCACGATGCGCGGCTGGTCAATCGGGGCAATGCCGACAAAAAAGCCTCGGTATTTTTTGCTGGCGTAGCCCTTGCCCTCTTGCTTGCGCGCGGTGCCTGACTTGCCGCCCACCGAGTAACCCATGGTCTGGGCCTTTTGACCGGTGCCGCCAGGACCTGAAGCCATTTGCAGCATCTTGCGCATGGCAATGGCGTGCTCGGGGCTGTACACGCGCGTGCCCACTGCGGGCTGCGTGGTTTTCATGAGGGTGGCGGGCACAATTTCGCCATCGCGCGCAAACACGGTGTAAGCACGGGCCACCTGAAACAAACTGCTGGAGACGCCGTAACCGTAGCTCATGGTGGCTTGCTCCACCGGACGCCAAGTCTTGTAAGGACGCAGCCGACCACTGACCACGCCCGGAAAAGGCAGCTGCGGCTTCTGACCGAATCCCAGATCTGCAAACATTTCCCACATTTCTCGCGGCTGCAATTGCATGGCCATCTTGACGGTGCCCACGTTGCTGGACTTTTGGATGACTTCATTGACCGTCAACATCCCATACGGGTGCACATCACTGATGGTGGAGCCGGTGATGGTGATCTTGCCCGGAGCGGTCTGAATCGGTGTTTCGGGTTTGACCAAACCCTGCTGCAGCGCCAAAGCCACGGTGAAGGGCTTCATGGTCGAGCCAGGCTCAAAGCTGTCGGTCAAAGCCCGGTTGCGCAACTGCTCGCCCGTCAGATTGCCTCGCTTGTCGGGGGAATAACTCGGGTAATTGGCCAAGGCGAGGATTTCACCGGTTTGTGCATCCAGCACCACGACGCTGCCCGCCTTGGCCTTGTGCTGCGCCACGGCATCGCGCAAGGTTTGGTAGGCATAAAACTGCACTTTGCTGTCGATGCTCAGCTGCAGGTCTTGACCATCGATGGGAGGCACGGTCTCGCCTACCGCCTCGACCACGCGGCCCAAGCGGTCCTTGATCACGCGCCTAGAACCCGCTTGACCCGCCAACTGCTTTTGAAAGATCAGCTCAACGCCTTCTTGGCCTTTGTCTTCGACGTTGGTAAAGCCCACGATGTGGGCGGCAGCTTCACCCTCGGGGTAAAGACGTTTGTACTCTTTGATGTCGTACACACCCTTGATGTTGAGTGCCCGAATCTCTTTGACCACCGACTCGTCCATCTGGCGGCGCAGCCACACAAAGGTTTTTTCTTCGTCCTTGAGCTTGGCGTCCAATTCAGCAGGTGCCATGTCCAGCAACTTGGCCAATTGGCGCAGCTTGACCGGGTCACGCTCCAAATCCTCTGGATTGGCCCAAATGCTGGGGGCTGGCACGCTAGAAGCCAAAAGTACACCGTGGCGGTCCAGCACGCGACCACGGTTGGCGGGCAAGCTCAAGGTTCGGGCAAAACGCACTTCACCTTGCCGGATGAAAAAATCATTCTCAATGACCTGCACATGCGCTGCGCGCCCCACCAGGCCCGTGAACCCCAAGGCCATCAAGGCGACGATCAGTTTGCTGCGCCAAACCGGTGTCTTGCTGGCCAGCAAGGGGCTGGAGCTGAGTTGCACACTGCGGCCGCGGTTCATTGGGCAGCTCCGCTGGCGGTCGCAGCCCCGGGGGGTTTCACCGGCACGGCCAGATTGACTGCGCCTGTAGTGGTCACATACTGGGTGATGGCCGGGGAGACGTTGCGCATTTGCAATTGCTGGCGCGCGATTTTCTCCACACGCAAGGGCGTGGTTTGCGCACGCCGCTCGACTTCCATGCGGTCCAGGTCCACCTCAATGCGCTGGTTTTCTTTGCGTGCGGATTCCAAAGCCATGAACAAGCGCCTGGACTCGTAATGGCTGTGCACCAGCCACAAGGCACTGCCCACCGTGGCGATCAACAAGAGCATGCTCAAACGCATCATGCGGCCACCTCGGTGCGCTCTGCCATGCGCATGATGGCGCTGCGTGAACGGGGGTTGCCACGCACCTCTGACTCATTGGGGCGAATCCGACCGCACAGCTTCAAACGCATCTTGACCGGTTCGGCAAAGGGCACACGGCGGTCCACCACTTCTTTGGCATGCTTGGCCATGAACTGCTTGACGATGCGGTCTTCGAGCGAATGGAAACTGATCACCACCAGCCGAGCGCCCGGTGCCATGACGGACAAACTGGCCTCTAACGCTTGTTCAAGCTCCGCAAGCTCTGCGTTGATGAAAATCCGAAAAGCCTGAAATGTCCGCGTTGCAGGGTTCTGGCCCGGCTCGCGGGTTTTGACCGTGTCAGCCACGAGTTGGGCCAAATCGGTGGTGCTTGAAATTGGGCCCCGTTCTTGTCGGCGAGCCACAAGCGCCTTTGCAATCTGAAAAGCAAACCGTTCTTCGCCATAGTCACGTATCACCTCCGTGATGTGATCCACCTCTGCGGTGGCCAACCAATCGGCCACGCTTTGTCCGCGCGTGGTGTCCATGCGCATGTCCAGCGGGCCGTCAAAACGAAAAGAAAAACCCCTCTCGGGGCTGTCAATTTGAGGGGAGCTGATGCCCAAGTCCATCAGCACACCATCCACACTGCCGAGTGGCAGTTCACCCAGGTTCGAGAAGCCTTCGTGGCGGATCGAAAAGCGGTTGTCCTGGATACGCCCCGCCTCGGCGATGGCCTCCAGGTCTTTGTCAAAGGCCTGCACACGCCCCTTGGGGGACAAGCGAGAAAGGATCAAACGGGTGTGACCGCCACGGCCAAAGGTGGCATCGACGTAAGTGCCATCGACCCCGGCCGATGACTGCAGCAACTCGTGCACCGCCTCATTCAAAAGCACCGTGGTGTGGCTCAATACAGATTCTGTCATGGTGCTCAAAAGGAAAAGTCTTTGAACACATCGGGCATGTCGCCCTGCATGGCCTGCGCTTCTTGCGTGTCGTAGGCGGTTTTGTCCCACAACTCAAAGTGGTTGCCCATGCCCAACAGCATGGTGTCTTTGGAGATGCCAGCGGCTTGGCGCAACTCAGGCGAGATCAGCACACGGCCTGTGCCATCCATCTCCACGTCCATCGCGTTGCCCAAAAAGATGCGTTTCCACCACTGGGCCGACATGGGCAGTTGGGCAATGCGCTCGCGGAACTTTTCCCACTCTGGGCGGGGGAACACCATCAGACAGCCGTGCGGGTGCTTGGTGATCGTCAGCTGCCCCTGCGCCGTGGCGCTCAAGACGTCACGGTGCCGGGTCGGTACAGACAACCGCCCCTTGGCATCCAGACTCAGCGATGAAGCCCCTTGAAACACAGCAACGACCTTTTCCAATTGAAAAGCACCAGCAGAGACACTTTTCCCCACTTAATTGCACTTTTTTGCACTGTATCAGGAATTCTCACCAACTCAAGCGGCGAAGATCATTTTTTTTAATGAAATCAAGGGCTTAGCGCTGAAACCACAAGCTGTATTTGACTAAATTTCCTTCTAAATTAGGCACTTACAACAGGCTATGAAAGTAAGATCTCAAGGAATAAAAAACCAAAAAATAACAACGTCATGGGTACAAAGTCAGCCGTTGGTTTTTCCGGTGTGAAAAGTCGGGCCGTAAAAAAACCCCATTAAAGGGGTTTTCAAGGCTTCAGCGCACTGCGCGCGCAGAGGTGCCCGGCCTCAATCACCGAACATTTTTTGCTTCAACTCACGGCGTTGCTGGGCCTCTAAAGACAAAGTCGCAGTGGGTCGGGCCAACAAACGGCCAACGCCGATGGCCTCGCCCGTTTCGTCGCAAAAACCGTAATCGCCTGCATCGATGCGTTGGATAGATTGCTCAATCTTTTTGAGCAACTTGCGCTCACGGTCGCGGGTGCGCAGCTCCAAAGCATGCTCTTCCTCGATCGTGGCGCGATCGGCGGGGTCAGGAACCACCACGGTGTCCTCACGCAGGTGCTCTGTGGTGGCACCCGCGCTGTCGAGGATGTCTTGCTTGAGGATGCCGAGTTTGCGCCGGAAATAGGCCAGCTGCATGCCGTTCATGTACTCGGCATCGGGCATGGCCAAGATCTCGGGGTCGGTCAAGGCCTCGACTTTTTTGGTTTTCCAATTGTTGGCGAGTTTGGAGTCCTTTTTGATGGGCGCAAATGGCACGCTCTGGGCGGCGGGGGCCGAACTGGGCAAAAAGCTGGATTTGGCGGCGGTGGAGGCCACAGCCGGAGGCAAAGAAGGCACGGTGATTTGGGCCAATCTGGCAGAAGGACGGGCAGCACGCACCGGTTGGTCGGACGCGACCGGGGTGACAGGAATGGGCGCGACGGAGGCCGCAACGGCCTCGCTGTTTTGAACGGTCATGGATTTCACTTGAGAGGCTGGCAAAGGCTTTTTGGAAAGCTCTTTGGCAGCACTTGGCTTGGACACAGAAGGTTTGGCCGCCACGGTCTTGGCAGGCACAGTTTTGACGGCAACAGTTTTGGCAACGGGAGGCTGAGATTTGACCGGCTTGGTTGAGCCCGTCAGCGGTTTGGCCGCGGGGGACTTGGCTTTGACAGCCGACTTGGAAGTCGGGGTGGATGGGGTCTTGGCAGCCGGGGCGGCCAACGGTTTGGCCTTGGCAGGGGGCGCCTTCACGGGCTTGGCTTTGACAGGCACGGCCTTGGTGGCTTTGACTGCTTTGACTGCTTTGGTGGCTTTGACTGCTTTGGCTTGCACCACGGGTTTGACCTTGGCCACTGTTTTGGCTTTTGGCACCGGCTTGGCTGCCGTATTTTTTTTCTGCGCTGTCGCCGCTTTCTTGGCAGCTTTCGGCACCGCTTTAGCGGGTGCTTTTTTGGGGGTCGTCACGTCTTGTCTCCTAGCCGTGTAAAAAGGCAGCTCTCAAACGGCACGCACACCGCACGCGCCGAAGAAACTCTGTTCATGTTCATCTCAAACCCATTTGCTGGCCGTCGATGGGGCCCACACCCAATGCCCAAAAGGCAGTGTTGCAGGCGGGCGATTGTAGCGACTAGAAGGGTTGTCAATCTGACGCTGGACGATTAAAGCTATTTTGGTGAAAAAAGCATGGCCCGGCGCCGCTGTCCAGGTGAGGCCCATCACACCAGACTTTGTTCGAGCCCTTGCAACAAAATGTCCTTGGGCAAATCGATGCCGATGAAGACCATTTTGCTCATTTTGGTCTCGCCTTCAGCCCACAGGGGTCCTAAATCGCTGCCCATGAGCTGGTGAACGCCTTGAAAAATCACCTTTCGCTCGGTGCCACGCATGTTCAAGATGCCCTTGTAACGGAGCATTCGAGGCCCATAGATGTTCACAATGGCGCCCAGAAAGTCCTCCAGCTTGGCGGGGTCAAAGGCACGCTCCGACTTGAAAACAAAACTTTTGACATCGTCATCGTGGTGATGGTGGTGGCCATGTTCATGCTGGTGCGAGGGGTGATCGCAATCCTCACCATCCACAGGGTCATGGCCGTGGTCGTGCTGGTGCGAAGGGTGGTCGCAGTGCTCACCGTGTGCATGGTCATGGTCATGGTCATGACCGTGGGCATCGTCTTTCAAAAAGTCGGGATCGATGTCCAGCTTGGCGTTCAGATTGAAGCCCTTGAGGTCAAACACTTCGGACAGCGCCACTTCGCCGAAATGGACCACCTTTTGTGGGGCACGCGGGTTCATGTGCTTCAAGCGGTGCTGCAGGGCGTCCAACTCTTGGGGCGAGACCAAATCGGCCTTGCTGATGAAAATCTGATCGGCAAAACCCACCTGACGGCGCGCTTCTTGGCGGTCGTTCAATTGCTGGGCCGCGTGTTTGGCGTCCACCAAAGTCAAGATCGAGTCGAGCAAAAAGGTCTCGGCAATTTCATCGTCCATGAAAAAGGTCTGCGCCACCGGACCCGGATCGGCCAAACCCGTGGTTTCGATCACGATGCGGTCAAAGCTGAGCAATCCCTTGCGGCGCTTGGCCGCCAACAACTGCAGGGTCACGCGCAGGTCTTCGCGGATGGTGCAGCAAATGCAACCATTGCTCATTTGGATGATTTGCTCATTGGTGTCTGACACCAAGATGTCGTTGTCGATGTTTTCTTCGCCAAACTCGTTTTCGATCACCGCGATTTTTTGGCCGTGGGCTTCGGTCAACACGCGCTTGAGCAAGGTGGTTTTGCCCGAACCCAAAAAGCCGGTCAGGATGGTGGTGGGGATCAGGGACATGGCGGGCCTTCGGTGAAACACATGACAACAAGAGTTGGGGAGTGTAGCGATGAATTCAAGCCCAAGTTCAGCCCCGCAGACTTGGCCTCACCCAGCCCACACAGGGCAGCGCCAAAGCTTCATTTGCGCTTGGCACGCGGGTGCGCCGCGTCATAGGTTTTGGCCAGGTGCTGAAAGTCCAGCCGCGTATAAACCTGGGTGGTGCTGATGTTGGCGTGGCCCAGCAGCTCTTGCACGGCCCGAAGATCGCCACTCGACTGCAGCACATGGCTGGCAAAAGAGTGGCGCAGCATGTGCGGGTGCACCGGTGTGGCCAGCCCAGCCAACAGGCTGCGGCGCTTGAGGCGCTGCGCCACGCCGCGTGGCGTCAGTCGCGTGCCGTGCCGTCCGGGAAACAGCGCCAGCGCCAAAGCTGACGCACCCGATGTGGGCTGGTTCAGCATGCCCGGCAATTGGGGGCGCACGGCCAGCCAATGGGTCAGGGCCTCCACGGCAGCACGCCCCATAGGCACGCTGCGGCGCTTGCTGCCTTTGCCTTGCACCTGCACCTCAGCATTGGCCAAATCGATCCAGCCGCGCCCAGCACGGGCCGCGTCGGCGCTGGCCACCACGTCCAAGCCCGTCAACTCTGCGATGCGCAGGCCACAGCCATAAAGCAACTCGACCATGGCCGCGTCACGGGCTTCGAGCCAGGGATCGTCCTTGTCCTCCTCGTGCTCGGCCAGTTGCACCGCCTCGTCCACCCCCAGCGCTTTGGGCAAGGGTTTGGCCACACGCGGAGCCCGCACATCGGCCACCGGGTTTTGCGCAATCAACCCTTCCCGGCCCAGCCAGGTGTAGAAACCACGCCAGCCCGACAAGATGAGCGCAATGCCCCGACCACTGCGCCCAGCACTGTGCATGTGCGCCACCCAGCGGCGCACATGCCCGCTTTGCACCTTCAGCAAAGGCACTTGGGTTGCCGCCGCCATCTCGGTCAGACGGGTCAAGTCCAGTTGGTACAACGCACAGGTGCGTTCGGCCAAACGCTTTTCAAAGCGGACATGGTCCAAGTAACGCGTGACCAAGGGGTCGGGGGCTGCTGATGCCGCCATGGCCGATCAGGGTGCCCGCAACACCGACAAAGCCGCACCGGCCAGCTCGGCCAAACGCTCCAGCAAGTCGGTACCCATTTGGTTGTTAAAGCGTTGGGCATCCGGTGAAGCCAACACCATCAAGCCAAAAGCAGGCTGACCCGGCGCAGCGCGCAGCGCCAGCAAAGCCACGGAGGCCGCTTGGGTGGGCTCTTCCAGCCATTGCACCGCCTCATACCCCGAGTTGGGCCCCACGTAGGGCGTGTCCAAAGAGGTGGCCAAAGCTTGCACCGCCTCGGTCACGCCTTGGGCATAAGGCGCTGCGGCATGGGCCTCATGCAAAGACCACAGGCGCAAGGCCAACTGGGGGACCTGAAACAACTCACGGATGTTGAACAATGCGGACTCGGCCAACTGGTCGTGGGGCGTGACCAACAATTCGCAAGACCAGCGGTGCAGCTTGTCGGTCAAGATCATGTTCTCATTGCCGTGCCGGATCATGTCCATGATGCGGTGCTCCAGACCCTTGATCTTGTCGCGCAACATTTGTGCCTGGCGCTCTTGCAGGCCCACAGCACGGTGGCTTTGCGGGTGGGTGAGCTGCACCGTGGCCAAGAGCGACGCGTGCCGCTCAAAAAAATCTGGCGTATTCACCAAATAGTCGGCGATGTCGTCTTCGGTGATCGGGCTCATGGGTTCAGGCGTGGTCATGTCTTGACTCCAAAAATTCAGGAAAGGGTGTTGGGCACATCGATTTCGCCCTCAAAAACAGAAGTGGCTGGGCCCGTCATCAGCACCGGGCTGTCGGCTTGGCCCGCCCATTCGATGGTGAGCAGGCCGCCCAGGGCCTGCACGTCCACCCGGCTGTCGAGCCAGCCCTGGCGAATGCCGGCCACCACCGCCGCACACGCGCCCGTGCCGCAAGCCAGGGTCTCGCCCGCGCCGCGCTCGAACACGCGCAGTTTGATCTGGCTGCGCGAGACGATCTGCATGAAGCCGGCGTTCACCCGATTCGGGAAAGCCGGGTGGTTTTCGATCAGCGGGCCCTGAACCAGCACCGGAAAGGTGTCCACGTTGTCCACGCGTTGAACGGCATGGGGGTTGCCCATGGACACCACCCCCACGCGAGCCAGTCCCTGTGTGCCCAAATCCAGGTCAAACACCGGCCAAGCGTTGACCTGATCGCTGATGAGGCCGATCGGATTGAACGGCACAAGCGCCCAGTCGAACACTGGCGCGGCCATGTCCACCGTCACGCGGCCGTCGGGGTTCATGGTGAGCTCGATCTCGCCTTTTTGCACTTTCACGCGCACCGTGCTTTTGTCGGTCAGGCCCTTGTCGCGCACGTAACGCACAAAGCAGCGGGCCCCATTGCCGCAGTGCTCCACCTCGCCGCCGTCGGCGTTGTGGATCACGTATTCAAAGTCCAGTCCAGGTGCAGGCGCAGGCCGCACGGACAGGATCTGATCGGCCCCCACGCCAAAATGGCGATCGGCCAAAAAACGGTATTGGGCCGTACTCAAGCCCAAGCGGGCTTGCGTCTCGTCGAGCACGACAAAATCGTTGCCCGCGCCTTGCATCTTGGTAAAACGAATGTGCATGCGGCCGATTATCACGCTTGGCAGCTTCTGGCCCGACCGATAATGGGCCATGGCACGCACATCCCAACTCCTGTACCCCCAACGTGAACCCGCGCCCCTGCGCCCAGCGGCCACTGTGCTGCTGATGCGCGATGGCCCACAAGGCATCGAGGTCTTGATGACCCGCCGCTCCATGACGGCCAGCTTTGCGCCCGGGGCCTATGTCTTCCCCGGTGGCGGCATCGACGCCGCCGACGCCCAGGTCCACGGCATGGCGCAGCGCCGCCCCAAACAAAGCGACTTGCACCTGACGCAAGCCATCGCCGCGATCCGCGAAAGCTTTGAAGAGCTGGGTATTTTGTTGGCCCGGCACGCCAACGGGCGTTGGGCTGACAACAACGACATGGCCAACATCGACCGCAAAGCCCCTTTTGCTGCCCAATGCCAAGCGCAGGGCCTCGCGCTGGCCGCGGATCAAGTCTTTGTGTTGGCCCACTGGATCACCGACCGCGACCTCCCGCGCCGCTTTGACGTGCCTTTTTTGGTGGCCCGCGTGCCCGATGGCCAGAGCCCGGTGGCCGACGAGTCCGAGCAGTTCGAGCCCGTCTGGGTGCGCCCAGTAGATGCCTTGACACGCCACGAAGCGGGCCAGTTTTTCATGGTCTACCCAACCATCCGCACACTCGAGCGCCTGAAAGCCTTTACCCGCGTGGACGCGGTGCTGCAGGCCTGCGCCGTCAACGACGAACCGCTGTGGACCAGCTGCCCCCGCGCTGGCTGGCTGGCGGGCAACGAAGCGCGCTACATGGAGCACGAAGCGCCGTTTGGTGAGTTGGCCTTGGTCGCGCCCGACGGTCAAATTCACCACCACTTGGACTGGAAGACCGACCAGCCGGTGCCACTGCTCAAGAACGTGCAGCGACTCACCGCCCCCAATCCCGGTGTGATGACCGGCCCCGGCACCAACAGCTATTTGGTGGGCGACCCGAACACCGGCTTCATCGCCATCGACCCCGGCCCGGCGGACGACGCGCACCTGCAGCGGCTGTGGCGTGCGGCAGGCGGGCACATCCGCATGATCGTGTGCACCCACTCGCACCCGGACCATTCGCCCGGCGCCGCCCCACTGCAAGCGCTGTGCACCGAAAGGCCGCCCATCCTGGGCCTGGCCTCCAAACCCACGGCTCGCGCCAACAGCCGCTTCAACCCCGATCGTGAGTTGGCCGACGGTGAACAACTGGTCTTACAAGGCTCTGGCGTGGACGGGGAGATCACCCACACCCTGCGCGTGGTGCACACCCCCGGCCATGCGGCCAACCACCTGTGCCTGGTGCTCGAAGAAGATGGCCTGCTGTTTTCGGGTGACCATGTGCTCAACGGCAGCACCACCGTGATCGACCCACCCGACGGCCACATGGGCGACTATTTGGATTCGCTGGACAAACTGGCGGCGGCCTGTGTCGCTGGCGGCATCGAATTCATCTTGCCCGCGCACGGCCATGTGCTGGGTTTTGCCCACCAAGCCATCACGCATTTGAAAGCGCACCGCTTGAAGCGCGAGGCCAAAATCGCCGCCGCCATGCAGGCCCTGCCCCAAGGCAGCCTGCAAGAGTGGGTAGAAAAAGCCTACGACGACGTGCCGCCTCGCCTGTGGCCCGTGGCGGCCCGTTCCCTGCAAGCACATGTGGACCACATCCGCGAACAAACCCTGTCTTGATTCGGTCTGAGCATTTTTGAAAGCCTCGATGATTTCCACTGAAGAAGGCATCCGCCTGGCCAAACGCGTGGCCGCTGAGCAAAACTGCTCACGCCGCGAAGCCGAAGCCTTGATCGTGGCCGGTGGCGTGCAAGTGGCGGGCAAAGTGGTCACCGACCCGGCCCGGCGTGTGCGTCCCGAGCAGGCCGTGCAAGTCAACCGCTTGGTCTCGATGGCCACACTGGCCCCGATGACCCTGGTGCTTTTCAAACCTGCGCAGCAGGTGGCCAACCTGGCCTGGCTGCAAGACACCGTGGGCCTGAAAGCCGCACAACCTGGCCCTTGGGGGCCAGAACGCCTGGCCAAAATGCACATGCCCCTGCCGTTGGCCAAACCCGCCAGCGGGATGTGCATCTTCACGGACGATGTGGGCGTGCTGCGCCATCTGGAAGACCGCCGCAGCCCGATGGAACAAGAATGGATGGCCACCGTGGGCGGCGAAGTGCCCGATGGCCTGATCAAGGCCCTGAACGGCCCGGGCATCCGCGCCAGCATCAACCGCCAGACCGATACCCTGACGGTGCTGCGCATCGCCGGCAAAGACATCGACGGGCTGGATTTGGGCCGCTGGCTGGACGAACAATGCCCCCTGCAAGACCTGCGCCGCCAAAGGGTGGGACGCATGAGTCTGGCCCCTCTGGCGCCCGGTCAATGGCGTCAATTGGAAGGTTTTGAAAGGTTTTAATCTTCTGTTAATCCCCCACAAAGCCCAAATGCGCCTTTTAGCCTTGAATAATCGCGTCGTACCCTCAACTGAATGACAGTTTGAGAAATGACCGATCAGTCACAAACGTACACAATATGTTTTGACACCCCAGGTTGGGTCTGTATCCACAGCCCACAGAAACGCGAAAAGGAGCCCACCATGCGTTTGAGCACCAAAAGCCGATTTGCAGTCACTGCCATGATCGATGTAGCTTTGCGGGAAGACCGCGGACCTGTGTCTTTGGCCGCCATCAGCACGCGCCACCAAATTTCGCTGTCCTACTTGGAACAGCTTTTCAGCAAACTGCGTCTCCATGGCTTGGTCGAAAGCACACGCGGCCCAGGTGGCGGTTATTCGCTGTCACGCAACGCCGAAAAAATCACCATGGCCGACATCGTGGGCGCGGTAGACGCCCCCTCGGACGAAGAAGCTTCCGCTGAAGGAGGTTGGATGAACAGCGAGTTGTGGGCCAGCCTGAATGAAAAAATGCTGACCCATTTGCAGTCCATCAGCCTGCGTCAATTGGTGGCCGAACAGCGCACCAAAGGCGTGACCCTTGAGCCTGCACCCCAACCTGCCGTCAAGCGCGGCGTATTTGCCAAGCCCAAAAGTGCCATGAAAATCACTGCACCCAATTCGGTGTTCGCGCTAGGTACCAGCCTGATGCCCTCGCGCAGCTGAGCAGCCTCTCGGTCGCCCAAGCCCCAACCCGCCTCGGCGGGTTTTTTGTTGTTCCAGGGTCACAAAATGCAGCTTCGCGCCCAACCTGCTGTGGGCAGCTGCGAAAAAATGTGAAGCTCGCCGATAAGCCGGATTCTGTGCACAACGGTTGCCCGCTGCGTGACCGCCATTACTCTGGGCCGGGGGTCACCCACCCGGCTCGGTGCTACCTACCCGCCCACTCACCCCGCGGAACCACAGGGAGAGGGCATACGGCGAACCGCACGCCCTCAGGAAGGCCTACTTGGTATTGCTGCGCGTAGAGATTGCCCGTTTCACCCGAACTCAATCGGCTCGTCTCTGTTGCTCTGATCCTCACCTCACGGTGGAGAGGCGTTGCCTCCTACGCTGTCCTGTGCAGTCCGGACGTTCCTCCAGTGCTTCCTTTCGGAAATTGCACCAGCGGCGGTCTGGCGAGCTTCACCCTTCGATTATCACCTGAGCGCATCCACGAGAACGGCGCCTCACAGCGTCATGGGCCAAGCTCTGTTTGTGCTGTGTCAGACATCGCCGTGCGGCCCACTCGCCCACAATCCTTCAGAACTGCATCAACCCTTCGGAGCCGCCATGAAAGCCCACAGCATCCTTGACACCATCGGCCACACGCCCCATGTCCGCATTCAGCGCCTGTTTGGCACCAGCGCCCATGTGTGGGTCAAGTCCGAGCGCAGCAACCCCGGCGGCTCGATCAAGGACCGCATCGCGCTGGCCATGGTCGAGGACGCAGAAAAATCTGGCGCCTTAAAACCCGGCGGCACCATCGTCGAGCCCACCTCGGGCAACACCGGCATCGGCTTGGCCATGGTGGCCGCCGTCAAGGGCTACCCTCTGGTGCTGGTCATGCCCGACAGCATGAGCATTGAGCGCCGCCGCCTGATGCTGGCGTATGGCGCCAGCTTCGACCTGACGCCCCGCGCCGAAGGCATGAAAGGGGCGATTGCGCGGGCCCAGGCCTTGGTGGCCAGCACGCCCGGCGCTTGGATGCCCCAGCAGTTTGAAAACCCGGCCAATATTGATGTCCATGTGCGCACCACGGCGCAAGAAATCCTGGCCGACTTCCCTGACGGCATCGACGCCCTGATCACAGGCGTGGGCACTGGCGGACACCTGACGGGCGTGGCACGGGTGCTCAAAGCCCGGTTTCCTCAGATGCAAGTCTTTGCGGTCGAGCCTGCTGCTTCGCCTGTGATCTCGGGAGGCGCGCCTGCGCCCCACCCCATCCAGGGCATTGGGGCCGGATTCATTCCAAAAAACCTCGACACCGGCCTGCTCGATGGCGTGATCCAGGTCGATGCGGAAGTGGCACGCGAGTTCGCCCGCCGCTCGGCCCGCGAAGAAGGCATGCTGGTCGGCATTTCTTCAGGTGCCACGCTGGCGGCCATCGCACAAAAACTGCCAGACTTACCCGCCGGGGCCACCGTGCTGGGTTTTAACTACGACACGGGCGAGCGCTATTTGTCGGTCGATGGCTTCTTGCCTCAAGGATAATCACCGCTTCTTGCTTGATAACCACAAGCCACAGAGGTTGCCATGATCCGGATTTCAGAACTCAAACTCCCCTTGTCTGCTCTGCCGGTTGAATCGCGCCGCGCGGCCGATGCGCCCGCCGAAACCGACGAAGACCGGCTGCCCACACCCCACCCCGTCGATGCCCTGCGCCAACTCGCAGCCCAGGCACTGGGCACCAGCGTCGCCGACATCGCCACTCTCAACGTCTTCAAACGCAGCTTCGACGCCCGCAAGGCCGATTTGCTGGCGGTCTACATCGTGGACCTGTCGCTGGCCGATGCACCCACAGAACACCGCTTGCTCCAGCAGTTTGAAAAGAACCCCCACATCCAAGCCACGCCCGACATGGCTTGGCAGCCGCCCTGCCAGGCCCCGGCACATTTTGGCGCGCTGCAAGGCGAGCGCCCGGTGGTGGTGGGCTTTGGACCCTGCGGCATGTTTGCCGCCTTGGCGCTGGCACAAATGGGCCTCAAGCCCATCGTGCTGGAGCGCGGCAAACCCGTGCGCGAACGCACCCAAGACACCTGGGGCCTGTGGCGCAAAAAAGTCCTCAACCCCGAGAGCAACGTGCAGTTTGGCGAAGGCGGCGCAGGCACCTTCTCAGACGGCAAACTCTACAGCCAGATCAAGGACCCGCGCCACTTGGGCCGCAAGGTGATGGACGAGTTCGTCAAGGCCGGAGCGCCTGCCGATATCCTGTACGCCGCGCACCCGCACATCGGCACCTTCAAGCTGGTCAAGGTGGTCGAGCACATTCGCGAGCAGATCATCGCGCTGGGCGGCGAGATCCGTTTTGAGCAGCGTGTGAGCGATGTGCTGCTCGCGCCCACTGCCGACGGCCACCAGCTGATCGGGCTGCAGGTGCAAGACCTGCGCAACGGCCAAAGCCTACCCCTGCACACCCGGCACGCCGTGCTGGCCCTGGGCCACAGCTCGCGCGACACCTTTGTCATGCTGCACCGTCGTGGCGTGGCCATGCAGGCCAAAGCGTTTTCGATTGGCGTGCGCATCGAGCACCCGCAAAGCGTGATCGACCAGGCCCGTTGGGGGCGACACGCGGGTCACCCGCTACTGGGTGCGGCCGATTACAAACTGGTGCACCACGCGCAAAACGGTCGCACTGTCTACAGCTTTTGCATGTGCCCAGGCGGCACGGTGGTGGCGGCCACCAGCGAACCGGGCCGCGTGGTCACCAACGGCATGAGCCAGTACTCGCGCAACGAGCGCAATGCCAACGCGGGCATGGTGGTGGCCATCGACCCGCCCGACTACCCGCTGGACAGCGCCGCTTGGCAAGCGGCCTTTGGCGAACAAGACGGCGCACAGTTGGCGCAAGAGGCCCACGCCTTGGCCGCGCAACAACCTCCTGTGCCGCACCCGCTGGCGGGCATCGTGCTGCAGCGCCAACTCGAAACACGAGCCTTTGAAGTGGGTGGCAGCAACTACGAAGCCCCTGGCCAACGGGTGGGTGACTTTTTGGCGCAGCGCCCCTCCACCACTTGGGGCAGCGTGCTGCCGTCCTACAAACCCGGCGTGAAACTGGTCGATCTGGCCGATGTGTTGCCCGCCTATGCGGTCGAGGCCATGCGCGAAGCGCTGCCGGTGTTTGGCCGCAAGATCAAGGGTTACGACATGGCGGATGCGGTCATGACCGGGGTGGAAACGCGCACCTCATCGCCCCTGCGCATCCCACGTGGCGATGACCACCAGAGCACCAATACCCAAGGCCTGTACCCTGCGGGCGAGGGCGCCAGTTACGCGGGCGGCATTTTGTCGGCGGGGGTGGACGGTATCAAAGTGGCTGAATCCTTGAGCCGAGCCCTGTTGGCACAGCCTTGAACCTCGCAACCCACTTCAATGCGCCTGGATCTTTTGGTGACAAGCACAAGCCACACCCGTCAAAGGCGCCAGCATAAGGGGGTTGATCTCAGCCACAGTGCCTTGCTCTGCCAAGGCCACAACCCCTTGGCTGTGCAGCGTTTGCCACACACGCAGCCACGTTTCAGGCGCAAAACCGAACCCCGCTTGCAAACTGGCCACGGGCATTTGCAGCGCACGACCAGAGCTGTTGTACCAAGCCATCAACAGCCAACTGGCCAAACTTTGCTCGGGCGTGTGATGCCGAGCGCAAAAGGAGACTTGGGCCATTTGGGTCATCAACTGCTGCGTACTGGCCGCCATTTGCAAGCGCCAAGGCGCCAATGGTTTGTTTGCCGCACGCACGGCCGCCTCGGGCAACCGAAAAGCCCCACCGGCCAACAGCACCTGGGCTTGCAAACCACTGGCCAGTGCTTGCGCTGGTGACCATACGCTACGGCACCCCAACCAAGACAGTCGCACGCCATGGGGCAAACCATGCGGCTTGAGCTGCACCGATACACCGAGTAAAGCGTCTTCAAGAAAGTACAAAAAGTGGCCGCTGTCCGAAGGCTTTTCAATCCAATATCCCCGCTCCAACCGCACCGGCTCTAAATCTGGCAAGAGCTCAGGCACTGCCAGCAGCAAGCTTTGAACGAGCGGATTGGGGCTAGGGGGGTGCGTCAATGGATTCACCCTGATGGATGTTGAGATGGCTTCATTTTATGTTCCCTACCGTACACAAAAACAGACCATAAGCAGGGTTTACTCAGCTTTTACCGAACCTATACTCAGATCGCTTTGTTCATGATCCCCAAACCGCCCCAAAATCCGTGAAAACCCCCTTGCAAGCCTTGCAGATGAACAGGTGTTTCTTGTGAACCTGTCAGACAACGGCCTTCTTTTTGATCTGCCCGAGCTGGAGCGTTCACTGCTCATGAAGGCCTGCAAACCTGTCGAATTGAAATCACGCCAAGTCTTGGGCCTCAAAGATGCCACGCCCATGGTGTATTTTTTAACGGGTGCCACTGTGGCTCTGCTGGTGAAGGACGAACACCACGCCAGCTTGGCGGTCGGTCTGCTCGGCTCTGCGCATGCGGTGGGCCTTGAGCAGGTCCTGGGTTGCCACAACCCTGGCCTTGAGCACCGCGTGCAAACCGCAGGTGCAGCATGGTGCATCCCAGCCCCGTTGCTAAAGGCCCTGGCACTGGACCACACGGCCATCCTGAACGCGATTTCCCGCCAACTTTGGTTGTTGCTGTCCCACGTGGCCTCGTTTGCCGCCAGCATCCAAACCCTGAACATCCAAGCCCGGTTGGCGGCTTGGCTTGTGCGGTCGGCTGAAACCGCCCACAACCAACACCTGAACCTCACCCATGAACACCTGGCCCACATGCTGGGGGTTCGGCGCGTGAGCATCACGCTGGCCGCCGGCCAGCTGTGCGAGCAGGGTCTTTTGAGCTATACACGCGGTCAGGTGCATTTGCTGAACCTGCCCGGCTTGGCGCAAGCCGCCCTGCCAAGCTGAAAGCCGCGGTGCTCAGCGTGTGCTGAAGTACGTGTTCACGATCAAACCGAAACCATCTGATTGCGGATGGCATAGCGTGTCAAATCGGCCACCTTGTGCAAGCCCACTTTGCGCATGATGTTGCGCCGGTGCACCTCGACTGTGCTGGGTGCAATTTGCAGGTTTCGCGCAATTTCCTTGGAGGAAAATCCGTCTGCAATCAAGCGCAAGACCTGCTCTTCGCGGCTGCCCAAATGGTTTTTGCCTGAGCCGTCACCCGCACGCATCTTGCGCACGGAAGCCATCATTTCAGAGGTCGCGGTCTGGCACAAATAATGCCGACCCGAAGCCACCGATCGGATGGCCGACATCAACTCGTCAATGCTGCTGGTCGTTGAGACGTAGCCTTTGGCCCCCGCATCCAGAATTTCGATGATCGAGTGCCGATGGGTGTCCCCCGAAAAAGCCACGATGTGCGGGCTGATCGGTTGTTGCGCAATTTTTTGCATCAAATTCAAATCTTGCTGTCCATGGGCATGCAAGCCCAGCAACATCACATCGGGACCCGATTCCGCACAAAGGGCTTGTGTGCTTTCGTCGGTATTGGCCATCCCCAGCAAGTGGATGTCAGGGTGGGTGCGCAAGACAGCAGCAATGCCCTCTGACACCACTTTGTGTTTAGTCGACAACAGAACACGAATTGACATGGCAACACTCCTTTGATTGAACCAGCACAGCAACTGCGGGCCCTGCACATGGGTGCAGGTGCACAAATGCAGGTACTGGTTTCAATGTAGGCCGCATCCCGGTTTCTGTCTGTTCGCAACAGCACAGCCAGCAAGCATCAGGGGTTCAGTGAACGCCCGAGCCGGAGGGGGGGCGAATCGCCAAGCTGGGCCAGGGTTGGGCCGCATCGAGTTTTTCGGCCATGCCCAGCGCATCGGACAAATGCGCATGCGCATTAAAACTGTGGTGCTTGGACAGCTTGGCGTGGTGCAAAGCGGCCTTGAAAGCCCCCGCTTCGTGGTGTCGAGCAGCCTCCTTGTTGCGTTGGTAAGCGTGCAGCAACTCTTCCGAGGCCTGCTTGTAATGCTGACTCATGTTTTGCACGTACTCGGTTTCATGGGTTTGGGGGTGGTCTGCCATGGGAGCTCCTCTTGGTCGTTGAAATGAAATCGACACGCTTCACATCAGACCGTTGTCTTGCATGTAGCGCTGCAAAGACATGCGTCCGGGACATTGCAATTTTTGGTAAATGTGGTGCAGGTGCAGCTTGGCAGTGCCCTCACTGATGAACAGTTGGCTGGCGATTTTTTTGTTGGGCAAACCTTCGGTCACCATGCGGGCTACGGTCAACTCGCGGGGCGTCAAGGGTGTGACGAGCACAGGCTTTTTCTTCTGCTGCGCCATCAGCACCGACAGCGTCTTCAGGGTCAGGTCGCGGTCCAGCCATTGGTGGCCTGCATGCACGGTCTGAAGGCAATGCGCCAGCGCCTGCCGTGACTTGTCTTTGCCCACCAAACCCGGCACGCCCTTGTCGATGACGCGCATCACATCTTCAATCGGTGCATCCGTGAACACCACAGGTCGGGTCCGCGGGTGATGGTGCTGCATGTCCTCCAAGACCGACCAGCCGCTTCGGTTGGCCAGGGAAACATCCATGACCAGGATGTCCGGCTGGTGTGTTTTCACGGCAGCCAGCGCATCGTCACCCGTGCTGGCACAGGCCTTGACCACAAATTCGGGGCACGCCTGAAACAACTGCGACAAACCCGCCAGCAGCACCGGATGGGGATCGGCCAAAACCAGTCCAATGCTCATCTTTTTTTCTCTCTGAAACGCTGCACCGCGCAACTGTGGACAGGAGCTGTTCACCACGATAGCCCTGCAAAGGCCAAAAGAAAATCCTCAAAAATATCAAAATCATTACTTTCAAACCAGTACTGGGCCACCGCCACATTCAAGCGCTGTCAGCCCCATCGATCACCGGGTCGAGCGCGATCGCCGCTGGGATCGGTGCGAGGCCAGCAACTCACAGGCTTGGCGAAAACGCTGCAGCGTGGTTTGCACACGGCCCAGCACCGAGTCCGGCGCATACCCTCCCGGACCCCAATGACCGTAAGGCAAACCGGTGAGCAGGCTCATGCCCTCGCCCACCTGGTTGGCGACATGGATATGAAATGCTCCCCGTGCCACGGCTTGCACCACCTGAGGCGCCAGCATCAAATGCCGCCGATTGCGCGTCGGCATCAAGACCCCTTGTTGGCCATCCAACCCCAAGGATTCACAGCTGCGAAAGTAGCCCTCGATCTTCTCGTTGATGTGGCCCACCGGCAGCAAGTCTCCTTGCTGATTGACCGCACCCGTGACCGCGATGCCTTGTCGCAAAGGCAATCCCGACAAACTGGACAACAAGGCGTACAACTCGGCACAAGAGGCCGAATCGCCCTCCACACCGCCGTACTCTTGTTCAAACACCACCGCGGCATTCATGGACAAGGGCGCGATGTGGGCAAACAAGCCCGACAAATAGCTGTGCAAGATCAGCACCCCTTTGTCGTGAATCGGCCCTGACATGTCGACCTCGCGCTCGATGTTGAGCTGGCCCTCGTCACCTGCGAACGAGCGGGCGGTGACCCGCACTGGCACCCCAAAACTGTGGTCACCCTGGTCCATGACGGTCAGGCCATTGACCTGCGCCACCCTTTCGCCACTGACCACCAACAAGCGTTCACCGCTGGCGATGCTGTCTTGGACCCTTGTCTCTAAGCCATTCCGCCGCGCGCGTTGGGCCTGACTGGCAGCCAGCACATCCTGCGCCTCCACCCGCGCAGCACCTCGAGCCTGGGCCAGTGCATGGCTTTCCACCACCAAGGCCTGCATCACCCCGATGCTGGCGCTTTGACGCGTCTGGTCGCCCGCTGTACGGTGGCTTTCCTCCATCATCCGCGCCACCGCCGCTGCAGAGCAATGCAACAAACCCTGGCGCTCGCAGGTCTGTGCCACAGCCACCGCCATGGCGTGTGCCGTTTGGGGCGTGGTCTTGAAGCTCTCGGCAAAGTCAACTTTGCAAGCAAACCGGTGAATCCATTCAGGGTCAGCCTCTTGCACGGCATGAAAAGCCGCGTCCGAAGCGATCAGCACCAGCTTGACATCCACCGCCACCGCATCGCAGGTCAGACCTGAAGCAAAACGGGGTGACTCCCCTGACGACTCCAACCTTCCACTGCGCATCAGGCGCTGCAGCCTTTCCCAGACAGGCGCATCGGCCAGCAGGTCTTGCAGGTGCAACAACAAAAAACCGCCGTGAGCCCGCAGCAAACTGCCCACATGCGCATGCGCAAAGTCACTCATCATCGCTTCGTCTTCGGCCATGCCGCCAAACAGATTTCTGAACACCGGGTTCTCCTCCACAACCACCGGCGCCCCTTGGGCAGCATGGTGGTCCACCGCCAAGTTCACCCTGAAGCATGAGAGCAGCGCCGCCAAATCGGTCGACCGCGTGGCCTCATCGTCACCTGGCATCAGCAGGCGGTTTTTTTCAAGCAAGGCCTGCAAGACCTGGTCCATGTAGGCTGCCAACCGGGTATCGCTGTCAGGTGGCAAATTCAACTGTTGACGCAAATGGGCCAAGCCATGCGCCAAGACCGGCCGCAAAAAACGCTGGCGCAAGACATCCCGCGCTTGAGCCATGGCGCACTCTATGGCGTGAACGACCTCCAGGTAATGGTCCATCTCCGCCCGCAGCGCCTCTTCGGCCGCATTCAGGGCCGTGCGCTCGGCTGGGCTGAGCAACAAGGCTTTGCTCGCGGTCACTGGCGCCCCTTGGTCGTCTTTCAGTGTGAACACCATGTGCCCTTGATCGCGAACCACCGCGAAATGGTGCGCCTGCGCGTAGGCGGTCAGCGCTGCATAGGCAGCCTCTGTTTGGGCCTTGAAGGTCTGCTCAAGCGCTTGGCGTGCGGCCCAAAAATCGGCTTGAAGCAAACGCTGTGGCACGCCCTCTTGAATGGCTTGCACCCACAAAGCCATGCCTTGGCACAACACTCGACCTTGGCCAGCCGGCACCCGCAGCGCCAATGGCCGATCGGTTTGTGCAAAGTTGTTCAAAAAACACAGGTCCGAGGGCACGGGGCGCAAGGCCGCTTGTTCGTGCAGCATGCAGGTCAGCATGCGGGTTCTGCCCATGCCTGCTGCACCCAAGACCAACAGGTTGTAGCCTGGCTGGCGCATCTGCAAACCAAACCGGGCCGCCGTCTCGGCACGCGCTTGACCGGCCCAAGACAGCGGCAGCCCCTGCAACTCGGACGTGTCCTGAAAGCCCAACGAAACGGGGTCCACGGTCAGGCGCAAGTCGGATGGAGTCAGTTTGGCAGCAGTCATCGGGCATCACGCTCTTGGCAAAGCCTGAGCCTATGGTCCGAGGGACTCCACCACTGTGCGCAAAGACACTGACAGGCCCAAATACTGACTGGCAGTGCTTTTTGCACGGACAATCGGACCATGCACGCCGAAGACGCCTCAACCAGCCCGAACCACACCCCCAGTGATTGGCCTACCGCACCGCAGCCAGAACCCCACTTGCAGCGGTCCCAGCAACCCCGCAACCCGCTGCACGGCTTGACCTTGGAAGCCATCGTGACCCAATTGGCCGACTTTTATGGTTGGGACGATCTGGGCCAACGCATCCCTGTGCGCTGTTTCACCCACGAGCCCAGCGTCGGCTCTAGCCTGAAGTTTTTGCGCAAAACCCCTTGGGCGCGCGAGAAGGTGGAAAGCCTTTACCTGTTCATGCTGCGCGACCAAAAACGCCAAGGCTTTTGATCGGCGGGGACAGCCCGCAGCGCCTGACCGCTCAGTCCGACAACATCGTGCCCCGGCATTTGGGGGCGCCGCAGCGGCAGGCATACCGGGCTTTCAGCGCATCGGTCATGGGCTCATCGCTGAACAGGCCATAGTCAAAGGTCAGCTCCTCCCCCTTGAAGACAGGCCTGCGGGTCAGAATGTAAATGCGACCCCAAACCTCGTCCGGCACGCAGTTGGGACGGCACGAATGGTTGATCCACTTCGAGTCATTGCCACCGTACAACGCATCAATGACTCGGCCATCGTCCAGGTGAAAGTAAAAAGTGTGGTCAGGCTGGGCCTCGTCGTGCGGGTGGCGACGAATGGCTTCGGCCATGCTGATGCGCTCACCCACATACTCGATGACGCGTTCACCTGGGGCCATGTGGCGGGTGGCAAACACGCCTTTGCCATGAACACCCGAAGTCAGGACCTCTATGGATCTGGGCAATGCTGAAGGCTTCATGAAGACTGCACGAAGGCTTCAGGTTCAGGCCGACGCCGGGCGGTTCAGGCCCCATTCGGCCACCATGGCCTCGCGCATCAAAAACTTTTGCGGCCTGCCCGTCACCGTGACCGGAAGCTCTTCGACCATGCGGATGTAACGTGGCTCTTTGAAGTGCGCGATGTTTTGCTCACAAAAAGTCCGCAGCTCTTGTTCGGTGCAGTCGGCCCCCGGGCGCTGCACAGCTTGGGCCAGCAATTCGTGCAAACAAGCGTGGCTCAGCGGCTGATCGTCAAACCCTCGCACATGGGACAAGCCAGAAGACGGGGTGCGCGGGTGCGGCAAGGCATGGTGGAGTGTCATGGATCGGTGCGGGTTCAATGCGCAGGGCGCGCGAAAGTGCAGAAATTAACACCAAGCCGAACCAGAAAGCGAATTATCCGTTTGGGGTTCAAGGCGATGGGGTGTTGTTCCGTTTAGGCAACAGTGTGGCGAAAAGTGGCATTCAAGACTTTGGACGAATTGAAGAAAGTAATGAATGACTTAGCGCGGATGCGACACCTAGAGCAAAAAACTGCAGCAGGTTTCGATATGCATCGTAAAACAAAATGGCTTCTTCTACTTAGATTGTGGTGAATACCTATTCTGGCAAAGGAGGTGGTTTGAATCAATTGCCTTTGAAAGAGAATGACTGAAAGGATAGCTTCTATCAAGGCTTATAATTTGATAATTACTTGCGTAAGTATATTGAAATCAAGTCTAACAAATCTGATTGTCGTTCAATGATTTTTGCGACATTGTGGTCAGATCCTGGTACGATGATCTGCTCTTTTGGGTCAACCGATTTTTGGAAAGCGCTAGGCTGCCATCTTGAATAACTAGAATTTTTACTATAAATAAAAAGTTTTTTTACAGCTGAGTGAGTGAGAGCTTGATCATCAACTGAGTCAATTTGAATTATTGAGTCGATATTTATCGTGTTACTATTTTGACGATAGAAGTTTGCAATAAGTTCGCCTCCACGGCTGTGCCCAATAAGAGATATCTTCTCAACACCCTGAGACTTCAGACGATTAATTGCAGCTTCAATTGATTTCATTCCAAATGCACTATCAGGATGATTCCACTTTATGCCGATCACCCTAAATCCTTTTGAAACAAGCTTCTGTCCAAACTGACTACTGTATTTACCAAAAAAATAGTCGGCATTAACTGCGGCTCCATGCACTAAAACGACTCCGTAATTCCCTTCACCGATTTCAATGGCTTCTAATGGAAATTTGTCGACCTCAATTTTTTGAAGATTTTGTGCGCTTACGAGCGAGCAATGCAGCATCAATGCAATAAGTGAAAAACAGAGAAATCGATATTTAGAATATAATTGTTTGTTCATAGGCGTATTTGATTAGTTAAATCGGTAAATTTTGCTAAAGAATTCCCAGGTCGCACGATTGGATTTAAAAGTATAGAGACATTCGCAAAAACTATCCAGTTGAATATCACCACCCGTCAAGTCTCTACAACCTCTTTTTGTACTTCTTCCTGATTGAAAAGACAATTTGGGGTAACCACCTGCTCCCTCTCGGCGTCAAGTACCCCTTCTCGTTGAAGTGGTTCGCGATCTGTCTGTCGCTCCATCCAATTGACCTCAGCGGCAGGATCGTTTCGATCAGTTGCTGCTGGTAAGGACTCACCGGTCGAATGTCGATGGTCTTGACCCCGTAACCCAGTACCGCCGGTATGTTTAATTTACCGCTCGTTTTTCCCTGAACAGCTTGGCTGGCACATAACCCAACGCGCTGTGTGGGTGGTAAGAATTGTAGTCATCGAACCATTTGGGCAACTGAGCCATTACCGTTTTTGAGTCCGGCCGATCAGCAACTTTGGCGTAGTCCCGCTTCAATGTTTTCACGAAGCTCTCTGCCATGCCGTTACTTTGCGGGCTTGTTACCGGTGTGGTCACTGGCTTGAGCCCTAGTTGCTTGGCAAAACTCCTGGTCTCGGCTGCCGTGTAGCAACTGCCGTTGTCGGTGAGCCATTCAATGGGCTTAGGCGGCTTTGTGTTGGGGCCAAACCTGTTCTCCACCGCCTGCATCATCAAGTCACCCACCAAAGCCGCGTCGATGCCTTTGGTGGTGGCTACCCAGCTCATGATTTCTCTGTCACAGCAATCCAGCGCAAACGCCACCCGCACTTTCTCGCCGTTGTCGCACGACAATTCCAAGCCATCTGAACACCAGCGCACATCACTTTCCTTGACGGCCACTTTGCCTTCGTGCTTTCTGGTATCGAGTGGTTTGTCGCCATGGCGGTACAGCAGCCAGCCTTCGACACGCATCACCCGATAAACCCGCTTGTGGTTGACCCGGTCATGCCCTTCCAGTCGCAAGCGTGCCCAGATACGGCGGTAGCCGTAGGTGGCGCGGTCCTTGACCACATTGGCAATGGCTTGTTTGATGACGACGTCATCGCTGCGCGGTGGAGACTTTCTCAAGTCTGTCCATTCGGATGGTCGATCTCTCATGGCCAACACATGGCTACGCGACACGCCAAGGGCACAGCAGACGGCTCTCACTGCTCGCCCCCGGGCAA
Organism: Comamonadaceae bacterium; assembly: GCA_021299875.1. Lineage (GTDB taxonomy): Bacteria > Pseudomonadota > Gammaproteobacteria > Burkholderiales > Burkholderiaceae_C > Limnohabitans_A. The sequence continues at coordinate 82,245 of JAJTEW010000002.1, read as the reverse complement.
TACTGGCGAGCGCGCAACCCACTTTTTTGCTTTGGCAAAGTCCACAGCCTCCTTGAGAATCTCGTTCTCCAAAGTCTTGCGGCCCAATGCGCCTTCGAGTTGTTTAATGCGGCGCATGGCCTCTTGGAGCTCAGACGCTGGCACCACGGTTTCGTTGGCACCAACCGCCATCAGTGAGCCTTGCAGGTAGGCCTTTCGCCATTGAAAGAGCTGAGCCGCAGAGATGCCGAATTGCCGGGCGACTATAGAGACGGAGCTGCCAGGTTCGTTGGTCTGTTTGATGATTTCAAGTTTTTGCTCTGGGGTCCAACGCCTGCGGTGCTGAACGCTGGTCACCACTTCCACCCGAGTGGGCGTTGCTGAAGACATAGTCATATCCATGGTCGTATTCCTGTTTCTTAGTTTAAGGAATACCGACGGGACTGTGATTCAGGGGGCTAACTCAGTCGAGCGTCACCGGTCCACTGCTGACGATGAGAACTTCTGGTGACTCTCTGCATGGGCTCTGCACAGCAGGTCCCAACAGGCTCACGCCACCGTAACGTTTTGGGTTTGCTAGGGGGTATCGAAGATGTTGAGTTCGAAGGCCCTCCTGATCTCCGCTACACCCTAAAAATCAGGCATGGTGGGCTATGGTTAGGACCCTACACAGCGTACCAAGAGGCTCTTTTCGGCAGGGAAATCCCACTACGAGAGGCACAAGGGCTGACGTTCGCAGCAATTTCGGACCAGTTGATTGCCGAGGGGTACACCTGCCTCAGAGAAAATGCACTAAGCGCCGAAAGCGTTTTCTCGATTTACGAGAAGCGTAACGTCAGAGACAAATGATCATGCTCTCCTGAAACGCCTCAAATTCACATGGGTAATCTTTATCATGCGTCTAACCTATGAAGGTGATCATGAGCAAATTCGCTACTGCAACTCCACAGGCTATGGGGTCTTGTCCTTCCAAGAAGCCGTTTGCAGGAGCCATAAACGGAATGAAAATTGGCTGTCGTGATGGGCAGAACAGGCTATCTGGTCTCTGCTGGAAAGTGATCTGCTTGAGTGAGCTGGGAGCCAGTATTCATGCGGGATTGGAGCTCAGTAACTTATTACTAAAGCCCTGAACAAGAAACCTCGGAGCCAATCCGTCTATTTGGCTGCTAGCAGCGTTCCAAATGGAACAGGCGGGAATGCTCTGAGCGGAGTTTAAACAGCCCTCCAGCGGCTGCCAGAGGGCTTGGATTCAGAGTTATAGGACTAAATCTGCCGTAACAATGTTGTTGATGCCGACCAGCTTCACAGCGAAATCAGCACCAGACTTACCGTCTAAATCGGCAGACAAGATCACATAGTCATTTACCGTTCCTGATGCGTCGTACTTGGTAATCCAGACCGAATTGGCTTTGTAAGTCGTTCCCAACACCTTTGTTGTGTCGTTCAGAAACGCCCCAGACTTGTTTGTACTGGGTGTCATCCCGCTCAGATCAATCTTATCTTTACTGCTGACAAAGTCATAGATCAGATCCATGGAGGTTGTCGTTGACTCACTGGCTGCACTGAAGAAAAAGGTGTCCTTGACCCCATCACCACTACCACCATAAAGCTTGTCCAGACCTTTGCCACCCGTCAACGTGTCTGCGCCTGCGCCACCGTTGATCACATTGTTGTCATCGTTGCCGGTCAAGACGTCCGCGTACTTGGAGCCCGTGATGTTTTCTACGTTGCTGACCTTGTCAGTAGAAGTAGCACCAATCTTGGCAATCGTTTGAGCTGTTGTTTTAGCTGTTGCGTTGTAAGCTCCTAAGGCAAATGTTACGCCAATGGTTCCTGCTATTAAAGCGAAGGAAATGGTATCAGTACCCGCACCCCCGTTAATGACATCTGCTGCTGTGTCAGCACCACCATCAATCACGTTGTCTGCAGCGTTACCCGTAAGGGTGTCTGTATTCTTGGAGCCCGTGATGTTTTCGACATTACTGACTTTATCGGAGGAGCCGCCACTTGCAGTCGTTTGAGCGCTAACTTTACTGGTTATGTTGTAAGTTCCCAAAGTCAGCTTGACGCCAGAGGTACTCGTGATAGAGGCAAACGAGATGGTGTCAGTACCAGAGCCGCCATCGATGATATCTGCTACCGTGTCAGCACCGCCATCGAGGACGTCGCTTCCACTATTACCCTTGAGAGTGTTTACAAGGGAATCGCCAGTAATGGTGTCTGCACCTGAGCCACCGTTAATGTTCTCAATGTTTTTAATGGTGTCTTCTGTCGTGCTGTTTACGTAAACCGTGGCGTTTATAGATTTATTGAGGGTAACTTTGATGGCAGTGGTTTTATCGGAGTAATCAGCTGTATCGACTCCAGCGCCACCGTCGAGGGTATCTTTACCCATGTAACCCACGAGCCAGTCATTGCCTGACCCCCCGCTGATGGAGTCTGCACCTGACAACATTTTTTGAAGAAATACTTCAGCTTCAGCTTCATCAAAAGTAACATCAGAAGAGCTATTGAACTCGGTCAAAACGTTGAGTGATATGTTACTGATGGAAAACTTGCTGCCATTGTAAGTCATCGAAGCAGAGGTGAGACTCGCTTTTGATAACGATTCGGAGCCGAAATCTATCGATTCAAAGTCTCCTCCCATCTCCAATGACCATTCAGGGGAGGTAATATTGAGAGATTTAATGGAGGAAGTGAGTCCTTCGCTGAACAAATAAATTTTTCCACTCAAGGAGATGGAGCTACTACTCGTGTCAACGCTTAACAAGTTGGAGTACCCCGAGATAACTCCTGTGGGTGAAATTGCAAAATTCCCTTTTAATTTGACGTTTTGACCCGAACTGGTTTCCAAATTCATACTGGTAACAGAATAAGGATAGCTGGAAAATGCCCCACTAACTGAAAGCAAGTCTCCATCTAGATTTTCCAGTATAAGTTGAGTACTGCTGAGAGAATTTGGAGACCAATTAGCATCTATTTTGCTGAAGTTCGAAAATGAATTAGCAATTTCGTCTGTATCCATCTTTTTTAAGGCTGAAATCAGCGAACTCTTTGAGCTGAAGTTTGTGACTATTGTTGCCATTTCTAAATCCTTCTCGTCATCCAAATTACAGCGCACCGTACGCCGAATAATGTTTGCAGCGGCAAGACATACGTGCCCGTCGGAGCGCGTAAGCTGTTGATCTGAAAACTTTACATTAACTCCCAGCCTGATCGTACTTTCGATAAAGGTTGCTGTCCATGGGCAGTGATCAAGTCCAGTTGTCATTGCCGGAAAGATGTGGTGATGGCGGTTTATGGTTACGTTCGGGTCTCTACGGTCACCCAAGCTCGTGTGGGCGAATCCCTGTAGGCGCAACTCCGCCAAGTCATGAGCTGTAACACTTCCAAGGGGCCGGAACTTCCCGAAGCGAATGTGTTTGTGGAGGCGGGAGTTAGCGGGAGCATAGAGTTTCAGGAACGCCCAGATGGTGGTCTGCTGTTTACCTTGTTGGTGCAAGGTGACATGATCGTATTCCCTAGGTTTGATCGGGCATTCCGCAACACCCGTCACGCCTTGAACGTTATTCACGACCTTGAGGAGCTGGGTGTTGGCATTCCCATCGTGGGCGACAAGGTGAAATGGAAGGCCCACAAGAAAAAGAGCCTCGGATACAAAGTGATCCAAGGTTCCAACGAGACCCAACTAAGGTTGGAAAAGAGGGACGGGTGGGGAAAGTAAATTACCCCCTAGCCACCTTACTCCACCGTCACACTCTTGGCCAAATTCCGCGGCTTGTCCACATCCGTTCCCCTTGCACAAGCCGTGTGATAGCTCAGCAGCTGCAGCGGCACCACATGCAAGATGGGTGAGAGCACGCCATAGTGCTCAGGCATGCGGATGACGTTGACGCCCTCGCTGCTTTCTATTTTTGTATCACCGTCGGCCAGCACATAGAGCACCCCGCCGCGGGCCCGCACTTCTTGCATGTTGCTTTTCAGCTTTTCGAGCAGCTGGTCGTTGGGGGCCACGGTGACCACAGGCATGGCGCTGGTCACCAGGGCCAGTGGGCCGTGTTTCAGCTCGCCCGCCGCATAGGCTTCGGCGTGGATGTAGGTGATTTCTTTGAGCTTGAGCGCGCCTTCCAAGGCAATGGGGTAGTGCGTGCCGCGGCCCAAGAACAAGGCGTTTTCTTTGCTGGCGAATTCTTGCGCCCAAGCGATGATTTGCGGCTCCAGCGCCAGCACGGCTTGCAGCGCGGCGGGCAGGTGGCGCATGGCTTTGATGTGCCCGGCTTCTTCTTCGTCGCTCAGGCGCCCCTTGGTCTGCGCCAGCGCCAACGTCAGCAAGAACAAACCGGCCAGCTGGGTCGTGAAAGCCTTGGTGGAGGCCACGCCGATCTCAGCCCCAGCGCGGGTCACGTAGGCGAGTTGGCATTCGCGCACCATGGCGCTGGTGGCCACGTTGCAGATGGTGAGCGTCTGCGTCATGCCAAGGCTTTGCGCGTGGCGCAGGGCGGCCAAGGTGTCGGCGGTTTCACCGCTTTGGGTGATGGTGACGATGAGGGTGTTCGGGTTGGGCACCGATTCGCGGTAACGGTATTCGCTGGCGATCTCCACCTGACAAGGCACTTTGGCAATCGCCTCGATCCAGTACTTGGCCACGCAGCCGCTGTAGTAGCTGGTGCCGCAGGCCAAGATCAGCACATTGTCAATGGCCTTGAACGTTGAATAAGCACCGTCGCCAAACAGCTCGGGCGTGATGCCCTCCACGCCTTCGAGTGTGTCGGCGATCGCGCGCGGCTGCTCGAAGATTTCCTTTTGCATGTAGTGGCGGTAGGGCCCCAGCTCGGCCGCGCCGCTGTGGGCGTGCACAGTTTTCACAGCGCGGGTGACGGCCTTGTGATCGCGGTCCACCACCCAGTATTTGCCCAGCTGAATGTCGACCACGTCGCCTTCTTCCAGATAAACGATCTGGTCGGTCACACCCGCCAGCGCCATCGCGTCGCTGGCCAAAAAGGTTTCGCCCTGGCCCACGCTCAAGATGAGCGGTGAGCCTGCGCGCGCGCCGATCACGCGCTGCGGCTCGTCTTTGTGGAACACGGCAATCGCATACGCGCCATGCAGCTGGCGGATCGCGGTTTTGACGGCTTCAAAAATATCACCGTCGTACACGCTGTCCACCAGGTGCGCGATGACCTCGGTGTCGGTCTGGCTCAAAAACACATAGCCCTTGGCTTGCAAGGCGGCGCGCAGTTCTTCGTGGTTTTCGATGATGCCGTTGTGCACCAGCGCGACCTTGCCCGGTTTGGCGTCTGCTGCGCCGGTGCCGTGGCTGAAGTGCGGGTGCGCGTTGTGCACCGCAGGCGCGCCGTGCGTGGCCCAGCGGGTGTGGGCGATGCCGGTACCGCCTTGGATGTGGTCGGCGGTGACCTGGTCCATCAGCTCGGCCACCCGCGAGGTGCTGCGGGCGCGCTGCAAGCCGCCCTTGCCACCCAGACTGGCCGCGTGCACCGCCACGCCGCACGAGTCATAGCCTCGGTACTCCAAGCGTTGCAGGCCTTGCACGAGGATGGGAACGATGTTCCGGGAAGAAACGGCGCCGACGATGCCACACATGTTGGATCTCCTGAATGGGTTGTTTTCACAAAATTGTTGCGATGTTAGGCTTCCCTGTTTGAAATTTCAGATCAATAATGAAAAAATAGTATTTAAAAATTTCATTTTTCTAAAATTTTGAATTTTTATTTCTTTAAAATAAATTTTATGGAATATTACGAACTCGACTCCATCGACCTGCAATTGCTGGACGCCTTGCAACGCGATGCCAGCATCAGCAACGTGGCGCTGGCCGAACGGGTGAACGTCTCGCCGCCTACTTGCCTGCGCCGCGTCAAACGGCTGACCGAAAGCGGTTGGATCGAGCGCCAAGTGGCGGTCCTGAGCAGCGACAAACTGGCCGCCAGCCTAGGCCACGGCCTGAGCGCGCTGGTGGAGGTGTCGCTGGATCGCCAAGGCAGCGAACACCTGGGGGCGTTTGAGGCCCGCGCCGTGGCGCATGACGCGGTGCAGCAGTGCTGGCGCGTCTCTCCCGGCCCCGACTTTGTTCTGGTGGTGCAGGCCCGCGACATGCCGCACTATTTAGCGATCAGCCAAACCCTGTTCACCCAAGACGCGAATGTGCGCAATGTGAAGGCGTTTTTTGCCACCAAGCGGGCCAAGTTCACAATGACCTGGCCCTTGTCCTTTCGGACCCCAACAACTAGTACCATTTAAACCTAGGGTGTCGGCCTCGCAGCAAAAATGCTTTCAGCGCACGAACTCCGAGAAATGGCACTGACATTCGTCAGAACACGGCAGACAAGAAACACAACATGAACGTCATCATCATCACCGGCGCTTCCGATGGCATCGGTGCAGAAACGGCCAAGCAATTGGCGCAAACCCATGGCCAAGCCGTCGCTTTGGTGCTGGCAGCCCGCCAGGCAGCCAAGCTCGACGCAGTGGCCGCCGCCTGTCACCGGCACGGGGCGCAGGTGTTGTGTGTGCCCACCGATGTCAGCGTGCGCGCAGACTGCGAAGCCCTGATCGCACAGACCGTGCAGCAATTTGGCCGGATCGACACGCTGATCAACAATGCCGGTATTTCTGCACACGCCCTGCTGCAAGATGTGGAGGCTGCCCATTTGGCTTGGTACGAAGAGCTCATGCGGGTCAACCTCTGGGGCACCATCTGGTGCACGCATGCCGCACTGCCGCACCTCAAAGCCTCACGTGGTCGACTGGTGGCGGTCTCGTCGTTGGCGGGCTTGGTGGGCGTACCCGGTCGCACGGCTTACTGCACCAGCAAATTTGCGATGAATGGTTTCATGGAAGCGCTGCGCACCGAATTGCTGAGCGATGGTGTATCGGTGACGATTGCCTACCCCGGCGTGGTGGACACCGACATCCGCCGCCGCGGCTTCAATGCCCTGGGCCAAGCTGCAGGCTCCAGCGGCCTCAGCGAAGACAAGGCCATGCCCGTCGACGTGTGCGTGCAAAAAATCTTGCAAGGCACCGAGCGACGCCAGCGCGATGTGCTCATGAGCCCGACCGGACATGTGGGCCGCTGGCTCAAGCTGATCGCCCCGAGTTGGGTGGACCGCATGGCCTGGGCTGCCCTGAAAAAGTCCGATACCCAGCGCTGAAAAGGCCTCTGAACTGGCCAGCTCAGGCTTTGGGCTTTTTGGCTGGCCGCGTCCAGTTGGCAATGCTGATTTGCTTGCCCCGTGCCACGCTGAGAGCACCCGGCTCGGTGCTCTTGGTGATGGTGGAGCCGCCACCCACCGTGCCGCCTGCACCGATGGTGACCGGGGCCACCAAGACACAGTTGCTGCCGATGTGCACGTCGGCCTCGATCACGGTACGGTGCTTGTTGGCGCCGTCGTAATTGGCGGTGATACTGCCTGCGCCGTAGTTCACCCGCTCGCCCACGGTTGCGTCGCCCAGATAGGCCAGGTGGTTGGCTTTGGCACCCTTGGCCATCGTAGAGTTTTTGACCTCGACAAAGTTGCCGATGTGTACTTCAGCACCCAGCTGCGCACCGGGGCGCAGGCGGGCAAAGGGGCCAATGCGTGCACCCTCGCCCACCGACACACCGAGTTTTTCACCGTCGATGTGGGTGAAGGGGTGGATGACCGCGCCTGCAGCGATGGTGCAGTTGGCAATGATGCAGTTGGCACCGATCTTCACGCCTTCACACAATGAAACTTGGCCTTCAAAAATGCAGTTCACGTCGATCTCGACGTCTTGGGCACAGACCAGCTGGCCACGCACATCAAAACGAGCCGGGTCTTTCAATCGCACGCCTTGCTCCATGAATTGGATCGCTAGGCGATGTTGGTGAGCGCACTCCAATTCGGCCAGTTGCACCGGGCTGTTGATGCCCGCTACTTGCAGCGCATCGGCGATCTTGTGGGCCACCACGGGCACACCGTCGGCCACGGCGAACTTGACCACGTCGGTCAGGTAGTACTCGCCCTGGGCGTTTTGGTTGTCCAGACGGGCCAGCCAGATTTTGAGCAGGCGCGCGGGCACGGCCATGATGCCGCTGTACACCTCGTTGATTTGGCGCTGCACATCGCTGGCGTCTTTGTGCTCGACGATGGCTTGCACCGCTTCACCCTTTCGAACGATGCGGCCATAACCCGCGGGGTCGGCAAAGTCGATGGTCAGCAGCGCCAGCTGGTTGCCGCCGCATTGGGCGATCAGCGCTTGCAAGGTGTCGGCTTGGGTCAAAGGCACATCGCCCGACAAGACCACCACCACCCCATCGTCGGGCAGCACGGGCACGGCTTGCTGCACGGCATGGCCAGTGCCCAACTGCGGCTCCTGGCGCACGCATTGCACCGCCAGCAGCTGGCCCGGGGCCAGCACCAAAGGCTCCACCTGGTCGGCACCATGACCCGTGATGACCACAGCCGAACGTGCATTGAGTTGCGCCGCTGTGTTCAGCACATGCTGCACCAGCGGCACACCCGCCAAGCGCTGCAGCACTTTGGGCAAGCGGCTTTTCATGCGGGTGCCTTTGCCGGCAGCCATGATGACGACGTCGATGGTGTGGGGGGTACTCATACTCATGGGTATCTTTCTAAAGCAGACTGCTGATCGACGCAGCATACAAACTGCGATTATCGCCAGACTGTGCAACGATCCTGCTGTACTTGAGCCCCATCAGAAGAAGTGCATCACAATGCATGGACAATTGTTCAAGTGGATGTCCACTTTCTTCACTTGAACCCAGTCACCAGACAACACCTTACGGAGCCCTGAATGAGATCACCCCTTTGGACTGTGGCCATGCTCGGTATGACTTGTTTGATTGCCGGGTGCGGGGGTGGGGGCAGCGATGCCACTGCAAACCCGTCACCGAGCCAAGTGTCCTGCGGTTTTGTATCGAAATACGCTGACGGAAACACCAGCGGTAGACCCATCAACAACTTGACGGCAATCGCCGAGCCGCAACCCATTTCCCAATGCAACATCACCACACTTTCCTCTGTGACTGTGGATTTATGCCTGAAAGACGTTGTGTTGAATGAGTTGTCTGCAAAACTGATTCAACCTGACAACACCGAAATCAGCGTCGCCCTGACCCCAGTAAAAACATCGCCTTCCTGTTTGACCAGCGGAACTCTGAGGACTTTCTCCGTCCCTGCAGCCTCGATCAACCAGACCAATGGGTCGTGGAAGTTTTCAATCACTGACACCGACAACACACAAAACAACATTGGGTACTTTGTAGGTTGGTCACTTCAGCTTACGGGCAACAGATGATCCGTACGCTCATTTGCTTATTTGGCTTGCTCCTGCTGCAAGGCTGCAGCGCCATCAAGCTCGGTTACCAGCAGTTGCCCACCCTGTCATATTGGTGGCTCGACAGCACGGTCTCGTTCAGCGGCAACCAGACACCTGTGGCCAAGGAAGCGATTGACAAGCTCTACCAATGGCACCGCCGCGAAGAGTTGGCCGGCTATGGCGAGTTGCTCCAACACATCGGGCAACTGTCCACCGGTCCGGTGCAAGCCGATCAGGTCTGCAGCGTGGCCACCGATGTCCAAGCCCGCCTCGATGTCCTGATGCGCCAAGCGGTGGTGCAAGCGGCGCCAGTGGTTTTGGCGCTGGGCCCAAGGCAACTGAGCCACATGGCACGCCACTGGGAAAACAAAAACGAAGAGTGGGAAAAAGAGTGGCTGCAGGGGGATGCTCAAGCTCGGCTGGACCGCCGCTTGGACAAGGCGGTGAACCGCTTCAACTCGTTTTACGGGGATCTGAATCCGGCCCAAATCAGCATGGTCAGGGCACAACTGGCACAGTCGCCTTGGACCGCCGAGTGGGGACGGCGCGACCGCCAACGTCGCCAACAAGATTTGCTGTCCACCTTGCAGCGCCTGGCCCAAAGTGGCATGACACCGGCCCAAGCCGAAGCCCAGTTGTGGGGCGTTTGGCAACGCTGGCTGAACCCCACAGATCCGGCGCAACGCGCCGTGCTGCAAAGTTTGTCGCAAAGGGCATGCGAGAACTTGGCGCAACTGCACAACACCACCACGCCCGATCAGCGCGTGCGGGTGGCTCGGCGCCTGCGCGCTTACGAGCGGGACATCCAAGACCTGACCCGACCCTGATCAGTCGGGCTCAGCGCGCCAAACTCTGGCCCTGAAACAAAAAACCCCGCCAGTCTGCTCCGGCGGGGGTTTTTTATTGACGTGTGTCCGGCTTCAGCTTTGCAGCGCCTTCCACATGTCCATGTCACGCTCTGCGGTCCAGATGCGGGGATTTTTGATGCCGCTGGCTTCGTCATAAGCGCGCGTCACGTCAAAAGGCAGGCAGTGTTCGTAAATGAACACATGGCCAAAGACCGGGTCCATGCTTTGGCGGGTGTGGGCCATGGCGGCTTTGAGGTCCATCTTGGCGGCCACAGCCTCCTTGCCCGCTTGGAACAGGGTGGTGACCCAGCGCTGGGTGTAATCCAGCGCTTTGTTCACGTTGGCGTTGCCTTTCATGGCTTCGCCACGACCGGGCACGATGAACTCGGCCTTCAGATCGCGCAGGGCTTCGAGCGTGGCGGGCCACTCTTCGAGTTGGGCGTCGCCCGTGTACACACCGGCTTCGTACTCGACCAAGTCACCCGAGAACAGCACTTTTTCTTCTTCCACCCAGGCGATGGTGTCGCCACGGGTGTGACCCGGGCCCGGATGCCAAATTTGCACCACCACGCCACCCAGATTGATGCTGAGCTTGCCGGGCACTTCGCTCTTTGTGGGGTCGCCGCCACCCACGACCAGGGTGGGCCAGGTCAGACCAGGCACGCTGTCGGCACCACGGAACAAGCGCGGAAAACGCTCCATCTCGCTCTTCATGTCTTGCGCGCCGCGCTCTTGGATCAGGCCCAAAGTGCCTTCGCTGGCGATGATCTCGGTCGCGCCTTCGGCGGCGTAGGCGTAAGCGCCCAGCACGCGCACCGCGTGGTAATGGGTCAGCAGCACGTATTTGATGGGCAGGTCGCTGACCGTGCGGATCTTTTTGATCAGGTCTTGCGCCATGGCAGGCGTCGCCGTGGCGTCGCTGACCATGATGAAGCGGTCCCCAATGATCACGCCTGAATTGGGGTCACCCTCGGCGGTGTAAGCCCAGCAGTGGGGGCTGAGTTGCTCAAAAGTGATCTTCTTTTCGGTCAGGTCGGCCTGGCTGGCAAAGGCTTTGGTGGGGGCCCTGGTCGGTGCTTTGGACATGGGAATTTCTCCGGTCAATGAAGGGGTTAATTTTACCTAAACGAAATGCATTACGGATTGTTAAATCCGCAGAGCCATTCACTGGGGCTGAGCCAGACCTTTTTCGAGCATGGCAATGACCTCGTCGGCAAAGGCCGCATAACTGATCGGCCCGCCCGGGCGCAGCCAGGTGAAGGTCCAGTTGATCATGCCCAACAGCATCATGGTCAGTGCCGTCTGGTTGGTCGGGGTCAGGCGCTCGGGGTAAGCACGCTTCATGAAGCGTGTCATGGCGGCCACGATGTCGCGCTGGCGGTTCAAAATCAACTCGCGCGGCGACACGGGCGCCGCGCCCAAGGCCGGGTCGGGCACATCGCTCAAAAACTGCGTGTCGTTCAAGAGCGCCGCATGCCGGGTGGCTGAAGTCTCGTATTCCTGCAAAAACGCCCGCACCAACTCGTGCAAAGTGGCGCGTTCGTTCAGGTCCTTGCGCTGGGCCGTGGCTTCGGTTTGCGCAATCACCGCCAAAAGGCGTTGGGTGTGGCGGTCCAGCAAGTCAAACAGAATGGCTTCTTTGCTCTCGTAATAGTGGTACAGCCGGGCTTTGGACGTGCCACAGGCCGTGGCAATCTCGTTCATGCTGGCTGCAGGGTAGCTGCGCTGGGCAAAGCATTGGGCGGCGATGTCCAAAATGGCATCGCGCTTGATGTCGTGGGTTGCTGATTTGGGTCGGGCCATGGCTCTTTCGCGTCTGACTCAAACAGGCCAAACCACCCCGTTGTCGTTCAGGATCGCATCCAGCGGCTCGTCGTGGTCTTCGGGCTCCAGATCGTCCAGAAAGCCGTGGGTGTAACCCAAGCCCACCGTGAAAGGTTTGGGCTGCAGTGTGGCCAAGGTGCGGTCGTAAAAACCACCGCCATAGCCCAGGCGGTAGCCGCCTGTGCCATAGCCCACGCAGGGCACAAACAACAAGGTGGGCACGATGACTTCGGTGTCTTTGGGTTTGGGAATGCCATAGGCGTCCTCTTCCATCGGGCAACCGGGGTACCAGGTGTGGAAGGTCAAGGTTTTGTGCTGTTTGTTGACGACGGGCAAACCAATTTGGCGGCGCTGCGGCTCACCATGCAGTTCACCATCTTCTTTCCAGCGGTGCAGCGCGGGCAAAGGGTCAAACTCGCCCTTGATGGGCCAATAAGCCCCAATCACGGTGTCGGGACGGTCAAACAGCCAGATGCGCATCACGCGCTGCAAGGCTTCGGCCCGTGACAAGCGGTCTGGCAGATGCAGTCTTTCTTCAATCAAGGCCTTGCGCAAGGCCTTTTTGGCTTCAGCTTTGTCCATAATCCACCCATGAAATTGACACTGATTTTGACACTGCTGGCCAGCTTGGTCTCCAACGGCTTGTTCAGCCCGCCTGCGCTGGCTCAAAACAAGGGCGATGAGGCCTTGCTGGAGATGCACAAGGCCTTTGGCAAAAACGACGCCAAGCGCTTGTCTGCCCTGCTGCCGCAAGTGCGTGGCCACGTGTTGGAGCCTTTGGCTGCCTATTGGGACATGCGCGTGCGGCTGGACAGCGCTTCAGAATCGGAAATTCGCCAATTTTTGAACACTTACGCCGGCAGCTACTACGAAGACCGACTGCGCAACGACTGGTTGCAACAACTGGGCAAGCGCCGCAACTGGGCCACGTTCACCGCCGAATACCCCCGCTTTCGCATGCGCGATGACCGCGAAGTGCGCTGCTATGCCTTGGCCACCGAAGCCATGAACACCAAAGCCGATGTGGCCGAAGAGGCCAAGCGCATTTGGTATTCGCTGCGCGAGGCCGACGACGGCTGCACCTATGTGGCCGAACACCTGCATTCGGGACGGCAAATCAACGCCCTGGACATTTGGCGCAAAGCCCGCATCGCCATGGACGCCAACCGACCTCGCGCCGCCCAAGCGGCTGTGGACATCGAAGCGCCGCGCGCCAGCGAGCAAGTGAACAAGATCCACGCCGACCCCTCGGGTTATCTGAACAAGCGCATTTTGGCCATCACGCGCAACCAAAAAGAATTGGCCGTGTTGGCACTGATTCGCCTGGCGGCCAGTCAACCCGATCAAGCGGCTCACATGTTGGAGCAACAATGGGCGCGGCAACTGAGTGCCGAAGAGCGCCACTGGACTTGGGCTGTGATCGGCAAGCAGGCCGCGCAAAAACTGCAAGACAACGCCAGCAGCTACTTTGCCAAGGTTCAAAAGGACAGCGATCTGAACGACGACTTGCTGTCTTGGAAGGTGCGCGCCGCCCTGCGCCAAGGCCAATGGCCTCTGGTGCTGTCGGCCACTCAAGCGATGAGTGCGGCCACGCGCAGCGACCCGGCCTGGACCTATTGGCGCGCCCGCGCGCTGTTGGCCCTTGCGCCCACCGAAGCCCAACGCCACGAGGCGCAAACCCTGTTGACCCAGATCGCCAGTGTTCGCGGTTTTTACGAACAACTGGCGCTCGAAGAGTTGGGCCAAACCATTGGCACCCCCGAGCGACCATCGCCACTGACGCCGTCTGAGAAATCCGCTGCACTGGCGCACCCCGGTTTGCAACGCGCCTTGTACGCCATCTCTCTGGGCTTGAGGGCAGAGGGCAACCGCGAATGGAACTACAGCACCAACCTGCACACGCCCGGCGGCATGAACGATCGCGAGTTGCTGGCGGCGGCCGACTTGGCCTGCCAGCGCCAAGTGTGGGATCGCTGCATCAACACCAGCGAACGCACCAAAGAGGTGTTTGACCACGAGCAACGCTTTCCGATGCCCCTGCGCGAACTGGTGGTGCGCCGCGCTGGCGATATCCGCTTGGACCCGGCCTATGTGTACGGGTTGATCCGGCAAGAAAGCCGCTTCATCATGGATGCGCGCTCGCATGTGGGGGCCTCCGGCTTGATGCAAGTCATGCCCGCCACCGCCAAATGGACCGCCCAAAAAATCGGCCTGGCCGGCTTCACGCCACAACAAATCAACGAGCGCGAAACCAATGTGACGATTGGCACGGCCTATTTGAAACTGGTGCTGGATGACTTTGAAGGCTCGATGCCCATGGCCACCGCCGCCTACAACGCAGGCCCCAGCAGGCCCCGAAACTGGCGCAAGGGGCCGGTGCTCGAGGCGGCCATCTGGGCCGAAAACATCCCGTTTTCTGAAACGCGTGATTACGTCAAAAAAGTGCTGGCCAATACCACCAACTACGCCGCCATCTTGACGCGCCAGCCGCAATCACTCAAAGCACGTTTGGGGCAGATCGGGCCACGCAACAGCATGGCGTCGGTGAACAATGAACTGCCATGAGGCGCATCAGGCGACTGGTCCCAGCAGGGCGTCCAAGTTGGCCTGGATTTTTTCTTCGATCTTGCCGCTGTAGGCGCCCAGCAAAAACCCCAGCTTGATCTGCAGGTCAAAGCGGGTGGCGCTGACGGAGAGTTCGCCACTCACACCGCTGCGCTCAAAGCGCATGCGGTCTAAAGCCTCGCCGGGCTCTGAAACGCAGGTCATGCCCCAATCTTGTTCGGCCTGCTCGCGCCAGCGTTCGGCCACCAAGCGCGCGCCATCCAGCCCCAAGGTGTGTTCCCGTTCAATTTTCAATTCGGGCATGTCGCCACCTCCACCAAGCAGTCGTAAAACACGGGCGCACGGCCCAGATCGGTCAGGTGCTGGCTGGTCAGCTCGTTCACATTGGTGCCGTTCAAGCCCAGCTTGCGCCACCAAATGCCCAGGCCGTTGACCACGCCGGGCCGCGCACGCTGGTTCACCCGCGCCTTGCAGTGGTAAGTGCCTCGGTCGTTGAACACACGCACCACCGCACCGTCGGCAATGCCGCGCTGGGCCGCATCCTCGGGGTGCATCTCCAACACCGGCTCGGCTTCGATGGCGCGCAGGCTTTGCACGTTGACGAAAGTGGAGTTCAAAAAGTTGCGCGCAGGCGGCGAGATCATGGCCAGGGGATAACGCGCATCGCTGCCGGACACTTCGTAATTGGGCAAGTGGTCGGGCAGGCCATCCAGGCCTTGGTCGGCCAGGCGCTGGCTGAAAAACTCGCACTTGCCCGAAGGCGATGGAAAGCCGCCTTGCGCAAAGGGCGCATCGGGCACGGGCAAGGACGCAAAGCCATGCGCAAGCAGCTGCTCAAAGTCTTTCTCGTCGCCAATGGCGCTGCGGCACAGGCTTTCGTCACTCTCGGCAAAACACGGGTCATCAAAACCCATGCGCGCAGCCAGCGCCCGGAAGATGTCGGTGTTGGTGCGCGCACCACCTACGGGCGCAATCGCGGGGCGATTCAGCAACACATCGGTGTGGCCGTAGCTGGTGTGGATGTCCCAGTGCTCCAGCTGCGTGGTGGCGGGCAAGATGAAGTCGGCGTAATCCGCGGTGTCGGTCTGAAAATGCTCCAGCACCACGGTGAACAGGTCTTCGCGGCCAAAGCCCTGCACCACCTTGCCCGACTCGGGGGCCACGGCCACCGGGTTGCTGTTGTAAACGATCAGGGCTTCGATTTGCGGGCCGAATATGGGCGAAGCCGGGCGCAACAAATCGTCGCCAATGGTGCTCATGTTGATGGTGCGCGGACGGCGTTCGCCCAACAAGTCGGGCCGCTGCAAGGCCGCGCGCCGCACCGGAAAGTGCCCCGAGCTGCTGAGCAACACCCCGCCCGCCCGGTGCCGCCAGGCCCCGGTCAGGGCAGGCAGGCAAGCAATCGCCCGCACCGCGTTGCCACCCCCGCGCACACGCTGCATGCCGTAGTTCAAGCGAATGGCTGCAGGCTGGGTGGTGCCCCAGTCGCGGGCCAGTTGACGGATCTGTTCGGCGGGCACACCGCAGACCTCGGCGGCGCGCTCAGGCGTCCATTGCAGGGCTCGGGCCTTCAGGGCGTCCCAGCCCAAGGTGTAGCGGTCGATGTAATCTTGGTCGAGCCAGCCATGCACGATCAACTCGTGCATGAGAGCCAGTGCCAGTGCAGCATCGGTGCCGGGCCGCAGGGCGATGTGTTCGTGGCATTTTTCGGCCGTCTCGCTGCGCCGGGGGTCGATGCACACCAACTTCGCGCCATTGCGCTTGGCTTCTTGCGCGATGCGCCAAAAGTGCAGGTTGCTGCCAATCGAGTTGCTGCCCCAAATGACGATGAGCTTGGATTCGGCATAAAACTCGACTTTCATGCCGACCTTGTTGCCCAAGGTCTGCGTCAGGGCTTCGGCCCCGGCCGAGGCGCAAATCGTGCGGTCCAAGAGCGACGCGCCCAACTGATGAAAAAACCGCGCCGCAATCGACTCGCTTTGCACCAGGCCCATGGTGCCGGCGTAGCTGTAGGGCAGCACCGCCTGCGGGTCGCGTGCGGCAATGGTTTTCAGGCGTGCGGCAATCGCGTCCAGTGCTTCGTCCCAGCTGACAGGCTCAAACTGGCCCGCCCCTTTGGGTCCAACGCGTTTCATCGGCGTCAAGAGGCGATCCGGGTGGTAAGTGCGCTCGGTGTAACGCGAGACCTTGGTGCACAGCACACCATCGGTTTGTGCATGCGCCGGGTTGCCCTGCACCTGGGTGGCGCGGCCATTTTCCACCTGGGTCAGCAAGGCGCAGGTGTCGGGGCAGTCGTGCGGGCAAGCGCCGCGCACAGTCTGTGGGGTGTCAAGGGCCGCAGGGGCAGTTGGCTGGGGCAACATGAGAGGCTTTCCTAAAGTCGCAATCCCCATTGTGGCCGATGCCCCATGCACTGCAAACGGCGCACATGTCCCCAACGCGCCGTGGGTGGCACAGCATGAGTTGGCAAAATAGACAGACTATCGCTAGACTGAGGCCCATGAAACTCATCGACACCATCCTCACCGACGCCGCCAGCATCGCGGCCATCCGCAAAGACATCCACGCCCACCCCGAGCTGTGCTTCCAAGAAGTGCGCACGGCCGACGTGGTCGCCCAGCAGCTGACGGACTGGGGCATCCCCATCCACCGCGGCATGGGCACCACCGGTGTGGTGGGCATCGTGCACGGGCGAGATGGCGGGGCTTGCGGGCGCGGCATTGGCTTGCGCGCCGACATCGACGCGCTGCCCATGCAGGAGTTCAACACCTTTGCCCACGCCAGCAAACACCAGGGCAAGATGCACGCCTGCGGTCACGATGGCCACACGGCGATGCTGTTGGCGGCAGCCAAGCATTTCTCCAAACACCGCGACTTTGATGGCACGGTGTATTTGATCTTCCAACCCGCCGAAGAGGGCGGCGGCGGTGCCCGCGAGATGATCAAAGACGGTTTGTTTGACAAGTTCCCCATGCAGGCCGTGTTCGGCATGCACAACTGGCCCGGCGCGCCCGTGGGCACCTTTGCGGTCAGCCCCGGCCCGGTCATGGCGTCGAGCAACGAATTCAAGATCACCATCCGCGGCAAGGGCAGCCACGCCGCACTGCCGCACAACGGCATCGACCCGGTGCCGATTGCCTGCCAAATGGTGCAAGGCTTTCAGACCATCATCACCCGCAACAAAAAGCCGGTGGATGCGGGCGTGATCTCGGTCACCATGATCCACGCAGGGGAAGCCACCAACGTGGTGCCCGACTCGTGTGAACTGCAGGGCACGGTGCGCACCTTCAGCATCGAGGTGCTCGACTTGATCGAGTCGCGCATGAAGCAAGTGGCCGAGTCGATTGGCGCGGCTTTTGGCGCGCAGTGCGAATTCGAGTTCCACCGCAATTACCCGCCCACGATCAACAGCGCTTTGGAGGCCGACTTTGCCCGCCAAGTCATGAATGGCATCGTGGGCGCTGACCACGTGATGTCGCAAGAGCCCACCATGGGCGCCGAAGACTTCTCTTACATGCTGCAAGCCAAGCCGGGGGCTTATGTGTTCATCAGCAACGGCGACGGCGCCCACCGCGAGATGGGCCACGGGGGCGGACCTTGCACCCTGCACAACCCGAGCTACGACTTCAACGACGACCTCATTCCTCTGGGCGGCACCTATTGGGTCGAACTGGCCACGCAATGGCTGGCCAGCCCGACCCAAACCACTTGACCGGCCCCCGCATGATCGACATCCAACATGGCTTTTCCAAAAGCTACGCGCAGGCCCGTGAAAAATTCCTGAATGCCGCCCAAAACGCTGGCCTGCAGGTGGACTCGAACATCCACCCCCTGCCCGGTCGGGACGGTGAAACTCTGGCCATGGACGTGGTGCTGGACGGCGCGGCCGATGCCCAGCAGCTGCTGATCATCAGCAGCGCTTGCCACGGTGTAGAGGGTTATTGCGGCTCCGGCGTACAAATCCATGCCCTGCACAACCACGCTTGGCGCGCAGCGGCCAAAGCCCAGGGCGTGGCCGTGCTTTACATCCATGCGCTCAACCCGCACGGGTTCTCGCATGTGCGCCGGGTGACCCACGAAAACGTGGACATCAACCGCAATTTTCAGGATTTTTCAAAACCTCTGCCCAGCAACGAGGCCTACAGGGAAATCCACCCCTTGTTGTTGCCAGAGGTCTGGCCACCCGATGCCGCCAATGCGGCGGCCACCGGCCAGTACATCGCCGAGCGCGGCATGAAAGCCTTTCAGGCCGCCGTTTCCCAAGGGCAGCACGAATTTCCGGACGGCCTGTTCTTTGGTGGCCAGGCCCCCACTTGGAGCAACCTGACTTTGCGCAAGGTGCTGCAGAAATATGCCCAGTCATGCCAAAAAATGGCCTGGATCGACCTGCACACGGGCCTGGGCCCCAGCGGCGTGGGCGAGCGCATTTTTGCCTGCGCCGACGACGCCTCGGCCTTTGCCCGGGCCAAAACTTGGTGGGGTCAGGGCATCACCTCGATTTACGACGGCTCATCCACCTCGGCATTCCTCACAGGCCTGATGTGGATGGCGGCTTACCAGGAATGCCCTCAAGCCGAGTACACCGGCATTGCCATGGAATACGGCACGCAGACACAAGACAAGGTCATCGGTGCTTTGCGCGGCGAGCATTGGCTGCACCTGCACCCCGAAGCGCCTGAAGCCCTGAAAAAACAGATCAAGCAAGACCTGATGGACGCGTTTTATGTCGACACCGACACATGGCGCTCCCAGATCGTGGCTCAGGCCATGGACGCCATGCACCAAGCCATTCATGGCTTGAGCGCGACATGAGCGCGCCACGCATTCTCGTACTGGGCGGTACCGGCTTTGTCGGCCGCCAAGTGTGCGAACAACTGACGCGCTTGGGCTGGCAGATCAGCGTGCCCACCCGCCGCGCCGTGAACGCCGGCAAGGTGCAAAGTTTGCCCGGGCTCACGGTGATTGAGGCCTCTGTGCACAGCGAGGCCGATCTGGCAGGCCTGATGCACGGTCACGATGCGGTGGTCAATTTGGTGGCGGTGCTGCACGGCAACGAAGACCGCTTTGAGAACGTGCATGTGAACTTGCCCGGCAAGATCGCCAGTGCCATGAAAAAAGCGGGCGTGCAAAGGCTGGTGCATGTGAGTGCGCTGGGCGCCGACCCGCAAGGCCCCTCGATGTACCAACGCAGCAAGGCGCGCGGCGAAGCGGTTTTGCAAGCAGCAGGCCTGCAGCTGACGGTGCTGCGCCCGAGCGTGATTTTTGGGGCTGAAGACAAATTCCTCAACCTGTTTGCTGAGCTGCAAACCGTAGCCCCTTTCATGCCCCTGGCAGGCAGCGGCACACGCTTTGCCCCCGTGTGGGTGGGGGATGTGGCACGCGCGGTGGTGACCTGCTTGCAACAGCCCGCCACCATCGGCCAAACCTACGAGCTGTGCGGCCCGGACATGCTGAGCTTGGGCGAGTTGGTGCAACGCGCTGGCCAGTGGGCGGGGGTGAACCACGGCCGAGGTCGCCCGGTGTTGGGTTTGCCGATGTGGGTAGGCTGGCTGCAAGCGGCGGCCATGGAGTTGGCGCCGGGTGAGCCTTTGATGAGCCGGGACAACCTGGCGTCCATGAAGGTGGACAACGTGGCCACGGGCCTGCTGCCAGGTCTTGCCGCCTTGGGCATCACGGCCGCATCGGCTGCGGGCGTGGCGCCGACCTATCTGGGCCACCGCGGCCCACGCAGCAAGTTGAACCGTTGGCGATCGGGCGCGGGGCGCTGATTCCAAGTGCAAAGCGCTTTTGTGGGTGTGTGAGGGCATGCGGCGGGCTCCTCATGACGGGGTCCCGAAAATCGTCACCCGCCGCATGCCCTCACACACATTAGCGGTGCAATATGTCCCCCGTCTACAGCCGAGACCGCTAACATGTGGGCTCTGATTCACGGGAGAAAACAATGATCCAGCTTTACATCGCCAACAAAAACTACTCGTCTTGGTCCATGCGCCCCTGGGTGATGCTGCGCCAGGCGGGCATTGATTTTGAAGAGGTGTTTGTTCGCTTTGACAGCTTCGCGCCCGACTCGGATTTCAAGTCCACCCTCAAAGCCGTCAACCCGGTGGGCAAGGTGCCGGTGCTGGTGCACGATGGACTGGCCGTGTGGGACACCCTGGCCATTGCTGAGTATGTGGCCGAGCAATTCCCGGACAAGCAGCTTTGGCCGCAGGACCGCGTTGCCCGAGCACGCGCCCGCAGCGTTTGCGCCGAAATGCACAGCGGCTTCATGGCCTTGCGCAGCGCCTGCCCGATGAACATCGAGGCGCAACTGCCCGACATAGGGGCCTTGGCCCTGCGCGACCAAGCCGCCGTTCGTGCCGACTTGGACCGTATTTGCAGCCTGTGGAGCGGCCTGCTGCAAGCACACGGCGGCCCCATGCTTTTTGGCCAATTCACCATCGCCGACGCCTACTTTGCCCCGGTGGTCATGCGCATCAAAACCTACGCCCTCCCCGTGCCTGCCGCTGTGGCCGCCTACATGGACCGCGTGTGCGCTCTGCCCGGCGTCAAAGCCTGGACCGAAGGGGCGCTGGCCGAGCAGGACTTCATCGACTTTGAAGAGCCTTTCCGGCTCCACCGCTGAAAGCCACCATGGGTGTTTTTGTCGTCGGTGGTGCGGTGCGCGATGCCTTGATGGGCCTGCCCGTGAGCGACCGCGACTGGGTGGTGGTGGGCTGCACGCCCGAAGCCATGGGCGCCCAAGGCTATATGCCCGTGGGCAAGGACTTTCCGGTGTTTTTGCACCCTCAGACCCGCGAGGAATACGCCCTGGCCCGCACCGAACGCAAGACGGCAAGGGGCTACAAAGGCTTTGCGGTGCAGGCCGACCCCAGCGTCACGCTTGAAGAAGACCTGGCAAGGCGCGACCTCACGGTGAACGCCATGGCCGTGCCCGAGGCAATCGCTCTCGCTGCTCCCAGCGCATGGACAGACCAAATCGTGGACCCCTATGGCGGCCAACGCGACCTGCACGGCAAAGTGCTGCGCCATGTGACCGAAGCCTTTGCAGAAGACCCCGTGCGCATCCTGCGCGTGGCCCGCTTTGCAGCGCGCTTTGGCAACTTCACCGTCGCCGACGACACCATGGCGTTGATGCGCCAGATGGTGAAGGACGGTGAAGCCGACCATTTGGTGCCCGAGCGCGTCTGGCAAGAGTTGGCTCGCGGACTGATGAGCGCCAAACCCTCGCGCCTGTTCGAGGTGCTGCGCGAATGCGGTGCGCTCAAGGTCTTGCTGCCCGAGTTGGACCGCCTGTGGGGCGTGCCTCAACGGCCGGAATACCACCCTGAGATCGACACGGGCGTCCACATGATGCTGGTGATGGACATGGCCGCCCAGCTGAACATGCCGCTGCATGTGCGTGTGGCCTGCCTGATGCACGACTTGGGCAAAGGCAGCACGCCCGCCGACGTGCTGCCGCGCCACATCGGTCACGAAGGCCGCAGCGTGAAGCTTTTACGGCAGGTGTGCGATCGCCTGCGTGTGCCGACCGAGGGCAAGGAACTGGCCGAGGTGGTGGCGCGTGAGCACGGCAACATCCACCGCAGCGCCGAGCTGGGGCCAGAAGCCCTGATGCGCTTACTGGAACGCTGCGATGCGGTGCGCCAACCCGAGCGTTTTGCGCAGGTGCTGCAAGCCTGCGAATGCGATGCGCGGGGACGGCAGGGGTTTGAAGAGGCGGCTTACCCTCAGGCCCTGCGCTTGCTCAAAGCCCAACAGGCAGCGCTGTCCGTCGAGACCGCACCCATCGCTCAGGCAGCAGCGGCTCAAGGCCTCAAAGGTCCGCAAATCGGCGAGCAGATTTTCAAAGCACGCGTCAAAGCTGTTGCAGTTTCTCTGTAGGAGCCCTGAATCTCTCACAGGTGCGAACGCGCCCAACCGGCAATGTCTTGCGCGGTGCGAAAAGCCCCGGCCTGACGGGCGACTTCTTGGCCACCAACAAACAAAGCGAGTGTGGGGATGCTGCGGATGTTGAAGCGGCTGGCGATGGCTTGCGCTTCTTCGGTGTTGAGTTTGGCCACCCGCACTTGGGGCTCCAAAAGGCCAGCGGCTTGCTCATAAGCCGGTGCCATCATGCGGCAGGGGCCGCACCAAGGGGCCCAAAAGTCCACCAACACAGGGATTTGGCTGCGGCCGATGTGCTTGTCAAAGTTGACCGCATCCAGCGCCAGTGGGTGTCCTGCAAACAAGGCTTGATGGCATTGCCCGCAATCGGGGGCATTGAGCAGATCGGCCGCACGCACCCGGTTGGTGGTGTGGCAATGCGGACAAACAATGTGCAAGGCGTCGGCTGAAACGTTCATGATTTCCCCTGTGTTGAAAACCACTTGGGGATCATGCGCCGCGATTCAAGGGCCTGGCGCGTTGACCCTGGTCAACGCAAAGAAGTGGTCAGGATCAGCGGGCGGGCGGGCGGCGAGGCGCCATCGGAGCACGTCCAGCCAAGTGACGGAAGCTGATGCGGCCTTTGCTCAGGTCATAGGGCGACAACTCCAGCGTCACGCGGTCACCCGCCAAAATGCGGATGTGGTTCTTGCGCATCTTGCCGGCGGAATAAGCAATCAATTGATGGCCGTTGTCCAGCGTCACGCGAAAACGGGTGTCGGGCAACACCTCGTTGACCACGCCCATCAGTTCAATCAGTTCTTCTTTAGCCATTTAAAACGTCTTTCTCAAAGCAGGATCGGTTTCGTCGTCTGGCGCTCCACCCACAACATGCCTTCATCGAGGGCGTATTGGCTGGCGGCGGCAGGCGTAGCAAATTCAGGCACAAAACGCATCACGCGGTCGGTGCTGGCGCTGCCGCGGCCACTGGCCACAGACACTTGCGCGCCAAATGCGCCGTTGGGCAAAGCCCTGGAGCACGGTTGAATTCGGAATTTTCCCATGGAGATGGGTTGGTGTGAACAGTAAAAGAGAGTCATGTATTTTAACGAAGGGGGGTCGAACCGCACACAAGGCCTTCTAAGGGGCTGTTTGGCGGAACGGTTCTTGGCATGTCCTGCTGCCAAAAAGCTCCCTCGAATGCCAGCGGCAAAGCTTGACGAACAACCGCACCGTGCAGAGGTGCATGAAAAAGGAAGCAAAAAAATCGTCTGGGCCCAGCTTTGAAAGCATGGCGGGCGATGAGCACAGTGGAGGACAAGACTGGCATCCCTCTGCCGGGATGCGCTATCGGCTCGCAAGGAGCTTGATGGGCATAAGTCGCCAATGGCGTGACGCACTGTAACACGTTCGTGTTGCAGGCCCTGACTGACAACACCTCAAACCCATCGCGCAATGGCGGCCGCCAACAGGCTGAGCAACAAAGTACTGGTCAAGGGGATGAACCATTCCCGACCAAACAGCCGGAACCGAAAGTCACCGGGCAGACGCCCGAAGCCAAATTTCTGCAGCCACTTTTGCAAGCCGCTGAAAATGATCAGGGCCAAAAACACCACGATGAGCCAGCGCAACATAGATGGCCTGAATGCCGTTTACAGGCGATGCGATCGGTCGCCTCGGGCAAAGCCCTGAGCGGCCCAATCGGACGACGTGGCGAACCCGACCACTTTGAACAACTCGCCCATTTCGTGTTCGTTGATGAGGCGCTGCGCCTGGCTGCGTTCGGCCAAAGAGGCCTCGGCCATGCGCTCGGCCAAGCCCAGATTGAGCAAGAACCAAGCTTGGCTGGCGTAGCCCAGCACATTCAGCCCCGCGCTTTGCCCGGCCAGCGCGACCCCGGTGAAGTTGACATGGGCTGTGATGTCTTTTTGGCCCACCGCCACCAGCGGGTTGTCGTCGGCCTGGTGCAACTGGTGGCACATCACGGTGCCCATGTGGCGTTGGGGGTGAAAGTATTCGCCCTCTGGAAAGCCGTAATCCAAAAAAAACGCCGCCCCACCCCGCCCAGCCAGCAAGCGCTCGGCCAAAGTGGTGATGAAGGCCTCGGCTTGGAGGTGGATTTCAGTCAGGAAATCGTGCTCACCCTCAATCTCGACAGGCGGGCGCAGTTCGGTCAGGCGGTCTTGCCACGCGAATTGTTCACCCGCGCTGACCACACCGCGTTCGTGCCAGACACCCTGAGTTCGTTGCAGCAGCTGGACCGGCATGGCGTCGAGCACTTCGTTGCCCACCACCACGCCCTGGATGGCGTCGGGCCAAGTGTCGCTCCAGCGCACTTTGTCGGCATGCTTCAACAAGGCATCGGCCTGACGGGCGCGCAAAGTGCCCGACAAATCGATGATGGTGTAACGGCAAACGGCATCACCCAGGCTGTCCAGCAGTTGCAGAGCCAGTGCCCCGGTGCCGGCACCGAACTCCCACACCTCGTCGGTCCCCGTGGCCTGCAGCGCCTGGCGCACCTGCACGGCCAGGGTTTGGCCAAACAGCGGGGACATGCCCGGCGCGGTCACGAAGTCGCTGCCCGACGCGGGCATGGCGCCGAACTTTTGCAAGGCATTGGTGTAATAACCCAGCCCTGGCTCGTACAAGGCCAAGGCCATGAAACGGTCAAAACCGATCCAGCCACCCGCTTGGGCAATCGCCTGGTGGATCAGCGGGGTCAACTCGGAAAGGGGATGGGGATTGGGCATGGTCACGCGGTGATTGTCGCCGAAGGTGTGAGGGGGTTGCCGGGGTTGCCAGGGGCCAAATCCATGGCTTGCCCGATAATTCAGCCCTTTATCACCTTGGATATTCCTGCGCAGACCTGTCTGCCCAGGCCCCTTCATGAAACAAGTTCTGGTCACCGGAGGCGCTCACCGCCTGGGCGCAGAGATCGTTCGCCAATTTGCAGAGGCAGGCTGGCGCGTTTGGTGCCATTACCAACGCTCGGCCGATGCGGCCAAGGCGCTGCAGGCCGAGCTGCAAGGCGCCGGGGGAAACGTTGAATGCGTGCAAGCCGATCTGGCTCAAAGCGAACAAGTCGAACAGATGATGGCGCACATCGCGCAAAGCCACGGCCCGCTCGACTGCTTGGTGAACAACGCTTCGCTGTTCGAGCCGGATGCGGGCAACGACATGGACTTGCCCGGTGCCCGTCTGCAACTGGAAGTGAATTTGATCGCGCCCATGGTGCTGGCCTCGCTGATGGCTCAACAAACCGCGCCCGGGGCCCAGCCCGGCCAACGCAGCGTGGTCCACATCCTGGATCAGAAGGTTTTTAACCTGAACCCAGACTATTTTTCATACACCGTGTCCAAATTGGCACTGGAGCGCGCCGTGGCTTTGCAGGCCCAGGCCCTGGCTCCCTTGCGGGTGTGCGGCGTGGCCCCGGGCCTGATGTTTTTGAGTGGTCCACAAACCCAAGACAACTTTGACCGCGCCAGCCGCGTCAACCTCATGCGCGAGCCCATCGACCCGGCACAGGTGGCGGCCACCTGCCTGTTTTTGGCGCAAAACCCCTGCATCACCGGCACCACGGTGTGCGTGGACAACGGCCAGCACTTGGTGCCTTTGGCGCGCGACGTGATGTTTTTGGACGAACCGAAAGGCGCTGCATGAGCGACCTGATGACCGATTTGGCACTGAATTGCCGCCGCCTGTTTTTACGCAACCACACGGTGGACGTGCGCATTGGTGCGCACGACTTTGAAAAGCTCGGCCCTCAGCGCATCGTCTTCAACGTGGAGTTGTTTGTGCCCTACAGCGCGTCCACCCCCACGCAAGACGACTTGGCCGAGGTGGTGGACTACGACTTCATCCGTGAAGTGATTGCGCGCCGGGTGGCCCAAGGCCACATCGTGCTGCAAGAGACTTTGTGCGACGACCTGATGCGCGAGATGATCGCCCACCCACAGGTCCAGGCGGTGCGCCTGTCCAGTTGCAAACCCGATGTGTACCCGGACTGCGAAGCCGTCGGGGTTGAAATCTTCCAGATCAAATCCCCGACATGAAAACCCCTGCTGGCCAACAAACCTTGGAGCTGACCGGTTTGCGCTTCGACGCCAACCTGGGCATCCTGGAACACGAGAAAACCGATCCGCAGCCGATCCAAGTCGATGCCGAATTGAATTTGGGCACGCAGCCCCTGCTGCCCAGCGACGACGACATCCATTCGGTGCTGGATTACCGCAAAGTGCGCAAAATCATCATCGACGAATGCACCGCAGAGCACATCAACCTGCTGGAAACGCTGATCGGCAAGGTCTCGAACCGCCTGATGCAGTTGCCCGGTGTTTTGGGTGTGCGCGTCAAGATTGCCAAACTTGAAATTTTTGAAGACTGCGAAGTGGCCATTCGCATGGAAACCGGACAGTGGTGAACCTCATGAACACAGAAACCGACAACGCCTGGGTACAAGCGCAAGCCGAATCAGCGGCTGCCCAAGCCCTCAAGATCGAGCGCGAAACCCACAAGCTCGAAAAACGCCTGTGCCGTCAAATGGGCCAGGCCATCAGTGACTTCAACCTGATTGAGGCGGGCGACCGCATCATGGTTTGCATGTCAGGCGGCAAGGACAGTTACGGCATGCTCGACATCCTGCTCAAGATGAAGGCCCGCGCGCCGGTCGACTTCGAGCTGGTCGCGGTCAACCTGGACCAAAAGCAGCCGGGTTTCCCTGAGCACATCCTGCCTGCTTACCTCAAAGCGCTGGGCGTGGAGTTCCACATCGAGACGCAAGACACGTATTCGATCGTGAAAGACAAGATCCCCGAAGGCAAGACCATGTGCAGCCTTTGCTCACGTTTGCGCCGGGGCATTTTGTACCGCGTGGCCCGCGAGCTCAAATGCAACAAACTGGCGCTGGGCCACCACCGCGACGACATGCTGCAGACCTTCTTCTTGAACATGTTTTTTGGCGGCAAACTCAAGGGCATGCCCCCGAAGCTGGTCAGCGACAACGGCGAGTTCATGGTGATCCGCCCACTGGCCTATGTGGCCGAGACGGATTTGATCCGTTGGGCAGCGCACCGACAGTTCCCCATCATCCCGTGCACCCTGTGTGGCAGCCAGGAAAACCTGCAACGCCTGCAAGTGGGCAACATGCTGCGCGAGTGGCAAAAGAAGCACCCCGGCCGCATTGAAAACATGTTTTCGGCTTTGCAAAACGTGGTGCCCTCGCATTTGATGGACGCCAAATTGCACGGCTTCAAGGACCTGAAAATCACAGGCATCGAATCGGACGACGGCGACAAGGCTTTTGACGAAGAAGAGTTCAAGGAAGCTTCCTTGCCGGGTATTCAGGTGATTTCAATGTGACCCTTCAGGAGAGCACCTTCATGAACACGATCGTCCGGCGTTTTTTATGGGCCTTGGCCGCAGCGGCCCTGGGTTTGCTGTCGGGTTGTGCCTCCGTGCGCCTGATCGACAGCGATGTGGTCTCGGTCACGGCTGTGCCTGCGGGCATGAGCTTGCAAAGCGCCACTTACCGTTTTGAACGTTTGCCCTCTCAGGCCCAAAACCCTGAAGCGGGCTTGGCCGAACAACAAGCCCAAGCCGCCATGACCGCCGTGGGTTTGGTGCGCGACGATGTCAATGCACAACTGAGTGTGATGGTGGGCTTCAGTGGTGACCGGTACTTGGCCGACCCCTGGGGACGACCCTTGGGGCCAGGCTGGTCACCCCATGGCAGCATCGCCATCGGCTCGGGCATTGGCGGTGGATTTGGATCGCACATTGGCGTGGGGCTGGGCATGCGCTTTCCTCCGCCCACCCATTACCGGCGCGAAGTCAGTTTGATCCTGCGTGACCTCCAATCAGGCCAAGTGGTGTACGAAACCCGGGCCAGCCACGCGGGGCCATGGGGTGACAGCGTGCCGATTTTTGCCGCGCTGTTTCAGGCCGCGTTGGCCCATTTTCCCAACCCGCCTGCAGGCTTGCGGCGGGTGAACATTGAATTGCCGCGCTGAGCGCATTCACCCCCATGGACGTCACCCGCATTTTGGCGATTCGCCACGGAGAAACCGCTTGGAACGTGGAAACACGCCTCCAAGGTCACTTGGACATCCCCCTCAACGCCATCGGGCTGCTGCAGGCCGATCGCTTGGCCCGGGCTCTGAGCGGACGTGAAAAGGTGGACGCCATCTATGCCAGTGACTTGTCGCGGGCGCACTCCACGGCACAAGCCCTGGCCAGTGCCATGGGACACACCGTGCGCACGCACGAGGGCCTGCGCGAGCGGCATTTTGGTGTGTTCCAAGGGCGCACATTTGCAGAAGTTCAAGCCGAGTGGCCCGAGCACGCGGTGCAATGGCGCAAACGGGTACCCGAATGGGCGCCTCCGGGTGGTGGCGAGTCGCTGCTGCTTTTGCACGAACGCATTGTGGACACCGTGAACGAATTGGCCGCCCAACACACCGGGCAACAAATGGTGATGGTGGCCCATGGCGGCGTGCTCGACATCTTGTACCGCGCCGCCACCCGCCTCGATCTTCAAGCCCCGCGCACCTGGTCACTCACCAACACCGCGGTCAACCGCTTGCTGTGGACGCCTGAGGGCTTGTCCTTGGTGGGATGGGGTGACACATCCCACCTGGACGCACTGGCCCAAGACGAATCGTCTTTATGAGGCGCTGTTTTGCAGCGCAGCGATGCGCTCTTCAATCGGCGGGTGCGTGCTGAACAACTGGCCAATGCCACCCGCAATGCCCATGGCGGCCATGGTTTTGGGCAACTCGGCGGTGTGCACACCGCCCAAACGGGCCAAGGCGTTGATCATGGGCTGCTTGCGGCCCATCAACTGCGCCGCACTGGCATCGGCGCGGAACTCGCGCTGACGGCTGAACCAGGCCACGATGATGGCGGCCACAAAGCCCAACAAAATGTCCATCACGATGGTGGTGATGTAGTAGCCCATGCCGGGGCCCGTGTTCTCGCTGTCCCCCTTGCGCAAGAAGCTGTCCACCGCGTAGCCCACCACGCGCGAGATGAACACCACAAAGGTGTTCATGACGCCTTGGATCAGGGTCATGGTGACCATGTCACCGTTGGCAATGTGCGCCACTTCGTGGGCAATCACGGCTTCGATTTCCTCGTGCGTCATGTTTTGCAACAAGCCAGTCGACACGGCCACCAAAGCCGAATCGCGGAAAGCGCCGGTGGCAAATGCGTTGGGGTCGCCCGGGAAAATGCCGACTTCGGGCATGCCGATACCGGATTGGTCCGCAAACTTGCGCACCGTGTTCACAATCCAGGCCTCGTCAGCGTTGGCGGGTTGGGTGATGACTTGCACACCCGAAGTCCATTTGGCCATGGGCTTGCTGATCAGCAATGAAATGATGGCGCCGCCAAAGCCCATGATCAGCGCAAAGCCCAGCAGTGCGCCCAGGTTCAGGCCATTGGCGGTCAAGAATCGGTTGACGCCCAGCAAGTTGGCCACAATGCCCAGCACGACCACCACAGCCAGGTTGGTCATGACAAAAAGAAAAATGCGTTTCATGTTGAGTTTCACTTTCAGCCCGAAAGACGCGGGCACGTGGGACTGAATATTAGGGTCTCAAAATTCAAATTCAAGACAGGGGTTCGTAATCCTGATCGGCGTGTGGTTTTTCTTTGGCTGAGGGGCGCCGTTTGGGCCTGAAAACGCTGGTGTCAGCGTAAAAAGAGGGGTCTTCGTTGTCAGGCCACCAACCGGGCACGCCCAGCAAAGGCAGTGGACTGAAGGGTTTTTTTGACAACTTGGCCTCGCTCAAGTCTCGCGCCAACCAAGCATCGATGTCTTGCGGCAGCACATCCTGCGGCACACGCCACATGTGCACCGTGATCGACTTGTAAGGCTGCACCGCTTTCTCTAAAGCGGCATGGCCAAAGATCCACAAGCGTGTGTGCGCCCACTCACTTCTCAATCCCAGCAAGGCGGCAGCCCATCGGTGATCGGTCAGCGCCGCCCACAGCGCATCAGACGCTTGGACCAACAGGGCGTTTTCATCGAACACGGTCGCCGCATCGCGCAACTTGCCGCGCACCTGCCCCACGCCAGCGCGGGCGATTTCCTGCGCTTGCAATTGGTTCAAGCGCTGCTTGGCCAAGGGAAAGTGCATCCAGCACAGGGCATTGAAAAAGTCATGCAAGCCCTCGCGGGTGGGCACCTGACCCGTGGCAAAGATGAAATCCTCGTAGGCTTGACCTTCTGGCAAATCGTCTTGAGGAACAAAACGCACAGGCGCCAGATGCGGCATGTTCAAAGCTTGGTACTGGGGGCAACCCATGGCCACCTGCTGGGCGATGGGCTCTCCCACAGCGCGCCAGTCGGCCAGCCAGGGCGCAAGCCAGTCGATGTCGCTCACGCCCCGCGGCGAGGCGTCCGCGCAACGACTTCCCACACGGTTGGGTTTCAGGCTCAGGCGCTCAGCAAACGCCACGGCAGGCTCTCGCCAGAGCGCAAGGGCTTGAGTTCGGCCTCGCCAAACGCGAAGCTCTCAGGCGGTGTCCAGTTTTCACGGCGCAAAGTGATGCGGTCGGTGTTGCGCGGCAAGCCATAAAAATCGGCCCCAAACAGGCTGGCAAAACCCTCCAGCTTGTCCAAAGCACCCGCCTGGTCAAAGGCCTCGGCGTACATCTCCATGGCGGCATGTGCCGTGTAGCAACCGGCGCAGCCGATAGCGTGCTCTTTCAAGTGGGCCGGGTGGGGCGCACTGTCGGTGCCCAAAAAGAAGCGTGGGTCGCCCGAGACGGCGGCCTGCACCAAGGCTTGGCGGTGTGTCTCGCGCTTGAGCACCGGCAGGCAGTAGTAATGCGGGCGAATGCCCCCCGTGAAGATGGCGTTGCGGTTGTACAGCAAATGGTGCACCGTGATGGTGGCTGCCAAGTGGCTGTCGGCTGAGGACACGTACTGCACCGCCTCCGAAGTGGTGATGTGTTCCATCACGATTTTGAGTGCCGGGAAATCTCGGCGCAAAGGCACCAAGTGACGCTCAATGAACACCGCCTCACGGTCAAACAGGTCGATGTCGGAGGTGGTGACTTCGCCATGCACCAAGAGCAACACGCCTTCGCGTTGCATGGCTTCGAGCACCGGGTAAATCTTGCGCAGATCGGTCACACCCGCATCGCTGTTGGTCGTGGCGCCAGCTGGGTACAACTTGCAAGCCACCACGCCTGCGGCTTTGGCACGGGCAATCTCTGCCGGGTCCAGGTTGTCGGTCAGGTACAGCGTCATCAAGGGCTCAAAAACCATGCCTTGGGGCACGGCGGCCAAGATCCGGTTTTTGTAGGCCATCGCCTGCTCGGCCGTGGTCACCGGCGGCTTGAGGTTGGGCATGATGATGGCGCGGGCAAATTGCGCAGCGGTGTGCGGCACCACCACGTTCAGGGCGGCGCCATCGCGCACATGCAGGTGCCAGTCGTCGGGGCGGATGAGGGTGAGTTCTTGGGTCATGAGACGTATTGTCTCAAACCTGTCACTGGGGCTGTGGTTTTGTCCCGACTTGGCTCAGGTGAACTGGCCCGGTCGGTGCCCGAGGTGGTGTCACGGGCCGGGGCTCATACTCGCTTCGCTCGCCAAATCGCCCCAACCCGTGACCCCAACTCTGGTGCGAAGTTTGCGGTGGAATACGCTCAATGTCCGAGGATCTTGGACAAAAAGTCTTGTGCCCGGTCGGTTTGTGGCGCGTCAAAGAACTGCTGGGGCGGGGCTTGCTCCACCACCTGGCCTTGGTCCATGAAGATGACGCGGTCGGCCACCGCCTTGGCAAAGCCCATCTCGTGCGTCACACACAGCATGGTCATGCCCTGGCTGGTCAGCTCCACCATCACGTCCAGCACTTCCTTGATCATCTCGGGATCGAGCGCCGAGGTGGGCTCATCGAACAGCATGATCTTGGGCGTCAGGCACAGCGCACGCGCAATCGCCACGCGCTGCTGCTGGCCGCCGGACAACTGCAAGGGGTATTTGTTGGCGTGCTCGGCAATGCGCACGCGTTCCAGTTGCACCATGGCTTTGTCGATGGCGTCCTTGCGTGGCATTTTGGCCACCCAGGTGGGCGACAAGATCAGGTTTTCCATCACCGTCAGGTGCGGGAACAGGTTGAACTGCTGGAACACCATGCCGACTTCACGGCGTACCTGGTCGATGCCTTTGAGGTCATCGCCCAAAACTGTGCCGTCCACGGTGAGGGTGCCTTCCTGGTATTCCTCCAGGGCGTTGATGCAGCGGATCAGGGTGGATTTGCCAGAGCCCGAGGGGCCGCAAATGACCACTTTTTCGCCTTTGGCGAATTGCAGGTTGACGTCGCGCAGCACGTGGTAGCCATTGCTGGCATACCACTTGTTCACGCCTTTGAATTCAATGATGGGGGTCGCGTTGGAGGTCATAGGTGTCTTTCGATCAGCGGACTTTGCTCACGGCCGTGCGTTCTTCGATCCACAGGCTGTAGCGCGACATGGCAAAGCAAAACGCGAAATAAATGAAGGTGATGAAGAGGTAGGCTTCGATCTTGAAGGGGCGCCAGTCGGCGTCCGAGTTGAGCGCCAAACCCAAAGCACCGGTCAGCTCATAAAGCGACACAATGGTCACCAGCGAAGTGTCTTTGAACAAGCCAATGAAGGTGTTCATGATGGACGGCACCACAGTGGCCAGGGCTTGGGGCAGGACAATCATGCGCTGGGTCTGCCAATAGGTCAGGCCCAAAGTGGCCGCCGCTTCGGTCTGGCCTTTGGGCAAGGCCTGCAAGCCACCGCGAATCACCTCGGCCATGTAAGCCGCCGAAAACAGCGTGATGCCCACCACCACACGCACCAGCACGTCGATCTTCACGCCCTCGGGCATGAACAAAGGCAGCATGAACGAGGCCATGAACAGCACCGTGATCAGCGGCACGCCACGGATCAGCTCCACATAGAGGGTGCACAAAGTCTGGATGGCCGGCATGTTGGAGCGCCGACCCAGCGCCACAAAGATGGCCAACGGGAAGGCCAGCGTCATCGAGATCACGGTGAGCATGACCGTGAGCGGAAAGCCGCCCCACTGGTCGGTGTCCACCTCGGTCAGGCCCATCCAGCCACCCTTCATGAGGATGAAATAAACCACCAGCATGAGGGCCCAGATCAGGGGCAAAGCCTTGTTCCAAAAACGCGGCATGCAACTGATGATGACCACGCCCAGCATCATGGCAGTGGCGATCACAGGACGCCAGTGCTCGGCCTCGGGGTACCGTCCCATCACGATCAAGCGGCCTTTTTCGGTGATCACGCCCCAGCAGGCGCCCACGCCGCGCACGTCGTTGCAAGCCTGCAAATTGGCACCAAAAACCGCTTGCAACACGGCCCAGTCCATCGACGAAAACAAGACCCACAGGCACACCGCCAACAACAGCACCGACAACAAGCTGTTGCCCACGCTGGAAAACAAATTGACCCTGAACCAGGCCACCAGACCTTCGCTGCGCCCTGGCATGGGCCGCGCTTCAGCGGATTTGAAAACAGTGGTCATGTCAGCGCTCCTGGATGGCGGCACTGGCGTTGAACCAGTTCATGAGCGCCGAGGTGATGAGAGAAAGGGTCAGGTACACCAACATCACGATCGACAAGGCCTCGATGGCGCGGCCCGTCTGGTTGAGTGTGGTGTTGGCAATCGACACCAATTCGGGGTAGCCGATGGCCACGGCCAAAGAGGAGTTTTTGGTCAGGTTCAGGTACTGGCTGGTGAGCGGCGGAATGATCACGCGCAGGGCCTGCGGCAGCACCACCAGGCGCATGGACTGATTTTTGGTCAGGCCCAAAGAGGCGGCAGCCTCGTGCTGGCCCAGTGACACCGAGGCAATGCCCGAACGGACCACCTCGGCAATGAAAGCGGCCGTGTAAAACACCAAGCCAAAAAGCAAGGCCATGAACTCGGGGCTGAAGGCGCCACCGTCTTCGATTTGGAAATCGCCCACCTTGGGCAAGTCCCATTCGTTGGGGGCGCCACCGACCACCCAGCCGAGTAGAGCCAGCGCCAGCGTCACCGCCAAGGACATCGCCCAGACAGGACGGTTGTGGCCTGTGCGGTCAAAATGCGCCCGCGCTAGGCGGCGGTAGATCCACGCGAAAACCAGGCCCAGAGCGACTCCGACCAAGGCCAAGGTTTGGCCCCACTGCCACACGGGCCAGGGAAAGGAAATGCCGTTTTTACTCAAAAAGAAGTGGCCCGCCTGCCAAGCTTGGTCCAGGTCGGGCAGCATCTCGGTGAAGACCAGATACCAGATGAGCAACTGCAGATAGACCGGCACGTTGCGGAAAAATTCGACGTAGGCGTAACAGATTTTTCGCACCAAGAAGTTGGCCGAAAACCGCCCCACACCCACCAGCACACCCAACACGGTGGCCAACACAATGCCGATCACGGCCACTTTGAGCGTGTTGAGCATGCCAATGGCAAAAGCCACAAAGTACGAGCTGTTGTGCGCGTATTCGATCACCGACTCGCTGATGTCAAAGCCAAACGGTTGAAACAAAAAGTCGTAGCCGCTTTGGATGCCACGCAAACGCATGTTGGCGAGCGTGTTGCGCACCAGCAAGGCCACCAAAGCCAGCGCAGAAAGGATGGCGACGATCTGGTAAATGACCGAACGCCCTTCGCGGCTGCGCCACGAGATGGATCGTGTTTTCTTGCCGGGCAAGGGCCGGGCCTCGATCATGGAAAAGTGGGACATGGGAACTGCCTGAAAAAGGACGGGGTGGTAAAAAATACGCCCCGTGAAGGGGCGTATCCAGAACCTTCAGAAAAGGCAGGCGATCAACGCAGCGGTGCGGCGTACATCAGGCCGCCCTTGTTCCACTGGTTGTTCAGGCCGCGGGGCAGGTTGATGGCGGTCTTGGGGCCGACGTTGCGCTCGAACATTTCGCCGTAGTTGCCGGTCGTCTTGATGGCGCGGTACAGCCACTCCTTGTCCAGACCCAGGTGCTTGCCCAAGTCTTCGGTGGCACCCAGCAAACGACCAATTTGTGGGTTCTCGCTGGTTTTCATCTGGTCCACATTGGCTTGGGTGATGCCGTACTCTTCGGCTTCGATCAGGCCAGCCTGCACCCATTTGTTGATGGCAAACCACTCGTCGTCACCACGGCGCACCATCGGGCCCAGGGGCTCTTTGGAAATCAGGTCGGGCAAGATCACATGGGCCGCAGGGTCTTTGGCTTCCTTGGCGCGCACCGAGGCCAGGCCCGATGCGTCGGTGGTGTAAGCCTGGCAACGACCAGCAAAGTAAGCGCCGGTGGCGGCTTCGACTTTTTCAAACACCACAGGCTTCAAGTTGAGCTTGTTGGCACGGGAGAAATCGGTCAGGTTTTTCTCGGTCGTGGTGCCGGACTGCACGCAGACCGTGGCGCCCTTGAGTTGCTTGGCGCTGGTGATTTTGCCTTTGGGCACCATGAAGCCTTGGCCGTCATAGTAGTTGGCACCGATGAAATGCAAACCCAAAGAGCCATCGCGGTTCAAAGTGTTGGTGGTGTTGCGGGCCAGCACGTCGATCTCGCCAGACTGCAGCGCGGTGAAGCGCTGCTGGGCGGTCAGGGGAACGTACTTGACCTTGGTGGCATCGCTCAGGACGGCGGCGGCCACGGCACGGCAGTGGTCCACATCCAGACCCGACCAGTTGCCACTGGAGTCAGCGGCCGAAAAACCGGCCAGACCGGTGTTGACACCGCAGACGATCTGGCCACGTTGCTTGATCTGATCCAGGGTTTTACCGGCCATGGCGGATGTGGCCGCCAGCAAGCCAGCCGTGGCCAGCACGGAACCGATCAAGGTCTGGGTGAAATTTTTCATGGGTTGTATCCTCTGATGAATGGTTGAGCGGCAAAACGCCACCCCTTGATTAAATGCCAAATCGAGACATAGACCGACTAGGTAAGTTCCCTAGGAATTTTGATGGACAAGGGCTTCGGTTCAGGCCTGCACCAAGTTGGCGCCAGCCCAGACCTCTGCACCGGTCTTTTGCACAAAGTGTGCCAGCCCAGTCAAGGGCGTAAATATAGTCATTTTTGAAGCCCCTTCGCCTCAGGTTTTCCCTGAGCAACTGGCCAAAGATGCATTCACAAAAAATGAACACTCAGCGAGAAGAGTGAACAGGACCATGGCGCTGGGTCAAATGCTGCCAAAGCAACTGTGCAGGCCCGGGTGTGGGCGATTTGGACAAGGGCTTTTCACGGTAGGCCCGGACCTCCATGTTGAGCGCCAAAGATTGCCCTTCAGGCAGCGTCACCTCGACCAAGGCACCCGCTTGCACTTCTTTTTTCACTGCGCTGCGGGGCAAAAAGGCCAGGCCATGGCCCTCCAAGGCCATCACCTTCAAGCCCTCGGCCATGTCGGTTTCATAGACACGCTCCAAATGCACGGGCGTTCCGGCTTGCTTCAATATCCAGTCGGTGATGTCCCCCAAGTAAGCCCCCGGCGCGTAGCCCAGATAAGGCAAAGGCTTGGCGGCCAAGCCGGGCAAACTGAACAGCGCACGCCCATCCGGGCGCGTCGGGGCATACGGCGCCAAAACCTCGTGGCCCAGCACCACCATGTCGTAACGCTCGGGGTCGATCTGCAAAGGCAGTGAAGGGTGGTGGTAAGCGATCAGCACATCACACCCGCCTTCGGCCATGCGCATGGCCGCATCGTGCACATTGAGCGCGGT
The DNA here is from genome assembly GCA_021299875.1 of Comamonadaceae bacterium. GTDB lineage: Bacteria > Pseudomonadota > Gammaproteobacteria > Burkholderiales > Burkholderiaceae_C > Limnohabitans_A. The sequence continues at coordinate 45,149 of JAJTEW010000002.1, read as the reverse complement.
CAATCGGCTTTTGATCGGCCCAAAGCTTTCTCGCAAGGCCGCCATCCAAGCCGGGAAAAAAGTGAAGGCCAAGGTGTGCGGCAACGCAAACTGAATGAAATCATGCCCCACCGCGTTGTGGCCACGCAGCATGGCCCGCGTGTTTTGCAGCGCCTGCAGCACCTCCAGCGCTTGGCCATACAAGGTCTCGCCCGCTGGGGTGAGTCGGGTCGGGTAAGAACTTCGGTCCACCAAGTTCGCCCCCGCCCACGCTTCAAGCGACTGGATGCGGCGCGAAAAAGCCGGTTGCGTGACATGACGCAGCTGCGCCGAACGGCTGAAACTGCGGGTTTCAGCCAAGCTCACAAAATCTTCCAGCCATTTGGTTTCCATAAATGCCTCAGAGCAAACGCACTTTCACACTCTTGCCTTTGATCTTGCCGTGCGAGAGCTGCGACTCGACCTGTTGGGCCAAGGGGGCCTGCACCGCCACATAGGTTGAGAATTCGTTCACGTTGATTTTGCCGACCTGCTCTCGCGTCAGGCCGCATTCGCCCGCCAGTGCGCCCATCACGTCGCCGGCACGGATTTTTTCCTTGCGTCCACCCACAATTTGCAGCGTGCGCATGGGCGGCTGCAGTGGCCCACCGGCTGCAGGCCTTAGGCCCGACAAGGGCGCCCAATTGGATTCGCGGCCTTGCATCAACTCGATCTTGCCGACCGCGCCCATCTCGTCCATGCTGGCCAGCGTGAGCGCCAGCCCTTCGGCATCGCCCCTGCCGGTGCGGCCAATGCGGTGGATGTGGATTTCTGCGTCGGGCGTCACGTCCACGTTGATCACAGCCTCCAGGCCTTCCACGTCCAGCCCACGCGAAGCCACATCGGTGGCCACCAGCACCGAGCAGCTGCGGTTGGCAAACTGCACCAGCACCTGGTCGCGCTCGCGCTGCTCCAGCTCGCCAAACAGCGCCAGCGCGCTGTAGCCTTGCGCCTGCAAAACCGCCACCAAGTCGCGGCACTGCTGCTTGGTGTTGCAAAAGGCCAGCGTGCGCTCAGGGCGGAAATGCGCCAACAGTTTGGACACGGCATCGAGCCGCTGGCTTTCGCTCACTTCGTAATAAATTTGTCTGATCTTGTGCGCGCTGTGCTGCGCCTCGACCTTCACCGTCTGCGGCGCGCGCATGAACTGCGCGGCCAGCTTGGCAATGCCTTCGGGGTAGGTGGCCGAGAACAACAAGGTCTGGCGGTCTTTGGCGCACTGGCGCACCACCTTGGCGATGTCGTCAAAAAAGCCCATGTCCAACATGCGGTCGGCCTCGTCCAGCACCAGCGTGTTCACACCCGCCAAACTCAAGGAGCCGCGCTCCAAGTGGTCCAAGATGCGGCCCGGTGTGCCCACCACCACATCGGCGCCATGCTCCAGACTCAGCGTTTGGCCACGCAACGCCACACCGCCGCACAGGGTGACGACTTTCACATTCTGGCGGGCACGGGCCAAGCGGCGGATTTCTTGCGTGACCTGGTCGGCCAGCTCGCGGGTGGGGCACAAAATCACCGCTTGAACGGCGGCGCTGGGCGAGCCTGCGCTTTGCAAACGCTCGATCAAGGGCAGGCCAAAGGCCGCGGTTTTGCCGCTGCCGGTGCTGGCCTGGGCGATCAGGTCTTGTCCCGCCAAGGTCAGCGCAAGACTGGCCGCCTGGATGGGTGTCATCTGGGTGTAGCCCAGTTGCGCCAGGTTGTGCAGGGTGGCCGGGGCCAGTTTCAGCTGGGCAAAGCCCGTTGATGTCGCGTCTTGGGGGGTTTCATGCATGGCGTGATTATCGGGGTCAAGCTTGGCCAGCCCCCGCCAACTCACTGCCCAAAGTTTTTCGGTGGCGTGACGCCCAAATGCCGAAACGCTGCGAGCGTGGCTATGCGCCCACGCGGCGTGCGCTGCAAATAGCCTTGCTGAATCAAATACGGCTCGATCACGTCTTCAATGGTGTCGCGCTCCTCACCTATGCTGGCCGCGATGTTGTCCAAGCCCACCGGTCCGCCATCAAAGCGGTGGATCACGGCTTCGAGCAGTTTGCGGTCCATCAGGTCAAAGCCCTCGGGGTCTACATCCAGCATGACCAAGGCCTTTTGAGCCAGGCCTTTGTCGATGGTGCCATCCCCCTTGACATCGGCATAGTCGCGCACCCGGCGCAGCAAGCGGTTGGCGATGCGCGGCGTGCCACGTGAACGGCGGGCGATCTCGTAAGAGCCTTCCGGGTCGATGGGCGCTTTGAGCAAACCGGCGCTGCGGGTGACGATGCGGGTCAGCTCATCGGGGGTGTAGAACTCCAGCCGCGAGACGATGCCAAATCGGTCGCGCAGCGGGTTGGTCAACATGCCCGCACGGGTGGTGGCGCCCACCAGGGTGAAGGGCTGCAAATCGAGCTTGATGCTGCGCGCCGCAGGCCCTTCGCCGATCATGATGTCGATCTGGTAGTCCTCCAGCGCCGGGTACAAGATCTCTTCGACCACGGGCGACAGACGGTGGATCTCGTCGATGAAGAGCACATCGTTGCGCTCCAGATTGGTGAGCAGCGCGGCCAGGTCCTTGGGTTTTTCAAGCACGGGGCCGCTGGTCTGGCGCAGGTTCACGCCCAACTCGGCCGCGATGATGTGGCTCAGCGTGGTCTTGCCCAAGCCCGGCGGGCCAAACAGCAGCACATGGTCGAGCGGTTCTTCGCGCATCTTGGCGGCGCTGATGAAAATTTCCAGTTGCTCGCGCACCTTGACTTGACCCACATATTCATCGAGCAGCTTGGGGCGCAAGGCGCGTTCGATGGCCTCTTCTTGATGGGACACGGGGGCCGCCGAAATGACCCGGGGTTCGGGCTGCGGTGCGAAATCGTCGGTGCGGATGCTCATGGTTCAGCTCATTTATTTGTTCAAGGCCTTGAGCGCCAACTTGATGCCCTCGCTCACGCCCACATCGGCAGGCAAGCTTTTGAGGGCCGCAGCGGCTTCTTTGTCGCTGTAACCCAGGGCCAGCAAAGCTTGTTGGATGTCGTTTTGCGCGTCGCTGGTGTTGACGGCAAACAGGCCGCCCAAGTCACCGCCCAGCTTGCCTTTGAGTTCGAGCAGCAAGCGCTCGGCGGTCTTTTTGCCGATGCCAGGCACCTTGACCAAACGGCCAACTTCTTGGGTCGTGATGGCCTGCGCCAGATCAGCCACGCTCATGCCCGACAAAACACTCAAAGCCGTGCGAGGCCCCACGCCGGAAATTTTGATGAGCTGGCGAAAGGCCTCGCGCTCGGCCAAGGTGGCAAAGCCGTAAAGAATTTGCGCGTCTTCGCGCACCACAAAGTGCGTGACCAGGCTGACTTTGTCGCCCGTAGCGGGCAGGTTGTAGAACGTGCTCATGGGCACATTGACTTCGTAGCCCACGCCACGGCAGTCCACGATCACCTCGGGTGGGTTTTTATCGCTCAGGATGCCGGTGAGTTTGCCAATCATGGGGGGCCTTTGGTTTGCGTGGATATGGAGGAGAATCGGTGCTCCTTGGCCTGCAAATCACCCCGCAAAACCACCCACGGTGAGGATTATCCACTTGATCGTCAGACACAGCTTCATCCCGCACAACAACAACCGCTTGTCCCACCTGTGTGGCCCCATGGACGCGCACCTGCGCACCATCGAAGCGGGCTTGCAAGTGAGCATCGCGCACCGCCACGAGCAGTTCAAGGTGGACGGCCCCAAGGCCGTGGCCATGCGGGCCATGGAGATCTTGCAGGCGATCTATGAGCGGGCCGACCGTCCGATTTCACCCGACATGGTGCAGCTCATGCTGGTGGGCGACAGCGCAGGCGAAGAAGCCGACCTGCCCCCACTGCAAACCCGCCGCGCCGACCTGAAGGCACGCACGCCGGTGCAAGCGGCCTATCTGGAAAGCATTGCCACGCACGACATCAGCTTTGGCATTGGCCCAGCGGGCACGGGCAAGACCTATCTGGCCGTGGCCTGCGCGGTGGACGCGCTGGAGCGCGCCAGCGTGCAGCGCATTGTGCTGACGCGCCCAGCGGTGGAAGCCGGTGAGCGGCTGGGGTTTTTGCCCGGTGACCTGTCGCAAAAGGTAGACCCTTATTTGCGCCCACTGTACGACGCGCTGTACGACCTGATGGGGTATGACAAGGTCCAAAAAGCCTTTGAACGCAACGCCATCGAAATCGCGCCGCTGGCCTTCATGCGCGGGCGCACCTTGAACAACGCGTTTGTGATCCTGGACGAGGCGCAAAACACCAGCACCGAGCAGATGAAAATGTTCCTGACCCGGATTGGCTTTGGGGCCAAGGCGGTGGTCACCGGTGATGTGAGCCAGATCGACTTGCCCAAGGGGCAATTGAGCGGCCTGATTGACGCAGAGCGGGTTTTGAAGCGCGTCAAAGGCATGGCCTTCACACGTTTCAGCAGCGCCGACGTGGTGCGCCACCCCCTGGTGGCCCGCATTGTCGATGCCTACGAAGCGCAAGGCAGCGCCCCCATGCGGGCAGGGATCAGCACCCGACGCAAACCTGCGGACAGCGACGACTGAACCGACGGCATGGCTTTGACGCACCGCGCACTCCTCAACCTCGACACACCGATTCTTCTTTTTGCCCATGCCCTTGCAACAACTTCAACTGTCCCTGCAGTTTGGTGACATTCCCGATGCGGCGCGTCACCGCGCCGCCCTGCCGCGTCACGCCGTCACGCGCGCCATCCGCCATGCGCTGGCCGATGACGCCGAGATCACGGTGCGCATCGTGGGCGAAGAAGAAGGCCGCGAACTGAACCAGAGCTACCGCAAAAAGAACTACGCCACCAATGTGCTGACCTTCGATTACGCGCAAGCACCGGTGGTGATGGCCGACCTGGTGCTCTGCGCCCCGGTGGTCGCCCGTGAGGCCCAAGAGCAAGGCAAAACGCTGATGGCGCATTACACGCATTTGCTGGTGCACGGCACGCTGCATGCGCAAGGCTGGGACCACGAAACCAGCACCGCCGATGCCCAGGAGATGGAGGCCTACGAGATCGACATCTTGGCCAGTTTGGGTTTGGAGAACCCTTACCTGTGAACGCTTGAAGCGACTCGCGCCTTCTTAACGGATCACAGGCCGGACTTCAATCGGTCCACAATGTCCAGCGTAGGTGCACTTTGGTTCATGGTGTAGAAGTGGATGGCGGGCACGCCGCCATTGATCAGCTGCTCACACAAGTCGGACACCACGTCCAGGCCAAAGGCCTTGATGGACGCGATGTCATCGCCATAGGCCTGCAAGCGCAGCCGGATCCAACGCGGGATCTCGGCACCACACGCGTCCGAAAAACGCAGCAACTGCGACGAACTGGTGATGGGCATGATGCCGGGCACCACGGGCACATCCACACCGAGTTTGTAGGCATCGTCCACAAAGCGGAAATACGCATCGCTGTTGTAAAAGTACTGCGTGATGGCCGAATGGGCACCGGCTTTCACCTTGGTAGCGAAGGCTTGCAAATCGGCTTCGGGTGATTTGGCTTGCGGGTGAACCTCGGGGTAAGCGGCCACCTCGATGTGGAAATCTTCGCCGGTCTCGGCGCGAATAAATGCCACCAGGTCGCTGGCGTAGTGGAACTCACCCCCTGCGCCATAACCGCTGGGCAAGTCGCCCCGCAAAGCCACCAGGCGCTGCACACCCATGGTCTTGAGCGTGGCCAGCTCGGCACGCACCGAAGCCTTGGTCGCACCAATGCACGAGAAGTGACAGGCCGCGCTCACCCCTTCGGCCTGGATCGCACCCACCGTGGCAAAAGTGCCCTCTTGCGTCGAGCCGCCTGCGCCATAGGTCACCGAGCAAAAATCGGGCTGAAGGGCATAGAGCTTCTCACGCACACCGCGCAGTTTCTCAGTGCCTTCGGGGGTTTTGGGTGGAAAAAATTCCAGACTGATCGGCAGCTTCAAACCAGACATCGCTTCACCTTCAAATTCAATGGTCGTTGGCCTTGGCATAAGCCTTGGCGGCCAGATCGGCCTCGTGTGCCACACGCGTTTTTTCACGCGCTGGCAGCACCGCAGCAGGGTCAGGCCAGCAGGCCTGCACAAAAAATTCACGGTTGCCGTCACCGCCTTCAATCGGGCTGTCCAGCCACGCACTCACCTGCAAACCCAAATCGGCCAATGCGGTGCGCACACGGTTTTCAATGAAAGGGAAATGGCTGTCGTCCTTGACGATGCCGCCCTTGCCCACTTGGCCCGGTTGCAACTCAAACTGGGGTTTGACCAGCATCAGCAACTGACCCGTGGGCTTGAGCAAATGCACCACACCCGGCAACACCAGCGTGAGCGAGATGAAAGACACATCACCCACCACCCAATCAAAACCTTCGAGTGCGTCAGGCACCCGTTCGTCACCCGGCACCAGGTCGCGGGCGTTCACGCACTCAATGCACACCACCCGCGCGTCTTGGCGGATGCGCGGATGCACTTGGGCATGGCCCACGTCTATGCCCACCACTTCGGCTGCACCGTGTTGCAACAAACAGTCGGTAAATCCACCCGTGCTTTGCCCCACATCCAGGCAGCGCAGACCTTGCACCTGCAAGCCCGAGGCCTTCAAGGCCCCTTCGAGCTTGAGGCCGCCGCGGGACACATAACGCGACTCGGCATCGTCGAGCAGCTGCAATGCAGCGCTTTCGGGCACCTCGTCGCGGTTTTTCACCACCGCACGCCAAATTCCGTCAGGCTGCTGCCACTGCACACCCCCGGCGATCAGTCGCTGAGCCTGGGAGCGAGAAGCGGCCAAACCGCGCTCGACAAGAAGTTGGTCAATGCGCATGCGTGGTTTTTAATAACGGTACGTGTCGGCTTTGTAAGGGCCGTTTTTCGACACACCGATGTAGGCCGCTTGCTCTTCGCTCAGCACGGTCAACATGGCGCCCACTTTTTCGAGGTGCAAACGCGCCACTTTCTCGTCCAGGTGCTTGGGCAGCACATAGACTTTGCCGTTTTCGTACTGGTCTTGCTTGGTGAACAGTTCAATTTGTGCAATCGTCTGGTTCGCAAAACTGGCGCTCATCACAAAGCTGGGGTGGCCTGTGGCGCAACCCAGGTTCACCAGTCGGCCTTTGGCCAGCAGGGTGATCTTCTTACCATCGGGGAAGATGACGTGGTCGACTTGGGGCTTGATCTCGTCCCACTGCAGCTTTTCCAGCGATGCCACGTCGATCTCGTTGTCGAAGTGACCGATGTTGCAAACGATGGCTTCGTCCTTCATGGCGGCCATGTGCTCGTAGCGGATCACGTTCTTGTTGCCGGTGGCCGACACAAAAATGTCGCACTTGTCGGCGGCGTATTCCATGGTCACGACCTTGTAGCCTTCCATGGCGGCTTGCAGGGCGTTGATCGGGTCGATTTCGGTCACCCAGACTTGGGCGCTCAAGGCGCGCAAGGCTTGGGCCGAGCCCTTGCCCACATCACCGTAACCGGCGACCACGGCCACTTTGCCGGCAATCATCACGTCGGTGGCGCGCTTGATCGAATCGACCAAGGATTCGCGGCAGCCGTACAGGTTGTCGAACTTGCTCTTGGTCACAGAGTCGTTCACGTTGATGGCGCGGAACATCAGGCTGCCTTTGGCGGCCATCTCGTTCAGGCGCAACACGCCGGTGGTGGTCTCTTCGGTCACGCCGATGATCTGTGCACCCTTGCGGCTGTACCAGGTGGGGTCCACGGCCAGCTTGGCTTTGATGGCGTCGAACAAGCAGACTTCTTCTTCGCTGCTGGGGTTGGCGATCAAGGATGCGTCTTTTTCGGCGCGTTTGCCCAGGTGCATGAGCAGCGTGGCGTCGCCGCCGTCGTCCAAGATCATGTTGGGGCCTTCGCCGGCTGTGCCAGCAGCGCCAAACTCAAAAATGCGGTGGGTGTAGTCCCAGTACTCGGCCAGAGACTCGCCCTTGATGGCGAACACCGGCGTGCCCTTGGCGGCAATGGCCGCAGCCGCATGGTCTTGGGTCGAAAAAATGTTGCAAGAGGCCCAGCGCACATCGGCACCCAAGGCTTGCAAGGTTTCGATCAGCACGGCCGTTTGAATGGTCATGTGCAAAGAACCGGTGATGCGCGCGCCCTTCAAGGGCTGGGCTTTGCTGAACTCTTGACGGATGGCCATCAGGCCAGGCATTTCGGTTTCAGCGATTTTGATTTCTTTGCGGCCCCAATCGGCCAAGCCAATGTCGGCAATCACGCAGTCAGCGTTGACGGTGGAAGGCATACGTGCATTCATGAGAAAAGCTCCAAGCAATGTGAATGAACCACAAGCGTGGGCACGGGCACTGAATTGGGGAAAACAGGCTCACCACACGTCGAGTGGATGAGCGTCGTTGCTGTTGAAGTGTTCCGAGCCTCACGCCCCGCTGCCGGCTTGGGTCACAAGCCAGGGGGCGCTGCAACGCTCCTCGGAAGCGCTTATTCTAGCCCAGACCTGGGGTCTGCCAAGCCCAATTGACAGCAGCCCCGCTGTGCCGTCGGTCTTTGGCCTGGGCTTTTGCTAGACTGAATCGGCCCCAAAGACTCCGCCACCACATGACAGAACCCATGAACCACCTTGCAGCTTATTGGCACCTGTGGACCGTCACCGCCGTCATGGTGTGGATTGGACTGCACTGCACCACCCACTTTGTTTGGCCCGCTTTGCGCCTGAAAGTCCAATTGGCCCAAGCCAACACCCATTTGACCCAATGGCTCGAGCAAACGCCAGGGCAGCACATCGATTTGGACGATATTCAACAAAGCGCCATGACCACGCCCGCTTTGCGTCACGCTTGGCAGCAATACGCCAGCAGCCTGCAACCCCAATGGGAAAGCGCCGACGCCGGGCCCCTGGGTGCTGCCCGGCAACGCGTCAGCCATTTGTCGCGTGCTTTTTTTGCGCACATGAACATGCGCTCTGACGGCGGGCGCTTGGACCTGGCCGACATGGAGCACTTGGCCGCATCGGACGCAGAAATGGCCGCACTCTGGACCGAATACCAACAAGCGGTGGACGCCCTGCAGCACCTCGAATCGACCTCACAGGCCCGTGCCGGGCAGTGGCAAGCCAGCAGCCACGCTGAGCGCTTTTTCACCGACCAATCCTTGGTGGATTCACCACTCCAAACCCATTTTTTCGCCCACATCCCCGGGATCTTGACGGGCGTCGGCATCATCGGCACGTTCACCGGCCTGATCGCGGGCTTGATCGGCTTTGATGTGTCGAACCCTGCTCAAGTGCAAAGTGAATTGAGCCAATTGGTGCAAACCGTGGGCCATGCTTTTTTGGTCTCTGCCTTGGCCATCACCTTGGCCATGGTGTTCACCTGGCTTGAAAAATCATTGCTGACAGGTCGCTACCAACAGGTCGAGCAACTGCAGCAAAACCTGGACAGCCTGTTCACACCGCATGCAGGGGCGCCGCACCTGGAAAGACTCACGCTTGCGACCGAAATGCAAGCCCATCTGTCGCACAAAATTTTGCAGCAATTGCGCGGCGACACACCCGTTGGCCACGCGCGCTGAACCCGCACATGCTGACACCCCCAAGAACACCGCCCAAACGGCGCAAAAACGAGGCCGAAAAACCCTTCTGGATCTCGTTTGCTGACCTCATGACCGCCTTGATGGTCTTGTTTTTGGTGGCCATGGCCGTGGCCTTGCTCAGCGTCACCGAAGGCTTGCGCCAACAAGACGACCAGCGGGTTCAGCGCGACAAGGGCATTGCCAGCTGCCTCCAAGACATCGCCCAAATGACCCGAGAAAAGTCCTACCCTGGGGTTCAATTGCGCGGCCAAACTCTGGAATTGGGCACCTTGGCCGAGTTCCCCAAGGACAGCCACCAACTGGATGCCCAGCGGGCTGATTTTTTGCGTGACTTCGTGCCAAAAATGCTGGACGTCGCCCGCACACCCGCCTGCCAAAGGTGGCTCAAGCGCTTTGTTTTAGAAGGCTACGCCAGCCCAGAGGGCTCCTACCTTTACAACCTCAACCTCAGTCTGGCGCGGTCCCAACGGGTGCTGTGTGTCTTGCTCGATGACAGTGCAGCCAAAGCGCCCAGCCAAGCTGACCGCCAGGCCGTGCGCGACCTGTTTTTTGTGGGGGGCTCGTCCTTCAATTCGGCCATCTTGAACCAACCCGAAAAAAGTCGCCGAGTGGAACTCAGGCTGGAGTTCAAAGAGCTCGACCCCAACTGCAGCCCATCTGCGGCTTGCGAGGACTTGCCTACCCAGTCCATTCCGTGGGACGACGACGTCAAATGCCCGCTGGCCACTCGCTGACAAAACTCAGGCGAATGGGGGGGGGCCACCGGTGTAACTTCCACCCACAGCATTCAAGACTTGAGGGTATTCACTGAAGCGCTTTGACAGAGGATGGATAGCAGAGCGCCACAAGGTGCATCACAATGGCCAGAACCGCACCGGACGCGCGCCCGCTTCAGCGTCTAATTGTGGCTTTCTATTTTTTGACTGGAGACCTCCATGCACATTTCCAAACGCGACTTTCTGGCTCTGAGCGCTGCCACCGGCGCCTCTTTGGCCCTGCCTGCTTGGGCACAAGGCAAACCCATGTTCGACACGCTCAACATGTTTGTGCCTGCGGCCCCCGGTGGCGGCTGGGACGGCACAGCGCGCGCCATCGAGCGCGCCGCCAAGGCTGCCGGCTTGGTGGGCAATATGGCCTTTGAAAACGTCGGCGGCGCTGGCGGCATGGTGGGCTTGCCCCGCTTTGTCAACCAGCGCAAGGGCCAAGGCAACATTCTCATGGTGGGCGGCTCGGTGATGATCGGCGCGGGCATCGCCAACAAGAGCCCGGTCACCATCAAAAACGTCACGCCCATTGCACGCCTGACCGAAGAGGCTGGTGTGATTGTGGTGCCTGCGGCGGGCAAGCTCAAAACTTGGAAAGAGCTGGAAGCGGCCATCAAAGCCAACCCCAAAGCCGTCTCGGTGGCCGGTGGCAGCGCAGGCGGCACCGACCACCTGATTCTGGGCATGCTGATCAAAGCGCTGGGCAAAAACCCGCGCGAAGCCGCCTATGTGGCCTTTGCAGGCGGCGGCCCCGCCAACGCGGCGATTTTGGGCAACCAAGTGGTGGCGGGCATTTCTGGCTACTCCGAGTTTGAAGAACAAATCAAGGCCGGCAAAATGATCCCTCTGGCTGTCTCGGGCAAGAGCCGCATCCCTGGCGTCAACGTCCCGACCTTGAACGAACTGGGCATCAACGTCTCCGAGTCCAACTGGCGCGGCGTGTTTGCAGCCCCCGGTATCACCGATGCACAGCGCAACAACTTGATTGACTTTGTGACCCGCCTGACCCAATCGGCCGGCTGGAAGCAAGAGCTTGAAACCCGCAAGTGGACCAACGCCTTCATGACCGAACGACCCTTTGAACGCGATCTGGCCAAAGACATTGCCGACAAAGAAGTCTTGATGAAAGAACTGGGCTTGGCATGACGCCATGGCGCCTGGCTCTATTGCTGTTGGCCGTTTGCGGCGTGGCCGCCTGGCAGCTCACGGTCATCCCGCAATCGCTGATGCAGATGACCGTGGGCCCGGTGCTGGCCCCGGCCGCCATCGTGGTGGGGCTCAGCCTGGTGGCGCTGCTCTACGGCTGGAGCGCCTGGCGCGGCCGTCAGGTGGACTTGAGCCAGGAAGCCGGACAAGAAGCCCTGCCCGGCGCCACCACCCGGTTGCTCAGCTTGTTGGGCGGTGGGATGGCCTTCATGGTGTTGGTCATCCCCCTGGGCTTTGTGTTGCCGGGCACCTTGTGTGGCATGTGCATTGCCCGCGCCTTTGACGCCCCCTTCAACGGCAAGTCACTGGTCATCTGCGGCCTGATTGCCAGTGTGTTCTGGTTTGTGTTTGCCCGCTTGCTGGGCGTGGGCCTGGGGCCTGCACTGCCCTGGTTGATTTGAATCGGATACCCCATGGAAGCTTTTGACGCCCTGATGGGGGGCTTTGCCATTGCCCTTCAGCCCACCACCCTGATGTGGGGGTTCATTGGCTGCTTTGTCGGCACACTGGTGGGCGTATTGCCCGGCATTGGCCCGGCGCTGACCATCGCCTTGCTGCTGCCCCTGACTTACCATGTGCCCGCCACCAGCATGTTCGTCATGTTCGCCGGCATCTACTACGGCGCAGCCTATGGCGGCTCCACCACCTCCATCTTGCTCAACACCCCGGGCGAATCGGCCGCCGTGGTCACCGCGCTGGAGGGCAACAAAATGGCCCGCAGTGGCCGCGCTGGCCAAGCGCTGGCCACCGCGGCCATCGGCAGCTTTGTGGCCGGCACCATCGGCACACTGGCCCTCACCTTTTTTGCGCCGTTGGTGGTCGATGCGGCGCTGGCCTTTGGCCCGGCCGAATACTTCAGCCTCATGGTGCTGTCGTTGGTGGCGGTGTCGGCCGTGCTGGGCAACTCCATGCTGCGCGGCCTGGTGGCCCTGAGCCTGGGCTTGCTGCTGGGCATGGTGGGCATCGACCTGCAAACCGGCCAAGCCCGCTTCACCTTTGGTCGCCCCGAACTGCTCGACGGCATCGAGGTCACCGTGGCCGCAGTCGGCTTGTTTGCCGTGGGCGAAGCGCTGTACCTGGCTTGGCAAGGGCGCGAGTCCAAGGGCGGCGAAGTCATGAAGCTTTCGGGCAGGCTCTGGATGAGCAAAAAAGACTGGGGCCGTTCCTGGAAGGCTTGGTTCCGTGGCGCTTTCTTTGGCTTTCCCATCGGTGCCATGCCCGCAGGCGGGGCCGAGTTGCCCACGCTGCTGTCTTATTACACCGAGAAAAAGCTCTCCCAACACCCCGAAGAATTTGGCCACGGCGCGATCGAAGGCGTGGCTGGGCCAGAAGCCGCCAACAACGCCGCCGCTGCGGGCGTGCTCATGCCCCTGCTCACGTTGGGCATCCCCACATCGGCCACGGCCGCCATCATGCTGTCGGCCTTTGAGGGCTACGGCATCCAGACCGGACCACAGCTTTTCAGCCAACAAGGTGGCCTGGTCTGGACCCTGATCGCCAGCCTCTACATCGGCAACGTGATCTTGCTGGTGCTCAACTTGCCGCTGGTGAGCCTCTGGGTCAAGCTGCTCAAGATTCCGCCACCCTGGCTTTATGCAGGCATCATCGTCATCTCAACGGCGGGTGTTTACGGCGCAGGCAACTCGGTGTTCAACGTCGGCCTGCTGTTTGTCTTTGGCCTGCTGGGTTATGTGATGCGGCGCTTTGACTTTCCGGCAGCGCCCCTCATCGTGGGCCTCATCCTGGCCCCCATGGCCGAGCAGTCCATGCGGCAGGCCCTGACCATCAGCCAAGGCGAATGGTCCACCTTCTTCACACGGCCCCTGTCGGGCAGCCTCATGGCCATCTCGGTTTTGTTGCTGGTAGCGCCTGCCATTTGGCGGCAATTTCTCCGCCGCTAATGCCCTTCTCAGCGGAACAACGGATACGTAATTTCCCTCTTCAAAACGCCTGCTTTTTTTGTTCTGATTCAGGCTTCAATTTTCAACCAAAACGACAAAAGACATGAACCCCAACGATTCCTCACCCATTCAAAGACGCGACTACCTCAAATGGATGGGCGCAGCCGGTCTGGCCGCAACGGGTGTGTCGGGCCATGCCCAGTCGGCCTGGCCCAACAAGCCCATTCGCTGGATCATCCCTTTTGCGCCTGGCGGCACCTCCAGCATCGTGGCCCGCGGCATTGCAGCCCAGCTGACCAAGCAAATGGGCCAGTCTTTTGTCATTGACAACAAAGGCGGCGGTGGCGGTGTCCCCGCCATGCAAGAGATGCTCCGCGCGCCAGCCGACGGCTACACCATCGTCATGAGCCACATCGGCCTGATGGCGGTCAACCCCCTGATCTACCCCGACAGCGGCTACGACGTGAACAAAGACTTTGTGCCCGTGACCTTGCTGTCCCGCGTGCCCAGCCTGTTTGTGGTGCACAAAGACGTGCCCGTGACCGACATGAAGTCCTTGGTCGCCTACGTCCGCGCCCGCCCCGGTCAGCTCAACTATGCCTCTGCCGGCAACGCCAGCGCAGGCCACCTGGCCATGGAAGCGCTCAAACTGGCCACCGGCATGTTCATCACGCACATCCCCTACCGCGGCACAGGCCCCGCACTGAACGACGTGCTGGCCGGTCGCATTCAACTGATGTCTGCAGGCACACCGGCCCTTTTGCCGCACATCAAGAGCGGTGTTTTGCGCTGCATTGCCACAGGCACCACCGAACGCATTGCGGTGCTGCCCGACGTCCCCACCGTCATGGAGGGTGGCTACAAAGACTTTGAAACCGTGCAGTGGTATGGCATCCATGCCCGCGCTGGCACACCACCCGAGATCATCAACCGGCTGCAACAAGAGTGCGCCAAGGCCGTCAAGTCGCCCGAGGTCATTGCCCAAAACGCCGCCGAAAGCGCCATTGCCGGTGGCGGCACGCCTGCCGAATACGGCGCCTACGTGGCACGCGAACAAGCGCGCTGGAAAGACGTGGTCATCAAAGGCCAGATTCGTCCGGGTTGATCACCGGCTCATGACTTGGACGTGCGCCGGCTTTGCAGCATGGCCACGTTCATCTCGCCGTCCAGCGCAGACGCATAAAAGCGCTCAATCATCTGCACCGACGTTCTGGCGTTGCGCGCCAAGGTGAGCATGTCGATGCCCTGCCCATACAGCAGCCGAAACATGATGGACGTGTGCCGCAAGCAATACAGCGTGCGCAAACGGCCCATCGCATCTTCAGGGGCCACACCCGCCTCGCGCATCACCCACTTGAACCAAAAGCCCAGCACGGCCAAGGCGTAATTGCGATCCGTCTCGGCGGGCAAAAACACATAGTCATCTGGCCCACCACGGCCATCTCGCTGCGCCTGCGCCAGCGCAGCCTCATAGACCCGCACCGCTGGGCGCATGGTCACCATGGGCGCGTCGTGGCGCTTGGTCTGCGGCAAGGTCATGCGCAAATAAACACTGCTGCCACGCACCACCTGCACATGCTTGTGCTTGAGCTGGCGCAAGTCTCCGGGCCGCACAAAACTGTTCACCATGAATCGAATGGCCCAAGCCATGTCGGGCGGCAGACTGAGGTTGCGCGGCTGCACCCAAAAACGCTCGCGGTGCCCGGTAGAGGCCTTGACCTCGGGGGCCTTGTCGCCGTGGCGGGCCAAGCGGTGCGCCGTGCGCACCACGGCCGCGTACTCTCTCAAGCTCAGCATGGAGCGGGGACGGCTGGCCACCTTGATCGTGGGCAACTCTGGCATTTCGCGCAGAAAACCTTGACGAATGGCCAGCTTGAGCAGCTTGCGCACCACCACCAAGTATTGCGACACCGTGGTCGAACTCAAATGGGCGTCTGTCAAGCGCTTGACAAACGCGTCCATCATCATGGGCGTGACCTGAGAGGGCGGGATGTATTTGAAGTACGGCAACACATGGGCATCGAGGCGGTTTTTGAGAATACCGACCGACGCCGAACTCAACTCTGCGCGTTGCACGCGCTGGTTTTCTTGAGCGATCAGCTGCTCGGCCAACACATCAAAGTTGTTGGCACGCAGCGCCCCTTGGGTCAAGACCGAATCGGTCATCACCGAGCGCTTGCGTGGGCTGCTCCTGGGTCGCTGAGGCGGTGATGGGGCCTGCTCCAAGCCATCAGGCTCTTCCTCATCTTCAAAATTATCATTTTTAATGTTTTGATCCAGCAGCCTGTCGCGCCCCGACATCGCCCGCCAGGCATCCGGACTGACGACATAAAACACCGGTTGATTGGCGTCCAAGATGGCGACAGCGGACGCCCCCGATTCCCCTACGATGTTCAAAGGTTTGACAAGGAAGTCATCAAGGCTTGCGCACAAGAAACCGAAAAGCGGGCGAACAGTCATGCGGTCATTTCGGATAAAGAATGGCCGATCCACCACTCGGAAAATCGGTCAAAACAGGGGTCAACAGCCTGTCCCCACAGGTCTCGAAAGGCCACGCCCTTCCTGCCCCCCACCATGCAAAAAAATCATTCCAAATAAATCAATAAATTTTTTTTATGAAAATTTTGTATTCAAATGAACTGGTTTTAAACGATTGAAATGTCCGTGTCAAAACCTTGGCATTTTCGGCAAAACACTGCCATTTGAAGCGGGCTACAAAAGCATAGAGTGACAAATTTAAAGTTAACTTTTTATTCTACAATTTTACCATCAATGTAGCTGCTCTGGCTACATTGGCAGTCGCTGGCACTTCTTTCGCTCAGTCTTCCGTGACCATCGGCGGTATCGTGGAGATTGCACCGTTCCATACTGGAACAGTGACCACTCGTGACGCTGGAGCCGAAAATCCAGAAGTACAGCGCAAAAGCACCCGTACTGCCGGCCCCAACACATGGGCCACTTCGGTTCTGAACATTTCCGGCACTGAAGACCTGGGCGGCGGTCTGAGCGCCTCCTTCTTCCTGATGACGGGTCTCGGTACCTTGCCCAACACGAACACCAACGCAGCGGATGGCGGTATCGGTAACCGTGAGCGCAGCTTGTCTGTGACCAGCAAAGACCTCGGCACCCTGCGTTTTGGCCGCTTTGTGGCTGCTCCTGGCACCGGTTTCCACGCTTTCTCCGGTGCTGGCTCCGCCACGATGCCTGGCTCTTCATATGGATTCAGCCAAGGGCATTCGGCAACCGCTGCCGGTGATTTCGGCCATAACAATTTCCATGCTAACGCTAACCCTAACGCCAACTATGAGCGCCAAAACAACCTGCTCCAGTTCACCTCCAACGCCATGAATGGCTTCACCGTCACTGTGGCCCACGGCAGGGACTCGCTGGACAGAACCGATGTTACTCGCCCTGGTGAAACCAAAAACGAGTACACCGGCGTTCAATTGGGCTACGTTGCTGGCCCTCTGAGCCTTGCCGTGGGTATCAATGAGCGCAAGGGCGAAACAGAAGCCGCTGCTGCCGTTCCCTTTAGTCTTGGACCACCAACCATTCTTCCCGTTGACGCAGTCACCAACTCGACCAACAAGGGCAGCTTGAACTGGGTCGGCGCTTCGTACAACTTCGGTCCTTTTGCCCTGTTCGGCCATCATGCCACCCGTGAAGAGGAGACCACTTCTGCGGGTGTGACCACCACAGCCAATGACATGAAAATCACTGGCCTCGGTATTTCTGCACCCATCGGTGCATGGACGCTGCGTGCCTCAGCCAACTCGGGCAAGGACAGCCGTGGTGTTGGCAATGCCGACAACATGAAATTGGCTGGCCACCAGGTCAGCGCTGTCTACGCATTGAGCAAGCGGACCAGCTTGATTGCGGCGGCAGGCAAGAACGAGTACAAGCGTGACGGTGCCGAATCCACTGCTGCCACTCGCAAGTACGAGTCCAAGACTCTGACTGTGATGCACACTTTCTAATCTCCTGCTGGCGCAAGCCAGCTGAGATTGAGAAGACCCCAAACCCACCGTGGCCACACGGTGGGTTTTTTTGTATCCAGCCATTCGGCCAAACTCCAGGCTTTGGCCAAGGCTTGGAGCGCGTAGTCAAAAAGCACTCGTTGTCCGTCGCCTGCCAGGGTGCCCAATGGCCAGTTTTCAACCCATGCTTGGTAGTGAGCCTTCACTGTTGTCATGGCTTACCCCCAGGCCGAAGGCGCTTTGGGGTGACGCGCTGACGGACAGGCTTTTGCTGATTCGCCATGTCAGCGATGGACGCGATAACGCGTTTGAAGAGCGGTTGCAATTGCGCCTCTTGACCGAGGCATTGCACCCATTTGATCCAAGAGGTGACAGAACCCTTGCCTGTATTTTCGAGGGTATTGAGCGTGCTGCGTGAGACGCCCATGCGCTGCGCCATATCGGCTTGTGCGATGTCTTTTTGAATCCTCAAATGCTTCAATCGCCGCCCAAAGACAAGCGCAATCTCATCAGCCGAAGAAAAGCAAAGTCTAAAAAAAGTCAAACCACCGCATGACAAGCGATCTTGATGCCTTTGAAGTCACGCAAAGCAGGCCGCTCAGCTTTGCAGATGTCGGTGGCCTGAGGGCAGCGGGGGTGGAAGGTGCAGCCGGTGGGTGGGTTGAGGGGGTTGGGCACTTCGCCTTGCACCGGGGTGCGGGCGCGGCCGGTGTCGTGCATCTTGGGGATGGCGTCCAGCAGCATGCGGGTGTAGGGGTGCTGCGGGTTGCCAAACAAGGTGTGTTTGTCGGCCAACTCCACCAAGCGGCCCAAATACATGACGCCCACTTGGTCGCTCACATGGCGCACCACGGCCAGGTTGTGGCTGATGAACAAGTACGTCAGGCCCCGCTCGCGCTGCAGGTCTTTCATGATGTTGAGCACCTGTGCCTGCACGCTCACGTCGAGCGCCGATGTCGGCTCGTCGCACACCAAAAACTCAGGCGCCGTAGCCAAGGCTCGGGCAATCGAAATGCGTTGGCGCTGCCCGCCCGAAAACTGGTGCGGGTACTTGACCATGTCGAGCGGCGACAAGCCCACCGACTTGAGCAACTCGGCCACGCGGGCTTTGAGCTCTTCGGCGTCGCTGATCAGGCCGTGCTCTTGGAGCGGTTCGCCAATGATGTTGTCCACCGTCCAGCGTGGGTTCAGGCTGGCATAGGGGTCTTGGAAAATCATCTGGATGCGCTGGCGCATGGCCTTGGCATCGTTTGACTTGAAGGCCGCGTGCGCGTCTTGCCCGTCAAAGGTCAGGCCGCCGCGTGTGGGCTCGTACAGGCCCACCAGCAAGCGGGCCACCGTGCTTTTGCCGCAGCCGGACTCGCCCACCAGGGCCAGTGTCTTGCCGCGGTCGATCTCAATACTCACGCCATCCACGGCATTGAGCCATTGGCGGGGCTTGCGCTCTATGACTCGGTTGAGCCACGGGGCCGACACGTCAAAGGTTTTGGCCAGGTCGTGCGCGACCACCAAAGGCTGTGTCTTGTGCTCGCTCATGCCGCGCTCCCGTTGTGCAGCCAGCAGGCCGCTTGGGTCGAACCGGCTTGGACCAAATCGGGTCGGTCTTGGCGGCAACGCTCAAACACTTGCGGGCAGCGCGGGTTGAAGGCGCAGCCTTGTGGGATGGCGTTCAGGCGGGGCATGGCGCCGTCAATCTGGTTCAGGCGTTCGCAGTCACTGTCCATGTCGGGGATAGAGGCCATCAGGCCAGCGGTGTAAGGGTGGGCCGGTTGGTTGATGACCTGGTGCACCGGGCCGATTTCGGCCACGCGCCCGGCGTAAAGCACCGCCACGCGGTCGCAGGTCTCGGCGATCACGCCCATGTCGTGCGTGATCAGCATGACGGCAGCGCCCCGGTCTTTGCAGACCTTTTTGAGCAAGCTGATGATCTGCGCCTGGATCGACACATCGAGCGCGGTGGTCGGCTCGTCGGCCACGATGAGCTGCGGCTCAGCGGCCAAGGCCAGCGCGATCACCACGCGTTGGCGCATGCCGCCCGAGAACTGGTGCGGGTAATGGTCAATGCGCTCTTCGGCGGCCGAAATGCCAGTGTCCTTGAGCAGTTGAATGGCGCGTTGCCGGGCCTCTTGCGGCGTCACCGGCAAGTGCGCCAGGATGGTCTCGGTCAGTTGCTTGCCAATCGAGTACAGCGGGTTGAGCGAGGTCAGTGGATCCTGAAAGATGGCTCCGATCTTGCGGCCCCGGATGTGGCGCATTTGGTCGGCATTCAGATGGTCGATGCGCTGGCCTTCCAGCAAAATTTGTCCGCTGGCCACACGGCCCGGTGGCTCCAGCAAACCAATGATGGCCGCGCCGGTGAGCGACTTGCCCGCGCCGGACTCGCCCACCACGCCCAGAATTTCGCCGGGGGCGATGTCAAACGAGATGTTGTCCAGCGCACGCAAGGTGCCGTGGCGGCTGGGGAATTCCACCACCAGATTTTGAACTTGTAAAAGGCTCATCGCAGTCTCGGATTCAGCGCGTCGCGCAACCAGTCACCCAACAGGTTGACCGACAAGGCGATCAGCACCAGCATCAGACCCGGAAAAATCGTGATCCACCATTCGCCCGAAAACAAATAGTCGTTGCCAATGCGGATCAAGGTGCCCAGCGAGGGCGATGTGGGCGGTGCGCCCACCCCCAAAAACGACAACGTGGCCTCGGTGATGATGGCCGTGGCCACTTGGATGGTGGCCAGCACCATGACCGGCCCCATCACATTGGGCAGCACATGCTTGAACATGATACGCAAAGGCGCCACGCCCGTGACACGCGCGGCTTGCACGTATTCTTTGTTGCGCTCGACCAAGGTGGTGCCACGCACCGTGCGCGCGTACTGCACCCAACCGGTCAGGGTGATGGACAAAATCAAGACACCAAAAGCCAAGGACTCGTGGGCATCTGGAAACAGGGCACGCCCCACACCTGCGATCAAGAGCGCCACCAAAATGGCCGGGAACGACAGCATCACATCGCACAAACGCATCAAGAGCGCGTCGATCCAACCACCCCGAAAGCCCGCCAGCAAGCCCAGGCCCACGCCCACCACCACCGACAAAACCACCGACGCGAGGCCGACCACCAAAGAAATGCGCGAGCCATAAATGATGGCCGACAAAATGTCTCGGCCCTGGTCATCGGTGCCCAGCAAAAATTGGGTGCTGCCGCCCTCCATCCAAGCGGGCGGGCGGCGGGCATCGCTCAGCTCCAGCGTGGCCAGGTCAAACGGGTTGGTCGGTGAAACCCAGCCCGCAAAGACCGCACAAAAAAGGAACACCACGGCGATGGCCGCTGCCACCATCGCCGTGGGCGATTGGCGGAAGCTGTAACCGACGTCGCTGTTCAGCCAGCGCTTCAAAACATGCATGGTTTACTTGACGGTGATGGATTTGAAAGGCATGTAGTTGTCACCACGCTGGGTCAAGCTGACCTTTTTGTTGATGCCCCAAGCCAAGGCTTGCTGGTGCAAAGGCAAGTGGCCAATGTCGGCGGTGTGCAGTTCAAAGGACTCGCGGATCATGGCGCTGCGTTTAGCCTGGTCGGTCTCGCTTTGCACCTTGATCATCAACTCATCGACCTTGGGGTTGCAGTAAGAGCCCAGGTTGAACTGGCCCGCGCCCTTGTCGTCGGGGCAACGCATCAAGGCATTCAGGGCGTTGTGGGCGTCATAGGTGCTGGGGGTCCAGCCCAGCAAATAGAAGCTGGTGTCGCGGCGCAAAATTTTAGGAAAGTAGGTGCCCTTGGTCTCGGCCTTGAGGTTGACCTTGATGTTCACCCTTGCCAAGTTGGCGGCCACGGCTTCGCAGATTTGACCGTCGTTGACATAGCGGTCGTTCGGGCAGTTCATGTCGATGGTGAAGCCTGTGGCGTAGCCCGCATCGGCCAACAGCTTTTTGGAGGCTTCCGCGTCAAAGGGCAGGCGCTTGTTCAAATCGGGGTTGAAACCATTGATGCCGGGACCGACCATCAGCGCGGTCGGGTTGGAAGCACCCCGCATCACGGTGCGCTTGATGCCTTCGATGTCAATCGCTTGGTAAAAAGCCTGGCGCACGCGCTTGTCTTTGAAGGGGTTTTTGCCCTTCACGCTCGAATACAGCAACTCATCGCGCCGCTGGTCCATGCCCAAAAAGATGGTGCGCAGCTCGGGCGCCACCATGGCGCGGGTGTTGGGGCTGGCGTTGATGCGCGGCACGTCTTGCACCGGCACCGGCTCCATCACGTCAATCTCGCCCGACAGCAAAGCCGCCACACGGGTGGGGTCGTTGGCAATGACCGAGAAGATGACTTCGTCCACGTTGCCTTCGATCTTGCCCCAGTAGTTGCCATTGCGCACAAAGGTGGTGCGAATGTTGGGCTGTCGCTCACGCAGGCGATAGGGGCCTGTGCCGTTGGCGCGGAAAGATGCGGCGTTTTCAATGCCTCTGCGGCGGTCCACCGGGCGTGTGGCCTGGTTGTCTTCGCACCACTTCTTGCTCATGATGAACACGGTGGACAAGACGTTGGGCAGGATGGGGAATGGGGATTTGGTCTCGATCTCGATGGCGTGGCTGTTGATTTTGCGCACTTCCTTGATGTCGTTGGTGTTGCTGCGCATGTCCGAACCCTCGCCCGCAGCTCTGGCCAAAGAGAAGACCACGTCGTCTGCAGTGAAAGGCGTGTCGTCATGAAAGCGCACGTTTTTGCGCAACTCAAAGCGCCACACGGTGGGCGATGTCTGCTTCCACGAGGTGGCCAGACCGGGCTCAAATTTCAGGTCCTTGCTCACGCCCACCAAGGACTCGTAGACGTTGTTGGTCACGCTCAGTTGCAGCGATTCGTTGAGTGAGTGCGGGTCCATCGACAAAGCATCACCTTGGTTGGCAATGCGCACGGTGGCCGCATGCGCAGCACCCAGCGACAAGGCCGAGACGAGGGTGGCGGCCAACAAGCCACGGGACAGTTTGGAAATGTGCATGGGATTCTCCTGGGGTTGAAAGTCAATGAAAGCCGATCAGGCGGACGCCTGGGGCTGAAGGGGCAAGGCTTGCTCGACCAAACTGGCGTGCAAAGCCGCGCCCAGCGGCAAGATCTCGTCGTTGAAGTCGTAGCGGCTGTTGTGCAGCGGGTGCGGGCCGGGGCCGTGCGGCAGGCCTTGCCCAATGCGGATGTAAGCACCGGGTTTGGCCTGCAGCATGAAAGAAAAATCTTCGCCGCCCATGCTGGGCAGCATGTTGCGCCAGACTTTGTCTTCGCCCACCAAGCTGGCAGCGACATCGCAGGCAAACTGGGCCTCGGGCACGGTGTTGACGGTGGCGGGGTAGACGCGTTCGTAAGTCAATTCGGCCGATGCGCCAAAGCCCTGGGCAATGCCGGCGCACAAGGAGCGCAAACGGTCTTCGATCAGGTCTTGCACGCTCTCGCTGTAGGTGCGCACGGTACCGACCAAGGTGACTTCGCCGGGGATCACGCTCATGGCGCCGGGGTGGCCGCCTTGCATCGAGCAAATGCTGACCACCGCTTGGTCAAAGGCCGACAGGTTGCGCGCCACCACGCTTTGTGCGGCGGTGATGATGTGGCCAGCCACCAACACCGGGTCGATGCCTTGGTGTGGCCGTGCGCCGTGACCGCCCTTGCCGCGGATGTGGATCTCGATGCGGTCGACCGCCGCCTGCATGGGCCCGGGGGTGATGCCGATCACGCCCAAAGGCGTTTCAGGTGAGTTGTGTTGGGCATAGACCTGCTCACACGGAAAGCGCTCGAACAAGCCGTCTCGCATCATGGCGCGGGCGCCTGCAAAGCCTTCTTCGCCGGGCTGAAAAATCAGCACCGCTGTGCCGTCAAAGCGCCGGGTTTCGGCCAGGTAGCGGGCCGCACCCATGAGCATGGCGGTGTGGCCGTCGTGACCGCAGCCGTGCATCAAGCCGGGTTTGGATGACTTCCAAGTGCACTCGTTGAGTTCGGTCAAAGGCAGCGCGTCCATGTCGGCCCGCAGACCGATCATGCGGCCGGGGTGGCTGGCCGATCGGCCCTGGCCGTGCACCAGCGCCACCACGCCGGTTTGGCCAATGCCCGTGTGGATGCTGTCCACGCCGCAGACCTGCAGCATCTCGGCCACGCGGCGAGCGGTGTAGACCTCTTCAAAGCCCAACTCGGGGTGGGCGTGCAGGTCACGCCGAAACGCTGTGAGCTCGGGATGGAACTGGGCAATGCGCGCAAATGCCGCCCCGCGCCCCAACACCGATTGCAAAGAAGCACCCATGCTCAGTGCCCTCCGGGCTTGCCCACGCGCAGGCGCGGGTCGACCACAAAGTAGAGCAAATCCACGATCAGGTTGATGACCACAAAGATCAGCGCAATCAGGCACAAATACGCCGCCATGACCGGGATGTCGGCAAACGTGACCGCCTGGATGAACAGCAAACCCATGCCAGGCCACTGGAACACCGTCTCGGTGATGATGGCAAACGCGATCAAGCCGCCCAGCTGCAAACCCGTGATGGTGAGCACCGGAACCAGTGTGTTTTTGAGCGCATGACCAAAGTGGATGGCCCGGTTGGACAGGCCGCGTGCGCGGGCGAACTTGATGTAGTCGGTGCGCAGCACCTCCAGCATCTCGGCCCGCACCAAACGCATGATGAGCGTGAGCTGAAAGATGGCCAGTGTGACGGCAGGCAACACGATGTGGTGCCAGCCCTTGGCGGTCATCAAACCGCTGGACCACCAGCCCATTTGCACCACCTCGCCCCGGCCAAAGCTGGGGAACCAGCCGAGCATGACTGCGAACACCAAGATCAACAAAATACCGATCAAAAAGGTGGGCAGCGACACCCCGAGCAGCGACACCGTCATGATGAGTTGGCTGGACCAGGTGCCCCGGCGCAATGCCGCGTAGACGCCCATGGGGATGCCGATGAGCAAGGCCAAAGAAGCGGCCACCAAGGCCAGCTCCAGGGTGGCGGGCAGACGCTCGGCGATCAGGCGCGAGACCTTGGCGCCTTGGCGCAGGCTCAGGCCAAACTCGCCTTGCACGGCGTTGACCAAGAAATGGCCGAACTGTACAAAGAAAGCTTGGTCCAGCCCCAGATCTCTGCGCATCTCGTCAATTTGCTCTTTGGTGGCGTCTTGGCCCAGCAAAAACACCACTGGATCGCCCACATACTGGAACAACAAAAACGCGATGAAGGCCACCGTGACCATGACGACCACGGCCTGGATCAGCCGCTGCAAGATGAAAGCGAGCATCAGTTGACCTTGATCAGGCGCCAATCCAGTCGGTTGTCTGCACGGTGGACCACCTCGATGTTTTTCTTCATGGCCCAGGGAATGATCTGATTGTGAAGCGGAATGTGCGACACCGTGTCATTGGACAGTTGCAGTCCCTCAGTCATCAAACGGTTGCGCACGGGAAAATCAATCTCGGTTTTGATGCGGTCAACAATGTAGTCCATGCGCTGATTGGTGTAACGCCCCACGTTGTAGTTGCCGTCTCCTCCCGTTCCAACGGTTCTGGTGAGCGACTGAAGGCTGTAAAGCGCGTCAAATGTGGGCACCCCCCAGCCCAACATGTAAATGCTGGCCTCGTTTCTCTGGATCATGGGGAAATAGGTCACAAGGGGCAAGGTGCGGAGCTTGGCTTTGACCCCGATCTTGGCCCACATGGCGGTGATGGCCTGACAGATTTCTTCGTCGTTGATGTAACGGTTGTTGGGGCACGCAAAGTCGACTTCAAAACCATTCGGGTACCCCGCTTGATTCATCAAGGATTTGGCCTCATCCACAGAAAAAGGAAAACGCTTGTTGACGCCTTCCGTCCAGCCGTCGACCTGCGATGCAACCAAAGCGCCTGTGGGCTGAGACAAACCGCGCATGGTGACGCGTTGGATGGTGTTGATGTCGATGGCCTGGTACAGCGCCTTGCGGACTTTCAAATCTTTGAGCGGATTTTTACCCTTAACATTGGAGCCAGGCAGTTCATCACGATGCTGGTCCATGCCCAGGAAAATTGTCCTGTTTTCGGCCCCATCAACCACTGTCAAATTTGGGCTGTTGCGCAATCGGGTCAAATCCGAGGGGCTGGGATCCAACACCAAATCAACCTCACCCGTCAGCAGGGCGGCGATGCGGGTGGCTTCGGACCTGATGGGGGTGTAAATGATCTCGGTCACATTGCCTTCCATCTTGCCCCACCAACTGGGGTTTTTGGCAAACACCATGCGTTGATCCGGGACCCATTGCTTGAGGACGAAAGGCCCCGTTCCCATCGCATTGCGGTTCGCAAAGGTTTCCTGCGCCACATTCTTCAAGTCCTTGGGTTCCACGGAATTGTTTTTCTCGGCCCAGGCTTTGCTCATCATGCGCAGCTCTGTCATTTGCCGCAGAAGCACCGGATTGGGACCTTTGGTAAAAATATCGATCGTGTGTGAATCGACCTTCACGATGCGGTCAAATCCCGTCACATAAGGGGTGAAGTTGGACGTTTTGCTCATGGCCCGAGTCAGTGAATAGACGGCGTCATCGGCCGTGAAGTCGGATCCATCATGGAACTTGACCCCTTTACGTAAGCTCATCCTCATTTGGGAAGGTGTCACCAAGCTCCACGACGTGGCCAACAGGGGCTCCACCTTGAATGTACGGCTGTTGTAATAGACCAAAGATTCATAAACTGCGGCGTGCAGTCCGTTTTGCAGCGCATTGTTCTGAGAATGAATATCCCAAGTGGAGATCTCACCCGCACTGGTCCACTTGAAGGTCTTGGCCTGGACCATGCCGGCACCGGCCAAACCCGCCAACACCAAAGAAGTGGTCAGGACACCGGACAGCCAATGGGGGGGCGCTATTTTCTTCATGCAATCACCTCGGTCTTTTCAGTTGTGGGGACTTTAAGTGTGCAACATCTGTGCCCGCGACAAACAGAGGGAATTCCCCCAAAGTGCCTGTCGCGCACCGGACTGGTGCATTCAGTCGAGGTGCACCTTGCCGTACCAAGCCCGCGTGGTGCTGCGGGTGTTGTCGGTGTCGGTCATCAGGCCCACGCCCAGCAGGGCGCCTGGGGGTTCGCCAAAGGCTTTTTCAAAGTCAGCCCGGATGTCCCGCGTATAGCTCAACCATGCGCCCACACGCCCAGGGCCCGATTCCATCGCCAATTTGCGGATGCGGTCGGTGCGGGGGTTGACGATGACCGACTCGGGCGGGCACTGGTTGCACCACACATACATCAAGGTGGCATAGGGCATGGGTTCGCCCGTCAGGCTGTGGGTCAGCTCGCTCAGCATCGCGTTTTTGGCGCTGAAGCGCTGGCGGTCGCCTTCGAACACCAAAATCAGGCGCACGGGCGAGTCTTCGGTTTCGCGCTGCAACATGTCGGCCCCGGGAATCAGCCGCTCAACCCGCCAGTCAAAAGTCAATCGGCCCAATTGCTCTGGTGCGATGCGCAAACGCTGGCGCAGCATGCTGGCCGATGACTCGGCCTGCGCTTTCAGGGCGTAGCCTTGGGGTTGGCGCTCAAGTTGATAAGCGGTGCGCAGCTTGCCCGGCAAAACGATCTTGTCCCATTGCGCTGTGTCTTTGGCGCTGAAATGCAAGGGCAGCTGCTGCAAAGGTGTGGGGCCAGCGGTGCTGTTGGCCTGCGGACTTTGGGGCATCCCCGAACAAGCCACCAGAGCCCAACACCCCAGCACCACCCACCAGCACCTGGCGAACGTGGTCCAAGGCATTGCCGAGGGTTTGAGCGAATGGTGAACCGCTGTGAGGCCATTTATCATGAAGTTTTAAATCTGACGAAAGTGACAAGATGTTAAATCGCCGCCACCTCCTGCAAACTGCCCTTTTGTCCGCAGGGGCATTGAATACCGCTTGGGCCCAAAGCAGCTTCCCCGGCAAACCTTTGCGCATCGTGGTGCCCTTTGGGGCGGGTGGTGTGGCCGATTTGACGGTGCGGGCCGTGGCCCAGCAGCTTTCGGTCAACTTGGGGCAACCGGTGGTGATCGACAACCGTCCCGGGGCGGGCGGCATTGTGGCGGCCGAGCAGGTGGCCCGCGCCGAGCCCGATGGCCACACCTTGTTGCTCATGTCCAACGGCACGGCCGTGAGTGCGGGCTTGTTCAAGGCTTTGCCCTTCAACCCCCGCACCGACTTTGCGCCCGTGTCTTTGTTGGGCTTGTTCGACATCGCCATCGTGGTGCCCGAGACATCGCCACACAAAACCCTGGCCGACCTGGTCAGCTTTGGCCGTGCCAACCCGGGCAAGCTCAACATCGGCACCATCAACATTGGCAGCACCCAGCACCTGGCGGGCGAGTTGTTCCGCACGCAAGCCAACCTCATTGCCCAGATCATTCCGTACAACGGCACACCCGCCGTGATCAACGCCCTGCGCGGTGGCCAGGTCGATGTGGTGGTCGAAATCTTGGGCCCGCTCAAACCCCAGATCAACGCCAAAGCCGTGCGCCTGCTGGGCGTGATGGGCGCCAAGCGCCCCAAAGACCTGCCACAAACCCCGGTGGTGAGCGAGTTGCCCGGCCTGAGCAGCTTCAACGTCTCGTCATGGAATGCTTTGGCAGCCCCCGGCAAAACGCCCCCAGCCGTGGTCAGCCGCCTGAACGCCGAGTTGGTGAAGGTTCTGGCCATGCCCGACATGGTGCAGCGCCTGGCCGGCTTCAACGTGCAATCCCAGTCCAGCACGCCCGCTCAACTGGCCCAGTTGCTCGATGCCGACATCAAGCGCTGGACCGAGGTGATCCAAAAGGCGGGGATACCGCAGCAGTGATCTGTTGCGGATTGAAAAGAGGAGGGCCTCGGTCATGCATGTGCTGACCGAAGGCTCACCTTCACGGACGCCGCATCAGGCGTTTCCACAAAGAGGTTTGACTCAAGACGGTCAGCGTCAAGGCCAACAAGATGACCGATGACAATGGGGATGTGAAAAACTCACCCACAAATTGCCCCACTTGGCCTTCGGCCGAAATCATGGCCTGACGGTAGCTGCGGTCCATCAAGGGGCCCAAGATCATCCCCAGGATGATCGGCCCCACCTGGTAGCCGTACATCTTGAGGAAGTAACCCAAGATACCGAATCCCAACATCCAATAGACATCGACCGGGTTGTTGTTGATGGCGTAAGCGCCCACTGCCGACAACACCAAAATCATCGGCAGCAAAATGGGTTTGGGAGTTTCCACCAGTTTGGCAAACAACTTGATGCCGGTCAGGCCAAAAAAGAGCAAGAAGAAATTGGCCAACACCAACGTGCCCACGATGAACCAAAACAGATGCGGCGTTTCGATCATCAGCATCGGCCCTGGTTTCAGGCCATGAATGTAGAGCGCGCCAATGATCACCGCCGTCACGGCATCGCCTGGAATGCCCAGCGTCATCATCGGAATGTAGGCGCCACCCACGGCCGCGTTGTTGGCCGATTCAGGGGCCACCAGCCCCTCGTGAGCGCCTTCACCAAACGGATATGAGGGGTTTTTGACGGTGCGCTTGGCATGGTCATAGGCCATCAAGGCAGCAATGTCACCACCTGCGCCAGGCAAAGCACCCACCACCACGCCAATGCCCGAGGTGCGCAGTGACAAAGGCAAGTATTTGCGAATCAGGCCCCACGAAGGAATGATCTTGCTGACGTTTTGCTTGACCGCTTTGAGCTTGAGTTCATGCAGTTGAACCAGCACCTCGGCCACACCAAAAAAACCGATCATGGCGGCCACATAAGAAATACCCGCAGTCAATGGCATGCTGCCAAAAGTCATGCGCGGCTCGGCGGTCATCGGGTCCAGGCCGACCATGCCAATCAGCACACCCAATGCGCCGGCAAAGATGCCCTTGGCCAATGAGCCACCCGACAAAGCGCCCACCAGCAAAATGCCCCAAATGGCCAGCATCAGGTAGTCGCGCGGGGCAAACATCAACGCAAAATCAGACAAAGCAGGTGCCGCGACCGCCAGTGCGGCAATGCCCACAAAACCGCCAATGACCGACATCACCGTGGTCAAGCCAATGGCTGCACCCGCCTCACCCCGCTTGGCCATGGGGTAGCCATCCAGCGTTGTGGCGACCGCGGCAGGTGCGCCCGGGATATTGAGCAAGATGGCGCTGCGCGAACCCCCATAAACGCCCCCCAGAAAAATGCCTGAGATCAAGGCCAAGGCCTCGTTGACCGGCCATTTGAAGGTGAATGAAATCAAGATGGACACCGCCATGGTCACGGAAAGACCGGGAATGGCGCCAATGTAAATGCCGGCAAAGGTGCCCGCCGCGATCAAGAAAACCAGATAGGGGCTGGTCCACGAGATCAAGAAAAATTCAAGCGACTGCATCATGTCCACAACCCCGTCAACCAGGTGCCTTTGGGCAAGATGACAGAAAACACCGTCTGAAAAATCAGGTACACCACGGCCAACGACACCGCGCTCAGCAGGGCGTTGAAGAGCCAGCGCGAGCTGCCCAGCAACCGCATGGACAACACCAAAAACAAATAGGCCGACAGCACGAAGCCCAGTTTGGACAAGAGCAACATGAAGAGCACCACCGCTGTGGTGAACAGGGCCCATACCGGCGGGGTGATGCGCCGGATGAAATGGCCTGAACTGCTTTCGCCCTCATCGGGTGCGACCTGCGGGTAGCGGGCGACACCTGACATGGCCACCAGGGCCGTGATCACCATCACCAAGGCCGACAACATGGGAAAAACGCCGGCCGAGGTGATGGATTCAAAACCGGAGATGCCATAGGCCTGTTGAAACAAAAACAAACTGCCCAGCAGCAGCAGCAGGGTGAACGTCAACTCACCGGGCAGACGTGATTTTTTCTCAGGCATGGTCAACTCCGTTGCAAGCTGGCATCAGGGCTTGGCAATGCCCAGATCGGCGGGCGACTTCTTGGCCACACCCGCCTCTTGCAGCGTCCAGGCGGTGACCGATTGCCACTTTTTCAAGAAGGCATCGGCCTCGCTGCCCGAGACGTTCATCATGACGTTGCCACGGTCGGTCATCAGTTTGACGAACTGGGGGTTGCTGGCCGCGGTTTTGAAGGAGGCGGTCAGTCTGGCCTTGACGGCATCGGGCACATCGCGCTTGACGAACACGCCATAAAACGGACCCCAAGGCAGATATTTGGCGATGCCTGGCAGATCAGCGGTCAGGGCCGGAATACCCTCGTAAGGCCTGTCGCTCAGCACCGCCAAGGCCTTCACGCGGCCCGCCTTGATGTGCTCAGACGCAGCGCCCAAGCCCACCGGCATGAAGTCCACATGCCCGCCTTGCAAAGCCGTCAGGCCTGGGCCTTCGCCATCAAAGGGCACGGCGGTGACGGGCATCTTGGTGAGGGTGCCAATCATGGAGCCCACGCTGTGCGGCAGTCCGCCGGGGCCGGTCGAGCCCATCTTGACTTTACCGGGGTTGGCTTGGGCGTCGGCCAGCACGTCCTTGAAGGACTTCCAAGACTTGTCCTTGTTGGCCACGATGACCACGATGCCACGGCCCAGAATGTTCACGGGGTAGAACTTGGAATAGTCCAGCTCACCCAAACCCAACACGCCATGCAACTGTGGGTTTTCTGCCCCCAACAGCAAGGTGTAGCCGTCCGACGGCTGCTGGTTCACAAAATTGGTCGAGATGGCCCCTGCACCGCCGGACCTGTTTTGCATGATGATTTTTTTGCCCAGCGCTTCTTCGGCAAAGGGGGCCACGGCACGGGCCACCACATCGGTGGCGCCACCGGCACCCCACATGATCACACCCGACAACTCGCGGTCCGGGAAGGCTTGGGCAGATGCCACACCGCTGGCCAAAACAAGGGATGCCAACGTTAAGCACCGACGAGAAAGGTTCATGAAAAGTCTCCTGGTTGTATGAATGGAAAAAAACAAGCGCGCGGGCTTTAGGCCCTGCACGACAACCATCTTACTGGCTCAAACTACGCCCTGCCCAACGCCCACGGCGGCAAGGGCGCGGCTTTGTGCAAGACATCCTGGTGCAGCCAAACGGCACTTTGGCGAGCGCGCTCGGCCACCGTGTCCAGCGGCAGTTGCTGGTAGTCGTCGTTGAACACTTCAAAGCTGTAATCGCCCCGATAACCGATGCGGTCCAGGCGCAGCACCAGATCGGCCAGCTGCTCGCTGTGCACACCCTCACCCGGGAACACACGAAAGGTGCGCGCCGTGGTCATGCGTTCTTCAAAAGTCGGCGTTTCTTGCCACATGAAGTCCGACAGTTGCACCAAAAAGATCTTGGACGGGTCCAGCGCTTCGATGGCATCCAAGCAGGTTTTGGCCGCGAAGATGTGGAAGGCGTCGATGCCAATCCCCAGATTGGGGCAGTCGGCGCGACACACCACGTCCCAGCTGGTGGTGAACTCGTTGACCGTACGGCCCCAGGACAAGGCTTCGTAGGCGATCTGGATGCCCAGTGGCACCGCCAACATGGCGAGTTTTTTCAGGTCGGCGGCGATGGCGTCGAGGTCTTGTGTGGCGTGGCGCGAAGTGGACGAGCACACCAGCAAAACTTGGCTGCCGGTGGCGGCGCACATCTCGAGCATCGATTGGGCGATGTCCAGCTTGTAGCTGTGCAGGTGTCCTGACAGGCCTTCAAAATCACGCAACACCTGAAAGCCTGTGGGCCGCATGCCGCTTTGGCGCACAGCCTCCACCGCAGCCTTCACGCCCCCGGGGTGGGTGACCAGGTCGCGCGCCATCAGCATCACCTGCGAAAACCCGACCGCCTTCATGGCGGCCAGCTTGGCTTCAAGCGTGCCGGCCATGGTGATGGTGTCCATGCCGTAGCCATCCAGCAAGTTCATGCGCGGCCTCACTGGTGGACGAGTTCAAAGGCCACCGAGCCCAGCGTGGCACGGGTGAGCGCACCCCGGTCTTCGGGGTGCAACAGGGTGGACTCGACAAACTCCACACCACGCGCCTTGAGCGCGACCACAGCCTGCCCCACATCGGGCACGCCCAAGCCAATGCGCTGCAGGGATTCGGGGCTGTCGTCGGCGTCCATCCAAGGCTCGGGCTCCACCAGTTGCCACAAGAAGCTGCCGCAGGGGCTTTTCATCAGCTTGCCCTTGGGCAAGATGCCAAAGCGCTCTTGGTCGGGCATGCTGCTGAAGTCGAACATGTGTTCGTAATAGGTCAGCCAGTCGGCGCTTCGGGCGGTACCGATGTACTGCACCACGCCAAAGTAGCGCATCCCCGCCAGCGCAGGCGGGTTCGGGTCCACCATGGGGATGGGCTTGAAGTCGATGTCGTAGATCGAGAACTCTGGCCAGCGGTCTACAAAGTAAAAGCGGCTGCCGCCCGGCCCGTGGATGGCAGGGATGTGCAGTTCCATGGCCTGCGCGTGGCTGTCCACGGTCCAAGCGCCCAGGTCAAGGCATCGGGTGTGCGCCTTCAAGGCATCTTGCACGCGGAAAGCCACAGCCGAGATGACCGGCTGACCGTCCACTGTGCTGCTCACGCGGGCATCGTCGGGGCTGGCATTGACCACCAGGTTCATGCTGCCCTGGCGGTACAGCGTGACCTCGCGCGATCGGTGGCGGGCCACCGGGCGAAAGCCCATGTTTTCGAGCACCTGGCCCAGCGCCTGCGGGCGGCTGGTGGCGTATTCGATGAATTCAATGCCCGCGATGCCCAAGCGGTTGGGCATGACCGGCACCGCTTCGCGGTCCACTTTGTTCAAGCTCATCTCGTTGTTCCAGTTGCAATTTGTAGGAGCACAACCCGTGGGCGATGGTTTTTTTGGGTGTGTGCCACACCCATCGGCCACAGGGCTGGGCGCCTGCAAAAAGAGGTTCAGTAACTCAACTTCGCCACACGGCGCAGCACTTCGGCCGTGGTCGTGGGCAGGCCAAAAAACTCCAGATAGGCCGGGATTTGCTCGTACAGCATGTCGGTGCCCACCTGCGTGCGGCAACCGCGTGCTTGGGCAGCCGCCAAAAATGCGGTGGTTTCGGCCTTCATCACCACCTCGCCCACAAAGGTGTCGGGCGACAGCCGCGAGACATCGAGGGGCAGCGGATCGCCTTCGTTCATGCCCAGAGGCGTGGCGTTGACGACCAGATCGTGCCCCGCTGGATCGTTCGATCCGGTTCGAACCTCCATATGGGGGTAGTGGTCTTGGAGTCGCTGGGCCAGAGCTTGGCTGCAAGCGCTGTTGACGTCAAACAAACTGATGGCCGCCATGCCTGCATGCGCAAGCGATGCCGCAATGGCAGAGCCCACACCGCCCGTGCCCACCACCAGGGCGCGTTTGGCGCTCAGGTCAAAGCCCTTGCGCTGCACGCCGCGCACAAAGCCTGCACCGTCAAACATGTCGCCCACCAAGCGGCCATCGGCCAGGCGCTTGACCGCGTTGCAAGCCCCCGCCACGCGCACGGTGGCGGTGACTTCATCGATCAACCCCACGGTGCTGACCTTGTGCGGCATGGTGATCAGCGCGCCCCGGATGTTCTCCAGCACGAACAACGACTTCAAGAGTGCGCCGTAGTTCTCTGGCTTGCAAGCCATGGGCACCACCACCGCGTTGATGCCCGCTTCGTTGAAGTACGGGTTGTAAATCATCGGCGACTTGAAGGTGTGCGTGGGGTAGCCAATGTGGGCGATGAGTTCGGTGTTGCCGTTGATCATGGTGCGGGGTGGAGCCAGGTGGGCGAATGCCGTTCAGAGAAAAAAGCCATGGCCTGCTTGCGCGGGGCCATGGCCTGCGCCATCACTTGCGCAGCTTGGCCAGCTCGGCCTGCAACTCGGTCACGGTGGCGGCAATCGCCTCGCCGTGCTTGGCGATCACGGGCTTCATCTTGTCGCGCAAGATGGCCACTTCGGCAGGTGGCAAGCTGGTCACGAGCATGCCGTTTTTCTTCAGGTTTTCCAGCAAGCTGGCCTCTTGGGCACGCGCTTGGGTGCGCTGAAACTTGGAAGACTCGGCAGCCGCATCGCTCACGATTTTCTTTTCAGCGGCCGACAAGGTGTCCCAAAACTTCTTGCTCATCACCACCGACTGGGGGTTGTACTGGTGACCGGTCAAGGTCAGGTGCTTTTGCACTTCAAACAACTTGGCGCCGTTGATGGTGGCCACGGGGTTTTCCTGGCCGTCCACGGCTTTTTGTTCCAGTGCCGCGTACAACTCTGGGAAGGGCAGCGGTGTGGGGTTGGCACCCAACGCCTTGACCCAGTCCACGTTGATCGGGTTGGGGATCACGCGCAGTTTCAAGCCTTCGATTTCAGACACCTTGTTGATGGCGCGGCGGCCATTCGTCAGGTGGCGAAAGCCCAGCTCATAAAAGCCCAGACCCACCAAGCCTTTTTCTTCCAGTCGGGCGTGCATTTTTTTGCCAAAAGCACCGTCCACCACGGCATCGGCTTCTTGGCCGCTGGCGAACATGAAGGGGAAATCAAACACCGAAAATTCACGCACTTGCGAGGCAAAGATGCCCGAGTTCATGGACGCCATTTCGAGTGTGCCGCCTTGCAGGGCCGACACGTTGGCCTGGTCGCTGCCCAGTGCGCCACCGGGGAAGATGTTCACCTTGATCTTGCCGCCCGAGTTTTTCTCGACCATTTCCTTGAACTTTTCCATGCCCTGAACGATGGGGTGACCCGCCGCATTCTGGTTGGCGAACTTGATGGTTTTGTCTTGCGCCGAAGCCACACCCACCGCCGCCAAAGCCACGGTCGCGATCAAGGACTGGATGAATACACGTTTCATGAGATGTCTCCAAAATAAAATTGAATCGGACGTACGCTCGTCATGTGTGGGGTGTGTCGTCTGGCGTACCCGGTCAGACGACCCCCAAGAAATCAATAAAACCAGCGGGCTGGCACCATGACCAAGGCTGGGAAGAGCACCATGGCAAACAGGATGCTGAACTGGGCAATCATGAAAGGCATCACCCCTCGGGTGACTTCGTCCATGCTGATTTTTCCGACACCCGCCACCGCGTTGAGCACCGTGCCCACGGGCGGCGTGATCAGGCCAATGGCGCAATTGATGATGAACAGCACACCGAAGTAAACCGGGTCGATGCCTGCGGCCTTGACCACCGGCATGAGCACTGGCGTCAACAGCAAGATGGTGGGCGTCATGTCGAGCGCGGTGCCCACCACAATGATGATCACCATGATGGTGAACATGAGCAAACGGGGGCTGTCGAGCAGGGGCTGCAAAATCTCGATCAACTGCGCGGGCAAGTTGGCCACGGTGATGAGCCAGGCCGAGACCATGGCGGCCGCCACCAAGAACATCACCACCGCGCTGGTTTTGGCCGAGCTGACAAACAAGGGGTAGAGGTCTTTCAGACCCAGCTCGCGGTAAACCACGGTGGAGATGAACAAGGCATAGACCGCCGCCACCACGGCCGCTTCGGTGGGGGTGAACACGCCGAACTTGAGGCCAAACACCACGATGAGCGGCATGACCAGCGCCCAAGTGGCCTCGCGCATGGCCACCAGGACCTCGCCCATGGATTTGCGCGGTGGCACCTGGACCATTTCACGCCGCGCCAACCACCACCAAGTGACCCACAGCGCGGCACCCAGCATGATGCCGGGCACGATGCCGGCCATGAACAACTTAGAGATGGACACATTGCCCGCCACGCCAAAGATGACGAACCCGATGCTGGGGGGAATCACCGGAGCGATGATGCTGGCCGAGGCAATCAAACCCGCCGAGCGAGCCCGGTCATGGCCAGCGGCCACCATCATCGGCAACAGCAGGGCCGACAGCGCCGCCGCATCGGCCACGGCCGAACCGGACAAGGCGGCCATGATCACGGCCGCCATGATGGTCACATAACCCAGGCCGCCTTGGATGTGGCCCACGCAAGCCATGGCAAAGTTCACGATGCGGCGCGACAGACCGCCTGCGTTCATGATTTCGCCCGCCAACATGAAAAACGGCACGGCCAGCAAAGGGAAGCTGTTGGCGCCTTCGAGCAGGTTTTGCGCGAGGATCTGGGCATCGAACATGTTCAGATGCCACATCAGCGCCACGCCGCAAACCATCAGCGCAAACGCAATCGGGATGCCAATGGCCATGGCGCCCAGCAGAGAAAAAATGAAGACAGCGATTGTCATGTCCGTGCCCTGTGCGTTCAGTCTTTGCCGTGGCGCGAGTGGGGTGCTGATTCGGACTCTTGCACCCTGACCAAGTCTTCATCGCGCACTTGACCGCTGAGCAAGCGCAACAAGTCGGTCAGCAAGATCAAAGCACCCAAGACGGCAAACACCACGCCAGGGGCATAAACCCAGGCCATGGACACTTCCATCACCGCGCTGGTGCTGCCCAAGTTGATGACGGTTTGTTGGTAGGCCCCTTTGAACAGCAGCCAGCAAATGAAGAGCATCGTCAGATAAGACAAACCCAAACAGTACTTTTTGCCCAGCGGGCCCAGGCGGCTCAACAACATGTCGGTGCCCAGGTGCCCATGCTCGCGCAAGGCCACCACCGCGCCCATGAAGGTCATCCAGACGAACAACCAGCGTGACAGCTCTTCAGACAAGGTGATGCCCGAGTTGAACCCGTAGCGCATGACCACATTGCCAAACACCAGCAACACCATCACCGCCAAACACAGGGCGATGACGACGCTCAGGACTTTGCAAAAACCATCAATGAATTTTTGAACCAACACACATCTCCGATTCAGGACTTTCGATAATGTACGAACTGGTTAGTTTTTATGGGATTGGGAGTTACCCTAGGTTTGAACGCCTTCACGGCCAGGCTGTCATGCCGAAACAGAATGGCTGACAAAGCGCAGGATCAGCTCGACCACATGCTCGCGCTTGAGGGTCTGGGCCTTGGTGGGGCTGGCTTTGTCCTGAAAAATCACGCCAAAGGTGTGGCGGTTGGACACGTTGAAAAACGTGAAGGCCGAAATGGCCGAGTGGATGTCCACCGGCTCTAGCCCTGGGCGAAACACACCGTCCTGGACCCCGCGCTCATACACATCGCGCACCGCGCGAATGGCCGTGGAGTTGAGCTGTTGGATGTTGTTGCTTTGGCGCAGGTAGTCGCCGCGTTGGATGTTCTCGTTCATCACCAAACGGATGAAGTCCTCGTTGTCGCGGTGGTGGTCGTAGGTGAACTCCACGAGTTTTTGCAATGCCGCCAGCGGCGGCAAATCGCCCAGGTGCAGATCCGACTCGATGGCACGCATGCGGCGGTAAGCCTCTTCGAGCACCGCCAGGTAAAGCCCGTCCTTGCTGCCGAAGTAATAATAGATCATGCGCTTGCTGGTGCGCGTGGCTGCCGCAATCGCGTCGATGCGGGCCCCCGTGAGCCCCTTGTCGGCAAACTCGTGCGTGGCCACGGCCAAGATCTCGGCCATGGTGCGCGCAGGGTCGTTGGTGCGGCCGGTCTCTTTGGCAGCTGCCGGCGCGGCTAAAGGATCGCTGGGGGTGACGGGGTGGCTGGGTTCCATAAACTTTGCAACAGTCTTTGCAGCGCTGAAGCAGCGCCTGATGCCAACGTACCCGCTGGACCAACGCGAAGTATAGGACGCCCTGACCCAGCGACAACCTTTTGGCGCTGGGCCAAGGGGTCCACAAAAATGCGGCGAACACGCTCGGTGTTTTCGGCGGCCGTGGTGATCGCAAAGCCGCCATGCGTGCCCCCCGCGTGACCCCTGGCCATGGAACAGATCCAGTCGCTGCAAAGACAACGGGCCAAATAAAAAAACCCACCGTGTGACCACGGTGGGTTTGGGGTTTTCTCAATCTCAACTGGCTTGCGCCAGCAGGAGATTAGAAAGTGTGCAACACAGTCAGAGTCTTTGCTTCGTACTTGCGAGTGGCAGCAGTGGATTCGGCACCGTCACGCTTGTACTCGTTCTTGCCCGCCGCAGCAATCAAGCTGGTCCGCTTGCTCAGAGCGTAGACTGCGCTGACCTGTTGGCCAGCCAATTTCATGTTGTCGGCATTGCCAAGACCACCATTGGTAGTGTCTTGGCGAGCGTCCTTGCCCGAGTAGGTCGAGGCACGCAGCGTCCATGCACCGATGGGTGCAGAGATGCCAAAGCCAGTGATTTTCATGTCATTGGTTGTGCTGGTCACACCCGCAGCATTGGTGTCCTTCTCTTCGCGGGTGGCATGATGGCCGAACAGGGCAAAAGGACCGAAGTTGTACGAAGCACCGATCCAGTTCAAATTGCCCTTGTTGGAGGTGGACCTGACATTGGCAGCAACGGATTCTGTTTCGCCCTTGCGCTCATTCAAGCCCACGGCAAGGCTCAGAGGGCCAGCGACGTAGCCCAATTGAGCGCCGGTGTACTCGTTTTTGGTTTCACCAGGGTTAGCAGCAGCGGTGTTGTCCAGCGCGTCCCTGCCGTGGACCACAGTGACGGTGAAGCCATTCATGGCGTTGGAGGTGAACTGGAGCAGGTTGTTTTGGCGCTCATAGTTGCGCGTGCTGACATGGAAATTGTTTTCACCAAATAAACCAGCTGCGCCGTTGGCATTGGCTTGGCTGAAGCCATAAGAAGAACCAGGCAGGGTGGCGGAGCCAGCACCGGAGAAAGCGTGGAAACCGGTGCCAGGAGCAGACACAAAGCGGCCATAACGCAAGGTGCCGAGGTCTTTGCTGGTCAATGACAAGCTGCGCTCACGGTTACCGATACCGCCATCCGTTGCGTTGGCGTTCCCGTTGGGGAGGGTACCGAGACCCGTCATCGTGAAGAACGAGGCGCTCAGACCGCCGCCCAGGTCTTCAGTGCCGGAAATGTTCAAAACCGAAGTGGCCCATGTGTTGGGGCCGGCAGTACGGGTGCTTTTGAGCTGTTGTTCAAGAGCACCGGCTCCTTGGACAGTAGTGGTCGCTGTTCCAGTTTGGTAGGGAGCGATTTCCACGATACCGCCGATGGTCACGGTGGATTGAGCGACAGCAGCGCCCGAAACTGCCAAAACAGCCAGAGCAATCAGAGTTTTTTTCATTGCAATTTTCTCCAAGGTTAAAAAAGGGCCTAGATCAGATGGGTGACTATCACCCTTCGAGACCCTGAGCCAACCTCCAATTCAGGAAGTTGTGTGTATTCCACCAGACGTAAATGACTTCGCCAAGTCATATGCAAAAGATAAGGCCTTTTTGTTGTTGGCGTGCAACATTCCCTAGGAATTACCCTTGCATCCAGTCTTAAAACTGAATTTTCACCAATAGATTCAATGACTTCCGTCAAGTTTTCAATTGAATACATCACAACTGCAAAACCAGCTCGCCGGCGCATTCATCGGTCTTGGCTCTTGCCGCCAACAGGCTTTACGCCCTCTGGTTAAACTTTGCGCATGATGAATGCTTTAATTTTGGCCACCGACAGCGCTTTGCGCACCCTGTTTGCCGAGCCGCGAGCCAGCCGCTCCAATCCGGCTGCCAACGTAGCTGACCTGGCGTTGAGCGACGCCGAACGCCGTCAATCGGGTGCGCTCATGCGGATCAACCACGTGGGCGAGGTCTGCGCCCAGGCGCTTTACACCGGACAGGCCTTGGCCTGCCAGAGCCCGACACTGCGGGCCCAACTGGCCCAAGCCAGCCGTGAAGAGACGGACCACTTGGCCTGGACCCAGCAAAGGCTGCAAGATTTGAACGACCGCCCCTCTTGGCTCAACCCGCTTTGGTATGCGGGGGCTTTTGCCATTGGCTTTGCAGCGGGCAAGTTGGGGGGCGACAAGGTGAGTTTGGGCTTTGTGGTGGAGACCGAGCGGCAGGTGGAGGCCCATTTGCAAAGCCACATGGATTTGCTGCCGTCGTCCGATTTGGCGTCGCGCGCCATCGTGTCGGCCATGAAGGCCGATGAGATCGCCCACGCCCAAATGGCGCAACAAGCTGGGGCTGTGGAGCTGCCCGCCCCCGTCAAGGCATTCATGCAAGCCGCAGCCAAGGTGATGACGACGGTGGCGCACCGGGTTTGAGTCCGTGGGAGAGGTCGGCAGGGGGATCAATCTCTGAATTGATGGCAAGCGATTCCATTTTTCTGAAATTCATGCCATTTCAATCACCTCAAAACTGGTGGTGATCTCCGCGGTTTTGCCGAGCATGATGCTGGCTGAGCAGTATTTGTCATGGCTCATGGCGATGGCGCGCTCGACGGCGATGGCGGGCACGCCTTTGGCGGTGACGGTGAAATGCATGTTGATGCGGGTGAACACTTTGGGGTCGACCTCGGCGCGTTCACTGCTGAGCTTGACGCTGCAGCCGCGCACGTCGTGGCGTCCGCGCTTCAAGATCAGCACCACGTCATAGGCGGTGCAACCACCCACGCCAGCCAACAGCATTTCCATGGGCCTGGGGGCGAGGTTTTGGCCGCCGTTTTCAGGTTTGGCGGCGTCCGGGGCGCCGTCCATGGCGACCATGTGGCCCGAGCCAGTTTCGGCCAAAAAGCCCATACCCGAGCGGGTGCCGGCAGCGCCGGTCCAAGTGACTGTGCATTCCATGATTTTTTCCTCCAATGATTGCGGCGTGTCTTGCCGCAGGCTGGTCAGGATGTTACCCAAACCGGTCAAAGCCAAGCATGGCATGTGATCTTGCGCAAACTGCGGCTTTAAAAACCCACTTTTTTTATTTTCTGAGGGCCAATTCTGCTGCGTTGCAACAATTCAAGCCTACAATTGCGAACAAGCGTGCTTTTTTAGCCCGCACCGGTTGTCTCCTCCACCCTCTGAAAAGGTGGATTTGCCCCAAGTCGCAAGACTTGGGGCATTTTTTTGCATTGTTCATGCTATTTTTTGGCTTGATCATGCTAAATTCATTGCATGTCGTTGGCCAATGCCCTGTTCACAGACCGTCGCTCCCGCCTTTTTAGGTGGTTGTTTGGTCTGCCTGAGCGCTCTTTCCACCTCAATGAGCTGCTTCGACTGACTCAACTGGGCAGCGCTTCTTTGCAACAAGAACTCAAACAATTGACCGAGGCCGGAATTGTTCGAGCAGAGCGTGTTGGCAACTTGAGAATTTTTCAAGCCAATCCTGACAGCCCTGTGTTCAAAGACTTGGTTTCACTGACCCGCAAAACAGTTGGCATGCAAGCACTTTTGACGCGAGCAGTATTGCCCATCAAACACAAACTGGCGAAAGCTTGGATTTATGGATCAGTGGCCCAACAAACT
Source organism: Comamonadaceae bacterium (assembly GCA_021299875.1). Lineage (GTDB taxonomy): Bacteria > Pseudomonadota > Gammaproteobacteria > Burkholderiales > Burkholderiaceae_C > Limnohabitans_A. Next base: position 3,657 of record JAJTEW010000002.1, on the reverse strand, counting down.
GACACCGCTAACAGTGACATTGACCTGTTGCTGGTAGGCGATGATTTGAGCTTGTCAGAAGTGCTTCAATGCTTGGGCGACTTGGAGTCTGAGTTGGGAAGAAAAATTAACCCCAGCTGCTACACAAAGCAAGAATTCGCCGTTCGACAGGCGGACCCCAGTTCGTTCGTCAACAAAGTTTTGCAAAAATCCGTCATCGATTTACTGGAGCATCAAGATGCCCAGTGAAGCTTTGGCCAATTTACATCGCATCGGTCAACTCAAAAGCGAGCCTAGAGATGATTTGGAGTTTGAGCGGTTATTGAAAATGGCCAAGACCCGGTTGTTGGATGCGCAAATCAAAAGTCTTTCGAGCGAAGGTCGCTTCAACAGCGCTTACAGCGCAGCACATGCCGCTGCTTTGGCTGCACTGCGTTGGCATGGTTATCGCAGCGAAAATCGTTTTACAGTTTTCCAGTGCCTGGCCCACACGATCAACTGGCCACCCCATCAATGGCGGGTATTGGATGCAGCCCACCAGAAAAGAAATTTGGCCGAATACGAGGGCTATTGGGATGTCGAAGAGAGTGCAATCGACGAAATTTGCAAACTGCTACCCCATTTGATTGCTGCAACAGAAAAACTCAAACCTACAACATGACCACCCCACACCTTCAACCCGCCGATTACCTGATCAAGATCCTCAACGCCAAGGTGTATGACGTGGCCACCGAGTCGGCGCTGGAAACGGCCAAAAACCTGTCGAAGCGCTTGGGCAACCAGGTGCTTTTGAAGCGTGAGGACCAGCAACCCGTGTTCAGCTTCAAGCTGCGCGGGGCCTACAACAAGATGGCGCACCTGAGCCCGGAACAGCTCAAAAAGGGCGTGATCTGCGCCTCGGCTGGCAACCACGCGCAAGGCGTGGCGCTGAGCGCCAGCCGCTTGGGCACGCGCGCCATCATCGTCATGCCCACCACCACGCCGCAGGTCAAAATCGACGCGGTCAAGGGCCTGGGGGGCGATGTGGTCTTGCATGGCGACAGCTATTCAGACGCCTACAACCACGCCCTGACGCTGCAAAAAAAGCAAGGTCTGAGCTTTGTGCACCCCTTTGACGACCCGGACGTGATCGCGGGCCAGGGGACGATTGCCATGGAAATGCTGCGCCAGCACCAAGGGCCGCTCGATGCGGTGTTTGTGGCCATTGGCGGCGGCGGCCTCATCAGCGGCGTGGCCAACTACATCAAGGCGGTACGCCCCGGCGTCAAGGTCATTGGCGTGCAAATGAACGACTCGGACGCCATGATCCAGTCGGTGGCCGCCCAAAAACGGGTGACTTTGCCTGATGTCGGCTTGTTTTCAGACGGCACGGCCGTGAAGCTGGTGGGCGAAGAGACTTTCCGCGTGACCAGCAACTTGGTGGACGAGTACATGACGGTGGACACCGATGCGGTGTGCGCGGCCATCAAGGATGTGTTTGTGGACACCCGCTCCATCGTGGAGCCTGCAGGCGCGTTGGCGGTGGCCGCCATCAAGCAGTATGTGGCCGCGCACAAATGCAAAGGCAAAACCTTTGCGGCCATCTTGTGCGGTGCCAACATGAACTTTGACCGCTTGCGCTTTGTGGCCGAGCGGGCCGATGTGGGCGAAGAAAAAGAAGCCTTGTTTGCCGTGACCATCCCGGAAGAGCGCGGCAGTTTCAAACGCTTTTTGGAGTTGATTGGCAGCCTGCCCGGTGGGCCGCGCAATGTGACCGAGTTCAACTACCGCATGAGCGACTCGGACAAAGCCCATGTGTTTTTGGGGCTGAGCACCCACGGCAAGGGCGAAAGCAGCAAGATCACCGCCAAATTCAACAAACAGCAGTTCAAGGCGATTGACCTGACGCACGACGAACTGGCCAAAGAGCACATCCGCCACATGGTGGGCGGGCATTCGGCCCTGTCACAAGACGAACGCCTGCTGCGCTTTGAGTTCCCCGAACGCCCCGGCGCACTGCTCAAGTTCTTGAGCCTGATGCGCCCAGGCTGGAATATCTCTCTGTTTCACTACCGCAACCAAGGTGCCGACTACGGCCGCATTTTGGTGGGTCTGCAAGTGCCCGCCAAAGACGACAAGGCCTTTGACAAGTTCCTCACAACGCTGGGCTATCCGTATGCGGAAGAGACGGACAATCCGGTTTATCGCTTGTTTTTGCGGGCTTGAAGCCACAAAGGACTCATCAAGGACTATTGCCTTGGCTCGGCATGGCCAAAGAAAAACCACCTGCACCTCCCGACGCAGGGCCCAAGTTGGCTTGCCTGGCGCTGAGGTTGATCAAAGTCACCCCATCGGTCAATGTCTGCCCCACCCGATAGGCTTTGGGCGCCTGCCCATCGACCGCAATCAATGCACTGCCATGGCCAGATGCATTGGCAATGACCCCCAACAGCTGAAAGCGGCTGGACAAAGCCATGCTCACTTCGGGCAGAGCCGATTGAACACCCCAAACCCGCGCGGTCTGTGAAGCAGCGTCAGGGCCCAACACCGAGCTGACGATGGGGGTCGCGGTGACCGGGGTCGGGCGTGCCCCAGAATCCGTTGGAAATTTCAACACCCAAAAAACAAGTCCGGCCGCGGCAGCGCACCAGATCAAAGCGGTGAATGCATTCAACCTGAAGACTTGGACCGGTTTGTTGTGGATTTGGAACATGGGCAGATTATGATTCAATGCATGCAAAACCCTGCCCTCTCCCATCAGCGCCCAGCCGCCCGCCGCCAACGCGGCTTCACCCTGATCGAGCTGATGGTCGTATTGGCCATCATTGGCGTGCTGGCCGCGCTGATCGTGCCCAATGTGCTGGGGCGTGCCGACGATGCGCGCATCACCGCCGCCCGCACCGATGTGGGCAATTTGACGCAGGCGCTCAAGTTGTACAAGTTGGACAACCAGCGCTTTCCAACGCCCGAGCAGGGCTTGCGGGCCTTGGTTTTGCGGCCCACCACCGAGCCTGTGCCCGCCAACTGGAAGCCGTATTTGGACAAATTGCCCAACGACCCTTGGGGTCGCCCTTACCAGTACATGAATCCCGGCCTCCGCAGCGAGGTTGAGGTCTTGTCCTTTGGCGCTGACGGTCAGGCCGGTGGCGAGGGCAACAATGCGGACATCGGCAGCTGGCAATAAGCGCCGCCCTGGCCTGGCCCGGGGTTTCACCCTCTTGGAGCTGTTGGTGGTGGTGACCTTGATCGCGGTGGCCACTGCCGGCGTGAGTTGGTCGCTGCGCGACAGCGCCGACAGCGCTCTGGAGCGCGATGCCGAGCGGCTGGCCGCCTTGCTGGAAACAGGCCGCGCCCAAGCCCGCGCACTCGGTATGCCCGTGGTTTGGCAAACGGCCAATGGCGGCTCCAGTTTTGAGTTTGCAGGCTTGCCGCCGCCGGGCTTGCCGCGCACATGGCTGAACAGCGACACCCGCGCTGCGCCAGGTGTCCGGGTGGTTTTGGGGCCCGAGCCTTTGATCGAACCGCAGGCTTTGGCGCTGTCCAACGCCAACGCGCCGGGCAAACGTTTGTGGGTGGTGACCGACGGCTTGCGGCCTTTCAGGGTGCAAAGCACACCCAACACGACTGGGTTCAGGCCATGAGGACTCTTCAACCGGCCAAGCGGTCCCGTGGTTTCACCTTGATCGAGGTCTTGGTGGC